>CAWHCK010000014.1:0-201350 GCA_963827585.1 uncultured Alphaproteobacteria bacterium
TAATGGGATGGTCCGGCCGTGCTCCTGCCCCGCCAGCGATCGAAGCTGGCAAGGGGCGCCAAAGACGAGGAGCACGCCATGCCCGAGACAGCTCAACACCGCAGTCGCCGTAGTCGGCATCGATATCGGCAAGAACTCGTTCCACGTTGTTGGCCTCGATCAGCGCGGTGCAATCGTGCTGCGTCAGAAGTGGTCGCGTGGCCAGGTGGAAGCACGGTTTGCCAACATGCCACCGTGCCTGGTCGGCATGGAGGCCTGCGTCGGCGCGCATCATCTCAGCCGCAAGCTCAAGGCGCTTGGCCACGATGCCCGGCTGATGCCGGCGAAGTACGTGCGCCCCTACTCGAAGGGACAGAAGAACGACTTCCGCGATGCGGAGGCGATCGCCGAAGCGGTGCAGCGCCCGACGATGAAGTTCGTGGCGACGAAGACCGCCGATCAGCTCGACCTGCAGGCGCTGCACCGCGTGCGCGAGCGACTGGTCAGCCAGCGCACCGGCATCATCAATCAGATCCGCGCCTTCCTGCTGGAGCGCGGCATTGCGGTGCGGCAGGGGCAACGCTTCTTGCGCGCCGAGCTGCCGCGCATCCTGGCCACGCCACCCGATGTCCTGTCGCCACGCATGGTGCGGGTCATCGAGGACCTGGCCGGCGACTGGCGCCGGCTCGATGAGCGCATCGAGGGGCTGTCGGGCGAGATCGAGGCTCTGGCCGCGCCAGGATGCCGGCTGCGAGCGGCTGATGAGCGTGCCCGGCATCGGGCCGATCATCTCCAGTGCGATGGTGGCCGCGATCGGCGCTGGGGATGCGTTCTCCAAAGGCCGCGACTTCGCCGCCTGGCTGGGGCTCGTTCCCAGGCAGATCTCGACCGGGGACCGCACGATCCTGGGCAAGATATCCAAGCGCGGCAATCGCTACCTGCGCGTCCTGTTCGTGCAGGCGGCCTGGGTCGTGCTGATCAAACCCAAGAGCTGGGAGCGCCACGGGCTCAAGCCCTGGATCGAGGCGGCCAAGAAGCGGCTGCACCACAACGTGCTGGCGATTGCGCTCGCCAACAAGCTGGCCCGCATCGCCTGGAGCGTCCTGGCTCGCGGCCGCAACTTCGAGGCGCGGACGATCGCTGAGGCGGCCGCCCAACCTGCTTGATCGTCACTCGACATGCCGAACGACCCGGAAGCGCGAAATGAGGAACACGCGATGACGTAGTTCGATACCCTTACCTGCCGAGGTCTGCGAGAGGATGAGACGAGATGGAGGATCGGTCTTCCCGGCGCATGCGAACACTGGTGACCCAAATGGCCCAGTCGAGGCCTGTCCGCTAATGAGATCGCACGCGCGCTGATATCCATGATGGCCCGGAGCACAACAAGCTCCAATCAGAGGCCGGATACATTGATGCAAGACCGCTCACCGCCAACTCGACGAAAACCTCTTGCGACGCACGGCCGGACCATACATTGGGTCAAAAGCGGCCGATGGCGGCATGTCCGCGCAATGTCCGGTCTACCCCCAAAAGCGATCGTTGTAGCGGACATCGCGGGACGTCGCTGAGGTAAAGTCGAGGATGGGCGCGGTAGCTTGGGCCATTTGGCAACGCTCCGTTTCCCATCCCCGCTCATCGAACCGGACGTGCCCGATTAAGGCATCCGGCTCTCCGACCGGTTTCACCGTGAGGCACACAGCGGGGCCGTTAGGGGCAGGCGTTCGAGACGCAGCAGACCGCGTTCTCCATAGACAACGTCACAGGAGAATCGTTGTGTGCCACGCCCTGCCACTTTGTGCCGTCTGGCGAGGAAGTCGCGCACGCGCTCATAGACGTATCGGTCAACGCCGCGGAATGCCGATCGGCGCGTCCCGTGGCAGAAGTAGTTCGACCAGCCAAGCAGAGACCTGTTCAGCGTGTCGCGTACTTCGGGCCACGGATCGTTGTTGCCAGGCACCAGCAGATTGCCAATCTTCGTCTTGAACCGTTGCACGCTCTTCTTGGACGGGCTCGCGCTCAGATACCAAAGACCGTTCGCTTTGTAACGGTGAGGTCCGAACGAGTAGCCGAGGAAGTCGAAGCGTTCTTGCCGAGCATTCTTCAACGAGGTCTTGGCCTCGTTGAGAGTCAGCCCGAGCCGCGTCATCACCGCCTTCGTCCACGCCAGTGCCTCGGCCGCACATCCGCGACTGAGGATGACGAAGTCGTCGGCATACGCGATGACGTGCGCACGGAACGCTTCCCCGCGCCCGGTCAGCCGCCAGTACTTCAGGAACCGATTCATGTAGATGTTGGCGAGCAGTGGGCTCGCGACGCCGCCCTGGGGCGTGCCGCGCGTGTTGCTCTTGCCACCACCGATGCGCCGGGTCCCGTCGCCATCATCCCGTTCCTCGATCGGCGCCTTCAGCCACAGCTTGATCAGCCGGAGCACGTGCCGGTCCACGATGCGACGAGCTACTGATTGCAGAAGCTCATCGTGCGGAATCGAATCGAAGTAGCGGGATAAGTCGGCGTCGACCACGTCGGTATGGCCCCGGCAGATCAGCCGGTGCACTTCCTTGACCGCGTCTACCGCTCCGCGAACGGGGCGGTAGCCGTAGGCATTGTCCTCGAAGTCCGCCTCGAAGATCGGTTCCAGCACGAGCTTGGCGGCGGTCTGTACCACCCGATCCCGGATGGTCGGAATGCCGAGCGGTCGCTCGCCTCCGTCCGGCTTCGGTATCGACACCCGCCGCACCGGATCGGGCCGGTACGTCTTCGAAACCAGTTCCTCGCGCAGGCCCGCCAGCCACCTCTCCAAGCCCGACGCCTCGATCCGCGCAAAGGTCATTCCGTCCCGCCCGGCGCACCCGCATTTGCTCGGGCCAACGCATAGGCGTGTCGCAGGATGTCCTCGCGGTAAATCTTGTCGTAGAGCAGGTAGAAGCGGAAGGCAGGCTCCGCCTTCGCCTTACGGTACAGCTTTCTCTGAAGGGTCCGGATCGTTGTCGGTGTTGCTAGGCTCATCGCCAATCACCTTCACCTCGCCATCTTCGAAAGCGCACCAGAAGTCAGGGCCCTTTGCTCCGCCGGCATTACCCGGCCTCAACGCTCCTACGACCCTGTCCAACTCCCGCCATGGCCGTCGCCTGTCGCGACGTTGAGGCCGCTACCCTCGCCCGTGACGGGTCTCCCCCGATTACCCGAACCACCTTTCCGACGTGCCGTGCCCACTACCCCGGCGGATCGAGCGGGTGCGCGTGTCGATTGCTTCCCCGCTCACGCGGCCTTCCCCAAATGGCAGGAGGGTCGGCATCCGCATTGTCACTTTCGAGGCCTGCTCAGGCTTCACTCACGTTACGGCCCGCCGGATTGCTCAGCCGCCCAAAGGCGACCTTTGTCACGAGGCTCCAGCCCATGCGGTTACCCGCCGAGCCGCTCGTCAGCTACCGGATCAATCGACAACTCTCCGGGTGGAATCTTCCTCCACTGATGATTCGCGCCTTCGGGGCGCACTGCCAACAGCCGACTTGAGCAGGCTTGCAGGCAAAGGTCACTTCCATTCGACTCCCGCATTGCTCACGACCCGAAGGGCCCCATAGCGCCAAGGCGCATGGTCAAGAGTTCGACGTCTGTGATCGCCACATGGGGACCTTGGCGCGTGCCGGCTGGGGTGATCCAGAAAGTACCGGCTTCGCAGCGCCGTCCGCCTGTCTCGACCGTACCGCTAAGAACCATAACGTACTCGTCAGCCGGGTGGGTATGCACCGGAATTATGGTGCCGAGAGAGAGGCGCGCTCGGTGTATCGACCCATCCTTGACCGGCTGCGCCAGCGGCAGCAGCGTGACGCCCCGCAAGAAATCGATCGTGATCCATCCAGTAGCATCACCGTCCACGAAGGTTTGCGTTCGTGGCATTGCTTCTCCAAATGTTATGCGACCCACGACGGCCGACCCAAAATCGTCGAAAAGCGGAAACGGTGACCTGCAGCATTTGCGCGAGATGACGCTTCGCTCAGCCTAAGCTGTCAGCCGTGGGTCGCATAATCGACCGGTTGGCACACCTTCGTTGTTGATCTCGATCTGGAAGATTTCGGACAAGCCCGCCCTTCCAGACGACGTTAGTTGGAGTGCACGGCTGCCCGACACACATTTGAGCCATCCGAGCTCCAAGAGACGATCCAGAATCCGAGCTCCGACGAGTCCCTTGAGGTGATAACGACGCTCGCTCCAGTCGAGACAAGGCTGGCAGAAAATCCGCCGAGTCCGCGGCCTCAGATCAGCGCCGAACGCGGAAAGGAAACGCCCGCCCGAAGACGTGACCTCACCGCCTTCATCGGTGAGTACGATGTGCCCCATGGCCACAAGTGCATCGGTAACAGCAACTCCTACCTGGCCAGCCAGGTGATCGTAGCAACTTCGGGCAAAACGGAGTGCATCGTCGTTTGCTGACCGCGGCTGACGGCGGGGTGGCACCTCTATGGCGGCGACGACCTTGATGCTCTCCAGCATTGTCGCGACCAGCGGGGACGCGATCCGATAATAGCTGAAGCGGCGGCTGCGAGTGATAGTCAAAAGCCGCGCGGCAACCAGCTTGCTCAGGTGGCCGCTCGCCGTCGAGCGAGAGACATTGGCGCAGTAAGCAAGCTCAGTGGCCGTCAGCGACTGGCCGCCCATAAGGGCGTTAAGCATCGTCGCTCGCGCAGTGTCACCCACGAGAGCGGCCACTTCCACCAGATTTGCCGCTGCGACCATCCTTAACCCTATCGCTGATACCGGAAGCATATCAATCGAAAACAGTTCGGCATGGGCCGAACTGTTCGCGCGAGACAATTGCGAACCTCGCAGCAAGAATGCGCTGTAGCCCTAGTCTAGCAAGGGCGCTCACGGTTGGCATGGAGGATGAGATGGTCGCCTATTGGGTCGCGCGCTCGAAGGTCAACAATCCCGATCAGTACAAGAAGTACACCGACCTGGTACCAGGCATCCTCCAAAAGTTCGGCGGCAAGATCCTGGCGCGCGGCGGCAAGTTCAAGATCCTCGAGGGCCCGGAGAAATTCCACCGCTTCATCGTCATCGAGTTCCCGAGCTTCGAGAAGGCGGTCGCCTGCCACGAATCGCCCGAGTACCTTGAGGCCGCGGCGCACCGCAAGAAGGACGGCGCGGGCGAGTTGGAGATCGTCATCGTCGAGAGCATCTGAGACCCACCGACACGCCTAGGCCCGGCGGCCCATGAAAAGGAAGATATGGGGGTAAGGGGATGTGGACCGGCGCGAAAGCCTGAGCAGGGAATATGATCCTCCAGGAGTTAAACGTCATGTTGATCCGCACCCTTTATTTCGAGCAAGCAAGTATCATTGCTGCCGTGGTTTGCAGCCTGATCGTCGCCGGCCTCCTGAAGGGGATAATCGGGGTCGGCATGCCAGTCGTCGCGCTGCCGCTGCTGTCGCTGTTCATCGACGTCAAATCAGCGGCCATGCTACTGAGCATGCCTTTGATCTTCAGCAACTTGCCGCAGGCGCTGGAGGGCGGAAAGACTGGATGGTGCCTCATGCAATTGATGCCGGTGATTCTCGGCATGATTCCCGGCCTCTTCCTCGGAGTTCGAGTCCTGTTGGCGCTCGATGCGAACGTTGCAGAGATTATCGCAGGCCTAGTGCTTATGGGTGTCGGCGGCGTCACGCTGCTCGCGCCGAAGCTGCAGCTTCAGTCTCGCTTGGTTTTACCAACCGGTATCACATTCGGATTTTTCGGCGGGATTCTGGGAGGCATTGCAGCGATGCCGGGACCGCTTGTTTTCATATTTCTGCTTGCAAAGGGACTGCGCGGAAAGGCCTTCACAAAGGAAGCATCGCTGTATCTCGTCGTTTCCGCCGGCTTGCTGGCAATTCTTCTGACGGCAAGCCGCCAGTTCAGTTGGCTTGACGTTTCAGTCTCGACGGCTGCGATGTTGCCAGTCGTGCTCGGCATGTACGTCGGACAACATATGCGCGATAAAATTGCGCCTGAGACATTCAAGAAGCTGGTGTTGATCGCGGTCATTGCCGCGGGCGCCGACTTGCTGCGACATGGTTTCTTCAGTTGACGGGCTTGCCGGTGCCGCTGCGGTTGGTTCGTCAGGTGCGGCCGCAGCGTCGCGAAGTTGCGTCGGGGGCGGTAACAGGGGCTTGGGGGCGAGCAGGCCCTCGACTTTACGCCGGACGAGCAGGCAAGCCAGCCGCCGGACATCGCGCTCGCTTAACTACACTCGGCATCTGCTGCGAAGTCTCGTAGCAAAGCGACGATAAGGGTCAGACTCGGTCATTCGGCGCTCTCGGCTCAATGTCCGGGTTGCCCCCGAAAGCGGCCGTTTAGCGGACACCGGTGGACGTCGCAAAAGTGCCAGAAAGCGACATATGCACCGCAGCAAACAGCATCTCTATTCGATCACCCTCTCGGCGCGCAGCAGGATCGATGCCGGGATCTCGATCTTCAGAGCGTTCGCTGTTTTGAGATTGACTACCAGCTCAAATTTTGTCGGCTGCTCAACGGGAAGGTTGGCTGGGTCTTCTCCGCGTAAGATTCGGTCCGCATAGGTCGCAAGCCGGAAATAGGTCGCACGCTGGTTCGCACCGTAGCTCAAAAGTCCGCCGGCTTCACAGTATTCGCTCCATCCGAACATCGAGGGCAGTCGCTGCGCGACCGCGAATTGGGCAATTCTGGCTCTGTGCACCATCGTGACGCCTTCCGGGAACACGAGCATCGCATCGGCGCGCGTGCTTCCGGCAGTAGCGAGGGCATTATCTAATTCACGTGCGCCGACGAAAGGCACATAGAGCGTCTCGATGTCGAGCGCTTTTGCCGCATGATGAGTGGCTTGCCACTCCGACGGTTCTCCCGGGTGATCTGTGTTCGACACCACCGCGAGCCTGCGCAACTGCGGAAATATTTCCTTCAGCAACTCAACTCTCTTTCCAGCCAAATCCAGCGAAAGAAACGTACTGCCCGTGAAGTTGCTACCTGGCCGGGCCAAGCTCTTCACAAGACCGAGTTCGACTGGGTCGCCACTGATCGCAAATAAGACGGGAATGTTCGTGGCCGCCTTCATCGCGCGAATTGCAGGACCGCTCGACACCGCGAGGTCCACCTTGTCGCGCGTCAGTTCAGACAGCGCGCCACGCAGCGCATCTGGATTTCCGGGCGCGTAGCGAAGTTGCAAGACAAGATTGTTCCCCTCGACGTACCCGAGCTCGCGTAGTCCTTCGCGAAACCCGTCCATGAACGGGTCAGGTTGCGCTTCGGTAGATGCCCAGAAGATGCGATGAATTTTAGCCGGCCGATGTTGCGCAAGCGTGGAGATCGGCCATGCCGCCGCACCGCCGCCTAGAAAGGTGATGATGAACTCGCGTCGTTTCACTCGATCACCTCGTCGGCGCGGGCGAGTAGTGTTGGAGGAATTTCGATGCCGAGTATCCTGGCGGTGGCGGCATTAATGACCAGCTCAAACTTGGTCGACTGCAGCACCGGCAGGTCTGCAGGCCTCGCGCCCTTGAGAATGCGGCCGATATAGACGCCGGCCTGACGCCACGCATCCGTCAGGCTCGCCCCGTAGCTCATCAGCCCGCCAGCTTGTGCGTATTGACGCCCCGTGAATATCGCGGGTACTCCGTAGCGTCCCGCCAGCAGAGCCAATTGGACGCGTCGCGCGTTGAAGAAGGGGCCGCTGCTGACGAAGAGGGCATCGGGTCGCTCGTGCACAAGAGTTGCGAAGGCAGCATCGAGGTCGCGCCCGGTGCTGGCGTTAAGGACCTGAATGTGCAGCCCTATGGCGCGGGCAGCTGCCTCCACGTCCCGCAGCGTTGGCTCGGTAATTTCGGCGTAGGCCGGATTGACGAGCACTGCAACGCGAGAGGCTCCGGGTACCAGTTCGCGCAACAGTTCCAGCCGCTTCGCCGTCAACTCTGCGGCGAAAAAATTGACGCCGGTAAGATTGCCGCCTGGTCGGGCGAGGCTGGTGACCAGACCGAGCTTGACGGGATCCTCGCCGACGCTGAACACGATGGGGATGGTCGTGGACGCCGACTTGGCCGACGGTGCCGAACTGGAATCCATGGCAGCGATGACCGCTACCTGTCTGCGAACGAATTCGGCCGCCAGCGCCGGCAACTGGCCGGTCTGGTTCTCGGCCCAACTGTACGCGATCGTCACGTTGTCGCCCTCGAGGAAGCCTGCGTCTTTCAAGCCCTGGCGAAATCCGCGCAGAGATTCCGTGGACCCCTCGGGTGATTGGCTATAGAGAAAGCCGATCACGGGCATTGCTGGCTGCTGCGCGAGCGCCTTGAACGGCCAGGCAGCCGCCAAGCAGCCGAGCAACGCCACGAACTCGCGCCGCCTCATTTGCGGGCTCCCTCCCGGAATTGGCCGCCGCTCATGGTACCAGCAAGCGAACACCGCAGGCAGGCGGTTTGCCGCGTCTCCAGCCTGCCAAAGGGAGGGTAAGGGGTCCTTGGGATGGACCTGAATCGTTCTGAATCGAGGCGGCTGCTGTTTGGCTCGCGACCGGGGCGAAGTCCGTTGTGGGTCGATGCTGTTGAAAAAGTCGCCGCGCAGTCGCTGTGGAATAGAAACGCGCAATGATCGACTCGCTCGCTCCGACTTGTTGAATTGATGTTGCGCATCCGGGGCTGATCTTGATTTAATCTTGCTTGGAGGGACCGACAAAATCGTTTTTCGACAGCATCGGTCAAAACCGGTAGGTCTCGAAGTGAGCAAATGTTTTCCGGTCTGCCCCCAACATCAGACATTCCTCTTCATCGTTGATGGGTCTGTTCGGTGCCATAACCGGTCATCGGCCACCGTCATTCGATCACCTCGTCGGCGCGGGCGAGCAACGTCTGCGACACCGTGAGGCCGAGCGCCTTGGCGGTAGTCAAATTGATGATGAGATCGAATTTGGTTGGCTGCTCAACCGGAATGTCAGCGGGCTTCGCCCCGCGCAGAATCTTGTCGACGAAGTCGGCGGCACGCCGGTTCAGATCCAGGAAGTTTGGCCCATAGGCCATCAGCCCGCCCGCTTCGATGTACTCCCGGCGCACGAAACTCGTCGGCAGTCGCGCGGCGAGTGCCAAGGTGATGATGCGAACCCGGTTGGTGGCCACGAGTGGGTCGCTGGACACGTAAAGGCCCTGTGCACCGCTCTTGAGCGTGGCGAAGGCGGGCGCGATGTCGTCGGCGCGGCGGATTTCGAGCTTGTCGACGATGTCGAGGCCGAGTGTAGGGGCCACTGCCTGAACCTCATTCATCTCCTGCACAGCACCGTACCAGTCGGCATTGCCCAAAATCGCCAAGCGGCGCAGGCCGGGGACAACCTCGTGCAAGAGCTGCAGGCGCTTGCTGGCAGTATCCGGCGACTGGGACGACAGGCCAGTGACGTTGCCACCCGGCCGCGCGAGGGACGCAACCAAGCCACTGCCGACCGGGTCCGCGTCCACTGCAAAGACGATGGGAATGGTCGAAGTCGCCCGCTTTGCTGCGGGAACCGCGATTCCCAGGGTGGCGATGACGTCGACCTTGAGCCGGACGAACTCGGCCGCAATCGCGGCGTAACGCTCGGCGCGGTTCTCCGCCCAGCGAACCTCGATCGCGACCGTACGCTCCTCGATCCAGCCGAGCTCGCGCAGCCGCTCCACAAAAGCGGCGAGCCATTGGCCCTGACCCGTAGGCGCGCTCGCGCCCAAGTATCCGATGGTCGGCAGCTTCTGCGCCTGCGCGGCGAGCGGCCATGCCGCGGCGCCGCCGAGGAGCGTGATGAAATCGCGCCGTCGCATGTAGTCTCCCCGGAGCATAAGGACCACGCCGTGCTGCTTAGAGCATAGCAGATCGGGGCCTGGGGTATGGGCCTCGGGTGGGAGCTAGAGGCCGAGAACTACCATCAGCTATTTGGCGGCCGCACGTCCCGTTGCGGGTCAGACTCGGCCGTCCCCCTTCTACGCTCGAACGTCCGCTTCCCCCAACTGCGGACATAGTTGGCGCATTAGCCGAGGCAGCGTTGTGCCATAAACGGCCATGGCGCTATGTTGAGCCAACGACGGGGATGTAAGCAAAGACGATTTGGAGGGCGTCATCAGACAGGCTGGAGTCGTCATGTGGTCTCACCTACTCACTCTCGCCTGCGCCCTGCTCCTGCTGCCTGCGCAGGCCCTGGCCGGCGCCAAGGAGAAGGTCGCGGCGCTTGCTCCGTCGGGGCTGGTGCTCGTGATGGACGAAAAGGGCAACGAGCTAGTGGCCCAGAACGCTGACCAGCCCTTCGTCCCTGCCTCCGTCACCAAGATCGTGACCGCTTGGCTGGCGATGGAGGTCCTGGGCGGCGACTACCGCTTCCAGACACGCTTCTACCTGGACGGCGAGCGGAAACTATACGTGCGCGGGGGCGGCGATCCCTATCTGATTTCCGAAGAGCTGGCTCAGCTCGCGTCGGAGCTGGTCGCCGCGATCGGCAAGGAGCCGCTCACCGGCATCGTGCTCGACGCGAGCTACTACCCCTCCGACATCCGCATCCCGGGCATCGAGGACACCGACGAGGCCTACGACGCGCTGAACTCAGCGCTCGCGGTGAACTTCAACACCATCCACGCGGTGCGCGAGGGCAAGACGGTCCGCTCCGCCGAGAAGCAGACCCCGATCACGCCGCTGGCGATCAGCCAGTTCCGGGCGCGGGGCCCCCAGGGTCGCGGCCGGATCAGCCTGACCCAGGACCCCGCGGTGGGCCTGCAATATGCCGGCGAGCTGATCGCCGCATTCATCGAGCGGGCCGGCGGCAGCGTCAAGGGCGAGATCTCGACCGGAACCGTGCCCGACGGCTTCGAGCCGGTCTACCTTCACCGCCAGTCGCACAGCCTTGCGGAGATCCTCACCGGGTTGCTCCTCGGCTCGAACAACTACATCGCCAACCAGGTCTTCCTGGAGATCGGCGGGCATCGCCTGGGCGGGCCGGTCAGCCTCGAGAAGTCGCTCCAGGTCGCGAACGAGACGCTCGCGAAGCACGACCTTGCCGATTCCATCCATCTCGAGGAAGGGTCGGGCATCAGCCGCGACAACCGCTTCACGGCCCGCGGCCTCGCCCAGTTGCTGCACCTCTTCAAGCCCCATGCCACCACCCTGCTCCGCGGCGGCGACGGCGCCCTCTACAAGACCGGCACCTTTTCCGGCGTCCGCACCTTGGCGGGCTATGCCGACACGTTCAGGCATGGGCGAGTGCGCTTCGTGATCTCGCTCAAGAGCAACGACGGAGCGATGCGCTTCCGGCTGCTCAAGGCCATCCAGTCCGGGCTTTAGCCGGAGCCGCGCCCGCCGAGATGTTCCCCACGCTCACAAAAGTCCGCAATGGGTCAAAAATGCGAAGAACTCGCATATATGTTGTCCGCTTTACCTCCGATAGCGACCGAAGAGCGGACATTCCAGATCGGCAGCTCCGTGCGAATTCCGGAAGTCAAGTCAGAAGGCTCGGCAAATCAACTTACTCGGCCTTGATGCCTGCCGCCTTGATGATCGGATACCACTTCTCGACCTCGGCCCTGTGGAAGGCAGCGAACGCGGCCGGCGTCAAGCGCTCGGGAGGAGGCACCTGCATGCCAAGGTCGGCGATGCGCTTGTGCGCGTTTGGATCGGCCATTGCGGCGAGAGCAGCTGCGTTCACCTTGGCGACGATATCAGCCGGCGTGTTCTTAGGCGCCCAAAGACCGAGCCAGGTGCTGATATAGATGCCAGGAAATCCTGCCTCGTCGGTGGTCGGCACCTCGGGTGCCGGCGCCCAGCGTGTGTCTGCCATCACGGCATAGACCTTGATGTTGCCGTCGCGATATTGCGCCAGTGAATTGGACGCGAAATCACAGTTCAAGTCGATGTTGCCGGCGACTAGGTCCTGCAACGCCTGCGCGCCGCCACGATAGGGCACGAACTGGAAGTCCGTGCCACTCGCCTTCTGGAATGCCATGCCGCAGAAGCGGGCAAGGCTCGCGGTGCCGACGGTCGATGCCGAGGCGTTGTTGTGCTTGAGCCATTCCGCTAGCTCCTTGAGGTTGTTCGCCGGCAGGGTTTTGCGCGCGGTCATCCAATACGGCACGCTGGGCAGGGGCGCGACCGGCGTCAAATCGGCGAGCATGTCGAAAGGCAACGTGTAGACCGCGCCCGAAATCACATATTGACCGACAGTGCCGAGGCCGAGCGTGTAGCCATCGGGTGCCGAGCGCACCACACGGCCGACCGCCAGCGTGCCGCCCGCGCCGCCCAAATTCTCGATGATGATCGGTTGGCCGAGCATCGACCGCATCGGTTCGGCAATGATGCGCGCGAGCGCATCGACCGCGCCGCCGGCCGGCAGCGCCACCACAATGGTGATGGGCCTCGATGGATAAGGCTGCGCTTGCGCGGCACCAACGCAAAAACAGATCATGTGCGCGATGACGCTGAGCAGTCTCCTCATGGCGCGCGTGTGTATCAAAAACCCCATCCGGTCGCTCTGGTCATATTCGACACTGGTAGCCGAGATCGTAGCCGGTTAGATCGGCGGCTCAATGAGAGCCTTCCAGTTATATGCCGATTTTGTTACCGACATCAGGCCGGCGTACTCCCCGGCCCTGGCATGGCCAGGATTAACCGCGCCACCTGCTCCGGCTCATCCAGTTGGACGAAGTGTCGAGCACCCGGGATCAGGAATAGTTCGGAGCCCGGGAGGAACTCGTGGAACGTCCGGGCGACACCGCTGTTCAGGGAAGGATCGGCGTCGCCGAAAATGATCCGGACCGGGCGTCTGAACTCTTTCAGCTTGGGGATCATTTGTGTGCGCGACCGGACCATGGGCAATAAGTCCTCGTTCAGGCGAAAGAAGGCAGGGCGGGCACTCGGCGTGGCGTCGAACTGTTGATACAGCAGCGGCACGAACTCACGTCTGACATCCGCGTCTCGGATGAACCTCCCGACCTGCCACCAGTACATCCGGCGGAAGAGCCAGTTCCCGAACATCCGCGACACAGGCCTCGCGACGCTTCTGATCACGGGCGTGGAGAAGAGCCAGATCGCCTCCGGCGGCCGGAGCGTCGGCATTTCGCAGTAGTACGTGTTCAACAACACCAGCCCGGCCACGCGCTCGGGGTAGGCCAGTGCCCAATCGATGGCCGGTGGGCCCGAGGCGTCGTGCGCGACGAGGACGACTTGCCCGAGCCCCAGTTGGGTGATGACGGCGTCGAGGTCACCAACTTGATTGTCGGTGGTGTAAGGGTATCCGGACGGCTTATCCGAACTGCCCCACCCGAGAAAATCAAATAGCACGACCCGGCGCGGCGGCGAGAGGTAAGGAGACAGACGGTCGTAGAGGTGTACGTTGTCCGGGAACCCGTGCATGAGAATGATCGCCGGTTCCGCCCCCGGGTGGTCTCGGACGTAGATCCGGTGTTGGTCCCGCTGAACAAAAGTCTCTTGGTAGGCCATCATTCCCTCGGGACGGAGTGTCACATGACAGATCGCGCTTGAACTGCGGGTGCGGCCGCTCCGGGCGGAGGGAGTTATTCTTCACGGCGGCCGTCGCGCGCGCCGCCAGACGAACATCAATCTCCACGTTCCGCCAAGCGGTCCAGCCCAATAGCTCCAGCCCCTGCAACAACGCCGCGATACGAGGAGGTCCGACCGGATTGTCTTGAGCGTGCGGCATAAGCACGCCGATTGTTCCGCACGCGCTCGCCCTGCTGCGTGCGCGCCGTGAGCGGCCACGCGAGCGCCGCGCCGCCGACAAGCCTGATGAATTCGCGTCGTTTCATCGGATCACCTCGCGGCAGGCCAGGAGGTCCTGAATCGAGGTGGGCGCGGTCGGCGCCTCCGACCGAAAGGATAGCACATCTCTGTAAGGCGGGAGACTGCTGCGCTGCGGGATTTCGGTTCGGCCTATGACGGCTTCGTTTGGTCAAACTCGGCCCTGGGGCGATGTCCGCGTCTAGTCCGCTCATCCCCCAATAGCGACCATCATAGCTGCCATCGTGGTACTTCGCCGGACATCGGGAATCTTCGGCACCAGACATGCGGTAAAAAACGGATTCCTGTGATCGCCATCACATCGCGAGCATAACGGCGGAGCTACGCTCCTTCCCGTCGATCGAGACCGCGTGTGCGGTTTCTCACGTTCGACGGTTTCCTCCCTAGTACTCAGCCCCGCCGACGCGGGGCTTTTCTTTGCGCCCGTCGCCTACGGCCTATGGCCCGCTTGCATCGTTAAGACGCTATTTCGTATCGACGCCAGCTCGCCATTCCCGCTGCCGGCCAGGGCCATCGGAGTCCGCTTGGGCTCAAACCGGCAAGGCTCCATGCGAACAAAAGGACTTCCGCTTTACCCCCGATAGCGACCGAGGGTGCGGACACCCCGGTTCGGCATCACCGGCGCCACGCTCAAGGCCGCGATCGCGAACGGGCTCTCGCGCCTGCCCAACCCCAGCGGCCGCTTTCCCCAGGTCTCGGGGCTTGCGATCGAGGCCGACGCAAGCCGCCCACCCGGCAGCCGCGTCCTTTCGGTCAAGGTCGGCGACGCGCCGCTCGACCCCGCAAAAACCTATTCGCTCACCACCAACGACTTCGTGGCGCGGCGGCGACGACTACACGAGCTTGCGCGACATCGAGCCGGTGCTGCCGGTGAGCAACTCCCCGACCATCGCGTATGAGGTGATCGATTACATTGCGAGCATCGGGACGATAAGGACCGGGGCAGCGGGGAGGATCGTGGTGAAGTGAGCGGGCTTTTCGTGGGGGTCTTGAGATTCAAATGTGGTGGGTGTATAAAGTTCGGAATACCCGCTAGGGTTTAGTCCCTGTTAGACTGAGACTGCGATCCCGCGTCCCTCTGATCCGGTTCCTTGGAATTTCTAACGTTCGAGAAAAGCCATGCCCGACAGCCTGCCTCCGGGGCCCTACCGAACGTTGCGACTGGCAGATGGTACCGAGGTCCCCTATTACATCATTCCTTTCGACGAGGAGGGCCGCTGCGTCGGCCCGCAAAGCAGGAAACATTTGATCGACCGTGCGGGCGGCTACAGCGATATCTTCCTGTTCTCGCACGGCTGGAACAACGACTGGAAATACGCCACCGGTCGGTACGAGCATTTCATCAACGGGTTCATGAAGATGCGAGGAGACCAGCAGCTTCCCGCGCCGCCGGGATATAAGCCGCTGCTGGTGGGCATCTTCTGGCCGAGCGCGGTGCTGGTGAGAGACGACGAGACGTCGCCGACCATCGCCGCAAGTCCCGACGCAAGAATGGATGCGGCGGTAGCCGATGAGCAAGCCGCGATCCGCGAGATCGCCGGCCATCTGCCCGCTCAGGATCTCGAACGCTTCTATGATCTGTCACAGCGCGAGGCCCTGACCGAGGGGGAAGCGCTCGAGCTTGCCCGCATATTGCAGCCCATTTACTCCGCGGGCCAGGACGAGCTGTCGACGCCGCCACCAAAGCCCGAGGAAATGGTCGCGGCGTGGAAAGCGGCGTCACCGCAACCGGCGGGCGATGCGGATCCCAACGACTTCGGCACATCAAGCGCGGTGGCCGGCGGACCGCAGTCCGCCGGCGTCTTCGGCGCGATACGCGATCTGGCCAGGAACGCGATCCGCGGAACGACCGTGTGGATGATGAAGGATCGTGCCGGCACTGTCGGCGCCAAGGGCGTCGGTCCGCTGCTTGTCGCGTTGCTCTCGAAAAGCGCTGCGCGCATCCACCTGATCGGACATTCGTATGGGGGCAAGGTCGTGCTCTCGGCCTTGTGCGCGCCGGCGGCCCTTCCGCGCAAAGTGCACGCGGTGCTCCTGCTCCAACCTGCGGTCTCCCACCTGTGTTTCGCGAATCAGCTCCCGGTTCGCAACACGCCCGGCGGCTATCGCGAGGCGTTGAATTGAGATCGAGCGGCCGATCTTCTCCACCTTCAGCCGGAAGGATGTGCCGCTGACACAGACATTCCATCTCGCACTGGTTCGCCCGTCGGATCTCGGAGAGGCGCGGATCGCGGCGGCAGCGGGTGAGCCGCCGAACTGGTTTGCCGCCCTCGGAGGATTTGGCCCGCGTCGCGCCGGCGAGAAACTCGTGGACATGCAGCTGCCTCCTTCGGCCTACGCGCTGGATGGCAACACACGGATCTACGGCTTGCGGGGCGATGCGACGATCGGCGGCCATGGCGATATCAGCAACACGTCGACCTGGTGGGCACTGCACAACATGATCAGGAGCTGACGCCGTGGCGATGGTGCTGAAACGGAAGCACAACCTTGTCGCTCTGAAGGTGACGCTCGAGACGCGGAGGGATACAGCTCGCGTCCGTTTCGAGCTCGAGGTTACCGAGGATCACGATCCCAGGACGATTTGGGAAGAGACCGTCGCGGCCGACATGATCGGACTGACGTCGCGCCCCGGCAGCGAACCCTCGAACGCCGGCGTGGACAACTTCCAACTGCCCCTGAAGGTGACAGAGCCGATCAAGCAAGCCCTTCGGAATATTCCGTATGACGGTCCCGTTTGGCTACACTTGGTGAAGCCCTACGGTGCCCTCGGCGTGATTCCATGGGAACGTCTGCTGGCGGCGGTTGGCAATCCCATTCTTCGCCTGCCCGACGCGTTGGCCGACGCGCCCGCAGAGGTTCGCCGAACGCTCGATATAATTCTCTGCACGAGCCGTCCTGCCGCCAAGGAGGCCTTCGACGCTCCCTACTACGTAGGCCAGATGGCAAAGCAGATCGTTGGAGCGGTGGATGGGCGGCGCGTTCGCATCCATGTGTTTGCAGATCTCGATTGCACACGGGAGCTGAAGCCGGTGGTCGACGCTGCCGGACTCTCCGACCACGTATTCATCGTGGACCCCGAGACGGCACGCGACTACAGCGTTCCCAAGAGCCCGTCGGAGTCCAGCCCGTCGGAGCCCAGCCGGCCGCAGCCGTTTGCGAGCCCATGGCTGGGGTGGATGCACGACTCCATGCGTGGGAGATCAGTCGATGTCGTTCACTTTCTCTGCCATGGGTACCTGGCCGACAACAGCGGGGCGCTCGCGTTCGCCGAAGCGCCGGTGCCTAACCAGAGCCTGGAATGGCGCCGTTTTGTCGGTGCTGGCGAACTGGGACGCTTTTTGCTGCGTGTCGGCGCATGGTCCGTCGCCTTCAGCTCGCCCGACCGGAACTACTCGGAGCGTGGACTGCGAGCACTTGCAGACGAGTTTGCGCAGGTGCGGCCCGGCCCTGTGCTCCACCACGACTGCCATGACGACCCAAAATTCCAGCAACTCGCCGGGGCCTATCACTTCCTCTATGGAGCCGAACGGAGCGAGCCGCGGCCGACGCCGGCCATTGCGCTCTGTTGCCAACCTTCGCTCGTCACCGGAGAAGAAGCGGAGGCGGAGACGACATTATCGAAATCCGCGCGCGCGATCCGAGACACGGGAATGGAGGAACTGCCCGCATGGATCGCTACGGCGCACCGTTTCATAGAGCAGAAGGAGTTCGAAGTTCGGAAGATCAAGAAAACGGGCGAGCGACTGGGCGTCCGGTCGCAGCACAAGGCTGAAGGCATCGAGCGCGGCGTCGACGAGATTGCAGAGACCCTCGAGCGGCTCGTGAAAAAGGGGGTGCTGCCGTGAGTCATCAGGTCGTTCTTCAGGTCGTCAGGGCGGGAGATGCGACGATGCTCCAGCTCGTCCGTGCCCCGAACGTGTCGCGCGACGACATCGGGAGCACGGTGTTCCACGGTCCGGCGGCGCCGCCCGACTGGAGCCAGCCGGAGGCGGCCAAGCATCACGGGAAGATGCTGTTGACCAGCCTCATGCAATCACACGATGGGGTCCGAAAAGCACTTGACCACGCGTTGGACCTGATGCCCGGCGACTTCTGTCCCATCTATCTCCAGTTGAAGGCACTGCCCTCGGCCGAGGCTTTCTGCTGGGAAGCCCTGTGCAAGCCGAATGGCTCCTTCATCGCCCTCGATCCAAGATGGCAGATCGCCCGCATCGCCGGTTCGCCACAGTCCGGACATCGCCCGACAGAAGCCTTCAAAACGCCGCTCAAGATCATGGCGATCCTGTCGGCCTTCGGACGGGACGCTACGCCGGAGTGGGATGGTCTCTATTCGGCAATCAAGAAGGCCCGGCAAGCGGGCTTGCCGATCCGGTTGCATGTCGGGACCGGTCAAGAGGCGTTGCAGGACAGCATTCTGGAACTCTCGCAGGCGGACGCGGAGGTCACGCAGTTCCCGCTCAACTCCCTGGTCGACCTCGCTGCCGAGGCTAATGTGTTCTTGCCGCAGATCGTTCACTTTTTCTGCCACGGCTCGACGAGCTTCGCCAAGCCGCGCCTCGAGTTGGCGACAATAAACGACGACGACAGCTCCATCGAGTTGGCGTTGGATGATCTCCTCGGCATCCGGGGCTTCAAAGAAAGCTGGCTCACCGTCCTGAACTGCTGCGACAGTGCCGCCGCGTCGGAGGACGTCCATTCGCTCACTCACAATCTGGTCGCAGGGGGTGTTAACGCAGCAATCGGGATGAAGGAGACGGTCAGCGAGGTCGATGCCTATGAGTTCTCGAGTTCGGCTGTATCCCGCCATTCTGGCGAAGCTCCGGGAGACGCTGACCCCTTTGGCCATCGGCGACGAGGCCGTTCTCGACTGGGCTGCCACCTTGTGGGCACCGCGGAAGGCTATTGAAGAGCGCCACCGCCGTGAAGGCAGACCCAACGCGCATCAATGGACGCTGCCCGTTCTTTACGCGCAGCTGGACCCGTTTCGCGTGAAGGGCGCTGCAGCGGCCGAAGCCGTGAGGCGAGATGCAGCGGCCGGCCGCGCTGCAACGGCCGAAACGTTGACCCGCGATGCCGAGGCCGAAACCGTGACCCGTGATGCCGAGGCCGAAACCATGATCCGCGACGCCGCGGACGAACGCGTGAACCGCGCCCACGAGCAAACGATCGACGAGGCTCTGGCGCTGCTGCCGGATGGGATACGGGAGATGTTCCGCGCCGAGTTGGAGGCTGTGCGCGCGGGCCGGGGCGCCGTGCGGCGGTCGGCAGCTTGACCCGCGGCGCGGCAGACAAACGCGTGAACCGCTCCCGGCAGGAGATCACCGAGCAGGTTGCGCTGCTCCCGGACGGGACACGCGAGATGCTCCTCGCCGAGCAGGAGGCTGTGGACCAGTAAGCCGATGGCTGACATCCCGGATACCTTGCAGATCAACGCCTGGACCGGCCAGGGGGCAGCAGCCTCGGCGCTGGCGCCAAGCTGGACGACCTGGGCGATGCGGCAGCATGTTGTGGACGCGCACCGAAGGCTCGCCGCAGACGAGCCTGTTGACGAACGCGACTGGCAGGATCCGCGCGTCGGTTGGGGCCTTGTGGTGGCGGACAACGACGCGTTGACGGAGTCCGACCGTGCGCGGGGGGCTGATCTCCCGCCACCGCTGCAAACGCTGGTAGGACAGCGCAACGGTCCCATCCTCCGTTATCGGGACGAGCTTAGCCCCGAGTTTGTGCGCCGGTACTACGTGGATGGACCGGCGCAAGACGTTTCGGTAAACCAATCAAGACGCGGTATCGGGCGAGGTGAACTCCCGAAATACCTGCTCATCTGGGGGTCACCGGCGAAGAATGGCTCGCCGCCGTGCGTGCCGTGGCACTTCCAGTATCTACTGAACGGGGCGCGCTTCGTGGGGCGCCTGCACCTGGAGGGCAAACCACTCGAAAACTACGTCACTGCGCTTCTCGATGGCTGGAGAGACTTTGCCGTCACGTCGGATAGGCCCGTTGTGTGGGCCGTCGATCATGATGAGGCGGACATTACGCACCTGATGCGGCGCGTCGTGGCCGAGCCGGTCGAGCAGAAGCTGCGTGCCGATCCGCAAATCGGGGAAAAGGTTCGATACTTTTCCAAGACGGAAGCTACGGTTGGCCGATTGATCGACGCGCTTGCCGACGCGGCGCAGCCACCTGCTTTCGTGATGACGACCAGTCACGGAATGACCGGCCCGTTGAACGATGCAGTGAGGATGGCCGCGAATCTGGGACTGCTGGTGGACCAGGAGGGCAAGCTGCTCAATCAGGCAGACCTATTGCGAACCTGGAAACCGAACGGCGCCATTTGGTACTCCCACGCGTGCTGCTCCGCGGGCTCGGACGACACGTCGCAGTACGCGGAGCTGCTACCAGACGGTTCAGTCAAAGACATCTTGACTGGTGTGGCCGGGTTGGGCGCGCAGATCGCCCCGCTTCCGACCGCGCTCCTCGGCGCGGAGCAGCCGCTGCGAGCCTTTATCGGGCATGTGGAGCCCACCTTCGACTGGACGCTGCGTCATCCCGAGAATAAGCAACCGCTGACAACTACGTTGCGGCAAGCACTATACGACGGGATGTACCGCGCGCGGCCCGAACCCGTGGGGATGGCTTTCGAGAAGTTCTTCGAACATGTCGGTCAGCTGTTTGCCCAGTTTCATCTTGCGCGGCAGAGGGCAACGGCGATCGATCCAGAGATTCGCCTCCGCGCCCGGACAGTCGCCCTGCGCACGCAACTCACCTGCCTCGATCGTCAGGCGTGCGTCATTCTCGGAGATCCGACAGTGGCACTGCCGCCGCTGCAATAAACGGCCGGCGGCGCCTCGATCCGCCGTCGTGGCAAGAAGCGTCAGGGGGCAACCGCGCTGGTCGAGTCACGTGGGGAACGGAATCTCTCGCGCTGCATCAGCCCCCTAAGCACGTATGCTCAGCGATCTTAAGTTCGACTCCTCTGAGCAATCGCATAGCCAGCCCGCGATGACCACGCCGCAATCACCCGCGGCACCGCCGCCGCTGGAGACTTCAGCCGACAGCTCGGGGTGAGCATGCTCATACGCTCGGCAGACCGTAGCCTTGCCTGCAAAAGTCTATCCCGACTACAAGATGGGTGGCCAAAATCAATTCCTACCCATTGCTGGGCTCGGCCCGCCCCAGGCTATTCTCCCGGCTGTGCCGAAGAGCGAGGATCAAGCACATGATCAGCATGCGCATCTTGTTGAAAGCGGCGATGGCGGCGAGCCTTGGTGCGAGCCTGGGTGCGAGCACCTTGGGATTCGCTCACGCCCAGTCCTATCCCGATAAACCGATCAAGCTCATCCTGCCTTACACGCCGGGCTCGCCCAACGATGCGTTGGCGAGGCTCATCGCACCGCAGCTGGCGCCACGGCTGGGGCAACCGCTGGTGATCGACAATCGGCCCGGCGGCGGCACGACCATCGGCGCCAAGGTCGTGATGACCGCCGAGCCCGATGGCTATACGCTGCTGTTCACCAACGCTCCCACGCATGCGATCGCCCCCCTCGTCGTCAAGGGATTCACTTACGAGCCGGTCAAGGATTTCGCGCCGGTCGCGGCGATCGGCAGCACCTCGCTCGTCATGGTGATCGCACCCTCCGTCCCGGCCAAGTCGTTGCGAGAATTCATCGCGTATGCGAAAGCGAATCCGGGCAAGCTCAACTTCGGTTACGGCCAGGGGACACTGCCGCACCTGGTCGGAGAGGCATTCAAGCTGGCGACCGGGATCGATCTCGCCAGCATTCCGTACAAGGGCGGCCCGCAGATCGTCACGGACGTGCTGGGCGGGCGCATCCATATGATGCTGAGCGCCGGCACGACCTTGGCTCCTCTGGTGCGGGACGGAAAGCTGCGGGCGCTTGCGGTGTCGAGCGGGACCCGCAGTGCCGAGCTGCCCGACGTGCCGACCATGGCCGAAAGCGGCCTGCCTGACCTGACCACCGTGACTCACTACGGAATTCTAGGCCCGGCCGGGATGCCGGCCGCCGTGGTCGCAAGATTGAACAGCGAAGCCAACGAGCTCTTGCAGTCGCCGGAACAGAGAGCGAGTCTTTCGAAGGCCGGATTCGAGCCGAGCGGGGGATCGCCGCAGGATTTCGCGAGCTTGATCTCCGAGCAAATGCAGAAGTGGGCGCCGATCGTGAAGGCGGTCGGCTTCCAGATGGAGTGAGCGGTCGGGCAAGGCGTAGGATGGGTTGAGCGCAGGCGAAACCCATCATCCCTCCCGACCGCGTGCGAACTGGTGGGTTTCGCTTCGCTCAACCCACCCTACATGAAGAGTGTGGGCGTCGGATCGTTGGCCTCGGTCGTGAGTGGCGCCCGCATGGAGCGCGCGCGATGGAGCAAATATCAGCACTCAGTCGCCGCCGGCTGCTCCGCGCCTTGGCCGCCACCGGTGCGGCCGCACTGTTCCGCCCTCAACGCGCGTCTTCGGAGCAGGCGCGCGTGCTCAGCAAGCCGATACCCTCGACCGGCGAAGAGCTGCCCGCGGTCGGGCTCGGCAGCTGGATCACCTTCAATGTCGGCAACGACATGATCGCGCGCGATGCCTGCGCGCAGGTGATGCGCGCCTTCTTCGACTCCGGCGGGCGCCTGATCGATTCTTCGCCCATGTACGGCTCGTCCCAGGAGGTGATCGGATACGGTCTCACAAAGCTCAACGGGCCGCCGAGCCTGTTTTCGGCCGACAAGGTCTGGATCTCGTCCGGCGCCCGCGGCCCGGACCAGATCGAAGCTTCCCGCCGACTCTGGCGCGTGCCTCGCTTCGATCTGCTGCAGGTCCACAATCTCCTCTCCTGGGAGGAGCATCTGCGAACGCTGCTCGCCATGAAGGCCGCCGGACGGCTCCGCTATGTCGGGATCACCACCTCGGAAGGGCGCCGGCATGGCGACGTCGAGCGCATCATGCGCGCCCAGCGGCTCGACTTCGTTCAGGTCACCTACAACATTTTCGACCGCCAGGTCGAAGAACGCATCCTTCCGCTGGCGCGGGACCGCGGTATCGGTGTGATCGTCAACCGGCCGTTTCGCGAAGGCGAGCTCATCAGAAAGATCGAGCGCTATCCGCTGCCCGGCTGGGCCGCGGAGATCGGCTGCACGAGCTGGGCGCAGATCATTCTCAAGTTCATCGTCTCTCATCCGGCCGTGACCTGCGCCATCCCGGCGACCACCCGCGTCGATCATGTGCGGGAAAACATGGCCGCCGCCACCGGGCTGCTGCCGGACGCGGCCATGCGAGCCCGCATGATCGCGCATGTCGAGAAGCTCTGATGTCGGAATGGTGGACTTATTCGCTGTCGGACTTCCTGCTGTTTTCGCCGCGCACCTATTACCGCCTGTTCGAGCTCTACAATCTCGCGGTCTGGCCATGGCATGTCCTGGCGCTCGTGCTCGGCCTCGCGGTGCTGGTCTTGTGGCTTCGCGGGGGAGCGTGGCAGGGTCGCACCGTCGCCGTCATCCTTGCCGCCTGCTGGCTATTCGTCGCCTTCGCCTACTTGCTCGCCCGTTACGACACCATCAACTGGGCCGCCAGCTATTTCGCCGCGGGATTTGCAGTCGAGGCGCTGCTGCTGGTCTGGACCGGCCTCATCCGCAACCGGCTATCGCTACGCCCGGGCCGGGACGTGGCCGGCGCGGCCGGGCTGTGCATCTTCGTCTTTGCGCTGTTCGCCTGGCCGCTCCTTGGCCGGCTGCTCGGTCGGCCGTGGCTGCAGGCCGAGATCTTCGGCATTGCACCGGATCCCACCGTGGTGGCGACGCTCGGCGTTCTCATTGCGGCCGATCGCACGCATTGGGAGCTGCTCGTCGTTCCGTTGCTCTGGTGCGCGATCAGCGGTGCGACCTTGTGGGCCATGCAATCGCCCGACGCCTTGCTGGCGCCGGCCGCTGCGCTGCTGGCGCTCGTTCTGGCCGGCTGGAAGACGCTCTCGCGGCTTCGACAAGCTTCGCCGGCCTGAGGCGCCTGCCCAAGAAGGTCCTCGAGGCAGACCTCAATCGTTCTGTTTGGCGACATAGCGTTCCCGGTCCGGACCGAATGGACAACCTCCTGAAAGTTCACATCTAGCGCACCGCCGGCGCGGTGGGCTGGAATTTCTGTATCCTGCGGCCGAAGCCGACTTCGGCGGTATAGAGATTGCCTTTCGAATCGATTCCGATGTTGTGCACCCACTTGAATTGGCCGGGCTGGCGGCCGTGACGGCCCCACTGCGAAAGCACCTTCCCGTCCTCGCGCGACAGCACGCTGATCTGGCCATTGGCGCCGTCCGCCACGAAGATGAACTTCTGCTGCGGATCGCTCGACAGCACCAGGTCCCAGACCGAGCCGTTCGCCAGGGTTTGCGGATCGAGGCGGAACTCCTTCACGAAGACACCGTCCTTGCGGGAGACCTGAATGCGATCGTTGACGCGGTCGCAGACATAGACCAAGCCGTCGTCCGACAGCCGCACGCAGTGCACGGGGTTGCCGAAGCTCTGCGACAGCGGTGCAGCCGGACTGTAGGCCGGAAGCTTGTCGTCGACCGGCGTCTTGGTGCCGTACGCGCCCCAGTGGCGCTTGTACGCTCCGGTCTTGGCGTCGAACACGACGATCCTGCGATTGAGGTAGCCGTCGGCGACGTATAGTTCGCTCGCCGCGTCGTCGACTACCATGTGCGCGGGCTGGCCGAGCTGGGTCTGCGAGTTCGATCCTTCGCTGGATCCCGGCTTGCCGATCTGCATCAGGAACTTGCCGTCGGGCGCGAACTTCAGGATGTGGTGGTCCTCCTTGCTGTTGCCGCCGACCCAGACGCTGCCGTCCTTGTCCACGAAAATTCCGTGCTCGTTCTGCGGCCAGTCGTAGCCTTGTCCGGACCCGCCCCAGGAGCGCAGCAGATTGCCGTCGGCATCGAACTCCATCACCGGCGGCGCGGCGGTGCAGCACTTCGTGGCGGGCGGGTTCTGCGTTGCGCCCTTCTCGTCGTCGAGCAGGCTCTTCGGGCGGTGGAGGATCCAGATGCGGTCGTTGCGATCGGTGGCGAGGCCCGCGACCTGGCCGAGGATCCAATTGCCGGGGAGCGGCTTGGGCCAGAACGGGTCGGGCCGGAACGAAGGGGCGTCCTGGGCTGCAGCGGATACGGACGCGGCGATGAGAGCGAGAAGGGCGAGGATCGATCGCATGGCTTCCTCCCGGGTAGCCCGTCTTCAGGGTGCGGGCCTCGGCACATCCTAGCAGATATCCGGGCCCGAGGACGCGTGTCTCCAGCAGTCTGCCGCGAACGGCATCGTGATGCTTGCCCGCCGGTTCCGTTTCCTTTTTCTGCTCGCAGACCGCCTAAGGTGTCACACATCACAATCGGGCGGCGCAGCATGTCGTTTCGCTTCGACCAGACGCGGTCTGAGCGGCGAGCATGCATTGCGAGCGGGACTGCGATGCGGAAAGAACCTGCAACGGGTCGGCCCTTCCGGAAGCCCAGAAAATCGCTACCATTCGGCTGAAGTCCAGGGCTCGTCCAGGAAATCCGGATTGTCGTACGATGCGAACGCTGCGGGCGGTGTGCGTGCCCGGCAAGCCGGAAGCTTCGGGGAGGCATGCCATGTTGAACCGCAGGCGTTTTGCAGGGCTTCTCGGCGCAACGGCCATGGGGGGCCTCGCCGCGCCGGCCCTGATCAGGCCGTCGTTTGCGCAGGGCCCCGCGCCGCTGCTGCCGCGCGGCAACTACCTGATCAAGAACGGCGCCGTTGTCACCGTGGACGCCGCGGGCGTGCTGCCGCGCGCCGACGTGCACGTCAACAACGGCCGGATCGAGGCAGTCGGCCCCGACCTCAACGTTGCCGGCGCCGAGACCATCGACGCCACCGACATGATCGTCATGCCGGGCTTTATCGACACGCACTACCATATGTGGAGCGCCCTCGGCCGCAACTTCGTCGGCGACGGCTTCGGCTACTTCCCGGCCAAGAACGCGACCTCGAAGCTCTACACGGCGGAGGACTTCTACGCGAGCGTCATGCTCGGCCTGGTGGAGCTTGCCGACGCCGGCATCACCACGGTGCACAACTGGTCGCACAACACCCGGACGCCCGCCCACGCCGACGCCGAGTTGCGCGCCCATCGCGAGTCGATGCTGCGCGCCCGCTACGCCTACGGCCACATCGATCTGATGCCGCGCAACGAGCCGGTCAGCTTCGCCGACGTCGATCGCGTCCGGCAGCAGTATTTCGCCTCCGGAACGGCGTTCGAGGGGCTGGTCCACCTCGGGCTGAACCTGCGCGGCCATTCGCAGAGCGAACCCGCCACCTTCCTGATCGACATGGCCGGCGCGCTCGAACGCAAGCTGCCGATCGCGCTGCACGCGGCCCAGACGCCGCCGAACTGGGTCGACACCGAAGAGTTCGAGCGCCGCGGCTGGCTCGGCCCGACCCTGCTGCTGTGCCATTTCGTTCCGGCGCGCGACATTGACGCCGAGCTGATGGCCAAGACCAAGACGCCGCTGTCGTGGGCAACCCATTCCGAGTTCCGGCTCGGCCGCGCCGGCAACCCGCGCGAAGCGCTGCTGCGCATGCGCAAGGCTGGCGTGACCGTGTCGCTGTCGTTCGATGCCACCTCGATCGCGCCGCCCAACATGTTCGAAACCATGCGGTTCACCTGGAACATGGGCATCCCGTGGCGCGGCACGCCGACCGAGCAGCTTCCGGACGTGTCGTTCCGCGAAGTGATCGAGATGGCGACGCTGAACGGCGCGACCGCGCTCGGCATCGCCGACACGACGGGCTCGATCAGGGTCGGCAAGCGCGCCGACATCATCCTGATCCGCGGCAACGACCTCAACATCGCGCCGGTTGCCGACATCGAGGCGAGCGTGGTGCAGTCCGCCAACGTCAACAACGTCGACACCGTGCTGGTGGATGGCCGCATCGTCAAACGCGGCGGCAGGCTCGTCGCCTACGACGTGGACAGGATCGTTCGCGACGCGAAGGCTTCGGCGCTGCGCATCCGCACCGCCGCCGGCGGCAGGCTCGCGCCGAAATAGCGATTGTCGGCGTCGTCGCCGCAACGAGCGTTCGAAGTCTCTGCCGCCGTAGGCGATAGACGTGCCAAAAGCAGCCCTGACCACCCACATGGAAGCGGCCGTTGCGCGCACCAACACTTAGGAATTGACCTAAGTGTTTGGGTGCGCTAACACGCCCCCGGCATTCATTCGGGATTTGGGCGACGGCCATGCCGGCAGCTACTGCAGTCGTTCCGGCACGGCCCATCGACAGCATTTTTCGTGCGCTGTCCGATCGGACCCGCCGGCAGGTTTTGGAACGACTGAGCCGCAGCCCCGCCTCCGTCAGCGAACTCGCCGCGCCCTTCGAAATGGCGCTCCCCTCGTTTCTCGAGCATCTCAAGGTTCTGGAGAGCTCCGGATTGGTGCGGTCCCGCAAGACAGGTCGCGTGCGCACCTACCAGCTCGCGCCCAGACGCCTGCGGATTGCGGAAGACTGGCTCTCCAGACAGCGCACGCTGTGGGAACAGCGGTTCGACCAACTCGACAGCTACCTCATGGAACTCAAGGAGAAGGATCGCCCATGACCAAGCCCCTCTCACTCAAGCCCGACCCGAAGCTCGATCTCGTTCTCGAGCGGACCCTCGATGTTCCACGCGAACTGGTCTGGACGGCCTTGACGAAGCCGGAGCACCTTCGTCAATGGTTCGCGCCGAAGCCGTGGGCGATCACGGACTGTGAAATCGATCTGCGTCCCGGAGGCGCCATCCGCTTTGTCATGCGGTCGCCGGAGGGGCAGGAGTTTCCGAATATCGGCTGCTATCTGGACATCGTCCCGAACGAGAGGCTGGTCTGGACGGATGCGCTGCTGCCCGGCTATCGCCCGTCGGAAAATCCGTTCTTCACGGCAGTCCTGACGCTGGAGCCGCAAGGCAGCGGAACACGTTACAGGGCGATCGCAGTCCATCGTGACGAAGCCGGACGCAAGAAGCACGAAGACATGGGCTTTCACGAAGGCTGGGGAACCGTCGCCGACCAGATGGTCGCCTATGTCAAATCGAAATTGGCTTGAGGCAGAAACCAGCGCGCGGCGTTGCTCATGACTTTGAAGCAGACTGGGCACGCTCGCTGCGCGGCGTCGACCGCGTGCCGCTGCCGACGCGCAGGGCCTGATGTGGCCCGTGTCAGCGCGTGCTGCCGCGATCCTCGATGCTGAAGCCGGAGGCCTTGACGAGGCGGCCCCAACGCTCGACCTGTTCCTTAATGTTGGCCTTGAGCTGCGGACCGGTCTCGCCCGAGACCTCAAAGCCCTGCGCCTCAAGCTTCTCTTTCACGGCGGAATCGGCATGCGCCGCCTTCGCCGCGTCGGTCAGCCGTCTGAACACGTCGTCGGGTATACCCTCCTTGACCAGCAGGCCGAACCAGACCTTGGCGGTGAATTCAGGATAGCCCAGCTCCGCGAACGTCGGCACGTCCGGCATGGAGCGGTCGCGGGTCGGCCCGGTGGTCGCCAGTGCCTTGAGCGTACCAGAACGCACGTGCGGCAGCGACGAATTCACTTGCGCGAACCCGAACAGCGAATGGCCGCCGAGCAGGCCGGTCACCTGTAAGCCCGAGCCGCGGTAGGGGACGTGAGTGAGGTCGAGGTCGAACTTCTCGTTCATCTGGAATCCGAGGAAGTGCGACGGCGTCCCTGACTGATAGGACGAGTAGCTCAGCTTGCCCTTGTTCTCCCTGGCCCATTTAGTGAACCCGGCGAAGGTGTCGGCCGGCACGCTGGGATGGATGACGAACGCGAGCGGCGCTTCGACGCCTCGGATGATCGGCTTGAACTGATCGATCGACCAACGGGCATTGGGGAATGCATTCGGGTTGATCTCCGTGAATGCCTGGGTGCCGAGCCACAGGATCGTTCCGTCGGCCGGCGCGTTTACGATGTATTCGGCTGCAAGGGTGCCACTTGCGCCCGGCTTGTTCTCGATGATGATCGGCTGGCCGAGGCTCCTCGACATATGCTCGCCGATCATCCGGGCATAGGGGTCGATCGCGCCGCCAGGCGCTGTGCCGATGATGATCCGAATGGTCCCGCTCTGCGCCATCGGTTCGATCATCGGCGGCGCTACCAAGATGGCAACGCAGACAGCCAGAAAAACAATGACACGAACGTTCATCGGCGTATTCCCTTCGCGTGTCGCCTCCGAAAACTCGGTCCATTTTCGATCCCCTGGCCAGCCAGGGCTGGATTGCAGGATATCGAATTGGCAGAGGTCAGTCAGGAGGTATTGGGACGATACCACCTGTGTTCAGTCCAATGTCCGAGTCGGGTCAAACTCGACCGCGTTGACCGAGATCTCAGCGATCACCGTGGCTCGCCGGCGAATGCCTGCCGCAGCGCCGTCAGCCGCTCGAGCGCGGCGGGCGGCAACGGGCCTTTTTGGACCGCGGCGAGCGCATCCTCGAACTGTTGCGGCGCCGCCATGCCGACCAGGATGGTACCCATCGCCGGATGCGAGAGCGCAAACCGCGTGGCGGCTTCGGTCAGGCTCGCGGCAAACCCCTCCTTGACCAGCGGCATCAGACGGCGGGCGCGCACCACATCGGCGTCGTAGCCCATGGCCGTGCCGATCGGCTCGGGCGGCGGACTCGCAATCGGATGGCGCTCGGCCGATCCGGACAGCGCGCCGCCGGCGAGCACGCGGATGCCGATGACGCCGACGCCGGCCGCCTTGGTATGATCGAACAGCCGTCCATAATCCTGTGCCGGATAATTCGCCGGCAAGGCGGCGGCCGCGGACGGATTGAGCATGTTGTAGACCACCTGAGCGCTGTCGAAGACGCGCGCGTCGATCACCTGATGCAGCGCCGCCGTGTCGCCGACTGCGGTGAGCCCGAGAAAACGCGTCTTGCCCTGCTGGCGCAGCCGCTCGAACGCCGGCACCACATCGCCGAGCACCTGTCGGACGCTGAGCGCTTCCCCGCCGCCGGTCTCGGTGATCGCATTGTGCAGGTGGAAGATGTCGACCCGATCGAGGCGCAGGCGCGCCAGACTGCCTTCGAGCGATTTCGCCACGGCGTCGGCAATGTCGCCGAAGTCGCCGCTCGGCAGCCGGACCTTGGTGCCGACGGCTACGTTGGCCGGTTTGAGCCTTTGCAGGACACGGCCGAGATTCTTTTCCGATTCGCCGTTGCCGTACTGCACCGCGGTGTCGAAGTAGTTCACGCCGGCGGCGAGCGCCCGCGCGATGGTGCGCTCCTGGTCGAGTGGATCGCCGCGCACCATGAGCCCGCCGACCGCGCCGCAGCCGAAGCCCAGCACCGAGAGCTGCATTCCCGTGCGCCCGAATAATCGCGTTTCCATCGCCGTTCCTCCGCTAGAGCTTATTGCCGGAGCATGATCTTTTCCGAAAACCGGTACCCACCCCGGATCAAGTCCGGGGCAGGCTTTTCGGGATCATGCTCTAAGCGTGTCTCGTTGGATTTGACCAGCTGCCGCACACTCGGTGTGCTCCCCTCCCCCTTGTGGGGAGGGGTTGGGGGTGGGGGTCGTTGTTGCTGGACGCGCCTCGCGCAACGACTACGACCCCCACCCCGCCCGCCTTCGCTTCGCTTCGGCGGTCGACCCTCCCCCAAGGGGGAGGGTAGGAGCGCGTTGCGCGCGCGGCGTGTCAAAGCCGACCGAGTTTGCTGCGCTGATTCCATTTCAACGAGATAGGCTTAAGTGAGCCGTGTTGCGATAGGATAACTGGGGCATGCCGATCGGGCCCATGAAAAGGCAACATGATGGAATGGCGCAACCAAGTGGCGGTGGTGACGGGCGGCGCCCGCGGCCTGGGCCGAGCCACGGCGCGGCTGCTGGCGCAACGTGGCGCCGCGGTGTGCGTGAACTATGCCGTGCATGCCGATGCGGCCGAGGCGTTGGTCGCCGAGATCGCGGCCGCGGGCGGACGGGCGATCGCGGTTGCGGCCGACGTCGCCGAGGAAGCCGCGGTCGAGGCGATGGTCGCCCGCACCGAAGCGGAGCTGGGTCCGGTCACCATCCTGGTGAACAACGCCGGGCTGGCTTGGCAGGGCACGCTCGATACCTACGACCGGGAGCAGGTCGCGCGCATGCGCCAGGTCAACGTGGACGGCGTGATCCATGCCACGCGCGCAGTGGTGGGGAGCATGCGGGCGCGGCGCTACGGGCGGATCGTCAATGTGGCCTCGATCGCGGCGATCGGCACCGCGCTATCCGGCAATGCATTCTACGCGGCAACGAAGGCCGAGGTGGTCATTCTCACGCGGCGGTTTGCCCTGGAGCTGGGCCAGCACGGCATCACCGTGAACGCCGTGGCGCCGGGCTTCGTCCGCACCGACATGACGCAGCGCGGCCGGGGCGCAGCGGACTGGCCCGGGACGGAGGAACGCTTCGCCGCACGAGCGATGATGGGCCGCATCGGTGAACCCGAGGACATCGCCAATGCGGTGGTGTTCCTGGCTGCACCGGAGTCAGGTTGGATTACGGCGCAGGTGCTGACCGTGGACGGCGGCCGGATGGACTACATCGGACACTCGGCGTGAGGGCGTCACCCCGCACGCCAAGGCGGCTGCCGTTACCTGTTGAGATTGTATCTTATGTATTCGTCGCGATTAGCGGGATTAAGCCCCAAGCCCCCGTTGAGTGGAAAAGACTGATTCAATTGGTTGATCCGCTCGCTGGGGTTATTGACGGGCGGCGGAATGTAAGGACCCGCCGGCGGCTGGGTCAGCGTCAGCGATGGCGTGCGCAGAGGTGCCGCGACGTAGGGACCGCTGCTGCCTCGCTTGGTGCCGCGGGGCCGTTCCGCGCGCTGGCTTGGCTGCTTCTGCTCCTGCTCCTGCGCCTGCCCGCGAGCGGGGCGTGGCAGGCAGTCCATGCCCTGCATGATGATCGGCGTTCCATCGCACATCGTGGTCTGCGCCGTTGTACGCTCGGCGCTCTGTTTCTTGGGGCGGGCCGACGCGGTTGCGGCCGCCGCAAGGACAAGAACGGCGAGGGCGAGGGCCACGATTCTGGATAACGTCATGCTCATGCTCGTATGTTAAGCACTTCCTGCGCCATGCGCCAGCCCATCCAGAGCGCGCATCTGACGCCAAGCTTTTTGTTTGAGCATGATCTTTTCGGAAAACCAGTACCCACCCCGGATCAAGTCCGGGGCAGGCTTTTTCCGGATCATGCTCTAGAAAAACGATCACCGGGCTTGGGGCCGATCAAGCGCTCCGCAGTCGCGGGACCAGGCGTAGCGCGTTTTCGCGGTCTACCTTTTTGAGGTCGTCGCCGCTGAAAATCGAGGCGACGCCCTTGGAATGATCGGCCGCCGTCCGGTATGGGAAGTCGGTGCCGTAGACGATTTGCGACACCGGCACGAGCTTTGCGAGCGCGCCGAGCGTCCCGGCCATCGTGACCTGTGCCGTGTCGTAATAGAAGCGATTGAGCTCGGCCTGGACGGACTCGCGGGTGAACTTGTCCTTGTAGGGAGGCCCGCTCGTCATTTGCACCAGGAAGCGTTCGGCGAACGACGTCAGGGCGCCGCCGCCGTGCGAGAAGATCCAATTGATGTCCCGGTACTTCTGTGAGGTGCCGCTGAAGATCAGGTTCGCGATGCTGCGGGTCGAGTCGGTTCCCCATTCGATCGCCGAGGCCGGCAAGCCTTGGACCAGGTTGACGCAGCAGTTGGCGTCGGCGGGGTGCGTATAGACGGTCGCCTTGCGGCGATTGAGCTCCTCCCAGACCGGGTTGAGGAACGGGTGCCCGAGCCATTTGTCGCCGTAGTTCGTCAGCATGCCGACACCGTCGACCTGGAGCGTGTCGAAGGCGTAGGCGATTTCGGCGAGCGACTCGTCGACGTGCGGCAGCGGCAGCGTGGCGAAAATCCCGAAGCGGCCCGGATGATCGGCCATGAGCTTCTTGCTGTACTCGTTGGCCTCGCGAGCAATCTTGACGCCGACACCCTTGCCGAGCGGCGCGACCTGAGGGGCGGTGGGCGACAGCATGGCGATCTCGACCGCGCCCTTGTCCATGTCGTCGAGGGTCTTCTGCACCGACCAGTTTGTCAGCGGTGGATTGGTACGGCCGATGATGTCCATCGCGTTGAGCCAACCCGGCGGGACGACGTGATGATGGACGTCGATGCGGTGCGGCTTCGCTTGCGCGAAGACCTGCGGCGGCAGGCTTGTCGCCGCAAACGCGGCGACGCCGGCGGCGAGGAACTGGCGACGACTCACGCCGGTCGCGGCGAATGGTGTGTTGCAGCAATTACAGATCGCGGACAGCCGGCGCCTGGTCGATTGCGACATCGGTTACCTCCCATGATCCGGCTCAAGCGGCCGGAGATTTTTTTGTATGTTCCCGCTTATCGCCTTGCAGGGTCAAGAGGGTGGCTGGCCTTCGCGGAACCGCGGCATCGAGCGCTATGATGGATCGACAATCCTGACGTACGCTACCAAGCTCTCTCCGATACGCCATCCCGAGCTGATGTCTCAAGCCGATGCCCGATCCTGCTCCCAGACATGCGACGGTCGACGATTGGATCGCGCACGAGGCAATTCCGTTCGCGCTCGATGCGCCCGGGAGCTTCAATGCCGCCGTGGACAAGACCGTCGCCGCGCTGGGCAGCTCCGTGGAGCTGCTCGGGTTCGGCGAACCCCTCCATGGCGGCGAGGAATTCCTGCTCTTGCGCAACCGCCTGCTCCAACGCCTGGTCGAGGCCCATGGGTATGGCGCAATCGCCATCGAGAGCAGCTTTCCCAAGGGGTTGGTCGTGGATGCCACCATCGCCGGCCGCGGCCCGGCTTCCTATGACGCGGTGAAAGAGAGCGGCTTCAGCCACGGCTTCGGTGCGCTCGAGGCCAACCGCGAGCTCGTCGAATGGATGCGGCACTACAATGCCGATCCCGCCCACGCCATGAAGCTGCGGTTCTACGGCATGGACGCCCCGACCGAGGCCTATGCGACCGCGAGCCCGAGACGGACGCTCGATTTTGTCCTGGATTACCTCGCGTCGCTCGACGACGAGGCGGCGCAGAACCACCGTCAACGGATCGAGCCCCTCATCGGCGCCGACGCCGGCTGGAACGTTTCGCCGATGGCGCGGGACCGCAGCCCATCGGTCGGCCTTTCGCCCGCCGCCGCCGCGCTTCGCGTTGCGACCGAGGATCTCGCGACGGAGCTGCGGATACGCCGCCCCGAGCTGGTGGCCAAGGGCGGGCGGGACCGCTATCTGCTGGCGCTCCAGCACGCTTCGATCGCCCGGCAACTCCTGAGCTACCACGCCGCGCTCGCCGGCGGGCAGCCGCCGTCGACGCTGCTCGGCATCCGCGACGCCATGATGGCCGAAAATCTGGCTTACATCGCCGCGCGCGAGCGCCGGCGCGGGAAAGTGCTGATCTTCGCGCACAACGCCCACCTGCAACGCGGCAAGGCGGTCCTGCCCTGGTATGAATTCTGGCCCGTGGGCGCGCATCTCGATGACATGTTCGGCCCGCGCTATGCCGTGATCGGTTCGGCCCTTTGCACCTCCGAGGAGAACGGCATCGGCCAGCCGGAAGCAGGCACGCTGGAGGCGCGCTTCTTGTCGATGCCCGGGCCCGGGCATTTCATCCCAACCCACCGGGGCCATGGCCTGCCGGCCGCGGACATCGCCGCGCTTCCGACGCGCTCGCGCAGTGCGAGGAACCGGGGCTATTCCCCGCTGTCCGCCCGGAGTTTTGCCGATTTCGACTGCCTGGCGATCCTGCGTTCGGCCACATACACCCGCGGCGCCCCGCCATTGCTGGAGTTGAACAAGGCTCCTGAACAGAAATAGCTTGGCGAGCCTGAACTAAAACAGAATTTCTCCCGCCGTATTAACGGCGATCGGCCAAGGCAAAACAATGGTCGCGGTGCCAGGCCTTGGGGGATCAATCTGTTTGGATACTAGGTTGAGCACATATTTGGCGGGCGAGGCTTTGCCATCACCGAGACTGAAGAATATTTGATCAGCGATATGGCGCACACCCTTAGCGAGTTCGTTCAGATGTTCGTTTGCTCACGTCAGCAGATCGTCGCGAGATCGCTTTGGCGACAAGATCGGCGATAAAATGGTCAACGATCGACGCAAAGGCATGATCATCAAGGATCACACTAGGATGGATGAACGAACTTTCGAGAAGCTCTTCTATCTGCTTCCGTAGCTTCAACACGGAAAGCTCGCCCCCTAAGACTTGGACTTGTTCATCTACGGTCGTGCTGCTCGCCCATATGTCGTCGAGGATATCAAGTAGCGCGCTCCCTGCTGGGGAGCGGTCGAGCTTTGTATGAACCGACCAATCACAGTACATCGTTAGAGCAGGATACTTTTTCCTTTCCTTACGCTCTTCCAGTAGCTCACGAAGTAATGCCATGAGGCGCTGGGTTGTGCTTTTTGAAATGTCACCACGAAGCGCTGGCAAATGGTCAATGAGTCTATCCCGCGGATTTGTCATCGTTGATCCCGGTGAATGTCGCGAATCAATGCACACCTCAAGGAATGTTACTGTGACATTGGTTCGGGTACACCCGCACAGAGGTTCATCGACGCAGATGCATTACCTCGCGGTCGCTATGATCTCGGGGCGGTACTCGAAATGCATCGTGTCGTAGTGGTACCACTTGCCGCCCCAGATGAAGCCGTGCTTCTCGAAAGCATGGACGATCTCCAAGGGAATCTCGTTTCGATAGGGATAGCGGCCGTCGGCATCGGGCTTCGACCATAGCCAATAGTGGGAATGGGCGGCGGCAATATCGATCGCGATGCCGAAGCCATGCGGGCTCGGACGGTTCGTTCCCGCGATCGGACGGCAATTGTAGGTGCCCTGGAGCGGCCTCAGATACGCGAGGAAGCGGCCCGGCAGCCTGGCGAGCTCATCCGATACTTTTTGCAGCGCTGCCGCCGCGCCGTTGATGCGGGTGAATTTGACCGTCTTGCCGTCCTTGCCCGGCAGCCATACGACGTCGGCTGGGTCTGCCATGAAGCCGGCGGTCCGGCAGTTGCCGTACATCTTCTCCAGCAACGGCAGATGTCGCACGCGTCCCGGATCGAAGTCGACGTCCGGCGCGAGCCCCTTCTCGCCCAAGGGGTATCGCATCGAGAACATGTCCTTGATGTCGGGATCGTCGAGCATCGCGTCGAGGGTTTTGGCGCCCTTGCCGTCGTCGATGCGCATGCGCGTGCCGTCCTTCCAGACGAGGTCGTTGTTATCGATCCGGTCGAGGAAGTCCGGGTAGGCCCGGACGAGCGCGGCCAAGGCGTCGGGCGAGCGAGGCGGTCGCGGGCTGAGCGAGGCCCGGGGCAGGCGTGGTCGCGAGCAGAAAGAGGGATATGAGAGTGCGGGACAGCATCTTCGGATAGTCCATGTTGATGGCGCCAGCGCGAGTCGCGTCCGCCAACGACGACCCCCACCCCCAACCCCCCATGAGCGCTAACTTAAGGCTCCCTCGGTTGTCATCGTCCGCCCCCGATCAAGTCGGGGGCAGGCTCCAGCGGACGATCCAGTAACCACTGGACCTGAGTAAAGGCAGGCTTCGGCCGCGATCGCCCCTTCACGGATTACTGGATGCCCGCTTTCGCGGGCATGACAGCGGAGAGAGTTCGCGGGCGCAAACACAGCGGGTCCGTGTGTACTGGATTCCGGCTCTCGCTCCCCCGGACGCAAATCCGGGGTCGCTCGGCCGGAATGACGACCGAATTTCAGGCGCGCGAAGACCGCCTCTTCAGTGGGCCATGAGGACCGGCAATTCCGCGTTGCTCAGGATGTAGCGGGTGGTGCCGCCGAAGATCATCTGCCGCAACCGGCTCTGCGTGTAGGCACCCTTGATCAGGAGGTCACAGCCCAATGCCTTCGCGTGGGCCAAGATCACCTCACCCGTCAGGCGGCCATCGAGACCGACGGTCAACGGTCTTGCGGGCACCTCGTTCAGTTGCAGATAGCGGCACAGTTGCTGCCCGGTCGGTCCGGGCACCGCGGCTCCGCCTTCGACCGTCAATACGACGACGCGGCCGGCACGCTTGAGGATGGGCAGCGCAAACGCGGTGGCGCGCGCCTGCTCGGTGCTGCAATTCCACGCGATCAAGACGTTCGTGCCCATCTTGGGCTGCGGCCGCGGCGGTGCGATCAGGACCGGCCGGCCGCTTTCGAACAAGCCGGCCTCGAGCGTGGTCATCCGCGGGCCCCGCGGATCGCGACCGGGCCTGCCCAGGACGATCACATCGAAGACCCGGCCATGGCTCCCGACGAAGTGGTCACCCTCGGGGGCATCTCTCGACCAACCGCTCGACAGGGCCTTGGTGTCGCCTCCGTACGGCACGCCATGCTCTCGCATGAAGCTCTCGAAAAGGCTGCGGCCGTGCTTCTCGCTTTCCGCGAAGTCCTGCTCGAATGCCGGTATCGGCACAGCGCCGACGTCCCCGATTGCGAAGGCGGTGGGGATCGCAACCCGCAAGGCAAACCCTTCGATGTAGCTGTCGAATTGCCGCGCGAGACCGAGTGCGGTCTGCAATGGCCGAGTCCATGAGATCATGCTGCTCGACCGGAACGAGAATGGTCCTGAAGCCCATGGCGATCTCCAATTCGAGCGCGCGTCGCCCGCCGTGCGCCGGAGCGAGGGCACGGGACGCTCGAAAGGGTCCCGGACAAGCAAGTTGGATGGAGACCGAACGCTCTGGGATGGCGTCCCGGCCGGACTCATTGTGCGATTTTACCCGGAGAGGGTCGGGACAAAAAGAGGAAATGGGGCGCGCGGGGTGGTCAGCGAGCACGCCCCCTCACCCGTCGCGATTCGCGGCGCCACCATTGAGCCCTCTCCCGCAAGGGGCGAGGGCGCGTGCCGGACCGGCACGGCGCGCGGCAACGCGAATCGCGATCTAGACCGGGTGAGGGGGTTCGTGAGAAGCATGATGAGTGTATCCCGTGGAGCGCACGCGGAGACGGCAATGCTGAGGGACGACAGCGGCAATGGCGGCGGCCGGCGGCGCACGCCCCGTAACGTGCTCGGCGAGGCGCTCGAACTCTGCTCGATCAGCCCCATGACGGGGTTCTTTCGAGACGGCTGCTGCGACACCGGGCAAGAGGACATCGGCAGCCACACGGTCTGCGCCGTCATGACCGCCGGGTTTCTCGCGTTCTCCAAATCCTGCGGCAACGATCTGTCGACGCCGATGCCGGAATTCGGCTTTCGCGGCCTCAAACCCGGCGACCGCTGGTGCCTTTGTGCACCCCGCTGGCAGGAAGCACTCGAGGCGGGCCAGGCGCCCCGCGTGGTCCTGCGCGCCACGCACGAAGGCGCGCTCGACCACTGCTCGCTCGCCGATCTCAAACGCTTCGCAGTGGATCTGGCCTGACGAGGCGCGCAGATTTGCTCACAGGGCTCATCGGACAATCGACCGGCGCAGAACAGTTGCCGCGCGCCTCCTACCCTCCCCCTTGTGGGGAGGGTCGACCGCCGAAGCGAAGCGGAGGCGGGCGGGGTGGGGGTCGTCGTTGTTGCGCGGGTCGCGTCCGCCAACCACGACCCCCACCCCCAACCCCTCCCCACAAGGGGGAGGGGAGCACACCGAGTGCGCGGCACGTGCGTCGAGCACAACGGGATGCGCTCTAGTCAGCGGCGCGCCGAGGGGTCGCACGATGCGACAAAGTCCGCAATCCGCCGGATGAGCCTGGGCTCGGCCAGCAACGGCGGGTGACCCTGATCCGGCACGACGGCCACGTCGAGCGCGTCGCGCCGCGTCAGCATCATCTGAAGGGTGGTCGAGGCCAGCACATCCGAATTGGCGCCGCGAATAACCATCAGCGGGACGCGCGCCAGCGCATCAAATTGGTTCCACAGCGTCGGGGAATGCAGCAGATCGACGCCTCGCAGCGCGCGGGCGAGCCTGGGATCGTAGTCGGGTACGAGTCCACCGCCGTGCTCGCGCCAGGTGCGATGGGCAAACGCGATCCAATCCTGCGGTGCGAGCTTCGGGAACTGGGCGCCGAACAACCAGCGCAGGATTTCCGCTCCCTCCTCGAAGTTGCGCGGGATGGGAAGATTACCCACGTGGCCCTTGATCCGCACCAAGCCCTGCGGCTCGATGACGGGACCGATGTCGTTGAGGATGACACCGGCGATGGCCGTCGGCCGCAACACCGCCAGCATCATGGCGAGCAGGCCGCCATAGGAGGTGCCGACGAATATGGCCGGCGCGAGCTCGAGCGCGATCAGGACTGCCGAGAGGTCGGCGAGGGCGACGCGAACCGTCGTGTAGTTGTCGGGATTGATATCGTATTCGGACCGGCCATGGCCGCGGTAATCGAGCGCGAACACACGCCGCGGCTTGGCAGGGTCGGCCGCCAGCGCCGCTGCGAGGGGATGAAAGTCGGCGGCAGTGCGGGCGAAACCGGGCAGGCACACGATTGGAAGCGCAGACGCGGGGCGAGACCCATAGCCGCGCAGGTGCAGCGTCAGGCCGTCCGGAGCCGTCACGAAGACGCTCGCGAAGCCCTCCTTCGGATGGGTCGCTGCGGCGAACGCCGAAGCGCCGCTCACGTTTCGCTCGCGTGTGAGGTCTGGTTGGGCTCGACGCACGTGCCGCGCACTCGGTGTGCTCCCCTCCCCAGCCGAAGTCGAATTTATCCGACTTCGGCCACTTTAAATGGCGAACTCGGGTAAACCCGAGTTCTTGTGGGGAGGGGTTGGGGGTGGGGGTCGTTGTTGGCGGACGCGCCTCGCGCAACAACTACGACCCCCACCCCGCCCGCCTTCGCTTCGCTCCGGCGCAAAGCCGATGCTCCGCATCGGCGTTCTTGGCGTCAAGAACGGCGGCCGAAGGCCGCCTATCCCTCCCCACAAGGGGGAGGGTAGGAGCGCGTTGTGTGGGCGGCGTGTTAAAGCCGACCGAGTTTGCTGCCAGCCGCCGCACGATGAGGATCGGACATTGTGCGTTGCGCGACGCTGCGCAAGCTTGAGGATGCAGCCCTATTGCTTCGGCCCAACCGTCGACTCGGACCAGTCAGTGGATGCCGATCCTTCTACGCGCGGCAAATCCCGGTCGATGGACAGGAACGGGGCGGAGGCCGGGCTTTGCTGGTCTTTTTTCTGCAGGTCTTTCGGATCGACGCTCGACGACAGGTCCGTTGGATTCTCAACCCGCCGCGACGATCCCTCGAACAACGAGTTCTCATCGATCGACAACGACCGATGAAAAATGTCGCCGTCGACGGCTCCACCGTCCTGCAACTTGACGCGTACGGCACGGATGGTGCCCTTGACGCGACCGCAGACCGTGACGTCCTGCGCGATGACCGTGCCCTCGACCTGCGCGCCATCGCTGATCAGGAGGTCCGAGGCGCGCAACTCGCCTTCGATGCGGCCGAAGATCTGCGCCGGGCCATTGCAATCGATCTTTCCGACGATCGACATGCCGGAGCCGATGCAAGAGACCGTTCCCGCTTTTGTCATCGGTGCCGGTCTCGGCGCGGCCGGTTCAATGACCGGGCGTTGCGGCTGCACCGTCGCCGCCGTGACTTCGGGCGCAGTTGGCGCTGCGGGCTTCTCGGGTGGCTTCTCGGGTACCCTGCCCTTCAAGCTATTCAGCATGTCCATCTCCCATTCTCCCCGGCATGACGATGCAATGCGCGACCAAGCAGCGCCAACGCTACCACGTCAGTGGGCCCGGCCGTTAGAACGATCCGCTCGCGCAAACAAAAAACATGCTCCACAGCATTAACGAGAGCGCCGGTGCCATTCGCTGCGTGAATGAAGATGGCTAGAGCGTGATTGCTTTAGGTTGAGTTGCAATCACGCTCTAGCTTCTTGTTTGAGCATGATCTTTTCGGAAAACCGGTACCCACTTTTCCGGATCATGCTCTAGCGGTATCGGGGTGATATCAACGACGCCGTCGACCCGGCTTCTCAGCGCGAAGATGACGAATTCAGTGCGTGCAAGGAGCCTGCAGGGCGCCAAACGGTCTCGCTTCTTCGAAGGCCCGGCTTGCGCGCAGGACAAGCGGCGCGAGCGGCATCAGTGCGTTCAATGCAATGAGCGGGAGCTCTTGCGCGCGGAGGCGGCTTGCCGGCCCGGCTTTGCCGCCGCTTTCCCATCCTCGCCGGCGTTGGCGGAATCCGCCTTGCCTTTGGCGTCCTGTTTCTTGACTTCGATCCCGGGGGTCTTCGGTTTCGACGCAGGCGACGGCGATCTGTTTGCGCGGCGGCCGACGCGCCGGAGCTGGCGGATTCCGCTTTGCCTTTGGCGTCCTGTTTTTTGACTTCGGTCGCGGAGGTTTTCGGTTTCGGCACGGATGACGGCATCTGCCTGCCAGCCACGGACGCGCCGGCGTTGGCGGCATCCGCTTTGCCTTTGCCGTTTTGTTTCTTGACTTCGGCCTCGGAGATTTTCGGTTTCAGCACCGGCAACAGCACAGGTCTGGCGGAAGCGGCTTTGCCTTTGCCGTCCTTGGCTTCGATCGCGGCGATCTTCGGTGTCGGCGACGGCATCTGCCTGCCGGCCGCGATCGTGCCGGAACTGGGGGAAGCCGCCTTGCCCTTGCCGTCCGCCTTTCGCGCGACCGTTCGGCGCGGCGAGCTTCGGTTTCGGCGCCGGCAACGGCATCTGCCGGCCGGCCGCGATCGTGCCGGCGTTGGCGCCGGCCAACTCCGCCTTGCCCTTGCCGTCCGTTTGCGCGACTTCGATCTCGGCGATCTTCGGTTTCGGCACCGGCAACGGCATCTCGTTGCCGGCCGCGACCATGTCGAGCTCGCGTGGAAGCAGCATCACGAAGCGGCCGGGATGGCGAATGCGGCCGGCGATGCGGCCGGCGTCGTCGCCGGCACCCAGGTAGAGATCGGCGCGCGCCGGTCCGACGATCGCCGATCCCGTGTCCTGCGCAATCATCAGGCGGCGGAAGGGTGAAGCAGGCTTCACGCTCTCGATCGGCAGATTGGCCTCGATGAAAAACGGCGTCCCGTATTCATGCACCCGGTCGACGGCGATGGAGCGGCCCGGCGTCAACGGCACGCCCTGCGCGCCCACCGGCTCGCCCTCGTTCGTCAGCCCGGTGATGCGGAAGAACGCATAGGCGCGGTTGACGGCGCGCGCCTTCGCGGCTTCCTCCGGATACGCGGCCATCCAGGCGCGGATGCGCTCTTTCGATATGTCCTTACGCGACATGAGATTGCGCTCGACGAGCGCGCGCTCGAAGGAGCTGTAGCTGTAACCGTTGTGCAAATCGTAGCTGACGCGCACCGGCGTGCCGTCCTCGAGAATCACGCGCCCCGAGCCTTCGATCTGGATTGCGAGCAGGTCGAACGGATCCTTGAGCCAGCAGATTTCGAGCTTCTGCCCGTCGAGCGCGCCGGCCTCGATGGCGCCGCGGTCGTGATACGGCACGAGCTCGTTGTTCGCGGTGCGGCGGCCGATGCGCACGCCCTTGTTCGGAAATGCGGTGGCGCCGGGCTTGTAGCCGGCCGCGACCAGGTCGCGCGGCCGCCGGTAGAGCGGGATCGGGAACTCGGGACTGGGAAAGCGCGAGCCCGCAACGATCGGCTCGAAATAGCCGGTCAGGAGTCCTTCGGCCTCGCCCAGGCGCGCGATGCGAACGGGTTGAAAATTCTGCTCGAAGAAGGCGCGGGCGGTGTGCAAATCCTGCGGGCGCAGGCCGAGGGCCTTGCGGCAGACATTCGACAGGGCGCCATGGATCTGTCCGCTGTCGTCGGTGCGCGGTGTCTTGCGCAAGACCCGGCAGCCGGCCTGATAGGCCGCGAAAGCTTCGAGATGATCGTCGCCCGTCCAGCCCGCGAGCTCGGTCCATTTGACCGGCTCGAGCTGGCTGCCGGCGAATTTCATCGGCCCTCGAGACAATTCTTGGGCCGATGCGGCGCCGGTCGTGAAACACAGGAGCGCGCCGCATGTGATCGCAGCAACCAAGCCTGCGACCGCGCCACACTCGGAACCTTGCACAAACCCCCGAACAGTCCGCATGCAAGCAAATGCGTCGCAGACGGGAATGGTTCCCATGCACGCGCCAACGCCGGCTCGGGTGTGGCTGAACGGCCTTCAGCGTGATTGCCTTACGTTCGCAATCACGCTCTAGCTCTTTGTTTGAGCATGATCTTTTCGGAAAACCGGTACCCACCCCGGATCAAGTCCGGGGCAGGCTTTTTCCGGATCATGCTCTAGCGGCGGTATCGCGATCCCACTGCCGCGAATTCGCCCGGCTATGGATTTCGCCATGATTCAGCCAAAGCTTTCGCCAATATTGCTTAATTACGGTCAAGGGAGGCCAGGGGGAAGCCAGGGGGCGCAATTGTTTCTGGCACGCCGGTTTACTGCTGCTGTGACAGCATCGTTGCTGATCGCAGGGGCATTTTTCGTCTTGTTCCTTTCAGTCGTGGACTCACGGGCGCAAGGGCAAATCGGCACCTGCGAAGATGCGGCCGAGCTCGCGGTCTTGTCCTCGCCGATCGCGCCGTGGAAGGGCGCGCCTTTGCGCGTCGTGTTCGCCGCGGAGAAGCCGCTCGAGGGCGAGCTTTCGCTGATCGCGCCCGATGGCAGCGTCGCGGCCAAATCGCGTGAGCGGCACGGCGGGCCGCCGTATTTCTGGTTCGCCGAGGTCGCGTCGCCGGCCGCGGGGAAGTGGCACGCGAAGCTCGACGCGAGCGCGCCCCGGCCGGGTGCAGCACGATCACGCGCGAGATCGCCGTGGCCGCCGCCGAGCCGCCGCGGCCGAGCGCGACGGAGGGAAGCCTCTGGCCGCTGCGCAATACCTGGAACCGCGAGACCGAGAACCTGTATTCGGCATGGATCGAGAAACTCTTCGACGCGCCGCTCGACGCGTCGCTGTCGTGGAAGGCCCTGCATGAAGTGCTGCGCGACAAATCGCGCAATGTCCTGTTCAACCATCTGGGCCTGCGCGAAGACCAGATGGGGCTCGTCATCCGGCCCGACTGCGCCGACCTGCCGTACTTCCTGCGCGCCTATTTCGCGTTCAAGATGGGGCTGCCGTTCGGCTACGCGAAGTGCACGCGCGGCGGCGCCGGCGAGGGGCCGAGGTGCACGGCGTGGTGGAACATCCAGAATCTCGAGCCGGCGCCGGTCGCGCCCGAGCAGGAGATCGCAGCCGCCGGCGGGACCATGATGGACATGTTCCGCCAGCCGGTGGCGCCGCCCGCACCGGTCGCAACCGCGCCGAAGGGCCTCTCGCTCGCGGCGGCGAAGCGCATGGGGCTCGCGCCGGCGTTCGGTCACTATCTGGCCCGGACCGTCGCCGACGGCGTCCATTCCGGATCCGGGCGAACGGCGGCGGCCGACGACAACACCGATTATTATCCCGTGTCGCTCAAGGAGGAGACGCTGCGGCCCGGCACCGTGTACGCCGATCCTTACGGGCACCTGCTGGTGCTGGTGAAGCGCGTTGCGCAGTCGGGCGGCGAGGCGGGCGTGTTCCTCGCGGTCGACGGGCAGCCCGACGGCACCGTCGCGCGCAAGCGCTTCTGGCGCGGCAACTTCCTGTTCGCGCAGGATCCCGCCCTCGGCGGCCCCGGGTTCAAGCACTTCCGCCCGGTCGTGCGCGACAAGAACGGCGCCTTGCGGCGGCTGACCAATGCCGAGATCGCGAAAGATCCGCAGTACGGCGATTTTTCGCTCGATCAGTCGCGGCTCGGGGTCGAGGACTTCTACGATCGCATGGATGACCTGATGTCGCCGGCGCCGCTCGATCCCATGCGCGCGATGAAGGAGGTGATCACCTCGCTCGAGGAGCAGGTGAAGACGCGCGTGACGTCGGTCGAGAACGGGCGCAAGTTCCAGAGCAGCGGCCGCGGCGACGCGGAGATGCCGGACGGCGCGGCGATCTTCGAGACCACCGGCGCGTGGGAGGATTTCGCGACGCCGTCGCGCGATCTGCGTCTCCTGATCGCGATCGACGTGGTGCGCGGATTTCCGGAGCGCGTCATGCGCCGGCCCGAGCGCTACGCGATGCCGCAGGGGAAGAGCGTCGCGGCCGTGAAGGCCGAGCTGGAGAGCGTGCTCGCGACCGAGCTGGCGGCGCGCAAGTTCGCGTATACGCGCAGCGACGGCTCGGCGTGGACGCTCGCGCTCAAGGACGTGATCGACCGCATGGCCGCGCTCGAGATGGCGTACAACCTCAACGACTGCGTCGAGCTGCGCTGGGGCGCGCCGGACAAGAGCGACGAGGCCTCGACGTGCAAGCGGCGTGCGCCGGGCGCACAGCGCGCGAAGATGACGGAGTACCGCACCTGGTTCCACGAGCGGCGCCGGCCGCCGCGCGGTTAGCGGTCAGTGCAGCTCGCGTCGCGCCGAGTCATCGCACGGCGTTCATCCGAATACCTGCGCTTAGCGCTGTCTCGTTGAAATAGAGCCAGCGCAAGCGGCAAACTCGGTCGGCTCCCCTCCCCCTTGTGGGGAGGGGTTGGGGGGGTCCAAACCGGGGACATGGGTGACAGAATAGACCGACGACATGGGTAACAGGTCAACTGATCGGCAGGGAGGACCCTGCCGATGGGATGGACGGAGACCCATGCTGTGGACGAACGGATGCGTTTTGTGATGGCGGTTGAGAAGCGAGAAGAGGCGTTCGCGGCGGTGTGCCGGCGCTTCGGAGTCAGCCGCAAGACCGGTTACAAGTGGCTTGGGCGATACGATGAGGCTGGCGTTGAAGGACTCATCGAAGCGCTCGCGAGCGCCGCTCAACCATCCGCACGCGATAATAGAGGCGGTCGCCGAGCGGTGCTTGGCGGTACGGCGCGCGCATCCCACCTGGGGACCGGCGAAGGTGCGAGCGTGGCTTGTCCGGTGCGTCCCGCAAAGCGAGTGGCCGGCAGCGAGCACGATCGGGGCGCTGTTCGATCGGGAGGGCTTGACGGTTAAGCGCCGCTTGCGGCGCCGCAGTCCGCTCTCGAGTGTACCTTTGCGCATTGCGGTGCAGCCAACGACGTGTGGCGCATGGACTTCAAGGGCTGGTTTCTCACTGGCGACGGCACGCATTGCGAGCCGCTGACGCTGAGCGATGCGCAGAGCCGCTATCTCTTGCGCTGCCAAGTCATGGGCGGAACGACGCCGATCATGTGTGGCCGGTCTGGACGCGGCCTTCCGCGAGTTCGGTCTGCCCAAGGGCCTGCGCTCCGACAACGGAGCCCTCTTTGCCTCGCGCGGCGTGGGCGGGCTGTCGAAGCTGTCGGTCAAGGTGATCAAGGCGGGCGTGTTGCCTGAGCGGATCGCGCCCGGCAAGCCGCAGCAGAATGGCCGGCTGGAGCGGCTGCACCTGACGCTGTTGCAGGACACGGCGAATCGCCGGCGCGCTCGCTGCGCCAGCAGATGGATCGCTTCAAGATCTTCGAGCAGCTCTACAATGAAGAGCGTCCGCACGAAGCCCTCGGCAACGATACGCCGGCCGAGCACTACGCGTTCTCCCGCGGCGCTGGGACGGCGTCTTGCGCGAGCCGGAGTACGTCAGCGCGCAGGCGGTCCGGCGGGTCCGCCACAACGGCGAGATCAGGTGGCAGGGCGGTACTGTCTACATCAGCGAGGCACTGATCGGCGAGCCGATCAGCCTGGTCGAGGATGCAGACGGCAGTTGGGCGGCCTTCTATGGGCCGATCGCGCTCGGCGTTATTGCTCATGGCGGCGACCGCCTGCGAAGGCCTAAACGCCGAACCCGTGGACTTGTGGACAACGCAAGGGCGTTGCCCACAAGCCCACAGGAGCAACAGCAGCAGACCTGAACGAAACGAGAAATGTGTTACCCATGTCCCGGTCAGAACTGTTACCCATGTCCCCGGTTGCTCAGGGTGGGGGTCGCAGTAGGGACACGATGACATGTCCGCAGGGTAACGACGCATTATCGAATATCGATAGCGTGCTCGAGGACATTCTCAGCGCAATGACGACGACCCCCACCCCCAACCCCTCCCCACAAGGGGGAGGGGAGCACACCGAGTGCGCGGCCCCAACGGAATTCGCTCTTGACTAGCCGCATGGCCGCGTCTGTGCGCCGGAGCTGTCATAGGCCGGAATGCATCCTGCGCCCCGCTTCGGGCTCTCCATCCTGACATCGCGATTGGGCCGCTTGCCCGTGCGCGGCTGGGAGGACGCCGGGACCGCCGGCTTCAGCTCCGGCTCGTGCGTCGAGCGACCCGTCGTTTCCGGTTCCGGCTCGATCGGAGCAACAGGGGTAACCGGCTCCGCGACGCTTTTCATCACGAACGGCTTGCCGTACGTCACTACCGTCCCGGGGAAAGGTTTGTACTCCGCCAAACCGGAGTTGGAGACGCGCGAGGGCTGCAGCAGGGCATACAGACCAAAAGCGAAACAAGCCCCCACGGCACAATAGACAACAAGATGCATGCCGAGCGCGGCGGTCACGCCATCGGGGCGATATCCAGAGTAAGCCGCGGTCAAGGTCGAAGCCCTCCAGCATGAGCTTCGTCCCCCCGTCGAGACCGCGGGCATTCTGGCGCCAACCCGAGAGCGAAAGCAAGCGCCGCGTGCTCGAAGAATGTCTTCGTGATTTCGAGTGCAGCGCTGAATTCAGTGCGTGCAAGGATCGCTCAGGGCACGAAACGGCCTGGCATCTTCGAAGGCGCGGCTTGCGCGCAGGACAAGAGCGTCCGCACCGATTGCGCCGATGATCTGGAGGCCGATCGGGAGCCCGTGCGCGTGCGTCCGCAGGGAATGGACGCCGCCGGCTACTGCGTCAGGTTGAATGGATAGCTGAACGGGCACCAATCCGTCCACGCCTCGCCCCAGTCGCCCGATGGCGGCATCAGATGGCCCGCCTCGAAGGCGGCGAGCGGCATCGTCGGCGTCAAGAGGAGGTCATAGCGCTCAAAGAACCGGGCACATGCGCCATGCAGCTCCGCGCGCGCGAGCTGCGCGCGAATATAGTCGATCGCCGACGTCGCGAGCCCCTGCGCTGCGCCCGCAACGAGGCCCGGGTCGGCGAGCTCGCGCACGCGCTCGCCATAGGACTGCAACAGCGCGGCGGCCGATGACCACCACAACGTGGTCCAGGCCGCGATCGGGTCGCCGCCGAGATCGGGATCGGCCTCGTCGACATGGGCGCCGAGCTCCGCGAACACGCCCGCCGCAGCCGCAACCGCCGTCGCGATTTCCGGCTCGACGCGCGTGGCGTAGCCGAGCCGCGGCGAGTACGCGACCTTGAGGCCGCGCACGCCGTCGTCGAGGCCGGTGCGGAAGTCGGGCGCGGGCGTGGTCCAGGCGTAGACATCGCGCAGGTCGGGCGCGGCCATGACGGTCAGCGCCAGCGCCGCGTCGGCAACCGATCGCGTCAGGCAGCCGACATGGGCGAGCGTCCCGAGCGGCGCGGCCGGCCAGGCCGGCACGCGCGCGCGCGTCGGCTTGATGCCGTAGCTGCCGCCGAACGCGGCCGGGATGCGGATCGATCCGCCGCCGTCCGTCCCGAGATGGACATTGCCCATGCCGAGAACGACGGCGGCCACCGCGCCGCCGGAGGAGCCGCCGGGCGTCTTGCGCGTGTCCCACGGATTGCGCGTCACCCCGGTCAACGGGCTGTCGGTCACGGCCTTCCAGCCGAACTCGGGCATCGTGGTCTTGCCGATCACGATCGCACCCTGCTCGCGCAGGCGGGCAACCGCCGGCGCATCTTCCTTCGACGGCGCGTCCGAGGTGAGCCTCGATCCGAACCGGGCGGGCATGCCGGCGACGAGCAGGTTGTCCTTGATGCCGACCGGGATGCCATCGAGCAGACCGCGGGGCGCGCCCGCCATCCAGCGCGCCTCGGACTCCTTTGCGCGCTCGAGGGCGCGCTCGGCATCCACGCAGCACCAGGCGTTGACGACGCCGTTATGGCGATCGATCCGGTCGAGCACGGCACGCACCATCTCGACCGGCGAGAGCTCCTTGCGCCGATAGCGCGACAGCACCTCGGCAGCCGGCAGGAAGGCGATGGCATCCTTTGGCGCTTGCGTTATGATCGAAGCCCTCCGTTCGCATCAGATCGTATCTCACGAACAGCGATCGTGGCCACGGCCCCTGCGGGCCCGAAAGCAAGGCCAGGCGGACGAGGGGAGCATCTCTCCGTTGTCATGCCCGCGAAGGCGGGCATCCAGTAACCCGTATACGAGGTGATTGAGGCCGAGACGGTGCCCTAAACCTGGTCCGGCGATTACTGGATCGTCCGCTTTCGCGGACGATGACACCGAGAGGTTCTCAAGTTGATCCCGATAGGACGAGGGGAGGAAACGATGACGAACCGCCGGCAATTCTTGCAGTCGACGCTCGGGCTTCCTTTTGTCTCGGGAGCATTTTCGCTCGGGCCGGATCGGCTCCACGCGCAGGAGCCGTGGCCGACGCGCACGATCACCCTCGTGGTGCCGTTCCCGCCGGGCGGAACCGCCGACTTCGCGGGCCGCCCGCTCGCCGCGCATCTCGCCGACAAGCTCGGACAGAACGTCGTGGTCGAGAACAAGGGCGGCGCGGGCGGCGGGATCGGGCACGCCTACGTCGCGCGCGCCGAGCCCGACGGCTACACGATCATGATCGCGCTCCCCTCGCTCGCCGTCATTCCCGAAGGCAACCGGCTGCAGGGCAAGCCCGCCGGCTACGAGATGGACCAGTTCGTGCCGCTCGCGCGGATGTTCGCCGATCCGCCGATCCTGGCGGTGAAAAGCTCATCGCCGTGGAAGTCATTGGACGACTTCATCGCGGCGGTGAGAAACAACCCGGGCCGGATACCCTATGGCACGTCCGGGCACCTGGGCACCGTCCATCTGGCGATGGAGATGTTTCTCAACGCCGCGCAGCTCAAGATGATCCACGTGCCGTATCAGGGCGGCGGGCCTGCGTTCAACGCGCTCCTCTCGGACCAGGTGCCGGTGGTGCCGACGCTGAAGTCGATCGGCAAAGGCCAGATCGACGCCGGAAACATCCGCGTGCTGGCGCAATGGGGCACCGAACGGCTGGCGAACTTTCCGCACGCGCCGACGCTGCAGGAGGCCGGATATCCGGAGGTGATCTACATCCTCTGGGCCGGCGTGTTCGCGCCGAGGAAAACGCCGGCGCACGCGACGCGCATCCTGCGCGACGCGATCCGCCCGTTCATGCAGGACAAAGCCGTGGTCGAGCGTTTCGTGAAAGCGGGCAGCCAGGTCTCCTACATGGACGGGCCGGAATTCGCGCAGTTCCTGGACTCCGACACCGACCGCCTGCTCAAGGTGGTGCGCAAGATCGGCCTGTCGTAGCGGCGCGAGCGGCAAACTCGGTCTGCTCCCCTCCCCCTCCGACATTCTCCCGAAAGAGAGAGGCGAACGGAATCAGGAGGCGCGTTTGGCGACAACCAACATTCGGATGAGCCGGCCCTCTTGTTCGGACCGGGCTGCATTGGCCTGACGATCCGGCATGTCGGCCCCCATGATCGTGCTTGGTCCAAGCTCGTCGGCGGGCCGCGCCTGCGTGCTCCCCGTGCTGCGCGTGCTGCCCGCTTCGTTCCCGCTCTCGATGTTGGTGAACCCGACCGCCCGCAGCCATTCCAGAATTTCCTCGGGCGTCGCGAGAAAACTGTAGGACGGGTCCATCGCCCACGGCAACGGATAGTACGGCGCGCCGGCCTGCCCCTGTGCCGCGTGGCTGAACGTGAAGCGGCCCCCGGGTGCAAGCACGCGATAGGATTCGGAGAACATGCGGCGCTTGTCTTCGACATTCATGGTGACGTTCTGACACCACACCAGATCGAAGCTCCGGTCCTCGTACGGCAGATCGGTGACACTTCCCTGACGGACGGAGATCTTGTGGTCGATACCGCAAAGCTTGTTCAGGCGCGTCGCCGTCTCGACATATTGCGGCGTGAGGTCGATCGCGTCGATCCGACATCCATAGGTGTGGGCGAGATAGCGACTGGAGCCGCCGACGCCACAGCCCGCATCGAGGACCCGCATGTCTCCGGTTACGCGCACCAGCTCCGCCTGGGCCTTGGTCCCATTGAGACCGCCCCCGTGCAGCTGGTCGATCAAGTTCAGCATCTCGACCGTGGGATTGGCGGTGTCGTGTCCCGCCGACTTCAGGGCACCCATGATGCGGTCAACGAGGTCGTCGGCACCGTAGTGTGTCTGGACCGATGACTTTGCGGCAGTCATGTCCTCCTCCCTGAAATGATCAGGACACTATCGGTAAAAGAGGTGCAGCAATAGCGGTCTTGCAGCGGAACGGATTGGCGCGACGCCGAGAACGCGCTCGGGCGCCGAGCCCACTGCGACCCCCACCCCCAACCCGCTGATTCCACTTCAACCGGCTGTCGCTATCGGGGGCAGCTCGGACAAGATATGCTCGCTGCGAGCTCTACTGCATATGACCCCATTTGATCTTGGACCGCTGGCCGGCGCGGACGGGAGGAAGGGAGACGTCCTCATGTTCGCCATGCGATGGCAGGCACTCATCACCCTCTTGCGGCCTGCTTGGCACTCTTCTTGTCACCCTTATTGGCGGCGCGGCGATGCTGTTGCCGGCGGCCGCCGACGCCGCGGAGACCTATCCGACCCGGCCGATCCGGCTGGTCGTGCCCTACCCCGCCGGCGGCGGCACCGACATCGTCGGCCGCGTGCTCGGCCAGAAGCTGTCCGAGAGCCTCGGCCAGCAGATCGTGGTCGACAATCGCGGCGGCGCCGGCGGCACGCTCGGCACCGCGGCCGCCGCCAAGTCCGCGCCCGACGGCTACACGCTGCTGCTGGTGCCGACCAGCCACGTCATCAATCCGAGCATCTATGCGAAGCTCCCTTACGACACCGAGAGGGATTTCGCGCCGATCACGATGGTCGCTTCCGCCGCGATCCTGATGGCGGTCAATCCGGGCGTGCCCGCCGACACGATCCGCGGCTTCGTCGAGGCCGCCAAGGCCCGCCCGCAGGCGCTCGGCACCTACGGCTCGGCGGGCGCGGGCACCGTGTTCCACCTGACCGCCGAGCTGTTCAAGCAGCTCTCCGGCCTGCCGCTGCTGCACGTGCCCTATCGCGGCGGCGGCCCGACCGTGACCGGGCTGATCGCAGGCGACATCCCGCTCGCCTTCGAGACCATGCTGGCGCTGCAGTCCCATGTCCGCGCCGGCACGCTGCGCGCCCTCGCGATCACGAGCCCACGGCGCAGCGCCGTGATGCCCGAGATCCCGACCACCGCGGAGGCCGGTTTCCCGCCGCTGGTCGCCGACAACTCGTACGCGCTGTTCGCGCCCGCCGGCACGCCGGCACCGATCCTGGCGCGGCTGCACGAGGCCACGGTGGCGGCGCTGGCGTTGCCGGAGGTCCGCGAACGGCTGCACGAGCAGGGCGCCGAGGTGGTCGGCAACAGGCCCGATGAGCTCGCCGCCTATGTCGCGGCCGAGATCCCGAAATGGGCCGCGCTGGCGCGCCAAGCCGGCGTGAAGCCCGACTGACAGGAGGCACCGACATGAGCGAAGCGATCATTCGCGACAAGACCGAATATCACGCGCGCACCAGCGAGGAGATGGAGCGCCATCTGGCGCTGCCGCCCTGGTCGCTGCGCCAGAAGATCGCGCTCACCTGCCGGATCCTCGCCGCCGAGGGCCACGAGTCCGCGCTCGCCGGCCAGATCACCGCGCGCGGCGAACGGCGCGGCACCTACTGGATGCTGAGCTTCGGTCTCGGCTTCGACGAGGCGCGCGCCAGCAACATCGTGCTGGTCGACGACGATCTCGAGCTGCTCGAGGGCGACGGCATGGTGAACCCGTCGAACCGCTTCCATCTGTGGATCTACCGCCATCGGCCCGAGGTGACGGCGATCGTGCACACCCATCCGCCCTACTGCTCGGCGCTGTCGCTGGTCGGCCAGCCGCTCATTGCCGCCCACATGGACACGGCGATGTTCTACGACGACTGCGCCTTTCTCGCCGAATGGCCGGGGCCGCCGATCGGCGACGAGGAAGGCCAGATCATCCACGAGGCGCTGGGCGACAAGCGCGCCATCCTGCTGGCGCATCACGGCCAGCTGGTCGCGACCGCGACGATCGAGGAGGCCGCCGTGCTCGCGGTGTTCATCGAGCGCGCCGCACGCATGCAGGTGCTGGCGCAATCGATCGGCAAGATCAAGCCGATCGATCCCGCCTTCGCGCGCGAGGCGCACGACTACCGGCTCAAGCCGCGCGCGGTCGCCGCGACCTTCCATTATTTCGCGCGCCGGGCGCTCAAGCAGGAGCGCGACGTGCTGGAGTAGCCGCGCGCTGGGCTGTGCCGGTTATTCCGCGCGCAACCCAACATCTCGAGCGAATGTCTTGCCGAAAGGCGTGATGGGTTTCGCCATAGCCCGCGCTAAGGGCGTTGACGCCCGTCTTCCGCGGGCTATGGACGGGCGTAAACGCCCTAATGGCTCAACCCATCCTACGACGCCAATGGAGGCAGCCGAGACGGCACGCGCGGTATTGAGGCCGCAACCGAAATAGTCGAGACTGCCTCATCCTCGCAGCGTCGTGTTTGCGCCGCCGGTGTGGCCTCGAGGATATGGACAGTCTTCCTCGGCAAATGTTCGGCCGGTTGGCGCACCTGTCAAGATGATGTTGTCATGACCGAGAGCAACCCAACTGAAGAAACGAATGCTCTTCTCGCCGCAGTCGTCGCCTCCTCGATGGATGCCGTCTTCAGCATCGATGCGAACGCAAGAATTCAGACGTGGAACCTGGCCGCCGAGCAACTCTATGGGTACACCGCAGCCGAGGCCATCGGTCAGCCGCTCGGCTTTCTCGCCCCCGATCCCGCGACCTATGAGCCGGGGACCAGGTTCCAGCGCGTACTTCAAGGCGAGCAGATCTATTTCGAAACCTCTCGGCGACGCAAAGATGGACGTCTGGTGGAGGTTGGGATCAGCTCCGGGCCAATTCGGGACTCGAGCGGAAACGTCGTCGGCATCTCGGTCGTCCACCGCGACATATCCGAACGCAAGCGTTCCGAGCGCGACCTGCGCCAGATCCACGAATGGCTCGAGATGGCGCAAGAGGCAGGGGACGTGGCTCCGTGGGGATACGACCCCGATATCGGCGAGGTGCGCTGGACAAAGCAACTGTACCGACAGCTCAGCTATAGTCCGGCTGAAGTAACGCCGTCCTTGTCGGCATTTCGCGAGCGCGTGCATCCCGAGGATCACGCGCGGCTCGATGACCTTCGCGAAAAGGAAAGGACGGCCGAACCGGGCACTCAGTTCAAAATCGAACTGCGCCTCATTCGGCGGAACGAGGATTCTGTCTTGGATCGAGCGGCGCTCGCGGGTGATCGAGCATGCGGGACGCCGCCGGATCATCGGCGTCAACGTCGACATCACCGAGCGCAAGAAGCACGAAGACAATTTGCACTTCATCATGGGCGAACTGTCTCACCGCACGAAGAACCTGCTTTCAGTCGTTCAAGCAATGGCGTCGCAAACCGCGCGGTACAGTGGAAGCTTCGCGGATTTCGAGGAGCGCTTTCTGGGACGCATTCGAGCCTTGTCGCAATCGCACGATCTCCTGGTCACGCAGAACTGGAGCGGCGCGCCGCTTCAGGACCTGATCCTGGCGCAATTGATGCCATTCGTGGAAGATGAAGCGCGTATCCAAGCCGCAGGCCCTTCGATCTTCGTGAAAGCTCAAGCGGCCCAATCGTTGGGCATCATCCTGCATGAGCTTGCGACCAATGCCTCGAAATATGGAGCGCTCTCCGTACCGGCAGGAAAAATCATGATCCGCTGGGACCTCGACCCGACAGCAGTACGCCTCAGCTGGCGCGAGAAGGATGGCCCGACCGTGAAGTCGCCGGCACATCCGGGGTTCGGTCGAATCATCATCGAGCGAATGGCAGGCGACATGTTCGGCGGCACGGCGAAACTCGAGCTCTCGCCGACCGGCGCGCACTGGAGCGCTTCCATTCCCCGGTCACTCTTCGTCAAGGCGGTCGCCTGAGGCTCTTGCAACTGCGCGCCGGCAATTCCGTTCCGGGTGGGTTGGGGCACGTTGGGTTGACCTCGCTGTCCCGGTTGCTACTCTCGTCGCTCGATCACACGACGCCGACGCAGGATCGCAATGGGCATCTTCCGAAGAAAAGCGCCAAGTCATTTGGTCCCGATCCATCCGGATAATGCCACGAAGAAGGACTGGATCATCCTGCTGGAGGCCGGAACCATCATCGGTCCGTCGCCTGAAAGACTTCGTGTCGCCCGATCCACGCTGGAGCGAAGAATTGTAAAAAAATACAACATCCTGCTGAAAGCGGAGCATTTCCTCGTCGTGGAAGGATACGATCCGCAAATCCATGCCGTGTATTTCTGTCCCCAGCTCTACAGGTATGACCCTGATAAGAAGCTCGTTCCCCTCCAAGGCGAAGAAATCGGAAGACTGATTGCGCAGGCAGTGGAGGGCGGAGTGACGGAGAGACGACCATGGTATGAACCATCGGAGAAAACACCAGATCAGCCAGCAATCAGCACTTCAATGCAAACGGAATTTGATAGCGTCGTTGTTGAAATGCCGAGAGCGCGATGACTTTTTTTTCGCCAAGGCTCTTGGCCTTCCCTTCTGCCCTTCCGACAATCTGACCAATCTTGTATGATGCAAGGACGGGCATGAGTTAGTCCGCGAGCTGCCCGCGGGACGTGCCGAAGTCCCGCTTATGACCGGTTACCGGCAGCGCGACCGTTGCCGTCGGCGGGCCGACACTCTGAAAGTCAGTAAGGCGATCTGATTTTGCGTTGCAGGTGCCCCGGCATCGGCATTCCGCAGGTTCGCTTGTAGCATTCAGGGAGGGAACGCCGTGACACTTCCGCGCCGCCAATTCCTGCATCAGTTCCTGCGGCTGGCAGCGGGAGCTGCCGCGCTTCCGGCCGTCGCGCGCATCGCAGCGGCGCAAGGCTATCCGTCGCGGCCGATCACGATGATGGTGCCGTTCCCGCCAGGCGGCCTCACCGACGTCGTCGGGCGCCTCGTGGCCGAGGGCATGCGCACCTCGCTCGGCCAAACCATCGTGATCGAGAATGTCGGCGGCGCCACCGGCAGCATCGGCACCGGGCGGGTCGCCCGCGCCGCACCCGACGGGTACACGATCACGGTCGGCATCTGGAACACGCATGTCGCGAACGGCGTCACCTATCCGCTGCAGTACGACATCGTGAACGATTTCGAACCGATCGCGCTGCTGGCGGACGCCCCACTGCTGTTCCTGGGAAAGAAGGCGCTGGCGGCGAACGACCTCAAGGAACTGATCGCCTGGCTCAAGGCCAACCCCGACACGGCATCGATGGCCACGACCGGGGCGGGAGGCCCCGGCCATCTGCTTGCGCTGCTCATGCAGAAGCAGACCGGCACGCGCTTCGGGCTGGTGCCCTATCGCGGCGCCAATCCGGGGGTGCAGGACGTCGTCGCGGGGCAGATCGACATGATGATCGCCAACCCGGCCACCGCGATGCCGCATGTGCGCGCCGGCAAAGTGAAGGCGTTCGCCGTCACCGCCAAGGGCCGCCTGGGTATCGCGCCCGAGATCCCGTCGGTGGACGAGGCGGGATTGCCGGGGCTGCATTTCTCGCTATGGGCGGCGCTGTTTGCCCCGCGCGGCACGCCGAAGGACATCGTCGGCAAGCTCAACGCCGCGGCAGTCAACACATTGGCGGACCCGGCCATGCGCCAGAAGCTCATGGACCAGGGCCTGGTCATTCCGCCGCGCGAGCAGCAGACCCCCGAGGCCCTCGCCGCCTACCAGAAAGCCGAGATCGAGAAATGGTGGCCGGTCATCAAGGCGGCCGGCATCAAGGGAGAGGAGTGACTTCTCACAAGTCGGCTGCTGCAAGGCATGGACAAGATCGCCCAGAGACTGCGGCGGACGCGCGTGTCATACCAGCGGCACCAAACCACGATCCGTCATCCTGAGGTGCCCGCGCTCTTGCGCGGGCCTCGAAGGATGAACGGCCCCCGGAGCTGTGGTCGCTCCTCAGGGTGACGGTGAGATCGAGTTGTTCCTGGCCGCCGATCACGTCAGTTCTAGAGCGTGATTGCTTTAGGTTGAGTCGCAATCACGCTCTAGCTTTTTGTTTGAGCATGATCTTTTCGGAAAACCGGTACCCACTTTTCCGGATCATGCTCTAGATCGGACGACAATCCCACGGCGTGTCGTCGAGAAGTTGCCGATGCCTCCCGCCGCCCAATGCGGCGTGCCACCATTCGACGACCTCGCCGCCCTTGTTGAGCAGGCCCAGGATCGGTTTTCCATCGATCATGCGGACTTTCCAGGTGCCGTGATTGGTCGTGTCGCGTTGCAACGGTTGCGACAGGCCCCCGCTGGAAACCCTGCTGAACGCATGCTGCTCGTAGCGAAACGTGCCGTCGGCAAACAGGAACAGCGTCTTCCTGCTTTCATAATAAAAGCCGCCGCCGGAATAGTCGTTGTCGCGCTGGCTCTCCTCGAGGCGAAGCATCTTGCCACTCAAATTCTCCGTCAGCATCGTCAGCAGCAGGTGCGTGGTCGGGCCCGCGCCGGGAGGGACGACGGGTTCAGGCCGAGACGGCTCGGGCTGCACTGGCGCCGGTACCGCCGTCGTGGGGCCATCGTCGAGCAACGCGCCGTCCAGGAGACCCCGCATGAAAGTCGTGAGCGTATCAGCGTGCTCGCGGCTGGCGGCAATCGAGCATGATATGCCGTTCCCGCTCGTGTCGCGCTTCTCGGCCTTGTAGGCGACATAGGCACCGCCTTCGAAGCGACGGGAGTGCGCCCCGTGCTTCGTCCGCGCCGGCCCGACCGGAACCATCTCTTGGTCCTCGAGCGGAAACGGTTTGCTGATCCAACCACGCGCGAGCGGCCTCGCCGCGTCGTGGAAGCGCAGAAAGCAGGAGATGCGCCGGTCGTCGGAGCCGGATCTCTGAAGATCAACTCCTTGTTCAGGCAGCCGCTGTAGCCGTCGGGAAGGCGCACGGCGACCGCGCCACCCGCAGCACGCAGCAACCCATGGCGGTGCGCGTACGTCTTCCCCGGAACGATCGTCGTTACTGGCATTTTGTCATCTCTCGGCTCCGTGCTGCACCGACTGAAGCCATGCGCCCTCACTCGCCTTTGATGTTCGCGGCCTTGATGATCGGCCACCACTTCTCGATCTCGGCTTTCTGAAGCGCGGCGAGCGCCTCGGGGGTCTGCCGGGCGCGCGGGAAAATCTCCTGCCCCAGCTCCACGAATCTTTGACGCACGCCCGGGTCTGCCAAGGCGCCCACCAGGGCGGCATTGAGCCTGGCGATCACGCTTTTGGGCGTCCCTTTAGGTGCGAACACCCCGCCCCAGACGGAAATGTGCAGCTCCGCCAATCCCGCCTCGTCCACCGTCGGGATGTCCGGCGCCGAGGTCAGCCGGGTGCTACCGGTGACGGCATAGGCCCGTATGAGACCCTCGCGCGCCATAGCCAGCGAGCTCGCCGGCGAAGGGCACATCACATCGACGCGTCCCCCGATCATGTCCTGCAGCGCCGGGGCAGCGCCGCGGTAGGGTATGAACGGCCAGCTTGCGCCGGCGGCGCGTTGCAATGCGAGGCCACAGAGGTGCAGCACGCCACCGGCGCCATTGTGAGCGAACGCAACGGTCGAGTGATTGGCCTTCAGCCAAGGGATCAGCTCCTTCAGATTGTCCGGGAGTGCGTTCTTGCCGACGATGAGAAGGGGACCGTTCATCAGCAGCGCGACCGGTTCGAAGTCCCTCACCACGTCGTATTGGAGCGCGTAGATCGCGCCATTGATCACGAACTGATCGCCGGAGCCGATGCCGATCGTGTAACCGTCGGGCGCCGCGCGCGCGAGACGCCCCGCTGCGATGCTGCCGCTGGCGCCGCCGACGTTCTCGATCACCACCGATTGCGAGAGGAACCCGCGCATGGCTTCTGCCAGAACGCGCGCGAGCGAATCGAAGAGACCCGCCGCGGGATAGGGCACGACCATCGTGATCGGGCGCACCGGATAGACTTCCCTTGCGTTCCCGATCGATCCAAAAATTGCGACCGCTGCAACACCGATCGCAAGGGCCCGTTGCAAACGCCTGGTGTCACGCATGGACTTTCTCCATCGGACTGGCGGGACGGCGCCGGCCGGCACGACGTCAGTTCTCGAACATCGCCGGCATGCCTCGAGCAATGTCTCGCTCGAACGTGGTGGTTTCGAACTTGGGGTATTTGTCCCGGTACTTGGCGCTCGCGGGATCGCAGAAATTGTCGAGATGAAATTGCGCCATCACGTTCACCGGCGCCGCCGGCACGCGCTCGGTCGCAACAATGCGGATCGCCGGATCGTCCCAAATTGTCCGGTTGGCCAAGTCACCCACGGGTCGACTCCTTGGCTCTATCCATACATCTATACTCCGGCGGCGCCGGCGTCCATCTCCGGCGCATGTTCGGAAGGACCTCAACGATGACTCCCGACCAGGACAAAATCGCTGACGTGCGGCTGCGCGACCTGGAGATTGCGGAAAAAATCCTGAAGCCGAGACGGGATCGAGCGGAGCGCGCATACGATCGGGCGCTGACAACGCTGTGGGTGGGAAATGCCGGTGCTGCGCTCGCGACGCTCGCCTACATCACGGCCAATCGGCATGACGGCACATTCACCCGGTCGTTGCTGGTGCCGCTCGTCCTCTTCGTTCTAGGGCTCGCGGTGACGGGCATCAGCTCCCTGATCGAGTTCGAAGCCGAACGGCGCGCGATCGCGCGCATTCAAAGAGCGGATCCGATCCTCGATGTCCGGTCGGATGGCGTTGATTGGTTTGCGGAGAAAATCCGATCTCCCTTGGACTGGAGAACGGCAACGGCGTTGGTGTCCGGCACCTGCTTTGTCGTCGGATTTATCTTCGGCTTCGTCATGCTGGCCCGCAACTAGCACCAAAATTCGCCGCAGCGAGCGGCATTTTCGGCAAGGCCGATGGAAAGGGTTGGGCGCGGCACGTTGGGTGCGCCGCAACATTGTGGGCGGCGCGGGACACACACCTAACTCAGGCCGGCGCCGGTGTCGGATGCCGTGAACCTGCCGTCCGGCTCCCCCGACTATTAGAGGGATGGATGGGTGGTCGGTGCGCCCGCCAACACGGGCCGCCCGGAGCGGCCGCCGCGACACACGCGTTGCCGCCTCCAATAGGAGGTCAACATGAAGCGTCGCTTTTCCAATCATGACTCGAGCTGCTGCTGCGGGGCCTGCATGGCTTCGACGGCAGAGGACGCGGGGGCACAGAACGCGGGCGATTCCGGCAAAGCCGATGGCGGCAGCGCGCCCCGCACGTATCGGCACACGGGCGGATCCCCGACCTTTGGGGATCCGGGCGGCGCCGGCGATCCAGACGCCGGCGACAAGGACAATCCAAAGAAGCCGGACTACTCTCTCGCGGACATTCATCGGGTGCTGACGACGAACTGGGATGACGAGGATGACATCCCCGGACCGCCGCCGCCGCGCAAGTGGATCGCCAAGGACGTCAGCTACTACATTGCGACCGACCCGATGCGCCCGCCGGACGACCTCGATGGCGACCCCGAGGCCGGCGCCGATTCCGGATTTGGCTTCGAAGCGGCCGCCAAGATGAGCGGCCGACGCGACTTCGCCGCCCAGGCTTTCGAATTGTGGGATGATCTCATCAATATCAATCTCAACGAGAGAAAAGATCACGACGCAGACATCACGATTGCGTATTCCACTGAAGTCGGCACCCGCGCCTTTGCGACTGCCGACCTTTCCCCCGACGGGACACAAATCGAGGCGGAGCGTATCTGGTTCTCCACCACCCGGGTCGGCCACGGGCTCTTCGACTTCTCCTACGCAAGATTCGGTTTCCATGACTTCGTCCACGAGATCGGCCATGCGCTCGGGCTCTCGCACCCGGGCGTCTACCCCACAGGGGCTACCTACGCCGACCACGCGGAGTACGCGCAGGACACTCGAATGTTCACAGTGATGTCCTATTTCGGCGGCTGGACCCATTATGCGGGGGGTGGTTTGACCTGGAGGTTCGTGAACGATGGCGACGACCACGCTGAAGACCTGTATCCGTCGACGCCGATGCTGCACGATATCTACGCGATCCAGCGGATCTATGGGGCCGACACGACGACGCGCGCCGGCGATACGATCTACGGATTCAACTCGACCGCCGACCGCCCGGTGTTCAGCTTCAGCATCGACAACCCGACGCCGATCCTCACCATCTGGGACGGGGGCGGCGACCACGACACGCTCGACGTGTCGGGCTACGGGCAGGACCAGTTCATCAATCTCAATCCCGGCACCTACAGCAATATCGGCGCGCTGACGGAAAATGTCGCCATCGCGTTCGACTGCTGGATCGAAGATGCCGTCGGCGGCGAGGGCGACGATCGCATCGAAGGCAACATCCGCGACAACCAGCTCACCGGCGGCGCCGGCATCGACACGATCTTCGGCGGCGATGGCGAGGACACCATCGACGGCGGCCGCGACCCCGACGCGATGTACGGCGGGAACCACGACGACACCTACCTGGTCGACCACCTCGGCGATTTCATCGTCGAGAGCCCGGGCGGCGGTTACGACACGGCGGAGGTGAGCGTCAGCGGCTACATGCTCGACTACTTTGTCGAGCGTGGAGAGGTCGTCAATCCTAGCGGCACCACGTTCACGCTGACGGGCAACAATCTCGTCAATGTCCTCGTCGGCAGTGCCGGACGCGACCGGCTCTTCGGCGGCAGCGAGAACGACGCGATCCACGGTCACGGCGACGAAGACTATATCGACGGCGGCACAGGCGCCGATCGGATGTACGGCGGGACCGGCAATGACACCTACGTGGTCGACAACCCGGGCGACCGCATCTTCGAAGAGCTTGGAGACAAGGATACCGCAATCGTATCGTGGAACGGCTACGCGCTACCCGGCAACGTGGAGAACGGGCGGGTCGGCACCGGGACCGGTCTCGAGCTCTTTGGCAACGGGGTTCGGAACATCCTCACGGGCGGAGCGGGGCGAGACACGCTGCACGGCGGAGGCGACAACGACGAACTCAACGGCGGCGCCCAGCCCGATTGGCTGTACGGCGACGGCGGGAACGATACGTTCGTGTTCCACCGCGGCGAGGCCCATGGCGACGTCCTCGGCGACTTCAACGGCAACGGCGCGGCCGCGGGCGACCAGAATCCGGCTCGTGGGCTACGTGGGTGCCACGCTCACCCAGCTCGACAGCACGCACCTCGAAATCTTCGCCTCCGGCGGTGTGCACGAGATCATCACGCTCGGGGCCGGGGCCACGTTCCACTCATCGGACTGGACGTCCGTCGTCGGCTGATTGGACGAGGCCTCGTCATCGGGCGCAAACCGTTGATGCTCGGCGTCCAGTCGTCCGTCGTCGATTCCAAAAATCGTGACAACTCTTCATCAGCCGATCTGGCGGACGAACGCCTTTTTCGCCGCTTGAGGAACGGTTCAAAGGCTATCCGACGCAAACGAGACAGGGCGCTTTGACATACCAGGCCGCAACGGACCCTCACCGTACCGGCTGGGTGCGGTCGACGGCCGCGCCGCGCAGGTAGACCGCGGAGATGCGCCGCGTGTTGGTGATGTCGTCGAGCGGATTGGCGTCAAGCACGATGAAGTCGGCGCTCTTGCCCGCGGCGAGCGTGCCGGCGTCGGCCAGGCGCAGGAACTCGGCCGAGTTGCGCGTCGCCGCCACGAGGACCTGCATCGGGGTCATGCCGGCGGTCACCATGTCCAGCATCTCGATGTGCGGACCCCACGGCGTGTTGCCGTCGGTGCCGAGCGTGATGCGCACGCCCGCGGCGTTGAGCTTCGCGAGGTTGCGGGCCTGGATGCCGTAGAAGGCCTGCGCCTGCGGCCGGTCGGTGTTGGCGGCCTCGAGCTTCTCGAAATCGGCGGCCGGGAGGCTTCGCTGCAGCCAGCCCAGATCGGTCTTCACGCCGCGATCCGGCAGGTTGGGCGTGAGCACCAGGTTCGGACGCTCCTTGAACATGGCGACGAGCTCGTCGTCGATGTCGCGGTCGCGAACGCCGTGCGCGAAGGCATCGATGCCGGCGCGCATGAGGCCCTTGGTGTCCTCGAGCTCGAAAATGTGCGCGGTGATCCGTAGGCCCTGCTTGTGCGCCTCATCGATAATGGCGCCGTAGATTTCGGGGGTCAGCTTCTTGTACTTGCCGTCGCGGCTGTCGACCCAGATTTTCACGATATCGACCTTGTGCGCCGCGAGCTCCTGCACCGCCTTGCGGCCTTCCGCCTCGGTCGTGATCCAGTGCGGCGTGGTGAGGCGCCCCGGCTCGGGCATGGTGATGCCGCGCCCGGCGCTGAAGAAGCGCGCGGCGCCGGGCATGTTCTCCTTGCGCATGTCCAGGAGCTCATAGTTGTCGGTGCCGAGGCTCAGCGCGGCGCTCACGCCGAAATAGGCGCGCCGCTGCAGGTCGCGCATGATGAGCTCGCGCGTCGGGCTGAGATGGACGTGGGTGTCGATCAGCATCGGCATCACGGTCTTGCCCGACAGCGTGACGCGGGTGGCGCCGACGGGCAGGCTGACGTCGGCGGCGCGGCCGGCGGCGACGATGCGCGTGCCGTCGATGAGGAGCACCGCGTTCTCGATCGGCGCGCCGCCGTCGCCCACGATGAGGCGCACCCCTTCGAACGCGGTCACGCCGGACTGCGCGCCGGCGGGCGAAGCGAATTGAGCGAGGAAACCAAGGGCAACGCTTGCGGCAACAACGACGACCCGGCGCATCGGAGCCTCCATGGTGAAAGGCGGACGGCCGGAGTGTAGCGCTTCGCAGGGGACCGGAAGAGGGGGGATTGCGGCACGTCCCCTCACCCGGCGGCCCGCAGCCGCATATTGGCCGCTGCCGGTCGCGTCACCATATGACGGTCGGGGGAAGACAATCGGAGACTCCCATGGCCAAAGCCAAGAAAGCGCGCGCCATCGGTTTCAACCATGTCGCGCTCGAGGTCGGCGACATCGATGAGGCGCTGGCATTCTACGGCCGCCTGTTCGACTTCGAGCTGCGCGGCAGGAGCAAGACCTCGGCCTTCATCGATCTGGGCGATCAGTTCCTCGCGCTTCAGAAGGGCCGCACCCAGGCCGCCGACGACGGCCGTCATTTCGGCCTCGTGGTCGATGACAAGGACGCCGTCCGCCGGGCGTTGGCGGAGGCGGGCGTGCGCCCGCTGCCCGGCCAGTTTCTCGATTTCCTCGACCCGTGGGGCAACCGTGTCGAGATCGTCAGCTACGAAAATATCCAGTTCACCAAGGCGCCGAACGTGCTGCGCGGCATGGGGCTGTCGCATATGCCGAAGAACGCGAAAGCGACAGAGGAGCTTACCGGTAAGGGCATGGCGCCCAATTGAAGGCTGACCGCCGTCCATCCGGTCGAGCGAGATCGACCGAGATCGACATCGCATCATCCAAACTCAGGGAGACGAATGATGACCTACGTCGACGGATTTGTTGCGGCCGTCCCCACCGGCAATCGCGAAATCTACAAGAAACATGCAGAAGCCGCTGCCGTCGTCTTCAAGGAGCACGGCGCATTGAAACTCGTCGAGTGTTGGGGCGACGACGTGCCCGACGGCAAGGTCACGTCATTTCCCATGGCGGTCAAGCGCAAGGATGACGAGACCGTCGTTTTCGCCTGGATCGTCTGGCCTTCGCGCCAGGTGCGCGATGAAGGCATGAAGAAGGTGATGGCCGACCCGCGCTTGCAGCCGGACAAGAACCCGATGCCGTTTGACGGACAACGCATGATCTACGGCGGCTTTGAAATGATCCTAGAGGCATGAGCGCCTGGGCGTGTGACCGCGCTGTTGATCCATAGGGTGGGCACTGCGCGATTTCGATTCTATCATCCGCACGTGTTGCGCGGGCAATCGCCCGCGGGCGTGTGTCGGCGTGGGCAAAATCGCTGGAAGCACCGGTGCGAATAGCCCGTTCCTGAGCAAACGATTTTGCCCACGCTGCGCATCGGGCCGCCTAATATCGGAGGAACCATGGGCACGAACATCAACTTCAGACGACCCGACGGCAAGGATGCTCCGGGCTATCTCGCCAAGCCCGCGCGCGCCAATGCGCCCGGCGTCGTGGTGATCCAGGAGTGGTGGGGACTGCAGGACCAGATCAAGGGCATCTGCGACCGCTTCGCGGCGACGGGATACGAGGCGCTCGCACCGGATCTCTATGCCGGGACCGTCGTTCCCTATCACGATGCGGACGCCGCCAATCGGGAGATGAGCTCGCTCAACTTCCTCGACGCGACCGACCAGATGGTGCGCGGCGCGGCGCAATATCTCAAGCAGACGAGCGCCAAGGTCGGACTCACCGGTTTCTGCATGGGGGGCGCGGTGACAATTCTCGGCGCGATCCGCGTTCCGGAGCTCAGCGCGGCAGTGTGTTATCTACGGGCTCCCACCGGCAAACGTCGCCAACCCCGCCGACATCCGCGTGCCGCTGCAAGCCCATTTTGCCAACGAAGATGACTGGTGCACGCCGGAGGCGGTCGATGCGTTCGAGGCGGCCCTCAAGACCGCGCACAAGCCGGCCGAGATTTTCCGCTACGAGGCCAAGCACGGTTTCATGAACGAGCAGCGGCCCGACGCGCACCAGCGTCAAGCTGCGGAGGTCGCATGGTCGCGCACCCGCTCCTTCTGGGAGACGCATCTCTAGGTCGGTGACGCCTGAAACATCGTCGACAGTTGCAACCGCTACTCAAGAGCCCGACCCGCGAAGGGTCGGCGCCATAAAGGGGGAGACGACCCATGTCGGTGCAAGAGTCCAAATTGCCGGTATCGTGGCTGACGCGTAGCGATGGTCTCGCGGCGCAATGGCAGGACTTCCTGCTGCTGCTCGGCCGTGTGCTGCTCGGCTGGATCTTCATTCTGAGCGGCTGGCGCAAGCTCATGGACATCCCGGCGTTCGCTGCTTCCATGCCGCGCCGCGACCTGCCGACCTTCCTCGGCTATATCGCCCCGTTCGTCGAGTTCGTCGGCGGAATTCTGCTCGTGGTCGGGCTTGCCACCCGCTATGCGGCGCTGCTGATGCTGCTGTTCGTCATCATCGCGACCTTCAGCTCGCATCGCTATTGGAACTATCCCGAAGCGCAACGTGCGAACCAGAACAGCCACTTCTGGAAAAACATCTCGATGATGGGCGGCACGGTGCTGCTGTTCGTCACCGGCGCCGGCCGCTACGCGGTTGATGCGATGCTGCAGCGCAGATAATCAAGCAGGCGCGGTCTTCGTCGCGTTCGCGCTATTCGATTCCGGCCGCGCCGGCCTGGTGCACGATTTTGCCCCAGGTCGCGATCTCGCGCTCGATGAAGCGCGCAAGCTCGGCGGGCGGCGTCGGCTCGGCCGGAACGAGGCCCATCTCCGTCAGCTTCGCCTGCGCCTCGGGCGTCGCAATGTAGCGGACAAGCTCGCCGTGGAGCGTGTCGACGACCGCACGCGGCGTGGCGGCGGGCGCGCACAGCATCTGCCAGGGCGCCGAGTCGTAGCCGGCAACGGTCTCGCCGATCGGCGGAAGCTCGGGCGCGGCCACGATGCGCTTGCCCGTGGTCACGCCCAACGCCCTGATCTGGCCGGACTTGATGAGCGCCAGCGCGGGCGGCGGGTCGCTGAACAGCACCTGGATGTGGCCGCCGATCAGGTCGTTGAGCGCCGGCACGGTGCCCTTGTAAGGCACATGGGTCATCTGCACGCCGGCGAGCGTGTTGAACAGCTCGCCGTAGAGATGATGCGAGGCACCCACCCCGCCCGATCCGAAGCTGAGCTGGCGCGGCCGTTCGCGCGCGTACCTGATCAGGTCGGCGACGTTTCGCACCGGCAGCGACGGATTGACCAGCAGAATGAACGGCACATGCGCGAGCATCGCGACCGGCGCGAAGTCCCTGACCGGATCGTAGGTGATCTTCTTGTAGAGCGTCGGATTGATCGCCATGGCGGAACTGGTTGCGACCAGCAGCGTGTGGCCGTCCGCAGGCGCCTTGGCGACCGCGCTCGCGCCGATCTGCTGGCCGGCGCCGGGGCGGTTCTCCACCACGAACGGCTTGCCGAGCCCCTGCTCCAGGGCCTTCGCGGCCAGCCGCCCGAGGATGTCCGTCGTGCCCGCGGGCGTGAACGGGACGATGATGGTCACCGTCCGCGCCGGATAGTCCTGCGCGTAGGCGCGGAGCGGCCAACCCGCGACCGCGCCTGCGAGCAGCGTGACGAACTGGCGGCGCCGCATGGGACAAATCCTGTCCGGCCGAGCGGGTCAAAGCTCGGCCAAGCCATATTAGCAGAATTCCCAGCGGAAGAGGCTGCCGCTGCGATCCCCTCGCACCGGCCGACGCCGCAAACACAATCGCCGATCGGACATTGGTCGATGTCCGCTTGAAACACGCGCGGACATATCCTGTTCTAGAGCGTGATTGCTTTAGGTTGAGTCGCAATCACGCTCTAGCTTTTTGTTTGAGCATGATCTTTTCGGAAAACCGGTACCCACCCCGGATCAAGTCCGGGGCAGGCTTTTTCCGGATCATGCTCTAGCGCTCGGCGCCGCGCGCGTGCTTCGCCCGCCATTTCGGGCCTGGGCCGCGCATATAGTGCAGCTCGGGCCGGTACGGGTCGAACAGAGAGGGCCTCAGCCAGCGCCACCGCCGAGCGGGCGCGTCCAGGCCGTGCGCCGGCGCGGGGGCCACAAACAACACTCGTGCGACATACGAATCTGAAAGTGCGCTCATGTCGAACCTCCCTTCGGGGTCCGCCCGCCTCTTGGTCGGATGCCGCAGATGATAGGTTCATGAGGGCCGACAGCGCCATTCTACGGAGGTTGATCCGCATGACGTGTTGGTTTGCGCCGCTCATACTTAGGTTGGGGGCCCATGCAGCATGGAGAGACATCCGTTCAGGTCAGCGCGCGCAGGTCGCGCCGCAAGCGGTCGGCGCCGGTACGCGGAAGCAGGCGCTCGATCTCGCCATGCGTGCGTCGCCAGACCGGGACGGCGCGCGCGAGCGTCGCCCGACCCGCGGGCGTCAGCTGCAGCCGGCGACTGCGGCGATCGTCGGCATCGACCATCACCGTGACGAGGCCGCGCCGCCGCAGCGGCTTGAGCGCAGCGGTGAGCGTCGTGCGGTCGAGGGCAAGCACGGATGCGATCGAACCGATGCTGGGCGGCTCGGGCCGGTTCATCGCCATCATCATCGAGTACTGCCCGCTGGTCAGCCCGAGCGGCCGCAGCACGTGATCGAAACGCCGCGCAAGCGCCCTCGCCGCGCGCTGCAGATGCAGGCACAGGCATGTGTCGCGCACGAAGCGCGTGGTCTCGAAGGGAACCTTGGCCGCCTTTGACACGCCACAATTATGTTGATATCAACGTATTGTGTCAACCGATGCCGGGGATGGAACCCGCCGCGGCGCAATCCCGTTGTCACCCGCAGGCGAGGACGAGCGCGGCACAGGTGGCCGATCTCGTATGCGGGGCAAACGCAAGAACATAGGGGGAGTCGATCATGCCGATGACAGCACAAGGGATCACGCCCTGCCTGTGGTTCGATTCCCAGGCCGAAGAGGCGGCGAAATTCTACGCGTCCGTCTTCAAGAATTCCAAGATCGGAAAAATCAGCCGCTACGGAAAGGAAGGATTCGAGATTCACGGGAGGACGGCGGGAACGGTCATGACCGTGGAGTTCGAGATCGAAGGGCAGAAATTCGTGGCCCTCAACGGCGGCCCGCATTTCAAGTTCAACGAGGCCGTGTCGTTCCAGATTCACTGCGAAACGCAGCAGGAGATCGATTACTTCTGGAGCACGCTCGCCGAGGGCGGCGAAGAGGGGTGCTGCGGCTGGCTGAAGGACAAGTTCGGCCTTTCTTGGCAGGTGGTCCCGAAGCCGCTGCCCGAGATGCTGATGGACGAAAATTCCGAGAAGGCGCAACGGGTCATGCGGTCGATTCTGCAGATGCGCAAGATCGACCTTGCGGCCCTCCAACGCGCGCAAGCCGCCTGAACGTGGCTCATCGCGACCTCGCAGCAACTTTCACAGAAGGGGTAAAGACCATGCCAGTGACACCGTATCTGTTCTTCAATGGCCGCTGCGAGGAGGCGGTCGAGTTCTACAAGAAGGCGCTCGGCGCCGAGGTCGGGATGATGATGCGTTTCAAGGAAAGCCCGGAGCCGCCACCGCCCGACAAGGTGCCGCCCGGCAGCGAGGATAAGATCATGCACGCGTGCCTTCGCATCAACGGCGCGGAGGTGATGGCGTCCGACGGTTGCGGTGAGGGCAAGCCGAAATTCGAGGGCTTCTCGCTCTCACTCAATGCCAGGGACGAAGCCGAGGCCGACCGCATGTTCGCGGCGCTCGCCGACGGCGGGCAGGTGCAAATGCCGCTCGGCAAGACCTTCTTCGCCAAGCGTTTCGGCGCGGTCGCCGACCGCTTCGGCGTGGGCTGGATGATCATCGTGGAGCCCTGAGGGCCGCGAGAACTGAAGGGTAAGCGCACGTCAGGCCGAGACGCGGCTCTTCTCCTTCGCGAACGGGCTCAGCCCCAGCCATTGCTGCATGGAGTGCGCGAGGGGCTTGTCGCCGATCAGCTCGATCTGGCCGGCGTCGATCTCCTTCTGCACGGTCGAGAGCCCCATCCAGACCGACGTCATGCTCCGGAGCGAGCTGTGCACGTAGAGGTCGATCTCGAAGCCGGGATTGGTCTGGCATAGATCGACCGTCTTGCCGTCGATCACGAGCCACCACGATCGCTTGCCGGAGCTGACGTCACGATAGAGGAAATTGATCGTGCACTTTCGCGGCGGCAGCGGCGTCGGGTCGAGACTGCGCCGCATGTCCCACATCAGCAGCGACGGGTCGAGGTTCTTGAGCGAAAGCGACGACTCGACCCAGCGCTGCCCCCACACGCCGAGCGACATGACCACCGGGCGCAGGTCTTCCCCCGCTTCCGTCAACTTGTACTCGGAGACACCCGATTGAGCGGTCGGCACGGCGGCGATCACGCCCGCTTCCTCGAGCTCCTTGAGCCGCTTCGAGAGCAGGGTGGGCGACATGAGCGGTACCCCGCGCCGCAGATCGTTGAAGCGGGTCGAACCGCACAGGAGCTCGCGCAGGACCAGCGCGGTCCAGCGCGAGCAGACGATTTCCGCCGCCATCGCCACCGGGCAGAACTGGCCGTAGCTTCCCAGATCCTGGCGTTGAAGCAGTTGGCTCCGAGGCTCTTGGCGCTGAGGCATTTGGCGTTGAGGCATGGGCTCTCCCTGCAAGGCTCGGGACACCGGGAACATGTAGCGGGGCCGGGGGCCGCAGGCAGTACAGATACTGTAGCGCTGTGACGGACCGGCGTCACGGACGAAGTGACCAACACAAGGACCGGCAGCGCTGGTTCCCGGGCGGCGATACATTTCCTGGACTGGAAGAGCGCGCCACGCAAGGCAATGATCGCCGCAGGGCAGGATCAATCCGCCTATACCTCCGTCTTTGTCGTTATAGGAGATCGCTATGAGCGCCACATCAGCAATGAAGGTCACGACGCCGGCGGCGCGCAGCGCCGCCGCGATCGCGCGCGAGCTGGGTCCTGAATTGGCCCGCCGCGCCGAAGCGGAGCTCGACGAGGACAAGTACGTGGCCGACAACGTCGCGCTCTTGAAAGCATCGGGTCTGGTCGAGGCCGGAGTACCGCGCGAGCTCGGCGGCGGCGGGGCCGACCCCGATGAGCTCGCCGCGATGCTGCGAACGCTGGCCTACCATTGCGGCTCGACCGGCCTCGCCTTCTCGATGCATACTCATCAGGTCGCGATCCCAGCCTGGCGCTGGACGCACCAGAAGGCGGCGGCGGTCGAGCCGCTGCTCAAGCGGATTGCCGGCGAGCGCATCATGCTGCTCTCGAGCGGCGGGTCGGACTGGATCGCCGGCTCCGGCAAGGCCGAGAAAGTCGAGGGCGGCTACCGCATCAACGCCCGCAAGATCTTCACCTCCGGCGCGCCCACCGGCGACATTTTCATGACGGGAGCGATCCTCGAAACCGACGAAGGACCAATGGTGCTGCATTTCGGCATCCCCATGAACTCGCCGCACGTCAAGGTGCTCGACACCTGGCGCACGCTCGGCATGCGCGGCACCGGCTCGCACGACGTGCTGATCGAGGGCCATGTCGTGCCCGAAGCCGCGGTCGCCGTGCGGCGCAAGGCCGGCGAATGGCATCCGCTCTTCCAGATCATCGCCACGATCGCCTTCCCGCTGATCTATTCGGTCTATCTCGGCGTGGCGGAGAGCGCACGCGACACCGCGATCGGTCTTGCCAAGCGGAGAACGCCCAACCGTCACGCCATCGATCTGGCCGGGCGCATGGAGACCGAGCTCACCGCCGCGCGGCTGGCGCACGAGTCGATGCTGGCGGCTATCCGCCGCAACGCGCCCTCGGCCGATACCATCAACCAGGTGATGATCGGACGGCAGCTCGTCGGGCGGCACGCCATCGCGGCCGTCGAATACGCCATGGAACTGGCGGGCGGCGCGGGATTCTACCGATCGGCCGGCCTCGAGCGGCGCTTCCGCGACATTCAGGCCGCGCGGTATCACCCGCTGCAATCAGGTCCGCAGGCCGAATACGCCGGCGCCATGGCGCTGGGGCTGCCGGTCGAGCGGATCTTCTGAGAGCAGGGTTGCGGTCGGCTGCGCGTCAGCGTGGCCGCCCGCACGTGCTCGCCGACGCAAGCACTCACGCTTCGCAACTCTCGTGCTGGGTCCCGGCTGTCCACGCAAGTATTGCGCAATAGCCAACCAAACAGAGCAAGCAAACGGCGCTCTGCGCGATGGCGCGACCGGCGCCTGCGAGGCTATACCTGCCGCCGGCGCAAGCGGGCAAAACCCACGACGGCATGATGACGGCAATCGAGCACGCGTTCGGCAACCTGATGCCGCTCCTTCAGGAGTACGGCGTCGCCGCGGTCGCAATCATCCTGATGTTGGAGTTGATCGGGCTGCCGCTTCCGGGCGAGTCGTTGCTCATTCTCGCTTCCGTTCTCGCGGCCCGGGGCGACCTGTCATTTCCGTCCCTTCTCGTTTTGGCGTGGGCCGGCGCCGTCCTCGGCGACAATATCGGCTATGTGATCGGCCGCACGTTCGGCCGCGCCGTGGTGCTGCGCTTCGGTGGAAGGATCGGCATCACGGCCGATCGCCTGCGCAAGGTCGAAGCCGTGTTCGCGCGCTACGGCCCGGTCACTGTCGGCTTTGCCCGCTTCTTCCCCATCCTGCGCCAGCTCAACGGCGTCGTGGCGGGCACGCTCGCAATGGAGTGGCGGCGATTTCTGTTGTTCAACGCGCTGGGCGGCGCGCTCTGGGTGCTGGTCTGGTCGCTGCTCGGATTTTATCTCGGCGCGCATGTCGGCGACCTTGCGGCGCTGGCGCACGATTTTGGGATGGTGGGAGCCGCCGTGGCCGCGGCTGTGGTCGCCACCGTCGCCTGGCTCAAATGGCCGCGCCGCGGCCAGCACCGTAGATGGGGTAACGGGCCGGCGTGAGGTTCGCAAGCCGCTCGCTCGCTACGGCGCTGTGGTGGCGCGCTCGCTCGCGGCTTTGGCGGCAAGGCGGTCGTCCCTCAAACTGATGGTGTCTAGGAACGGAGTCCGGCTGAGCCGGCTCCAAGCATCATCGAGGGACGACCATGGACCATTATGCAGGAATTGACGTGTCATTGGAATGCTCGAGCGTGTGTGTGTTGGACGCGAGCGGGCAGATCGTGCGGGAGGCGAAGGTCGCGAGCGAGCCGGAGGCGCTGATCGGCTGGTTTGGTTCACTCGGGTCTGAGGCGGCGAGGATCGGGCTCGAGGCGGGCCCCCTGTCGCAATGGCTGTACCGAGGACTGAAGGAAACGGGTCTTGCGGTCGAACTGCTGGAGACGCGGCACGTGCGTGACGCCTTCAAAGCGATGACGGTGAAGTCGGATCGCAGCGACGCGCGCGGAATTGCACAGCTGATGCGGCTGGGCTGGTTCCGGCCTGTGCATTGCAAGTCGATGGGTGCGCAGGAGACGCGTGCGATGCTGACGGCTCGCAAGCTGGTGCAATCGAAGCTTCGCGACGTTGAGAATAGCCTGCGTGGGATCCTGCGGGGCTTCGGTCTGAAAGTCGGCAAAACGACGGAGCGGACCTTCGCGCCGCGGATCGGCGAGCTCGTCGCCGGCCATCCGAACCTGGAGACGATCGCCGAGGCGCTGCTGGCGGTGCATGCGGTACTGCTGCGCGAGTTCAATGGTTTCGAGAAACGGGTGCGGACGGTGGCGCGCTCGAATGCACAGGCTCGGCTGCTGATGTCGATCCCGGGCGTCGGCGCCATCGTGGCCCTCACCTACGCCTCGGCGATCGACGAGCCGGCACGGTTCAAATCGTCAAAACGGGTGGGAGCGCATTTCGGGCTCACCCCGAGGAAGTACAATCCGGCGAGACCGATTTCACCGGCAGGATCAGCAAGATCGGCGACGCCTCGGTGCGCACGGTGCTCTACGAGGCCGCCCACATCATGCTCACGAAGCCGGTCAAGGGCTGCTCGCAATTGAAGAGTTGGGCGATGAAGCTGGCCAGACGAGCTGGGATGAAGAAGGCGAAGGTGGCGCTCGCGCGCAAACTCGCCGTGATCATGCATCGCATGCTTGTCGACGCAATGCCATTCAACGCAGCCGCTGCAGCGGCCTAACGGGGGGAGAACTCGACGGTTTTCGGGCGGGCCACGGCACCAGGCCATCCCGAAGCGACGTCCCTTCGCCGGGACGATGGACAGGTCAGACCGTAACCCATCCAGTGGGCTTTAGGGACCACGCACCCGTAGATTGGTCGGCCTATCCTCTCCGACCCCATCAGGTGGCGGCCTCGCGCCGACCCCGTACAGAAGCGAGACCCCGGCGAATGGCACGAAGCAAAAGGGATTGACCAATCGAGGCCCGTTACAGAAGGATGGGTTGAGCCTTTAGGGCGTTTACGCCCGTCGATAGCCCGCGAAGACGGGCGTCAACGCCCTAAAGGCGGGCTATGGCGAAACCCATCACCTGCCCCCGATCATTGCCGTTTCGATGGGTTTCGCTGCGCTCAACCCATCCTACAATCTGCAAGTTGGTGCGCTGCCTGAGTTGAGACTCACCCCACCGGGCGCTCGTCGACGATCACCTTGCCGTCGTTCGGCAGGCTGCCGGCAGCCACGAGCGTGACCTCGCCCCGAAGCTTGGTCACGGACTGCAAGGTGGCGGCGACCGCCTGCTGCAGGCTGTCCGCCGGCGCCGCGCATTCGGCGAGCAGGGTCATCACGTCCTGCTCGGCGTGACGTGCGACGGAAAGCCGTAAACGCCCGAGCTCGGGGTGACGCCTGCCGACCTCCGCGACCTGGCGCGGATGCACGAACATGCCCTTGACCTTGGCGGCCTGGTCGGCGCGGCCCATCCAGCCGGCAATGCGCATGTTGGTGCGCCCGCAGGGCGAGGCGCCCGGCATTACTGCGGAGAGGTCGCCGGTGGCGAGCCGGATCATGGGATAGTCCGCGTTGAACGCGGTGACCACGACCTCGCCGACCTCGCCGGCGGCGACCGGATCGCCGGTGCCGGGACGCACGATCTCGACCAGCACGGTCTCGTTGACGATCATGCCTTCGCGCGCTGCGCTTTCGTAGGCGATGACGCCCACATCGGCGATGGCGTAGCACTGCAGCACCGCGACGCCGCGCGCGGTCAGTTCCGTGCGCAGCGAACTGGGCAGTGCCGCGCCCGACACCAGGGCGCGCGCGAGCGAGGAGACGTCCTTGCCCGCATTGGCTGCCGCGTCGAGCAGAATCTTCAGATAGTCCGGCGTTCCGACATAGCCGCTGGGCTTGAAATGGGCGATCGCCTCGAGCTGCTGCTCGGTGTTGCCGGTGCCGGCGGGGATGACCGCGCAACCGAGCGCATGGGCGCCCGCCTCCATGATGAAGCCGCCGGGGGTGAGATGATAGGAAAAGCAGTTGTGCACGACCTCGCCCGGCCGGAAGCCCGCGGCAAACAGCGCGCGCGCCGCGCCCCAAAAATCCCGGCCGTCGCCTTCGGGCTCGAAGATCGGCCCGGGCGACATCAACAGCCGCCGCAGGCGCCCCGGCACCGTGACATTGAAGCCGCCGAACGGCGGCTCCTGCTTCTGCCGCGCCGCGAACTCGGACTTGCGCAGCACCGGCAGCTTCGCAAGCTCCGCCCGCGACGTCACCGCATTGGGATCGATGCCGGCGAGATGTCTTGCCCATCCCGGCGCGCTGAGCGCAAGCGCGATGAAATCGGGCAGCCGGCCGAAGACGTCGCGCTCGCGATCGTCGGGATCGCGGGTTTCGAGCGAATCGTAATGTCCGAATATCATGGAATTCGCCGGGGCTATGCCAGCCAGCGCTTGCGCCGCCGGTAGTGCTTGCCCTCGCGAAACGACTTGCGCCGGCCTTCGGCGATGCCGAGATAGAACTCCTTGACGTCCTCGTTCTCGCTCAGCGCCTTGGCCTCGCCGTCGAGCACCACGCGGCCGCTTTCGAGCACATAGCCGTAGCGCGCGTATTTCAGCGCCATGCGGGTGTTCTGCTCGGCGAGCAGGAACGAGACCGCTTCCTTGGCGTTGAGATCGCCGACGATGTCGAAAATCTCCTCGACCAGCTGGGGCGCGAGCCCCATCGAAGGCTCGTCCAGCAGGATCATCTTCGGCCGCGACATCAGCGCGCGTCCGATCGCGCACATCTGCTGCTCGCCGCCCGAAATGTAGCCGGCGGTGGAGCCGCGGCGCTCCTTCAGGCGGGGGAAATAGGAATAGACGAGGTCGAGGTCGCGTCGCACGGCGGCACCGCCGTCGGCGCGCGTGAACGCGCCGGTGAGCAGATTCTCCTCGACCGAGAGGTGGGCGAAGCAATGGCGCCCCTCCATCACCTGGATGCAGCCGCGCCGCACCAGCTCGTTGGGCGAGCGCGCATGCACCTCCTCGCCGTCGAAGACGATGGAGCCCTTGGTCACTTCGCCGCGCTCGGCCGCGAGAAGGTTGGAGATCGCCTTGAGCGTGGTCGACTTGCCGGCGCCGTTGGCGCCCAAGAGCGCCACGATCTCGGCCCGGGGTACCGCGAGCGACACGCCCTTGAGCACGAGGATGACGTGATCGTAGACGACCTCGATATTGTTGACGGACAGAATCGGCTCCGCGGCGGAGACCGCCGCCACGCCATCCGCTTTCGTCATGACGGAGGAAGGCGGCACCGCCGCCTCCTTCGCATTGCGATCGGACTGGGACTTTGCCGACATCAGTTCGTCATCAGGCAGCCGGTCGTGATCTTCTTCTCGGCGGCATATTTGGCCGCCGCCTCCTTGACCATCGGCGCGATCACGCCGTCGTCACTGGTGTACCAGTCGGACGTAGATCTTCCAGTTCTTGCCGTCCCAGGTGTGGATGCGGCCGGTGCGCGCGCCTTCGTGGTCGGCGCAGGACACCTTGATCGGCTGCAGCACGCCCTCGAATCCGAGCTGCTTAAGGCGATCGGCGCTCAGATCGAGGTTTTCCAGGCCCCAGCGCACCTGCTCGCCGGTGAGCGGCTTCTTGCCGAATCTCTCCTGCGCGGTGCGGATCGCTTCCACGCCGAGCATGGCATCGACCAACCCGCGGACGTAGAGGACCTCGCCGGTCTCGTCCCACTTGGACGAGCCTTGGCCCTTGTCGTAGACGAACTTCTTGAGATCCTCATGCAGCTTGAACTGGCCGGAGGAGTGCTGCAGCGTGACCGAGTTGTAGCCCTTGGCGCCGTCGTCGGCGGGGCGCACGTCCTGCTCGGCCCCGGACCACCACACGCCGTACATCTTGTCGCGCGGATAGCCGACGGCAACGGCCTCCTTGATGGCAGTCGAATTCATCACGCCCCAGCCCCACAGCAGCACATAGTCGGGACGGTTCTGCCGGATCTGCAACCAGGTCGCCTTCTGCTCCACGCCGGGATGGGTGACCGGCAGCAGCATCACTTCGAATCCGTGCATCTGCGCGCGCTTCTGCAGCAGCGCGATCGGCTCCTTGCCGTAGGGCGAGTCGTGATAGACGAGCGCGATCTTCTTGCCCTTGAGCTTGTCGAAGCCGCCCTCCTTCTTGGCGATGTGCTGCAGGAGGATGTCGGCCGCCGTCCAGTAGGTGCCCAGTAGCGGGAAGTTCCACTGGAACACCGAGCCGTCGCGCGATTCCGAGCGGCCGTAGCCCATGGAGATGAGCGGGATCTTGTCGACCGGCGCCTTCTCCGTGAGCGCAAAGGTTACTCCGGTCGACAGCGGGATGACGTAGGCGGCGCCGGTCGGACCCTTGCCCTTGAGGCGCTCGTAGCACTCGACGCCGCGGTCGGTGGCGTAGCCGAATTCGCATTCCTCGAACGCGATCTTGACGCCGTTGATGCCGCCGTCGCGCTCGTTCACCAGCTTGTAGTAGTCGGCGATGCCATTGGCGAACGGAACGCCGTTGGGGGCGTAGGCGCCGGTGCGGTAGACGAGGTTCGGGATGAACTGCTCGTTCTGCGCCAGCGCCGGTGCAACGAGTGCCGCGGCGCCCAGGAGCGCCGCCAGCGCAATTCCAACATGCTTTCCATTCATGGGATTTCCTCCATCGGCGCGTCGGACTGGCCCGTGTCGGGCTGACCGGTCATGGCGGGGGTTGTACCCCGCGTCTGGGCACGAGTGTGCCCGCGAATTGTCGCGGTCTCAATACGGGAACGGCCATAGCCTGAGCTTCTCCTTGGCGATCGCCCACAACCGGGCCAGGCCATGCGGCTCGACGATCAGGAAAAACACGATCATGACGCCGAACAGCATGAACTCGATGTGCGAGATCATGGCGGTCGAGATCGGAATCCCGAGCCAGGACGGCAGCTGGTTGAGGAAGATCGGAACGAGCACGATGAAGGCGGCGCCGAGAAACGATCCCAGAATGGTACCGAGCCCGCCGATGATGATCATGAACAGCACCTGGAAGGAGCGGTTGACGTCGAACGCCAACGGCTCCCAGGAGCCGAGCCGCAGGAACGCCCACAGCGCGCCCGCCACCCCGATATAGAACGAGGAGACCGCGAAGGCCGAAAGCTTGGCATGCAGCGGCCGGATGCCGATGATCTCCGCCGCGATGTCCATGTCGCGGATCGCCATCCACATGCGTCCGATCCAGCTGCGCACCAGGTTCTTGGCAAGCAGCGCGAGCACGACCGTGATCGCCAGCACCAGGATGTAGGTCTTGCCCGGCGTGTCGATCGGGTAGCCGAACAGCTCGACCCGGCTCACCGCGACCGAGCCCGACGGCGCGTAGTTGGTGAACCATTTGATCCGCGCGAAGGCCCATTCGAGGAAGAACTGGGAGGCGAGCGTCGCGATCGCGAGATAGAAGCCCTTGATGCGCAGCGACGGCAGCCCGAACAGGATGCCGACCAGCATCGCCATCACGCCCGCAAACAGGAACACGAGGATGATGTTGGTCTCCGGCAGGCGCAGCGCGAGATTGTAGGCGGCATAGGCGCCGACCGCCATAAAGCCGCCGGAGCCGAGTGAGACCTGGCCGCAATAGCCCGTGAGAATATTGAGCCCGATCGCGGCGATCGAGAGGATGAGCACCGGGATCAGCACCTCGGTGTAGAGATACTGGCCGGCGAACAGCGGAACCACGAGAAACGCGAAGGCGACGAGGCCGATGACGAACCACCGATCTTGCGCAATGGGAAAGATCGCCTGGTCGGCTTGGTAGGAGGGCTTGAATTGGCCGACTTCGCGGTAGAACACGGCGTCAAATCCGCTCGATGATGCGCTCGCCGAACAGGCCCTGCGGACGGAACAGCAGGAACACGAGCGCGAGCACGTAGGCGAACCAGTTCTCGATGCCGCCGCCGGCGAGGTCGAAGGCGCGCACGAGCACCGGGGCGAGAAACACCTCGGCGAGCTTCTCGCCGGCGCCGATGATCAGCCCGCCGACGATGGCGCCCGGGATCGAGGTGAGGCCGCCGAGGATGAGCACCGGCAGCGCCTTGAGCGCCACCAGTGACAGCGAGAACTGCACACCGAGCTTGGCGCCCCACATCATACCGGCCACCAGCGCGACCAGGCCCGACACCGCCCACACCATGAGCCAGATCTGGTTGAGCGGGATGCCCACGGATTGCGCGGCCTGGTGATCGTCGGCGACCGCCCGCAGCGCCCGGCCGACCCGCGTCACCTGAAAGAACACCGCGAGCACCAGCACCATTGCGGCGCAGATGGTCGCGGCAATGACCTCGGCGGGATCGATCAGGAGCCCGCCGGGAAAAACCGATTCCAGAATGAAGATCGGATTGGTCGGGAGCCCGAGCCTGATCTTGTAGATGTCGCTGCCCCAGATGGTCTGCCCGAAGCCTTCAAGAAAATATGCGATGCCGAGCGTGGCCATGAAGAGGATGATGCCCTCCTGGTTGACGAGGTGGCGCAGGACCAGGAATTCGATGGCATAGGCGAGCGCGATCATGATCACTACGGCGAGCCCGAACGCGACAACGAGCGGCATGAACTCGGAGAGCCGCGCAAACGACAGCGCGGCGAACAGCACCATCGCCCCTTGCGCGAAATTGAACACGCCCGACGCCTTGAAGATCAGCACGAAGCCGAGCGCGACCAGCGAGTAGAGCACCCCGGTCAGGAGACCGCCGATCAAGGTTTCGAGTACCGCTCCCAGCATGGTGTCCTCAGCCCGCTCCGCCCTCGTCCTGAGGAGCGCGCGAAAAATCCGGCGCCTCGAAAACCGCACGTGTGCGCGCGCGTCTCGAAGGACGAGGGCGGCCACCCATCTCGGGGGCACGCGACGAGCGCGGCGGCCCCATGCTTCGAGACGCATCGCAGCGCGCTCCCGCGCGCGGAACCGGATGCATCTGCCTCGCGCTGCGATGCTCCTCAGCATGAGGCCGTAAGAGAGTCTTCATAGTCGCCTCAATGGCTCAAGCCGAGATAGGCATCGATCACGGCCTGATCGGCCTGCACCGCGGCCGGCGTGCCGTCGGCGATCTTGATGCCGTGATCGAGCACGAGCACGCGGTCGGACAAGTCCATCACCACGCCCATGTCGTGCTCGATCAACGCGATGGTGGTGCCGTAGTGGTCGTTGACGTCGAGGATGAAGCGGGACATGTCCTCCTTTTCCTCGAGATTCATCCCGGCCATCGGCTCGTCGAGCAGCAGCAGATCGGGCTCCATCGCGAGCGCGCGGCCGAGTTCGACCCGCTTCTGCAACCCGTAGGGAAGCTTGCCGACCTGGACCTTGCGGATGTGCTGGATCTTGAGAAAGTCGATGATCTCCTCGACCCGGCGGCGGTGCTGGACCTCTTCCGCGAGCGCCGGTCCCCACCGCAGAAGCTGCCAGAGCAGGCCGCGGCGCATCTTCAAGGTCCGCCCCGCCATGATGTTGTCGAGCGCGGTCATGCCCTTGAACAGCGCGACGTTCTGGAACGTGCGGGCGATGCCGCCGAGCGCCGCCTCGTAGGGTCGCATGCCCGCGCGCGGCCGGCCCTTGAAGGTGATGCGGCCGTGCTGCGGCCGATAAAAGCCGTTGATAACGTTGAGCATCGAGGTCTTGCCCGCACCATTGGGGCCGATGATGGCGCGGATCTCGCCTTTGCGGATATCGAACGAGACGCCGGTGATCGCCTTCACGCCGCCGAAGGCGAGCGACACGTTCTCGACCGCGAGCAGCACGTCGCCGGCCGCGATCTCGTGCCCGCTCGGCGCTCTCATGCGGCAGCCCTGCCGTTGGGGAGCAGCCACCGCGAGAGCCGCAGGCACGCTATGTGCGGCGCGTTCATGCCGCTTTCCCCATGGCGGCGGCGACCGGCACCGTCTCCACGTCGCGGATCCCGACGCGCGCGGAGAGCGTCCCCTTGCGGCCGTCCTCGAACGTCACCTCGGTGGAAATGTCGGCCTCCTGGGCACCGCCATAGAGCGCGCCGATCAACGGCGCGTAACGTTCGGCCACGAAGCCGCGGCGCACCTTCTGGGTGCGGGTGACTTCGCCGTCGTCGGCGTCGAGCTCCTTGTGCAGAATGAGAAAGCGCCGGATCTGCGCCCCGGCCATGGCCTGGTCCGCGACCAGCGAGCGGTTCACCTCCTCCACGTGCTGCGCGAGCATGTCGTAGACGCGGGGATGGCCCGCCAGCTCCTGATACGAGCCATAGACGATGTTGTTGCGCTCGGCCCAGTTGCCGACCGCCGTAAGGTCGATGTTGAGCATGGCGCAGACGAAGTCGCGCTTGTCGCCGTAGACCACCGCCTCACGGATGTTGGGATAGAACTTGAGCTTGTTCTCGACATACTTCGGCGCGAACAACGAGCCGTCGTTGAGGCGGCCGACATCCTTGGCCCGGTCGATGATCTTGAGATGGCCGGTCCTGGGATCGATGAAACCGGCGTCGCCGGTCTTGACGTAGCCGTCTTCGGTCATGGCCTCGGCGGTCTTGGCCTCGTCCTTGAAATAGCCGACGAACATGCCCGGCGACTTGAACAGCACCTCGCCGTTCTCGGCGATGCGCAGGTCGACATTGGTCATGACGGGACCGACGGTGTCGGCATAGATCTTTCCGTCGGGCTGGGCCGTGATGTAGAGGAAGGCTTCGGTCTGGCCGTAGAGCTGCTTCAGATTGAGGCCGATGGAGCGGTAGAACGAGAACAGGTCGGGCCCGATGGCCTCGCCCGCGGTGTAAGCGACGCGCACGCGCGACAGACCGAGCACGTTCTTGAGCGGCCCATAGATCATGATTTCGCCGAGTGCATAGAGCATCCGGCCCACGAGCGGCACGCGCTCGTCATTGAGGATGTTTTCGCCGTGACGGCGGGCAACGCCGAGGAAGGCGTGGAACAGGCGCCGCTTGATCGGGCTTGCGTCTTCCATGCGGATCATGACGCGGGTGAGCATCTGCTCGAACACCCGCGGCGGGGCGAAAAAGAAGGTCGGACCAATCTCCTTCATGTCGGACATCGCAGTGTCGGGATGCTCCGGACAGGCGAGGCAGGAGGCCGCGACCAGGGCCTGCGCATAGTTGAGGTAGTGATCGCCCACCCAGGCGAGCGGCAGGTAAGCGAGCGCTTCGTCGCGCTCGGTGAGCCGGTCGAACGCGACCGTGTCGGAGGCGGCGTTGATGCAGCCGATGGCGGAGAGCACGACCCCCTTCGACTGACCCGTCGTGCCCGAGGTGTAGAGAATGATCGAGCGGTCCGAGCCTTTGCCCGATTCGATCTCGCGATCGAGCCATTGGCCGAGCGCCGGATCCTGGGCGAGCGCCGCGCGGCCGTCCTTGATGACGTCGTCGATCGCCGCGAGACGGCTGTGGTCGTAATCGCGCAGCCCGCGCGGCTCGTCGTAGACCACCTGTTCGAGCTTCGGCAGCCGCTCGGAAACGGACCGGATCTTGTCCACCTGTTCCTGGTCCTCGACCGCGGCGAAGCGCACCTCGGAATGGGCGAGCACGTAGGCGAGCTCCTCGGCGACGGCGTCGGCGTAGACCGGGACCGGAACGGCGCCGAGCATCTGCGCCGCCATGATCGACCAGTAGAGCTTGGGCCGGTTGGAACCGACGATGGCGATGGTGTCGCCGCGCCTGAGCCCGAGGCGGGAGAGCCCGGCCGCATAGGCGCGCGCCTCCTCCTCGACCTGCGCCCAGGTCCAGACCTGCCAGATGCCGAGGTCCTTGTGCCGGTAGGCGGGGCGGCCCGCGTGACGGCGGGCATTGCGGATCAGGAGCTTGGGGAACGTGTCCGCGCGAGCGGCGTCGGTCGCCACGGCAATCCTCCCAGTTCACCGCGTCAAGTCCCGCAGGCCATAGGCCCATTGCCGCCGTTCACCGGCAGACTGTTGTCGTGTTCATAAGAAAGTGGGCGCAGGGCCAGGTCAAGTCAGCACTTGGTGTAGGGCGCGGCCGCCGTCATCAGGGCCCTACTCCGCGGCCTTGAGCAGCGGCGCCGGCCCGGCGCGGAATTGATCGAGCAGCGCCGCTTCGTCGGCCTTGGCGGCCTTGAGATGGCGCAGCTTGACGTGGCCGAAGCCGCGGATCTTCTCCGGGATTACGGCGAGCCCGACCGCGATGTGGTGGTTCTCGGGCGTGAGCTTCGCCAGCACTTCGTCGAGCATGATCTCGTAGTCGCGCACGAGCGCCCGCTCGGTCTTGCGCTCGGTCGAATAGCCGAACGGATCGAAGGCGGTGCCGCGCAGGAACTTGAACTTCGCCAGCAGCCCGAAGAGCGGGAAAATCCACGGGCCGAATGTCATCTTTTTCGGCTCGCCGGTGACCTTGTCCCTGCGCGCGAGCAGCGGCGGCGCAAGATGCACCTCGAGGCGCAGCTTCTCGCCGCCGACCTCGTTCTTCACCTGCTTCGCGAAGGCGCCATCGGTATAGAGCCGGGCCACCTCGTACTCGTCCTTGTAGGCCATCAGTTTGAACAGGTAACGCCCAACCGCGTCGGCAAGACCGCCCTTGCCGGGGGCGCGCGCGGCCTCGGCCGCCTTCGCCTGCTCGACCCAGCGGCGATAGCGCGCCGCATAGGCGGCGTCCTGATAGGCGGTGAGAAAGGCCGTGCGGCGCGCGACCATCTCGTCGAACGACTGCGACAGCGTGCGCGCATCGCTCACCGCTTCCGGAGCGGGCTTGATCAGCGCCGCGACCGCCGCCGGCTCCAGGACCGCGCGCCGGCCCCAATGGAACGCGGCCTTGTTCATGTCCACAGCTTCCCCGTTGAGCTCGATCGCCTGCTCGATCGCCGCGGCGGAGAGGGGGATGGCGCCGAGCTGATAGGCATAGCCCACGAGGAAGATATTGGCACCGACGCTGTTGCCCAACAGCGCCGTCGCCGCGCGCGTGGCATCGATGAAGTGCGCCTTGTCGCGGCCGGCGTCGCCGACGATGGCGCGCTTGAGCCGCTCGGTCGGGAGCGAGAAATCGGCGTTGCGGGTGAAATCGCCGGGCAGGAACTCGGCGGTGTTGATCACCATCTCGGTCTTGCCGTGCTCCACCGCGGCGAGCACCTTCTTGTTGCCGGCGACCACGATGTCGCCGCCGAGCACGAGATCGGCGCCGCCCGCCGCGATCCGGATGGCGTGAATGTCCTCCGCACGCTCGGCAATGCGCATGTGGCTGTAGACCGCGCCGCCCTTCTGGGCGAGCCCCGCCATGTCGAGCACGCCCACGCCCTTGCCCTCGAGATGGGCCGCCATGCCGAGGATGCCGCCGATGGTGACGACGCCGGTGCCGCCGACGCCGGTGACGATGATGTCGTAGGTCTTGCCGATCGCCGGCAGCTTCGGCTCCGGCAACGGCGCGAGCGCATGGTCCGCGGCCACGCCGGTGCCGCGCTTGAGCTTGGCGCCGTGCACGGTCACGAACGAGGGGCAAAAGCCCTTCACGCAGGAGAAGTCCTTGTTGCAGCTGGATTGGTCGATGGTGCGCTTGCGGCCCCATTCGGTCTCCAAGGGCTGCACCGACACGCAATTCGATTTCACGCCGCAGTCGCCGCAGCCTTCGCAAACCAGCTCGTTGATGATCACGCGCTTGTCCGGATCGGGGAAACGTCCGCGTTTCCTGCGGCGGCGCTTCTCGGCGGCGCAGGTCTGGTCGTAGATCAGCACCGTCACGCCGGGGATCTTGGCAAGCTCCTGCTGGACCGGCATCAGCTCGTCGCGGTGATGGATGGTGAGCCCGCGCGGCCAGTCCTCGCGCCGGTCGTACTTCCACGGCTCGTCGGTGACCACGACGATGCGCTTTGCCCCTTCCGCCGCCACCTGGCGGGCAATCTGCGGCACCGTGAGGCCGCCGTCATTGGCCTGCCCGCCGGTCATGGCGACGGCGTCGTTGAACAGTATCTTGTAGGTGATGTTGACGCCCGAAGCGATCGCGCCGCGGATCGCCATGTAGCCGGAATGGTTGTAGGTGCCGTCGCCCAGGTTCTGGAAGACATGCGGGCGCTTGGAGAACGGCGCCTCGCCGATCCAGTTGGCGCCCTCGCCGCCCATCTGGGTGAAGCCGAGCGTCGAGCGGTCCATCCATTGCGCCATGTAGTGGCAGCCGATCCCGGCATAGGCGCGCATGCCCTCGGGCACGACGGTCGAGGAATTGTGCGGGCAGCCCGAGCAGAAATAGGGAGTCCGCACCGCCACGTCCTCGGTCTCGGCCAGGATCTTCTGCGCGTGCTTGAGGCGGGCAACGCGCGCGGCGATGTCCTCGTTGGGACCGACCCGCTGCAGGATGCGCTCGCCGATGCAGATCGCGACCTCGTTGGGATCGAGCGCGCCCTTCACCGGGAACAGCCAGTTGCCGCGCTCGTCCTTCTTGCCGATGCAGGCCGGCTGGTTGACGGTGCCGTAGAGCTCTTCGCGCACCTGCACCTCGATGAGGGAGCGCTTCTCCTCGACCACGATGATGAGCTCGAGGCCGTCGGCGAACTGCTTGAGGTCCTGCCGGCTGATCGGCCAGGGGCAGGCGATCTTGTAGAGGCGGATGCCGAGATCATTGCACTTGACCTCGTCGATGCCGAGCTCGTCGAGGGCTTGGCGCACGTCGAGATAGCTCTTGCCGACGGTGATGATGCCGATCTTGGGCTTGCGCCCGCCCGATGTGATGTACTTGTTGAGCTTGTTCGCGCGCACGAACGCGAGCATGGCATCGCGCTTGTAGTCGTGCAGCCGCGCCTCCTGGCCGAGGATGGTGTCGCGCAGGCGGATATTGAGCCCGCCCTCCGGCATCGCGAAGTCTTGCGGGATGACGATGTTGACGCGCTCCAGGCTGCCGTCGATCACGGCGGTCGATTCGACGGTCTCGTGCATGGATTTGAGCGCGACCCAGCTGCCGCAGAAGCGCGACATCGCCCAGCCGTAGAGGCCGTAGTCGAGAATCTCCTGAACGCCGGCGGGGTTCAGGATCGGGATCATGACGTCGATGAAGTGATACTCGGACTGATGCGCGGTGGTCGAGGATTCGGCGGTGTGGTCGTCGCCCATCAGCGCGAGCACGCCGCCGTGCTTCGAGGTGCCGGCGAAATTGGCGTGGCGGAACACGTCGCCGGTGCGATCGACACCCGGCCCCTTGCCGTACCAGAGCCCGAACACGCCGTCGAACCTGCCCTCCCCGCGCAGCTCGGCCTGCTGCGAGCCCCAGATCGCGGTAGCGGCAATGTCCTCGTTGATGCCGGCCTGGAAGCGGATGTCGTATTTGTCGAGCGAACGCTGGGCGCGGATGAACTGCTGGTCGAGGGTGCCGAGGGGAGAGCCGCGATAGCCGGTGACGTAGCCCGCGGTGTTGAGGCCGGCGCGACGGTCGCGCTCCTTCTGCATCAGGCACAGGCGGACGATGGCCTGGAAGCCGGTGACGAAGATGCGGCTCTTGGTGAGATCGTATTTGTCGTCGAGCGTGACGTGGTTGAGCGCCATCGCGCGAGCCTCCACGGGCGGTGTGCCCAGGGCGGCGCCAGGGCCGCCAGGAACCTTCGATTCATTCAAAGATATAGTCGCAGGCACCACCGCAGCAATGCCAACCGGTTGACCCGGCGGGCAATTTCACGTGCGCGCCATCTGCGGCAATGAAATGTCGAGGTGGGCTGCCGCGGCGCATTTTGGCGCAATGCAGCACAACCCTTGGCAAAAGTCCGCGAGGAGGAGAAGCTAACGCTCCGCCGCATCCACCCTCGCCGCCGCGCCCAACGACGCCGCCGCGGCGGACTGAAGATGCACGCCTGCGCGATGATGATGGACGACGACCGGATCAACGCACTGACCGCCTGGCTTGCCGATGCGGGCCTGGCGGGCGAGCCGGAAACGGCGCTGGTCCATGGATTCTGCGAGCGCGCGATCGCCGCCGGCCTTCCGATCGGCCGCGCCCTCATGTTCATCGACACGCTTCACCCCGTGCACGAGGGCCGCGTGTTTCGCTGGGGTCACGACCCGTCGGAGCCCTTGGTCCAGGACTATGGCCGGACCGGTCCGGCAAGCGCGCCTGCCACCGATGCCCACGGCAGAACGAGCGGTGGCGCACGAGCGCCTTCTTCCGCATGCTCCAGACCGGCGAGTCCCTGCTGCGGCGCCGCCTGACCGCAGAGGGCGAAAGCGAATTTTCCGCCCTTTCCGAGATGCGCGCCGCGGGAATGACCGACTATGTCGCGATCATCAACCGCTTCGCTCCCGCGGGCGTCATCGGAGAGATGGATTGCATTTACTCCTCGTGGGCGACCGGCAGTCCAGGCGGCTTCACCGAAAGCCAGATCGCGGCCCTGACGAAAGTCATGCCGTTCCTCGCGCTGGCAATCAAGGCGGTCGCGCTCGCGCGCATGACGGGAACGCTGATGGAAACCTATCTCGGCCGCGATGCCGGCCAGCGCGTGCTCAGCGGCCGCATCATGCGAGGCGTTGCCGACCGCATCGACGCCGTCATCTGGTTCAGCGACCTGCGCGGATTCACGCGCATCACCGATTCCGCTCCCGAGCAGGTCATTCCGCTCCTGAACGACTACGCCGATGTCATCGTCTCGGCCATCCACGGCCAGGGCGGGGACGTGCTCAAGCTCATGGGCGACGGCACGCTCGCCATCTTTGCAGCCCATGATCGCGGACGCGCGTGCGATGCCGCGCTCGCCGCTGCCACCGACGCGCTCCGGGGCGTGGCGCGGCTGAACATGCGGCGGGCAGCCGAAGGGCTGCCCGTCACCGAGATGTATCTCGGCCTGCACGTCGGAGAGGTATTCTACGGCAACGTGGGCAGCACCGAGCGGCTCGATTTCACCGTGGTCGGTCCCGCCGTCAACGAGGTGAGCCGTATCGCGGCGATGTGCCGATCGGTCGATCAGCCGGTTCTCGTATCGGAAGCCTTCGCCAATGTCGGCAGCGTCCGGGACCGGATCGTTTCGGTGGGCCGATATGCATTGCGGGGGGTCGCCAAGGCGCAGGAGCTGTTTACGCTGGAGCCGGGAGCATCTTGCTAGCCAGGAGCATCTCCGCGCTCGGCTGGCCGAACCAGGAAGCATCCTTTACAACGAACGCAAATGTGCCGGCGCTTGCCGCCGAGCACGAGAATTGGGACCGGAACGCGCCTGCCAATGGATGCCTACGCCGACCGCCGTGAGGCCGAGCCCCTCACGCATCGACAGACGCTGCTGATCGTCCTCGGCGTGCTGCTGCCGACCTTCATGGGCTCGCTCGACCAGACCATCCTGGCGACCGCGCTGCCTACGATCGGTCGCGATTTCGACGACGTGCACAGCCTGCCGTGGCTGATCACGGCCTATCTGCTCGCATCGACGGCGATCATCCCGCTCTACGGCAAGATCGCCGACATCCATGGCCGCCGTTTCACGCTGCGGATCGCGATCCTGACCTATATGGCGGGCTCGCTCGTTTGCGCGCTGGCTCCGAACATGCTGGTGCTGATCTTCGGGCGCGTTCTCCACGGGCTGGGCGGCGGCGGCCTATCGTCCATGGGCATGGTCGTGCTGGGCGACCTGGTCTCGCCCAAGGAGCGCGGCCGCTACTACGGCTATTTCGCAGCCACCTACACCACCGCCGGCGGCAGCGGCCCCTTGCTCGGCGGGCTGATCGCCGATCACCTGCATTGGTCGGTCATCTTCTGGATCAACATTCCCATGGGGCTTGCGGCGTTGGCGATCACGACGTCGCTGCTGCGCCGCCTGCCGCGCTACGAGCGGCCGCACCTCCTCGACATCACCGGCGCGGCGCTGATCGTGACGGCCAGCGTCGCGTTCATGCTGGCATTGAACCTGGCCGGGCTGCGCTATCCGTGGACGTCGCCGCCGATCCTCGCGCTGTTCGCCGTCGCGCTGATCATGGGCTCGCTGTTCGTGCTGCGCCTACTGATGGCGCCCGAGCCGCTGATCCCGATCTCCATCCTCAAGAATCCGATCGTGCGCTGCGCCATCGCGGCCAATACCTTCGGCTGGGGCGCCATCATCGGGCTCAACATCATCCTGCCGATCTATCTGCAAAGCGTGATGGGTCTCTCGCCCAGCAATGCGGGCCTGAGCCTGGTGGTGTTCATGGTGGCGATGAATACCAGCGCCGGCTTCGCCGGCCAGGTGCTCGGCCGCGTGCGGCACTACAAGCTGCTGCCCATGGGCGGCCTCGTGCTCTCGATCGGAGCGATCGCGACCTTGGCCTGGCACGCCGACACCATGACCCCGCTGTCGTTCGAGCTCACGCTGATCCTGATCGGGGCGGGGTTCGGGCCGGTGCCCTCGCTCACCGCGGTCGCGATGCAAAACGTGGTGGCGCGTCACCAGCTCGGCATTTCGGTGGGGACGATGAACTTCAGCCGGAACCTCTACGCCACCATGCTGATCGCGGTGTTCGGAGCGATCGTGCTCGCCGGCACCTCGGCGGGGCAGTCGCCCGGCGACGCCGCTGCGGTTGCGGGTGCGGCCCACGCGTTCGGGCGCGCGTTCATGGTCGCGGCCGCGAGCATGGCCATCGCGCTGATCGCAATCGCGGTGATGGACGAGAAGCCGCTGCAGACCGGGGCCGAGCTCGACGCCCAATAGGCGCGAGTTGGACCATCGAGTTGCGACGGCTCACGCCGCAGCACCCTCTCCCCTCACGCCACCTTGCGTTCCGGCAGCTCGATGTGCGCGGGCGCCACCTCGTCGGTGTGGACGACGAAGCGCTTGAGCACGTTCGGACCGAAGGTCGTGCTGAACGCCACATCGGCGGCGTCGCGACCGCGCGCCATCACGATGCGGCCGATGCGCGGCGTGTTGTGGCGGGCATCGAACGTATACCAGCGGCCGCCGAGATAGACCTCGAACCAGGCGCTGAAATCCATCGGATCGGGTTCGGGGGGAACGCCGATGTCGCCGAGATATCCGGTGCAATAGCGCGCCGGAATGTTCATGCAGCGGCAGAGCGTGATCGCGAGGTGGGCGAAGTCGCGGCACACCCCGCGGCGTTCGACCAGCACGTCGGCGGCCGTCCGGGTGGCGCGGGCGTGCTGGTAGCCGAAGCGGACGTAGGACTGGACGAAATCGCAGATCGCCTGCACGCGCGCCCAGCCGAGCGGCGTGTTGCCGAAACGCGCCCACGCCGCCGTCATCAGGCGCTCGGTCTCGCAGTATCGGCTTGCCAGCAGGAACACGAGCACGTCGTGAGGCAGCTCGGAAATCTCGTGTTGCCGCGCCGCCGGTACGACCACGTCCGGCAATCCTGAATCGGCGACCAGCGCCTCGGTGAAAATTTCCAGCTGCCCCGCCGGCGCCACCAGGCGGGTACAGACATTACCGAATGCATCGAGATAGCGCGTGAGCGGGAGCGCGGGCGTGGTGCTGATCTGATCCGGCTTGACGAGGTCGGCGGCCCGCGAGGGGTGCACGTTGAGCATCAGCACCATCGGCGTGCGCGCGACGAACTCGTAGGTGATCTCGAAACCAACGCGAATTTTCATGGTGGATCTCGGCTCTAGTCTAGGACGTGGCAACCGGCACAAATCGCGACGTAGGAGAGCGCTCCCTTACCCGAGGGCGGCTCCGATACAGGAAGATAGGGACGATGGCCAGTAAAATTTGCCGATGCATTGCAATAATGACTTGCCACTACATTGAGCAGCTAATTATTGAACTCGATGCCTCCTATTTAGGATTGTTTCTTGCAGAAAGTTGCTTTGCGCGGCTGATCGAACAAAAAACTGTCATGTTTTTGGACGTGCCCTTTTGTTTGGCTTGCCCAACGAGGTGGCAGGTCCGTCCTCACACTCTGTTGCCCGCGCTCCAGCTCCAGAAATCGCGGCCCTCCTCGCGCATGAAGCGCGCCAGCACCATGTTGTGCACCTCGGAGGCGCCGTCGACCAGGCGCGCCTGGCGCGCATAGCGGTAGATCCATTCCAGGATCGTGTCCTTGGAATAGCCGCGCGCACCGTTGAGCTGGATCGCGACGTCGGCGGCCTGGTGCAAGGTGTCGGCCACGTGCAGCTTGGCCATGGAGACTTCCTTGCGCGCGCGGTCGCCGTGGTCGAGCTTCCAGGCCGCGTGCATGACCAGGAGCCGCCCGATCTGGATGCGGTGCGCGACCTCGCCGAGCTTGATCTGCACGCTCTCGCGATCGGCGAGGCGAATGCCGAAGCCTTCGCGATCCGCCACATAGGCCTGCGCGATCTCCATCGAGCGCTTGGCGAGCCCGAGCCAGCGCATGCAATGGGTGAGCCGCGCCGGACCGAGCCTGATCTGAGTGACGCGCAAGCCGTCGCCGACCTCGAGCAGCACGTTCTCGTCGGGAATTTCGAGCCCTTCGAACATGAGCTCGCAGTGACCGCCGTGCTCCTCCGGTCCCATGATCGGAATGCGGCGCAGGATGCGCCAGCCCGGCTGGTCGCGGTGATAGAGGAAGGCGGTGAGGCCGCGCCGCGGATCATCCGAGGTGCGCGCGACGAGAATGAAATGATCGGCGATGCCGGCGCCGGTGATGAACCATTTGTGGCCGTGGATCACCCAGCCGTCACGCGTCTTTTCCGCGCGCGTGCGGATCATGCCGGGATCGGAGCCGCCGCCAGGCGCCGGCTCGGTCATGGCGAAGGACGAGCGCACCTTGCCGTCGACGATGGGCTTGAGCCACTTGTCCTTCTGCGCGGGCGTCCCCACGAGCGCGAGCAGGTTCATGTTGCCGTCGTCGGGCGCGGCGCAATTGAGGGCAAGCGGGCCGAAGATCGAGCGGTTGGCCTCCTCGTACATCGCGGCCCAGCCGACGATCGGCAGCGCCATGCCGCCGTACTCCTTGGGCGCCTGCGGCGCCCACAGTCCGTCGGCCTTGGCCTTCGCCTGCACGCCGCGCAGCACATCGAGGCGGATGTTCTCGTGGTCGTCATAGTTCGCCTGATCGGCTTCGAGCGGCAGCACGTGCTCCTCGACGAAGGCGCGCGTGCGCAGGCGAATGTTTTCGATCTCGGGCGCAAGGGTGAAGTCCATGGTTCAAATCCTCTAGTCACAAGAACTAGCCCCGCAGTGCCACCATCTGGCCGCCGTCGACCACGATGGTGGCGCCTGCGATGTAGCGGCCGGCATCGGAGACGAGCAGCAGCAGCGCCCCGTCGAGGTCGCATTCCTCGCCGAAGCGGCCGACGGGAATCTCGCGCTTGAGCGCCGCACCGGGCCCGCTCGTCAGATACTCGCGATTGAGCTCGGTCACGATCCAGCCCGGCGCGATGGCGTTGACGCGAATGCCCTTGAAGGCGAGCTCGAGCGCCAGCGCCTTGGTGAGCTGGACGACCCCGGCTTTGGCCACCGCATAGGCCGCCGTGCCCTTCGAGACCCCGAAGCCGAGCACCGAGGCGATGTTGACGATGGCGCCGCCCGTGCCGGCGGCCAGCATCCGGCGCGCGGCCTCCTGCGCCGAGAAGAACACCGCATCGAGATTGGTGCCCAGGACGCGCCGCCACTCCTGCTCCGGGAGCTCGACGGCACGGTTCGCGTGCGCCACGCCGGCATTGTTGACGAGGATGGTGACGGTACCGAAGGCCTGCTCGGCGGCGTCGAAGGCACGCGTCATCGCGGTGCGGTCGAGCACGTCGGCTGCGATCGCGATGGCGCGGCCGCCGGCCTGCTCGATGCGCGCCGTCACGGCCGCGAGCCGGTCCTTGCGCCGCGCCACCAGCGCCACCGCCGCGCCACCGCCCGCCAGCACCTCGGCGAAGCGCACGCCGAGCCCGCTCGACGCGCCGGTGACCAGCGCCACCCGGCCCGTAAGGTCGAAGAGTCCTGCTGCGGTCATTGTCGTAAGTTCCGACGTTCCATCCTGCGAGTGCATCCTCGGCATCTGTCATGGCTCCCGACGCGGAGCCGGCCGGTCCCACCACCCTCGACTTCGATCCCGACGCAGAGGATACTGGATCATCCGCCCGCGGACGATGGAACAAATGCGCTGAAGGTGCCCCATGGCCCAGCATGATCCCGACCACGAGCACGGCTCGGAGCTGTCCGAGACGCAGCTGCGGGTACGCGCGCTGGAGACGGTGTTGACCGAGAAAGGCTACGTCGATCCGGCCGCGCTCGACGCCATCATCGAGGCCTACGAGACCAAGGTCGGCCCCCACGTAGGTGCGCGCGTGGTCGCCAAGGCCTGGAGCGATCCCGCCTTCAAGCGCGCGCTGCTGGACGACGCGTCCAAGACGGTCAGCGCGCTCGGCCACGAGAGCCGGGTCGGCGACCACCTGGTCGCGGTCGAGAACACGCCGCAGCTTCACAACATGATCGTCTGCACGCTGTGCTCCTGCTATCCGTGGGAGGTGCTGGGCCTGCCGCCGGTCTGGTACAAGTCCGCGCCCTATCGCTCGCGCGCGGTCAAGGACCCCCGCGGCATCCTCGCCGATTTCGGCGTGGAGCTGCCGAGGGACACCCGCATCCGGGTCTGGGATTCGACGGCGGAGACCCGCTTCCTGGTGTTGCCGATGCGCCCTGCCGGGACCGAGGGCTTGAGCGAGGAGCGCCTGGCGGCGCTCGTCACGCGCGATTCGATGATCGGCACCGGCCTCGCCAAGCGCCCCGAGGAGATCGCCTGATGGACGGCGTCCACGACATGGGCGGCATGGACGGCTTCGGGAAGGTCGAGCCCGAGCCCAACGAGCCGCCGTTCCACGCGCCGTGGGAAGGGCGCGTGCTCGCGATGCAACGGGCCATGGGCTATGCCGGCGCCTGGCACATCGACATGGCGCGCTTCGCGCAGGAGCGGCTGCCGCCGCCGGTCTATCTCACCGCGTCCTATTACCAGCGCTGGGCACTCGCCATGGAGCGCAACGTGATCGAGCGCGGATTCGCCGATCCCGACGAGCTCGCCGCCGGACATGCGCTGCGCCCGGCCAAGCCGCTCAAGCGCAAGCTCACCACCGACGTGGTCAAGCAAGGGCTGACGCGCGGCTCGTTCTACCGGCAGGCGCAGGCCCCCGCCCGTTTCAAGCCGGGCGACCGCGTGCGGACGAAGAACATCCATCCGCCGACCCACACCCGGCTGCCGCGCTACGCGCGCGGGCGTGTCGGCGTGGTGGAGCTCGTCCACGGCTGCCATGCGTTTCCGGACGCGGTCGCGATCGACAAAGGCGACAACCCGCAATGGCTCTACACCGTGGTGTTCGAGGGCGCAGAGTTGTGGGGCCCGGACACCGACCCGACCGTCAGGATCTCGATCGACGCCTTCGAGCCTTATCTCGACCCGGCGTGACATGACGCCGGTCGACCCCACCGCCGCCCGCCATGCGGCCGAGGCCGTGCCGGGCATTCCGCACGATGCCGAAGGCCCCGTGTTCCGCGAGCCCTGGGAGGCGCAGGCCTTCGCCATGGCGCTCGCGTTGCACGCACGCGGCCTGTTCACCTGGCCCGAATGGGCGGCGACGCTGGCGGAGGAGATCAAGCGCGCCCAGGCCGCCGGCGACCCCGATACCGGGGAAACCTACTACCAACATTGGCTCAACGCGCTCGAGCGCATGGTCGCCGCCAAAGGCGTGGCCGATGCGCAGACGCTCGCACGCTACCGCGAGGCCTGGGATCACGCCGCGGAGCGCACGCCGCACGGCATGCCGATCGAGCTCAAACCGGACGATTTCGCGAGTTAGATCAGGCGCTGCGGCCTGCTGCGGCGCGAACGTCGGGCGTGTGCACGTGCTCGGGCCGCACGCCTACCCCGACAATCCGCGCCGGGATGCGGCGCAGGGGCGCAAGGTGCGACATCAGCCGAAGCAGCAGCGGCGCCTGCAGCCCCTTGCCGGCGCCGAGCACGCGGTCGATCACATTGTTCTGCACGACGACCTGCAGGCGCTGGATGATGCGGGTGGGAAATTCGCGCCGCTTCTGCACGCGGTCGAGATCCTCCTCGCTCACCTTTCCCGCCGCGAGCGGCTGCCACAGGATGTTGGCCGCCGCCACCGCGTCCTGCACGGCGAGATTGACGCCGACGCCGCCGATCGGAGACATCGCGTGCGCGGCATCGCCGATGCAGAGCAGTCCCGGCCGATGCCAGCGCTCGAGCCGGTTGACCGCGACCGTCAGGAGCTTGATCTGGTCCCAGTCCTTGAGATCGTCGACCCGGTCCGCGAAGAGCGGCACGGCCTGCGCGACGCTTTGCCGGAATGCCGCCAACCCGGCGCGCTTCGTGTCCTCGATCGAGCCCTTCGGGATCAGAAAGGCGCATTGCCAGTAGTCGCCGCGGTCGAGCAGGACGACAAGGCGTCCGGCATCGAACCGGCCCATGGTTTGCGCGGGATCGCCAGCCTTTTTCGGCATGTGAAACCACAACACGTCCATGGGCGCGCCGAGATCGTCAGGCTTGAACCCGGCACGCTCGCGCACGGTCGAGTGCCGGCCGTCGCATCCCACGGTGAGATCGGCGCGAATCTCGAGCGGGCCCTCCGGCGTATTGGCACGCACTCCTACTACGCGGCCGCCGTCCTCGACCAGATCGACGGCTTCCGCCCGCATGCGCAGATGAAACGACGGATAGGCCCTGCCGCGTTCGGCGAGGAAATTGAGAAAGTCCCACTGCGGCATCAGTGCGATGAACTTGCAGCGGGTCGGCAGGTGCGTGAAGTCCGCGAAGGCGTATTCCTGGCCGCCGAAGAATGCGCTGAGCTTGTCCACTTTCTGGTGCGGCAGCTTGAGAAACTCGTCGAGCAGGCCGAGCTCACCCATGATGTCGAGCGTCGAGGGATGAATGGTGTCGCCGCGGAAATCGCGCAGGAAATCGGCATGCTTCTCGAGCACGACGACGTCGACGCCGGCGCGCGCGAGCAGGAAGCCGAGCATGAGCCCGCACGGCCCGCCACCGACGACGCAACAGCGCGTGGACAGTTGTTCGGCCGCCATATCTCACGTCCTCCAAATCAGCCGCAGCGAAGAAATTCCGGCGCTAGATTCCGACCATCCGCTCGCTCACCATGTAGCCGGTGAGCAGGAGAGCGCCGAAGGCGATGATGAGAGCCGCTGCTCCGACCTCGATGCCGCGCATCGCCAGCATGCCATAGCCGGAACGCGTGTCGGCGAAGCGCTTAGCCCAAGCCTTGGCGCCAACGGCGATGGTCGCGATCACGGCAACGGTGATGGCGGTGCCGATCCCCATGATGAATGTCGAGACCACGCCCGCCCAGAACAGCCCCTGCGCCAGCGCGAACACCAGCACCAGGATTGCCCCCGAGCACGGGCGCAGGCCCACGGCGACGATCGCGGAGAGCCCCCGGCTCCATCCTCCGGGTCCGGCAAGCTCCTCCGGCTCCGGCGCATGCGCGTGACCCCATGCCGAGGCATGGTCATCGTGGGCGTGATCATGATGGTGGGCGTGGCCCTCGCCATGCTGATGGTGATCATGGGCATGATGGCTGCAACCGTGATCATGCTCGTGGTGAGGCGCGATGATCGTGGTGGTGGTGCACGGGCGTCACCGCGGCACCGACCGCGGCGGGACGGTTGAGCGTCCGCAGCGTCGCGATGAAGGCGCGCCCTTTCACCCACAGCAATCTCACGCCGATGAGGATGATCAGCGAATAGCTGACGATTTCGATGGCGTTGACCGCGCGGCTCATGGTCGCCGCGGTCGCGTTCAGAAGCGCAGCGGCGATGCCCACGAGCACCACCGCGACCAATGCCTGCAACAGCGCCGACGCGAACGAGAGCACCACGCCGCGCGTCCAGGTCTCTTCATTCGCGACGACATAGGACGAGATCACCGCTTTGCCGTGACCGGGCCCGGCGGCGTGAAAAACGCCGTAGAGGAAGGACAGCCCGAACAGGCTCCAGGCGGCGCTGCCGTCGGCCTTGGCGGCGCGGATCAGGCTGGAGAACTGGCGATAGAATTCCGCCTGCTTCGCGAAGATCCACCCGAGCACGCCGCCCGCCGGAGGCGCCGGCGCTTGCGAGCGCGGCGCACCGAACGGGCCCCCCTGCGCGAATGCAGCGTCGAGCACGCCGGCCAGGAGCAGCACGCCCGCGATCACCGCGACCAGCAAAGCGATATGAACGACCAGTCGCCCCCCGGCGACGGTTCTCACGGGCATTTGACCAAGATCTTGTTCGCGTATTCGGCGCCGATGGTCAGCGAGGGATCTCGCTGGTCGGGGCCGAGCTTGCTCAGCTGTTGCGACAGCGCAGCGTTCATTTCCTGCGGCCGCGCGACCGAGATCTTGCATTGCGCGGGCGCCCCGACGAGCTTGACGGGATCCTTGTCGGCAAAACTGAAGTCCACGAAGAATTCCCGGTCGAAGACCTCGAGGGTGAGGTCCTTGGCCTTCACCGGGGCCTTGAGCGGCAGCGTGAAGTGCAGCGTCAGCACCGTATCCTTGGGATTGAAGTCGAGGTAATAGCCCGCCGCCGGCTCGTTGAACTCCAGCTTCTTCCCGTTGGCCTTGGCGTAGGTGAAGAAGTCGTATTCCTTGAGCGAGCTGACATTGACCTCGGCCAGCGGCGCCAGCTCCTCGCGGGTGAATTCGCCCTTCTTCTTCGAATCGACCCCCTGGGTCGCAAACACCGAGAACATGTCGTCGAAGGTCCAGGCGTGGCGCACGCCGGTCACCGAGCCGTCGGGTGCGTAGACGAGCTCGCTCTTCATGGTCACCCAGACGTGAGGATGCGCGGATGCCGCGCCGCCCGCGATCACGACTCCTGCGAATGCGGCCAGGACGGAGAAACAGATTCGGTGGATCATGGATTTGCTCGCCAAACTCGCCGCGTGTTTGCGCGGCACGATATCACGGACTGCGGCGGAATGGAGGCGCGAAATTGCGGGCCTGCAACATTACGAAGTAACGCGAAATCTATACCCCCGCCGCACCGCCGTCGGCGCGCGGGTCATGGCCGCCTTCGAAGGTTCCATCCGGATGGAGCACCACCGCCCCGGCATGGCCCATGACGTCCGAATAGGGCTGCGGCAGCACCTCGACATCATGGCCGGCCGCCAGCAGGCGCTCGACGAGGTTGCCGTCGAAGCGCGATTCCAGGCGCAGATTGGTGTGCGTCGAGCCCCAGGTGCGGCCGAGGAGCCAGCGCGGAGCGTCGATCGCGCGCTCGAGCGGCATCCGGTAGGTGACATAGCGGGTGAACAGCGCGGCCTGCGTTTGCGGCTGACCATCGCCGCCCATGGTGCCGTGGGCGAGGATGCGTCCATCGGCGAGCACGGCGAGCGCGGGGTTGAGCGTATGGAGCGGCAGCCGCCCGGGCTCGAGCGCGTTCAACGCCCCGGGCTCGAGCGAGAAGCTCGCGCCGCGATTCTGCATCAGCACGCCGGTCGCGGGCAGCACCACGCCCGAACCGAATTCCCAATAGAGCGACTGAATGTAGGAGACGACCAGGCCGGAGGCGTCGGCGGCTCCCATCCAGACGGTGTCGCCTTCGCCATAGGGCGATGGCCAACGCGCGGCCTTGCGGCGATCGATCTTGAGGGCCTCGGCGTCGAGAAAGCCGGCGTCGAGGTAACGATCGACCGCATGCGGCGCGCGATCAGGATCGGTCACGACGCGGTCGCGCACGCGAAAGGCGCGCTTGGTGGCCTCGACGAGCCCGTGGATGTGATCGAAGCCTTCGCCCTCCGGGACGTGCAAGCGCTCGAACAGCGCAAGAATCATCAACGACGCGAGGCCCTGGGTCGGCGGCGGCGTGTTGAAGGCGGTGCCGCTCTCGAGCACGACCGACAGCGGTTCGGCAAGCGTGGCAATGCAGCGCTCGAGGTCGGCTCGCGTGACCGGGCTGCCGACGCGGTCGAGATCGCGGGCGATCTCGCGTCCGACATCGCCGCGGTAGAAGTCGCCGAGCCCGGCATGAGCGAGATGGTCGAACGTGGCGGCGAGCGCGGCCTGTTTGAGCATCTTGCCCGCGTCGGGCGGCTTGCCGTCGGTCAGAAACGTCTGCGCGAAGGCAGGTACGTCCTTCAACTCGGCGAGCTTTTCCGCCGTGAGCCGGGCCTGGCTGCGCGCGACGCCATAGCCCTCGCTCGCATGTCGGATCGCGGGCGCGAGCAGATCGCGCAGCGGCAGGCGTCCGCCATGGGCGTTTGCCGCTTCCAGCGCCAGCATCCAGCCCGCGACCGCTGCAGGCACGGTGAGCGCCGCGAGCGCACCGCGCGGCGGGATGGTCTCGAACTCGCGATAAAGCTCGCGCCGCGCGTTGGCACCGGCGCGGCCGGCCGCCATCAGCGCGCGAACACGTCCCGACGGCTCGCGCACGAGCCAGAAGCCGTCACCCCCCACATGCGTCATGTGCGGGTAGACGGCGGCAATGGTTGCCGCCATCGCCACCATGGCCTCGAGCGCGTTGCCGCCCTCGACCAGCGTCGCGCGTCCGGCCTCCACGGCCGCATGGTGCGGCGCGGCCACGACCCCTTGGCGATGTCCGGAAGTGTGGAGGTCCATCGTTAACGCTCGCGCCCAATCCAGCGCTGTCATGCTCCGCGAAAGCGGAGCATCCAGTAATCACAAATATTCATGTGAGGCACGGTCGAACGTCATCGCACGTTCTCGGGATACTGGATCACCCGCCTGCGCGGGCGATGACGGCGGACGTGAGAGACGACCGCAACTCTAACCGACTGCCTCGCTCAATCCGCGTCGCTTCAGCAGCCCGTCGGGCGTGGGCAACCGGCCGCGGAAAGCGGTGTAGAGCTCGGCCGGGTCGCGCGAGCCGCCGGCGGCGTAGACGTGATCGTGCAGGCCCTTCGCCGTTTCGGCATCGAAAATGTCGCCGGTGTCCTCGAACGCCTCGAATGCGTCTGCGTCGAGCACCTCGGACCACATGTAGCTGTAATAGGCCGAGGCGTAGCCGCCGCCTGCGAATACGTGCGCAAAGTGCGTGGGGCGGTGGCGCATGACGATCTCGGCGGGCATGTCGATGCGCGCGAGCGCGGCCTGCTCGAAGGCGCCGATGTCGAAGCCTCTGACCTCACCGGCCGACGGCAGCAGATGGATGTCGAGATCGACCAGCGCCGATGCGACGTATTCGACGGTCGCGCAGCCCTGGTTGAAGGTGCGCGCGGCGATGAGCCGATCCAGCAGATCCTTCGGGATCGGCTCGCCGGTGCGGCAATGGACGGCGAAGCGGCTCAAAATCTCCGGGCGCTCCAACCAATGCTCATAGAGTTGTGAGGGCAGCTCCACCCAGTCGGTGAGCACGCTCGTGCCCGAGATCATCGGATAGGTGACATCGGAGAGGAGCGCATGCAGGGCGTGGCCGAACTCGTGGAACAGCGTCCTGGCATCTTCGAACGACAGCAATGTCGGCTCGCCCGTGCCTGCCTTGGAGAAGTTCATGACGTTGACGACCAGCGGGCGGATATCGCCCTTGAGCTTCTCCTGGTCGCGCACCGTGGTCATCCATGCGCCCGAGTGCTTCGACGTGCGGGCGAAATAGTCGCCGAAGAAAAGGCCGCGATGACGTCCGGCGGCATCGCGCACCTCCCACACCCGCACATCCGCATGCCAGACCGGGACGCCCTCGCGCCGTTCGAAGGTCAGGCCAAACAGGCGGTTCGCCGTGTGGAAAGCGGCCTCGATCATCTTTTCAAGCTGGAAATAAGGTTTGATCGTCGCCTCGTCGATGTCGCAGCGCGCCTTGCGCAGCTTCTCGGCGTAGTAACGCCAGTCCCAGGGCGCGAGCGCGAAATTTCCGCCCTCCGCCTGCACCAGGCTCTGCAGCGCGGCACGATCTTCCACGGCGCGGCGGCGCGCCGGCGGCCAGACGCGATCGAGCAGGGAACGCACCGCCTCCGGCGTCTTCGCCATGGCATCGTCGAGCCGATAATGGGCAAAGGTCGGATAGCCGAGCAGCCGCGCGCGCTCGGCGCGCAGCGCGACCATCTCGGCGATGATCGCCTTGTTGTCGGTTGCGCCGCCGCCGTCGCCGCGCGCGATCCAGGCGCGGAAGATCTTCTCGCGCAGGTCGCGCCGGGCGGAGAATTGCAGGAACGGCTCGACGCTCGAGCGCGAGGTGGTGACGAGGTGTTTGCCGTCGAGGCCGCGCTCCTCGGCCGCCGCCCGCGCCGGCGCACGCACGAAGTCGGGCAGACCGGCAAGGTCCTCTTCGCCGTCGAGCACGAGCGCATAGCTCTGCTCATCCGCCAGGACGTTCTGGCTGAACGCGGTGCCGAGCGTGGCGAGGCGCTCGTTGATCTCGGCGAGCCGCGCTTTCGCGGCCGGCGCGAGCGCCGCGCCCGCACGCCTGAGCTTCACGTGATAGCGATCGAGCACGCGCCCCTGTTCCGCGGTCAGGTCGAGTTGATGCCGTCGGCGGTGGAGCGCGTCGATGCGGCGGAACAGGGCCTCGTCCATGAGGATCCGGTTCCAGTGCCTGGCCTCCAGCGGAGCCAACTTGCGTTCGACCTCCTGGATCGCATCGTTCGTGTGCGCGCCGGCAAGGAGGTAAAAAACGCTGGCTGTGCGCGTGAGCGCCTCGCCGCCCAATTCAAGCGCCTCGATGGTATTGGCGAAGGTCGGCTCGGCCGCATTGGCGGCGATGGCAGCGACCTCCGCCTCGTGCTCGGCGAATGCGCGCGCGAACGCGGGCTGGAAATGCTCCGGCTCGATCCGGTCGAACGGCGGCACGTCGAACGCGCCGGACCGGGTCTCCACCAATGGATTGTCGCTGACGGCTTGTGGGGCAAGGGCTTGGTTCTGCTGTTTCATGCTGGCCATATGGGGTTCGAGCTCTTGCATTGCACCCTACCGCCGCGCGGGCAAGGGGCTGCGCCTTCGCCGTTGCCACCCGTTGGGAACGATCGTCAGGTTGCGGACGAATTAACCCGGCATGAACCTGTTGCGCGTTTGGAGTTGCGCGAACGTGCTTTCCGGCACGCCGAAATTGGTCGCCAGCAAGAGGTGCGGATTGGCGCCGATCCAGTTGGCGAGCGAGATCGATTCGTAGGTGCCGTTGTTGAGCACGATCAGCAGCTCGAGATCCTCGGTGCCCGCGTTCTCGATGTAGTGCCCATAACCCTGCGGGGCGTAGCCGACGTCGCCGGCGTTGAATTCCTCGGTGCGGACGCGGCCGTGCGATCCGAACACGCTCATGCGGGCGCGGCCGGCGATGTAGTACTGCCACTCGTCGGCGTTGGGATGCCAATGGAGCTCCCGCAACGCGCCCGGCTTGATGCGCATGAGCGCGCCGGTCATGGTCGCGGAGATCGGGAATTCGCGCTGCGACACCAGGCGATTGGTGCCGCCGGAGTAGGTGTCCGGACGCTGCGCCAGCAGGCGGTAACGGTGAGTGAGCGCCCCGCCGTTGAGCGTGCCGGGCGCGGGATCGGCCGCAAGCGGCGGCGGCACCGGTCCCTTGGCGATGTAGACCTCGCGCTTCGGGAAGTTCGCGAAGGTCTGCGCCGGTACGCCGAAATTTTTCGCCAGCACCTCGGGCGGCGTGTGCCCGATCCAGTCGCTGATGCTGAAAGTGCCGAACTCGGAGAAATAGCCGTTGTCGAATACGAGGACGAACAGGCAATCCTCGGAACCGATGCCCTGGATCGAATGACCGAACCCGCGCGGGAAATACCAGACATCGCCCGCGGCGAAGTCGGCGACCTGCGAATGGCCTTCCGGGTCGATGGTGGTGACGCGGCAGCGGCCCTTGATCACGTAGGCCCACTCCGCCGCATTGGCGTGCCAGTGAAGCTCACGCAATCCGCCCGGCGCGAGCGACATCAGCACGCCCGCGAGCTTTTCCGAGACCGGAAATTCCGCGACCGTTGCCTCCTTGGCCCAGCCGCCGTCCCACGACTTGGGGGCCACGGCGCCGAGCTGGAAACGGAAGGACGGCAGCTCCGCACCGGCAAGCACCGGCGGCGTCGGCCCGAAAGGCGGTTGTCCCTGTGCCAAAGCGTCCATGCCTGCCGCTGCGATCGCGCCACCGGCAGCGGCGGCGCCGAGCATATCTCGCCGAGAGAATTCGGGCATGAGTATCTCCTCAAGTCAAGCGCACCATCGCAGCGCCGACAGACGCAACCGTGGATCATCCGCTTCGCAATGGCAAGGAATGGGGTAGAAGGCGACGGCACGCTCGCTCGTCCAACCGAAGCGGAGATTCCAAATGAGCGCCATCACCCTCGATCAAGCCGACCGTCTCATCGACGCCATTCTCGCGCGCGGCGCCGAGCTCGACTGCCGGCCGCTGTCCGTGATCGTGGTCGAGCCCGGCTGCAAGGTGAAGGCGTTCAAGAAAGAGGACGGCAGCTCGATGATCCGGTTCGAGATGGCCTACGGCAAGGCCTATGCCGCGCTCGCCATGGGGCGTTCCTCCAAGCTCGTGAAGGTGCGCGCCGAGGAGAAGCCGATCTTCATGCGCTATCTGCTCAGCGCGACCGGCGACCAGAATCTTTCCCGAGGGAGGCGGCTTGCAAATTCGCAATGCCGCGGGCGAGGTCATCGGCGCGGTCGGCGTGACCGGCGACACCGAGGATCGCGACGAGGAGCTCGCCGCCCATGGCATTCGCGCGATCGGATTCAAGACCGACGAGGACTGCGCGGCGATCGGTCGCCGCGGCGGCATCCGGCTGACCAACACGTGACGCCGCCGCTGGCGCGGATCGCTAGTGCGCATGTTCTGATCGGAAAACCGGTGCCCACTTTTCCGGAACATGCGCTACCACCGTCGTCCCGGCCGATGCTCAGCCGCGACCTCGGCGCCGTTGCCGCTGTGCGGATCCGTATCGTCGGAGATTGACGGCAGCGATGCCGCACATCGCAGCAACGCCTTGTGGGCCTCCCACTCGCTCGCGGCATCCAGCGCTTCGAGAAACTGCACGTCGCCGGCGGCGAGCACCGCGATCGGGACGCCGTCGCGGTAGAGCAGGCGGTTTCCGGTCAGCGCCGCGAGCTTCGGTCCGGGAGTCAATGTTCCCACGAGATTGAGCGGGTCGGCACCGGAGAGCGAGACCAGCGCGCCCGAGGCCGGTTGGCGGCGAATCTCGCGCAGCATGCCGACTGCGTCGGGCAGCGCAAATTGCTCCCCGGAAAAGCCGGCGACGAACCGGCCGCCGCGGATTTCGCCGCGACTTTCGAGCCTGCGATAAACCCGCAGCAGGTCGCGCCACGGCGGCAGCCACGCCGCTTCGCGCTCGAGCAGCCGCCAGAACACGACGCCATAGCGAAGCAGCAGCGTGCGGGCCACGTGCTCGATGGCCTCTTGTACGAACACCTTGTCGGCCTGCGGCGCGGAGGTCGCGGGCAGCGGACGGCGCACCAGCGCCCACCGGCCGGCAGCTTCCATGCCGAACTTTGCGGTGCGCCGGCGGCGACGTCCGCCCGCCATGGGCCTGCGCTCACCCGACGGTACCAGCAGCGCGCGCAATCCGCCGAAGCTGTCCGAAGTTACGAGGCCGAGCGCGACCAATTCGGCCAGCGCCTCCTCGACCTGGGTCCGCAACAGGCCGGTGCCTTCCACCAGCTCGTCGAAAAACGACGCTCCGTGCTGGCGAATGTAATCGGCGACGGTTTGTGCGCGCGCGCCGGGATGAACCGCGTCCGCGTCGGCCGACAGCGACGACCAAAGCGCGGCGCGACGACGCGCCACCAGCGTAATCGGGGTCGTGCGCACCGGCGCGGCCCTGCCCTCGCCGCCATTCGCTCGTCCGTTGCCCGCGCGTCCGGCGCGGGGTCGCAGCCGCGTCCATGCCACCTGACCCGCCAGGCAGCGATCGTCGAGCCAGGCCGGCTCATAGCCGGCAAGACGGGCGGGCAGGATCTCGCTCTCCCACGCGCCGGCCGGCGCCTCGAAGCCTTCGAGCTGGCCGACGACGGTATCGACGGCGTCGGGGCCTTGCATTCGTGCGTCCGGTGCGACGCGCTGCCACGCGAGCAGGAAACGCAAGAAGTCGCGCGCCGCGACCGGCTCGATCTCCGCCCGCAACCGCTTGACGGTATAGCCGTGAACGCGAGCGAGCAGACGGCGCTCGCACCACTCCTCGGCGCCGGCCGGCGTGAAGCGCCCGCGCATGGCGAAGCCTTCCGCCTCGAGCGCGGCCAGCGCGCCTGCGATCGCGTTCGCCTCGAAGTCCGAGCGGAGCGGCCAACGCCTCCGGAGTGACGGGACCTAGGCCCTCGAGGCGGCCGCGCAGGATCTCGACCAGCGCCTCGTCGCGTTGCCAATTCCGTCCGGCGTATGATTCGGGGACAGCAATCGCGGGCTCGAGCTTGGCCATGGGCCACAGCGCCTGGAACTGCGGCAAGCGCTCCGCTGTAATCCAAAGCGGCGGCGCTGCCGGTGCGTCAAGCCGCGCCACGCGCTGTTGGCGCGCAAGCTCCGACAACCAGTCGCCCCACCCCGGCCCGGCATGCACTTCCTCCGCGGTGAGAAAACCGAGCCAGACCAGCGCGTCGTGCAGTTCGTCGGCGTTGGCGGCGTCCGGCCAAGCCTCGGATCGGACGCGCGCGATGGCTTCGGGATCAAGCCGGCCGAGGTCGGACGCGGCCTCGGGCGAGAGCCAGCGCCGGCTCATGACCGCCTGGGTTCGGCGCTCTTCCAGCGGTGCGTCATCGAGATAGGAATAGGGGCGGGCCGCCAGCACCTCGAGCGCCAGCGGCGACGGCTCGGTCAGATCGCGGGCCACGACTTCAATGTCGCCGGCCTCGATCCGCCCGAGCAGCCGTTCCAGGCCGGCGAGGTCCATGCCCTCGTTCAGGCAGTCGGCGATGGTCTGGCGTACCAGCGGATGGTCGGGGATCTCGCGCTCGCCAGGCAGGTTCTCGGCACAGGCGAGCTGGTCGGGAAAGACCGCCCCGATCAGGTCCTCGGCCCCCATGCGCGCGAGTTGCGGCGCCACCTTGCGGCCGCCGCGGAAGCGCGGGAGCGCGAGCGCCACGCCGATCACCCAGCGCCAGCGCGTGATGAACATCGGCGCGTCGAGCAGCGCCTGGATCAGCAACGGCCGGATGCTGGCGGAATGCAGATAGCGCGCGACTTCGAGGAGCTCGAAGCTGTGGGCGGTGGTGAGCGAGAGAACGATATTGTCCTCGGTCGCCGCCGCCTGCAGCTCGAAATTGAACTTGCGGCAAAAGCGCTTGCGCAACGCCAGCCCCCAGGCGCGGTTGATGCGGCTGCCGTAGGGCGAGTGGATGACGAGCTGCATGCCGCCGACCTCGTCGAAGAAGCGTTCGAGCACGATCGTGTCCTGCGTGGGCAGGCAGCTCAGCGCCGCGTGGGCGGCCGCGAGATACTCGACCAGTTGCTCCGCAACGGGTTGGGTGAGACCAACCGACTCCACGAGCCACCGCACCGCCCCTTGCCCGGCCGGATCGCTGCGCAAGCGCGTTGCAATTTCCGCCCGCAGGCGCGACACCGCGACCGACAGTTCGTCGCTGCGACCCGGCGCTTCGCCGAGCCAGAACGGAATCGTCGGCGCCATGCCATGGGCATCCTCGACGCGCACCGTGCCGCGTTCCACGCGGATGATGCGATAGCTCTTGTTGCCGAGCTGGAAGATGTCGCCGCCCATGCTCTCGACCGCGAAATCCTCGTTCACGGTGCCGATGATGTGGTTCTCGGGCTCCAGCAGCACCTGATAGTCGGCGTTGTCCGGGATCGTTCCGCCCGAGGTCAGGGCGGTGAGCCGCGCGCCGCGCCGACCGCGCAGCAGGCGGTTCACGGCATCGTAGTGGATCAGCGCGCCGCGGCGGCCGCGGCGGGTGCTGAAGCCCTCCGCGAGCATGCCCACCAGCGCCGCGAAATCCTCCCGCGCCAGCGCGCGATACGGCCAGGCGCGGCGCACGAGCGCATAGAGCGCATCCTCGTTCCATTCGCGCGCGGCCACTTCGGCCACGATCTGTTGCGCCAGCACGTCGAGCGGCTGTTCGAGGATGGCGAGCCGATCGAGCTCGCCGCGCGCGGTGCTGTCGAGCAGCGCCGCGCACTCCACAAGATCGTCGCGCGAGAGCGGAAACAGCCGCCCCTTGGGCACGCCATCGATGGCATGTCCCGACCGCCCGACCCGCTGCAGCAGGCTCGCGATCGAGCGCGGCGAGCCGAGCTGGCAGACCAGGTCGACCTCGCCGATGTCGATGCCCAGTTCGAGCGAAGCGGTTGCCACCAGCGCCTTCAGCTTGCCGTGCTTGAGCCGCTGCTCGGCATCCAGGCGCTGCTCCTTGGCCAGGCTGCCGTGGTGTGCCGCCACCCGATCCGTGCCGCGCTGCTCGGAGCCGAGCCGCTCCGAAAGCGCACGGGTGACCCGCTCCGCCATCCGGCGGGTATTGACGAAGATCAGCGTGGTGCGATGCGCCTCGATCAGCTCCGCCAACCGCCGATAGACCTGCTCCCAGACCTCGGCCGACATCACCGCTTCGAGCGGCGAATCCGGAATTTCGACGGCGAGGTCCCGCGCCCGGCGGTGGCCCATGTCGATAACGGTGCAGTCGGCGCTCGAAGCGGTCCCTGAACCGGCTCCGACCAGAAAGCGCGCGACCGCCTCGATCGGTTTCTGGGTGGCGGAGAGGCCCACGCGCTGCAAGCGATCGCCGCACAGTACGGCGAGGCGCTCGAGCGACAGGGCGAGGTGGGTGCCGCGCTTGTTCGGCGCCAGCGCGTGGATCTCGTCGACGATCACGGTTCGCGTGGTCGCGAGCATCGCGCGGCCCGACTCCGAGCCGAGCAGGATGTAGAGCGACTCCGGCGTCGTCACCACGATGTGGGGCGGGCGGCGGCGCATGCGGTCACGCTCGCCCGGCGGCGTATCGCCGGTGCGCACCCAGGTTCGGATATCCACGTCCGGCAAGCCCTGTGCGCGCAAGGCCTCGCGAATGCCGGCGAGCGGCGCTTCCAGGTTCAAGCGGATGTCGTTCGACAGCGCCTTGAGCGGCGAAACATAGACGATCTGGGTCTCGTCCTTGAGGCCGCCCGCGAGCCCTTGCCGCACCAGGGCGTCGATGGCCGCGAGAAAGGCGGCAAGCGTCTTGCCGGATCCGGTCGGGGCGGCGATCAGGACATGCTGGCCTGCCTGGAAGGCCGGCCAAGCCTGCGCCTGCGCCGCCGTGGGGGCAGCGAAGCTGCGATCGAACCACGCGGCAACGGCCGGATGAAACGGGGATACTGGGTTCATGGCACCTGAAAGATGCGCCCGGGGACAAGGCAATCCTGCCTTGCCGCCACAAGAATTGCAGGCATTAGGTAGTTCCCTACAGCCAAGCCGAGTGCCCAGTGAATGTGGGTTTCTAAACTCGCGGAATCAACCCGCTCTCGGGAGGAGCTGCCGCGCGCCACTCGCGCGTGATAAGCTGCCGGGCGATTTCGACGTGCGCCGCCCCCAGGAGTTCACGATGCCCCGTCACGCCCACTACGTCCCGCACGGCGTCATTCCCGCCGTGCTGCTGCCGTTCAACGACGATCTCTCGATCGACGAGAAGAGCTTCCGCAGTCATCTGCGCGACGTGGCGGCGACCGCAGGGCTTTCCGCCATCACCATCAACGCGCATTCGACCGAGGTGGCGTCCTGCAGCTTCGATGAGCAGCGCCGCGTGCTCGACATCGCCCAGGACGAGATCGGCGAGGCGCTGCCGCTCGTCAACGGGGTGTGGGCCGACGGCAGCATCGAGGCGGCAAGGATCGCGCGCATGGCGGCGGATGGCGGCGCCTCCGCGCTGCTGGTTTTCCCGCCGGCGCCCTTCACCTTGGGCCAGTCGCCGGAGATGGCGATTGCCCATTTCAAGCGCATCGCGGATGCCACCGATCTCCCCATCATCGCGTTCCAGTATCCGCTCGCCACCGGCCAGGGTTATCCGGTCGAGACGCTTCTGAAGATGGTCGAGCAGGTGCCGACCATCCGCGCCATCAAGGACTGGGCGGGGAACGTGCCGCAGCATGAGATGCACATTCGCACGCTCCAAACCCTGCCGCGGCCGGTAAACGTGCTCACCACCCACAGCGCCTGGCTGTTGAGCTCGCTGGTGCTGGGCTGCAACGGGCTCCTCTCCGGCAGCGGCAGCGTGATCCCCGATCTCCAGGCCGAGCTGTTCCGCGCGGTTGCGGCCGACGATCTGGCCGAGGCGCGCCGCCTCAATGACCGGATTTATCCGCTGGCGCGCGTGTTCTACGCCGACCCCTGGGCCGACATGCACAACCGCATGAAGGAGGCGCTGGTGCTGCTCGGCCGGCTGCCGCGCGCGGTGGTGCGGCCGCCGCTGGTCAAGCTCTCCCGCGCCGAAATCGACCGCATTCGCGCGGCGCTGGTGGAATCGGGCCTGCTCGGGTCGAAGGCAAGCCGGGACGCGGCGTAGGAGCGGAGAAAACGATCGACGTTCGCCCTCTTCCTGCCGGCTTGATCCGGGCGCCCGTTTCGGAGAGATTGCGCCCGCCAACAGGACCCGTTGCCATGAACGAGAAACCCTCCCGCAGCGGCGATCGCAGGATTGCCTGGCAGAACGTGCTGACCGTCGTCAGCGCGGCGATCCTGATCGGCGCCGAAGTCTTCGGCGCCGCGTTTGCCGGCGGCTGGGCCGTGGCGAACTACCTGGATCTGGGTCCCTACGGCGTGCCCATCATGCAAGGCATCTTCTTCATCTGCGGCATCGCCGTGATGGTCGCCTTCATCCGCAACGCCCAGGGCGTCGAGCCGTTCACCACGCGCGGCTGAAGCCGCCGATCGAGTGCAGGCGCGCCGGTGTCCGCGCTCCGCTGCGGCGGTGAACCAAAAAAAATTCTTGTAATGCGCGTGCACATCGCTTATGTGCGCGATTGCCCAATTTCGCACGTGCCTGTGGCCGTGTGTCGGTCGGTGGGCATCCGGACAAGAGGCCGGACAGCCGCCCGGAGCAAGATCGCAGACTGACTACTGCGATCGCCTGAGCTCCGAAACCACTTGACCGGCAGCCGGAGGCGAAACCGGCGCACCCCGCGCTCAACGGGGGACGCGGCTTAAAGCAACGACGGAGCGGGCTTCCTTGGTCTCTGCCGGCCTTCCACCAGCCGGCGTGGCTACCGAAGAGGCTTGTTCATCATTGCCGGCCGTGCGGAACGGGGCCTCCCCATTCCAATCCAAGGCAGCATAGCGGGTCGAGAGTCCTTGCTTGCCAGCGCGTCCCCATCGCGCGCCGGCGGCGAGCTCACGATCCGCATCAGCGGGCGGTTCGCCGCCTTGAAGCCGTGGGGAGAGCGCCATGACCGCGCGCATCCGCGAGTTCCTGCGTACGCGGGTCGACGAGGGGCCGTGCCTCGTCGTCGACCTCGATGTCGTCCGTGAAAACTATCTGGCCTTCGCCAAGGCGCTGCCGGACACCAAGGTGTTCTACGCGGTGAAGGCGAACCCGGCGCCAGAGGTGCTCGCGCTCCTGGCCGCGCTCGGCTCCAGCTTCGACACCGCCTCGGTCGCCGAGATCGAGATGGTGCTGGCGGCCGGCGCCCAGGCGGACCGCATCTCCTTCGGCAACACCATCAAGAAGGAGCGCGACGTCGCGCGCGCCTATGCGCTCGGCGTGCGCCTGTTCGCCGTCGACTGCGTCGCCGAGGTGGAGAAGGTTGCCCGCGCCGCCCCCGGCACGCGCGTCTTTTGCCGCATCCTTTCCGACTGCGTCGGGGCGGAATGGCCGCTGTCGCGCAAGTTCGGCTGCGAGCCCGCCATGGCCGCGGACGTGCTGGAGCACGCCCACCGGCTCGGCCTCGAAGCCCACGGCATCTCGTTCCACGTCGGCTCCCAGCAGCGCAATCCCCACGCCTGGGACCGGGCGCTCGCCTCGGCGGCGGCCGTGTTCCGCGAATGCGGCGAGCGCGGCCTGGCCCTGACCATGGTCAATCTCGGCGGCGGGTTCCCGACCAAGTACCTCAAGAACGTTCCGACGGTTAAGACCTACGGCTCGGCGATCTTCCGCGCGCTCCGCCGGCACTTCGGCAACCGCATCCCGGAGACCATCATCGAGCCCGGCCGCGGCATGGTCGGCAATGCCGGCGTGATCGAGGCCGAGGTCGTGCTCGTCTCCAAGAAGAGCGAGAACGACGACGTGCGCTGGGTCTACCTCGACATCGGCAGGTTCGGCGGCCTCGCCGAGACCATGGACGAGTCGATCCGTTATCCGATCCGCACCCCGCGGGACGGCGACGAGCTCGCACCCTGCGTGCTCGCCGGGCCGACCTGCAACTCGGCCGACGTGATGTACGAGAAGGAGCCCTACGCGCTGCCCATCAGCCTCGAGATCGGCGACAAGGTGCTGATCGAGGGCACCGGTGCCTACACCGCGACCTACTCGTCGGTGGCCTTCAACGGCTTCACGCCGCTGAAGGCCTACCACATCTGACCCTGGATCGACGGCAGGACACGATGGTCACCGTTCGACATGAACGGCCGGACGAGGTCGCGGAGCGCGAACGGCTCCTCGAGGTCTCCTACGGGCCGGCCCGTTTCGGCAAGACGTCCGAGCGCCTGCGCGAAGGGCGCTTGCCGGAGTTGTCGCTCGTTGCCGCGCAGGGGCGCCACCTCGTCGGCACCATTCGGCTCTGGTCGATCTCGGCCGGCCCGGACCGGCCGGCGCTGCTGCTCGGGCCGCTCACGGTCGCTCCCGGCTGCCGCAAGCGCGGCATCGGCTCGACGCTCGTGCAGCAGGCGCTGCGGGAAGCGGCCCGTCTCGGCCACCGCGCCGTGCTTCTGGTCGGCGATGCGCCCTATTATGGGCGGTTCGGCTTCTCGAGCGAGAAGACCGGCGCGCTCTGGCTGCCCGGGCCGTACGAACGGCACCGCCTGCTCGCCCGCGAGCTGGCGTCGGGTGCGCTCGACGGCGCGCACGGGCTCGTCAGCGCCGCGGGTCGGCCCGCGGCGAAGCCCGACCTTGCCACCCTCGTTGCCGGCCTCGTCCGCAACGAGCCCGTCCTCGCGTCGCACGCGGCGTGACCTCGTCACCTTTTGCCTTGGGAGTAACCGACATGAATGCCATTGCCCCTGTCGCCGCCAACGGGCCGCTGCACGCCCGTTTCGACGGTCCGATCGTGATGATCGGCTTCGGCTCGATCGGCAAAGGCACCTTGCCGCTCATTGAGCGGCATATCGCCTTCGACCGCTCGAAGTTCGTGGTCATCGCGCCGGACGACAGCGACCGCCGTCTCCTGGACGAGCGGCAGATCCGGTTCATCCACAAGGCGCTGACCAAGGACAATTACCGCGAGATCCTCACCCCGCTGCTCACGGCGGGGCCGGGGCGCGGCATGGTCGTGAACCTGTCGGTCGACACCTCGTCGGTCGACATGATGGAGCTCGCCAAGGACCTCGACGCCTTCTATATCGACACCGTCGTCGAGCCCTGGCCGGGGCTCTACACCGACCGCAACCGCTCGATCTCGCAGCGCTCGAACTACGCGCTGCGCGAAGGCGTGCTCGAGTTGCGCCAGCGGCGGCCCGGCGGTGTCACCGCGGTGAGCTGCTGCGGCGCCAATCCCGGCATGGTCTCGTGGATGGTGAAGCAGGCGCTGATCGACGTCGCCGGCGAGCTCAAGCTCGATTTCGTCGAGCCGCAGACGCGCGAGGACTGGGGTCGCCTGATGCAGCGCGTCGGCGTCAAGGGCATCCACATCGCCGAGCGCGACACCCAGCGTGCCCGCGATCCCAAGCCGCGCGGCAAGTTCGTCAACACCTGGTCGGTCGAAGGCTTCGTGTCGGAAGGCCTGCAGCCGTCCGAGCTCGGCTGGGGCACGCATGAAAAGAGGCTGCCGCCCGGCGCCGCGCGCCACGATTTCGGCTGCGACGCCGCGATCTACCTCAAGCGTCCCGGTGCCGGCACGCGCGTGCGCTCGTGGACGCCCACGGCGCAGGCCCAGCACGGCTGGATGATCACGCACAACGAGTTCGATCTCCATCGCCGACTACTTCACGGTCAGGGACGGCGGCAAGGTGGTCTACCGGCCGACCTGCCACTACGCCTATCACCCCTGCGACGACGCCGTGCTGTCGCTGCATGAAATGGCGGGCGCACAGTGGAAGCCGCAGCAGACCTGGCACATCCTGTCCGAGGACGACATCGTCGACGGCATCGACGAGCTCGGGGTGCTGCTCTACGGCCATGCCAAGAACGCCTACTGGTACGGCTCGCAGCTCTCGATCGAGGAGACGCGGAGGCTGGCGCCCTATCAGAACGCGACCGGCCTGCAGGTGACCTCGGCGGTGCTCGCCGGCATCGTGTGGATGCTGGAGAACCCCGGGCGCGGCATCGTCGAGGCCGACGAGATGGACTTCCGCCGCTGCCTCGACCTGCAGCGGCCCTATCTCGGCCCGGTGGTCGGGCGCTACACCGACTGGACACCGCTCGCCGGCCGCAGCGAGCTGTTTCCGGAGGACATCGATAACAGCGATCCGTGGCAGTTCACGAATGTGCTCGTGAGCTAAGCTGCGGGCAACGGATAAGCTGGCGGGCGCCGCATCGCGGCGCCCGCTTTTTTGTTGTGGCCGAGCGTCGCAGCAAGGGGTCGGTCGGCGGCAAACGGCCATGCCGCCGTGGGGTGCAGCCCGGCGAGACCACGGAAATTCATCGCTATTCGCCGTTTCGGAGCACTTTCTGCGCTCCGCAGCGCCGGCCAGACGCTCCATTGCGGGGTTCCCCGCCGCGGTGAATTTTCCGCGAAATCACCACAGTCTGGGGCCATGCACGGCTCCGAAAAGGTCCGGCCGGGGTCGGGATCCGGGGTCCAAGAAAGATCGCATGCGCAAACCAATCACAGGTGTCGGATGAGACTATTGCTGCAAAAACTGATCGTTATCGGCGCCGTCGTTTTGGCCGCGGGCTTGCCCGTTCGCGCCGCGGATCCGACCGCCGTGGGTCTTTGGGAGCACATCGACGAGAATACCGGCAAGCCCGGCGGTTGGTTCAAGATCGTCGAGAAGAACGGCATCTACGAGGGCACCTTCGCCAAGATCTTCCACAAGCCCGGCGACGACCCGAATTGGGTTTGCAGCAAGTGCGAAGGCGCCGAGAAAGGCGCCCCGGTGCTCGGCCTGGCCCTGATCAAGGGAATGAAACGGAACGGACTTGCCTACGAGAGCGGCACCATCATGGATCCGCGTGACGGTACGGTCTACCGCGCCCTGATGAATCTCAGCCCCGACGGCCAGAAGCTGGAAGTGCGCGGCTATCTCGGCTTCGCGTTGTTCGGCAAGAGCCAGGTCTGGACCCGGCTGCCCGACAATGCGCTCGCACCATCGGCAGCACGTGGCGCGCCGAAGGGCACTGCCCAACAGAAGAAACAGTAAGGACCGACCGTACGAGCACCCCGACGGCGGCCATCATCCAAGATCAAGGATACCCGCTTCGGCGTCCTCCGCGCCGACGGCGAGCATATTGCCGGTCCCGCTCCAAGCCAGCGCGGTGATCGGCGCACCAGCGGGCTTGCGCGCCAGCACTTCGGCGCCATCCTCCAGGCGCACCAGCAGAACCAGGCCGTCGGCATATCCCACCGCCACGACTTCCCGTTTCGGATGGCAGGCGACGACCTCGACCTGCGCCTCCGCCGGGGCCAGGAGGCGTGGCGTCTTTCCCATGGGACCGTCCTTGCCTTGGAACGGCCACAGAACCAGCTGGGTCGAGCCCGAGGTCGCGAGCCACTTGCCGCCGGCGCTCCAGTCGACCGAGCGCACGCGGGCGCCATAGCCCGACATTCGCATGTCCTTGCGGTCGGCGAGCCGCCAGCCGTGCAGCGTCGGCTCCTGCATGGATGTGACCACGAACCGCCCGTCCGGGCTCACGCGGACATCGAGATGGGAGCCCCTCCATTCCAGCGTCTCGGGCTTGCTCTGCGCATTCGCAAACCAGAGCGTGATGCCGTTGTAATGCGCGATGGCGAGGCGCAGGCCCTTGGGCGCGAAAGCCAGTCCGCCGACGGTCGAGCGTACTTCGAGCATGCGCTCGCCGCCCTTGCCGGCGCGCACGAACGCCTGCTTGCCCGCCGACCACGCGACCGCGCCGCCCGGGCCGACCGCCACCCGGTCGATCCAACGGCGTTTGGCATCGGTTGCGACCACGCTGCTCTCGCCCTGGGCGTTAATCGACACCACCTTGCCGTCGTCTCCGCCGGTGACGACGCGGCTGTCGTCGGCGGTCGAGGAGAGCACGGCGCCGCCGTGCGCCACGACCGTACGAGTTTCGCCCGTTGGCGGCGCAAACAGCAGCGCTTCTTCCCCGAGCACGAACACTGCGGTGTCGGCCAGAAAATGCGCCGCCACGACCGGCGCCGCGGCCTTGATCGGCCGCGTGCGCTCGGCCACCGAGGGGATGTCGCTCTTGGCCTCAGTCACGGCTTTGATCCGCCCTCATCCTGAGGAGCGCGCGGCCACAAGGGCGCCCTCACGCACTGCACCCAGCCGCGCGCGTCTCGAAGGATGGGGGCGGCCCGGAGCGACGACCATCAGCGTTGGACGCGCAAGAGCGTTCCTTCATGCCAGGCAGCCCGCAAAGCCTTCCCTGATCTTGTCCTCGGGCAGCTTGCGCCCGATGAAGACGATGCGGCTTTCGCGCTTCTCGCCGTCCTTCCACGGACGCTGGTGGTCGCCGTCCAGGATCATGTGCACGCCCTGAAAGACGAAGCGCTGCTCGTCGTCCTTGAACGACAGGATGCCCTTGCAGCGCAGAATGCTCGGCCCTTCCTTCTGCACGAGGTCCTGCACCCAGGGAAAGAACTTGTCGGCGTCGAGCGGCTGGTCGGTCTTGAGCGATACCGACTGCATCTCTTCGTCATGATAGTGTTTCAAGCCGCCGCCAGGATGGTGATGATGGCCATCGTGGTGGTGGTCGTGGTCATGGGCGTGATCGTGGTGATGGTGACCGTCGTCCCCCAGGAATTCCGGCTCGATCTCAAGGATACGGTCGAGATCGAAGGCGTTGCGCCCGAGCACCTCGGGCAGAGGAATCCTGCAGCGCTCGGTCTTGTGCACCTTGGCATAGGGATTGATGCCGCGGATGCGCGCCTCGACCTCGCTGAGCTCGGCGGGCTTCACGAGGTCGGTCTTGTTGAGCAGGATGACGTCGGCGAAGGCGATCTGGTTCTTGGCCTCGGGCGCGTCCTTGAGCCGCTCCTGCAGCCACTTGGCATCGGCGACCGTGACCACGGCGTCGAGCTTGGCCTTGCGGCCCACATTCTCGTCCATGAAGAAGGTCTGCGCCACCGGCGCCGGATCCGCGAGCCCGGTGGTCTCGACGATGATGGCGTCGAACTTGCCCTTGCGCCGCATCAGCCCGTCGATGATGCGCACGAGATCGCCGCGCACGGTGCAACAGATGCAGCCGTTGTTCATCTCGAACACTTCCTCGTCGGCACCCACCACGAGATCGTTGTCGATGCCGATCTCGCCGAATTCGTTGACGATGACGGCGTACTTCTGGCCGTGCGGCTCGGACAGGATGCGGTTGAGCAGCGTGGTCTTGCCGGCGCCGAGATAACCGGTGAGCACCGTGACGGGAACCTTGTCGGACATCGCTTAACTCCGTTTGGCCCTCGTATATATGCATCCGACCCGGGACGCTATCGGGCGCGGCATCGGTGCAATTGTCGGGAAAGCTCAGGGAGGATTTGATGGGACGGATGATCGCCCTCGCCGCCGTTATCGCCGGCGCCCGGTTCGCGCTGGCGCTCGGCACCATTGTGGGCCTGGCGCAGCCGGCCGCGGCCGGCCGTGCCACGCTCAACCTCGTCCTGGTGATCGACGGGTTGCGGCCGGACGCGATCACGCCGGAGGACACGCCCAACCTGTGGAGGATGCGCCAGGAGGGGGTCAATTTCCTCAACAGCCATGCCGTGTTTCCAACCGTCACCCGCGTGAACGCGACCGCGATATCGACCGGTACCTATCCCAACCGCAACGGCATCCTCGGCAACCGCATCTATGTCCGCGCCGTCGATCCCAACTTTGCCTTCGTCAACGACAATCACCGCAACTTGCTGCGGCTCGACGAGGTGACGGGCGGCCACATGGTGCTGGTGAAGAGCCTCGGCGAAATCCTGTCCGAGCGCGGCAAGCGCCTGGCGGCGGTGAGCTCCGGGTCGACCGGCCAGGTGCTGCTGCTCAACCCGCGCGCGCCCAAGGGCGTCGGCGTATTGGTCAACGGCTATTGGGAACCGGGCGTGCGCGTGGCCTTCCCGCCGGCGATCAACGAGACGGTGCTGCAGCGCTTCGGTCCCGCCCCGCCCCGCGGCGGCATGACCGCCTCCGACGACCCTGCGGTCGCCTGGACCCAGGGCGTGCTGCGCGACTACGTCTTGCCGGAGCTCAAACCCGACGTGGTGATCAACTGGCTCACCGAGCCCGACCACATCCAGCACGGGCTCGGGGCCGGCTCGCCGCAGGCGCGCGCCTCGATCCGTGCCGACGATGCCGAGGTCGGGCTGCTGCTCAAGCGGCTCGATGCACTGGGCCTCGGCGGATCAACCAACATCATCGTGGTCTCCGATCACGGCTTCAGCCACAGCGCCTTCGGCGTCAATCTGACTGCCGAGCTGATCAAGGCCGGACTGAAGGCCAGCGTCGGAATCCGACGACGTGGTGGTCGCCAGCAGCGGCCAGACCATGTTGCTGCATGTCAAGGACCGAGACCGCCAGAACATCCGCTCGCTGGTCGAGTTCCTGCAGACCCAGGACTGGGCGGGCGTGGTGTTCACTGCCGGCCGCCGCGACGGCGGAATTGCGCCGGTCGAGGGCCGCCTGCCCGGGACCTTCTCCGTCGAGCTCATCCATCTCGACCATCCCGAGCGCGGCCCGGACATCGTCGTCACCTTTCCCTGGAGCTCGGCGCCCGGCCCGCACGGCGTGCGGGGCACCGACTATACCGAGACCGGGCGCGCGACCGGGCCGCTCACCGGCCCTCAGGGCAATCACGGCAGCATGAGCCCGTGGACGGTCCGCAACACCTTCATCGCCTGGGGCGTCGATTTCAAGCGCGGCGCGACGGTGCGCACGCCGGTGAGCAACGTCGACATCACGCCGACGCTGCTCGCACTCATGAGGCTCGACGGCGACGCGACGCTTCCGAGCTTCGACGGGCGCGCGATCGTCGAGGCCTTCGTCGACGGGCCCGACGAGGAGCAGGTGCCGATGCGGACCACGACCCATGTGACCATGACGCTCGACGGCACCTATCGTGCTGCGATCCAGATCAGCGAGATGGGCAGGCACCGCTACATCGACAAGAGCTGGCGCATGCGGTGAGTCCTCCAATTCAGCTCACCAGCGCGCCGCGCGAGCTGCTTGAGGTTGTGGCGGATCAGGTCGATGTAGGTGGTGGCGTCGCCCTTGTCGTCGGTCAGGGCATCGGAATAGAGCGTGCCGCCGACCTTCGCGCCGGTTTCGCGCGCGATCTGCTCGACCAGGCGCGGGTCGGTCACGTTCTCCATGAAGACCGCCGCGGTCTTCTGCTTCTTGATCTGCGTGACGATGGCGGCGACGTCCTTGGCCGAGGCCTCGGCCTCGGTCGACACGCCCTGCGGCGCGGTGAAGTTCACCCCATAGGCGTCCTGGAAATAGCCGAAGGCGTTGTGACTGGTGATCACCCGGCGTCGATCGGCGGGAACCTTGGCGATCACGTCGCGCACCTCGCGCTCGAGCGCGTCGAGCTTGGCGAGATAGGCGGTCGCATTCGCGGTATAGGCATCCTTGCCGGCGGGATCGGCCTTGATCAGCGCATCGCGGATATTGGCGACGTAGATTTTCGCATTGGCGACCGACTGCCATGCGTGCGGATCCGCGCGTCCGTGATCGTGTCCGTGATCGCGATCGCCCGCGCTCTGGCGCGACTTGATGCCCTTGGTCGCGACCACGACCGGCGCCTTGGTGCCGGACGCCTTGACCAGCCGGTCGATCCAGCCCTCGAAGCCGAGCCCGTTTACGAACACGAGCTTGGCGTCGGCGACCTTCTTGGCGTCACCCGGCGAAGGAGAGTAGACGTGGGCATTGCCGTTGGGGCCGACCAACGTGCCGACGACCACCCGGTCGCCGCCGACGTTCTTCACGAAGTCGCCCAGGATCGAGAAGGTGGCAATGACGTTGAGCTTGCCGCTTGGCGTTTCCTGCGCGCCGGCAGGACCAGCCAAGAACGCGCGAAAACGAGCGCGGCGGAAGCGGCGGCGGCGAGAGCGTGGCGTCGGGTCAGCATGGCATCCTCCTCAGCGGGGTTTTTGGCTTGCGTCATGCTTCGAGGTGGCGGCCGGGGAACACCTGCCGCACCAAGCCGCCGACGCGGCCGAACAACAACGAGAGCACGTAGAGCGCGCCGGCGACGAGGATGATCGCGGGGCCGGACGCCACGGCGGTGTGGAACGAGATCAGCAAGCCGGCATAGCCCGAGAACGCGCCGCTCGCCGTCGCGATCAGAATCATCAGCGTGATGTCGCGCGCCCAGAACCGGCCGGTCGCCGCGGGCAGCATCATGATGCCGACGGCGAGCAAGGTGCCCGAGCGCATGGAATCCGCTGACCAGATTGAGAACCACGAGGACGAGGAACGCAAAGTGCGCCGGTCCGCCGGCCCGGCTGACCGAGCGCATGAAGCCGGGATCGACGCATTCGATGACGAGCGGCCGGTAGATCAGGGCGAGCACGACCAGCGTGACGGTCGAGGTGACGGCGATCAACACCAGGGTCTGGTCGTCGAGGGCGAGCACATTGCCGAACAGCACGTGCAGAAGATCGATATTGGTTCCCTTGAGCGAGATGATGGTGACGCCGATCGCGAGCGACAGCAGATAGAACGTGGCGAGCGCCGCGTCCTCCTTGAGCTCGGTCGTGCGCGCGACCAATCCGGTCAGCAACGCGACGACGAAGCCGGCGATCAAGCCGCCCCCGGTCATGGCGAACAGGTTCAGTCCCGACAGCAGGAACCCGACCGCGGCGCCCGGCAGGATGGCATGCGCCATGGCGTCGCCCACGAGCGACATGCGCCGCAGCATCAGGAACACGCCGATGGGGCCGGCGCCGAGCGCCAGCGCCAGCGCGCCCGCCAGCGCCCGGCGCATGAACTCGAACTCGGCGAACGGACCTATGAAGGTATCGTAGAACATCGCGACGTGTGCCGGCTCTCTCCCCGTCATTCCCGCGAAGGCGGGAATCCATACTCACGGACGGGGATTATGGATTCCGGCACTCGCGACTTCGTCGCTCGGCCGGAATGACGGGGCTTGGTCATCCGGCGCAGAGTTCGGCATGCTCGTCGAAGGCCTCGCACATGCGGCGTGCCATGAGCAGGTTTTCCGGCGTCAGCACGGCCGCGGTGCGGCCCCAGGCCACCGGCTTGCGCGCCAGCAGCAGGGTCTCGGGAAAGTTCGCGCGCACGAAATCGATGTCGTGCATCGCGGTGAGCACGGTGCGCTGCTCGCCGTGCCAGCGCCGCACCAGATCGAACAGGTCGGCGGAGGTCTTGGCGTCGACGGCATTGAACGGCTCGTCGAGCACGATCACGCGGGCATCCTGCAGCAGCAGGCGCGCGAACAGCATGCGCTGCATCTGGCCGCCCGACAGCGTCGCGATGGCGCGATCCTCGAAACCGGTGAGGCCGACGGCGGCGATCGCCTGCTCGATCGCCGCCCGCGCCTTGCGATCGATGCCGCCGAACAGGCCGGTGCGGCGCCACAGCCCCATCGCCACCATGTCGTAGACATTGATCGGGAACGAGCGGTCGATCTCGGCGGCTTGCGGCAGATAGGCGATATTCTGCGGATCGAGATCGCCGCGCTCGATGCCGCCCGCCAACGGCTTGAGGAGGCCGACGATGCCCTTGAACAGCGTCGACTTGCCCGCGCCGTTCGGGCCCACGACCGCGACCAGCGCGCCGGTCTCGACCGCGCCGTCGAGATGATGCACGGCCGGATGCCGGTCGTAGCCGAGCGTCAGGTTGCGGAATCGCAGTGCCGCGCGTCATCGCCTCACACGTTCATCGCCCAGATCACCGCCGCCCAGAGCACCGCCGCCAACGCCGCGGCAATCGCCAGCCGCTCCAGGACCGACATGCGCAGGATCGATGGCGAGACCGAGGCCGGCGGATGACGCTGACCGGGAGGATGGTGGTGCTGGTGCGGGTGGACGTGCGTGGGCATGAGCTACCGTTCGCGGCGCGCGAAGCGGTACCGGTTTGTTACAATATAACATTGCTTGCTGTCCAGGGCCAGCCGCCTGCATTGTCCGCAATTCGGTCGTCATTCCGGCCGAGCGACCCCGGACTTGATCCGGGAGCAGAGCCGGAATCCAGTAAACACTGGACTGCCAGGACGATCGGTCAGTGATTACTGGATGCCCGGCTGGAGCCTGTCCTCGGGCCGCGCGAAGCGCGGACCCGATGGCGGGCATGACACCGAATTTGTGGCCTGCGAGCGTGCCGGAGTGGTCAACCGCGATGCGCGATCACGCCATCGATCCACGCCGCGAGCACATCGAGCATGTCGTTGCGAACTTGCGCATCCGTCCGCCCGCTCCGCGCCGGGACGTGAAAGGAGTGATCCGCATCCTGGAACAGCTTCAGCGTTGCGCGCGCGCCGAGCGCTTCGCACAGCGGCTCAAGCTCCCCCTGCATCGCGAGCGTGTCGCGGGTGCCCTGCAGGAACAGCATGGGAATGCGCACATCGAACAGATGCTTGCCGCGGTCCTGCGATGGGCGCCCCGCCGGATGCAGCGGAAATCCGAGGAATGCCAGCCCGCGCACGCCCTGCAGCGGAGCCGCGGCTTGCGCCTGCGACGTCATGCGGCCGCCGAACGACTTTCCGCCCGCGATGAGGGCAAGCTCCGGCAGCAGACGCAACGCCTCGGCCACGGCCGCACGAACCGTGGCATGGGCAAGCTGGGGCAGGTCGGGCCGCTTGCCGCCCCGTTCCATGTAGGGGAACTGGTAGCGCAAGCTCGCAATGTCGCGCTCGCCCAATCCCGCCGCAACGGCCGCCATGAACGGATGGGCCATCCCTGCCCCGGCACCGTGCGCCAGCACATAGCAGGCCCGCGCGCGCGGCGGTGCTTGCAGCAAGCCCGAGACGCGACCCGCGCCATCGACGGTTATGCTGACGGGCCGTGCATCTGGAGATGACACGCACTCACTCCCTGACACGAAAGGTCGGCTCCGTGGCCGGTGGGCAGCGGTCGAAGTTTCGCTTACATTTCCGGGCATCGACAAGGTGCCCAAACGATCCGGGCACGCGCTCGAAGCTCGACGCGTGCCCGCGCCGCGCGCCAACAGGAGAAATCGATGTGCCGCAATATCCGCACCCTGTTCAATTTCGAGCCGCCCGCGACCGACGATGAAGTCCGCGCATCGGCGCTGCAGTTCGTTCGCAAGCTGAGCGGATTCACGAACCCGTCAAAGGCCAACGAGGCGGCGTTCCATCGCGCCGTGGATGAGGTCGCGGGCGCTGCCCACCGCCTCCTGGACTCGCTGGAGACGACGCGGCCGGCGCGCGATCGCGAAGTCGAAGCGATGAAGGCGCGCGCAAGGGCGAGGGAACGTTTCGCATAAGGTCGGGATATTCCCTGCATTGCCGCGGCCTCCACAACGGAACCACACCATGAGCGAGCAAAGATCCCGGGCGGTCGCGATCGGGGAGGCGACGGTCGAATTCGTCCGCGGCGGCGACGGCCGCTTCGGCATCGGCTGCGCCGGCGACACCTTCAACGTGGCGGTCTATCTCGCCCGCGCGGGGATCGATGCCGCGTTCGCGACCGCGCTCGGAGACGACCCCTATTCGGAGGCGATGCTCGCGCTCGCCACGGCGGAGGGCGTGGGCAGCGACCTCGTGCTGCGCACGCGCGGCCGGCTGCCGGGCCTGGTCGTGGTCGATACCGACTCGGCCGGCGGGCGCCATCACTACGATTGGCGCGGGCAATCGCCCGCGCGCGATCTGTTCGAGCTGCCGGACTGGGGCCGCGTGGCCGAAGGCCTGACCAAGGCCAAGCTCGTCTATTTTTCCGGCATTACCCTCTCGCTCTATTCGAATAATGGACTGGGCCGCTTCCTCGCCCTGATCGAGATGGTCCGTCAGCAGGGCGTGAAGGTTGCCTTCGACGGCAATTTCCGCCCGCGCGGCTGGCGCGGAGATTTGTCGCGGACACGGACGGTTTTCATGGAGGCGCTGAAGCGTATCGACATGGCATTGCCGACCTATGACGACGAAGCCGTGCTGTGGGGCGACCCCAGCCCGGAGGCGACGGTCGAGCGGCTGCAGGCCTTCGGCATCGCCGAGATCGTGGTGAAGAACGGGCCGAACAGCGCGCTGGTGGCGACCGCCGGCCGGAACGAATTCATCCCGGTGCCGGAGGTGGTGGTGCCGGTCGACACCACGGCGGCGGGCGATGGCTTCAACGCCGCCTATATCGCGGCGCGCATGTCCGGCAAGCCTCCGGCCGAAGCGGCCGCCGCCGCCCACCACCTGGCCGCGCAGGTCATCCGCCACCGCGGCGCCCTGATGCCGCGCCCCGCGGCGGCAGTGCACTGACGGCGAAATCCGGCTGCTTACCGCACGGGACGAGCGCCCCGCATTCCGCTACGCTCCATAGCCCGCGAAGACGGGCGTAAACGCCCTGATGCGGGCTACGATCCGCTACGAGCCGCCGCCGGGCGGTTTTTTGTTGCCGGGCTGACGAAGGGAGAGGGCATGGGGTTCCTGATCGTATTCATCGGCGGCGGCATCGGCGCCGCGCTCCGCCACGGCGTCAACCTTGCGGTCGCGCGCTGGCTCGGCACCTCATTCAACTACGCCACGCTGTTCGAAAACGTCACCGGCTCCCTGGTGATGGGCTTGCTCGTGGGTTATTTCGCCTTCGCGGGGCATGTCCCGCAGCACTGGCGGCTGTTCCTCACCACCGGCATTCTCGGCGGCTACACCACCTTCTCGGCGTTCTCGCTCGACACCATCCTGCTGTACGAGCGCGGCGAGCTCGGCCTCGCCGCGCTCTATGTCATCCTTTCGGTCGCGCTTTCGGTCGGCGGGCTGTTGGCGGGGCTGCTGCTGGTGCGGCATTTCGCTTGACCTGTCCCGTGGCCGGCGCCTTGCTCGCGCGCGCAATGGCGTCGAGCACGAGCTTCTCGGCGCCCTTCACGTCGAGCCACTTGACGATCGTGACCCATTTGCCCTTTTCCAGATCCTTGTAGTGCTGAAAGAAATGCGCGATCTGCTCGCACATGATCGGCGGCAGATCGCGGTAGCTGCGGATGTTCGAATAGAACGGGGCGAGCGCGTCGACCGGCACCGCGATGATTTTTTCATCGCCCCCGGCTTCGTCCTCCATCACCAGCGCGCCGACCGGACGGCAGCGCACGATCGCTCCCGGCACGACCTGGACCTGGGTGACGACCAGCACGTCGCAGGGATCGCCGTCGGCCGACAAGGTCTGCGGGATGAAGCCGTAATTTCCCGGATAGAACATGGCCGTATGCAAAAAGCGGTCGACCATGAGCGCGCCCGACGCCTTGTCGAACTCGTATTTCACCGGCGCGCCGCCGAGCGGGATCTCGATGACCGCGTGGAGGTCCTTGGGCGGATTGGGACCGGCTGTGATCGCGGCAATGTCCATTGGAACGACCCTGGTCTTGTCGTCATTGCCGGGCCTGACCCGGCAATCCATCCTCTTCGCGAAAACATCTTGTGAAGAGGGATGGACCCCCGCGTCAAGCGCGGGGGTGACACGCGTGGGTATGGCTAGCCCATGGGGACGAGGCCGAGCTTGTCCATCAGGCGCAGGTCGCGGTCGCGCTCGGGGTTGGGCGTGGTGAGGAGCTTGGGCCCGTAGAAGATCGAGTTGGCGCCGGCGAGGAAGCACAGCGCCTGCGTCTCCTCGCTCATGTCCTCGCGCCCGGCTGACAGGCGCACCACCGACTTGGGCATGGTGATGCGCGCCACCGCAATGGTGCGCACGAAATCGATCGGATCGAGCGTTTCGCCCGCCGCCAGCGGCGTGCCTTCGACCTTGACCAGCATGTTGATCGGCACGCTCTCGGGATGCGCCGGCAGGTTCGCGAGCGTGACGATCATGCCGACGCGATCCTCGGCCTCCTCGCCCATGCCGACGATGCCGCCGCAGCAGACATGGATGCCGGCATCACGCACGTGGCCGAGCGTGTCGAGGCGGTCCTGGTAGGTGCGGGTGGTGATGATCGCGCCGTAATAATCCGGCGAGGTGTCGAGGTTGTGGTTGTAGTAGTCGAGGCCGGCGGCCTTGAGCTGCGCGCGCCTGTCCCGCCGTGAGCATGCCCAGCGTAGCGCAGGTCTCGAGCCCGATCGCTTTGACGCCCGTGACCATCTCGCACACCTTGTCGAGATCGCGCTCCTTGGGCTCGCGCCACGCCGCCCCCATGCAGAACCGGCTGGCGCCCGCGCGTTTCGCTGACCGCGCTTCGGCCAACACGGCATCGACGTGCATCAGCTTCTCGGCCTTGACGCCGGTGTCGTAGTGCACGCTCTGGGGACAATAGGCGCAGTCCTCCGGGCAGCCGCCAGTCTTGATCGAGAGCAGGGTGGAAATCTGCACCTCGGTCGGATCGAAGTTGAGGCGGTGAATGCTTTGTGCGCGAAAGATCAGCTCGGGAAAGGCAAGCGCGAACAGCGCGCGCACCTCCGCCCGCGTCCAGTCGTGGCGGACGATGCCGAGGCCGATATCGCGCCGGTGGTCTGCGGTTGGAGCGGTGCGATCATCCATGGCCGCACCATGGCGACGGACCGGTGCAAAAGCAAGCGGCGGAAAGACGGCGCACCCAAAGATTCGATGAGCCGCCAGTCACGTCTCTTCCAAGGGAGGACCCGACATTGCCCCGGAGCTTCCTGCCACTATTTAACGGTTACGAAATGGCACGCGCGCAGTCAGCAACATGCACAGCCAATTGAATCTGTTCGATGCTCCGGCCTCGCTGCCCGACGGATTTCGGTACCGGCCGAACGTGTTCTCCGCGGACGAAGAAAGCGCATTGGTCGCGTCGATCCAGCATCTTCCCTTCAAGGAATTCGAGTTCCACGGCTTTCTCGGCAAGCGCCGTATCGTCGCCTTCGGCTGGAAGTACGATTTCAGCCGACGCGAGTTGCGCCGGAGCGACGACATCCCTGGCTTTCTCGAGCCCGTGCGCAAAAAGGCTGCGCGCTTCGCCGGGATGTCTGCGTCCGCATTTCAACAGGTGCTCGTGACCGAATACCGCGCGGGCGCTTCTATCGGCTGGCACAAGGACAAGTCCGTGTTCGGCGAGGTAATCGGTGTTTCGTTGCTGGCGCCCTGCCTATTCCGTTTCCGCAAGAAGAGCGGGACCGCCTGGCAGCGAGCCTCGCTGATCGTCGAACCGGGCTCCGCATATCTCTTGCAAGGCCCGTCGCGAACCGATTGGGAGCACAGCATCCCAGGCGTTGAGAGCCTGCGCTACTCCATCACCTTCCGTAATTTCAAGGAGGGCTGAGCGCGTAGGGTGGATTTCGGTGCGTCCCGTTGGACTCGATCACCACTCCGCGGGCTCGGTGTGCTCCCCTCCCCCTTGTGGCGAACCTTGCGAATTGCCCGGCAAGTGCCTGTCGGCGAGCCATGCCGGAGTTGGCAGGGTTCGGAAATACCGTAAGTCGTTCGGAAACAATTTGAAACAAGAAATCTCAATTCAGCCATCTCCCGGCTATCGAGGCCGGGAAGAGTGCACGCCATGCACATGGGAGACAGAGCTATGCGAATCACCGTCCGAGCCCTTGCTTTGATGACCAGCCTGGTGACGATACCGGCCGCCGCCGGGACTGCCGTTGTGTTTTTCAGCCAGCCAGCGGCGTCGTCTTGTACGAACCGCGATGCGCGGGGACCTACGAACCACGATCCGGCCCAGGAGGCGGGCGCTGCGCAGTTCACGCAGCCGCCCGCCGACACTGCTTGTCGCTTGCAAACTCCGCCACCGCCCCTTTCGAGTGCGGACTCGCAATTGTTTCCGTGGGATCCGATGTTTCCTCCGAGCCCGGCGGAGTGGCGTCTCGGCCCGGAGCGGCCATCGTTTGGCGCGTTTCTGCGTCAGCCGCGACTGGCGTGTGAAGAGATTGTCCATCGCGAGGCAGCGCTCCAAGGCTACTTGAAAAGCCGATTGCGCCTCACGCCGGCGCAAAAGGAGGCCTGGCACAAAGTCGAGCTGGCGGCCGAGCCTGCCGTCAATCGACAGCGCGAGCTGTGCGAGCAGCTGCCGCTCGAAGCGGCGAATCCCCCCGACCTGTTCGCCCTGCACGAATTTGCAGAGAAAATGCTGTCCGCACGCCTCGACCGGCTGCGTGCGACCCGCGAGCCCTTGCGGGCCCTCGTCGAGTCGCTTTCGCCGGAGCATCGGGTGCAGTTGGCTCGCCCGCCGCTATTGCTGCCAGGGCCCTTCTGACCGACCGGCGGCACACCTCCGGCCGTCGACGGCGAGCGGCCGCAGCATAAGGGGCTGCGGCCGCCCTTCTGTTCAGCCGAGTCTCAATCCGACCGTTGGCAGCGCACGGCGCGGGGGATCAACGCGAGCGATGGCCTGTTTGCGTGACACCCGCCTTCGCGTGGACGGCACAATGTGGTATCGCAGGCCAGCCATTGCAGATGGGCGACGAGTGACTTGGACTACGCCGTGAGGCTCTCGAGCTCCTGCGCAAGAAGCAGAGGCATCATTCCATGACCACGATTTCCCCTTCGGCGCCAGCCGCCGCTGCGCCGGAAGAGAAGTTCGCGCTCACCTCGTCGCGGCATTTTCCCGAATGGCTGGCGCGCGCGGGTGCGAGCCTCGCCTTCACGACCTACCAGGCCGGCAAGCTGTTCCTGATCGGGCTCAAGCCGGGCGGCCGCCTGGCCGTGTTCGAGCGGACCTTCGCGCGCTGCATGGGATTGGGCGTTAGCGCCGACGCCCGCTCGCTCGTGCTGGCGACCCAGTACCAGCTCCTGCGCTTCGACAATGTCGTCCCCAAAGGCGGCGCGCATGGGGAGCACGACGCGGTGTTTTCCCCGCACGCTATCTGGGTCACCGGCGACGTCGACGCCCACGACGTGGCACTCCCGGCGGACGGGCGGCCGATGTTCGTCAATACGCTGTTCTCGTGCATCGCCACGGTGAGCGACGGTTACAGCTTCAAGCCGCTGTGGCGGCCGCCGTTCGTCAGCAAGCTCGCGCCCGAGGACCGCTGCCACCTCAACGGGCTGGCGCTCGAGGGCGAGCGGCCACGCTACGTCACGCTGGTCGCCGATTCCGACGTGGCCGACGGCTGGCGCGACCGCCGCGCCGACGGCGGCATGCTCATCGACGTCGCCACCGGCGAGGCGGTGCTGCGCGGCCTGTCGATGCCGCATTCGCCGCGCCTGCACGGCGGCCGGCTCTGGCTGCTCAACTCCGGCACCGGCGAGCTCGGCTTCGTCGATCGCGACGCAAAGAAATTCGTGCCCGTGGCGTTCTGCCCGGGCTATGCGCGCGGGCTCGCCTTCGTCGGTCCCTACGCCATTGTCGGGCTCTCGCTCGCGCGCGAGAACCGCACCTTTCAGGGCCTGCCGCTCGACCAGGCGCTCGCCGCGCGCGGCGCCGAGCCGCGCTGCGGGGTGCTGGTGATCGACACCAACAGCGGCGACACGGTCGAGTGGCTGCGCATCGAGGGCGTGGTGCGCGAACTGTTCGACGTCGCGGTTCTGCCCGGCATCCGCAATCCGGCCGCGATCGGTTTCATGACCGACGAGATCCAGCGCGTGATCTCGATCGACGAGGATGGCGCGGGTTGACGCGCAGCGCCGCTTCGCGCAGTGCCGCTTCGCAGAGACAAGCGCGTTCGCGTCACTCCGTCAATTCGCGCAGCAGGAGTGCGCGCAGCATCTCGGCATGCGTCATCGGCAGCAGATGATTGGCGTCTGCGACGAGCTCGAGTTTGGCTGCCGGCACCTGTGCGGCAAGAAAGGATATGACGTGCCGGATCGGAAGCCGGCTGCGACCGCCCGCCAGCAGGCGAACCGGACATCTTAGCGCCTGCAATGGCTGCAACGGCGCGTCGGTGAACCCGACTTGGAAATCGAGCACGATCTTGTGCGCGCTTCGGCGGATCTGCGCGCGCAGCGTCTCGTCCATCGCGTCCCAGGCCCCGTCGCCCGCCCAATAGTCGATGAAGCCGCGCAGCGCCGCATCCGTTTCCCCCGCGGCGATATGCGCTGCGTAGGCGATTGCCGACGTCGTTGATCTCCGCCCAGGCGTCGTGCGCGCCGGCATGCGGAAGCAGAAAGAACGCCACCGGCTCGATCAGCGTCAGCGAGCGAAGCGCAACACGTCCGGCGAGCGCGAGATGCATGGCCACCAAGCCGCCGTAGGAATGGCCGACCACGTGCACCGCTCGCCCCGGCGGCAACAGCGGCTCCAGCAGGCGCAGCTCGTCGGCGGCGGTGAAGTCATGACCGTCGAGCCAGGAATCGGTCCGGCCGTAACCGATGAGATCGGGGGCGATGACGCGAAAGCGCGGCTTCAACGCGTCGATGATGGACGTCCACATCACCGACGCGCTCGCGGAGCCATGCAGCAGCAGCACGGGCGTGCCGGTTCCGGCAGCAAGGATCGAGCTGCGCAGGATGGGGCGCGCCGGCATGCCCGCGTGGCTCCAATCGTGCTGAACGACGCCTACTCCGCTGCCACGCGCACGGCTTCGTCCACCGCCTCGACCTTGGCGGCGCAATATTTGAACTCGGGGATTTTTCCGAACGGATCGAGCGCCGGATTGGTGAGCAGGTTCGCCGCCGCCTCGACAAGGCGAACGGGAATGAACACGACGCCGTCCGGCACCGAGTTCGTCTTGTCGCGCGCTGAGCTCGACCACGCCGCGCCGGGTCGAGACTCGCACGGGATCGCCCGGCGTGATGCCGAGCTTGGCGATGGTGCCGCGCGACAGGCCCGCGACCGGTCCGGGTTCGAGCGCATCGAGCGTCGAGGCGCGGCGCGTCATCGCCCCGGTATGCCAGTGCTCGAGCTGACGCCCGGTGGTGAGGATGTACGGGTACTCGGCGTCGGGCATCTCGTCCGGCGCCTGAAACTTCGTCGCCACCAGCCTGGCCATCCCGTTGGGCCGCGGGAATCCATCGTCGAACACCACGTCGCGGCCGGGAACATCCGGGCCGTCGACCGGGTAGGTGACGTGGTCCTCGCGCTCGACGCGCTCCCAGCTGATGTGGTCGAGTGCCGGCATCATCGACGCCATTTCCGTGAACACCTCGCCCACGTGCTTGTAGTTCCAGTTGCAGCCGATGCGCTGGGCGAGATCCTGGATGATCCAGAGATCCTGCCGCGCCTCGCCCGGGAGCGGCAGGGCCGCGCGTCCCATCTGCACCTGGCGGTTGGTGTTGGTCACCGTGCCGTCCTTCTCCGGCCAGGCGGAGGCCGGAAGAATGACATCTGCGTATGAGGCCGTTTCGGTCAGGAAGATGTCCTGCACCACGAGGTGCTCGAGATGAGCGAGCGCGCCGCGGGCGTGGTTGAGGTCGGGGTCGGACATCGCGGGGTTCTCGCCCATGATGTACATGCCCTTGATCTCGTCGTTGTGGACCGCGTCCATGATCTCGACCACGGTCTTGCCGCGCTTGGGATCGAGCGTCACGCCCCACGCTGCTTCGTATTTGGCGCGGGTCTCGGCATTTTCCACCGACTTGTAGTCGGGGAAGAACATCGGGATCAGGCCGGCATCGGAGGCGCCCTGCACGTTGTTCTGGCCGCGCAGCGGATGCAGGCCGGTGCCCGGACGCCCGATCTGGCCGCAGATCAGCGACAGCGCGATCAGGCAGCGCGCGTTGTCGGTGCCGTGGGTGTGCTGCGACACGCCCATGCCCCAGAAGATGATGGCGCTCTCGGCGCGCGCGAACGTGCGCGCGACGTTGCGCAGCACGTCCGGCTCGATGCCGCAGATCGGCGACATCTCTTCGGGCGTGAACGGCTTCACGCTCTCGGCGAGCTTGTCGAAGTCTTCGGTGTAGGTCTGGACGTATTGCTGGTCGTAGAGCTTTTCCCCGATGATGACGTTGAGCATCGCGTTGAGCATCGCGACGTCGGTGCCGTTCTTGAACTGCATCATCTGCCAGGCGTGGCGCTGGAGCGCCTGGCCGCGCGGATCCATCACGATGAGCTTCGCGCCGCGCTTGGCCGCCTGCTTGAAGAAGGTGGCGGCGACCGGATGGTTCTCGGTCGGGTTGGCGCCGATGACGATGATGACGTCGGAGTTCTTGCACTCGTTGAAGGTGGCGGTCACTGCCGCCGAACCGACGCCCTCCAAGAGCGCCGCCACCGACGACGCGTGGCAGAGCCGCGTGCAGTGGTCGACATTGTTGGAGCCGAAGCCGGTGCGGACCAGCTTCTGGAACAGATAGGCCTCCTCGTTCGAGCCCTTGGCGGAGCCGAAGCCCGCGAGCGCGCGCGGGCCGTCGCGGTCGCGGATCTTCACCAGGCCCTTGGCGGCGCGATCGAGCGCCTCCTCCCAGGTCGCCGTGCGGAAATGCGTCCATGGGTTGGTGGGATCGACCAGGTCGGCGGCGGCCTTGCCGACGCCGTCCTTGCGCACGAGCGGCTGCATCAGGCGATGGGGATGGCTCACATAGTCGAAACCGAAGCGGCCCTTGACGCACAGCCGGTTCTCGTTCGCCGGCCCGTTGCGGCCGCTGACGTAGAGGAGCTTGTCGTCCTTGATGTGGTAGGTGAGCTGGCAGCCGACGCCGCAATAGGGGCAGACGCTGTTCACTTCGCGGTCGGGAAACTGCGTGCGCACGTTGGCTTCGTCGACCAGCGTGGCCGGCATCAGCGCGCCGGTGGGACAGGCCTGCACGCATTCGCCGCAGGCGACGCAGGTCGAGGCGCCCATGGGATCGTCGAAATCGAACACGATCTTTTCGCCGTGCCCGCGGCCGGCCATGCCGATCACGTCGTTGACCTGCACCTCGCGGCAGGCGCGGACGCAGAGATTGCACTGGATGCAGGCATCGAGATTGACCGCCATGGCCGGATGGCTGCGGTCGGGAACCGGCGCCGCGCGCGCCGTCGAGCCCGGTTGAGGGCGAGTGTCATCAGCGCGTTCACGCGCGTCTTCCGACGCGCTATGCGCGCGCACCATGGAGTCGCCGCGCTGGCCGCTCGCTTCGCTCGCCAGCGCGGCCCGGCGCGGAAATCGGCTCGCGGTGACGTGCTGGCGCTCGGCGGTCTTCCAGAATTCCGAATCCGGATCGTGCGCCACGTCCTTCGGCGGCTGGTCCGTCAGCAGAAGCTCGACCACCATGCGCCGCGCGGTCTTGGCGCGATGGGTGTCGGTCTTGACCTTCATCCCGGCGGTCGGCGTGCGGATGCAGCTCGCGGCGAGCACGCGCTCGCCCTCGATCTCCACCATGCAGACCCGGCAATTGCCGTCGGGGCGGTAGCCGGGCTTGGGCAAATAGCACAGATGCGGCAGCTTGATTCCGAGCCGGCGCGCGGCGCGGAAGATGGTCTCGCCGTCGCGGATCTCGACCTCGCGATCGTCGATGGTGAAGGTGTTGGGCTTGGCCGTGACGTCGGCGCTCATAAGTTGATCCTCACTCCAACTGTCGTCCCCGCGAAAGCGGGGACCCATCGTGCCACGCACGCGAGCCTCTGGAATATGGGTCCCCGCTTTCGCGGGGACGACACCTGATTATGTGGCAGCACTCTCATCACCAACTCCCGAGCGGCTTGCTCAGCTCCTCGGGGAAATATTTCATCACGCTGAGCAGCGGATTGGGCGCCGCCTGGCCGAGGCCGCAGATGGAGGCGTCGCGCATGGCGTCCGACAGCTCATTCAACAACGCTTCGTCCCAGGGGCCGGTTGCCATCAGCTTGACCGCCTTCTCGGTGCCGGCCCGGCAGGGCGTGCATTGGCCGCAGCTCTCGTCCTCGAAGAAGCGCATGAGGTTGAGCGCCACTGCTTTCATGTCGTCCTTGTCGGAGAGGATGACGACCGCATGCGAGCCGACGAAGCAGCCGTATTTCTCCAGCATGCCGAAATCGAGCGGCAGGTCCGCCATCGAGGCCGGCAGGATCCCGCCGGAGGCGCCGCCGGGCAGATAGGCCTTGAAGCGGTGGCCTTCGGTCATGCCGCCGCAATATTCCTCGATCAGCTCGCGGGCGGTGACGCCGGCGGGCGCGAGCACCACGCCGGGCTTCTTCACCCGGCCCGAGACCGAGAAACTGCGGAACCCTTTGCGCTCGCGGCGCCCGTGCGAGGTGAACCAGTCAGCGCCCTTCTCCACGATGTCGCGCACCCAGTAGAGCGTCTCGACGTTCTGCTCGAGCGTCGGCCGTCCGAACAGGCCGACCTGGGCCACGTAAGGCGGCCGATGCCTGGGCAGGCCGCGCTTGCCTTCGATCGACTCGATCATCGCGGATTCTTCGCCGCAGATATAGGCGCCGGCGCCGCGGCGCAGATGAATCCGCACGCGCGGCGCGAGCCCGGCCGCAACCGCCTTGGCGATCTCGTCCGCGAGCATCAGCCGCACCTCGGGATATTCGTCGCGGACATAGAGGTAGATGTCGGGGGCCTCGATCACCCACGCGCCGATCAGCATGCCTTCGATGAAGCGGTGCGGATCGCGCTCGAGATAGTAGCGGTCCTTGAAGGTGCCGGGCTCGCCCTCGTCGGCGTTGACCGCCATCAGGCGCGGCGCGGGCTCCGCCCGCACCAGCGTCCACTTGCGGCCGGTGGGGAAGCCGGCGCCGCCGAGGCCGCGCAGGCCGGCGTCGCTCACCGCCTTGATGACGTCGTCGCGGGTACGCGCACCCGACAGGCACGCCTTGAGCAGCGCGTAGCCGCCGTCGCGGACGTAACGGTCGAAATCGTTCGGCGTCGGATAGACGTGCGCATGCGCGCCGCGGGCGACCGCGGCCGCGACGCTGTCCGTTCGTTGCCTGCATCACCTGCACGTGGCCGACGGCGCAGACCGGCGCGCGGTCGCAAGCGCCCATGCAGGGCGCGCGCACGACCCGGACATCGGGGCCGAACTTGTGCGGCAGCTCGCGCAGGAGATGCTCGGCGCCGGCCATGGCGCAGGAGAGCGAATCGCACACCCGCACCGTGACCGCGGGCGGCGGCGGCTCGCCTTCCTTCACCACGTCGAAATGGGCGTAGAAGGTCGCGACCTCGTAGACCTCGGTCAGCGCGAGCTTCATCTCCTGCGCCAGCGCGGCAAGATGCGCGGCGGAGAGATAGCCATAGCTATCCTGGATCAGGTGCAGATACTCGATGAGCAGATCGCGCCGGCGCTCCCGGTCGCCCAGCAGCGCGCGCACCTCGGCAAGCGCGGTGGGCTCAACTTGGCGGCCCTTGGGCGTTTTCCGGGGGCGGTTCCGCCGGCCCGCACCGGGCCCTGGATCGTCGGTCCGCGCATCCATCGTTGGAATCCTTCTCATCTCAGATGAATGCAACCGGTCGATCAAAAACAAGCCCCCAATTGCCATCAATCGATTGATATTATCTATCGACAGGGCGATAATGGAGCCGTCATCGGACAGGGACTATCGCCTTGATCGACAAGCTGGAATTCCTTCTGGCGCTGGCCCGCGAGCGGCATTTCGGCCGCGCGGCGGAATCCTGCGGCGTGACGCAACCGACGCTCTCCGCCGGGGTGAAGCAGCTCGAGCAGACGATGGGGGTGCTGCTGGTCAATCGCGGCTCCCGCTTCCGCAGCTTCACGCCCGAGGGCGAGCGGGTGCTCGATTGGGCGCGGCGCATCGTCGGCGACTCCCGCGCCATGCGGCAGGAGATCCATGCGCTGCGCCGCGGCCTGACCGGGCGGCTGCGGATTGCCGCCATCCCCACCACGCTGGCGATGGTCGCAAGCCTCACCACGCCGTTCCGCATGCGCCATCCCAACGTGCAGTTCACCATCCTGTCGCGCACCTCGATCGAGGTCTTGGGCCAGCTCGAAAATCTCGAGATCGACGCCGGCGTGACCTATCTCGACAACGAGCCGCTCGGCCGGGTCAACGCCATCCCGCTCTATCGCGAGCACTACCAGCTGCTGACGTCGTCGGATGCGCCCTTGGGCAACCGTGCGCCGGTGACCTGGGCCGAGGTGGCGCAAGTCCCGCTTTGTCTCCTCACCCCCGACATGCAGAACCGGCGCATCATCGACGAGCTCCTGCGCGGCGCCGGCGGCACGCCGCAGCCGACGCTCGAATCCAACTCGATGATCGTCCTCTTCGCGCATGTGCGCACCGGCCGCTGGGCGAGCGTGATGCCGGCGAAGCTCGCCGAGACGCTCGGCCTCACCGAGACCATCCGCGCCATTCCCATCGTCGAGCCCGAGGCCGTGCACACCATCGGCCTGGTGGTGCCGGCGCGCGCGCCGATGACGCCGCTGACGGCGGCGCTGGTGGCGGAGGCGCAGCGGCTCGCGCCCGAGCTCGCGGAGGGCGAGTCGAGGGAGCGGGTGGCAGGGAAGCGGCGAGGCTGACGCGATCGTCGGCTGCCGCTTTGCCGCGGGCGTGCGACGCAGTACGCTGGTTGCAACGAAAGAGAAGCTAGGGAAGAGAAATCAAGGGAGGACAGCATGCATGTTCGTCGGCTCGGCATCGTTGCGGCTCTCGCGGTTTTCGCGCTGGGCCTCGCGCCGGCCAGCGCGCCGGCCCAGACCTTCACCAAGCCGGTCAGGATCATCGTGCCGTTCGCGCCGGGCGGGACCTCGGACATCCTGGCGCGCCTCATCGGCCCGAAGCTGCAGGACGCCATCGGCCAGCCGGTGGTGGTCGAGAACAAGACCGGCGCCGGCGGCAATATCGGCGCCGACCTGGTCGCCAAGGCGGAGAAGGACGGCCACACGCTGCTGCTGATCGACGTGAGCACCTTGGCCATTTCGCCCAACCTGCTCGCCAGCATGACCTACAGCCCGAGCAAGGACCTCGCGCCGATCGGCTTGATCCTGTTCGCGCCCTACGTGCTCGCCGTGCATCCGAGCCTGCCGGTCAAGACCATTCCCGAGCTGGTGGCGCACGCGAAGGCCAATGCCGGCAAAGTGCCGTTCGGCAATGCGGGGATCGGCGTCGCCAATCACATCTCCGCCGTGCAGCTCGAAAAGAACTGGGGCGTGGCGTTCAAGCACGTGCCGTATCGGGGCGGCGCCGACGCCATCAAGGGCACGGTCGCGGGCGAGAGCCAGGTGATCCTCAACGGCGCGACGGCGACCGCACCATTCGTTGCGCAGGGCCAATTGCGCGGACTGGCGGTGTCGGGCGACAGGCGCGTCGAGAGCATCAAGGACCTGCCGAGCTTCAAGGAGCTCAATGTCGCCCCGGCCGGCGTCGGCTCCTGGCAAGGGCTGCTCACGACAGCCGGAACGCCGGCGCCGATGCAGCAACGCCTCAACACCGAGCTCAACAAGATTCTCGCCATGCCGGAGATCGCCAAGGCGATCGAGAATCTCGGCGGTGAGGTCAAGGCCGGCCCGTCCGACGGATCTCGCGAACTGGATCGAGAGCAACACGGCGGGCTACGCCGCCATCATCAAGGAAGCCGGCATCAAGGTGCAATAACTGCTGGGATTTCCGTGCCGCGGGTCGACGTCAAGGAGCTCGCCTTCGGGCTGTTCCTGATCGCATTGGCGCTGGTCGCCTTCGGCGCCACCGGCTCGCTCAGCGTCGGCACCGCCGCGGATATGGGCCCTGGCTTCGTCCCGCGCGCGCTGGCGTGGATCATCCTGGGCTTCGGCGCGATCTTTCTGATCGTCGAGCTTCCTCAAGACCCCCGAAAGCGTTCCCATGCCGGCGTGGCGGCCGCTGGTCATGATCCTCGCATCGATCGCGCTGTTTGCGGTGCTGTTCTCCACGCTCGGGCTGATCGCCGCCTGCATCGGGACCGTGCTGGTCGCCGGCGCGGCCACGGCGCCCGTGCGCTGGCGACAACTCGTGCTCTGCGGCGCGGTCGTCGCCGCGTTTTCCGCGCTGCTGTTCGTGAAAGGTCTCGGCCTGCCGTTCAGGCTGTGGCCGCCGTTCTGGCCATAGTGAGGTGTCCGCACGCGAAGTTCCGCGCCCGCGTCCAAGAGCAAGAGAGAGTAGATCGCGCAGATCGGGCCGCGAAACGGTCGACGAATGAGGGCACGAAGGCCCATGCGCCCGATGAGGGGCAGCGCAGGATCCTTCGTGTCCGCCGCAAAAGGTTAGCCACTTCCTTACGAGAATGAGAAGTCGCTCGGATCGATCGACGCGACACCGATAATCGTGACGATCTCGTTATGAGGAGGCGGAATTTCTGCTGCATCAGCGGGTCGAACTGAACGCGCTGACTTCCGACCAGCTCGTCGCCTTCATCGAGCAGGAAACTTCAACGGCATGGTGTCAAGAAGATCGTGCCAGAGAATAAGAATGAGACCTTCGGCCTGTTCGTGGCAATCAACAGGTCGAGAGGATCATCAGGCGCGAACTAAAGAAGCTCAATGGCGACGGCAACGCGAAGCCGCCGTTCAATCTCAGCGCCCAGGTCCGCCGTTATCCGGTAGAAGAATCCATCGGCGCGGTGGGATGAGGCGGTGAGTAAGATCGCAGCAGCTGCGCAAGCGCGCCGCCGTGCCGCAAGCGGCGAGGGTGCCCCATGAGGTCTTTCCAATTGCCGAAGTCGGACTGCGTCAGAACCTGCCGGTCAATGTGAGCTTGGGCCCATGATAGTAGCGGGAAAGGCGGCCGTCGTCCGGGGCAGCCCGCAGCGGGTCGATGAAGCATCCAGCCGGTAGCTGAGGCCGAGCTTAAACGTCGGGCTGAACCACCAGGGCCGCCGCCCTGGATGTCGAAATTGTAGACCGCAACCGACGACACCAGACTTGTCCCGTCGAAGTCTGTTGGGTCGGACTGAACCGTCTCCGTAAATAGCACAAAAACTCCAATCCTGCCGCTCGCGTTGCAACGGCGGCGAGCTTTGCAGAACCTCCTGTTCGCTTCGCCGGCATGATCGGCTGGTCGTCCACGGCATCTCGCCGCTGGTGGCGATGCTCTTGCCCCACCGGCCTGCGCGGCCTCCGCTATCATTCTGGCCGGCACGGCGCCCAGCGCGGAAGATCGACCGCCGCCATCCTCGTGACATCCGTACCCGTCGCGACCGACATCATCCTTGCCTCGACGACGTCAATGGCGGGCAGGCCGCGCCGGCTCCGCGTTGCGATCGCCGCCATCGCCTCTTCCGGTCGCGACCGTCGTCATTGCGCTCACCTCGGCCTGCCGCTCGCCGCCTTCGCCCTCAAGTTCACCGCGGTCGAGACCGTCAGCCTCATCGTTCTGGGCCTGCTCGGCGCGGTCGTGCTGGCGCACGGCTCGCCCCCCAAGGCGATCGCCATGATCGTGGTCGGCGTGCTCGTCGGCCTGGTCGGGGTCGACGTCAATTCCGGGGTGCCGCGCATGACCTTCGGCATTCCCGACATCGCCGACGGCATCAGCTTCGTGCCGATCGCCATCGGCCTGTTCGGCATCGCCGAGATGATCCGCAACCTCGAGCACCCGCAGGATCGCAACTTCGTGGGCACGCGCATCTCCAACCTGGTGCCGACGCGCGCCGATCTCGCCCGCGCGTGGCCGGCCATGGTGCGCGGGACGGCGGTCGGATCGATCCTCGGCGTGTTGCCGGGCGGCGGCGCGGCGCTGCCGCCGTTCTCGGCCTATGCGCTGGAGAAGAAGATCGCCGCCGACCCTTCACGCTTCGGCAAGGGCGCGGTCGAGGGCGTCGCCGCGCCGGAAGCGGCGAACAATGCCGGCGCGCAGACCAGCTTCGTGCCCATGCTCACGCTGGGGATTCCATCCAATCCGCTGATGGCCTTGATGATCGGCGCGCTGATGATCCAGGGCATCCAGCCCGGCCCGCAGGTGATGACCAAGCAGCCGGAGCTGTTCTGGGGCGTGATCGCGTCGATGTGGATCGGCAATCTCATGCTGATCATCATCAATCTGCCGCTGATCGGCATCTGGGTATCGCTGTTGCGCGTGCCCTATCACGTGCTGTTTCCGGCGATCGTCGTGTTCTGCGCCATCGGCGCCTACAGCGTCGGCAACAGCCTGTTCGACCTGTGGCTGATGCTGGGCTTCGGCCTGCTCGGCTATTTCTTCATCAAGATCGGCGTGGAGCCGGCCCCGTTCGTGCTCGGCTTCGTGCTCGGGCCGCTGCTGGAGGAGAATTTCCGGCGCGCCATGCTGATCGCCTCGGGCGACGTCTTTGTGTTTCTCGAACGCCCGATCAGCGCCGTCCTCCTCGGACTCTCCGCGTTGCTGCTCGCCGCCCTCCTGGTTCCCGAGATCCGCCGCAAGCGCGAAGTGCTCGAGGAAGGTTGAATTCGCCTTCCGCCGTTGCAGTGAAATCTTCGCTTGCCAACGTTACGGCGAGTCACCTAGAAAGGCGCATTCTCCAAAATTGCGCAAGGAAGCCGCCAGCCGAGGCAGGAGGTTTTGCCACGCCGATCCAAGTGGCGCCTTGCGCGACAGGGTCGAGGACGCCCGTCTCCTGTGCTCCTCCTGTGGGGAGGGGTTGGCGGCTTGGGAGACGCCGGGCAGATGGCCGCAGATCGCGTTGCGGTCGCCGCATTGGCGCAGATCGCAAGGTGCAGCGGGCTCGCAAGTTCCTAGCATCGCTTTCAAAGCTCGCCATTTCCCGGGAGGACACGGATGAAGCCATCACACGACAAGGTATCGCCCTCGCGCCGCCGCCTGATCAAGGCGGCGCTCGCCGCCATGGCCGCGCCGGCCGTCCTGCGCATGGGCACGGCGTTCGCCGCCTATCCCGACCGTCCGGTCAGGATCGTCGTGGCGAACACCCCGGGCGGCCCGTCCGACATCATCGCGCGCATCATGGCGGCGGCGATGCAGGACGCGATGGGCGGCTCCGTCATCGTGGAGAACAAGGGCGGCGGCGGCGGCAATATCGGCATGGGCTATGTCGCGCGCTCCGATGCCGACGGCTACACGATCCTGCTCTCGACCAGCGCCTATTCGGTCAATCCCGGCCTCTACAACAACCTGCCCTACGATCCGTTCAAGGACTTCGTCGCGGTGTGCGAGCTCGCGGTCTCGCCCCACGTCTTCGCGGTGATGCCCGACTTCGGCGTGAGCACGATGAAGGAGTTCGTCGCGCGCGCCAAGGCCGATCCCGACAAGTTCAACGTCTCGACCCCGCCGATCGGAACGACGCCGCAGCTCCAGGCCGAGGTGCTGAAGCTGCGCGAAAACCTGCAGAAGATGGCGACGGTCGTGTTTCCCGGCGGCGGCGATGCGCTCAAGGCGCTGCTCTCCGGCACGGTGCAGCTCAGCTCCGGCGTGCTGGCTCCCGCGCATCCGCAGATCAAGGCCGGCAACATCAAGGGCCTCGCGGTCACCGGTCCCAAGCGCTGGCACGACCTGCCCGACATTCCGACCATGATCGAGTCGGGCTACCCGGATTTCGTGTTCGACACCTATACCGCGCTGATGGCGCCGGCGAAGACGCCGCCCGAGGTCGTGAGCCGGCTGGAAAAGGTCGCGCTCGAGATTCTGGGCAAGCCCGAGATGCGCCAGCGGCTGACCCAGGCTGGGTTCGAGGTGACCGCCAAGGACGGCAAGGGCCACATGGAACGCGTCGCCAAGGAGGTGCCGATGTTCCGCGAGATCATCGTCCAGGCCGGGATCAAGAAGCTCTAGTTTCAGGTGCGGCGACGCCGGTATCACGTCCGCGGAAAATTGCGGACGGCGGCGAGCACCTCGTCCGGGCGTTCGCTCATGAGCATGTGGCCGGCGCCCGCGAGCGTGACAACGCGGGCGTTGGGCAGCGCGGCGGCGAGTTCCATCCCGGCTCTGGCCGGAGTCATCATGTCGCGCTCCCCCAGCACCAGGGTCGCCGGTGCCGTCACTTTGGCAGCGGAGGCGAGCCCGTCGCGATAGGCATTGCAGGCCGCCAGGTCCTTGAACAGAACGCCGGGCCGCGTCCGTTCGAGCAGGCGCGTGCCGGCCCCCAACATCCACAGGCCGGGCGCGAGCGAGCCGCCGAGCCCGGCGCGAAAGCCATGGCCCCAGATGGTGACCATGTCGAGAGCCGCGTGATCATCGGCCTCGGCGGCAGCGAGGAGATCGCGCGACACCGGCATGGCGGCCGCCGCCCCGATCAAGCCGATGGCGCTCACGCCTGTGGAATGGCGCGCGGCGGCCTCGAGCGCGACCAGGGAGCCCATGGAATGGCCGATGATCGCTGCGCTCGGCGCTCCCGCGGCCGCGATCAGCGCCGCGGTCCAATCCGCCATGGCAACGATGGAGACGAGCGGCTCGCCGCCCGAGCGCCCATGGCCGGGCAGGTCCGGCGCCAGCACGGCGAAGCCGCGATGCGCGAACCAGCGTGCCAGCAGCGCCCAGACCGTGTGATCGAGCCCGGCGCCGTGCACGAAGACGACCGCCGGCAGCGCGGAGTCGAAGGCGCGGCCGCCGGTAGCGGCAAAGGTCTTGATGCCGTCGACGACCAGATGCATCGCTCACGCCCTCTGTGAGGCGCGCAGCGCCTGGGCGAGATCGTCGACAATATCGCTTGCCGCCTCGATGCCGATGGCGAGACGCACCAGCTCCTCGCCCAATCCGGCAGCCTTGAGTTGCGACGCATCCATCTGCTGGTGCGTGGTGCTGGCGGGATGGATCACCAGGGTCTTGGCATCGCCGACATTGGCGAGATGGCTCGCGAGCCGCAACGCCTCGATGAACTTTCGGCCGGCCGCGCGGCCGTCCTTGACGCCGAAACTGATGATGGCGCCCGCGCCTTTCGGAAGGAGCCGCTGGGCGAGCTCGAAATCCGGGTGCGATGGGAGCGACGGGTGCAGCACCCAATCGACGGCCTTGTTCTTGGTCAAGAGCTCGAGCACCGCCGCGGTGTTCTCCATGTGGCGTTGCATGCGCAGGGCCAAGGTCTCGACGCCCTGCAGCAGATGGAAGGCATTGGTCGGAGACAGGCACGCCCCAAAGTCGCGCAGGCCTTCGGCGCGCGCGCGCATGATGAAGGCCGAGGGGCCGAACTCCTCTTCGAAGACGATGCCGTGATAGCCGGCATAGGGTTCGGTGATGGTGGGAAACTTGCCCGAGGACCGAAAATCGAAGCGACCGCCGTCGACGATGGCGCCGCCGATCGCGATGCCGTGGCCGCCGATCCACTTCGTGATGGAATGCATCACGATGTCGGCCCCGAACTCGATCGGCCGGCTGAGATAGGGCGTCGCGAAGGTGTTGTCGATGAGCAGAGGAATACCGGCAGCGTGGGCGATGTCCGCGACTTGCGGGATGTCGAGCACTTCCAGCCCGGGATTGCCGATGGTCTCGGCGATCACGAGCCGGGTGTTGGGTCGCATGGCCGCGCGGAAGCCATCGAGATCGCGCGGCTTGACGAAGGTCGTCGCAATGCCGAAGCGGGGCAAGGTATGGGTCAGCAGGTTGATCGTCCCCCCGTAGAGCGAGGCGGAGGCAACGATATGGTCGCCCGCGTTGAGCAAGGTCGCGATCGCAAGATGCATCGCGGCCATGCCGCTTGCGGTGCAAACGGCGCCCACGCCGGATTCCAATGCCGCCAGCCGTTCTTCCAGAACGGCCGTCGTCGGGTTGGAGATGCGGGTGTAGATGTGGCCGGCGCGCTCGAGATTGAACAAGGCGGCGGCATGATCCGCATCCTGGAAGACAAAGGACGTCGTCTGGTAGATGGGAACGGCGCGCGCGCCGGTGACGGGATCGGGATGCTGGCCGGCATGCAGGCTCAACGTTTCAAAAGCCGGGGGCTTGGGTCCGGGCATGCGCGCCTCGCGAGAATTCAACGCAGCTTGGAGTGCGCTATCATCATGTGCAAACGTCACAAGAGGCATCGCGCTGCCGACTTGGCCCGTAGGGTGGGCAAGGCGCAGCACCCAATTCTCCGCGCGGGGCACGATGTTGCGCGCCTTTGCCCACGCGAATCCTGGCTTCAACGCGTGGGCACGGTGCTGCACCGTTTAGTTGGCCAGAGTTGCAATTCGTCACGCACCTTTGCCCACCCTACACACTGCGGGGACGACACTTGCAATCAGAACAACCCGACGATGCGGCCGTCGGTGCCGACGTCGATGGAATCGGCGGCCGGCACCCTGGGGAGGCCGGGCATGGTCATGATCTCTCCGCAGACCGCCACCACGAACTCGGCGCCGGCGGAGAGCCGCACCTCGCGCACGTTGATCACGTGGTCGGTGGGAGCGCCCTTGGTGTCGGCGTTGGTGGAGAAGCTGTACTGGGTCTTGGCAATGCACACCGGCAGCTTGCCGTAGCCCATCTGCTCGAACTGGGCGAGCTGGTCGCGCACCGGCTTGTCGGCGGAGATGTCCTTGGCGCGATAGATCTCCTTGGCGATGGTGCGAATCTTCTCCAGGAGCGGCATCTCGTCGGGATAGAGGAGCTTGAGCTTGCTCTTGCCGCCGTCGATCACCTTCACAACGGCGCGCGCCACGTCCGCGGCGCCGGGGCCGCCCTCGGCCCAATGGTCGGCCATGACCGCTTCGACGCCGAGCTTCCTGGCGTGCTCCTCCACCAGCGCGATCTCCGCATCGGTATCGGCGCTGAAGCGGTTGATCGAGATGACCGGCACGATGCCGAACTTGCGCACGTTCTCGACGTGGCGGGCGAGATTGGCCATGCCGGCTTCGAGCGCCTTGAGGTTCTCGGCCTTGAGGTCCTCCTTCTTGACCCCGCCGTGCATCTTGAGCGCCCGGATGGTCGCCACCAGCACGACGCAGTCCGGCGACAATCCGGTCTTGCGGCACTTGATGTCGATAAATTTTTCGCCGCCGAGGTCGGCGCCGAAGCCCGCTTCGGTGACGACGTAGTCGCACAGCTTGAGCGCGGTGGTGGTGGCCAGCACGGAATTGCAGCCGTGGGCGATGTTGGCGAACGGGCCGCCGTGCACGAAGGCGGGCGTGCCCTCCAGCGTCTGCACGAGATTGGGCGACAGCGCCTCCTTGAGCAACGCGGTCATGGCGCCCTGCGCCTTGAGGTCGCCGGCGCGCACGGGTTTGCGGTCGCGGGTGTAGCCGATGATGATGTTGGACAGCCGCTTCTTGAGGTCGTCGAGGTCGCTGGCGAGGCAGAAGATCGCCATCACCTCGGAGGCGACCGTGATGTCGAAGCCGTCCTCGCGCGGAAAGCCGTTGGCGACGCCGCCGAGCGAGGACACGATCGAGCGCAGCGCACGGTCGTTCATGTCCAACACGCGCCGCCAGGTGACGCGGCGTTGGTCGATGCCGAGCGAATTTCCCCAGTAGATGTGGTTGTCGATCATGGCGGCGAGCAGATTGTTCGCCGAGGTGATGGCGTGGAAGTCGCCGGTGAAGTGGAGATTGATGTCTTCCATCGGCACGACCTGGGCGTAGCCGCCGCCGGCGGCGCCGCCCTTCATGCCGAACGACGGGCCGAGCGACGGCTCGCGCAGGCACAGCATCGCCTTCTTGCCGATATGGTTGAGCGCGTCGGTGAGGCCGACCGTGGTCGTCGTCTTGCCCTCGCCCGCCGGTGTGGGGGTAATCGCGGACACCAGGATCAGCTTGCCGTTGGGACGGCTCTGCAGCGACTTGATGAAGTCCATCGACAGCTTGGCCTTGTAGTGGCCGTAGGGTTCGAGATGTTCCGGTCCGATGCCGAGCTTTTCGCGCGCGACGTCGACGATCAGCCGCTTCTTGGCGGCCTGCGAGATTTCGATGTCGGATTTCGGATTGGCGTGCTGCGAGGCGGTCGTGGGGGCCTTGGCTGCGGTAGCTTGGGTCGGGGTCATGAGAGCCTCGTGCCGAGATTGAGCTTTGCATTGGTGGCAAATTCACCGGCTGCGCATTTGGGCCCGTCGGCGGGCTTCACGCGCAGGATCTTGATGCGGCCGTCGGCGCACACGACGGTGAAACCGTCGGTCGCGACCTCGACGATCTCGCCCATCTTGCCGGCGATGCCCTTGGGATCGCGCGCGGGCAAGGGCTTTGCTTCGAATACCTGCAGCGCGTTGCCTTCGAGCGTGGTCCACGCCCCGGGCGCCGGATTGCAGCCGCGGATGAGATTGTGGATTTGCCGCCAGGGCTTCCCCCAGTCGATGCGGGCGTTGTCGGGACCGCAGCGGCCTTCATAGGTCGCTTGTGCGTGATCCTGCTTGATGCGCGGCGCCTTGCCGGCTTTGACCAGATCGACCGATTCCAGCATGGCCTCGACGCCCATTGGAAACAGGCGGTCGAAATAGACCGAGCCGAGCGAGTCGGTCTCCGAGATCGGCGTCTTCTTCTGCAGCAGCACGTCGCCGGTATCGAGACCGTTGTCCGGCCAGAAGATCGAAAGCCCGGTCTCGGTATCGCCCTGGATGATCGGCCAGTTGATCGCACTCGGCCCACGATATTTCGGCAGCAGGGATGGATGGTATTGGATCGAGCCCTTGGTCGGGATGTTGAGGAATTCCTCCGGCACGAACAGCGTGACGAAGGCCATCACCTGCAGGTCGGGCTTGAGCGCCTTGAACTGTTCCCACACCTCCGGCTTGCGGTACGACGCCGGCTGGTGGACCGGAAGCTTGGCGGCGAGCGCGGCCTCCTTGAGCGGGTCGGCTTTCGCGCCCTCCTTCTCGGGCGCGACATAGACGGCGACCACGTCGTCGCCGCGCTTGAGCATCGCCTCCAGGACGGCCTTGCCGAACGCCTGCTGGCCGTGCACCACGATACGCATTGCCCTTCCTCCGAACCCTCCGCTGTCATGCCCGCGAAAGCGGGCATCCAGTAATCGCCGGTGGTTACTGGGTCCCCGCTTTCCGCGGGGACGACATGATTACTTGCTGTTCACGCCGCCTCGGCGCGCGCGCCTTTCTCCGGCGCGGTGATGGCGCCCGAGCCCTTGATCTCGGCGACCTCCTGGTCGCTGTAGCCGAGCTCCTTGCGCAGGATGTCCTCGGTGTGCTCGCCAAGGAGCGGCGAGCGCGTCACCTCGGTGATCGAATCCGACATCTTGATCGGGTTGCCCACGGTCAGATACTTGCCGCGGGTTGGATGATCGACCTCGACCACGGTGCCGGTCTGGCGCAGCGACGGCTCCTCGGCGATCTCCTTCATCGACAGGATCGGGCCGACCGGAATATCGACGGCGTTGCAGATGTCCATGACCTCGAACTTGGTCTTGGTCATAGTCCACTGCTCGACGGTGTCGAAGATGTGCCGCAGCCGCGGCAGACGCGCCGGCGGCGTGGCATAGTCGGGATCGGTCTTCCATTCCGGCTTGCCGATGAGGTCGCAGATGGCTCCCCACACGGGGGCTTGGGTGATGAAGTAGATGTAAGCGTCGGGATCGCTCTCCCAGCCCTTGCACTTGAGGATCCAGCCGGGCTGGCCGCCGCCGGAATCGTTGCCCGCGCGCGGCACCGCTTCGCCGAACGGGATGCCTTCGCCGTACTGGCTGTACTCCGAGAGCGGGCCATGCTTGAGGCGTTGCTGGTCGCGCAGCTTGACGCGGGCGAGGTTGAGCACGCCGTCCTGCATGGCGGCGAGCACGCGCTGGCCGCGGCCGGTGCGGATGCGCTGGTAGAGCGCGCTGACGATGCCGAACGCGAGGTGGAGCCCGGTGCCGGAATCGCCGATCTGCGCACCGGTGACGAGCGGCGGACCGTCGCGGAAGCCGGTGGTGGAGGCGGCGCCGCCGGCGCATTGGGCGACGTTCTCGTAGACCTTGCAGTCCTCGTAGGGGCCGGGACCGAAGCCCTTGACCGAGGCCACGATCATGCGGGGATTGGTCTTGTGGATGTGCTCCCAGGTCAGCCCCATGCGGTCGAGCGCGCCGGGCGCGAAATTCTCCACCAGCACGTCGCAGTGCCTGATCAGCCGATCGAGGATTTCCTTGCCCTTGGGATGCTTGGAGTCGATGGTGATCGAGCGCTTGTTGCCGTTGAGCATGGTGAAGTAGAGGCTGTCCGCCCCTTTGACGTCGCGCAATTGCCCACGCGTGATGTCGCCGACGCCGGGCCGCTCGACCTTGATCACGTCGGCGCCCATATAGGCGAGCAGCTGCGTGCAGGTCGGCCCCGACTGCACGTGGGTGAAGTCGAGGATGCGCACGCCGTCGAGCGCCTTGCCGGCTTGGCCGTAGGGCTTGCTCGACGGCTTCGGCAGGCCGTTCGCGACGGCCTTCTTCGCCGCCGGCTTTTTCGCCTTCAGCTTCACGACCTTCTTCGACGCCGCCTTGGATTTGGGCTTAACTTTCGTTTTGGCTTTCACCTTCTTGCTCTTTGCCATTGTCGTTCCCTCTAAGAGTTCAATCCTTGTGGGCGATCTATTTCTTGCGAACCGCGCTTTGCGGGTTGAGCTTGCCGATGTTGCCGCTTTCGCTGCCGGCGGCAGGATCGATCACCGCGTTGACCAGGGTCGGCTTGCCGGAATCCATGGCCTCGTTCACGGCGCGGCTCAACTCGTCGGGTGTCGTCACACGGGCGCCAACGCCGCCGAATGCCTCCATCAACTTCTCGTAGCGAGCGTCTTTGACGAAGACGGTTGTCGCAACGTCCGAACCACCCGAGGGATTGACGTCGGTTCCGCGGTAGATGCCGTTGTTGTTGAAGACGACGACGCAGACCGGCAGGTCATAGCGGCAGATCGTTTCCACCTCCATGCCGGAGAAACCAAAGGCGCTGTCGCCTTCGACGGCGAGCACGGGTTTGCCGGTCTCCACTGCGGCCGCGACGGCAAAGCCCATGCCGATGCCCATGATGCCCCAGGTGCCGACATCCAGGCGCTTGCGCGGTTGATACATGTCGATGATGCCGCGCGCGAGATCGAGCGTATTGGCGCCTTCGTTGACGAGGATGGCATCCGGCCGCTCTTTGATGACGGTGCGCAACGCGCCGAGCGCGCTGTGGAAGTCCATCGGCGCCGAATTCTTCATCAGCCGCGGTGCCATCTTGGCAATGTTGGCTTCCTTGCGCTCATTGACCGCCTTGATCCAGTCAGCCGGAGGCGCCGGCCACTTGCCATCGATGCCCTCGAGAAGAGCCGATACGCAGGAGCCGATGTCGCCGACCAGCGGAGCGACGATCTCGACATTGCTGTCCATCTCCTTGGGCTCGATGTCGATCTGGATGAATCTCTTGGATCCGGGCTCGCCCCAGGTCTTGCCTTTGCCGTGCGACAGAAGCCAGTTCAGGCGGGCGCCAACCAGCATGACGACGTCGGCGTCTTTCAACACAGTCGACCGCGCCGCGCCCGCCGACTGCGGGTGCGTATCGGGCAGCAGGCCTTTGGCCATGCTCATCGGCAGGAACGGAATGCCGGTCTTTTCGACCAGGGCACGGATCTTGTCGTCGGCCTGTGCGTATGCCGCGCCCTTGCCGAGGATGATCAGCGGGCGCTTGGCACCTTTCAGGACATCGAGCGCGCGCTTGACGGCGGCGGGAGCGGGAATCTGGGCGGGCGCGGGGTCGATGACCTTGACGAGCGACTTCGCTCCGGCATCCGCGTCCATGACCTGAGAGAACAGTTTGGCCGGCAGATCGAGATAGACGCCGCCGGGACGGCCGGACACCGCCGCGCGGATCGCGCGCGCCACGCCAATGCCGATGTCTGCGGCATGCAGCACGCGGAAGGCCGCCTTGCAGAGCGGCTTGGCGATCGCCAGTTGGTCCATCTCTTCGTAGTCGCCCTGCTGCAGGTCGACGATCTCGCGCTCGGACGAGCCGCTGATCAGGATCATCGGAAAGCAGTTGGTCGTGGCATTGGCCAGCGCAGTCAGACCATTGAGAAAGCCGGGAGCTGACACGGTCAGGCAGATGCCGGGCTTTTTCGTCAGGAAGCCGGCGATTGCAGCTGCATTGCCGGCGTTCTGCTCGTGCCGGAACGAGATGACACGCATGCCTGCCGCCTGCGCCTTGCGGCCCAAGTCCGTGATCGGGATGCCGGGCACACCATAGATCGTGTTGATGCCGTTGAGCTTGAGCGCATCGATGACGAGATGAAAGCCATCCGTCAGCTCCTGCTGTGCTTCATCCGCCGCCGTGGTCGCGGGCTTCGGCTTGGTTGCTGCATCAGACATTGTGGCCTCCCGTAATCTTCTAAGGCCGCACGTTTCCCCGCGCGGCGCCGTTCGTTCGACTAGTCCAAGTAGTCGGCATATTTCGCCACGTGATCGGCGAGGCCCAGGGCGTGGTCGCGCACCAGGGCCTCCGCCCGCCTGGTGTCGCGCGCCTCGAGCGCCTCGATGATGGTCATGTGGTCGCGGATCGAACGGTCGGCGCGGTCCTGCTCGCCGATGGTCTTGCGGCGGATCATCCGCATATGCGTGAACAGATTCTCCGCGAGCGAGATGAGCACGCCGTTGCGGCTCATGCGGATGATGGCCTGGTGGAACTCGATGTTCACCTCGGAATATTCGTCGAGGCGGGCGTGCAGCTTGCCGTTCTCGAACGTCGTGAACATTTTCCGCAGCGAGGCGATCTCTTCGGCGCTCGCGTTCTCGGTGATCAGCCGCGCCGCCATGCTCTCGAGCGCGGCCCAGGCGGTGATCATCTCGATCACCTCGCGCTTGGTCTTGCGCACGATGTAGATGCCGCGGCGCGGGACCGCGCGCACGAAGCCTTCGCGCTCGAGCTGCGCCATGGCCTCGCGCACCGGCGTGCGGCTGATGCCGAAATCCGAAGCGAGCCGCCGCTCGTCGAGCCGGATGTCGGCGCGGCTGCGATAGACGTCCATCGATACGATGGCGTCCTTGAGCGCGGCATAGGCGCGGCTCTTGAAGCTTTCCGGGCTGCCGATCGGCTCGACCGCGACGCGCGGCGATCCCGCCGCTTCCGCGGGATCGGGCGCAGGCTCGACCCGGAGGCTGGCAGGACGGGGGGACCGGTCACCGTTACTCATGGCTGGTATACAATATTCCAGAAGGCGGGCCCTGCGCAATGCGGCTTTGAGCGGTCCGCCGCAAGCCGTGGCCCCTGGCCTAGTGCGCCGGCCGGGCCCGCAGCCGGGTGAACGCGTTCTGAGATCAACGGCCAGAACAGGGCGATGAGGCCGAGCGCCATGATCGAACTGACGAGCCCGTTGGAGAAGAAGATGCCGAGACTGCCCTGCGAGGCGAGCAGCGACTGCCGGAACGACTCCTCCGCCTTGTCGCCCAGCACGATCGCCAGCACCATCGGCGCCAGCGGGTAGCTGCACTTCTTCAGCACGTATCCGACCACGCCGAACACCAGCATGAGCGCCACGTCGAAGGTCGAATTGTGAACGGTGTAGGCGCCGATCGCGCAGAACATCAATATGATCGGCGCGATGATGCCGAAGGGAATGCGCAGGATGGCGGCAAACAGCGGCACGCAGGTGAGAACGACCAACAGCCCGACGACATTGCCGAGATACATCGAGGCGATCAGGCCCCAGACGAATTCCTTTTGCTCCACGAACAACAGCGGTCCCGGCTGCAGGCCCCAGATCAAGAGGCCACCGAGCAGCACCGCCGCGGTCGGCGAGCCGGGCACGCCCAGCGCGAGCATAGGCAGAAGCGCCGAGGTGCCGGCCGCGTGCGCGGCCGTTTCCGGCGCTACGACGCCTTCGATCTCGCCGCGGCCGAACCGGTCGCCGTGCTTCGACACGCGCTTGGCGATGCCATAGCTCATGAACGACGCGGGCGTCGCGCCCGCGGGGCTGATGCCCATCCAGCAGCCGATCACGCAAGAGCGCAGCGACGTCATCCAATAGCGCGGAAGCTCCATCCAGGTCTTGAACACGACCTTGGGATTGATTCCGGCCGCGCCCCCTTTGAAGGACAGTCCTTCCTCGATGGTGAGCAGGATCTCGCCAATTCCGAACAGGCCGATCACCGCGATCAGGAAGTCGAAGCCGGTCAGGAGCTCGGTAAACCCAAACGTCAATCGCAGCTGGCCGGTGATGCTGTCGAGGCCGACGGCGGCCAACGCAAAGCCGATCATCATCGAGGCCACCGTCTTGAACGGCGGCTCCTTGCTCATGCCGATGAAGCTGCAGAAGGCAAGGAAATAGACCCCGAATTTCTCCGCCGGACCGAACTGCAAGGCGAACTTGGCGACCAACGGCGCCACCAGCGTGATCATGATCACCGCGAACAGCGCGCCCACGAAGGATGACGTGAAGGCAGCGGTGAGCGCCTCGCCCGCCCTGCCCTGCTGCGCCATGGGGTGGCCGTCGAAGGTCGTCGCCACCGACCACGGCTCGCCCGGAATGTTGAACAGAACCGAGGTAATGGCGCCGCCGAACAGCGCACCCCAGTAGATGCAGGAGAGCATGATGATCGCCGAGGTCGGCGACATGGAGAACGTCAGCGGCAGCAGGATCGCGACGCCGTTGGCGCCGCCGAGGCCGGGCAGCACGCCGATGATCACGCCGAGCATGATACCGACGAGCATCACCAGGAGATTGAACGGCTGGATGACGACGGCGAAGCCGTGAAAAAGATTGACGATCTCTTCCATGTAGCTGGTCTCGTTACTCCTACTCTTTCGGGCCTATTCGCCGGTTGTCAAAATCCCAGATACGCCTCGATCGGCCCCTTCGGCAAAGGCAGGAGGAACCACTTTTCGAAGATGACGAAGGTCACGAGCGGCACGCCCAGCGCGATTGCGGCGATCCTGCCCCAGCCGTAATGGCCGAGCCACCGCATGAACACGGCAATGAGGAGCACTGAAGCGACGTAGATCCCGATCCACGGCACCAAGGCGACATAGATCGCGGTCGGCACCAGCATGGACATCACCTGTCGCAGCTGACCCCATTCGGCGAAGAGCCGGTGGCCGGAACGCTCCGAGATCACCGCGCCTAAATTGATGATGCTCGACCCGAGGATCATCAGGCCGACATAGAACGGAACAAAGCCAGCCTGCGGCCCTTCCGCGCCCCAACCGATGCCGACCTGAACGCTGCCGGCCATGACGATCAGCGCGAAAAGAGCCATAAACAGCGTCACGCCGATCTCGACCGACCGTTGAGTGGGTCCGGCGCCACGTACGTTTTCGGGAGAACCGTCGCTCATGCTGGTATACAATATTCCAGAACTTCGGCTGCGCGCAATGCGGCTCTCGAACCGCTAGCCATAGGGTGAACCGTCTGATGACCGATCGGTCGGCGCAGGTCGGCTCACGCGTGCGTCGGTCCAGCGCCGCGGGCGTCTGGCGAGTTTCCGGTCATCGGTCGTCCACCCGAGATACTCGTAGGCGACCGCCGGCGGAAACTTGTCCGCCGGCGGAATTCGGATTGTGATGCTTATTTCGCGAGGAAGCCCGCGTCCTTCATAAGCTCTTCGTGGCGCTTTTCCTCACCAGCGATCCATTTGACGTAGTCGGGGCCGGTCATGAAGCTCTGGTTGAACGCGCCGTCGGCCATCAGCTTCTTCCACTCCGGCGTCTCGCGCACCTTCGTGAATAGCTCGATGTAGTAGTCAACCTGGTCCTTGGTCGCGCCGGGGGTCATGAAGATGCCACGCAGCATCAGATACTCGATGTCTAACCCCTGCGACTTGCAGGTTGGGATGCTGTTCCACGACAGGTCGCCGGCGATCTTTTCCTTGTAGTCGAGCGGCTTGCCGTCGAACACGCAGAGCGGACGCAGCTGCCCGCCGCGCCATTGCGAGACCGCTTCGATCGGATTGTTGACCGTCGAATCGACGTGATTGCCGACCAATTGGACCGCCACCGCGCCGCCGCCACGTTCCGGAATGAAGATGAACTTGACGCCGGTGCTCTTCTGGATCGCTTCGGTGATGATCTGGTCTTCCTGCTTCGAACCGGTGCCGCCCATCTTGAACGTGCCGTTCGCGGCCTTCGCGGCGTCGATGTACTCCTTGGCCGACTTGTACGGCTTCTCGGCATTGACCCACAGAATGAATTCATCGAGCGCCAACATTGCGACCGGCGTCAGGTCCTTCCAGTTGAAGGGAATGCCGGTGGCGAGCGGCGTCGTGAACAGGTTGGACAGCGTGATGATGATCTTGTGCGGATTGCCGCGCGAGGCCTTCACGTCGAGAAAGCCTTCGCCTCCGGCCCCGCCCGCCTTGTTGATCACCACCATCGGCTGCTTCATCAGATTGTACTTGGTGACGATGCCTTGGATGGTGCGTGCCATCTGATCGGCGCCGCCGCCGGTGCCGGCGGGTATGATGAATTCAACCGGCCGCGTCGGTTCCCAGGCCGCGAGCGCCGGTGCCGGCGCAAGCGCTTGCCCGATCCACAGCGCACAGACTGCGCCGAAGACCGGATGTCTCACTATTCGCATTGATGTTCTCTCCCTTGAGCTTTTTTTCCTGCGCCCCCGCACCGCGGCCGTTGTCCCTATCATCATCAAAGAACACGGGTCGACCGCAATGAAGTTCCTTATGCGACTCGATTTTTTGGTAAATCGCACGCCAATCGGAGCAAAGCTAGCCTACCCGCAAGGGACAATGCCCGGAATTGCGGTCCCATGAGCGGGACGTGGTGCCGCACCTAGAGCGCGATGACTTTCTTCGGATCGTCATCCCGCTAGCTCATTGCTGGAGCATGATCTTTTCCGAAAACCGGTACCCACTTTTCGGGATCATGCTCTAGCTTGTGCGGTGCAACACTCCAGTTGCGCAGACGTTTAGTGTAAATTGCGCTGTCACGCCGCACCCAAATGGGGGGACAGCGTCGTACGCGGCCAAGGCTATTTCGGTTGGATGGGCAACGTGATGCGGTAGACCAGCAGCATGGTGTCGACCTCGGCACCGCTCGGATCCTTGTACGCCGCGCCGACCTGATAGCCGTTCTGCGTTATGAAGTCGTTGTCGTTCGTTATGAACAAGAAATAGTCGTTCGGATTGGCGGGATCGAGCGCCGGCACCAGCGCCATGCCTTCCCATTTTTCCGAAAGATTGTTGTTGTCGTTCGGCTCACCATTGTGCAGTCCGAACTTGCCCAATTCCGCATTGTTGTTGATGTCGATGTAACGCGTGAGCGTCGCGGGCACGATTCCGTCTGCCAGCTTGCCATTGGGGGCGACCGGCACGGCGCCGTCGTACGGCGAGCCCGCGATGTTGGTCGCTCGCGACGTATCGACCAGCTCGATGCTGCGATAGCGCGAGGTCGCACCGTTGGTGCCATAGCCGCTGCTGGCGTCGCGGCAGAGCAGGAGGAAAAACGTCTCGTCGAGGGCGAGCAACTCGCTCTGGGCCGCCACGCGCTGTCGGCCGTCCGCGGTCTCGAACGCCGGCAACGGCACCACGTGCTCACGCACGAGCTTCGGGCGATCGAGATCGGCAACGTCGTAATAGAGAATCCGGGCATATCGCCGCGTCTCCGGCGAGGTGCCGCCGTCCTGGCGGGTCGCGCTCTGCAATGCAACGACCAGGTATCGCCCGCGCGGGGGCGTCAATGTCAGCCCCTCGAAGCCCTGGTTGTTCTGGCGGCCGCTCTCCGGATGGCGCGGCTCCGGTGATTTCGCGCCGGGACCGGGATTGTCGGAGGAGAAGTTATCCTTGCCGTTGCGTTTGGGGAGAAAGGCCTCCGGCGGCCTGATCGCCGCGAGCAGCCGGCCCGTCGGCGAGAAGCGGTAGACGTAGGGACCGTATTCGTCGCCGATGAGGAACCCGCCGTCCGGCAACAGCACGAGCAATTCGGCGTCGATGCTGACGCGGCCGTTCGACGCCTGCGGCAGCTCCGGCAAGCCGTCCGCCGCAGGGCGGATGCCGTCAGCGTCGAGCCCGGTGAGCGGCTCTCCCGCCGCGTCGGTGAGCAGAATGGTATCGATGAGCGTTGCCGTGACGCTCTGCTGGCGCTGCGCGAGCGGCACCGCCTGCGGGTCGTCGAGCGGCTTCAAGGTGATGGCAAGCTTGTTGAGGCGCGCGCGGTAATCGGTCGTTCCGCTGACGTTCCAGCCGCGGTCGGGCAGCATATAGAACGTGCCCTGGTAGCCCGCGGATGTCCGCGTCCACGACGTCGGATCGACCGCAATGGCCGATCCGGAGCCGAAGGTCTCCCCGAACTTGTCGCGCAGATCGGAGGGTAAGCGTCCGACCCCGACCAGCGCCTTGTTGACGAAGACCAGGTCGCCGATGGTGACGGTTTCGGCAGCGAGCGTCGCAGGCGCCGGCGCGAGCACCGCGAGCAGGGCAACCAAGCCGATGATCGAGAATGCGTGCAAGCGGCGACGGTAACGAGCGAGCATGTTCAATTCCTTGGAAGATTTCCAACAAGCCCATGAATTGTCACAATATTTTCTACCCGTGACAATCCCACGACAGGGCGCGGAAGAGGAGAAGAAGAGAAGAAGCGTGGTGCGTGGACAAGCCGCGGGCAGGCCGCTAGCGTTCTTGAACCGTTTCCCACACCGCTCGATCGTTTACGGTGCGCGGAGCAAGAACATAAGAAATATTCGGGAGGAAGGTCACGATGCAAGCAAAACGACGCGCGCGCGCCGCACCCGTCTGCGCCGCCGTCCTCGCCCTCATTGTTCTCACATGGCGGCCGGCAGCGGCGCAGGAGGCGATCGTGCTCAAGGCCGGCATTTCCGACCCGGTCAATACGGTGCTGGCCTGGTACATGGCCCGCGACGCCGGCTTCTACGCCGCGCAGGGGCTCAACGTCGACATCATCAACATGAGCGGCGGCAGCCGCGGCGCTGCCGAGCTGCAAGCCGGCCGCCTCGACGTCATGCATGTGGGATTGTCCTCGGTGATCCGGGTCAACCGCGGCGGCGGCGACATCCGCACCATCGGCTCGCTGAGCAACGTCATCCGCTTCACCTTCTTCTCCGCGCCCGGGGTGAAAACCGCGGCCGATCTCAAGGGCGGCGTCATCGGCGTGAGCACGTTCGGCTCCGAGAGCGATTCCACCGTGACGCTCGCTTTGGCGCGGCTCGGGCTCTCCCGCGACGACGTGACGTTGAAGGAATACGGTGGCGGCGGGCGCCGGCTCGATGCCGTGAAGGCGGGCGAGATCAAGGCAACGCCCATCAACGAGCCGCTCGCCAGCCTGGCGCGCGGGCAAGGGGTCAACGTGCTCGTCGATCTCGTCCCCGAGCAGATTCCCTGGGTGTTCAGCTCGATCGTCGTGCGGCGGGGCGACATCGCCGGCCGCCGCGACGTGCTCACCCGGTTCCTCAAGGGCACGATCGAAGGCAACTATCTCGCGCTCACCGACGAGACGCGTGCGAAGGAGGTGCTGGCCAAGGAGCTCAAGATCACCGAGGCGAAAATCCTCGACATCGCCTACAACGACTTCAAGGCGCAATCGCCGGCCAACATCGAAATCTCCCGCGCGGGCGCCGAGAACATCCTGGCGCAGTTCCCCGGCGGCAGCCAGAAGGTCGAGGATTACGTGGACGCGGGCCTGCTCGAGGCGCTGCGGGCCGAGGGCTACTTCACCGCCATGCAGCAGAAATACCGGCGCTAGCAGACATGACCAGGCTGACATCGATCGCTTCCGTGCTGCTCGCCGCGGTCATCGTGGTCTCGAGCGAGGCCTCCCATGCGCAGGACTGGCCCACCAGGCCGGTGAAGGTGGTCGTTCCGTTCGCGGCCGCAGGTACCACCGACCGGATGGGGCGTCTCGTCGCCGAGGAGCTCTCGAAGGTCTTCAAGCAGCAGTTCTACGTCGAGAACCGCGCCGGCGGCGGCGGCGTCATCGGCGCCCTCCAGGTCGCGCGCACCGATCCCGACGGCTACACGTTGATGATCGGCGGATACGGTCCCCATATCTTCGCCCCCGCCACCACGCCCAATCTCGGCTACGACGTGCTGGCGGACTTCACCCATATCGCCATGATCGGCGGCGAGACCTTCATCATCGTCGCCCACCCTTCGCTCGGCGTGAAGTCCTTCGCCGATCTGGTGCAGTTCGCCAAGCATCGCACCGGGCCGCTCAACATGGCCTCCCCCGGGCAGTCGACGCTCGGCGCGCTCGTGGTCGAGCAGTTGATCCGCAAGCCCGGGCTGCTGCCGAATCTCAATCACGTGCCGTACCGCGGCGGCGGACCGGTCATGGCCGACCTGCTCGGCAACCACGTCTCGCTCGGATGCATCGTGCTGTCCGCCGCGATCGAGCACATCCATGCCGGCACGCTCGTGCCGCTGGCGCTGATCTCGACCGAGCGCATGGCGGCGCTGAAGGACCTTCCCACCATCGTCGAGGTCGGCCATCCCGACATCGGCGGCGCGATCTGGTCGTGGCTCGCAGGGCCGAAGAATCTTCCCGCGCCCATGGTCGCCCGGCTCAACCAGGAAGTCCGGCGATCCCTGCAAGCGCCGGAGCTCAAGCAGCGGTTCGAACGGGACTTGCTGCTGTCGATGGATGCCGACCCTGCCGCGCTCACCGCCTTCATTGCCGGCGAGTTGAAACGCTGGACCGCATTCTTCCAGGAGTCCGGGCTCAAGCCGCAGTAGGCTACTGCCGGGCGGCGCGAATGCGCTCGCTGTAGAGCGGCACGGTGAGGCCGAACAGCTCCCAGCGCGTGAGATAGGCGAGCAGAAACGGATGCGCGCCGCGCTCGTAAAGCCAGGCCACGTCGCCGTTGAGCAAGGCCGAGCGCTCGTCCTCGGTGAGCGGCAATGACGCCGTGGCCGCTGCGGGATCGCGTTTGAGCGCGGCGCGGAAGGCGGGGTCGTGCAGCGCCTCCCGGCAGAGCTTGTTGACCGCGTAGATGCTCATGGCTCAGTCCAGCCGCCAAGCCGCGTAGGCATGCCCGTGGTCGATCTCGGGCGCGATGAAGCTCGGCTTGCGGTTGCCGACCACGCCGAGCATGGCAATCCAATTGAGCAATTCGCCGCCGATGTTGCCCGCGCGCGCAAGTCGCGACGGCGTGGCTTCCTCGACCAGCTCGCCGACGCGCGCATGCTCGAGGTGATCCTGCACGCGCCTGGCCCAGGCCGGATCGGGGGTGCCGGCGCGTTCACCGGGCGGGATTTTCGGCCCGCCGATTTCGAGCGAGAAGCTGCCGCTGCCGATCACCGCGACACGCCTGTCCTGCGGCCAATCCTCGATCGCGGCGCGCACCGCCTGGCCCAGCGCGTAGCAGCGATGCGAGCTCGGCAACGGCGGCACGAGCCCGTTGATGAAGAACGGGACGATCGGAACGCTCATGTCCGGGGTGAGGAAATGCAGCGGCACCATGATGGAGTGATCGAGCTCGAAGTCCTGCGCCAGCGAGACATCGAAGCCATGGCCGATGGCCTTCGCACGCACGTGGCCCGCCAACGATGCCTCGACCGCGACCCGGTAGCTCGGCATCGCGGTCTGGTCATTGGGTCCGGACGTCTGGTCCGCGATGCCGACCGCGAAGGTCGGAAAATTGTCGAGGAAGAAGGTATTGAAATGATCGTCGGTATAGATCACCAGCACGTCGGGCGCGGCTGCGCGCAGGTGCCTTGCGATCTCGGCATAGAGACGCGCCGGTTCGCAATCGGGGCCTTGCTTCGCCGCGAGCGCGGGATAGTTGGGGGTGTGCGGCACGCCGAAGGCGGCGACGATCTCGGCCATGGTTTGGCTTTCACGCCTGAGGGGACAACCGGTCTAGCGAGTGCTTCGCCTCAGACCAACGAAGCATGTTACGTTCCGTGTGGTGCGTTGCTCAAGAATCAGTTCACGCAGGAGAATGCGATGAAGCTATGCCGGTACGACGACGACCGTCTGGGGGTGGTGCGCGGGGACATGGTGCACGACGTCACCGAGGCGCAGACCCAGATCAGGGCGGCCGCCCCCTACGCGATGAAAGGCGATGCCGTGATCGCGGCCTTGCCGGCGTGGCGCACGCGCCTGGAGGAAATGGCGGCGAAGGCGCCGGGCAAGCCGGTGTCGGAGGTGAAGTTTCTCTCCCCGGTGGCGCGGCCCTCCAAGCTGGTTGCGGCGCCGACGAATTACACCGCGCATATCGAGGAGATGGCGGCGCGGGCGGCGACGCAGGACGTCATGCGCTCGCCCGCCATCGGCACCGCCGGGCTGTTCCTCAAGGCGAACTCGTCGCTGGTCGGCCCGTCCGAGGGCGTGGCGATCCGCTTCCCCGAGCGGCGCAACGAGCATGAGGTCGAGCTCGCCATCATCTTCGGCAAGCAAGGCAGCGACATCCCGCGCGACAAGGCGCTCGACTACGTCATCGGCTACAGCATCGGCCTCGACATGACGGCGCGCGGGCCCGAGGACCGCAGCTTTCGCAAGTCGATCGACACCTATTCCGTGCTCGGCCCATGGCTCGTCACCGCCGACGAGATCCCCGACCCGGACGACGTGCCGCTCAAGATTTCCGTCAACGGGGAGATCAAGCAGAGCAGCAACACCAAGCACCTGATCTACGACTGCCGCAAGCTGATCGAATGGGGCTCGACCTTCTACACCTTCTATCCCGGCGACGTGCTCTATACCGGAACGCCCGAAGGGGTGAGCCCGGTCAAGCCGGGCGACACCATGCTCGCGCAGATCGATCCGATCGGCGCGATGTCGGTGCCGGTGCGCGCCCACAAGGCCGGCGGGTGACGACGAACGCGCTGCAGCGACCCCACGCGATGACCGCAGGTAGGATGGGTTGAGCGCAGCGAAACCCATCACCTTCTCGCCTGCAAATCTTCCGCCCAGTCTGATCGTCAGCATAAGCGCAACGTGGATTGGCTCGTGGCGATGGGTTTCGCTGCGCTCAACCCATCCTACGAGGTGTCGTCCCCGTCTTGTGTGCTGCGCATGAGGGTGCGTCGCCCCGGCTGACAGAACGCAACCGGTGCGGGGTCGTGCTACCCCTATTCACAATGTCAAACAGCCCGGTGTCGGATGTGCCCGCCACCACTCTCTATCCAACCGACTACCGCTCTCCTTCCTCCCGCGGCGTTTGCGGCGCCCGGGGATCGATCCTTCATCTTGCTGCCACCCCCGCGAGGGGATGGCGGAGCGCCGACAGGCGCCAGCCTTGAATAAGTCGCGCTGGTAGGGCGCGACGCCACGCTTGCGAGGCGTGGGCCCTCCCGCGCAACCGGGAGGCCGCCTCTCGGCGCTCCACCGTGGCGCTGTCGGCCCAGGGTCCGCTTCCGTCGCCGGCACTGCCTGCCGGCTCCTGGTGCGAAGGCTCCACGCAACCGGGCGCTTCTGCCCGGCCGCGGCCCCGGGCGTCTCGTGTCCGCGGTTACGAGCCGCGGTCGACGCCACACCCCGCTCCGCCGTCAGGATCGTCTCCGGAGACGCCCCTCATCGAGCGGGATGTTGGAACCATACGCCAACCCCGATTCGTAGTCAACATATTTATTCGGTTTGTAGACGAAAATCTTGACCCCATGCCATCAGGCGCCGGACGGCGCGTCGAGCGCGAGCACTTCGAGAATCTTGGCGTGGATCTGCTCCCGCGTGCCCGCCGGCGCTGCGCGATCCATGCGGGCCTCGAAGGCAATGCGGGCCGGGCGATGGCAGACCAGGACGCGGTCGCCGATCGCCATCGCCTCGCTGATCTGGTGGGTGATGAAGACCGCGGTCTTGCCGTTCTGGCGCACCAGCCGCACGAATTCCGCCCGCAGATCGCGCGCCGTCATTTCATCAAGGGAAGAGAACGGCTCGTCGCAGAGCAGGAGCTCCGGCTCGACCGCGAACGCGCGCGCGATCGAGACGCGCTGGCGCATGCCGCCGGACAGCGCATGCGGGTAGTCGTTCTCGTGCCCCGACAGTCCGAGCCGCTCCAGCCAGCCGCGCGCCACCGCCTGCGCTTGCTTGGGCTCGACGTCGAGGATCTCGAGGCCGAGCAGAACGTTCGCAAGCGCGGTGCGCCACGGCATCAACCGGTCGCCCTGAAACACGATGCCGACCTTGCCGCGGAAGAACTCGAAATCGTGGAACGGATTATGGCCGGCCACGGCGACCTCGCCGGAGCTGGGCTCGATCAAGCCGGCGATCAGGTTGAACATGGTGGACTTGCCGCAGCCGGTCTTGCCGAGCACGGCGACGATCTCGCCGCGCGCGACCTCGAACGACAGCTTGTCCACCGCGACGAGGTCGCCGCGGCCATTGGCGCGGCGGAACACCTTGCTCACGTCGCGAAATCGGATGACCGGCTCAGCCATGTGCTGCCTTGCGCGCTAACTCAACGCTCCCTCGGTTGTCATCGTCCGCGAAGGCGGACGATCCAGTAATCACCGGCCCAGCTTTACGGCATCATTTCGGCCTCGACTGCTCCCGCACGGGTTACTGGATGCCCGCTTTCGCGGGCATGACAACGGAGGGATTCAAATTGCGCGCTCGGAGACGGCGCGGTAGCGCAGTGCCCAGGTCTCGATCGCGGTGATGGTCTGCTGCACCACCAGCACGAACAGGACCAGCTGCAGCGTCCACGCGATGGCACCGGCCATGTCGAACAACTGCTGCTGGCGCAAGAGCTCATAGCCGACGCCGCCGGTGGCGCCGACCAGCTCCGCCACCACCACCACGCGCGCGGCGTTGCCGAGATTGACCTTCCACGCCGTGAGGATGCCGGGCACGATCGTCGGCACGATCAGCACGCGGAACAGCGTCCAGCGCCGCGGCCGAAACGACATGGTCATCTCGAACAGGTCCTTCGACATGGAGCGGAAAGCGTCGAGGATCTGGAATGTGAAGGCCGGCAGGGTCGTCATCACCATGATGAAGAAGATGCGAAATTCGATGCCGTAAAACCAGATGACGGCGATCACCACCCATGACAGCGCCGGGATGCCTTGCAGGAACACCAGCACCGGCGTGACGTAGCTCTCGATCCGCGGCGAGCGGCCGATCGCCAGCGCCATCACGCAGCCCAGTACGAATGCGCCCAACAGCCCCGCGAAGATCCGCAACGCCGTGACCAGCACCTGCGCCAGCAGCGGCCAGCTGAACAGGATGCCGAGCGTGCGGGTGACGATATCGGGCACCGACGGAAACAGGTAATGCGGGAAGAACAGCGAGGCGATCTGCCAGGCGCCCGCGATGACGAGCGTGCTCGCGGCCGCCTGCAGCGCCCGCACCAGGCGAGGGTTGGAGATCATGGGATCGGCTTGCCGTAGATGGTCGCGCTCGACGGCAGCGCGGGGAAATAGCCGACGTCGATGCCGGCCTTGTAGACCGCCTCGATTTCCTTGCGCACGTCGTTCGCGCCGGCGAGGCTCATGGCCAGGCGCTCGTTGCTGCGGATGAGCGAGGCCATCGCCTTGACGTCGTCGGCATTGGCCCCGGGCGCCACGAGCGGCGCGGCCTCATCGGGGTTTTTCGCGATCCATTCCGCCGCTGCCTTGTAGGTCGCGTAGAGCTTCGCCACCAGCGCCGGGTTCTGCTCGGCCCAATCGGAATGCGCGCCGACGCCGAGATAAGGGATGCGGCTGCCGCCGGCGAACGCCTTCCAGGTCGTCTCGATGCCGGAATCGAGCGTGCGGATGTCCGGCTTCTTGGCGAGCAGCAGCGTGTAGGCCGGTTCCCAGATCTGCACCCCGTCGGCGCGATTGGCGAGCGCATAGCCGACGAGGCCCGGCGTTGCCGTGTTCACGACCTGGATCTTCGAGACGTCGACGCCTTGCCGCTTGGCGAAGAACTCGAACATCACGTAGTTGGTGGTGGCGCGCGCGGCCGCGAGCTGCTTGCCCTCGAGGTCCTTGAGCGTCCTGATCTCCGGCCGCGAGGTCACCACCGCGCCCCAGAAGTCGAACAGGTTGAAGAGATATTTCACCTTCACGCCGCGGCTGTCGGCGAGCCCGATGGTGAGCAGCGACGCACTGCCCCCGACCTTGAACTCGCCGGAATTGAACTGCGCGGTATAGGCGTCGGGCGTGCGTTCCTGGAAGCTGATGTCGAGCCCGTTGGCGTGGTCGAGCTTCCTCGCCTTGATCACCGGCGGCATGAAGGCGCCGAGCGAAGGGGCGCTGAAGATCACGATCGAGAGCTTCTCCAGCGTTTGGGCCTGGCACGGTGTTGCATTTAGCAGAGCCACGAGCGCAGCACCTGACACGCAACTCAGCCGAATTGAGATCATCGTTTCCTCCACATGAATCGCTCTTGCCCCATTGGCAGTAACTTAAGATTCTCTCGGTTGTCGTCCCCGCGAAAGCGGGGACCCAGTAACCCGTACGCGGGCCATTGAGGCCGAAATCATACTCCAAGCGAGTCCAGCGATTACTGGATGCCCGCTTTCGCGGGCATGACAACTGAGAGATTGCGGTCCACTCGCGGGCATGACAACGGAGAGACGAGGTCCTCGGCCGCGCAATTTCGCACCACCACTCACCCGATCCGGAACAGCTTGCACGCCAGCCCGCCGGTGATCGACGCAACCTGATCGGGCTTGAGCCCGGCCGCGGCAACGATCTTGGCGGGCTCCTCGTCGCCGATCGGAAACGGCATGTCGGACCCCATCATCACACGGTCGGCGCCGATCATCTCGACGACAAATCGCAGCACGCGCGGGTCATGCAGGATGCTGTCGGTATAGAGCAATGCCAGCGCCTCGACCGGATCGCCGATGCCCGGCGTGATCTCGCGGTTGCGCTTGAGCCGCCCGAGCAGGAAGGGCAGTCCTGCGGCGCCCATGGGCGCGAATATCCTGGCGTTGCGATAGCGCGTGACGTGGCCGCTGCAGACGAGCCGCGCGACCGCGACGATGGCGTCGCTGATGCGGCCGACACCGTTGGCGAGGCCATAGTCGTTCACGCGCGCGTCGCCGGCATCATAGCTCGGATGGATATGGATGACGGCGCCGGTCTCGTCCGCCGCCGCCCAGAACGGATCGAGGTCGGCGTCGTCGAGCACGCTGCCGATTCCGCGCGGCAGGGTCGAGATCATCGCGCCGGGAAAACCCGCCGCCACCGCCGATTTCAGCACGGCGGCGGCGCACGCACCGTCCTGCAGGGGCACGCTCGCGAGCGGCACGAAGCGGGGCTCGGCCTTCGCCGCGGCAAGCTGCGCGTCGTTGAACAGCCGGCACCAGGCCTCGCCCTCGGCCGCCGGCAGCTCGTAGCCGAACCAGTCCGGCCAGCCGCCGACCACCTGGCGGTCGATCGCCTGCTTGCCCATCCAGGCCAGGCGCCCCGCCATATCGCTGAGCCCTTTCATGATCGGCCGCGATGGCTTGCCGCCGGCAAACGCGATCGCCAGGCTGCCGCCGCTCTCGATCAGGCGCAGCGACGCAAAACGGCCGGCGTCCTTGCGGATTGCGGAGAGCAGATCGGGCGGCACCAGATGGCCGTGGACGTCGACGATCATTCCCATGTCCTTTTTTGCTCTTGAAGAGCTTAATTCTCCGTCGTCATGCCCGCGAAAGCGGGCATCCAGTAACCCGTAAGGGGGCAATTGAGGCCGAAATCATACCCTAAGCGTGTCAGCGATTACTGGATGCCCGCCTTCGCGGGCATGACAACGGAGAGATTGCGGGCATGATCATGGAGAGATCGCTGTGTGATGGAGAGATCGCTGCATGATGAGAGATCGCTGCCATCATCCGGAGCCCATATCGGGCGATAGATTTTTTCGCGCCGCGGCGATCATGTCGCCGAGCTGCGCGATCTTGATCGGCAGGCTGTTCACCGCGATCCCGAGCGGCCGCAGCGCGTCGTTGACGGCGCTCGCAATCGCCGCCGGCGCGCCGAGATAGCCGGACTCGCCCGAACCCTTCTGCCCGAACACGGTATGCGGCGACGGCGTCTCGTGATGGATGATCTCGACCGGCGGCACCTCGTGCGCCGACGGCAACAGGTAGTCCATGAAGCTCTGGGCGACGAGCTGGCCCTCGGCGTTGTAGGCGAACTCCTCGTAGAGCGCCGCGCCGATGCCGTGGGCGATGCCGCCCATGGTCATGCCGCGCACGATCTTGGGATTGATCACGGTGCCGCAGTCGTGCCCGATGAAGTAGCGTTCGATCTCGGGCTTGCCGAGATCGGGATCGATCGCAAGCAGCACGAGATGAAACTCGAAGGCGAAGCAGGGATACATCTGCACGCGGCCATCGGCGGTCGGCAGCGCTCCGCCGGTCGGCACCTGCATGACGTGGCTGAAGGCGAGGCCGGGCTCGGTGCCGGGCGGCAGGCGATGGAAGTTGCGGTGCGCCATGGTCACGAGCTCGGCCCAGCTGCGCCGGCGCTGCGGCGCGGCACGGTCGAACACATCGCCCGCGGCATAGCTCGCGCGCTCCGGCGGGATGGCGAGGTCGTGCGCGGCGATGGCGAGGAGCCGCGCCTTGAGCTTGTGCGCGGCATGAAACGCCGCGCCGCCCAGCATGATCGCCATGCGGCTGCCCACCGGGCTCTGGCTCGGCAGCGAGGAGAGCGAGTCCGGCCGCACCACGCGGATACGGTCAGGGTCGATTTCCAGGACTTCGCCGACGACCGTGCCGACCAGCGTCTCATGGCCCTGCCCGGCCGACAGCGTGTGGATGGTCGCGGTGACGGCGCCGCCGACATCGACGTTGATGCGGCAGGAATCGGTGTAGGTGGTGGTCTCGTTCTTGGGATTGAGCAGCGGCTCGAAGGTCGAATTGGCGCCGCTGGGCTCGAGGCAGGCGGCAAGGCCGATGCCGGCGAGCAGGCCCTGCGCGCGCAGGCGGTCGCGCTCGGCAACAAGCCCCGCATAGTCGGCGCGGGCCACGACCTTGTCGATGACCGCGTGGTAGTCGCCGCTGTCGTAGGTGGTACCGCTTGGAATGAGATAGGGAAACTGCTCGGCGCGAATGAGATTGCGCCGCCGCACCTCGAGCCGATCGAGCCCGCGATGCCAGGCGACCTCCTCGATCGCGCGCTCGATGGCGTAGTTGGTCGGCGACTTGGCCGAACGCGCGCACCGCCTCCTGGGTGGTCTTGTTCGAGGTCACGGCGATGGCGCGGTACTGCACGCTCTTGATGCGGTACGGGCCGACGATGGCGCCGATGGGCTTGCCGAGCTGGAACGGCGAGCGGCCGGCATAGGCGCCGACATTGTCGAGCGCGCGCATCTTCATCGACCGGATCACGCCGGCGTCGTCGAAGGCGACCTCCAGATCGAAATTGCGCTCGGGGCCATGGCCGTCGCCGCCGCGCATGTTCTCCAGCCGGTCCTCGATCAGCCGCACCGGGAAGCCGAGCCGGCGCGACAGATAGCCGGCCAGCACCGCGTGCTTGATGCCGCGCTTGACGCCGTAGCTGCCGCCCACGTCGACATCGTTGTGCACCCGCACCGACGAGCCCGGCAGCTTGAGCGCGAGCGCGATCTGGTCGGGAAAGCGCGGCATCTGGACCGAGGCGAAGACGTCGAGGATTTCGCGCCAGGGGTCCCAGCTCGCGAGCACGCCGAAGGTCTCGACCGGCACCGTGGAGCTGCGCCCCCACGTCACCCGCAGCGAGAGACGATGCGGGCTCTCGGCGAAATCCTTCTCGACCTCGCCCCAGACGAAGGTACGGTCGAGCAGCACGTTGGAGCCGTGATCGGGATGCACGATCGGGCTGCCCGGCGCGTAGGCGGCTTCGCCGTCGAGCACGAACGGCAGCGGCTCATAGTCCACCTGCACCAGCTCGGCAGCGTCCTCGGCGAGGGCGCGCGTGTCGGCGACCACGGCCGCGACCCACTCGCCGGCATAGCGCGCGACCTCCACCGCGAGCGGGCGCCGCGGCACGTGCGGGGTGTCGAGGCCCGCCAGCAGCGGCTGCGATGCTGCCGCAAGCTCGCGGCCGCCCAGCACGTAGTGCACGCCGGGCATGGCGAGCGCTGCGGCGCCGTCGATCGCGACGATGCGCGCGGCGGGATACGGACACGTCACCAGCGCCACGTGCCGCGTCCCTGCCAACGCGATGTCGGCGGCGAAACGGCCTTTGCCGGCGACGAAGCGGCGATCCTCGCGCACGCGGCGATCGGCCGACACGAACCGGAAGGCTTTCGCGCTCATGGCTTGCCCGCCGGCAGGTTCAGGCCGCGCCTGCGCTCGGCCGCGAGCGCAACCGCCTCGACGATCTGCGCGTAGCCGGTGCAGCGGCAGATATTGGCGGAAATGGCATCGACGATGTCCGCGCGGGTCGGCGCGGCGTTGTTGGCCAGCAGCGCGTGGGCGGTGAGGATCATCGCCGGCGTGCAATAGCCGCATTGCATCCCGTGGGTCTCGCAGAAGGCGTCCTGAATGGGGGAGAGCTCGCCCGGGCCCGGCGCCAGGCCCTCGATGGTGGTGATGGCATAGCCGTCGGCCTGCACCGCGAACATCAGGCAGGAGCGCACCGGCGCGCCGTCGACCAGCACGGTGCAGGCGCCGCAGACGCCGTGCTCGCAGCCGGCATGGGCGCCGGTCAGCAGCAGCTGGTCCCGCAGGCAATCGAGCAGGGTCAAGCGCGGCTCGACCTCGACCGGGCGCGTCTCGCCGTTGACGTCAAGCTCAACGCGCATGGGTGCCCTCGGCGGCCCGATAGGCATCGGCGATCGCGCGCATGGCGAGTGTCGCCGCGGCGCGCCGGCGATAGGCGGCCGACGCGTGCAGATCGGACAACGGCTCGATATCGGCGAGCGCCGCCTCGACCGCCGCGCGCACGGCGGGCTCCTCTGCGCGCGTTCCTTCGAGCGCAGTCGCCACGGCATCGAGCCGCAGCGGGCAAGGCGTCACTGCGCCGATGCCGACGGCGGCCCGCCGGCAGATGCCGTTGTCGTCGAGCGCGATCTGCGCGGCGGCCGAGGCGAAGGCGAAATCGCTCCTGCGCGCATTGACCTCGTGGAAGCCGACGCCGATGCGGGCGTCGCGCCAGCGTGGAAACCGCACGGCCGTGAGACAGCCGGCCGGCGGCAGCGCCGTCGTCATCGGGCCGATGAAGAAATCGGACGCCGCGATTTCGGCGCTCGCGGACCCTTCGCGATAGACGAGCGTCGCGCCTAGAGTGACTGCGACCAGCGCGATCTCCGCTGCCGGGTCGGCATTGGCGAGCGAGCCGCCCACGGTGCCGCGCGCCCGGATCGGGGCATGGCCGACGAACGGCATGACCTTGGACAGGAGCGGCACCGCGGCGCGGATCAGGGGATCGTGCTCGAGCACGCACTGACGGGTGGTGGCGCCGATCGCGATGGCGTCGCGCTCTTCGCGCACGAAGGCGAGATCGGGGATACGGGCGATATCGATCAGCCGTTGCGGCCGGGCAAGCCGCATCGCCATGAGCGGGACGAGGGTCTGTCCCCCGGCGATGATCCGCGCGTCATCGGCCGCCGCGAGCATCGCGCAGGCCTCGTCGAGGTCCTTCGGCCTTGCATAGTCGAACGCAGCGGGTTTCATCGAGCGGCGCGTCTTCGTGGTTGGTGAAGGACTGGCTTCGGATCGAATATCAGACCGTTCTCCGCTGTCATGCCCGCGAAGGCGGGCATCCAGTAACCCGTACGGATGCGATCGAGGCCGAAGCCATGCCTTTCACCCAGTTCGGCGATTACTGGATGCCCGCCTTCGCGGGCATGACGACCGAGACGCGCTGACCGGGCATGAACTTGACGCGGGGAGATGGGCGCAGGCACCATTGCGGTGTCCAGCTAGGCAATTCGAGTCCGACGTTCATGCAATCAGAGACGACCAGGGGAAAGGAGTCAAATCCGGGACCGCGCTTCGACCTGACCGACAAGCTGGTCTGGGTCGCGGGGCAGCATGGCATGGTGGGGGGAGCCGTGATGCGCCGGCTGCGGCGCGAATCATGCGCGCTGTTGCGCGATCCGGGTCGCGGGGTGGTGGATTTCAGGCGCCAATCCGAGGTCGAGGACTGGATGGCGTCGCATCGTCCCCGCGTCGTGTTCCTCACCGCGGGTCGCGTGGGCGGCATGTACGCCAACAACGCGTTTCCGGCCGATTTTCTCTACGACAACCTGCTGATCGAAGCCAACATCATCCACGCCGCCTACCGCACCGAGGTCGAAAAGCTCGTGTTCTTCGGCTCGTCGTGCATCTACCCGCGTGAAGCGCCGCAGCCGATTCCCGAGGACGCGCTGCTGACGGCACCACTGGAACCCACCAACGAGGCCTATGCGGTCGCCAAGATCGCGGGCATCAAGCTGTGCCAGGCCTACCGCCGCCAGCACGGCCGCGATTTCATCTCGGCGATGCCGACCAATCTCTTCGGCCCCGGCGACAATTTTCATGCCGAGACCAGCCACGTCCCGGCGGCGCTGCTGCGCCGCTTTCACGAAGCCAAGGTGGCAGGCGCCGCCGAGGTCGTCGTGTGGGGGACCGGCACGCCGCGGCGCGAGTTTCTCTACGTCGACGATCTCGCCGACGCCGCGCTCTTTCTGCTGCAGCGCTATTCCGGCGACTCGCACGTGAATATCGGCGCCGGCTCCGACATCACGATTGCGGAATTCGCCGAGCTCATCAGGCGTTGCGTCGGCTTCGAAGGACGGATCGTCTACGACACCTCGCGCGCCGACGGCATGCCGCGCAAGCTGCTCGACAGCAGCCGCATCCATGCCTTGGGCTGGTCGGCCATGACGCCGCTCGAGGAAGGGTTGCGGCTTTACTACGACTGGTTCCTCGCCAACCAGGGCAGGCTGCGCGAAAGCGCCATCGAGGGCGCGGCGGCATCGGCGTAGAATGGGTTGAGCGCTAGCGAAACCCATCACCGCATGGCTTCCCACAATCGCGGGCATCCGGAAAGGCGATGGGTTTCGCCATAGCCCGCGAAGACGGGCGTAAACGCCCTTAGGCTCAACCCATCCTACTGAGCAATTGAGGAAAATTTTGCGACTGAGGATGGGTTGAGCGTCAGCGAAGCCCATCAATCGCGAGCATTTGCCGAAGGCGATGGGTTTCGCTTCGCTCAACCCATCCTACGAAGCAATTGAAAAGATTTTTAGCGACCCGGGCAAGCCGAGGTTGATGCTACTCGGACATTTGCGGCCGCGTCGACGGGAGATTTCACTTTTCGGCATCGCCGCGTCGCTAGCATGGGCACCGTCAATGCAGGGGGGTGCCATGGAAAATCAAAAATATGAAGGCGCGGGCGCGGCTGTAGCGCTCGCGTCGTCGGACGCATCATGCCGCGCGCCTATGTCGCCGACGCCGAAGCGGCCATGCGGACATTCCTGGCGGAGAATTCTGCAGGAGCTCGGCTTCATCGTCGGCGAATGCGCAGAGCTCGGCGAGCTGGCCGCGGCGCTCGATTCGCGACGACCCGCGCTCGTCGTGATCGGCTCCTCGACCGGCGGGATCGAAGCCTGCGAGATGGTGGAATTGCTCGCAGGCCGCAAGTTCGACGGCAAGGTCCTGGTCCTGGGTCCGCGCGTGTCGCCTATGGTGGCAGCCGTCCGCGAGCTCGGCGAGAGCCTGGGCCTGCGCATGCTGCCCTTGCTGCCGACGCCGTTTGGCGCCGCCGACGTGCGCGATTGCGTCGCCCCGCTCATCGAAGCGCCGCCGACCTCCCCGGGGGACACCGCGCGGGCGCTCGACGCCGATTGGCTCGAGCTGTGCTACCAGCCGAAGGTCGACACGCGCACGCTCGCGGTGGCCGGCGTCGAGGCCCGCGCGCGCGTGCGGCATCCGAGCCGCGGCTTGGTCGCATCCGATGACGGCGAGTTCCATCTCGGCGCGCTCGCCGACGTCGTGATCGCCCGCGCCGTCGACGACTGGCGCCGTTTCGCGGCCGCGCACGGCCACGTCGAGATCGCGATCAACCTGCCGGTCGCCTTCTTTCGGGATCTCGCGAGCACTCGATGATCTGTGCCGGCGGATGCCGGATCACCCGGCGTTCGAAGGGCTGATGATCGAGATCGACGCCGCGGACGTCATTCGCGACCTGGATCTCACCAAGGACGTCGCCAGGCGGCTGCGGCACCACAACATCGCCATCGCGATCGACGGGGTCGGGACGGATTGGCACGCGCTCGCGCGCGTGCGCGACTTCCCGTTCGTCGAGCTCAAGGTCGACCGGCAATTCGTCGCCGGCTGCGCGAGCGATCCCCGCAAGCAGGCGACGTGCCGGCGGATCGTCGATCTGGCCGACGCCGTGGGTGCGCGCACGGTGGCGGAGGGCGTGGCAAGCCGCGCCGATTTTCTCGCCGTGCGCGAGATGGGATTCCACCTGGCGCAGGGCTTTCCCCATGCGGAGCCCATGACGGCGCAGGCGTTCATGCAGAGCGTGCTGGGTACCCGCTAGAATTTGTGCCGTTGAAGTGGAAGCGGCGCGAGCCACGCACTCGGTCGCCTTGCACGACGGCTCAAGCCGCAACCTACCCTCCCCCTTGTGGGGAGGCATAGGCGGCCTTCGGCCGCCGTCCTTGGCGCCAAGAACGCCGATGCGGAGCATCGGCTTTGCGCCGAAGCGAAGCGAAGGCGGGCGGGGTGGGGGTCGTAGTTGTTGGGCGCGAGGAGTCCACCAACAACGACCCCCACCCCCAACCCCTCCCCACAAGGGGGAGGGGAGCACACCGAGTCCGCGGCAGCAGTGATCGAGTCCAACGCAGTGCGCGCGGGAGCGGTGGAAACGATAGAAGCGGCGGCGAGCGGTGAGAGAGAAACCCTCTCGCGCGCCCGCCGCCGTTCCCCTCGGATCGAGATCCCCGCCGGCAGGCCGGCGGGGTCTTCACGGACGTTCCTTACGAGAACAGGAAGTCGGTGGGCGCCGCGCCGTTCGTGAACGTGATGGTCTCGTCCAGGCCGCCGGGAAGACCGGAATGGATCACCCAATGGTTGGTCGCGCCGATCTGGGTGAACGTCGCACCCGGACAGCTCCGAAGCCGACGAACTGCAGTCGCATCCGCCGGCGGTGAAGTCCACGACGGTGTCGCCGTCGGCCTGCCCGGCGTTGAACACGAAGGTGTCGTCGCCGCCATTGCCCGTGAGCCTGTCGGCGCCGGCGCCCCCGTCGAGGGTGTTCTCGCCGGCATTGCCGAAGAGCTTGTTGGCAGCGTCGTTGCCGGTGCCGGTGAGGTTGGCAGAGCCCTGCAGCACCAGGGTGTCCACATTGGCGGACAGCGTCTGGTTCACGGTGGCGAATACCGCATCGGTGCCTTCGCCGGCGTTCTCGAACACGAGGTCGCCGGCGTCGTCGACGAAGTAGACGTCGTTGCCCAGAGCCGCCGCGCATGACGTCGGCACCGGCCATGCCGTTGAGCAGATTGCCGCCGGTGTTGCCGTAGAGCGTGTTCGCCCCGCTGTTGCCGTAGCCCTGCAGGTTGCCGCTGCCCTGCAGCACCAGGGATTCCACGTTCGCCGACAATCCGAAGTGGGCCGTGGAAAAGACCGCGTCGGCGCCTTCGCTGGCGTTTTCAATGACGCCATCGCCGGCATTGTCGACGAAATAGACGTCGTTGCCGGCGCCGCCGAACATCCCATCGGCCCCGGCGTCGCCATCGAGGAGGTTGTTGCCGCTATTGCCGATGATCACGTTGTTCAGACTGTTGCCACCGCCCTGCAGGTTGGCGCTGCCTTGCAGGACCAGGTATTCCACGTTGGCCGACAGCCGCAAGTGCGCGCGTCGAAAACACCACATCGTTGCCTTCATCGGCGTTCTCGATCGTCGCGTCGCCGGCATTGTCGACGAAATAGGCGTCGTTGCCGTCGCCGCCGAACATCGCGTCGGCGCCGGCGGCGCCGTCGAGCAGATTGCTCCCGGTGTTGCCGAAGAGCAGGTTGCCCAGACTGTTGCCGTAGGCCTGCAGATCGGCATCGCCTTGCAGGAACAGGTTTTCTACGTTCGCCGACAGCTGCAGATGGGTTGTCGAGAAGACCGTGTCGTAGCCCTCGTCGGCGTTCTCGATCGTCTGATCGCTGCCATTATCGACGAAGTAGAGGTCGTTGCCGGCTCCACCAGACATCACATCAGCGCCCGCATCGCCGTCGAGGACATTGTTGCCGGTATTGCCAGTGATGGTGTTCGCCAGGCTGTTGCCGGCTCCTTGGAGATCGGCACCCCCTAGCAGGTTCAGGTTTTCGACGTTCGCCGTGAGCCGCAAATGGGCCGACGAATTGACGGTATCGATGCCCCCATCGTCGTTCTCGATGACCACATCGCCGGCATGGTCGACGACGTAGGTGTCGTCGCCCAAGCCGCCGATCAGGGTGTCGGCGCCGGCGCCGCCGTCGAGCGTGTCGTTGCCGCCGAGACCGACGAGCATGTTGACGCCGGCGTTGCCGGTGATGATGTTGGCCGCGTCGTTGCCGGTGCCGATGAACGCCGCTGCCGGTCAGGGTCAGGTTCTCGACATTGGCGCCGAGCGTGTAGTCGATCGACGACTGCACCGTGTCGGTGCCTTCGCCGGCGCTTCGGTCACCACGTCGCCGGCATTGTCGACGAATAGGTGTCGTCGCCGGCGCCGCCGATCAGGGTGTCGGCGCCGGCGCCGCCGTCGAGCGTGTCGTTGCCGGCCGAGACCGCTGAGCGTGTTGGCGCCGCTGTTGCCGGTGAGCGTGTTGCCAGCGCGTTGCCGGTGCCGTTGAGCGCTGCCGCGCCGGTCAGAGTCAGGTTCTCGACATTGGCGCCGAGCGTGTAGCTGACCGAGGCGACTGCACGGTGTCGATGCCCTCGCCGCCGCTCTCGATGACGACGTCGCCGGCATTGTCGACGACGTAGGTGTCGTTGCCCAGCGCCGCCGACCATGCGTGTCGGCTGCCGGCGCCGCCGTCGAGCGTGTCGTTGCCGCCGAGACCGTTGAGCGTATTGACGGCGCCGTTGCCGGTGATGACGTTGGCAGCGCGTTGCCGGTGCCGTTGATCGCCAGCGCCGGTCAGGGTCAGGTTCTCGACATTGGCGCCGAGCGTGTAGTGACGCCGACGACTGCACCGTGTCGCGTGCCTTCGCCGAGCGCTCTCGATCACGACGTCGCCGGCGTCGTCGACGACGTAGGTGTCGTTGCCGGTGCCGCCGGTCATGCGTGTCGATGCCGGCGCCGCCGTCGAGCGTGTCGTCGCCGGCGCCGCCGTTGAGCAAATCGTCGCCGGCGCCACCATGGAAGGTCTGCGCCTGGCCGCCGACGCTATTGTCGAACATGAAGTCGCCGAACTGGGTGCCGGTGATGGCCTGCGGCGCGTCGTCATTGGCGAAGATGCCGATCCGGCCGCCGCTGGCGTCCATCGTGTTGACGCCGACGATGGCGCCAACATCGAAATCACCCTCGAACACGGTGACGCCGATGTGGCCGCCAGGACCGGAGTTGTTCGGGAAGGTATTGGCGCTGACGTTGGTGGCCGCGGTCACGCCGTCCAGCCGCAGGGCCAGATTGACCATGTCCTGGAAGGTGTTGCCGGTAATGATCGCCGCGGTGCCCTGCTGCAACGACACGCCGTCGTTCCAGCCGTCGACCAGGTTGTTGCTGATGGTCAGGCCGGTGATGTTGGCGCCGGCCTCGGTCTCCAGGGCGAAGGTGTCGGGGGCGCCGGCGCCCTGCAGCACCGAGTTGGTGATGGTGACGTTGTTGGCGCTGACATGGACCGCGTCGATGCTGCCGAAGGCAGGCGCGCCGTTCTCGATGCGGACGCCGTCGATGACGACGCCGGCGCCGTGATCTCGAAGCCGCCGTCGATGACGGATTCCGCCCCGCGGGTGCCGGTGCCCGACACGCCGTGGTTGGCGCCGAGAATGGTCACGGCCTTGTCGACGACGACGTTCTCGTCGTACGCGCCCGGCCGCGATCATGATGGTGTCGCCGGCGGCCGCCGCGGCGATCGCCGCCTGGATGGTGGCGAAGCCGCCATTGCCGACCAGCAGGATGTTGGCCGTCCCGCGCCGTCGATGATCTCGATGCCGGAGAGGGTGTCGGTGCCTTCGGCGCCGCCGGTGGTCACGACGAACTGGCCGGCACCGATGGTGACCATCGAGGCAGTGATGGCGGCGGTGTATTCGCCGTGTCGATGCCGGTGCCGCCGACCAAGGTGTCGGCGCCGCCGCCGCCGGTGAGGATGTTGTCGCCGGTGTTGCCGGTGATGGTGTTGGCATCGCCGTTGCCGGTGCCGTTGATGTTGCCGCTGCCGGTCAGGGTCAGGTTCTCGACATTGGCGCCAGCGTGTAGCTGAGCGAGCGACTACACCGTGTCGGTGCCCTCGCCGAGCGCTTCTCGGTCACCAGGTCGCCGGCATTGTCGACGACGTAGACATCGTTACCGTGCACCACCGACCATGGTGTCGGCGCCGGCGCCGCCGTTGAGCGATGTTGTTGCCGCTGTTGCCGATGATCGTGTTGGCGAGAGCTGTTGCCGGAGCCGTTGATGTCGTCGCCACCGGTCAGGGTCAGGTTCTCGACGTTGCCGCCAGCGTGTGGGGTGACCGAGCGACTGCACCGTGTCGGTGCCCTGGTTGGCGGCTCTCCGATCACCGTGTCGCCGGCGTTGTCGACGATGTAGGTGTCGTCGCCGGCGCCGCCCGCGAGGGCGTCGTCGACCGAGCGCCGCCATCGAGCCTGTTGTTGCCGGTGTTGCCGGTGAGCGTGTCGAAGGCGCTGCCGCCGATGACATTCTCGATGCCGGCCACCGACGTAAAGCCGACGGCGCTGCCGGTGGCGAGATCGACGGTCACCCGGTGCCGTGCCGGCATAGCTCGAGCGTGTCGCCCGCCGCGCCATTGGCGAGGCCGTCGACCGTGTAGATCTCCACATTGGTCGGGGTCATGCCCTCGATCGAGGTGACTGACGTCCAGCCGTTACAGGACGTCGATGGTGTCGTCGCCCGCGGTTCCCGACACCGCCAGGGTGTCCCCAATGGTGTGTGCCCCGCCGTCGATGATGTCGACGCCGTCGCCGACGGTGTAGAGGATGGTGTCGTCGCCGGCGCCGGCATTGATGGTGTCGTTGCCGAGGCGGCCGTGATGACGTTGGCGCCGCTGTTGCCGAAGATGGTGTCGTTGCCGGAGCCGCGGAGGCGTTCTCGACGCCGATCAGCACGTCGGTGCCGATGTCGACGCCCTGCGCGTAGCCGACCGGCATGTCCGGATCGTACTGCAGGGAGAGGGGTACGCGTCGATGCTGGCAAGGAGGGCGACCGATGCGTGGCCTCCGCCAGCGTCGCCTGCTCGGAGCGAGTCCTCGGCGCTGAGATCAATGATGATGGTGTTGGTCGCCGACGGGTAGCTGGCGGTATTGTTGCCGATGCCGCAGTCATAGATGTCGTTGCCGCCGCCCTGTCCGCCGACGATGGTCGTCGTCGCCGTCGCCGGCCTCGACGAAGTCGTCGCCGTCCCCGGTATGGATCGTGTCGTCGCCCTCGCCGGTGACGATGAAGTCGTCGCCGGAGCCGGTGGTGACATGCGCGCTGCCCGTCGCCGGTGACATGGACGTCGGTCGGCACGTCGTACGGGATCGGTGAAGTCGAGATCGTCATTCGTATCGATGATGATGTTGACCTCGGTCGGCGCCGCGGCGAACACGAACGCGTCGCCGGGCCGCGTACCGGCACCGGCGTCGACTGCCTCCTGCACTGAAAAGAAACCGCCGCTGGTGAGTGCTGGGGTCGATGAGCACGAAGCGGCCGCCGCCATGCTCGATGAACTCGATGCCGAACAGCGTATCGATTTCGGTGCCGGGGCCGCTGCCGGTCGTCACCGTCCAACGGACACCGGCGGCTACGACGTCTGCGACCGTGAGCGTCGTGGCGAACGCGGCGGTGTCGAGCCCGGCCCCGCCGGTCGAGCGTCGTCGTTGCCGCCGCCGCCGGTCAGGGTGTTGGCGGCGGCACTGCCGGTGAGGGTGTCGCCGGCGCTGCCGCCGGTGACGTTCTCGATGCCGGTGAGCGACCCGATCCCGGTGGCGGTCGGAGTGCTGGCGCCGAGATCGACGGTCACCGCGCCGGCGGTGCCGGTGTAGTCGAGGGTGTCGCTGCCGAGCGCCGCCGACGATCGTATCGGCGCCGTCGCCGGCGACATATTTGAAGGTGTCGTTGCCGTCGCCGCCGGTCAGGTTGTCGGCGCCGAGGCCGCCGGTGATGGTGTCGTCGCCCGAGCCGGTGATGATGGTGTTGGCGAGCGCGTTGCCGATGACGTCCACGTCGGCCTGCGAGGTCGAGGCGTTCAAGCCTGTCTCTGTGGCCGCTAGCTCGACGCTGGTCGTGTCGCCGTTCACGGGATCAGTGACGTTGGCGAGGTCGGTGACCGTGGCGTTGCCGATGGTCACGTTCTGCAGCAGCACATCGGGCCCGACGTTATCCTTGCCCGGTTCGCCGACGCGGACGCCGGTGCTGGTGCCGTCGATGCTGAGCCCGTTGAAGACGATCTGGCCGTCGAAGTCGGCCGGATTGCGCGTCGTAGGAGGGCGCGTCGTCGCGGATCTTGACGCCGATGGCCGCGCCGAAGTAGGCCGGACGACCGGAGCCGTCCGGTCGGAATGACCCGAGTTCGTGATCATCGTGTCGGTGAAGGTGACGTTCGAGTAGGTCTCGTACTTCAGGTTGATGTCGATCGCCTGGCCGAACTCGCCGTTCTGCAGGCCTGCCGAACGGCGGCGCGACCCGCCCGTAGTTGCCGACATCGTCTAAAGCTGTTGCCGTCGAGCGAACGCGTTCGACAGCTGCTCGAAATACATGCCCTTCTCGGACAGGTGCCGAGAAGGGGTTGCCGTTCATCGTGATGCCGTCGAACGACCCGGCCTGCCGTGCCGGCAGCCTGGATGGTCATGCCGTGGATGCCCTGGGTGAACGAGTTGTCGTTCACCGTCAGGTTCGTGACCTGCGCCGCCGTCGGCTTGCTGAGGCCGGTCACGTTATCGATGAACGTATTCCCGGTCGGCGAAAGCCGTGCGAGGGTGAGTTGCTGCCGAGAGAAGCCGGTGATCGTGAAGCCCGAGCGAACGCCTTGCGCCGACGGCCACGCCCGCCGACCGCTGTAGGCGGATGTTGGCCTCGAAGGAGTCGTTGCTCGCCTGCCGGGCGGAACGCCGGTCGGGTCAGGAGGGTGCCTGAGCGGCATTGCCAACCGAACGATGCTCCAATTTGCCGTGTTGACGGTGAAGCCGCCGTAGGTCCCGCCCGACGAGGATGGTGTCGCCGGGGTTTGCGGCGTCGATCGCCGCCTGGATGGTGGCGTAGCCGCCGTTGCCGACCAGCAGGATGTTGGCCGAGCCGGCGCCGTCGATCTTCTCGATGCCGGAGAGCGTGTCGGTGCCTTCGCTGCGCCCGGCGGTCACGATGAAGTGGCCGACCCCATCGGAGGTCACGGCGGAGGCGGTGATGCGTGGCGGTGTAAGCCGCGGTGTCGGTGCCGGCGCCGCCGACGAGGGTGTCGTTGCCGCCGCCGGCCGGTGAGGATGTTGATGCCGGTGCTGCCGGTGATGATGTTGGCGACGGCGTTGCCGCCGCCGTTGATGTCGGCGTCGCCGGTCAGGGTCAGATTCTCGACATTGGCGCCGAGCGTGTAGCTGAGCGACGACTGCACCGTGTCGGTGCCTTCGCTGCCCGCTCTCGGTCACGACGTCGCCGGCATTGTCGACGACATAGGTGTCGTTGCCGGGGCCGCCGATCAGCGGGTCGAGCTCGCGCCGCCGTCGAGCGTGTCGTCGCCGCCGAGCCCGTGAGGATGTTGTCGGCCGCTGTTGCCGGTGATGACGTTGTCGAGCGCCGTTGCCGGTGCCGTTGATGTTGGCGGTGCCGGTAAGGGTGAGGTTCTCGACATTGGCGCCGAGCGTGTAGCTGATCGACGACTGCACCGTATCGGTGCCCTGGCCGGCGATTTCCGTGACCACGTCGGCGGCGTTGTCGACGCCATAGGTGTCGTTGCCGTCGCCGCCGACCATGGTGTCGGCGCCGGCGCCGCCGTCGGAGCAGACCATTGCCCGCATAAAAAAAAAGCCGCGCCGCCATTGAGGGTGTCGTTGCCGCCGCCGCCGACAGCGTGTTGTTGCCGATGTTGCCGGATGATGGTGTTGGCAAGCCCATTGCCGGTGCCGTTGATGTCTCTTGCGAACAGCCAGCTACGCCGAGCACGCCCGTGCCGAGCGTCAGCGCGAAGCCCGGTCGCGCTCGACGGGCGCTGCCAGACGGTCAGGTTGTTCGCCAGGGTGGTTGCGTTCCCCGTAGAGCGCCCGCGCCGACATGGACGGCGTTCAGCGCCGCGGAATCGACGGCCGCCGGAAAGCTCGGCGTGGTTGCGCCGGTGCGAGCAATGTGTTCGCCGTGAGCATAGACGTGGCCAGCCTCCAGCACGACGAGCTGGAGCTGCCGCGTCGTCGACGGATCAGGACTTGTCGGCAGATCGCGAGCAGCTGAGCGTCGAAGCGCAACGATGGCAGCACGCGTCGAAGGTGTCTGATCGGTGTGGAGTGAATCGGTCGTCGTCGGTGACCTCATTGGCGATGTGCGTTTGGCCGTTGGCGCTGAAGACGTCGTCGAAATTGCGACGGCCCGGCGCCACGTCGTCGCTGATGGACGTCCGAACCCGACCGCATCGTCGGTGAAGGTGTTGCTGTTCGGATTCAGCCCTGAAACGGGCCCGGTGAGGCGTGGATGCGGAACCTGAGGTAGGCCACCTGAGGGATTAGGGGTCGACGACGTTCGCGAAGGTGTTGCCTGCTCACGTCCACGTCGGTGTTGTTCGCCAGCAGGAAGCCGAGAGGCAATTGATCTCGATCATCGTCTGCAACGGCCGCCGGGGATGCGGCCGAGGTTGAGTCGAGCACGCCAGGCGAGCCCGTGAAGATGTCGCCCGTACTGGTCACCCGGCGAACCGGCAGCGTCCGAAAGCGGCCATGCAACATTCGCGTCGATCGATGCCAGGTACGGCGTCATGCCCGGGAGGCGGTAGTTCTTGAGCGTCACGCTGGCGGCACTGCTGAGCGTATACAGGGCATGGTCCGGCTGGATGGCGTGATGATGTCGTTGCGGATCGCGACATCGTCCGCCTGCACTAGGCGTCAAAATGCGACCGGTGAAGGTGGTCGCTCAGGTCTCGACCGCTGAACTCCGAGCGCATGTTGCCGCGCACGCTACCATCGATGATGATCTCGGCACGCGTGTCGGTTCGGCATCGCCGTTGACGTGCGTGGGGTGACGCCGGCATTGGCGACGAGGAAGGTAGCTCGTTGCCGGACCGCCGCCCGGTGAGCGTCGACGTGCCGGCGGGCACCGATGATCGGTGTGCCATCGCGGCGGCGTCGATCGTGCCGGCGATGGTAGGTGCAGCCGCCGTTGCCCATGAGCAGACCAGTTGCCCGCTTGGCGATCCGACTGCTCTACGCCGGTCGCAGGTAATTCAACCCTCGGCGCCCGCGTTGACCTGCTGCGAGCTCGGCCTGGGGGCGATCTGCGACGCGGCATCGGCATCGGCCACGGCCGCGATGCTTCGCCGTGACCACGGCGGCACAGCACCGGTCGTGTTGGTTCCGGCGCCGCCAGGACCGCCGCGCCGCCGCCGCCGCTGAGGTGCCGTCGGCGCCGCCGAGGCCGCTCGATCGTGTTGTTGCCACTGTTGCCGGTGATGATATTGGCGAGCGCGTTGCCGGTGCCATTGATGTTGCCGCTGCCGGTCAGGGTCAGGTTCTCGACATCGGCACCGAGCGTGTAGTGATCGACGACTGCACCGTATCGGTGCCTTCGCCAGCAACTTCCGTCACCACGTCGAGGGCACTGTCGACGACATAGGTGTCGTTGCCGGCGCCGCCGGCCATCGGTGTCGGCGCCGGTGCCGCCGTCCAGCGTATCGGCACCGGCGCCGCCGAAGAGCGTGTCGATGCCGGCTTCGCCGAACAGCGTATCCGCGCCGGTATCGCCATCCAGCGGCTGCCCGGCACGTCGGCGCCGAACAGCATGTCGTCGCCTTGGCCGCCGTGCAGGGTGTCGTTGCCGCCCTTGCCGAGAGCCGGTCGTTCGACGTGGTGCCGATGATGGTCTGCGAGATCGCAGCCTGGCCGAGCTTGTCGCCCTGCAGCTCGGTGTGGATGCCGGCGCCGGCGGGCAGCGTGAGGTCGAAAACGGATGCATCGAAATCGGCGGCGATGCCGTCGATGTTGAGCGCCGCACCCCAAATCGTCTCGACGCTCGACAGATCGAGGTCGCCGGTGCCGCCGATGGTCAACCCGTCGATGTCGGCGTAGTTGTAGAAGGCGACGCCGATCTTGTGGAACAGGCCGGTGACCGTGACATTGTCGATGGTGACATTGCCCATCGACGGCGGCCAACGCGCTCACGGGGTTCGGCTGTCCGGTCAGCTCGATGCCGTAGTCCGGCCGCTGCGCCTCCGCCGTCAGATTCTGGAGCGCCGGTGATGGTGACGTCCTGAATGAGCGCGTCGCCGTCGAAGCCCCAGAGCTTGATGTGGCTCGAGCCGTTGGTGCCGTTGGTGCCGTTGTTCGAGAACGCGCTGTCGGTGATGACCACGTTGGCGCGCCGCGTCGGTCGCCGGCCCGCCCTCGACGAACACGCCGTACGCTCCGCAACCGTGGATGTCGACATTGTCGAGCGTCAGCGTGCCCGACATCTGCGTGCTGAACACGCACGCCGATGCCCTGGTTGGGCGCGGAGAGCGCGCCGAAGATCTCGAAGCCGGTGATCGACACATTGGCGCCGTTGAGGTCGCCGGAAATGGTGATGGCGTTGCCGGTCGGCGGGTTGGACGATGACCGCCCCGCTGGCGACAAGCGAAACGCCCTTGGCGATCGGTCAAATTCTCGGCGTAGGTGCCGGCCGCGACCAGGATGGTGTCGCCGCTCGCTGGCGGCATTAAGCGCCGCCTGGATGGTGGCGTAGCCGCCGTTGCCGACCAGCAGGAAGTTGGCCGTGCCCGACGCCGTCGATCTGCTCGACGCCGTTGAGGAGATCGGTCCCGCCTCCGCCGATGCTCACCTGCCAGCCGGCCTGGCTACCGGCGGTCACCGGATCGGCGTCCGCGACGGCGGTGACGTCGCCCGTGGTCACGGTGGTGGAAGAGACGCGCTGTCGGTGCCGGCGCCGCCATAGATCGCGTTGTTGCCAAGCCCGCCGGTGATGGAATTGTTTCCGGGTCGGCGAAGACTGCCATGCTGCCGGTGCTGGTGTCGACGATGGTGTCGACCCCGGACGTGCCGATCGGTGAGCTGCGCGTCGTCGAAGCTCGCGGGCAGCACCGCGCCGGCGCCGAAATAGGTCGGGTTGACGGAGACCGGGGTCACCCCGGCGCCGAGGCCGGTGAAGCTGTTGCCGTGGATGTCGACGTCGTTGAGGCGGGCAACTGTCGCGGTGTCCGCCGGCGAGCCGCCGGTGAAGCGCTGGAACGCGATGGTGCCGTCGACCGCGGTGATGTTCTGGAAGGTGTTGCCGGTCACCGTGACGTCGGTGACGCCGTCGGTGCCCCAGGCGTCTTCGATCACCAGGCCGCGATGCTGGGTGCCGTTGGCGGTGATCGAATTGTCGATGTTCTGGAAGGTATTGTCGGTGACGGTCGCCTGCTTCGCGCCGTTGAGCGCGAGGCCCTGGCCGTCGAAGAGGTTGCCGTCGATCAGGACGGATTTCGAAGCCGCTGACATAGAAATTGCCGCCGCCGCTCGTTTGCGAATTGACGATCTCGATGGCGTCGCCCGCGCCGTTGCCGGAGATGTTGAACTGGGCGCCGAGCGTCGCGGTGCCGGGGTTCATGCCGCTCAGGTCGAGATTGTCGAGCACCAGCTTGGCGCCGCCGGCACTCTCGATCTGGAGCATGGCCAGCTCGTTGGCCACGCCCATGGTGTGGTTGTTGCTGGCCATGGTCACGTCGCGGAAGGTGAGGCCGGCGCTGTCGCCGTCGGCGCCGTCGTGCAGCGCGATCGAGCCGCGCGCGTAGCTGATGCCGATGGGCGCGTCGTTGGAGTGCGACCCGCCGCTGCCGGTCGGCAGGAAGTCGCTGACCAGCGCGAAGGTCACGTCGTGGAACACGACGTCGGTCAGGTCCGTCGTGCTGCGCATGTCGAGGAGGTAGCTGGTGGCCGAGCCGTTGTTGACGGTCAGGTTGCCGACCTCGACGTTGGCCAAGGTCGCCGGCACGACCATCGAGCCGTTGATGACGACCTGCGCCTGCGCCGGCGCTGGCCGCCGAGCAGCCCTGATGCCGCTCTTGAGGGTGACCGTTTCGTTGTAGATGCCAGGCGCAACGAGAATGGTGTCGCCGGTGCTGGCGGCGTCGATCGCCTCCTGGATGGTGGCATAGCCGTTGCCGCCTACCAGCAAGAAGAACTGGCCGGGCGCGATGGGCTGGCCGGCCTGCACGGCCGCGATATCGACCTGGTCGATCACCGCCTCGACGTCGGTAAGATGATCGACGCCCTCGGCTCCCGCGTTGACGTCCCACTGCTGGGTGCCGGCATTGAAGCTGAAGCTGCTTGCCGACAGATTCCCGGGCATAGCCCGCACCGTCCTCGCGGCACCGCCGTCGAAGGTGTCGTTGCCGGCGCCGCCGAACAAGCTGTCGTCGTTGCCGCCGCCCTGGAAGCTGTCGTTGCCGCCGTTGCCGTAGAGGGTATTGCTCAGCGAATTGCCGATTACGGTGTCGCTGCCGGAGCCGCCGGCGATGCGCTCGACGTTGCGGATGGTGTCCTCGGCGACGCCGCCGACCGTGACGGTGGCATTGGTGGCGCCGTTGAGCGTGACGCTGATGTCGGCAGTCTTCTCGCTGTAGACGGCCGTGTCGTCGCCGGCGCCGCCGTCGATGGTGTCGTTCCCCGCACCACCCGACAAGGAGTTATTGCCGTCATTGCCGTCGAAGGTATCGTTGCCGCCACCGCCATTCAGCGTGTCGGCGGCAGAGCCCGCGATGAATTTGTCATCGCCTGTCGTACCGGTGACATCGAAGCTGTGCGGGTTCTGCGGGGCACCCGGGTCATCCGCATCCAAACCACCGATCGCCCGCAGCTCGTAGTTGACGCCATTGCCAACGAACGTGTTGGCATCCGCGTCTACTGTTCCATCAAACCGCCGACCAATCTGGATCAGGCCTTGCTCGAAGCCCGAAATTGTATTGCCGGTTACAATTGGCGCGTTGCTGTAGTCTGCGACGGGACTGAAGAAAATCGCTGCCGTCCGAGACGGCGATGCCATGGGCATGGCTGCCGCCGCCGGCCGCGGTCAGGCTGTTGCCGGTCACGTCGACGCCATCGGCGGCCATGTAAACGAGAATGCCGGAGCCGACGCCGTTGACTGGGTCGCCATTGTAGCCGATGGCGGTAATCGTGTTGTTGCTGATGGTCCCGTCGGTGCCAACGCCGGAAAAAGAGCCGAGCTGGATGGCATTCTGCGCCTGGCCAGTAGGGCCGGCCCCCACGATCTGATTGTCGTGAAGATTGGCCGTCAGCGTCGGGCCCGATACGAAAATACCGGTCTTCTGGAAGAGATCGATCAACGAGTTCTGCACCGTGATCGTGTGCGCTCCCGCCCCGGCGTGGCTGTCGGCGACGATGGCGTGGTTGCGCTGGTTGCCGGACGCGGCTTGACCGGCAAGCTCGTCCACCCTGGTGACATGCACGTCGTCGACGACCAGATTCGAGTTCAGCGCATAGATGCCGACGAACTGGGCGTTCGATACGGCGCCCTGATCGTTGCCGTCGACGGTGAGCCCCTCGATGGTTACTTGCGCGTCGTTCTTGACCGCGATCACTGCGCATTGGTTCGGCTGGCCGCGGGCATCATCCACCAAATTGACGGTCAGGTTCGCGAGATCGGGAGACAGGATGACAGTCTCGCCCGGCCCTGCCCCCGAGAGCGTGATGTTCTTGCCGTCGATGGTGAGTTGTTCCTGGTAGGTGCCGGCCGTTATCTCGATCCTGTCGCCATCGACCGCCGCGTCGACCGCGGCCTGGATCGTGGCGTAGGTTGTTCCATTGATCGAGACGGTCATTGAGTTTCTCCTCGGGGGTTATCGGGGGAGGGGGTTTGGCGCGTCCTGGTCGGGGGGCGACGCAGGACGCGCTCGCTAGGTCAGGTTTTCGTTGGATGGCGACGCCAACGACGCCGCAGGCTCGAGCCGAATTTCACGGGCCCCGACGCTGCGCGCCTGCGGACCGCATCAGTCGTGAGGTCGGTCAGGCGGGGGGCGTTGCGTGGCGGTGGGGAACCGCTGGGCAAGTCGCGGCGCCCAGCCCCCCGATCACGGAAACGTGATCGGGGCTCGGCGGAACGCAGGGGGCAAAGCGGCTGTTGGATGGACAAGCCATGAGTGTGTCTATAGAACAGCGCAATCGGCTGCGATGGGCGCGGGCCTGGAATGACGCCTCGATCTCGTCGGCGAGCTCATTCGCATCATCCGTGGCGGCGGCGGCAGGGGTAGACAGCCCAGGCGTGGCTTTGACGACATTCCGGTAGCCGACATGTTGCCCTTGAGCTTGGCGACGCGCTGCCCGCGATGGGCGGGCGTGCCGATCAACCTGTCCGACGATGTCGGAAAAGCGTTCGCGACCAACCATCGGCTTCACATAATTCCGCCAACGCGGCTGCAGCAGACGAACACGCACGCAACGGCGACAGAGGTGACGGACGAAACGCGCGCACGCCGTCGCAGCTTCGCAGCCGACGGCAAAGTGTCGGCGCCAACGCAGCTTTGAGTGGGTCGGCAGGATCACGAAAGAAGCCCCGCAAAAGTTAGTGACAGCCAAGCGCGCACAAGAACGAAGGCAACGACACGCGCCTTTAGGCTTTTCTGGTTTTGTTGTTATGAGAAGGTTTGCACGCCGGCACGACGGTTCGATCAACCTTTGAGATCAAAACCGCCGGCGCACACCTAAAAGCGCCGGGGTCGTCTGTCAAGGCAACTGGGACCGTCCGTAACTTTAATTTTTCTTCACTTGAGTTCTTTCAGGCTTTCGATTTGCCGGGCCTGCCCACCACTCAAGCCGTTTTTGTAGGTCTTCAATATTCTGATTTTTCGTTGTTCAAACACTTTGAATGCCCTGCTGTCCAAGCACCTTTGCCGCAAAACCCAGCGCGCCTCTTCACGGAAGGCTCTATTTTGGCTGTGAACCTTCTCAACCAAATAGAGCCAAATTCCGATGCGTCTGAGAGTTACCGAATTGGATGTCGGTTGGTGCAGACGTCGCCCTCGTGCCAAGCTGGCGGCCGCTCGCGGCATTTCTGTGGCTCCGCGAGCTCTTCAACCGAAGGCCAAAGCATGCGCGAGCCGCCGGATTAGAAAATATTGCGGATTTACCGGAAAAAACGGTGATTTCGGTCGGGGAAAGGGGCGTGCATAGCCGGGTTTGAAAGACTAAAGCCCGAATTGCATTGGGCACGCAGCGGGGCACTACTTTAGTTTGATCTCCTTGAAGAACCTTTCGATCAAATGCCGCGACCAGAACAAACCCCATCGTGTTCACATGCGGACGAGTTCAGATGCGAACATGCCCTATTTTACATGCAAAGGATGGTTTTAGGCCAACGCCCCGCATCAGGACCTAATAGCAATCTGCAGTGGTGGTGGGAAACGGCCCAACATTAAAGGGTACGCGAGCCCACGACCACCGCCTGCGCCGCGATCCCACGAACTTCAGGGATCGGTGGCCGGCGAGTGAAGGGGCCGACCCACGGCAATACTGACGGATCGGAAGCGAATTCGAGCCTCCGCCTGCGGGTGCGATCGCGAGGCTCGGCGAGAGTTCAGAGCCCGCTGCCGTCGGTCGCCGCGGCGCTAGTCTAACCAGACCGGTAACCCGCCTAGGCCCGATCGGATGAAGGCCGAGAGGAAGCGGAATTGGCCCTGTTTTGTTGGGTCACTGTCCTTGGCGCCAAGAACGCCGATGCGGAGCATCGGCTTTGCGCCGAAGCGAAGCGAAGGCGGCGCCGGACGACGCCGCGGGCTCGAGCCGAATTTCACGGGCGGCGATGTTGCGCGTCCTGCGGACCGCATCAGTCGTGGGGCTGGTCCGGTCGGGAGCGTTGCGTGCCGGCGGGGACGCCTTGGTCTTGGCGGCGTCCGGTTCCCGATCACGGAAACGTGATCGGAGCTCGGGGGAACGCGAGAGGCAAAGCGGCCGTTGGATGGATAATCCGTAAGTGTGTCTATAGAACAGTGCAATCGGCCGCGATGTACGCGGGCCTGGAATGACGCCTCGATCTCGTCGGCGAGCTCATTCGCATCATCCGTGCCGCCGGCAGGGGTAGACAGCCCAGGCGTGGCTTTGCCGACGTTCCGGTAGCCGACATGTTGCCCTTGAGCTTGGCGACGCGTTGCCCTCGACGGGCGGGCGTGCCGATCGACCTGCCCGACGATGTCGGAAAAGCGTTCGCGACCAACCATCGGCTTCACAGGGCTCCTGCCAACGCCCTTGCAGCAGACGAACACGCACGCAACGGTGACAGAGGTGACGGACGAAACGCGCGCCCGCCGTCGCAAAGCTTCGCAGCCGACGGCAAAGTATCGGCGCCAACGCAAAGCTTTGAGTGGGTCGGCAGGATCACGGAAGAAGCCCCGCAAAATGTTAGTGACAGCCAAGCACGCACGAGAAACAAGGCAACGACACGCGCCTTTAGGCTTTTCTGGTTTTGTTGTTATGAGAAGGTTTGCACGCCGGCACGACGGTTCGATCAACCTTTGAGATCAAAACCGCCGGCGCACACCTAAAAGCGCCGGGGTCGTCTGTCAAGGCAACCGGGACCGTCCGTAACTTTAATTTTTCTTCACTTGAGTTCTTCCGGGCTTTCGATTTGCCGGGCCTGCCCGCCACTCAAGCCGTTTTTGTAGGTCTTCAAGTATCCTATTTTTCGGTGTTTCAAACACTTTGAATGCCCTGCTGTCCAAGCACCTTTACCGCAAAACGCCAGCGCGCCTCTTCCAGAAAGGCGATTTTGGCTGTGAACCTTCGCAACCAAAATGGAGCCAATTTCCGATGCGCCTGATCGTCTCACCCAATTGGATGTCGGTTGGTGCAGACGTCGCCCTCGTGCCAAGCTGGCGGCCGCTCGCGGCATTTCTGTCGGGCCCCGGCCGCCAACCTTTCTCAGCCGAAGGCAAAACATGTGTGAGCGCCGGACTGGAAAATATAGCGGATTTACCGGGAAAAAAACGGTGATTTTGGTCGCTCGAAAGGGCTTGCACAGCCGGGTTTGAAAAACCAAGGCGCGAATCGCGCTGGGCGCGCAGCAATGACCGAAACGCCGAGAAGGGATAAATGCAAGAAGCGTTTACTGCCGCCCCATCACATTATGACAATGCAAGCTTCGTCTGCTGTCGTCGAAGGTCCTTTCGACCGAAGTCGAATACCGGACAAACCCCATCGTGTTCACATGCGAACGAGTTCACATGCGAACAAGCCCCTATTTACATGGAAAGGATGTGGTTTTAAGCCGACGCCCCTCATTCCCTCGATAGCGACTTTCAGCGGTGGTGGGAAAAGGCCCAACATTGGGCGCACGTGAGCCCACGATCACTCCTTGGGCCGCGATCCCACGAACTGCGGGGATCGGTTGGCCGGCGAGTGAAGGGGCCGACCCACGGCAATACTGACGGATCGGAAGCGAATTCGAGCGTCCGCCTGTCGGCGCGGTCGTGAGGCTCCGCGAGAGCTCACAGCCCCCTGCCGTCGGTCGCCGCGGCGCTGGTCTAACCAGACCGGTAACCCGCCCAGGCTCGATCAGATGAAGGCCGAGAGGAAGCGGAATTGGCCCTGTTTTGCTGGGTCGCTTAGTGAACATGACAGTTCGGAAAGGTGATGAGCGCCGACCGAAGGGACCGGCGTGCCCGGTTGGGACGGCCTCCAACCCGGTCCACCGTCGCGAACTGCGCGACAGCAGCCGCATCTGTGCATGCGCTGGTCGCCCATGACGGCGATCGAGGAAGGAGTTGCGGCTCTATTACGACATTACGACTGGTTTCTTGCCAACCCGGGAAGCTGCACGAGAGCGCCAGCGAGGGCGCTGTCGTATTCCTTTGAATTGGCCAAACTTGGTGCCACGCGCGCTGTCCAAGCGTTCCGAAGGCCGCCGGGCGGCGCCGATGTCGGCGCAGACATTCTCGGTCGCCGCGACCCATACACAGGGCAAGGGGCGTGACCGGACCATGTCAGCGCTCGCGTCGCCTGGCAATCACGTTCGAGCCGCCGTGAACCTGCGCAGCGCCGGGTGAAAGTCATCTGGCCGAGATCAATCGTCGAGATGCGACCCCCCACCCCAGCCCCCCAAGGGGTCCTTCAGGGGGAGGGAGCCGACCGAAGTCCGCGGCATTGTCTTTGGTCCAACGGCGGTCCGAGGAGAGAGCGCAAGACAGCAGCGCGGGTGCGCGTGGAGAGCCGCCGAAGCGATAGAAGCGGCGGCGGGGGTGAGAGAGAAACCCTCGCGCGCCCGCCGCCGTTCCCCTCGGATCGCAATCCCCGCCGGCAGGCCGGCGGGGTCTTCACGGACTTCCTTACGAGAACAGGAAGTCGGTGGGCACCGCATTGTTGGCGAACGTGATGGTTTCGACGTGAGCATCGATGGCGGAAGTGATCTCCCATTGATCGGTCGAGCCGATCCTCTGGGTGAATGTACCCGCGCCGAAGCCGAAGAACTGCAGTGTGTCGCCAGCGGTGAAGTCCACGACGGTGTCACCGTCGGCTTGCCCGGCGGTGAACACGAAGGTGTCGTCGCCGCCATTGCCCGTGAGCCTGTCGGCGCAGGCGCCCCCGTCGAGCGTGTTCTCGCCGGCATTGCCGAAGAGCTTGTTGTCGAGCCCGTTGCCGGTGCCGGTGAGGTTGGCAGAGCCCTGCAGCACCAGGGTTTCCACGTTCGCCGAGAGCGTTTGGCTGACCGTGGCAAACACCGCATCGGTGCCTTCGCCGACGTTCTCGAACACGAGGTCGCCGGCGTCGTCGACGAAGTAGACGTCGTTGCCCAAGCCGCCGCGCATGACGTCGGCACCGGCCATGCCGTTGAGCAGATTACCGCCGGTGTTGCCGTAGAGCGTGTTCGCCCCGCTGTTGCCGTAGCCCTGCAGGTTGTCGCTGCCTTGCAGCACCAGGGTTTCCACGTTCGCCGACAATCCGAAATGGGCCGTGGAAAAGACCGCGTCGGTGCCTTCGCTGGCGTTTTCAATGACGCCATCGCCGGCATTGTCGACGAAATAGACGTCGTTCCCGGCCCCGCCAAACATCCCATCGGCCCCGGCGTCGCCATCGAGGAGGTTATTGCCGCTATTGCCGATGATCACGTTGTTCAGACTGTTGCCACCGCCCTGCAGGTTGGCGCTGCCTTGCAGGACCAGGTATTCCACGTTGGCCGACAGCCGCATGTGCGCCGTCGAAAACACCACATCGTTGCCTTCATCGGCGTTCTCGATCGTCGCGTCGCCGGCATTGTCGACGAAATAGGCGTCGTTGCCGGCGCCGCCGAACATCGCGTCGGCGCCGGCGGCGCCGTCGAGGAGATTGCTCCCGGTGTTGCCGATAGATCAGGTTGCCCAGAGTGTTACCGTAGGCCTGCAGGTCGGCATTGCCTTGCAGGATGAGGTTTTCTACGTTCGCCGTCAGCCTGCAGATGGGTGGTCGAGAAGCACCGTGTCGTTGCCCTCGTTGGCGTTCTCAGTCATCACGTCACTGGCATTGTCGACGCGACGACGTAGATATCGTTGCCGGCGCCGCCAGTCATGGCGTCGACACCGCCGCCGCCATCGATCATGTTGTCGCCGCTGTTTCCGAGGATCGTATCGTTGCCGGGGCCGCCGTCCCAGTCGAAGGTACCGTTGACCAGGTTGGTGCCGGTCGCGGTCACGTCGCCTGCGACTTTGACGCCAGTATTGGCATCGGAGAAGTCGTTGCCGGCAAGGAACGTGACGTTCGACTGATCTTCGACCCCGGTGACGCCGCTGGGACCAGGGTAGCCGGCGGCGACACCGGCGGTGCTGTCGGTCACGACGTTGCCGCCGAAGGTGGTGTGCGTGCCGAGACCGAAATAGGTCGTCACCAGGAAGGCCGCCGAGGTCGAGCCGTCCGACGAGGCGACGCCGAGATTGCCGGTCACGGTATTGTTGAGCACCTCGAGAACGGCCCCGCCACCGGCCTCGGCCGCATACTCGATCCAGTCGCCGGCGCCCTTGCCGGTATAGGTGTTGCCCTCGAACCTGCCGGTGACTCCCGCGTCGCGGAAGTGGGCCCCGATCCGCTCGATGTTGGTGAAGGTCGAGTTGAGCGCACGTCGACATCACCGTTGCCGCAGGACAGAGATGCCGGTTTGACCGCCGACTTGAGATCGTCGAACGTGCCGATCAGGTTGTTCGACGCGTCGAACAGCTGCACCGCCTGCGCCAGGTCGAGCGCGACGTCGTCGCCCGGCACGGCAGGCGTGCCGTTCTGGAACACGAGCCGCTCGACGCCGGTGAGGGTGTCGCTGCCCTCATCGAGGCCAGCAACGGTGGTCTCGGTTACCTGCGTGAAGCCGGTGACGAAGCCGTTAGCGTTGGTCGAGGGGGTGGAGGTGTAATTGGCGAGACCATCGGCATAGACCGCGGTGTCGGTGCCGGCGCCGCCACTGACGGTGTCGTTACCGGCACCGCCGCTGAGCGTGTCGTTGCCGGCGCCGCCGCGCAGCACGTCGGCGTGGAAGGAGCCGGACGGCGCGTTATTGCCAGCGCCGCCGTCCCAGTCGAAGGTACCATTGACCAGGCTGGTGCCGGTCGCGGTCACGTCGCCTACGACTTTGACGCCAGTATTGGCATCAGAGAAGTCGTTGCCCGCAAGGAACGTGACGTTCGACCGATCTTCGACCCCGGTGACGCCGCTGGGACCAGGGTAGCCGGCGGCGACACCGGCCGTGCTGTCGGTCACGGCGTTGCCGCCGAAGGTGGCGTCCGTGCCGAGACCGAAGATAGGTCGGTCACCAGGAAGGCCGCCGAAGTCGAGCCGTCCGACGAGGCGACGCCGAGGTTGCCGGTCACGGTATTGTTGAGCACCTCGAGAACGGCCCCGCCACCGGCCTCGGCCGCATACTCGATCCAGTCGCCGGCGCCCTTGCCGGTATAGGTGTTGCCCTCGAACCTGCCGGTGACTCCCGCGTCGCGGAAGTGGGCCCCGATCCGTTCGATGTTGGTGAAGGTCGAGTTGAGCACGTCGACATCACCGTTGCCGCGGACAGAGATGCCGGTTCCGACATAGGTGGTGTACTCGATGTTCGCAAAGTGCACGTGCTCGACCGTGCCGATGCCCAGATGGCGGATGGCCTGCGTCACCTGCGCCGGTGCCGTCGATCTTGAGGTCCGAGAAGTTGGCGGTGACGCCGGCGTCGACCAGGATCAGGCCGGCGCTGTCGGCGTTGTGGTTGCCGCCGGTGTTGAAGTCGGCATGCAGCGTCGTGGCGTCCATCCCGGCGCCGTCGATCGTGATGTTCTTGCTGATCACGACCTGGGCGCCGCCGATGTCCACGTCGCCCGCCGCGAGGCGAATGGTAAAGGCGGTGCCGGCATCGGCGTTGGCGGCGTTGGCGGCGTCGACCGCCGACTTAAGATCGTCGAACGTGCCGATCAGGTTGTTCGACGCGTCGAACAGCTGCACCGCCTGCGTCAGGTCGAGCGCGACGTCGTCGCCCGGCACGGCAGGCGTGCCGTTCTGGAACACGAGCCGCTCGACGCCGGTGAGGGTGTCGCTGCCCTCATCGAGGCCAACAACGGTGGTCTCGGTTACCTGCGTGAAGCCGGTGACGAAGCCGTTAGCGTCGGTCGAGGGGGTGTAGGTGTAATTGGCGAGACCATCGGCATAGACCGCGGTGTCGGTGCCGGCGCCGCCGCTGACGGTGTCGTTACCGGCGCCGCCGGTGATGGTGTCGTTGCCGCCGCCGCCATTGAGCGTGTCGTTGCCCGCACCGCCGGACAGCAGGTCGTCTCCAGCCATGCCGTTGAGGACATCGGCCGCGCCGTTGCCGAGGAGAATGTCCGCGCCCGTCGTCCCGGTGATGATATCGTCGTCGGTGCCGCCGAGCACGACCATGGCGTCCAGCGGACTGGTCAACTCATTGCCGGTAGCGTCGAGGTCGAAGGTCTGTCCGGTGGTGACGTTCTGCAGGTTGAAATCCGTATCGACGTTCTCGAACGTGTTGGTGGTGATGCCCGTCACCGTGTCGGCGCTCGGGGTCCCGATCGAGATGCCGCTGCCGCTATCGGCAAACGCGTTGCCCGACACCGAGGTCGTCGAGTTGTCATAGCCGTCCAGATTGAGACCGGTTCTGACGTGGTCGAAGGTGTTGCCGGTGATGGTGAGGCTTGCGGCATTACCGTCGGACCACACCCCGCTGGTCCAGTTCGCGGTCGAGTACTTGTCGGTGGCGGCGTCCTGAACCCCGCCGAAGAAGTTGTCGTCGATCAGGATCGTGCCGGTGGCGCCGCTCTGCAGCTCGATCCCCCGGTCAGCGTTGTTTCCGTTGGGGCCGGTCGACCAGAAGCGGCTGTTTTCGATGGTGACGTCCGCGCCCGAGGTGACCACGATGCCCTTGAACTGCGTGGTATTGCCGGACGTGTTGTTGATCTGCACGCCGTCGATCACAACCGCGCCGGAGGCCAGCGTGATCGTCGAGGTGCCCTCGATGACGGATTCCGGTCCGGCGCGGAGTGCCCCGTCGACGCCGTGCTGGGCGCCGAGGATGGTGATTGCCTTGCCGATGGTCAGATCTTCGGCATACGTGCCGGCGGAGAGGAGAATGATGTCGTCCGCATCGGCCGCGTTGATCGCCACCTGGATCGACATGCCCGCCTTCACGAGCAGGTCGCCGGTCGGCGTCTCGTAGACGGCGGAAGCCTTCTGGCCGGGATTCAGCGTGGCGAGGAAGGCGTCGGCGTCCGCCTCGGCGCCGAAATAGAACGTGGTCGGCGTGTCCGTGCCGTCGCCGAACTTGATCTGGTAGCCGTGATTGTTCGCGAACGCCGCGGGCAGCGTCAGGTCGGCGAGACCCGTGCTGGTGCCATTGACCTCGTCGTTGCCGGTCGCCGGAAATCCCGTTCGAGGCATCCTCGACGAAGATCTTGATCGTCTCGGCCGCAGAGTAGGTAGCCCTGGAACGTGATGCCGTCGGCAGCCTGATCGAAGAAACGGTTGGCGAGGTAGATCGCCACCGAGCCCCAGGCGTTGCCGCTGGTCGAGATGTTCTCGAGTGTGATGTTGGCCGAATTGGTAAGCGCGATACCAACGCCGGCAGTACCCCCTCCGTTGGCCGTGATGTCCTGCAGCAGCGCGCCATCGACCCCGTTGAGATCGATCTCGGAACGGGGGGACCCTGAAACAGTCACCTTCTCGATGGTGATGTCGGTGAGCCGGTCTGCCGGACTACCGGAGTTGGGGTCCGCCTTGATGCCGTAGTTGCCGCTCGGGCTTCCGGCCTCGGGACCAAGAAGCGTAAAAGTGGAGAGCCGTCGCGCCGTCGGCGGTCAGGTGGATGCCATAGCCGTCGAGGCCGCTCGCATCGATGATGACGCCGGCTTCGCTCGCGCCGATCAGCGTGACATCCTTGCTAACGTTGAGCGTGCCGGTGAGCGTGTAGGTGCCATCCGCGATCTCAATGATGTCGCCTGCGACGGCCGCATCGATCGCCTCCTGGATGGTCGATCCGCGGCCGACTGACCATCCAAAGATTCACGCGCTTCGTCGATGCGTTGGGCGACCCGTCGAACTCGATCTCACGCCGGCCAAGTGACAGACTTGCAGGCAGCGCAGAAAGTGATCGAGGAAGCTGCAGAACTCGACCTTCGGATCGGCGACTAAAGCCACGGGCGAGTTCGTCAGCAGGTGCCGGGTGGTGGAAATCGCCCGCGGTCATCCGCGCGAGTCAATCGGTAACGACCACGGTGTCGGCATTATGCGGACAAATTCACCAATTCACGGAAGTCTGTTTCTCGCAAAATGCGAATGCTCTGCGCTCAAATAAGAACAGGGTGTCAGCCGGTTTCGGCTAACACCCTGATTCTATTGGTTGCGGGGGTAGGATTTGAACCTACGACCTTGAGGTTATGAGGGTGATTTTGAGGAAACCTAACGTGTTGATCTCGCTGGACTTGGCGTCTGTCATGTGCCGCTGGTGTGCCGTGCGCACCAGACTACGAATCTGGGGGTCAGGAGTTCGAATCTATTCGGGCGCGCCAACGGCTACCGGCACCGCACCGCCTGAGCGTCGTCGCGTGCTCACTGCGCCGTCAAGCCAAGCTTCTTGATCACCGGACCCCAGCGCTCGATCTCCCTCTGCACGAAGCTGCGAAGTTCATCGGGCGTGGAGGGCGCAAGGTCGATCGCCGCCACGCGTTCGCCAAGCGGCAACGCCAGAATGCGCCGCATCTCGGCGTTGAGCTTGGCGACGATCGGCTTCGGCGTGCCGGCCGGTGCCAACAGCCCGTACCACTCCGTCACCACGATGTCGAAGCCCTGCTCGCGGAACGTCGGCACGTCCGGGATGGCGTGATGGCGCTTCTCGGCGCTGACCCCCAACGCGCGGACGAGCTTCGCCTGGTACTGCGGCAGCGCTTGCGTGACGGTGCCGAACGTCATCGGGATTTGTCCGGCCAGTACGTCGTTGAGCGCCGGCGTGCCGCCCTTGTAGACCACGTGTTGCATCAGCTTGATGTCGTTCTCCGCCTTCAGCGTCTCGGCGAGCAGATGCGTCATGCTGGCGAGACCGGCCGAACCGAACGGCACCGGGTTCGCTTTGCCGTAGGCCACCAGCTCCTGGAGGTTCTGCGGCGGGAACTTGGGATTGACGTAGGGCACCATCGGCGCGCGGCCGAGCAGGGTGATGAACTCGAAATCCTTGATCGCGTCGTAAGGCAGGTTGGCGTTCAGCGACGGATTGGTGGCGTGGTTGCTCACCACGATGATCAGCGTGTAGCCGTCGGGGTCGGCCTTGGCGGCGGCGCCGGTGCCGATCACGGTGGCGGCGCCGGGCCGCGTCTCTACGATCACCTGCTGGCCCCAGTTCTCCAGCATCTTCTGGCCGATCACGCGGGCGAGAATGTCGGTCGAGCCGCCCGGCGCGAACGGCACGATGATCTTGATCGGCCGCTCCGGATATTTGTCGGCGGCGGATTGCGCGGAGGATGGAGTTGCGGCCAACGTTGCGGCCGCGACGGCAAAAAACATGGCGCGAAGCGCGCCGGCAGTTCCAGTTCCCACGAGCGCCTCCCTGCACAATGCGGCCCGGCGTTGCCCCGAGTTTCGATCAGCTTAGCGTGGGCGTGGGTCGGCGGATAGCGGGGGCGCGGCTATGCACAATTCAAGCGGCATTTCCTGCCGCTGTTCGACGAGCTCAAAACTGTTAAACGCTTCAATTGGCATGTCTTCCGTCACTTCGCCGTTTCGTGTTGGATCGAAGCCGGGCTGACACCGAAGACGGTGCAGACGTTCGGTGGACATGCATCATTGCAGGTCACGATGGATCGCTACGGGCACCTATTTCCAAGCGACGATCACCGCAAGGCGATGGACCAGATCGCCAAGGGACTGTTCGCACGATCCGCGCGGAACACTTGGCGAACAACATCGCTATTCATGTACCATCCATGTGCCATGGACGCGCCGGTACAGGATGGCACTAGACGAGAAAGCCTTGATTTCGTTGACATTCCGCGGCATGTCGCATGACCGTGAATTTAGCCAAAATCGGCCATGCGAAAAGCCCGCTAAGTCAGTGACCTAGCGGGCTTTTTAGCTGGTTGCGGGGGTAGGATTTGAACCTACGACCTTCAGGTTATGAGCCTGACGAGCTACCGGGCTGCTCCACCCCGCGTCAAACCATCGGAAAACGGGAAGTGCGGGACGCTGCCCGCGCAGCCCGTATGTAGCAATCATGACAGGGCTTGAAAAGCCCCGGCGACCCGGCTTTCTTTCGCACTGTCGCGTAACAATGTCCTATATTTTTTTGCATGAACGAAAGGCCCGCCTTGCGGCCGAGCGTAGCGGTGGGGGAGGCGTTGCGGGGCGTGGCCCGCGACATCCTTGCCGAGGCGCGCGCGGCCATCGAGAACCCGGCAAAATCCGACGCCGAGGCGGTGCACGATTTCCGCCGGGCGATGAAGCGCTGGCGCGCCCTGCTGCGGCTGGTCGAACCCTTCATCGGCGAGGAGGCCAAGCGGCTGCGCGACGAGGCGCGCGATCTTGCCCGCGCGCTGACCGGCGCGCGCAACGCGCAATCGGCGCTCGATGCACTCGACGATCTCGACAAGCATGGCCTCGCGCTGTCCCCGCGCTCCGTGGCAGGGCTGCGCAAGCGGATCGAGGAAATCAGGCTGGCGGCCGAGACGACAGTCAATGCCGACATGCGCGTGCGCCTCGCCGGCGCGCTCGACCAGGCATCCGCCGTCATCGAGCGCTGGCCGCTTCACACCCTGATCTTCGACAATGTCGCCGACCAGCTCACGCGCTTCTATCGTGAGGCGCGACAGCTGATCCCGCCGGACTGGCCCGTCGCCGACGCCGAGGACCTGCACGAATTGCGCAAGCGGGTGGTGATCCACCGCTACCAGATCGACATCATCGAGCCGCTGTGGCCGCGCTTCGTGCGGATGTGGAGCGGCGAGGCACAACGCCTGCGCGATCGGCTCGGCAAGCACCAGGACGCGCTGATGCTCTCCACCCTGACCGGACCGCATCAGCCGCTGGCGCGCTGGCGCTCGCACCTCGCCCCGTCCATCGCGGAACGCCGGGCCGCGCATGTCGCGGGCGCCGCCCGCATCGCCGCGCGGATTTTCGTGGAGAAGCCCAACGCGCTGCGGCGGCGGCTCGCCGCGATGTGGGCGGTCGGGCGTTGAGGCATGATCCCGTGGGCTTGACCCACGCGGTCATTGCCGTGGCTTACACCGCACGTCGGGTTTACCCGACGTGCGAGCGAGCATACCGCGCAACTCGCGGCCAGCCCGAGTTGCTGGTGCAATCCATCTCCTTCGCGAAAGGCTCTTGCGCCAAGAAGGCACTGAGACCGCTAGGCGTACAAGCCCGCGGGTAGGACGCACTCTACTGTTCTCTCCGGACACGATGCGCTGAGACCCTCTATTCGTCGCAAGGCCTGAGCAGCCGGGTGATGAACTCGCTCTGCGCGGGAAGTATCTTCCGTCGCGCCTCGGCGGGTGCAAACCATTGCGCGCGATCGACTTCCGGAAATGATGCCCTGCGCCCGCTCTTGGGCGGCCACTCCAGCTCGAAACGGTTCGATGTCAGGCGCGCGGGGTCGAAATCCCCTTCGAGCGCCCAGGCGGTGACGATCTTGCGGCCGGGCTGAACGATGTCGCCGAGGGGGAGAAAATCGCCCTGCGGGCGCGCGCCGGTCTCCTCCTCGAACTCGCGCTTCGCCACCGCGAGCGCATCCTCGGCATCGGAATATTCGCCCTTCGGGATCGACCAGGCCCCCCAATCCTTCCTGGCCCAGAACGGGCCGCCCGGATGCACCAGCAACAGCTCGAGGCCGCCAGCCGGCCGCCGGTACATGAGGATGCCGGAGCTGCGCTTTGGCATCGTCCTATCTCGACGCGATACGGCCAATCACAGGCGGTTGTGCCGGGCGATCGCCCGCGTCACCTCGACCGGCACCGCCGCGTCGGCCTGCGCGCGCAGCGCCCGCGCCGCGCGCGCCGCCGGACGCTCGAGGCAGCGCGCGAGCCAGTCCCCAAGCCGCGGCGTGGCGGACAAATCCATGTCGAGCGCGCGGCTGATGACCGCGGCGACGTTGAGATCGGCGACGGTGAAGTCCTCGCCCAGGAGGTAGGAACGGCCGGCAAGCGCGCCGTCGAGCACCTTGAACGGCGGCTCCAGCACCTTGAGCGCCTCGGCCAGTCGCTGCGGGTCGCGGTCCGCAGGCGGCAGACGCACGGCGTGCAGCGACCAGATGTTGACGCCGCGGTCGACCTCCTGCACCGACCACAGGCTCCATTGCCAGGTCTTGGCCTCGCCCTCGAGCGTGGTCGGATAAAGCCGGCCGGCGGCATGCTTCTTGGCGAGATAAAGCGTGATCGCGAGCGATTCCCACAAGGTGAAGCCGCCGTCGTCGATCGCCGGCAGGCGGCCGTTGGGATTGATGGCGAGGTATGGCGGCCTGCGCGCCCCGGCCTCGCCGATCTCGATCGGAACGTGCTCGTAGTCGAGGCCGAGCTCGTTGGCGATCCAGAGCGCGCGAAAGGCGCGGGTGCGGGCGACGCCATAGATGCGCAAATCCGGCATAGGCTGCGCTCAGTTGATCTGCAGCTTGAAGGTCTTGATCGCGGTTCGATAGCGCTCGATGTCGTCCTTCATGAACTTGACGTAGTCGGCGGTTCCGTTTTCGCGCAAGTCCATGCCGAGGGCGGCCATGCGATCGACCATGTCCGGCTCGCGCAGCGCCTTGGCGACGACGGCCTGCAGGCGCGCCACCAGATCGCGCGCTGCGCCCGCCGATGTTTGCAGGCCCATCATGGTGGCGTAGTCGAACCCGGCGATGCCGAGCTCGATGGCGGTCGGCACGGCGGCAACCGATTTCGAGCGCTCTTGGGTGCTGATGCACAGAACCCGCAGCTTGCCGTCCTCGATCAGCGGCAGCACGTTGGGGATCCCGGACCAGCCGGCCTGCACCTCGCCCTTGATCAGGCCGCCCACCAATGCGGTGCCGCCGCGATAGGGCACGTGCAGGAGATCGATGCCGGTCTGCGCGGCAAAGATCGCCATCGTGAGATGGTGGATCGAGCCCGGGCCGGCCGATCCGTAGGCCAATTGGCCGGGCTTCGACTTGGCGAGCGCAATGAACTCCTGCAGCGTCGTGGCCGGCACCGAAGGATGCACGACCAGGACCGTCGGCACGGTGACAAGGGCCGTGATCGGCGTGAAGTCGCGCAGCGGGTCGTAGCCGAGGTCGGGATTGAGCACGACGTTGATCGCCATGGCGCCGGAATCGCCGAGCATGAGCACATGGCCGTCGGGCGGCGCGGCGGCGACCAGCTTGGCGGCGACCACACCGCCGGCGCCGGGAACATTCTCCACCACGAAGGCTTTGCCGAACACGCCCGAGAGTTTCTGCGAGAGCAGCCGCGCGAGCACATCCGGATTGCCGCCGGGCGCGGCCGCCGCGACCAGGCGCACGGGTCGGTTCGGATAGTCGCCGTCGCCCTGCGCCCGGGCGCCATGGAGCGCAACGGCCAGCAAGACCGCGGCAAGCGCGAGCGTTCGCAGCATGGTCACCTCCCGAAGCGCGCTCACCGGCGGCTACTCGGCCTGGATGTTGGCGGCTTTCACCAGTTGCCCGCGCACCGCAAGGCCCTCCTTGATGACGGCGGCGAGCTCGGCCGGCGTGCTGGGTGCGACCACGAGACCCAGCGTGGCAAGCTTTTCCTTCACGGCATCGGTCGTGAGCACCTTCACCATCGCCTCGTTCAAGCCTGCAATCAGCGCCGCCGGCGTGGCCGCCGGCGCAAGGAAGCCGAGCCACGACGACATTTCGAAGCCGGGGACGGTTTCGCCGATGGTGGGGACATCGGGCATGGCCGCGTAACGGGTCTTTTCCACCACCGCCACGATCCTGATCTTGCCGCTCGAAAGATGCGGCACGGCGGTGGAGAGGCTCAGGAACGCCACCTTGATGTGGCCGCCGATGAGGTCGTTGATGGTGGCGCCGCCGCCGCGATAGGGGACGTGGACGACCTCGATGCCGGTCTTCTGTCGCAACAGCTCGCCGGCGAGATGATGCGGCGAGCCCGTGCCGGACGAGCCGTATTGCAGCTTGCCCGGATTGGCCTTGGCATAGGCGATCAGCTCCGCCACCGATCTGACCGGCAGGTCGACGTGGACGGCCAGGCAGATGATATTGGCTCCGGCGTTGGTGATCGGCGCGAAGTCCTTCACCGGGTCGAACGGCGTGTTCTTGTAGAGAAAGACATTGCTGGTCAGGATCGCGTCGGTGCCGACCATCAGCGTGTAGCCGTCCGCCGGCGCGCGCGCGACGTATCCGGCGGCGATGTTGCCGCTGACGCCCGACCGGTTGTCGACGATGACGGGCTGGCCCCAGGCGGCATTGAGTCGTTCGCCCACCGTGCGCGCGAGCAGATCGCTGGTGGCGCCCGGCGTGTAGCCCACGACGAGGGTGACCGGTCGCGAGGGATAGTCCTGCGCCAAGGCGGGCATGCCCGGCACGGCCGCGATCGCAACCGCCAGCGGCAGGGCGCGCGCAAAGATGCGACAGAGCGACGTCATGCGAATTCCTCCCTGTCCGACCGTCGCAACGACCATGGGGGTTGCGCGGGCGTCTTGTCGGCTGCGTTGCTCGACCCGATCGCACAGCTCGCATGCACGGTTACACAGCCGTAATGCAACGTTTCTTAGCTAAGCGGATCAGCACGCATTCGGCAACCCGTGGGCCGAGCAAGCGGAGGGACACATGAAAGCACTCGACGTTATGGTCCGCGATGTCGTTACGGTCAGCCCCGATGCCGACGTGAAGGAGGCAATCAAGCTTCTTGCCGAGCACGACATCAGCGCGCTGCCGGTCGTCGACGCCGACGGCAACGTCGTCGGGTCATCAGCGAGGGCGACCTCGTCCGGCGCGAGGAGTTGGGGACCGAGAAGCGTCGCCCGTGGTGGCTGGAAGCGGTAACGCCAGCCTCGACGCTGGCCGAGGAGTTTGCCAAAGCGCTGATCGCGCTGGCGGAGGAGGTGCCCGGCGTGGTTCGCGTAGCGGACGAGATGATCGCCGCTTATTGACCGCGCCTGGTGGTAACGCGCTTACGCTTGGCCGCAGGCTTGCGAGACCATTTCTTCGCGAGCTTGGCGAGTTCCTGGGCAAGCCCATCTGCATCGATGTTCTCAGTAGCCGCCTGCGGCACAAAAAAACCGCCGCGGGGATGCCGCGGCGGTTTTTGCTGTCTGATCATGAAGAGGTATCCGTCCTTGGCAGGCCTGGCAGCGACCTACTCTTCCAAGTCTTGAGACTTAGTACCATCGGCGCTGGGAAGTTTAACGGCCGAGTTCGGGATGGGATCGGGTACAGGCTCCCCGCTAATACCACCAGGCCGGCCAAGGACAGGAGTTGGAAACCAGTAATCAGTGATCAGAACGAGCCCGATCACCGATCATGATTTCTGCGCAAGCTGGTCTCTGAGACATCCGAAAGATATTCATCGGTCGCCTGATTACTGATTACCGACCTCTGATATCTGGTCTG
>CAWHCK010000015.1:0-16567 GCA_963827585.1 uncultured Alphaproteobacteria bacterium
GGTTCCGAGCACGCGCCTTGTGGAACCAAAAGGCCAGTTCCGAATGTGGAACTTGCGGGAAAATGGAAACCCTCTGTTCCCGCACTCCTTCAGCGGGGCTTTCCTTCTTGGACCCCACGCCTTGACCAGCCCCATCTTGGGGCACTTTCACTTGCCTGCAGGGTGAGGCCTCGCGAGCGACAGCGCCTTTGGAGGAAATAATTGGCGCCCGGCTGAACGAAACCGCTTCTGTCGCATTCTCGACATAGGGCGCGAGACCTAGGGGAAGCTCTGTCGGAGAAAGTGGTCGCGATGCGCCGTCCGGCCCTGATACCGCTCGACCGAGTGATGTTCCCGTTGACGCTTGCGGGCGCGTTACGGACGGCATTCGCAGACGTCGTTTCGACCCCGCTCCCTCCAGGCCTGGCGGCGCTCATGCGCCGATTGAGTGCCGATCGCGACGAACGTTCAGGGGAGGAGCCCAACGATGGGGCAAACGCAACAAAAACGTCGAGCCGTATTGATCGTCGAGGACGATACTGAACTCCGCCGCCTGACGGCGGCGCTTCTCGAAGACGAACAAGTAAACACCATCGAGTGCGAAAGCGCGGAAGCTGCGCTTGCAGTCATGCTGATCGGCGGGCGGGAGGTCGCCATGATCTTCGCGGACGTGCGGCTTCCCGGTGCCATGGACGGAGTTGATCTGGCATGGGAGGTGAAGCAGCGCTGGCCGCTTCTTCCTGTGATCCTCACCTCGGGGCTTCCGCGTGAGCGCATCGGCGAACTACCGCTCGGGGTCCGTTACATGCCCAAGCCGTGGCAGCCGCTCAACGTACTGATCGCCGCGGAACAGGCGTGTGTGTCTGTGCGAGGCGGCTGATATCTGCGATTGATCAATCCCGCGTCGATTTGCTCAGGCCAGCTCGGGTCTTTGCGATTTTCGCACGCGCGGGCAGCCCGCGCTTCTTTTGCAGGAACGGTTCGCGGGCGAGCGCGGCGACCTGTGGCGCCTCCTGAAAAGTTCACAGCCAACCCAGCCTTCGACTGCGACTCCGATTGCGCGTAACCCGATGCGACGGGCCGCAAAGTCGCGCCGCCGGCCGGTTCCGCCGCCGGCCTCATCGTGCTAGGCTGCGTCCCATAACAACACGTCCAGAGCTTTCCGTCCTGCCGCCAGCGCGGCCGTTGCGCTCTTCTCGGCGGCCTGATCTGTCGAAACGACAGGGGAACCCCGATGAAGGCCATCGGTATCGTGGCCACGCTGTCGGCGCTGCTGACGGCGGGCAGTGCGTTTGCGCAGGCGAGCTATCCCGACAAGCCGCTCTGCATCCTGGTCGGCTTCGTGCCCGGCGGTCCCGCCGACACCGTTGCGCGGGTGGTCGGCGACAAGCTCACCGAGGCCTGGGGCAAGCCGGTTGTCATCGAGAACGTGACCGGCTCCGGCGGCAACATGGCGACCGAGCGCGTCGCCAAGACCGCGCCCGACGGCTACACGCTCCTGCTCGGCACGTCCGGGCCGTTCGTCATCCATCCGAGCCTCTACCCGAAGCTGCCGTTCGACCCGGTCAAGGATTTCGCGCCGATCACGCAGCTCTGCTTCACCGCCAACGTTCTGGTCGTCAACAACGATGTCCCGGCGAAGAGCGTGGCCGAGCTCACCGCGCTCGCGCGCGCGCAGCCCGGCAAGCTCACCTTCGGCTCCGCCGGCGTCGGCACCACCCAGCATCTCTCCGGCGAGCTGTACAAGACCATGGCCGGCCTCGACATCCAGCATGTCCCCTACCGCGGCATCGCGGCGGTGATGCCGGACCTGCTCGGCGGTCGCCTGACCATGGTGTTCTCCAGTCCCGTCTCGGCGCTGCCGCTCGCGCGCGAAGGCAAGGTGCGCCCGCTCGCGGTCACCTCGCTCACGCGCGCGCCGTCATCGCCCGACCTGCCGACCATGGTCGAAGCGGGCTTCGCCGGCTTCGACGCGACTGCCTGGTTTGCGCTGCTGGCGCCGGCCGGCACGCCGGAGCCGATCATTACCAAGCTCCATCGCGAGACGGTGCGCATCCTGGCGCTGCCCGACGTGCGCAAGCGCTTCGACGAGCTCGGCATGGTGCCGATGGGCACCTCGCCCGCGCAGTTCGCCGCCGCCATCGCGTCGGAGGCCCCGCTCTGGGCCAAGGTCATCAAGGCCTCGGGCGCCAAGCTGGTGGATTGAGGCAGCACATTCCGGAACGCGCGCCGCGCGGCAGCATGTGCTATGATTTCCTTGCTGCCAAAAAGGAGCCGGATCTCGACCGATTGACCCGTATCGTCCTGGGAATCCCGGCTTCAGGGAGGATCAGATGACGTCATTTCGCACGTGGTGGGGCGCCGTCACAGGTGCAGCTCTATTCTTTTTGAATTCGGCCGCGATCGCACAGGATTGGCCCACCCGATCGATTCTGCTCGTCAGCGCGGTCAGCGCGGGCAATGCCGGCGACACGGTCGCTCGTATCGTACTCGAGCAGGTATCGAAGCAGATCGGCCAATCCTTCGTCATCGAGAACCGGCCGGGCGGCGGCGGGACAATCGGAAGCACCTCGGTCGCCAAGGCCGAACCGGACGGCTACACGATCCTGGCGCTGACGTCGTCGCAGGGCTCTTACCTTGTGCTTCACAGGACGCTGCCCTACGACCCGCTCCGCGATTTCGTGCCGGTGGTCCTGTTCGGAGTTCAGCCGAGCGTGCTGGTGGCTGCGCCGTCGAAGGGCTGGAAATCGGTCGCCGACCTGGTCGCCGCGGCCAAGGCCAGGCCCGGCGCATTGAATTTTGCCTCTGCTGGCCTAGGCTCGGCCTCGCACTGGGCCGCCGAGCGACTGCGGCTCGCGACCGGGATCAACGTCCAGCACATTCCGTTCCGCGGCCCGGTCGAGGCGTTCACCGAGGTGATGACCGGACGCGTCGATTTCTATTACCTTCCGATCGCGCCGGCGCTGTCCAACATCAGGGACGGCAAGGTTGTTGCGCTGGCGGTGAGTACGCCGAAACGGGCACCGGCCCTGCCGAACGTGCCGACCGTGGCGGAGGCAGGCTATCCAGACGCGCAGTATCTGTTCTGGGGTGGTCTGGCCCTGCCGGTGAAAACGCCGCGCGGCATTGTCAATCGACTGCACGAGGAAACGCAGAAAGCGCTGAATGTGCCAGCGGTGCAAGAGAAGTTGGCGACATTTGGCGTTGAGCCGATGCCGATGAGCGTGGACCAGTTCGGGCAATTCTACCGGGATGACGTCGCGTCAATCGTCAAGCTCGCCAAAGACATCAACCTCGTTCCGACGAACTGAGAGGCGATCGGCGGCGTTCTCGCCTCGAGGCCTAGCGCCTGAACGGCGCACGATTTTTTAACCCCGGCTTGAACCAGTAGGCGATGTCGGCTCACTGTCCGGATTACCCCCGAAAGCGGCCGTGTAGCGGACATCCGTGGACGTCGCAAAAGTGCCAACAGGCGACATTGAGCTGATAGTGATGTCTTTGGTTCGAACGCCGCGTCGCCCTGCAACGATCACAGGGAACGCAGCCTCTCCCGCACGCGAGCGGCCGCAAAATCCAGGAAGACACGCATCTTCCAGGGGAGCGTGCCGCGTCCGGCATGAATCAGGTGAACCGGAAGCGGCTCCAGTTCGAAGTCCGTCAGGATGATTCGCAGTGAGCCGTCTCGCACGGCGTCGGCGCACTGGTAATGGAGCACACGAGTTGTGCCCATGCTTTGAGCCGCAGCCCAGACGGCCGCCTCGGCCGTGGTGACGGAGAGGCGCGGCCGCATTGGCATCTCGGTGGCGCCCTTGGCGTCCTTCAACCGGAACGGCCAAGTCGAGCCCGGCGAGAGGAATTCGAAATTCACGCACGGCAGTCCAGCCAAATCCTGCGGAGATTTGGGCAGGCCGTGCCCCGCGAGCAGCTTCGGGCTGGCGCACACCACAGTCCGCATCGATCCGACACGCGTCGCGATCATGCTGCTGTCTGGCAACGGACCGATCCGGACCGCCATATCGACGTGGTCCTCGATCAGGTGGAGATTCCGGTCCGAGAGCAGCAGCCGGACATTGATCTCGGGGTAAGCAGCTAGGAACTCGGTGACGATGGGGAGGATGTGCAGGCGCCCGAAGAACACCGGGGCCGTCAGGATCAGCTCACCGCGGGGGACATGAAACTCCCCAGCGGCGACTTGCTCCGTCTCATCGATCTCATCGAGGATGCGGCGGGCTGACGCCACGTAAGTGGCGCCAGCATCGGTCAGTGCCACCTTGCGGGTCGTGCGGACCAGGAGTTGCGTCCCGAGATGCCCCTCAAGCTCGTTCACCTTGCGGCTGACGGTCGGGAGCGGCACGCCCAGATCCCGGCTGGCAGCTGAAAAGCTTCCTTTGTCGACCACCCTCAGCAGGATCGTCATGGCTTCGAGGCGGTCCATGATTGTACCATCTGGCGAGAAGTTTAATTGCAATAATAGCCGATTATCCTTTCCAGTGGAACAGACTACGTCGTGGGCCGTGGGACCGATCGTCGGTTCCTGCTCTGGAAAGGAGAAAACCATGTCCCGTCTTGCCATCCCCGCCCGCGACGATGTTCCCGAGTCCTCGAAGCCGATCCTGGATGCCGTGCACAAGCAGCTCGGCGCCGTTCCGAACATGTACCGTCTGATCGCCCAAAGTCCGGCCGTGCTGCAGGGCTTCGCCGCCAACAATGGGGCGATCACGAAGACGCTCGACGTGAAGACGCGCGAGCGCATCGCGTTGGCCGTCGCGCAGCTGAACGGTTGCGACTACTGCCTCTCGGCACACAGCTATCTCGGCCTGAACCTCGCCAAGATCAGCTCCGAGGAGGTTGCCCTCAATCGCAAGGGTGAGTCCGGCGACGCGAAGGCGAATGCTGCGGTGCGTTTCGCAGCCAAGGTCGTGCGCGAGCGTGGACACATCACCGAGGCGGACATCAAGGCGGTCCGCGACGTCGGCTTCAGCGACCGTCAGATCATTGAGATCCTTGCTGTCACCGCCGAGAACATCTTCACCAATCTGCTCAACGTCGTCGCGGAGACCGACATCGACTTTCCGGTCGTCCACGCCAGCGACGCCGCCTGAGACGAGCGCGGGCTGACGGGTCAGTCGTCAGCCCGCTACTCCCTCTCGCGAAGGAGCATCTTCATGCCATACGGATTCCTCAACACCGCCGCGACCCCCAGTGTCCGCGCCGCCCAGGCTGCCATGGGCAGTGATCGCGTTTACCAGGACTTCAAGGGTGATCGCGCCTTCGACAAATTCACGCCGAACGAAGCTTCCTTTATCGCCCAGCGCGACAGCTTCTACATGGCGACCGTCTCGGAAACGGGCTGGCCCTACGTCCAGCACCGCGGCGGCCCGCGCGGCTTCCTGAAGGTCGTGGACGAGAAGACGCTGGCCTTCGCCGACTATCGCGGCAATCGTCAGTACATCAGCGTCGGCAATTTGGCCGCCGATGATCGCGCGGCGCTGATTCTGATGGACTATGCCGGCCGCGCCCGTCTCAAGATCTACGCGCACATCAAGGCGGTGCCGCTCGACGCCGACCCTGCTCTTGCACAACTGGTGGCCGAGCCGGGCTATAGGGCCAAACCCGAACGCATCCTGCTGCTGCATCTCATAGCATTCGACTGGAACTGCCCACAGCACATCACTCCCCGGTTCACTGAGGCAGAAATTAGCCAGGCTGTGCAGCCCTTACGCGAGCGCCTGACAACTCTGGAAGCCGAAAATGCCGAACTACGAGCCAAGCTCGCAGCCAAGGAATCGGTGGAATGATGGAAGCCGAACGCCCGCCGCTATCGCCGTTCGTCATGGTCGAAGGCGCGGTCAAGAAGGTCCGACTCGCCTAGAACCTTTGCAAGCTCGTACGGCACCCGCATTGATGACCTCCTTCGCGCCCGCCCCCAGGCAAACTGAAAGGACCACGCAATTTTGGGGAAATACCGCTGAATAGAGCCATTTGAGCTTTTCTGGCTCTCACCCGCTGCGGGACCTTCTGCCCGCGCCCGACAATGACTGCTCTGGGGTCATTCGCGTCGGTTGAGCGATGCCATTGGCACGTCTGCTTTACCCCCAACTCCAGCCGTATTGCCGCACTGCCGCGAACCGACGCGATGTGCCACAAGCGGCCGTGAGCAATCGCAGCAAGGCAGCTCCTTATTCGAGGACCTCATCGGCACGCGCGAGGAGCGTCGGCGGCACTTCGAGGCCAAGGGCCTTGGCGGTCTTGAGGTTGATCGCGAACTCGAACCTAGTCGGCTGTTGTACCGGAAGATCGGCCGGCTTCTCGCCCTTCAGGATGCGGTCGACATATGAGGCCGCATGTCGGTAGAGATCGACCACATCGACACCATACGCGAGCAAACCTCCTTGCGTGACGTAGTAGCGGTACGAATAGATCGCGGGCAGCCGATGCTTGGCCGCGAGCGCGAAAATCAGGTTGCGATGAACATGGGTATTCTGGCCCGTCAAAACGATCAAACCACCATTCGGTCTGCGTACAAGCGCCGCGATCGTATGCTCGATATCAGCACCGCTCTGCACGTCGGCTGGCGTCACCTGCACACGAACCGATGGCGCCGCAGCCTCGATGACACGCAACATGCCTGAGTGAGCGGCAAAGTTTCGATTAAGCATGACCGCGACCTGGCTCACGCCGGGCGCCAGCTCCTTGAGAATCTCCAGCATCTTGCCGCCAAGCTCGAACTCGGCGGGCGTAAAGCCGGTGACGTTGCCACCCGGCCGTGCCAAATTCTTGACGAAGCCCGCGCCGACGGGGTCGAAGACCTGTGCAAATACGATTGGGATGGAACGCGTCTCCCGCAGCAACGCCAGCAACGATCCGGAACCGCTAGTCAGAATGACGTCCGGTTTGGAGCCCACGAGTTCAGCCGCGGCCGTTGCAATACCGTCCTGATCGGCGGCGTCTTTGTGCACATCGATGCTGACATTGCGGCCCTCGGTCCATCCTAGGTCCCGGAATCGCTGAAGGAACGCGCTAATGCGGGATTGCCCGGTCGGATCATCGGCCGCGCCGGGCATCAACACACCGACGCGGCGCAGGCGGTCCGCCGGCTGCGCGCGCGCCGCGAGCGGCCAAGCGGCTGCCGTGCCGCCGAGCAGCGTGATGAATTCGCGGCGTCTCATGAGCTGACCCCAAGGCTAAAGATCACGGATCACGTATAGCAGGTCAGCGCCGTGCATCGCAGCAAAAGCGGCTCCTGACCGGTTTCGTGGAACCATCCGCCGCGTCGGCGATTGGATCTTCCAGGAGGGAACCCCATGTTTGACAAGTTCGGACGGCTGCTATGTCCGACCTGCGGTGAACCGATGACGCGCGCGGCGAAATTCGATTCCCACCGCGAGGACGTGGCGAGGACGGCGTTTGCCTGTGAAAGCTGCGAGGCCGTGATAATGCTTACGGGGCGAGTGTCGCCGGCAGAGGCCGAGGATCAGCGCGCCGCCGCCTAGAACCAATAGAGAAATTCAAGCAATTTGGCGATTGCTGGAAGCCGAACTCCCGCAACGCTCGCGCACACGCTCATCGGGATCGCGCTCGCCATCACAAGCCACTTCGATGATCCGCTTAACAATGATTTCGCCGTTTAGGGCGTAACAAAACTAGCCTTGGTGCGGATCAGGAATGCCGCGTTGTGCATCACAGCAAATTTGGCGGCCAATGTCCGAGATGGGCAAAATGCGAAGAACTCGCATTGAGCATATGTCGGCCGGTCTACCCCCGAAAGCCGACATTGCTCAGCGCGGTTGGCACGGCCGAAAAGTGCCATTAACGGCCGTGAGCAACTGCAATAAAGTGCCTTGACCGAAGGCTCACTCGATCACCTCGTCGGCGGCGATGAGCAGTCTATCTGGTACTTCGAGGCCAAGTGCCTTCGCGGTCTTGAGGTTGATCACGAACTCGAACTTTGTCGGCAGCATAACCGGCAGATCACCCGGCTTCTCGCCTTTGAGGATGCGTCCGGCATAAATGCCGGCTTGACGGTATGCATCGATACTGCTGGGCGCGTAGCTCATCAGGCCGCCGTCAGCGACGGCTTCGCGCCAGGTATAGATCGCGGGAATCCTGTGTCGGGCCGCCAGCGTAACGATTTGTACGCGACGGTTGTTGAGCAACGGGGAGGGACCTACCAAGAGCGCATCAGTCGGCTTTTGCGCAAGGCGCGCAAAGACCGTATCAATGTCACGGCCGGTGGGGGCTTCGAGGACTTCGATTTGCTTCGTAATGGACGAGGCCGCAGCCTGAACGTCCGAGACAAAGAATTCAGTGAGGGGAAAGTTGGGATCGACGAGTACGGCAATGCGCGCGGCTCCCGGCCGCAACTCACGCAAGAGCCCAAGCCGCTTCGACCCAAGTTCCACTGAGATTAAGCTGATACCGGTGACGTTGCCGCCCGGCCGGTTAAGGCTGGCGACGAGGCCAGCCCTGACCGGGTCGGCCCCGGTCACAAAGACGATCGGCACCGTCGTGGTTGCGGCCTTGGCCGCGAGCGTTGAAGGGGTGTTGCCGATGATCAGGGCTACCTGCCGGCGAAGAAGGTCCGCCACCAGAAGCGGCAACTGGTCAGTTTGACCCTCGTCCGACCGGTACTCGATGGCGACGTTCTGGCCCTCGACATAGCCAGTTTCCTTCATGCCTTGGTGGAACGCGGTCACCCGGTGAGTCGCTTCGGGTTCAGGGATTAACGCGCTTCGGAGAAACCCGATCACCGGCATCGCAGGCTGCTGCGCGCGCGCGGCGAACGGCATCGCGGCCGCCGCGCCGGCGAGCAGCGTGACGAAGTCGCGTCGCTTCAATTGATCGAATTGCATCCGATCCCCCACGAGCCGGGACCGCGCATAACAGAATATCGAATTAGCAACACCTAGTCAGCGGGTAGAATAGCGGTTTTGCAACCTGCTTGTCGTTGGCGAATGCGGCCAATGTCTCTTGTGGGTCGATGCTGTTCTCTAATTCCGGGTCTGGGTGTCAAGCTCTCCACAACGATCCTTGCCGGGCCCACTGTTCTCTCCGCGGTAGGGGCGTGCCCTCCGCATGATGGCGTAAGATGCCGTTGGCGGATCAATGTCGAAAGCGCGGTCGCCCTTTCGAGCGCACGCCAAGCATCGAGCGATCTCACCACCGCCATCGTCCCGGCAGGGACGTCTTTTCCCGCCGTGTCGCGGGAACCCTGTGATCTCCTTATGGTGCTACGCGGCGGCCTTCTTTGTCGACCAGTTGAACTCGGTCCCATCGACCCACATGCGATGCAGAATGACCGCGAGTTTTCGCGCGACAGCGATCTTGGCCTTGCGGAGCCCACTGCGCTTAGCGAGCCTCATCCCCCAAGCCTTCAGCGCTGACCATTTCGGAACACGGGTCAGCAGCACGTTCGCTGCTTCGAATAGATACGTGCGGAGCATAGCATCACCACACTTCGAGATTCTGCCAGACCAATCGACCTCTCCGGAGGAGTGGCGCCGGGCCGTCAATCCAACATAGGCACCAACACTTCTCGATCGCTTGAACCGGGTCGGATCGTCAATCGTCGCCTTGAAGCAGAGCGCAGTGATCGGGCCGACACCAGGCGCGGTCATGAACCTGCGGACCTGCCCATCATGGCGAGCCAGCTTCAGAACCTTACGGTCGAGATCACTGACCTGCTGCTCGATGGCCTTACGTGCCTCGAGCAGCGGTCCGACCGCAGCGATCAAATCGGGACGATCCTCGATCAGCTCCTCGGCTCGCACGGCGAAGACATTGAACTTGGCACGGCCGATGACGAGACCAAGAATTCTTGAGGAGGCCGCGGACCTGGTTCTCAAGATCGCGCTTGATCTTGACCAGCAATGCCCGGCTTGCCAGGAGCGCCCTAACCGAGTGGCTATCGAAATCTTTGACGCGCACCGCCTTGAACCAACCGGTCTGCATGATGCGGGCGATGCCGGCAGCATCATTGCGGTCGCTCTTATTGATCTGTATTTTGAGCACCGCCTTGGCATGGCGCGCATCGATACAGATCACCGGCAGGCCAAGTCGCTTGAGCTCGGTCCATAGCCACGTGGCCGTCGGTCCTGTCTCAAGGCCGATCCGAACCGCAACCGGTGCATTTGATCTCACGAACGCAGCAATCGCCTCAGGATCAGAATCGACCACGCCCTCTCGCACGACCGATCCGGTCTGGTTCACCACGCAGATCGATGTCCGGTTCAACGACACGTCCAGTCCGACATAATATTCCATTGTCGCTCTCCATCGTTGCAAGGCCACATGGGGGTGGCCTCGTATGTTCCTGGAGAGCTGATTCCCTGCGCCTTTGTATGGCTCGATCCCGGAATTACCCCATGTCGAAAAAGGCTTGAGATCGTCGCCGAACAGTGGTTCCGCTGATACCGTGGATCACGGCCTTGGAGGCGGCGATGATGGGTCGGCGGGGCGGCGATCAGGCAAGTCTTTTCTATCAGTTCCATCTCGATGAGCGCGTCCCGAAGGACCACCTGCTCAGGCGTATCGATCGTTTTGTGATGACGGCGCTCGCCGACATGCACGAGCGGCTGAAGCCCTACTACAGCGAGATCGGTCGGCCATCGGTTGACCCTGAACTGATGATCCGGATGCTGATTATTGGGTACTGCTACGGTCTGCGCTCGGAGCGCAGGCTGACGCAGGAAGTCGAGTTGCATCTGGCGTATCGCTGGTTTTGTCGGCTCGACCTTGATGACAAGGCTCCGCATCACTCGACCTTTTCGGAGAACCGGCTGCACCGGTTCCGGGAGAGCGATGTTTTTCGCCACATATTCGAGCGTGTCGTTATGGCCTGCATGGCGGCCGGCTTGGTCAAGGGCGAGGGGTTCGCGGTCGACGCCAGCGTGATGGAGGCCAATGCCAGCCGCTATCACGGCAAAGCGCCCGACGAGATCGCTTGGGTCGAGCCGGAACGCCAAACGCGCGCGGTCAAGGAATATCTGGCAGCGCTCCCGGCCGATGCGGAAGCCAATCCCGAGCGCAAGCCGCCAAAGGTGATCTCACCAAGTGATCCCTGCTCGGCATGGACCGCCAAAGCCAACAAGCGAGTGCAGTTCGGCTATGGGCTCAACTATCTCATCGACATCGAGAACACGGTGATCGTCGATGTGGAGGCGACGCCTGCGCGCACGTACGACGAAGTTGCTGCGACCAAGACCATGATCGAGCGGACCGAGAAGCGCTTGGGGCTCAAGCCCAAACGTCTTGCCGCTGATACTGCCTATGGCACGGGCAAGTTCCTCGGTTGGCTGATTGGCGCCGGCATCACGCCGCATATTCCGGTCTGGGACAAAAGCACCCGAGAGGACGGCACTCTCTCACGCTCGGATTTCCGGTGGGACAAGCGGCGAGGCGTTTACATCTGCCCCAACAACAAGGTGCTACACACCAGCGGCACCGTGCATGACGGACGGACCCTTCTCTATCGCGCCTCCAAGCTCGATTGCGATGTGTGTGAGCTCAAGGCGCGCTGTTGCCCCAAGCAACTGGCAAGGAAAATTCCACGCGATGTTCACGAGGAAGCCCGCGATGTGGCGCGGCGGCTGATGGGGACGAAGGCCTTCCTCAGTCGCGTGACGAGCGCAAGCGCGTGGAGATGCGATTTGCCCATCTGAAAATTTATCACGGCTTCGAGCGCATGCGGCTCAGAGGTCTGTCCGGTGCCCGCGACGAATTCCATCTCGCCGCTATCGTGCAGAACCTCAAGACCCTGGCGTTACGTGCCCTGGGGCCGCCTCCCAACCAACCGCGCGCAGCGTTTGCCTGAGTGTTGGTCCCACCAGGTAGCCTCAAGGGCAACGGTCGCCTGATCTAACCGTCCTTTAAGTGCCAAACGGGCATTCCAACCGAAAACGCCGACTTTTTCGACAGCATCGGTCAAAACCAGTAAAGCTCGGGACGAGCAAATGCATTCCGGTCTGCACCGAAAGCGGACCTCGGATCTGCGCGTCTATCATTCCGCGCCTGCACGTCCTGGCGCCTACGGAAACTTCTTTTCTTCCGGTGGCTTGATGTGACGGAACGAAAACAGCAGCGCCAGGTCGTAGGCGATCTTGAGCACGCCGCAGATCACGAACGGCAATCCGGCAAACGAGGTCGAGAGCAGCGCGCCGGACAGCGCCGGGCTGATCGACGAGGCGAGGCTGCGCGGAACCGCGGTCACGCTCGCGGCCGCGGTCCGCTCGGCGGGCGTGACCACCGCCATCACGTAGGAGGTGCGCGTCGGCACGTCCATCTGCGACAGCGCGGAGCGCACCAGCAGCAGCGCGAGGACGATCGCGAGATTGGGCGAGAAGGCCGCGAGAATGAGGCAGAGGCTCGACGGTATATGCGTGAAGACCATGGTGTTCACGAGGCCGAAGCGCTGCCCCAGCCGGGCGGCGACCGGGTAGGAAAACGCGGTGAGAACATTCGACCAGAAGAAGAAGACGCTTGCGGCGGCGAGCGACAGATCGAAGCGTTCGAACAACCAGAGCGCCACGAGCGACTGGACGGCGAAACCGCCCGCGAAGGAATCGAGGCTGAACAAGGCGGCGAGCTTGTAGACCGTCCCGCGCGAGGGACCGAGCGCCGCGGTGCGACCCTCTGTTTTCATCGTCTTGGCATGCGGCAAGTAGGAATAAGAGAGAGCGCCGAGCAGTCCCAGCCCGCCATAGACGTAGAACATGGCTTGCAGCGCGCCGATCTTTCCGATCCCGAATTGCGCGAGCAGGTCCGGGGCGCCGGCGACGAGCGCGCCGGCCGCGATGGACAGCGCGCCGATCAGGCTATAGCGCGCGAACACGCGCGTGCGATCCTCGTCCGAGGCCCGCTGCGCGAGCGCCGCTTGCTCGAGCGGGACATGAATGCCGATGTCGCCGGTGGTGGGGTTCATCGTGCCGATGAAGGCGATGGCGGCGATGAAGACGAAATGCTGGGAGCTTGGAAACGCGATCCCGGTCACGACCATGAGGAACGCGCAGCCCAGAAGAAGCGTGCGCAAGTCGTAGCGTGGGGCCAGGAAGCCGATCGTAAGCGTCATCGCCGCCGAGCCGAGCAGCGCCGCGGTCGCCACGAGTCCGATCTGGAACGGGTCGAACCCGAGCTCGATCAAGTATGCCGGCAGGATGATGGCGGCGAATCCATCGCCGAAGCCGCGCGCGGCGCGCGCGGCGTAGAGATGGAAGACGTCCGATTTTTCTTTCACGCTTAGACCTTCGAGGATCAATCCGCCGGTGTCACGGTGAAGTCGTCGAAATAGACGTGGCTATCGGCCTTCGACCACAGGCCTACGCGCCCCGAAACCGGTTTTGCCAAGACGTGCTCCAGGTAACGCTTGCCGTCGAGATATCCTTCGATCTTGTTGCCCGCGATGCGAACCTTCAGCTCGTGCCACTGCCGCGTCGGGGTCGGCGTATCGCGAATCCATTTCACGGACGAGCGCTTGCCTCGCTCGAATTTCCACAGCACCAGGTTGTTTTCGAGGGGGTTCGCGCGGATGGCCAGATAGTCGCCATTGGGCTTGAGGTCGAACAGGATGCCGGCACCCTGATCGATGCGGCCGGAAATGCCTTCGAACCGCACGCTGATTTCGCCATTGCTGAAGTCTGTGACGTCCTTGGCCACCGCGTAGGGAAAATACGCATAGGCCTGAACGCGATCGAGAAATTCGGCATAGCGGTCGCCGTAGAGCGCGCGGGCCTTATCCGCGACGCCGGTTGCCGCCTGTCCTTCTTTCCACTGCCGGCCGTCGACTGCCAGCACCTTGTTATTTGCCTCACTTTCGATCCGCCAGACCCCGACGACGCTCACGAACGATTTCGGATCGGCGCCGACGGCCTCGTCCGAGAAATCGAATTTGAGGGAGTCCGCGGCGTTGGCGTACATCAACAACGCGATCAGGCTGACGCAGGCGACGGTCAGGGTCATGGTTCGGTTGGCGACGTTCATGGGCGACCTCCTTTTTCAACGAGATGGCTATCGATTTGCGGTGGGCGTCGGCTATTCCACCACGCGATCACGATCAACAGCGGGAGGATCACGCAGAACCAGATCAGCGTGGTCGATCCGCTGGCGATCAATGGGTGACCTGGATACTCCTCACCGGCGACCGGTGTCGGAACTGGCTTTTCCGCCAAGGCGTAGAGCAGGGGCAAGATCTCGCGATGGCTGGTCGAACGACTCTTGTCCGTGCGGCCGCCATAGGAGTACTCGATCTCGCCGTAGGCCTCATCGCTTGTGCTGCCGACGACGCTGTGGCCCGTCGAGGCGAGGCGGACAGTGACATTTGGAACGGCCCGTTCGAGCTTGGCGAGAACGTTACGCCGCAGATCGACGTAGCGCGGATCTTCCGGCGCCAGATGAACGGTAATGAGCAGCGGCTCGCGAAGCTCGGCGAGCGCCCGCTGATCGGCGGGCGCGAACGAGTTGCGCCGATCCTCGGTGACATCGATCGATTGCCTGATCTGCGTCGCCAGGCCGAAGACTGCCGCGACGATCGCTGCACAGGCGACCGACCGAATAAGTTTCGTTCGTAACGGCACGCCGGGGTGGAGCCACACCGCTGCGAGCGCGGCAAAGCCGCCGATGGCGGCAGCGCTCCCCAGCACGAGACCGAACGGCAGCAGTCCCTGCTCGAAACTGCGCAGCGTCTGGGTCAGCGAGAGTCGCGCAATCCAACCGAGCACGCCGGGTTGCCCGGCAAGCGCAAAGTCCAAGCACCCAGGAGCCGATGGTGAAGGCCAGGGTCACGATCGCGGCGGTCGCCGCGCTGTCGGACACGGCGGCGGCAAAGAGCGCGATGGCTCCGACCAGCAAGCCGTAGAGGAGATGGCCGAACAGAAGATTCAGGGTCTCCGGCGGATAGAGATGTCCCCCGAGCATGGCCCAGATCGCAAGCGCCGAAAGCGCGGGAACGACGGCAATGAACCAGACGGCGCATACCGCCGTCATTTTTGCGCCAACCAGCGTCGAGACCCGGTAAGGGAGCTGAACCAGAAGGCGAAGTGCGCCGCTGTCCTTTTCGCGACCGAGGGTACGAATGGCGACGAAGGGGAACAGAAGCGTCACGGCCAGGTAGAACGCGCCGAAGCTCGGCACCAACACGCCATCGAGCGGCGACAGCCCGCTTGCGAGCGCAGCTGAATCCCGCGCCGCCGAGCTTGCTTCGCCGTAGAGCGCGACGGCCTGGAAAAAACTGTAGCCGACAAGCGGGCAAAGCATGAGCAGCATCGTCCACAGCGCACGGCCGCTCAAGGCCTCCCTGACCTCCTTGGCGAGCAAGGGCTTCAGGGGCGCACGTCGGGGCACCACTGCGTCAGGTGAGCGCAAGGAAGACATCCTCCAGTCCAGCCGATGCTTTCCGGGTCCGCGCGCGAAGCTCGTCCAGCGTCCCGAGCCCGCGCGGGCGTCCGTCCGCGAGCAGGATGAAACGGTCACAAACGCGCTCGGCATCGATCAGTTGGTGGATTGCAAGAACGAGCGTGCGCCCCGCGCTCGCGACCTCGCGGAGCAGGCGCATGATGTCGCGCACCTGTCTGAGATCGAAGCCGTCGAACGGCTCGTCCATGAGCAGGAGAGGATGCGGCGCAATGAGCGCAAGCGCCAGCATCAGCCGGCGGGCATAACCTTTCGACAGTGCGGCGACGCGTTTGCGCAGGACCGGCTCGAGCCCGAGCGTGTGGACGGTCTCTGCCAGCAACATCGCCGGGGCGACGGTAGACGTCGCTGAAGAAGCGGATCACCTGCGCGACATATTGATCTTCCCACGGGCGCAGTCCGTCCGGCAGATAGAACATGTATCGGCGGCGCTGGGCCAGCGTGAGCGCTCCGCCTCGCCAAAGCACCTGCCCGCGGTCAGACGGAAGGATGCCGGCGATCGCCTCCAGGAGCGTGGTCTTGCCGGCGCCGTTGGGACCGATCAGGCCGAGGATCTCGCCCGCCATCACCGGAAACGAAACATCGGCCAGCGCCCATTGATCGCCGTAGCGCTTGGCGAGATTCGTCACCTCCAGCAGCACGGGGAAGGTGTCCGCAGCTCGATCGTGAATGGTGGCGCTCGCCAGGGTCATCCGGCACCTAGTTTTCGCGAACGAAAAGGATGAGATGCACGATGTGCTTCTTGTCGTCCGTTTCGTCCGTGCTCAGCGTGATCGATACCGGCCGCAGCACGCTGCGCAGGACCACATAGCGGGACGACGAACGCTCCACGGCTTCCGCCCATCCGTCCCCGAGACAGGCTTTGATTTGCTGCAGGGCCTCCGCCTGTGCGCTTTCGGCTTCCTCAGCGGTGCCAAGTTCCGGGGAGTTGCACGTGTAGGTCGCCGCGCCGTAGAGCGCGCAGTTGTTCCAGCCCATCAGGCTCAAGCTGGTTTCCAGAAAGTTGCCCTCCCGCGCCTTCCCGGTGATGGCCGCAAACCGCTCTCTGCGTCATTGCCATGGCGGCGAGCCGTTTCAGATCCGAGCAATACGGAGCGCCTTGCGCATCCGCATTTGCCGGCGTTCCGAGCGCAACTGCGCCGAGGATCGCGCACATGGCGATGGGCGCTTTCATCGCGTCCTCCTA
>CAWHCK010000016.1:0-97746 GCA_963827585.1 uncultured Alphaproteobacteria bacterium
GACAGCGAGCGATTTGGTCAACCACGACAAACCGCCATCGGTATATACATTAGGGCACCTCGAACAATGTCGGTTCGAGGCGTGATGGAACAACTAAGGCGGATCGATAGTTTGTAGCGTATGATTGCCGCCAGCGCGGCGCCCTTTTATCTGCCCTCCGCGTGCTTTCCAGACGCGGACTCCACCCTCATGCGGCGGCGATCCGCTCCAGCGTCACAAGGCGCCGAATGTTGTAGGCCAGGTTCTGCAAGCCAATTTTGGCGCGCGCTCGCACGATGCCAATCGTGCGTACGATCCGGCCGCCCAGCGCGGTCTGTTGAGCTGCGAACACGTGCTCGACGCGGGCGCGAATTTTGCTTCTGTTGTGGTTCGCATTCGCTTGCGCTTCCGACAGCGAGCGCTTGCGAGTGGCCCGCACATGAATACGGCTCTTGAAGCCGCCGGCGCGCAGTCGCTCCTCGATCGCGCTCGAGCGATAGGCGCTGTCGCCGAACACGTCCGCCGACGTGTTGCCCTTAGTCAAGAGTTCGTCCAGCTTCTGGCTGTCGTGCACCGCCGCATCGGTCACCTCGTAGCGCCGGATCAGCTTGTGCTTGGCATCCGCATTCACGTGGTTCTTGTATCCGAAAAAACTCCTGCCATGCCTCTTCGTCCAGCGCGCGTCGCGGTCCTTCTGGCGCAATTTTGCCGGCTTATTATCCCACTCCTCCGGTATCCGACCAGCCTTCACCGCCTCGTTCTCATCGCGACTGTTGCGCTGCGTAGGAACCGGCACAATCGTGGCATCAACCATCTGCCCACCACGCGCCATGTAGCCTTTGGCAGCGAGGTGCTGGTCGAAGCGGTCGAATAGCCTCTCAATGAGCCCGGCCTTGGCAAGCTTCTCGCGGAACAGCCAGAGCGTGGTGGCGTCAGGAATGCTGTCCTCGATGCCCAGCCGCAGAAATCGCGTGAATGACAGCCGATCACGCACCTGATACTCCGCCTGCTCGTCCGAAAGATTGTTGAGCGCCTGCAAAACCAGCATTCGAAACATCACAATCGCATCGAGCGGCTTCCTGCCGGCACTACTCTTCCTCATCTCCTCCGGTGTCAGCACCACAGCCTCGATGTCGGCGCGAAACGTTTCCCATGGCACCAGTCGATCGATTGCTTCGAGCGGATCGCCCTTCGCAGACAGTGCCGCCAGCCGCTTGTCCGCATCAAAGAACCCCAATTGCCCCATCCTGGCCTCCGCGAATCATCGCCGTCACGAGCGAGATTCGCACAGGTCAGCGGCAGGAGCTATTTTTCGAGGTGCCCATTATGATGTCCGGCTGGCGGGTATTATGATCGGGAGGAAGGGCGCGGTGGGAGGTCGCGCTATGTTGTGCGAGCGACTTGTACTCGTCAAATCCAATGTTCAGAGCAAATTCCCATCAGAGATTACGCAAAGTAGTGCTCATCTTTTGAGTCTGATTGCAGCAGCTGTTCGAAATACTCGATGGTCTTCATCAATCCATCCTGCAGCTGTACTCTGGGTTCCCAAGCGAGCAGCTCCTTGGCCAAGCTGATGTCGGGGCAGCGCTGCCTGGGATCGTCCTCGGGCAGGGGCCGATAAACAATCTTTGATGATGATCCAGTGAGGCCAATCACCGATTTCCGCAAGTTGCCGAATCGTGAACTCGACCGGGTTTCCGAGATTGACGGGTCCAGTGACATCATCCGGCGTCCCCATCAATCGTATCAGCCCATCGACGAGGTCGTCCACGTAGCAGAAGGAGCGGGTCTGGTTGCCCTCGCCATAGACGGTGATGTCCTCATTACGCAGGGCTTGGATGATGAAGTTCGACACCACCCGCCCGTCGCTTGGATGCATACACGGCCCATAGGTATTGAAGATCCGTGCGACCTTGATCGGTAAACGATGCTGACGCCGATAATCGAAGAAAAGTGTTTCCGCGCATCGCTTGCCTTCATCATAGCAGGACCGCAGGCCGATCGGATTGACGTTGCCCCAATAATCTTCCTTTTGCGGGTGAACAGTTGGGTCGCCATAGACCTCCGAGGTCGACGCTTGTAGGATTTTGGCTTTCACTCGCTTGGCGAGGCCAAGCATATGGATCGCTCCGTGCACGCTGACCTTTGTGGTTTGCACCGGATCGAACTGATAGTGCACGGGTGAAGCCGGGCAGGCCAAATTGAAAATTTCATCGACCTCGATATAGAGTGGAAAACAAATGTCATGGCGCATTAGCTCGAAGCGAGGATTTGTCAGCAGATGATGCACGTTGTGTCGCGTGCCCGTATAAAAATTATCCACACACAAAACTTCGTCACCGCGTTCCAACAGCCGATCGCAAAGGTGCGATCCGATAAATCCCGCCCCGCCGGTGACGAGGACACGACGTTCCGTCAACATAGGCAAGCCCTTCCGCATTGGGAGCAGTTCGCAAACCGAGACCTGGAAAGGCCTAGTTTCGCGCTGAGGGATTTCCCGAACTCTCCCATACAACTCTGATGTTAAAGCTTGATAGAACCCGTACCCGTTTTTTCATCCCAAGAATTCGAATAGCCTCGAGAAGTGGCTCTAGGCCGCGAGATTGTAAATCTCATGGGTTGAATGTCCTGGACAATCCGGATCAAATTGGTGGCATCCGTCATATCGGTTATACTGCAAAATGAAACGCAGGCCCTGGTTATGCGGGTCTTGATACAAATGGTCGACGCGGCCTGTGTTGAAAGAGGATGAACGACGCTTTATGCCATGGACGACGTAGCCTTTGCTGAGCAACAAAGCCGCAAGATATGCGCCATCTTGACCCGTTACGCCCGTAATCAAAGCTACTCTTCTCGACATGGATGTCCTTAACCAAGTCCTAGTCGCTGTTTGGCAGGAGTAAGGCTCCCAGAACGACAGCTCGTGCCGCCGCCTCTATACCCACCGTACATCACTCGGTTCTGCGGCTGTCACCTCTGTGACCAGATGAATTGTGTCCGATCTTAGAACTCCGGAGAGGGCGCCCCCTGCGTCGCGCGGACCAGCTCAGGTGGGAACCACGCCAAACGCCGCTCTCGCTCGCCGGTGTCGGCGTCTCAGCGGTTGTTCCGTCGCGCTGTCGAGAAGTTGCCAACCCGTTGAGTGATCGTCAAGGCGAAGCTGCGCTTGTCCAAAAATCTGTGGCCGAGGCCGGCTCGCCCGGATAGCTCGCGAATTCTGCCTCAGCTGTGGCCGGGCCGCAACAGCCAAGGGTGGGCATTGTAGTAAGATGCCCCCAGTTCAGTCGAGTTCGGGGGAGGGCTTTTGGCCATGAAGAAGGTGTTGCTCGCAGGCGCCGTGGTAGCCGCGCAAATGGCAAGCCCTGCCCTGGCAGCGGACTGGCCTGTAATGGCGCCAACCTACGAGGCTGCCCCCCCGCCCGCGGTATACAGTTGGTGGACCGGCTGCTACTTGGGCGGCAATGCGGGAGGCGCCTGGGGGCGACCCTTCTACACCCACGACAACGGAGTGGTGGTTGAAGATTTCACGTTCACTCCGGTCGCACTCATCGGCGGCGGGCAGCTCGGCTGCCAGTACCAGTGGAACAGCGTGGTTTTCGGCCTCGAGGGTACCTATTCGTGGGCCAACCTCCGACAGGCCCAGCCAAGCACTCTGCTTCCCAACCGCGAGACGGTCGATAGAAATCGACCAGATTGGCACTATCGCCGCGCGAGTTCGGTTATGCCTGGGACCGCACCATGCTATATGCCAAGGGCGGCTGGGCTGGTGTGAGAGCAAGCGCCCGGGCAGTGAACATCTCGACCGGAGTGTTTTCGGACTTCACCGATTGGAGCAATGGTTGGACTGTCGGCGTGGGTTTGGAACACGTGCCGTGGCAAAGCATCGTCGTCGGGGTCGAAGCTAACGTCTATGGTGGCCTCACGTTCGATCATGCTGGGCGAGACAGCGTAGGCAACTCCTTCCGGTTCTTCGACTCCGACGCATCCATCTACGCCATTACTGTGCGCGCCAGTTACTTGTTCGGCCAACCGATCGTTACAGATACGTTAATTAGCGCACTAGTGATCGGGGCAGGCTCTATTTTTTGACTCATCCCACAGGTTGTGCTTAACTCCAAAAAACGTCGCCACCGGCCGCCAGCCGCCGTAGAAAACCCCGCGGAGACTCCGGCGGCGCCCTTGCCAAATGGCCATCGAGCTTGACCCCCCACGGCTGCTACCTGGCCAAACTTTCCCATCGTGCAGCCCCACTGCCTGTCCGCCGATCCCCCATTTCGCCTGACCGAGTTCGGCCCTAGTAGGCGGCTTCGACACTTCAGGTGTGGCGTTAAGGCTTCGTCAAACCACAACAAATACGTGTGTTCCCACACGTGACTGACGACGTGGTCGGCCACCGACGGTTTCCACGCTGTCGGCAAGATCGCCGGACATCCGGGGCCACCAACCGGAGTTCGAGGTGAATAGCGTCCCGTTAATGGCGACCGCCAGGCGCTCCTTCTCAACGACATCTCTCGATCCGGCGCAGGCGATATTGCCAACCCCGCGCAACAGCCCCGGGATCAAGAGGCGTACATAGAGCTCAATCCCCGGAGCCGCCAGATCGACAATCGCCCAGTGGACCAAGCCGCTCCCCTCCTCGGTTGCGTCTAGCCGCTTACAACCGTAAGTAATTCCCTCAAATATTTCCGTGGGGGCTTGCGGCTCACGCGCGGTCCCACCAGCATGGAACCAGTGCCCATCAGAACCGCCGCGACTACAATCGCCACGCTACGTAGCCATGCTCGTTTTCGCGGGATTGGGCCGGCTCGATTTGGGGATCTCCGATCGGATCGAACGCGTTGCCTGAAGCTCGCATTCTCCGTTTGTTCATGTAGCAGATCAGCCACACACATCCCGAAAAGCAAGCCATTTCCAAAGAATCCACCGGTACGAGCGCCTCATTGATCGCCGTGATCGGTTGCGCTAATGTCGTACCGTGTCGTTTGGGGAAGGGGCAACCGTGCGCGGTTCGGCGCATCCTGTTGAGCTTCTCGCTTTTGAGCTCACTGGTTGCGGTGGGCGGCTGCGCCTTGATGCCCGCGAGCGGGCCGGCGAGCTGGGATGTCTGGGCGGGGCAGCACGACCCCAAAAACATTCCGTACGCCTTTGTTCGGATCACGCCCAAGGTCGCGACCGTTTTGGCCAAGGCGGCGCCCAGGCTGGTCACCGACTTTCCGGATCGGAGCCGGCCCACGAGATATTCGATTTGGCATCGGAGACATTCTCAGCGTGACGATTTTTGAGGCGAGTTCCGGAGGGTTGTTCATACCCGCCGAGGGTAGTGTCCGCCCCGGCAATTTCATTACCATTCCTGCTCAAGCTGTCGACATCAACGGCAACATCTCCATTCCATATGCGGGGACTATTCGCGCGAGAGGTCGTACTCAGGTCGAAGTCCAGCAAGCCATCGTCGACGCTCTCAAGGATCGCGCTATTGAGCCGCAGGCCATTGTATCCGTCGTTGAGCAGCGAACATCGCTGATCACGGTGGTCGGGGATGTGGGAAGGTCATCGCGTATCCCTGCGCAACTGGCGCCAGAGCGCATTCTTGATGCCATTACCAGAGCGGGAGGTCCTGCGGGACCCGGGCCTGATATTTGGGTGATGTTGGAGCGAGGTGGACGCCGGGGGATGTCGCCCTTTGGTGCCCTTGTTTACGAACCCGCTAACAACATCTACGTCCACCCGAATGACACGATATATCTCTACCGCGAACCGCAGACCTTCTTGACGTTTGGCGCGTTTGGCAACCAACAGCAGATCCCATTTGGAACATGGCGGATCTCGCTTGCTGAGGCGGTCGCCAAGGCTGGGGGGCTCAGGGATTTCGAAGCTGATCCAGCATCGGTATTTCTCTATCGAGGGGAAACCCGCGAGGTTGCCGAGGCGATGGGCATCGACTGTTCCAAGTTTCAGGGGCCCATCATCCCGGTAATCTACAACATTAATTTCCGAAATCCCGGTAGCCATTTCCTCGCAACCACATTCGAGATGCGCAATAAGGACGTCATCTATGTATCGAACTCGGTTTCGGTCGAGGCCACCAAGTTCCTGACGTATATCAGAACAGTCAACGCTACACTCAACGACCCGATTAATACCGCCATCAATGCCTACACGTTGAAGAACATCATCCAGGGCACTACCGCGACCTCCACTGCTGTATTCACCGGCTCTGCTCCCATAGCATCGCTCCAGTTTCACCGTAACCGCTCGGGAGCCATCGGGCCCGCGCATACCGAGCACTTTACATTAGTCGAAATCGATTGCGCCCCGTGTGACCCCGAAGACTGGCACGGCTACTGCAAGTGCAGGCATCGCACTGTCCTCGGGTCCAAGTTTGGTCAGCGCCGCCCGCAGTCGGCCAGAGCCTGCATGACCGCCGACACGATTGGAGCATCCACAGAGCCGCTGATCCGCAGCCGTGCTCCAGTCGCAAACACGACCTCAATCACCCCGGCGGCGTCGGCAACGCAGTTATCGGCGCGGCATCTGCTGGGACTTCTACCGTTAACGATGCAAACTGCGGCGCACTATGCAGTTGCTGGCGCCAGCGAAACAGCTGGCTCGCTTGAATCCCGGCCTCGCGAGCCACCGCCGACACAACTGCGCCCGGCTCCATCGCCGCCGCAACGATCCGCTCCTTCTCGGCTCTCGACCATCGCCGGCGCCTCCGAAGCGACGAGATGACCTCGATTTGGCTCTTCGTCATAGGATTGTCGCCACTATCCATTATCGTCCACGTGTCGCTTCGCATTCGTGTTTGAGCTGATAATCTAACGGCAACCGCACATTGCTCCCTCCTCCATGGGAAGTGGGCGCGGTCAAGGTCTCGATAGTCTTCGGGTCCCATCACCCCCTAACCCTCTCCCCCAACAGCAGGAAGAAAGGGGCGCACCGAGATCGCGGCGTCATCGCCAAATCACATAACCAGCCACTCCTCCGGTATCGACTCACCGTTCCGGTATTGGCGAAATTGCCATCCACATCCTAGCAGTAGCGCCAAGATCAACCGCTCGCACACGCTCGCGCAAAGCATCCCTCACCGGAGGTTTGCCTCGAAGCCGATATTCTTGCTTTGCACTTGCTCTGTGTCAGCCAAAACTTCCTGAGAGGATACGCGGCCTCTCAGTATCAGTTTGATGGTCATCACGATGATCGCTAAATCAAGCCACAGCGATGCATTGCGCACATACCACTCGTCCAACTTTTCTTTTTCTTCCTTGGTTACGAGCTTGGCGCCATTGACTTGCGCCCATCCGCTGATACCGGGGCGAACCGATAGTCTGATCGACGTGTTCGCGGGCTGATCCTCCGGAAGGAGGGGTCGCGGCCCAATCAGGGACATTTCCCCGAACAGCACGTTCAACAATTGGGGCAGTTCATCGAGACGCGTCGCCCGCAGAAATCGGCCAATCGCTGAAGGTTGTCTGTCGCTCAGCGTTGGATGGCCCGCCGAGTCAAACGGTGCTCTTAACGTTCGAAATTTGTAGATCAGAAAAGACCGACCTTTCCAGCCAAGCCGCTCCTGCCAGAAGAAAATTGGCGGCCCTACGTCCAACAGAACGAGCACGCCGGCAAGCATCAGCAGGGGGAAGGAAAGCACGATGAGTATAAGCGAACCGACAATATCGATCCAGCGTTTGAGCCGAAAGAATGGTGGCGGTGCGAAAGACGGCCCGCTCTCGACCGATCCGACCGGTTCGGGGATGACCGCTGCTGCGTTGGTCGGTTTGCGCTCGCTTACCCCAATGATCCGGGGCAGGAAAGCGAGTTCAATTTGGCGCTTATTGCAGATACGCTCGACCTCATGCAGAACCGGAGGGCTCAAGAAATCTACCTCGCCGGCGATCACGATCCGATCCGTGCCGATCCCGTGGATCGCAAACTCGCTGACAATCGCTTCGAGTTCGTGAGGCGCTCCCAGGACCTGCACCCCCGAAATAGCTCGGCCGATCATTGCCGCGTTCTCATCCAGCACAGCGATGACGCGCTCTTGCTGGGGAGCATAAGCCCTCAGCAATTGAATGAACGACGAGGCGAAACGATTCGCCCCGATCAAGATGATGCGCTCGCGGCGACTATGATAGCCTGGCGGTTCATCGTCTTCGCTGGCCGCGATGCGCACGAAAACTCTGAGCTGCGAGGAGCCCAAGCGCGAGCAGCAATCCGTGAACGAGCGGCATTGAGCGTGGAATGCCGTCGAGACGCGTAAGCGTGAACAGGACGGCGAAGGTCATGAGTTCGGCAAAAAGCACCGCTTCGGCAATATCCAATGCCTCGTGCACTGAAAAATGACGCGTCATTCCGTCCTGTAGCCTAAAGGCGAAGAAGGCCAGGATTGCAAATCCCGCCGAAAGCATCCAATAATGGACAACCACGCTCCAGTCGCCGTCGGCTAGGACGTCGACATCACGCAGATACAAAGCCAAGATTGGAGACGCTAGCGCCCAGGACAGGTCCCAAAGGGATAGGTAAATCCTGCTACCGCTACGCGAAGTTGGAGAAGGAACTCGCATCCGTGTCACTGCTCCTCGTTGCGGAACCGGCTCCAGGCGAGCGAAAACACCGATTTTTCAAGCACTGTTGCCAGTCGATCCGCCAAGCATCTCATTGATAATTCATGTATTTTCCTTCGCGCCGCTGCATACCGCGGCTCCGAAGACACCTCTCTCGGCATGGAAGTTCCCGGTTTATAGCAACTGGACGATGAGGCTGAAGCAAAATTTGTTGGACATTAAATTAATGATGCAAAAATAGTTGCATCCGACTGGAGTACCTACTACGCCTTCCTCTGCGGCCGACCAGAGGAATGATTCATGGAACCCAACTCATCGGGTTTGCGCCCGTTATCGGCCGCAGATCTCCAGAGGCGCGGCGAGCGTCCACTGCCGCTCAGTGTAAGGGTGAAGGCGCGACAGGCGTCCAAGATTAGGGAATTAGCCGAGGCGGTGGAATCCGCAGGCTTCCTGACACTCGACGAGCAAGCCAAGGCATTGGGGCTTCCCCGAAGCACTGCCTGGACCATACGGAGGGCTAGTCATAAAGCCTCCGGCCTTTCAGCATCGATTATCAATCGCATGCTGGCCGCGCCGGAGCTGCCAGCGCTCGCCCGATCGAAAATCATCGAATACGTCGAGGAAAAGGCTGCTGGCCTCTATGGCGGCAGCCGGAGTCAACGCCGTCGGTTTGCCGCTCAGCTATCGATCGCGGAATTGCCGGCAGACCAGGAAATGGAACCCAAATTTCCCGACGCCAACCGGAAGGCCGCGATGAACCGCGAGACGTCGCGGGTGACGGCGGAGAGGCCCCAAAAGCCACTGGATTTCCGCGCAAATCACTAGCGGCGGAAGCCTTGGACCGCCTTGAGAGATTGGCCGTCCAAACGACGAATTCGGGCAATTTCCATTCATCAGGTTAATTAATCCAGTCCTCAGGTTAATTAATCCCGCTACCCGCGATAACGATGCCGTCGCGGGTTGAAATCAGGACCGGCTTTCAGGAGTGCTGGGTATGCGAATTGCAATGATTGGGACCGGCTATGTCGGTCTTGTCTCAGGCGCGTGCATCGCCGATTTTGGCCACCAGGTCACATGTGTCGACAAGGACAGCGCTAAGATTTCCGCGCTAAACTCGGGCGAGATCCCGATTTACGAGCCGGGTCTCAAAGACATCGTTCAATCGAATGTTCGTCAGGGGCGGCTGCAATTTACCACAGCGCTGAGCGAAGCCCTCAACGGGGCTGATGCAGCGTTCATCGCCGTCGGTACACCATCACGCCGTGGTGACGGACATGCTGATCTGTCGTACGTCTACGAGGCGGCTCGCGAGATCGCCGCGGCGCTCACCGATTTCACCGTCATCATTACCAAGTCAACGGTCCCGGTGGGTACGGGCGATGAGGTCGAGCGCATCATTCGCGAGTTGCGGCCTGATATCGATGTTGCGGTTGTCTCAAATCCGGAATTTTTACGGGAAGGTGCCGCGATCCATGATTTCAAGCATCCTGATCGAATTGTCATCGGGACCGACGACGAACGCGCGAAACGAGTTCTGACCGAAATTTACCGCCCGCTCTACCTGAACCAGGCTCCGATCCTTTACACCGGCCGCAGGACCGCTGAACTCATCAAGTACGCGGCCAACGCATTCCTCGCTACCAAGATCACCTTCATCAACGAAATCGCCGACCTGTGCGAAAAACTTGGCACGGATGTGCAGGAAGTCGCGCGGGGCATTGGGCTCGACAAGAGAATTGGGCCGAAATTCTTGCATGCGGGGCCCGGATTTGGCGGCTCGTGCTTTCCCAAGGATGTGCGAGCGCTCATCAAGACCGCTCAAGACCACGACGTGCCAATGCGCATCCTCGAGGCCGCCGAGACTGTCAACGACGCGCGCAAGCGCGCGATGGCGCGGAAAGTGTCGTCAGCCTTCGCCGGAGTTCTGCGCGGCAAGACAGTCGCCATTTTGGGCCTCACCTTTAAGCCGAATACCGATGATATGCGCGAGGCGCCATCGATCCCGCTGATCACGGCGCTTCAAGACATGGGCGCCAACGTGCGTGTCTACGACCCCGTGGGAATGGAACAGGCCAAGCAGGTGCTGGCCGATGTGACCTATTGCGATGGACCATACGATTGCGTCGAAGACGCTGATGCCGCGGTCATCGTCACCGAGTGGGAACAGTTCCGCGCACTCGAGCTGGAAAGATTGCGGGATCTGATGGCGTGCCCGGTGATCGTCGATCTCAGAAACATCTATTCTCCGGAAGACATGAAGAAACAGGGTTTCGCCTACGCCAGTATCGGACGTGCACCGACTTTCCGGCCTGTAAATGTCTATGTCCCCGGTCGCTCCCCATCTTTGTCACGCGCCAACGCCGTCGCCGCTCGCGATCAGGCTATGGCGCGAGTCAATAATGGGGATTAGCGCCTCGACGACCTGACTCAAGACGTAGAGCGGCACAAATGGGCCAACCCGCCTGCAAGATTGCCGAGGCCGACAGCGAGGCACAGGCGACGCCTCTGGAAAATTCGCTACAATCCGAAACCGCCATTGATGCATCACCGCTGGGTCAAGGTGGTGAGGCAATCAAGAGTTTTCCGAGCCGGCGGAAGCACCGCATCAACGTCGACGGGATCGATGACCTGAACTTGCAGGCGCCGCACCAAAAGCCATTTTCATCGCCTGTGCTGTTCCCAATTGTGTCTCCGACAGTCCCTTCTATGGCCCCCGGCGTCGGAGGTTTCAATATCGACCCGCCAGCGCCGAGGGCAAGTCTCGTAAAAATTGACGGCGACATCGGGCACGTGCGACACCGAGCGTTGCCAAAGCCGAACCTCGTCCCGCAGGCAACGATCCAAGCGCAGCGGATGGCAATAGTTGTCGAGGGCCGGGAATCGTCCCACGTGCTTAGTCTGTTCGCAATCATCGCATCGCCATCGCCATCGTCGGCGTCATGGCGTTGGGATTGGCCGATGAAACGCGAAAGCAGCTGAGCTACATCCTCGAAGCAGTGACGCCGTTGTACAAAATCTCCAGCGCGGAGACGTCGGCTCATCGGGCGCGCCTTGTAGTCGAAAGCCAAAAAGGGTTCGCAAACGAACCACTGCCCCTTGGCATTTCTGTCAAAGATGCTTCGGGCGTAGAAACCGTAACGGTGGCCGGCCTCGCGAATGACGCCGAGCTATCGCTAGGCACGTCCTTAGGCCCGGCTGGCTGGCTCGTGACGAGCCCACGATCTTGATAAGACGTTCGTCGGCGCCCGTGGGGACTTCGTCGGCATCATGGACGCGACCGTCACCCTGCGTTCGTCTGATGGCCAGCTGTTGGACAGCCAGGCTATTCGGTTTGAATGGATTCAAAAGAAGCGAGAGGGTTTAGAACCGACACTGGGGCCATCCGACCCGATGCCAGTGCTCCCGCCACTGAATCCCGAGCAGATCGCCGCCCTGATCAAGCTTGGGCAGGATTTGCTGAAGCATGGTGACATCGCGTCGGCCCGACTTTTGCTTGAACGCGCCGCCATTGAAGGTAATGCGCAGGCTGCGCTTGAGCTCGGTTTGACCTTTGATCGGGGCTTTCTGGCCCAATCCGAGGTTCGAGGCATCGGCGCGGACGTAGGTCAAGCCCGTGAGTGGTACGACAGGGCGATCAAGCTTGGATCGACCGAGGCCTCGCGCCATCTCGAACGATTGTCGAGCCTGCCCAAGTGACCAGGATGCAAGCCTACAAAACCTGATCGTGGAACATTCACTGCATCGTATGCGGTGCGCCGGGTTTCGCGGTACCTCAGGTCAATAACGCCGTCTGGTCGCTTTGGCGCGCCATGATCTCCTGATCACACCCTGAGTGATCCGGTGATCCAGACGGTAACGCCCATCGCGGCCGCGCCGCAAGGACAACTCAGATCATCGCTGAATCTCATTGCACACGCACTCAGAGGAGGTAATCTAGGCGATCGTCGGCCACCTGCAATCTTTACAGCCTCTGGACTCGCCTTCACTTGGCTTTGGCTGCCTCGTCCGAATGAACCCGCTGGAGAGAAATATGCACAAGAGCTGCAACGCCCTATTCGGCATTCTCGCCCTGACCTGGGTGTGCGGGGCAACTATGGCTGTGCCGACTGAGGCGGCCGAACTGTATGTCCCCAGCGCTTACAAAGCGATGCCAGCGCGCTTATTCAGCTACCCCTACGGCGGCACTTATCTCAGAGTTGACTTAGCGAAACGCAGGCTTGGCTATCCCTACGTCGGGTCCTATTACGGAAACTACTACGCTCCCACCTACGCGTATTCCTACGCTCCCGCCTACTGGAATTACTACGACCCCTTCTATCGAGATTACTACGGGAGCTACAGCAACGGTTGCTACCGCGCTCGCCGTTGTTGACGTTCTCTTGTAATAGCGTTGACCGCGGTCACACCTCGACAACTCGTAGGTGGGTCCAGCTCGTTTGCCATTGCCAGATGTCTGCCGACTCGGCGGCCGCGCCGCCGCATCCCGTTCCGAGGTGCAGCGAATTGGCGGTCCGTCCCAGGATTAACTTGATCACGTTATGAAACGGAACTCGCACCCTCTGACATACAACTATAAGTAGATGTCTAATTTATCATACAATCTTATGGGGCGCTACGGCAGAACGAACCCAACTTGAGGCTGCTCGGCTTCCCACGGCCATATTGCGGCACCCGGACCGACGTCCATCCTTCGGGTCTGGCACGGCTACCCTGGAGTGAGTCCACGCGGCCGGGTGCTGATGAATCTCCTCGCCCTTTAGTGTAAGCTACCGTTGCGTCTTTCATCAGTGAGGGCGACCCATGCGGGTAGATTACAAACTGTCTATGGATGTCCGTTTGGCGTCGACGCGTTTCATTCTCACATGTGCGATACTTGCGATGTTAATTTTTTGCGATATGCCATCATTGTCCGCACAAAGTAGCCTTCACACGGACCGATCTGGCTACACGACAGGTACGATCGGCAATAACAGCGTGAGCATTTACCACGATCGGTACGGCAACGCCTCGGGTTCGATCGGCAGCAAACACATAAGCACTTACAGCGACGGCTACGGCGGGGCGACAGGTATGATCGGCAACAATCGCATAACCACTTATGGTGATGGCTATGGCACCACAACTGGTACGATCGGCAAAGACAGGGTCAATCTCTACACAGATCGTTCCGGAAATACCACAGGCACAATCGGACGGCGGCGCGTGATGTGCTACACCGATCGCCTTGGTAGCACCACGTGCAACTAGGAGCTTCCGGGAGCCCTGCATAGGGGGCCGCACCTCGTACCGGTGCAGGCGCGGCGCGATCGTGCGAGCACGCAGGCTCATCGGTTCGATAGTTGTGGTGCGATGGGGCTGGTGCCCTGGCCGAGCGCCCGGGGCGCGAGAGGCGATACCCGTGGGGGCTCGGCCCGCGTCATAGGTGTACGATGACGCGGGCTCCGGCTGCAGACCGGCTTGCCGCGCTCGCCCAGACAGGATGCCTGGTCAGGCCACCCGCAACCCCGCCGCCTCTTCGAGCCTGATCTTCTCGAGCAGCAGGTCCATGACGATCTGTCGGAGCTGACGGTTTTCGATCTGCAGCTCGGCCACGATGTCCTCCTGGCCGCGCCCGCCGGGCCCGCCACGCGCGCCATGCCCGACCTCGAAAGCCGCCGACGGCCCCGACGCATCCGCATGATCGAGCTTGCGCCAGCGATGAAGCGTCATGATGCTGACGCCCAGCGCCTTGGCGATCTCGCTCTGTAGCTTGCCGGCGGTGGCAAGCGCTTTGGCCTGCTCGAGCTTGGCGGAGATTTCAGCCGGCGAATGTCGCTTGGATTTCATGGGTGAGTCCCTCCCGATATTGAGGCGGGCCTCTTTAGGCGTGCCCGCGATGGCATGAGACAAGAATCTCTACACTGGCGGTACGCAACATGGCTCAAGACGTTTGAGAAGTGAAGTCCGATTGTTAGCTAAACAACAACAAATGCTTAACTCACAATCAGCCCTGTTCCGTGAGCGGCACGGGTTCCAAGCTCGGATGCAGGCACTCGCGGCGCCGGCGCGATCGAGAGCTCTCGCAAGCTCGCAAGTCATTGCGTTGCAAAGGATTTTCGGTTAACCGCATCGTCCGCCGGCCTCCTCCGGTGCAGCTCAACGCGAGCCGGATGTCGGCGCACGGCCGATGATGCCGGCTCAAGGCGCCGTTCCCGCGGTACCGGCCCGGGCAAGCGCCGCCGTCGAGACGTCCGCCCGGCCGGGCGATATGTAGACGTTGACGGGCTGATGGGTGGGCGCGCGGCCGACGCAGCTATAGGCAAAACCGTGTTTCTTCATGTCCTCCGGCCGATAGACATTGCGCAGATCGACGATCACCGGACAGGCCATCAGGTCACTGACGCGGCCGAGGTCGAGGGCCCGAAACTGCTCCCATTCCGTGACGATCACCACGGCATCGGCCTCCTCCACGCAATCGTACGGCCCCCGGCAATAGGTCACGTCGGTGAGGACCTGCTTGGCCTGCTCCATGCCGACGGGATCGTAGGCGCGCACCTTGGCACCCATGTCCTGCAACGCCGTGATCAGCGGAATCGAGGGTGCCTCCCGCATGTCGTCGGTGTTGGGCTTGAACGTCAAGCCCAGCACCGCGACCGTCTTGCCGCGCAGCACGCCGGCAAACGCGGCCGATACTTTCCGCGCCATGGCGCGCTTGCGGGTATCGTTGACGGTCTCGACCGCCTCGAGGATGCGCATCGGCACGTCGTGATCCTGCGCGGTCTTGATCAGCGCGCGCACGTCTTTCGGGAAGCAGGAGCCGCCGAAGCCCGGCCCCGCATGCAGGAACTTCGACCCGATTCGGTTGTCGAGCCCGATGCCGCGCGCCACCTCCTGCACGTCGGCGCCGACGCGCTCGCACAAATCCGCGATCTCGTTGATGAAGGTGATCTTGGTGGCCAGGAACGCATTGGCCGCGTACTTGATGAGCTCGGCGGTGCGCCGTCCCGTGAACAGAATCGGCGCCTGGTTGAGATAGAGCGGACGATAGATTTCGGCGACGATCTTCTTGGCGCGTTCGTCGTCGGTCCCGACCACGATGCGATCGGGATGCTTGAAATCGTGGATGGCGGCGCCCTCCCGCAGGAATTCCGGGTTCGACACGACGGCGACGTCGTCCCCGGGCCGCAGCTCGCGGATGATGCGCTCGACCTCGTCGCCGGTCCCGACCGGCACCGTCGACTTGGTGATGACCACGGTAAATCCCCGAAGCGCCGCGGCGATCTCGCGGGCGGCCTCGTAGACATAGGACAGGTCGGCATGGCCGTCGCCGCGACGGGAGGGGGTGCCCACCGCGATGAACACCGCATCGGCCTCAGCCACCGCTTCGTCGAGCGCCGTCGTAAACGACAGCCGGCCCTGCTCGACGTTGGTGCGGACGAGCTCGCCCAGACCGGGCTCGTAGATCGGAATTTCGCCCGCGTTCAGGGCCGAGATCTTCGTGCCATCCTTGTCGACGCAGATGACCTGATGACCGAAATCGGCGATGCAGGCGCCGGAAACGAGTCCCACATAGCCCGTGCCGACCATTGCAACGCGCATCGTTTCTGCTCCTCACATGGGTCGCTGCCGTTGGGTCGCTGCTGCGTGCCGCCGACCGCACCGATATCAGTTCGGTTGCGGCCGACTATGGACAATGTTATGCGTTATGGTCAATGTTATGCCGCTTTGATCCCGAACGTGCCTAGTGTCCCGAACCCGAAGTTCGCACACCCGTGCTGCGAGGTCCGATGGCGAACTTCGGAATCGGGACACCAGCGTCCACCCAATCGGTGCGGAACAGTTGTCACGCCTCGAGAAAAGGCCGCCGAAGACGCCGGACGGCGTTCGCATCTATGCGATCGGCGACGTCCACGGACGCGCCGACTTGCTGGCGCAGCTGTTCGCGGGCATCGACGACGACATCGCCGCCTATCCTGCGCCGCGGGTGATCGAGATATTGGTCGGCGACTACATCGACCGCGGGCCGCAATCGCGTGAAGTATTGGACATCCTGGTCGCGCGAAGTCAGCAACGTCAAATGGTCTGCCTCAAAGGCAACCATGAGACCTATCTTCCGGACTTCCTTCGCAACCCGGCGACGCTCGGCGAATGGAGATGTTTCGGCGGGCTCGAGACTTTGCTGTCCTATGGAGTGATGCCGTCCATCAATCCGGACAAGCAGGAACAGCGGGGCCTCGCAGCGGCATTCGATCGCGCTTTGCCGGACAGTCATCGCCGCTTTCTCGCGAGCTTGCGCAGCTCGTTCGTCTGCGGCGATTACTTTTTCGTGCATGCCGGAGTGCGGCCCGGCATCCCGCTGTCGCATCAGCACGAGCAGGATCTGTTGTGGATCCGGGAAGACTTCCTGCTGCACGCGGAAAGCTTCGGTAAGATCGTAGTACACGGCCACACGGCGGTGGCGGAACCCGATATGCGCCCAAATCGGATCAACATCGACACTGGCGCGTATGCGACCGGGAAATTGACTTGCCTGGTGCTGGAAGGCGAAGACATGACGTTCATTTGACGATCGTCGACAAGGCGCTTGCACATGCGATCATCAAACCAGCACCACTACGATCACCGCAGGGTCAAGGCGATCTTTTCGGCCGCCGCCGCGATGTGATACCCGAAACGCCGCCGGATCCGCAGGAAGGACGTACCACTGCACCTGTTTGCGCATGCGACCCCGAGCCGACCTGACCTCGGATCCGCCAACATGGCGCAAGGTTTGAATCTGGAGCGCGAGTTGGATGGCCCGGCTTCGAAGTTCCAGATTCTCGGCTTCCAGCCGTTCGAGCAAGGCCCAGTCGTTACGTCTTTCCCGTCCGTTGGGATCGGTTCGCGGGCCGGTTCCGCCGGTCCGCGCAAGCTCGTGAACCGAAGCGGATTTCTTCCCGTTAGATAGGCTGATGCGAGCTATCTCACTCATTGAACACTCCCCGTGCGGATTGAAGAGCCATGTCCCCGACCCGCATGCAAAGGCACCACACGACCTCCCACCCTCAACCGCATTGCGCAGTCGAAAATGAAAGCAATCGCAGGTTTAACATGCGAGACACGTGCAACGGGGCAACGCCCCATACGAATGTTCGATCCGCACTGCACCATCACATCATGTAACAGAAACGAAGGTATCGTGACGCTCAAAATTAAGTCCGACCGGCATCGATCACATTTGTAAGTGGGACGTATAGACGTATTTGAACCCTGCAAGACTGAAGTTGTCGTCAAGCAACTGTGGAATTCCGGTCGGATACCACTTGTGCAACGAACTCTAATTATTGCTATCAGTGGTAGCTGGACTGCCTGCGGTGCTAGCCGATCCAGACGCGGTTCATTGCAGCGGTAATTCCGTGCGTATCGAATGCGAGAATTCGTTGTTCGCGCCAGCCACGTTGCTTTGCGCATGCTGTCGAGGACAACTCCGCGCTTCCGGCCCTCGACCGGAAACTCCAACCATAATGCCCGACCAGCGTGAATATGGTATTCGTGCGGCTTATAACTGTGGTATTCATATGCCTCATGTAACCCTGCGACAAGCAGGGGATAGGAACACTGCCCAGGGAACATCGATGGCAAAGAAGGGAAAGCACTCGAAAACGGAAATCGCCGCCAAGCTCGCACAAGCAGGTGACCTGGCGGCGCAAGGAAAGCTGCAAAGCGAGATTGCGCGCACGCTCGGCGTGAGCGTCATGACCTTGCATCGCTGGCGCAAGCTGCCGCTTGCCCCGCGTGCGGCCCCGGCGGGGCCGAACGGACCAGGCCAGCTTGATCAGATGCCCCACGCCGGTCGAATTGCCGAGCTCCAGCTCGAAAACTCACGGCTGCGGCGGTTGGTGACCGATTTGCTCCTTGAGAAATTGAAACTCGAGGAGGCTTTTCAAGCCGGTACGCCTTCGACGAGACGAGCGTCCAGCTGAGAATTGGTTGCGCACCAAATTGCGTCGCGCTCTGAAACCGGCGTGCGCGCGCACCGGTCGAAACCTGAACGCTTATCCGCGGATCGTTCGGTCGAGCCCATGAGTTCCGTCCGTGGACGCAGTCCGCGGTGTTACTTTCTTACCCTCACAGGCGTCTTCTTTCGGATTGCAGGAAATCGCCCCACAGCACCCAAAGGGCGACGAAGAAGCACAATCCGGCTCCGAGCAACGCGCTGAGGTGCAGATCCACTGTTCCGAAGAAGACGTAAACCGCTGCGAATGACATGATGAAAAGTATCGCCGCGCACGCGACGTGGATCGTCCGACGCATGATCCCCCCTTTCCCCCGATTCCGACACGGCATGCTCATCGCTTGAGTTGGCGGAAGCGTGGCGATGCATCGGAGCAACCGGAAAAATATCGTGGTGCGGTAAACACAAACCCGCAGGCCGAGTCGCGGTGACAGTCTGTCGCCGCGCAGCATCAAAGCAGGTTGCCGAACACCTTCGCATGCGCGTCGAGGCCGCTGACGCAGGCTGCCGGCCTTCGTACCGCTGAGTCAGTACCAGAGCATGATCCGAAAAAAGCCTGCCCCGGACTTGATCCGGGGTGGGTACCGGTTTTCCGAAAAGATCATGCGCAAAAAAAGCTGGAGCGTGATTGCGACTCAACCGAAAGCAATCACGCTCGAGCACGCATCGCCTCGCCAAGGAGAAATTGCTCAGGCCGCCACGGTACCAGGCTCGCGGATCGGTTGGAGGTCCCTGAGCTTCGGTGCAACGTGCTCCATGAAAAGCTTCATCGAGCGCGTGCGTTTTTCGCGGGTTGCCCAGTCCTTGCCCGCCACGATCAGCAGCGTCCCGAATCCGCCCGAGGCGTCGTAGAATTCCCGAAGCTGACGGGCGACCGAATCCGGATCGCCCAGGAAGTACATGCCGGCCTCGGCCAGTTGGTCGAACGACACCGTATCGCCCGCGAATTGCAGGTCGTAATTGGATTTGATGATCCTGATGAGGCCGCGCTTCATCTGGAAGCCGAGCTCGTAGGTGATCGCGGGACGCAGATCATCCATCGCCTCGCGCCGGGAATCGGCGAGATAGACGTAGCGTGCCACGGTAATGTCTCCGAGCGGCGCGCTGCGGCCGGCGGCGTTGGCGGCGCGCGCATAGCGATCCGCCTTCCTCCTGATGAATTGAGCGGGCTCGAGCTGCGCCGACAGCAGCGTATAGCCCCGGCTGCCGGCGAGATCGATCATCGCCTCGGTATCGGTGGCGGTCGCCATCGGCATGTGCGGCTTGTGCAGCGGACGCGGCGTGGCGACGATCGTCTTGCCGCGCCAATATTTGCCGTCCCAGTCGAAGGGCTCCTCCGTGGTCCAGCATTTGAGAATGAGATCGAGAGATTCCCGCAGGCGCAGATGGCGGTCTTCATGCGGCAGGCCGCGTTCGTTCGCGAACAGGGGATTGGGAAACCCGGACCCGAAGCCGAAGATGAAGCGACCGCCGCCCACCACATGATCGGTGACCGCCGCCTGGATGGCGATGTCGACGGGGTGCGCGAGGTGGATGAGCTTCACCGCCGCGCCCATGCGAATGCGTTTGGTCAGCGCCGCCGCCTTGCACATCAGGAGCTCGGGCACCGGCAGGGTGTCGACCTTGCCGATATAGACCGGTTCGCCGTGGTGCTCGCTGATATAGGCGTCGCGAAATCCGAGCTGGTCGGCGAGTACGATCTCCGCCAGATCCTCCTCATAGGTTTGGGACGCGCTTGTGTGCGGGCGAAAGCCGTTCGAGAAAATGCCGAATTCCATCACTGCTCCTCGATGCCGTATTGGGCGGAGGAGCCGAACGCGCCACGCCCACGCGGCTTCTTTCACCGCATCGGGAGATTACTCGACCGCAGGCAGGAGTCACGATCAAGAATGAGGCGATGCGCCTGACGGGCGCGCCTTCCTCGCCAGCCTGCTGGCTGGACCTCCGCGTAATCGCGTCACTAGCCTGCGCCGCGATGTACGCACCCCACGTCCTTTCCGCGGCGCGCGACTACGACGCGCTCTATCGCTCGTTCCGCTGGCAAGTGCCCGCGCACTACAATATCGGCGTCGACGTCTGCGACCGCTGGGCCGCGAGCGAGCCGGGCCGCATCGCCATTCTCGACGCGCGTGCCGACGGCGCGGTGGACGAGATCAGCTACGGCGCGCTGCGCGAGACCTCGAACCGGCTCGCCAATGTGCTGACCGCGCATGGGATCGGGCGCGGCGATCGGGTCGCGATCCTGCTGCCGCAGGGGCGGGCCGTCCCGGCAAGCCACATCGCCATCTACAAGCTCGGCGCGGTCGCGCTGCCGCTGGCGATGCTGTTCGGGGTCGAAGCGATCTCCTATCGCCTGCAGGATTCCGGTGCGCGCGCGCTGATCACCAACGCACAGGGCCTGGCGAAGCTTGCAGGCGCGCGCGCCACGTTGCCCGGTCTGGAGCTGGTCCTGTCGATCGATGGAGCGGGAGAAGGCGCCGGCGATTTCCACGCGCTGCTGGCGCGCGCCTCGCCTGACGTCTTGCCGGTCACCACCACGGCCGACGATCCCGCGCTGATGGTCTACACCTCGGGTACCACCGGTCCGCCCAAGGGCGCCCTGCATGCCCACCGGGTGCTGCTCGGTCACCTTCCCGGTATCGAATTCCCGCACGAATTCCTGCCGCAACCCGGCGACCGGTTCTGGACGCCGGCGGATTGGGCCTGGGCCGGCGGCCTGCTCAATGTGCTGCTGCCGGCGCTGCATTACGGCGTGCCGGTGGTGGCGCAAAAATTCGACAAGTTCGATCCCGAGGAGGCCTTCGCGCTGATGGCGCACATGGGCGTGCGCAATGCCTTCATCCCGCCCACGGCGCTGCGCATGTTGCGCTCGGCGCCGCGGCCGCAGGCGGGCGTACGCCTGCGCTCGGTCGGCTCGGGCGGCGAGGCGCTCGGTGTCGAGACCTACGACTGGGGCCAGTCCGCGCTCGGCGTCACCATCAACGAGTTCTACGGCCAGACCGAATGCAATCTGGTGCTGGCGTCCTGCGCGGCGATCGGCGTTTCGCGGCCGGGCGCAATCGGCAAGCCGGTGCCCGGGCACACCGTCGCGGTGATCCGGCCCGACGGTTCGCAATGCGCACCGGGCGAGCTCGGCCAGATCGCGATCCGGCGGCCCGATCCCGTGATGTTCCTGGAATATTGGGGCAAGCCCGACGCGACGCGGGACAAATTCATCGGCGACTGGATGACGACGGGCGACCAGGGTGTCACCGACACGGACGGCTACGTCCAGTTCATCGGGCGCGACGACGACGTCATCACCTCGGCGGGCTATCGCATCGGTCCGACCGAGATCGAGGATTGCCTGATCCGGCATCCCGCGGTGGCGCTGGCGGCGGTGGTGGGAAAGCCCGATCCGGTGCGGACCGAGATCGTGAAGGCGTTCATCGTGCTCAAAGTCGGGCCATGCGCCGTCCGACGCGCTTGCCGCCGACATCCAAAGCTTCGTGAAGACGCGGCTCTCTGCGCATGAATACCCGCGCGAGGTCGCCTTCATCGCGCAGATGCCGATGACCACCACGGGCAAGGTGATCCGGAGATTGCTGCGGCAACAGGCGTGAGCTGCGCCGCGCACGCTCTTTCTACGTGCGCCCTCTGCGTGCGAGGTGTCTCGCAAAGCCGAGTGGGATGGCCTAACCTTCCTCGCCATCATCCCACGAATGGACACGCCCCAATGGAAACAGCTGCACGGCGCAAGACCAACAGCCCGGAATATTCGACGGCCTATTTCTTTCTGGAGGGACTGAGCGAGCTCGGGATCGAGTACCTCTTTTGCAATTTCGGTACGGATCACGCGCCCATCATCGAGGAGATCGCGCATCGGCGCAAGCGCGGCGACGCACTTCCGACCATCATCACCTGTCCCCACGAAAACACCGCCGCCCACATGGCGGCGGGCTATGCCTTCATGACCGGCCGCGGGCAGGGCGTGCTTGTGCATGTGGACGTGGGCACCGCGAATACCGCGACGGCCATGCACAATATCTTCCGCAGCCGGCTGCCCGTGCTGCTGATGGCGGGAAAGGCGCCGTATACGACCGGCAACGAGCTCGTCGGCTCGCGCGACACCTATGTGCATTTCGTGCAGGAGCCGTTCGACCAGGCGAGCCTCGTGCGCCCTTATCTCAAATGGGAGTGGACGCTCCCGTCCGGGGTCGTGGTGAAGGAGGCACTTCGGCGGGCCCATTCCATCATGCAGAGCGAGCCGCAAGGTCCGGTCTATCTGATGATGCAGCGGGAGACGCTGACGCAGCCTTGGAGCGTGGACGAGGTGCGTCGCTTCGGCGCCGAGCAGCACGGCAGCACGTCCGCCGGCGGCGCGGATCCGAAGCTGGTGACGCAGCTGGTCGGGCGCCTGCTCACGGCCGAGAGCCCGATCCTGATTACCGGTTATGCCGGGCGCAAGGCGCGCACCTCCGAGCTGATCACGCAGCTCGCCGAGCTTGCCGGCATCGCCGTGTTCGAATCCAACATGACCAACAACATTTCGCACGAGAGTCCGTGTTTCATCGGCTTCCAGCCCGACAAGCACGTGCCGAAGGCGGACGTCGGCGTCCTCGTCGATGTGGACGTGCCGTGGTTCCCGAGCGACGTGCAGGCGAGCGACAGCACGTTCTGGGCCCATATCGACGTCGACATCCTCAAGCCCGCATCGCCGATGTGGACCTTTCCCGGCAACCTGCGCATGCAGGGCGACAGCGCACGCATCCTGGAGCAGGTGCTCGAAGAGCTCACAGCGAGAGCAACGCCGCAATTCAGGGAGGCGGCGCGGATGAGGGTCACGCGGTCTTGCTGCCGAGCGTGACGCTCGCCTCGATCGCGCCAAGAAGCTCGCCGCCGACAAGGGCAAGCAGGACGAGATCAATCCGCACTATCTGTTCGCCGAGCTCGACAAGCTGCTCGCGCCGGAGGATCTCGTGTTCAACGAAGGCGTCCGCAATGCGGGTGCGGCGTTGATGCAGATCAGGCGGCCGCTTCCCGGCACGATCATGCGCGCCGGCGGCGGCGGCCTCGGCTGGTCCGGCGCCATGGCGCTGGGCGCCAAGCTCGCGGCCCCCGAGCGGCTGATGGTGCAGATCGTCGGCGATGGCAGCTTCTATTTCGGCAGTCCATGCTCGGTGTTCGCCGTGGCGCAGCATCACAAGCTGCCGATCCTTGCCATCGTGCTGGATAATTCCGGCTGGTCCGCCGTCAAGGAATCGACCCTGCGGGTCTTTCCCGCCGGAGAGGCCAAATCGGCGAACGAGTTCCAGGCCGAGCTCATGCCCGACGTAGAGTTCGGCAAGATCGGCGAGGCGTTCGGCGCCTATGCGGAAAAGGTCAGCGATCCGGCCGAGGTGCCGGCGGCGCTCGCCCGCTGCGTCAAGGAGGTACGCGGCGGTCGCGCCGCGATCCTGCACGCGCGGGTGACGCGGTTGTAGCTATGGGGTGAGAGCGGCAACTCGTACTCGTCACACGAGGGCATGACCCGCGTATCCATCGAAACAAGAGAAGACTTTGCGATGGGCTGCCGGCGCGATCCCGGCGGATGAGGACCGAGAGGGAGGAATGCATGCGCAATCTTGTGCGAATGGTGGCAGCTCGGCGGCTTTATCGCAGCGGCGACGCTCGCTGCGGCGCAGACGGCGCGCTATCCCAGCCGCACGATCGAGATCGTGGTGGCTTACGGTGCTGGGGGCTCTACCGATCTGGTGGCGCGCGCGCTCGCGCAGAAATTCCAGGACCGGCTGGGCCAGTCGGTGGTGGTGCTCAACAAGCCGGGCGGGAGCGGCACCATCGGAGCGACCGTCGCCGCCCGCGCCAATCCCGACGGCTACACGCTCTACGTCGGCTACACGTCCGAAACGGTGGTCGTTCCGCAGCTCTCCAAGAACGCCAAGTACTCCATCGATGATTTTGAGCCGATCGCGGTGACCGGGCTGGTGCCGCTGGTCCTGATCAGCCTCGAAAAATGTGCGCGCCGGCAACTTGCAGCAGTTGATCGAGGAAGTGCGCGCCCAGCCGGGGAAATTCACCTATGGCGGCGGCATCGCGAGCCCTCCTCATGTCATGGGAGCGTGGTTCAATCGGCTCAACAATCTCAATGTGGTGCATGTGCCCTATCGCGGCGGCGGACAGGCGGTGGCCGACGTCGTGGGCGGCCATATCGACATGTTCTATGCCGGTCTCGCCGCCGCCAAGGCCGCCATCGATTCCGGCGCGGTCAAGGCACTTTGCGGTGACGGGCGAGGCGCGCTCCTCGGCGTTGCCGAACGTGCCGACCTTCAAGGAGGCGGGGGTGAAAGGACTTCGAGCTGGCGAGCTGGAACGTGCTGATGGCGCCGAAGGGAACGCCGGCGGAGGTGCTAGCGCTGTTGCGGCAGGAGACTGCGCTCGCGCTCGCCGATCCCAAGATTCGCGAGCTCTATGCAGCGCAAGGCGTAGAAGCGAGCCCGACCCAGGACGTGAGGGCCTTCCTTGCGCGCGAGCGCGACAATTTCGGCCGCGTCGTGCGCGATCTCGGCATCACGATGGAGTAGTGGACGCCATTCGCTTGACCGCGCTCGGCCGCGCAGCGCGGTCATTCCCGCGAAGGCGGGAACCTGTATTCCAGAGCTGGTGGTTAAGGTTCCTGCTTCGCGGGGACGACGCTCAGCGGGATCTGCAGGTCGCCTTCACGCTACCGGCGCGACCGTCCCGATATAGGCTGCGATGACGCGCGCATCCTTCAAGACCTCGGCCGGCGCGCCCTCGGCCAGCGTGCGCCCGTAATCGAGCACGTGGATGCGGTCGGCGAGATCGGCCACCATCTGCAGATCATGCTCGATCCAGATCATGGTGATGCCGAGCTCGTGCTTGATGCGCAGGATGAAGCGCGCGAGATCCTCGCGCTCGTCGCGGTTGAGCCCGGCGGACGGCTCGTCGAGCATCAGGATCGTGGGCTCGAGCGCGAGCGCGCGCGCGAAGCCGACGAGCTTCTGGATGCCGAAGGGAAGGCCGGCGACGGGCGCGTGGCGGTAGCGCTCGAGCTCGACGAATTCGATGATGCGCTCGACCGCCTCGCGGTGGCGCACCTCTTCGCGTCGCACCGCCGGCAGGAACAGCATCTCGGCCAGCGGATTGGTGCGAATGCGCGCGTGCCGGCCGGTCAGCAGATTGTCCATGCACCGACATCTGCGCAAACAGCTCGCCGTGCTGGAACGTGCGTGCGAGCCCGAGCCGGGCGATCTCGTGCGGCTGCCGGCCGGCGATGTTGCCGCCGCGAAAGCGGATCTCGCCTTCGCCACGGTAGATGCCGCTCACGCAATTGAGCACGCTGGTCTTGCCGGCGCCGTTGGGGCCGATCAGCGCGAACAGCTCGCGCGCCTGCCACCGCGAGCGACACGCCGTCGAGCACGGTCAGGCCGCCGAAGCGCAGCGTGAGCCGGTCGATCTCGAGCTCAGCCATACCATCTCCGGCTGCGGCGATACTGCTTGACGTCGCGGTAGCTCCTGCGCTCGCCGCTCTTGCGGCCGAGATAGAACTCCTGGATGTCGGGATGGCTGCGCAGGCGCTCGGCGGTGCCGTCGAGCACGATGCGGCCGTTCTCCATCACGTAGCCGTAGTCGGCGATCTCCAGCGCCACTGTCGCGCTCTGCTCGACGATCAGGATGGTGATGCCGAGCTCGCGCCGGATTTCGATGATCCGGCGCAACAAGTCTTCCACCACGACCGGCGCCAGGCCGAGCGAGAGCTCGTCGACCAGCAGCAACTCGGGCCGGCAGACGATGGCGCTGGCGAGCGCCAGCATCTGCCGCTCGCCGCCGGAGAGCAGCCCGCCGATGCGGTTGCGCAGCTCGCCGAGCCGGGGAAAGAACTGATAGACCAGCGCCTCGCGCCGGCGCCGCTCGACGAGCGTGGTGCCGCGCGGGACCGGGGCGACGAGGTTCTCCGCCACGGTGAGATTGGGAAATACCTTGTCGCGCTCGGGCACCAGCACGATGCCGCGCGCGGTATTTTCATGCGGCGGCCGGTTCTCGATGCGCTCGCCCTTGAAGGTGATGGCGCCTTCGCTGACGCGCGCGTCGTCGAGGCCGAGGAAGCCCGAGATCGCCCGCAGCGTCGTCGTCTTGCCCGCGCCGTTCGTCCCCAGGAGCGCGACGATCTGCCCGGCTTCGACCGCGAGCGTAATGCCCTGCACGGCCGTGATGGCGCGATGATAGACCACCTCGAGCTTCTCGATCGCCAGCAGTGCGTCTCGTCATCGGCGCGCTCCCGAGGCGGAGCGATGCTTGAACGGCCACAGCAGGAAATAGCTCTGGATGCGATGCCAAATTCCGACCAGTCCCAGCGGTTCGAAAATGAGAAAGAGGATCATCACGAAGCCGAACGCGGCGTAGTTCACGGCGAACAGCAGGCTGGCATAGCCTTGCGCGCCGGGCAGCGCGAGCAGGCCGGCCTCGATGAGGTAGGGAAAGATCGTGACGAAGGTCGCGCCGAGGAGCGCGCCCAGCAGCGAGCCCATGCCGCCCGATGATCACCATCGCGAGATACTGGATGGTGAGGAACAGCGAGAAAGCCTCGACCGAGACGAAGCCGCGGTAATAGGCGAACAGCGCGCCCGCGACCGCGGTGATCGTGGAGCTGATGACGAAGGCAAGCAGCTTGTAGCCGGCGATGCCGATGCCGAGCGCCTCGGCGACGGTTTCGTGCGCCCGGATCGCGCGCCAGGCCCGCCCTGTCCGCGCGCGCAGCAGATTGAGGCAAAGCAGCAACGTCACCGCCGCCGCCGCCAGCAGGATGAAGTACCAGGCGCGGCCGTCGATGATGGACACGTTGCCGAGCTTCGGCGGATCGATGACGATGCCGGTCGAAAAGCCGCGGCGCGCTTCGTACTCGCCGCCGAGATAGATCACGACGAAATGCAACGCAAGCGTGCTCACCGCGAGATAAAGCCCGCGCAGCCGCAGCGACGGCAGTCCGAAGATGATGCCGAGCAGCGCGCCGACCAGGGCCGCCGCCGGCAGCGTGATCCAGAACGGCGCCTTCGTTTCCTGGAAGAGAATTCCCACCGTGAACGCGCCGGCCGCCATGAGGCCGGCATGTCCGAGCGAGATCTGGCCGGCATAGCCCGTGAGCAGCATCAGCGAGAGCGACACCGACGCAGGCGAGAAACACCTGGCAGGCGAGATCGAGCTGGAACGGCGAGGCGATGAGCGGGAAATGCCAGCAGCGCCACGATGAAGACGCGCGAGGCTCGTGCGCTCGAGCCGCGTCCTCGGCGAGCGCGAGGTCCTGCTCGTAGCGGGTGCGGAAATAGCCGCTGGCGCGCGGTTGCCTAGACACGGTCGAGCTCCTCGCGCGTGCCGAACAGGCCCCAGGGACGGACAATCAGCATGGCGATGAGCACCAGGAACGGCACCACGTCGGAGAGCAGCGGATCGATATAGTGGATGGCCAGCACCTCGGCGCCGGCCACGATCACCGCGCCGATGAGCGCCCCGACAAGGCTGTCGAGGCCGCCGACCAGCGCCGGCGCGAACGCCTTGAGCCCGATCACCACCATGGTCTGGTCGAGGCCGGAATCGAGCGCGATCAGCATTCCCGCGATCGATCCGGTCAGGGTCGAAAGGCCCCAGGCCAGCGCATAGATCGCGTGCAGATTGACGCCGCGCTGTGCCGCCAGCAGCGGATTTTGTCCGGCGGCGCGCATGCGCACGCCCCAGCGGCCGAACCGCAGGAATGCGAACAGGCTGCCATAGACGACGACGGTCATGAGCACGATGAGGGCGGCGCACGTCGAAATGCGTGCGCCGCCTATGAGCTCGATCGAGGGATTGGTGAACCGCAGTGCCTGCAGCGGATGCTGCTGCGCCGCCGACCAGATCAGCACGATCAGGCCGCGCAGCAGGATGCCGATGGCGATGGTGGTGAGGATTGCCGCCAGCACCATCTCGCCGGTCATCTTGCGCATCAGCAGGACGTACACCAGAACGCCGACCGTCAGGCTCATGACCACCGCCACCGCGATCGCCGCGAACGGATGCCCCACGAACAGCGACGCGGTCGTGTACAAGAGGTAGGCGCCGAGCATGGTGAGCTCGCCGTGGGCCATGTTCATGACCCGGCTCACGCGGTAGATGAGCACATAGCCGCAGGCGAGCAGCGCGTAGATGGCCGCGAGCACGGTGATGTTGACGATGAGCTGCACTGTGACAGGTGACAGTGGTCAGCGATCGGTAATCAGCGAGAACCTCTGATTACCGACCGCTGATTACTGTTCCCCGACGTCACTTGACGTCATAGGGCACCCAGTCCTTGGCCACCGTGATCGCCGACTTCGCCGCGTCCCAGCGATAGACGCGATAATACTGGCGGGTGCGGAAGTGGTTGTCCTTGCTCCACTCGATCGGTCCGCCACGCAGCCCTTGCGTGTCGACCTTCACCTTCTCCATGGCGGCGCGGATCTTGCCGGCATCGGCCGGCCAGCCCGCGGCCTTGAGCACGGCCTCGAGCACCAGGCCGCCGATCCAGCCTTCGGTCATCTGCTCGGCCGGATATCGCACGTTCCCCTTCTTGGCCGCCTCCACGATCTCCTTGTGAATCGGCAGGTTGTCCTGAAACAATGCGTTCGCGCCGATGACGAAGAATTTGGGGTCCTTCAGCCGCGCCAACTCGGCCTCGGCCTCGATATGCGCCCAGGTGATGTAGTCGCCTTGCCAGCCCAGCCGGCGCAGCGCTTCGAGCGTCTTCACCTGGGTGACCCACGGCGCCCAGGAAAATATCCAGTTCGGATTGGCCTCCTTGAGCTTGGTGGCGAACGGCGTGTAGTCGGCGGTCGGCGGCGGAATCACCTCCTTGTCGACCGGCGTCATGCCCATGGCCTTCGACTGCTCCTCGGCATAGTCGATTTCACCGCGCGAGAGCGGGATCGCCATGGCGGCAAAGCCGATGCGCACGGGCTCCCTGGCCGTCTCCTTGATGAAGGCCAGCGTCGCGCGGCTGTCATAACCGCCGGCATAGGCGGTGGTGCAGAACTGCAGGGCGTCCGCCGGCGGGTAGACCTCCTTGGGGCAGACCGCGCCCATGAGCATGAGCGGCACATTGGCGCGTTTCGTCTCCGCGATGACCGGCGCGAACGTGGAGGACAGGCTCGACAGGATCAGCAGGCTCACATTGTCCTGGGTCAACAGCCGCTTGGCATTGGCGGCGGCTTTCGACGGCTCGCCTTGATCGTCGAGCACGGTCAGCTGGATTTTCCTGCCGTTGACGCCGCCGCCCGCGTTGAGCCGGTCGACGTAGAGGCGAAAGCCTTCGATCGGCGGCGCGTTGGTGCCGGCGGAGGGACCGGTCAGCGCCCCGGTGACGCCGACGACATAGGCGTCCTGCGCCGTCGCGGGGATCGAGAGCGCCGCGGCGGCGAGCGCACCAATCAAAAATCGTCTCAACATCGTCGTCCTCCCTTGTTGTTTGACGCGCCACGACGTCATGCCATCTCGACCGTGCTGGCGGCGATCAGTCTCGCTTCGCGGTCATCGTACATGTCTTCGACCAGTGGCTTGAACCGCTCGTACATGAGGCCGCGCTTGACCTTGCGCGTCGGCGTCACCGGCTCGCCATCTTCCTCGGGATCGAGCGCCTTGGGCAGAATGCGGAAGTCCTTGATCTGTTCGGCGCGCGACAGCTCGCCGTTCGCCCGCTCGATCTCGGCCTTGATCAGCCGCACCACGTGGGGGCTCGTGGCGAGGCTGGTGAAGCCGGTATAGGGCACGTCGTGGCTGCGTGCCCAGTCGGAGACGGTGTCGGCCTCGATCTCGATGAGCGCGGTGAGATACTTGCGGCCGTGGCCGAACGCGATCGCCTCCGCGATGTAGGGACTAGTGCGCAGGATGTTCTCGATGAACGAGGGCGAGATCGTCTTGCCGCCCGCGGTGACGATGAAGTCGCGGGCGCGGTCGATGAGCCGGAGCGCGCTCGCATGCCATTCGCCGATATCGCCGGTGCGCAGCCACCCGTCCTCGCCCTTGATCGCGCGGGTTGCCTCCGGATTGTTCCAATAGGATTCGAACAAGTCGGGGCTCTTCACCAGCACTTCGCCGTCGTCGGCGAGCTTCACGTTCCAGCCCACGGGCACGGTGCCGACGTCGCCCGGGCGCGGAAACGGGCCGCGCTGGCCGCAGATGATGCCGCCGGCGGTCTCGGTTTGCCCGTACATTTCGACGACATTGACGCCGAACATCTGCCACAGCGCCATGGTCTCGGCCGGCAGCGGGGCGCCGGCGCAGATCAGGAGCTCGAGGCGATCGAAGCCGAGCTTGTTGAGGATCGGCACGAACACGCCGGCGCGGCAGGCGCGATAGAGCGCCTCCTGCGCCAGGCCCGATGTGCCGTTCCAGCGCCGCCTGGCATATGCGCGGGCAAACTTCATGGCGAGCTCGGCCGTGACGCGCTTGGCGCCGCCGGCGTTGAGGATGCCGAGGAGCACCTGCGAGGCGAATTTCTGCAGGTAGCGCGGCACTGTGACCAGCACGGTCGGCGCACACTCGAACAGGGTCGTCGCCAGATCTTCCGAGCTTTCCCCGAAATGGGGCACGAGCCGCGAGATCAGCGGCAGCGTCACCGCGACGTCGCGGCCGAGCACATGGCAGAGCGGCAGGTAGCCGACGGTGCGATGCGCCTTTTGTGCAAGCGTCGGATAGTGATCGACGAGGTTCGCGGTCGCCGCCAGATGCTTGCCGTGGGCGACCAGCGCGCCCTTCGGGTGCCCGGTGGTGCCCGACGTATAGACGATGAAGGCGGGTGCGTCGGGGTCGAGCAGCGCTGCCTGCCGCTCGAGCCAGGCGAGGTCCCCTGGTTCGACCTGCGCGAGCAAAGCGTCATAGGTTCGAAGCTTCGGATGCTGGTAGGCAAACATCGCGGACGCATCGAGCACGACGATCCATTTGAGATTCGGCAGCCGATCGGCGAACGACAGGATCTTGTCGACATATTCCTGGTGTTCCGCGATGAACATCACGGCGCCGCCGTCGCGCATCTGATATTCGACCTCCGCCGCCGAGGCCGTGGGATAGATGCCGTAGACGATGGCGCCGAGCGATTGCGCCGCGAGGTCGCAGACCGTCCACTGCTCGCAGGCGTCGCCCATGATGGCGACGCGCTCGCCGCGCATGAGACCGAGCGCGTCGAAGGCACGGGCCGCTTGCGCGACCAAAGCTGCGTAGTCGCGCCAGCTGCGTTCGCGATAGAGGCCGAGATGCTTGGAGCGAAACGCCACCGAATCCGGCGCGGAGCGCGCGCGTTCGCACAGCAAGAGCGGTGCGGACTTGCGTCGCAGCGCCTCCCGATCGACCGATGGCGTTGCGGTCATGCGGCGCCCGTTGAGCGTCTCCCGATCGGATTTTTATAGCCTGGCAAGCGGCGTAATTCTATAGCTCAATAGACGAAGGCCGTGCGTCATTTCGGGCCCGGCTGCGGCAAGTCGCCCGCCGCTGTTCCCACTGCGCGGCCATGGGACTTCGCCCATGGTGGAGCGGAGCTCCTAGGCCGCGCGTTGCTTGTGCGCGCCGTCGAATGCCGGTGCCACCTCCGCCATGAAGCGATCCATCTCGTCCTTCACCTGCTGGTGCGGCTTGAGGCCGACGTTGAAATACAGGATCACCTCGGAAAATCCGGCGGCTTCCACCTTCTTGAGCGTGTCCATGATCCGCTGCGGCGAGCCCAGCAGCACCGAATTCTCGGTCAAGTCCTCGGGTTTGACCTTTTGCAGCCGCGCGACCATGTCGATGAAGTAGCGATAGCTGGGCGGCGCGGTCTTGGGATCGCCGGGCAATGCCGGGATCACGCATTCGCGGTAATAGCGGATCTGGCGGGCGCGCTGGGCGTCCTCCTGCGCCTTGTTGTCGGCGAAGTGGGTGAAATAGCTGCACATCAGGCGGCCGGGTGGATTGCCGTATTTGGCGCAGCACTCGTGATAGAGGTCTGCGACCTGCTGCAAGCCGCCGAAGCTCATGGCGGCGGCGAAGGGGGCGACGATCAGGCCGCAGTTGAGCCGCGCCGCCAGTTCGATCGAGGGCTTGGAGAACGATCCGACATAGGTCGGGATCGGCTTCTGCACCGGCTTCGGGGTGATTCGCACATCGTCGAAGGAATAGTGCTTGCCGCGATGGGTGATGCGATCGTCCGCGGCCCACAATTTGCGCACGACTTCGAGGCCTTCGTCGAAGATGCTCTGGTTCTCCTCGAACGAGACGTGGAACGGCAAGTATTCGCGCTGGTCATAGCCGCGGCCGGCGGCGAAATCGACCCGTCCGTTGCTGAGAAGGTCGAGCGTCGCCCATTGCTCGGCCACGCGGATCGGATGATGCAGCGGCAGCACCGTCACCGCGGGCGCGAGCCGGATGCGCTTGGTTCTCGCCGCGATGTAGGACAGCACCAGGTCCGGGCAGGACAGCACGCCCAGCGAGTTGAAATGGTGCTCGCCGATCCAGGCCGAATGCATGCCGAGCCGGTCGGCGTGCAGGGCCTCCTCGGTGATGTCGGTGACGAACTGGTTCGGCGTCCTGCTGTTGCTCTCGTAGTGATTGTCGCTCAGGGTGAAGTAGCCGAATTCCACAACACTCCTCCCATCGTTGCGGCCGCAGCCTGGTTCTGGTTTTGCCGAGCATTATAGATGCATTTACAACTGTTGTAAATGCAACTTTATCGAGGCTCCGTTGCGCGGCCATTATGGGCCGAACCGGATAGGCGAGCCAGCACGGCGCTTTGACATCACGGGAGCGGGCCCATAAAAGCTTTGGCCCCGGCATTCTGCAGGAATTTCCCGTTCGTGACCGATCGCCCGCGCCTCGACTTCAGCGAATATCTTCCCTACCTGATCAATCGCGTCGGTTTGGCCCTGGTGCTCGACTTCGGGCAAAACACGCTCGCCCAGTACGGCTTGAGCATCGCTATGTGGCGCGTGCTGGCAGTGCTCTCGAACCATGAGGGCCAGCGCCAAATCGATCTCGCCGCCAGGACCAGCATCGACGTCTCGACCTTGTCGCGCGTGGTCAGCCGTCTGGTGAAGATGGGGCTGGTCAGTCGTACCCGTTCCGCGACCAATAGCCGGGAAGTGGTCGTCCGCCTGACCGCCAAAGGCGCGGCGATCCTCACGCGCGTGATCCCACAGGCGATCGCGGCGGAGCGAACGGCGATCGCCGGGGTATCGGCAAAAGATCTCGCCGTTGTCAGGCGAAGTCTGCGACGGATGTACGAGAATCTGGCGTCATCGTCGCGCGTCAGCGAACGGAGCGAGGCGCGCTTGCGTGGGAGCGCCGCTGCGGCCGTCTTGTCACGCCCTCGGCGAGCAGGCGGACGAATTCGGCGCTGACGCGGTCGATCGGCACCTTTTCGAGGCGGTACCAGTTCGCCACCGCATTCGCCATGCCGAGGATGCCGAGCACGGCCAGACGGGTATCGAGGTCGGCGCGGAACTCGCCGCGCCGTACGCCCTCCTCGAGAACGTCTTTGAACACGCGTTCCAATCCCCGCGACCATTTTCCGATGCGGCGGCGGCTTTCGCGCGGCAGGTGCTGGCGTTCGTTCAGGAACACCCGGACGAAGTCGCTGCGGTCGGTAAGGGGGGAAAGGTGTGACTTGATGAGGCGCGCGAGCTTGTCGGCGGCGGTGCCGGGTCCCGACGCAATCCCCTTGGCAACCTCGAAGAAGCCGGCCACGCCTTGCAGGCAGACCAGCTCGAGCGCGCCCTCCTTGGACGGGAAATAGTAATAGAGGCTCGCCTGCCTGATGCCGAGCACGTCGGCGATGTCCTGGGTGGTCGCCCCGTGGAAGCCGCGCTCCGCGAACACGCGGGCGGCGGCCTCGATGATCTCGGGCGCGCGCCGCCGCGGGCTCGCTCGCGAGCGCCGCGAAGTGGGAAGCGATACCACCGTCATGCCGGCATGATCTCACGCACCAACCACGGACAGGGTCTTGAGCCATTGTGTTGTGCCACGCCGGTGATCTAAATTCTACCTATTGAGCTATAGACAAGCGCGGGAGCGGCCCGGAGACGCGAGCCATGAGCATTCGACCGGCCGGCCGGCCGCCGTTTCGCGCCGATCATGTGGGCAGCCTGCTGCGGCCGCCGGCGTTGCGGCAGGCGTTCCGCAGCCGTGCCGAGAACGCGATCGGGGACGCGGAGTTTGCGCGCGTGCAGGACGACTGCGTGCGCGCGGCGGTTCGAATGCAGGAGGAGATCGGGCTCGAGGTCGTGACCGACGGCGAGTTTCGGCGCGGCTCCTATTGGGGCCGGTTCGTTGAACGCACCGAGGGCCTGGAGGTCCGCCCCGCGCTGCTCAAATTTCGCGACGACCACGGCCACGAGGTCGATTTCACCGCGCCCTACGCGACGGGGGCGATGCGACGCATCCATCCGCTCGCGCTCGATGAATTCACCTTCCTGCGCGACATTGCCGCGGTCACGGCCAAGATCACGCTGCCGGCGCCGTCGACCATGCACTTTCTCCGTTTCTCCGACTTCGCCGACCGCGCCGCCTATGCCGATGCCGAACAATTCTTCGCCGATCTCACCGGCGTATTCCAGCAGGAGATCGCCGATTTGGTGCAGGCCGGCTGCCGCTACCTCCAGCTCGACGAGATCGCCATTGCGCTGTTGTGCGATGGCGCAATCCGCGAGAAGGTCACAAGCGGGGGCGGCGATCCCGACGCGCTCATCGACTGCTATATCGATGCCATCAACGCCGCTGTCGCGGCCTGTCCGGACGAGATCGTCGTCGGCGTTCACATGTGCCGCGGCAATTTCCGTGGCCGCTATCTCGCCGAAGGCGGATACGAGTCGGTTGCCGAGCGCTTTTTCGCGCGTACCGATGCTGACCACTTTCTGCTCGAATACGACACGCCGCGGGCGGGCGATTTTGCGCCGCTGCGCTTCGTGCCGAAAGGCAAGGGCGTCGTGCTCGGGCTCATCAGCAGCAAGACGCCGGTGCTCGAAGGTATTGACGGCTTGCGGCGGCGCACCGACGAAGCCACCCGTCACATCGATCTCGAGCGGCTGGCGATCAGCCCGCAATGCGGCTTCGCCAGCAGCGCGGGCGGCAATCCGCTGAGCGAGACCGACGAGCGCGCCAAGCTGCGGCTGGTGGTGGAGGCCGCGCGCGCAATCTGGCGGTAGATTCTTCGATTTTGCGCATGTTCTGATCGGAAAATCGGTGCCCACCCCGGATCAAGTCCGGGGCAGGCTTTCTCCGGAACATGCGCTGGCGCCGCCCGTGGGCGCGGCGCGCTTTCCGGCAACTTTATGGCACGGCCCCTTCGGCTTGACCGGAGTGAATAGCGGATGAACGCGTCATCCATGCGTCGTTCGAAATCGATCGGCTATGTGCACATCATCAGTCGGATGGTGCACGCCGCAAGGCATGCCGACGATCCGGGACTGATGCGTACAACGCCCTTGGCTTGCTCGGAGGGTTGAGTCTCTTCGCGGTCGAGCCATAGAGGGATCACAGAGAGGACCCATCGCAATGCTTACCCGTCGCGTTCTCGTCACCTCGGTGACGCTTGCGCTTCTGTCTGCCCCGGCCTTCGCGCAGGGCATGCAACCGACAAAGCCCACGACTCCTGCGCCGGCGGCCGCCGCCCCCGCCAAGCCTTCGACCACCGGCGCCGCAACGGCTCCGGTCGCCAGCAAGGTCAACCTCAACACCGCGGCCGCAGCGGAGCTCGACAAGCTGCCGCAGCTCGCTCCGGCCCATTCCAAGGCGATCATCGAGGCCCGGGCGAAGGCGAAGTTCAAGAACTGGGATGATTTCGTGGCGCGCAAGGTCGTCCCTTCCGACACCGCCACGGCGATCAAGGACGTCGTCAGCTTCTAACCGAGCCGTCGGCAATCGCGCTGCGGAGGGTGTGATCGTTCGCCAGCGCGATCGCCGATTCCGGCGGGAACTCGAGGCGTCACCCCCACGCCTCGGGCTCCCCCGGAGCTGCGATGACAACGGCTGCAATTCGCGCGCGCGGGCTTATGCCAGTGGATCACCGACGGATTTCTTGACCGGCGGCGCTTCGACTGCCGGCTCAGGGTCCCGGAATGCCGCTTCCTGGTAGCGCATGCCGGGGCGCAGGCGCAGCCCCTTGGGAAACGCTTCGAACAGTCTGAGCTGCTGCGTGGTTCGGCGCCGTTGCTTGATGTCGGCGTCATTCTTCGGGCGCAGCGTTGAATGGGCGACGAAGTCGCCGACGAGTTGTCCGATGCGCACGGCCAGCGAGTTGCCGTGATCGGACGGCGCGGCGAAGGTGATCACCCGCCCGCCGTGTCGCCGTTCCACGAACGGATAGTCATCCAGGGTGTAGAATACCCGCCCGGACCACGCGCTCTTGATGTCGCGCTCGGTCAGGCCGCTGAGCGCGGGAAACACGCGCTTGCCCTCGGCAAGGGTCCGACGGGCAACCTCCTCGGTGATCTCGGGGGAGGTCTCCGGCGTCTCCTCGTAGCCCATGTAGAGGCGCCGGCCGTGGCGGCGTGCGTAGAAGCAGGGCTCGCGCGTGTCGGACAGAACCGGGCCGGCCGCCAGTACCTTCGCCGCTTCCGGCAGTTCCACCTCGACGACGTAGTTGTACTCGAAGATCGCGCGCTCGAGCAGATCGCCGTTGATGTGGCGCGCATAGGCGTTAGCCATGAACAGCGTACTGGCGCGGATGTGGGCGCCGTTCCCGCAGAAGACGTTGACTTGGTGGTCGGCGAAATCGAGCGCCTGCGCCTCGGTCTGTTGGAACAAGCGCACGCCTCGCTTCTGCAGCACGCGCGCCAATCCGAGCAGGAACTTGCGCGGACGGAAGCTGCCGCCGAAGCGATCGATCACGCCGCCGGCGTAGAGGCCCTCGGCCGTGCCGTACCGCCTGGCGAGCTGTCGCGCCGACAGAAGTATCGAAGAAAGGCGGCCGACGGTTGTCGGCCAACGGCATCAGCGCGCGCAGGCTGCTCTTTTCCATGAATTCGTAGTCGGTCTGGAGGCTCGTCAAGTCGGCCTGGTTCATCGCCGCCATGACTGCGCCGCGCTGCACGGAGGCGCGCAGGTTGTAATCGTGATCGAGCGCAGCGAGGCGCTGGCAGCCCTCGACCGTGCGACGCAGGAATGTCCGCACCCGCTGCTGTGCCCGCGTCCGCGCCTGATCGACGGACAGGCCGCTGCGCAGCTCCTGCTGGGTCAGTTCCGCCAGCATGACCTCCACGGATTTCGCCCATCCGGTCAGGAATTGCCCGGCATTGAGGCCGGACGCGGCCTCTTTCCCGAACATACCTTTTTCGATCACCACCACATCGAGGCCGCGCCGGATTGCTGCTTCCGCCGCGCTCAAGCCGGAAAGGCCCCCGCCGGCGATCAGGAGGTCGCAGGTCAGGCTTTCATTGGCGGCGGTCGGGGGTGAAAAGTCCCCGACCTCCTCGTCATAGGCCGAGCTGTATCGCATGGCTGTCAACGTCATTGCTTCTGCGATGCGCATTCAATCGCGCCGCCGCGCCCGATCTCCATATATGCAGCGCAAGGTCCGTTCGCTCAGCCGTCGAACCCGCCGGCGTCGAGGAAAGCCTGCTCGTCCGGCGTCGTGATGCGATGGAGCATCGCGTTGCGATGAGGGAAGCGGCCGAAGCGGCGGATGATGTCGGCATGGTGCTCGGCATATTTCATGAATTCATCGTCGCCATGGCCGCGCGCCAGCACGACGCTGCGTTCCTGGTCGGCAAGGTTTTCCGAGTGCATGAACGGCAGATAGAAGAAGCCGCGCTCGCGATGCGGGACCTGCTGGTCGAAGCCTCGCCGCAGCGCGCGATCCGCGACCGCGCGGGCAACCGCATCGGCCTCGTAGGTACGCCCGTCGCCGCGGAACATGTTGCGGGGAAACTGGTCGAGCACGATGGTGAGCGCGAGCGCGCCGTCCGCCGTCTCCTCCCAGTGTCCAAGCTTGCCGTCGGCGGCGGCGCGCCAGAGCGCGAGAAAGCGCCTCGCGATCTCGGCGTCGAAGGCCGCGTCCTTGTCGAACCACTTGTCGGGTCCGGCCGCGTGCCAGAATGCGAGCACGTCCGCGGGCCCGATCGCTGCGCTCGTCCCGCCGACGGCCTCGTCGCTCATAGCCGCATCCGTCCCGCCTTGATGTCCTCGTAGAGCCCGGCGTCGAGGCGCACGAAGGCCTTCTCCTGCGGATCATTGAAATAGATCGGATCCGTCGTCTGGCCGGGATCGAAACCGTCCTTCACCAGGTTGATCTTCTTCGACTTGAAGGTCGAGGTCACATCGTTGTCTTGCCGGATGCGCAGGAACACCGGACTGGCATATTCCGGCAGCTCGTGCGCGATATGGTCGCGGAGCGCGGTCAGGTTGAGGTTGTGCTTGGCGACGATCGCGGCCATGCCGGCGCGGCCGTCGCGGCCGGGGACGGCAACGCCGTAGACGTTGGTCTCCAACACGCCGTCGAATTGTCCGACCGCCTCCTCGACCTCCGTGGTGGAGACGTTCTCGCCCTTCCAGCGGAAGGTGTCGCCGATGCGATCGACGAAATAGAAGTAGCCGTGCTCGTCCTTGCGCATGAGGTCGCCGGTGCGGAACCAGAGGTCGCCCTTCTCGAACACGTCGTGCAGGATCTTCTTGCCGGTGTCGGCGTCGCTGGCATAGCCCTCGAACCGCTGGCCCGGCTTCGACGCGTCCTTCATGATCTTGCCGATGACCTCGCCCGGCTCGTCGACACCGCATTCGATGCAGAAGCCGCGTTCGTCGCGCAGGGGCTCTTGGCGCTCCACGTCGAAGCGCACGATCTTGGTGGGGAAGCGGGCGGCGAGCCACCAGGGAAGGCGGCCGATCGCCCCTTCCTTGCCGTCGAAATTGAACAGCGACACGTTGCCTTCGGTCGCGGCATAGAACTCGATGATCTGCGGAATTTGAAAGCGCTCCTTGAATTGCGGCCAGACGTCGCCCCGCAGGCCGTTGCCGCAGGCAAACCGCAGGTGGTGCGCGCGCTCATTCGGGTTCGGCGGCGAGTTGAGGAGGTAACGACAGAGCTCGCCGATATATTGGAAGCAGGTGCAGTCCCAACGCACGATGTCGTCCCAGAACTCGCGCGCGGAAAATTTTTCCCGGATCACCACCGAGGCGCCCCTGACCAGGAGCGCGCCGGTCGCGAGCAGGCCGCCGGCGGTGTGATAGAGCGGCAGGCAATCGTACATGCGGTCGTCGGCGCGGGTGTTCATGACGCCGGCGAAGGCGTAGCTCGCAAGCATCACACGATAGTGGTTCATGTTCGCGGCCTTCGGCAGGCCGGTCGTGCCCGACGTATAGATGTAGAGCGCGCGATCTTCGATGGTGAGCGCGGGGCGGTCCGACGCGGCAAGGTCGTCGCCGGACAAGGCATCGATGGCGCGATCGATGCGCGCGAAATTGGCATTGGCATCGCCATGGAGCCAGATCGTGGCATCGCCGGTGACATGCAGACGCGCGCTTTGAAACGGTTCGAACAGCTCGGCGGCGACGATGATGTGCTTCGGGTTCACGACGTTGATGGAATACGCGAGCGCCGTCCCGGTCAGGTGGGTGTTGATGAGCGCGACCACGCCGCCGACCCGCGTGATGCCGATCCATGCAGCCAGGTACTCCGGCCGGCCCGGCATCATCAGGCAGACCGTGTCGCCCTTGCGGACGTCGTGCGCCAGCGCCCAGCGCGCGTAGCGGTTGGCGCGCGACGCAAGCTCCCGGTAGGTGAAGCGTTCGCGGTCGGACAGCAGCGCCGGCGCGTCGCCATACCTGTCCGCGAGCTCGGCGATGACCTGCGGAAAGACGCGGGTCGGATGCCTGGCGATCGGCGTGGTCATCTTGAGGGTGCGCAATGCACCCTTGAGGCAGGCCACGTCGGCCGTGAGCCGCTCGATCAGTCCCATTATTTTCCCGGCGGTGTCATCGACCCGAAGCGGCGCACGCTTGCCGCGATTCGTCCTCCTCACGCGGTGGAGCATCGGGCAGGGGGCGGAAGGTGGCAAGGGGCGCGAACGCCGCGGTCGAGACCGCCATTGGGATAGAGCCTCAACGATCGAGGCCGCCGAACGGGACGAGTGGATTATCCACGAGCGCCGCACCGTCCGCCTGGTCGGGGGCGCTGGCACCGAGAAAGACGTCGAACAGGCGCTTGACCGCGTCCGGTTCGAGGTCGCGGGTGATCAGAACCAGGCGGGTGCGCTCGTCAGCCATCGGGCCAGGCCGGAAGCTGCACCGCCGGGTGCAAAATGTGCTGCACGCCGTGAATCACCATCGGGCTCGCGGGCGTCTCCGCGAGCTTCACGATGCCCTTGAGGCGCAGCAGGTTGGGGCCGTGCAGCGAGCGCAGGAGCTCGAGGAACATGTCGAACATGGCGACCGGGATGGCGGCGTCGGCGGCAAGCGTGAAGGCGCGGATGCGATCGTCGTGGCGATTCACGTCTTCGTGGTGGTGGTGGTGGTGGTGACGATCGATATCCTGGGAGGAAGCAGCGGCATAGGCTTCGGCCGCGAGCCAGGCCCGACGTCGGGAATCTTGCGTGCGGGATCGAACAGGCCGCAGTCGAGCAGGCGCTCCGGCGTCGCCTCGTCGGCCGCGACATCGAGGATCGGCGCGGCCGGATTGAGCGCGCGCAGGCGCCCGCGCAGGGCCTCGCAGCCGCGCCGGCGTTCCTGCGTGTCCTGGAGATCGGTCTTGGTCAGCACGATGCGGTCGGCGACCGCAACCTGCTTCACCAACTCCATGTGCTCGTCGAGCGTCGCGCCCCGTTCACCGCATCGACCACGGTGATCACCCCGTCGAGCCGGTAGCGCATCACGAGATAGGGATGCGCCATCGCGGTTTGCAGCACGGGCGCGGGGTCGGCGAGGCCGGTGGTCTCCAGGATCACGCGGCGAAAGACCGCGCGGCCGTTGTCGAGGTCGCGCAGCAACTGCTCCAGCGCGTCGACGAGATCGCCGCGCAAGGTGCAGCACAGGCAGCCGCTTTGCAGCAGCACGACGCCGTCGCTGATCGGCCTGACCAGCAGATGGTCGAGGCCGATCTCGCCGAACTCGTTGATGATGACGGCGGTCTCGGCGAGCGCGGGGTCCGTCACCAGCCGGCTGAGCAGCGAGGTCTTGCCGGCGCCGAGGAAGCCGGTCAGCACGGTGAGGGGGATGGGCTCGACCGGGTCTTGCGAGCGCGTCGCGCCGGCCGCGGTCATCTCGCCTGCGAGGACTGCTGGGTCGGTTGGGCGGCCGGGGTGAGGGATATGGGAGCGGCCTTGGGCGCCGGCGGCTTGGGCTTCGGCTTGGGCGCGGCGTCGCCGGACGCAGGCGTGGCAGCGGCCGTCGCAGCGCGGCTTGGGCTTCGGCTTCGGCGCGGCCGCATCGCCGGTAGGTGTCGCGGCCACTGTTGAAGCTGGTGCTGCCGGCTTGGGCTTGGGCTTCGACGCGACGGCGTCACCGGGTGCTGCGACCGCTGCGGTTGCGGGCGCACCGACCTTGGCAGTGTCCTTGGGCGCCGGCGGCTTGGGCTTCGGCTTGGGTGCGGCGGCTTCGACCGGATGCCGCGGCGGCGGCATCCTGCGGATCCTTGGCGGCCGGCGGCTTGGCGGCGAGCAGTCTTTTTCCTCTCGATGCAGCCTGCGCCCCCGGCGCCGGTGGCTTGGTCCCGGTAAAGACCAGGACCGGTTCGCCCATCTTGACGTCCTGCAGGAGCGCCGCGCTCGCCTTGGCCGTGGTCGGGCTCCCTCGCAGGCTCGACAGGAACACCGCATAGGGCGAATCGGGCCCGCTGTTGCCGGCGATGAAATCGTCCTCATTCTCGGCAGCCGGGCGCTTGCGGTGACGGCCCGCACATCTGGTCGCGCAGATTCGGCGGCGTGGCATCGATCAGGCTGCAACGACTCGACCGTGCCCGCCGTCGGCATCAGCCAGGATAGTCCGCTGCTGCTGTTGAAGCCGCGCTCCAGCAATTGTGCCGCCTTCATCGCGCGCGCGGCGGAGGACGGCGCGCCCAGCACCACCGCGATCAGCCGCTTGCCGTCGCGCGTCGCGGAGGCGACGAGATTGAAACCCGAGGCGCAGATGAAGCCGGTCTTCATGCCGTCGGCGCCCGGATAGCGGCCGAGCAGCGTGTTGTAGTTCCGCTGCACCATCTTCCCCATCCTGATGCCGGGCAGGTTCCAGTAGTAATCGTATTCCGGCATTTCGCGAATGAGCGCGCGCGCAAGGATGGCAAGGTCGCGGGCGGAGGAAATCTGGTCGTCGGCGGGCAAGCCGTTGGGATTGACGAAGCTCGATTGCACCATGCCGAGGCGCTGCGCGGTGGCGTTCATTTGATCGGCGAAGTTCTCGACCGAGCCGGCGACCCCTTCGGCCAGCACGACCGCCATGTCGTTTGCCGACTTCACCATCAGCATCTTGAGCGCGTTGTCGACGGTGACCTGGGTACCGGCGGGGAATCCCATCTTCACGGGGTTCTGCGCGGCGGCGTTGGCCGAGACCGTCAGCGGCTTGTCGAGGGTGATTCGGCCCTCGTCGACCGCGCGCAGCGTCACATAGGCGGTCATGAGCTTGGTGACGGAGGCGGGATACCAGGGATAGCCGGCGTTCTGGGCGTAGAGGACCTTGCCGCTCTCGGCCTCGATCACGAGCAGCGCTTCGGCGGCCGCGCGCGTCGGGGCAAGCCCAGTTGCGGCGCAAGCAATGCCTGCCCACATCAGGGTCCGCGCAACGGAGGATCGCATCAAGGACAGCACGGCTCGGGGTCCGATCGGTTGGCGGGCCTCGGGAACGCTCCACAGGCAGAGAGAATCTGTTTAGGCCGACGGCGGAGGAAAGGCAAAAGCGCGAAAGCCCCAGGTTGACACGCTCATGCCGGCAGCACGCCGTTCATGGTAAAAGAAAACGTCCAAAATTCGGCAGGTTAGAGCCGGTTGCGCCGAGGTGTTGCGTTTCCATCACAATAGCCGGAAATCGCAATCCCGGTCGAAATGACAGGAGGCCGTCGTGACTGCTTGCATCGTTGGCTGGGCCCACACGCCGTTCGGTCGCCTCGAGGGAGAGACCCTGGAGAGCCTGATCGTGCGGGTCGCGAAGGACGCGCTGGTCGATGCCGGCGTCGTCGCCGGCGACGTCGACGAGATCGTGCTCGGCCATTTCAACGCCGGCTTCTCGACGCAGGATTTTACCGCCGCGCTGGTCCTGCAGGCCTCGCCCGACCTGCGCTTCAAGCGCGCCAGCCGGGTCGAAAACGCCTGTGCCACCGGCTCGGCCGCGGTCCATCAGGGCCTCAAGGCGATCGCGGCCAAGGCTGCCCGCATCGTGCTCGTGGTCGGCGCCGAGCAGATGACGACGACGCCGGCGCCCGAGATCGGGCGCAACCTGCTCAAGGCCTCTTATGTGCGCGAAGAGGCGGATATCGACGGCGGCTTTGCCGGCATTTTCGGCCGCATCGCCGGGCTCTACTTCCAGCGCTGGGGCGACCAGTCCGATGCATTGGCGCGCATCGCCGCCAAGAATCACCGCAACGGCGTGGGCAACCCCTATGCCCAGATCCGCAAGGACCTCGGCTACGACTTCTGCCGCACCGAGAGCGAGAAGAATCCGCGCGTGGCCGGCCCGCTCAAGCGCACCGACTGCTCGCTCGTCTCCGATGGCGCCGCCGCCGTGGTCCTGGCCGACGTCGCGACCGCGCTCAAGCTCGGCAAGGCCGTCGCCTTCCGCGCCGCCGAGCACGTGCAGGATTTCCTGCCGATGTCGAAACGCGACGTGCTCAAGCTCGAGGGCTGCGCGCAGGCCTGGAAGCGCGCATTGGCGAGCGCCGGCATCGCGCTCTCCGATCTGTCCTTCGTCGAGACCCACGACTGCTTCACCATTGCCGAGCTGATCGAGTACGAGGCAATGGGGCTGGTGCCGGAAGGGCAGGGCGCGCGCGCGGTAGCGGAAGGCCTGACCGAGAAGACGGGACCGTTGCCGGTCAATCCGTCCGGCGGCCTCAAGGCCAAGGGTCATCCGATCGGCGCAACGGGAGTGTCGATGCACGCGCTCACCGCCATGCAGCTCATGGGCAAGGCCGGCGACATCCAGGTGCCGAACGCAGCCCTCGGCGGCATCTTCAACATGGGCGGCACGGCGGTTGCGAACTACGTGAGCATCCTCGAGCGCATCAGGTAATCAGTAGTCGGTAATCGAGTCAGTCAGTGGTCACGTTGTCACGCGGCGGGCTGTCTGATTGCTGGCTACTGGTACTGTCGCCTGGCCTGACCAGCCAGGCGAGCGGAAGCGCGGCCAGCACGATCAGCACCGGCTCCATCGGCAGACGGTACTTGGGCCCTGCGACCGGTCCGGTGAGCAGGAGGAAATAGGCGAGCACGCCGCCGGCAAAGGCCGCCGCCCACGGCAGCGTGCGCGCCAGCATGACGAAACCGATGGCTTCGAGCGCGAGGAAGGGCAGCATGGCGACGATGCCGAGGACGAGCAGGAGCTGATAGCGTCCGGGCTCGTCGAAGATGTAGCCGCGTGCCCGTTCCCACAGGCTGGTGCCGGCCGTGGCGTAGAAGCTCGGCTTGGGGAGCGCGCGCACCCGCGGGTCGACGAGCAGGGCCGGCGAGGCGAGATTGACCACCATGCCCTCGAGCCAAGCCTTGACGTAGGCCGCAAGCGGCAACCGGGCCATCTCTTCGCGCGCCACCTCGGTGCGCACGGCCGCGCGCCGGAACGGATTGGCCTGCGGGTCCGAACCTCCCTCGGCAACGCAATCGAGCTTGCGCAGGCTGCATGAAAACGTCCGCGCGCGCTCCTCGTAGAGCGCGTCAAGGCGGTCGAGGGTGACGTGATAGGGCGTGCCGTCGGCGCGTTGCGCGACCAGAGGGACGATCCACATGGCGAGATGATCGCCGGTCTGCGACGTCAGGTGGAAGCTGCCGTAGTGGACGACATTGCGCAGCAGCACGGGCGCGACCGGCGCAGCGGCGGCACCTGCGAACAGCAGCGCGGCCGCCAGCGCCGGGGCGAAGCGCCGCCGCTGCGCCAGCGCAATGCCGAAGACGAGCGGCACCGTCGCCGCCAGCAGCATGGCGACGGTAGGCCGAGTGGCAAGTGCGAGCCCGCCGCCAAGCCCTGCGAGAATCGGCGAGCCCAGGTGTCGGGCAAAGCACGAAACGCGCGCCCGCGAGCAGCAGCAGCGTGAAGAAGAAGAGGAAGAGCGTATCCGTCAGGAGCTGCGTGCTGAGCACGATCAGCGTCGCCGACAGCGCGGCGAGGATGCCGGCGACAAGGCCGGCGAGCGGCGAGATCAGCGCGCCGAGGGCGGCGATGAGGGTGCAGGTCCCGGCATCGATTACAGCCTGAATCAGCGCCACCATCCGCGGGGCATCGCCGAATGCGCTCCGCACGCCCGCGACCGCCAGCGGGTAGAGCGGCATGCGGTCGGTGATCGACAGGAGCGCCGGCCAAAAGCCGTCGCGGCTCGCGAGCTTGGCGCTGAGCTTCCAGTAATCGAGCGTGTCCTCCTCCGCGAAGAAGGCGTCGTCGCTCGTCAGGAACGCGAGGTTGATCAGGCGAACGCCGAGCGCAAGCACGAATACGGTCACCAACGGATGGGCGGCGACCCGGCGCCAAAGGGGAGTTCGGGAAAGATGCATCGGCGCCCAGTCGGTCATCGGAAATCAGCGATCGCAGTCAGGGCGAATCGCCGTAGAGATCATGCTCTAGGTTTCCACCGGCTGGCTGCTCATATGCGCCTGGCGGGCCTTCGTCACCTCGCCCGCCATGAATTGGCTCTTGGCGAGCTCGGCGAAGTGGCCGCCAAGTCGTATCAGCTCGTCGAAGGTGCCGGTCTCGACGATGCGGCCGCCCTCGAACACCAGGATGCGGTCCGCATTGCGGATGGTGGCGAGCCGGTGCGCGATCACGAAGGTGGTGCGGCCTTTCATGACCTCGGCGAGCGCGGCCTGAACTCTGGCTTCGGTCAGGGCATCGAGGGCGCTCGTTGCCTCGTCGAGAATGAGGATCGGCGGATCCTTGAGCAGCGCCCGCGCGATCGACAGGCGCTGCCGCTCGCCGCCCGAGAACAACCGCCCGCGCTCGCCGGCATTGGTGTCGAAGCCTTGCGGTTGGCGCTCGATGACGTCGAGAACCTGTGCGCGCTCGCAGGCCGCGCGCAGCTCCTCCTCGGTCGCGTCCGGCTTGCCGACGCGCAAGTTCTCGGCGATCGAGCGGTTGAACAGCAGGACTTCCTGGAACACGACGCCGATATTGCGCCGCAGTCCCGTCAGCGCGATGGCGCGAACATCCATCCCGTCGATCCTCACCGTGCCGGATTGCGGGTCGAAGGCGCGGTGCAGCAGGGCGAGCGCCGTCGACTTGCCGGCACCGGTCGCGCCGACGAGCGCGACGGTTTCGCCCGGCAGCGCCGTGAAGCTGAGGTCGGCGACGGCCGGGCGCTTGCCGTCATAGGAGAAAGAGACGTCCTTGAATTCGACCAGTCCGCGCATCCGGCCCGGATCCATGGCGTCGGGGCGGTCGCGCACGGCCGGCTCGGTGTCGAGCACCTCGAAGAATTCCGCGAGCCGCGGCGCATCCATCACCATCCGGTTGGCGAAGTGGACGGCCTGCTCGAGCCGGCCGATCAGCAGCGCGGCGAAGCTCATGAACATGACGATCTCGCCGACGGTGGTGAGATCGTGGAGATAGAAATACACGCCGAGAATGAGGATCGACAGCATGGTCAGCGTGGTCGCCGTGCGCGTGATCACCGTCGCCACCGCCCACCAGGACAGCACCGGGATCTGGGCGCTCAGCACGTCGTCGCCCATCTTCTTCATGCCGGAGACTTCCATCTCGACGCGGGTGAAGCTCTGCACCAGCGCGATGTTTCCGAGCGTGTCGGTGGTGCGCTCGGCCACGTCGGTGTAGTAGCGCTCCACGTTGGTTTGCAGTTGCTCGCTCTTGCGGACCACCAGCGCGATCAGCGTGGCAAACACGGCGCACAGCACGATCAGCAGCAGGCCGTACCGCCAGTTGATGAAGAGCGTCAACGGCAGCAGCACGATGAGCGAGATGAGGCTGGCGAAGTGCTCGCGGAAAAAGGAGAGCCACAGCCCCCACAGCGTATTGGTCCCGGTCATCATCACCTTCACCAGGCGCCCGGAATGCGAGCCGGTGTGGTAGCTGAGCGGGAGCTGCAGGACATGCTCGAAGAACATCGTTCGCACCACCTGGTACTGGCGGTGCGCAAGCCGGTCGGCATGGAGTGCTATCAGGGTGCCGCAGACGATGGTGAAGAGAGCGAAGCCGACCCAGGCGCCGACCAGCAGCATCAAGTCCCGCCAGGCGAGCTGCGAGACGTGTCCCTGGGCGTTCGCGAGCGTATCGACGATGCGTCCGAACAGGATCGGCTCCACGAACAGCGCGGAGGCGAGCGCCAGATTGGCGACCGCGAGCACCCAGCCCAGCCGGGCCTCGCGCCCGAGAAGCTCGAGCACGCGGAAGTAGAGGCGAAGGAATTTCATGCAGCCGACATCGGCACAGGCGGGTCTCTATGCACCGGGAACTCTACTCTAAGCCAATGTCCGGCGGGTGCAACGCCGGGCGGCGACGGCCATCGCGCCGAGATGTTGGAGCGGAGGACCCGCAACCCGTGCACGCGATGATCGGTGTGCCCCCGCGACGGGCACACAGGAGCGATTCCGACACAATATTTGCCGATTTCGCATGCGCCGACAACGTTTATTGCTGCGCTTGACTCAAAAGGAATTGAACACACATTCAATGGAGGTAAATATAGGTCGCGCCGTGCCGGTGACCATTTTTGCTCGTCCGGCTGTCGGCCGTGGGTGGACCGGCGAGGCGGCGCCAGAGCGCAGGAACGGCGAGGGGGCATGGTGAACATTCCGACTGAACTGCTGCGGACGCTGGTCTTCGTCGTCGACCAACGCAGCTTCACGAAGGCGGCGCAGTCGCTCGGCGTCACCCAGCCGGCGGTGAGCGCGCAGATCAAGCGGCTGCAATTTCTTCTCGGCTGCGAGCTTCTCGACAAGAGTGCGCCGGGCGTGAGCCTGACGCCGCGGGGCGAGATGATCGTCACGCACGCGCGCCGGATGCTGTCGATCAACGATCAGATCGCGCAGCTGAGCGGCGGCCAGCCCACGTCGCAGACCCTGCAGGTCGCCATTCCAGGCGATTTCGCCGGGGTGAAAATTCCCGCGACCTTGGCACGGTTTCGCAAGCGCTGGCCGGATATTCGTTTCTCGGCAACCGCCACGAGCTTCGAATACATGTTGCGCGGGTTGCGCCAAGGCGACATCGATCTCGCCGTCGCCATTGCAAACTCGAAGCCGTCGATCGAGGCGCAGCACCTGTGGGTCGACCAGGCGGTGTGGGTGCGCAGCGATGCAACGCAGCTCGACCCCACCGGAGCGGTGCCGCTCGTGTCCTTCGGCGAGGATTGCTCGTGTCGCTATACGGCGGTGAATGCGCTTCATCGCATCGGGCGCGAGTGCGACTTCGTGTTCACGTCGCGGAGCATCGCGAGCCTGGAGGCGGCCGTCCTCGCCGGTCTCGGCATCATGGTTCTGCCGCGCAGCCGCGTTGCGCAGACATCGCTCTCGATCTGGGAGGACGCGCCGCTTCCCGAGCTTCCCGAGCTCTATTGCGGGATTTATTTGCGGCAGGGCGGCAACCGGGCGGTGCTCGAGGAGCTTGCCGATGACATCGCCGCAGTGTTGCGGCCGCAGCTCCAGGTGAAACATGGCGGAGCTGCGACCGCGCCGGACATCGCACCGGCACGGGCGAGCGGAACCGGGCATTGAGGCAGATTTAGCCGAGTTCAATGGCTGGGTGGCGCCGTGTTGAGGCGGCGAAAAGATTTCGTACGGTTGTCATCACCCGCGAAAGCGGGTGATCCAGTATTCCAGAGAACCGGCGGCTTGGTCTTCATCCGATCAGCGGTCGGTGATTACTGGATGCCCGCTTTTCGCGGTCATGACGATCGAATCCATGGCGATACCCCACGCCTTATTCTTAGCTAAAGCTAGAGCATTTTCATCGTTGGCGGAATCGGGGGTATTCTCGGAGAGCCGTATTTGTGATTCAACCTTTGTGTCGAAATCGGCACGGAGGAATCGATGGGCAAGCCCTATTCGCAGGACTTGCGTGAGCGTGTGATCGCAGCAGTTGATGGCGGGACCGGCGCTTATGTGGCTGCGCCACTGTTCCGGGTCAGTGTGTCCTATGTTTATAAGGCTCTGATCCGACGGCGGACGACTGGCGAGGTCAGCGCGCGGCCTTCCGGTTGTGGCCCCAAACCGAAGTTGGCCCCGCATGATGACGCTCTTCGGGAGCGCGTTGCGGCCGAACCCGACATCACTCTAGCCGAACTGCAGGCTTGGTTCCTGACCGAACACCAAGTCAAGGTCAGTATCGGATGTTTGTGGAACAGGCTTCAGTTTCTCGGGCTCCCGCTCAAAAAAAGTCGCAACGAGCTGCCGAGCAGGATCGGCCGGATGTCGCCGCGGCACGCGAAGAATGGCGCGCAAGCCAGGGCGAGCTGAACCCGCAAAGCCTGGTCTTCATCGACGAGACCGGCGCGGCGACCAACATGGCGCGTCGATATGGCCGATGCCCACGCGGCCAACGCCTGCTCACCAGCGTGCCGTGGGGCCATTGGAAGACGACCACATTCGTCGCGGCGCTTCGGGTCGACCAGGTCACCGCACCTTGTGTGTTCGATGGCCCAATCGATGGCGCGAGCTTCCGCGCCTACGTGGAGCAATGTCTTGTCCCCATGCTCCGCCCAGGCGACATCGTCGTCATGGACAACCTCGCGAGCCATAAGGTCGCTGGCATCCGCGAGGCGATCGAAGCGGCAGGTGCCGAACTGCGCTATCTGCCGCCCTATAGTCCCGATCTCAATCCGATCGAGCAATTCTTCGCAAAGCTCAAAGCCTTGCTACGCAAGGCTGCCGCCAGAACGCTCGACGCTCTGATAGCAGCGATCGCGCACGCCCTGACCAAAGTAAGTCGGCGCGAATGCGAAAACTACCTCGCAAATCTAGGCTATCGCCATCAACTGTGAAAATGCTCTAGATGTGAACTTTCAGGAGGTTGTCCATTCGGTCCGGCCGGGAACGCTGATGTCGCCAAACAAAAAGCAATTCGCGGAGGACCGAATGGATACCCACAAGAATGCCCGCCTGACGCCGAAAGGTCGAGAGGAGATGGTGCGCGCCGTAGTGGATGGCGGCATGTCCAGGGCAGCCGCCGCGCGGCGGTTCGACACCAGCCCGAAGACCGTAGCCAAATGGGTCGACCGTTTCCGCGCGGAAGGCGTAGATGGTTTGCGCGATCGATCCTCAAGACCCCTTTCATCGCCAGACCAAACCCCGCCTGCCACCTGCGCTGCCGTGGAGACTTTGCGTCGCCAGCGCTACACCGGTAAGCAGATCGCCGCCGAGCTCGGCATCTCGCAGGCCACTGTGAGCCGCATCCTGCGGCGCCTCGGGCTCAACAAGCTCAGTGCTCTGGAACCAGGCGAACCGGTCCGCCGCTACCAGCGCGAGCGCCCCGGCGAGATGATCCACATCGACATCAAAAAGCTGGGCAGTTTCAACAAGACCGGTCATCGCATCACCGGCGACCGCAAAGGACAAAGCAACAGCCGCGGCGTGGGCTGGGAGTACGTCCACGTCTGCATCGACGATGCCTCCCGCATCGCCTTCGCCAAAGTGATGCCAGCGAGAAGAAGGGCAGCGCCATCGCTTTCCTGAACGCCGCGATCGCCTACTACGAGAGCCTCGGCGTCAAGGTCGAGCGCGTGATGACCGACAACGGCTCTTGCTACAAGTCCTTCGCCTTCCGCAGGGCCTGCAAGCGGCTCGGGCTTCGCCACATCCGCACCAAGCCCTATACGCCAAGAACCAACGGAAAGGCCGAACGCTTCATCCAGACCAGCCTGCGTGAGTGGGCCTATGCCAGGCCTACCAGAACTCACGCGAGCGAAAAGCTGAGCTGCCGTCCTGGCTGCATCGCTACAACTGGCATAGGCACCATACAGGTATCGATGGTAAGACACCCATCAGCAAACTCGGCCTGACCGAGTACAACGTCTTGAGGCTCCACATCTAGTCTACGCCTGCATGTGCATGTCCTGCTGCTCGCTAACGCTGGCGTGCCCCAATCCGCACGGCCGGCGTCGGTCAACGCCCGCCATTGGCACTGGCATCGATTTCGAGCGGTCGCTCCAACTTCCGCAGGTAGGCAAGTCGATAATCGCGAGTTACACGCGGATCATGGGGCGCTCACGGTCGGTAGCATGCGGCCTGCGGCGCTCGACCACGCCGACCATTCCGCAGCAGAGGTGGTCGGCCTGCCGGCAAGCAGCGTGACACTGCATTGGCCGTGCAAGCGGAGTGAAGCCGGCAGGTGCTGCATTCGTCGAAAGAACGCGCCCTACTTGACGCCGTCCTTGAACATCTCCGTCAGTCTCGCAGTGTCCTTTGCGATGATCTTGTTGAACTCATCGGGCGAGCTGTAAAGCGGCACCGCTCCGGTTGCTGCCAGGCGCTCCGTGACATCCGGACGCTTTAGGATATCGCCGATTTCCGTATTGAGGCGGGAGATGATCGAAGGCGGAGTGTTGGCTGGCGCCATGATCCCGAACCACGCCTCGTACTTGAAGCCCGGAAGTCCGGATTGGGCGATGGTTGGAACGTCTTTCAAGGTCGGCACCCGCTCGGAAGTTGCGACAGCGAGAATGCGGACTTTGCCGGCAGCCATGAGCTCAGCCGCGACATTGACCGGTCCAAAGTATATCTGAGTGTCGTTGCGCATCACGCCGCTGAGCAATTTCGGCGCGCCCTTGTACGGCACAGACACGATGTCAATTCCTGCCGCCTCCCGGAAAGTACGCTGGCAATGAAGGTCGAGCTGCCCACGCCGCCCGATGAAGCGAAGTTGAGCTTACCCGGGTTCGCTTTGGCGAGTTCGATCAGCTCCTTGATGTTCTTGGGAGCGAAATCGGGCGGAACGATTACACAATATGGAACGGTTGCGACCAGCGTGACGCCGGAGAAATCCTTCACCGGATCGAAGGAAAGATTCTTGTTGACGATGCCGGAGATCGTGTGACCGTTCGAGGTCAGCATCAATGTGTAACCGTCGGCGGAACTTTTGGCAGCCGCAGTCGTGCCCGGAGGACCGGGACGATTTTCAACGATCACCGGCTGCCCGAGACGATCGGCAAGCTTATCGGAAATAAGGCGCGCCAAGATGTCGGTCGCACTGCCAGCGGAGAACGGCACCAAAATCCGGACGGGTTGGTTTGGATAGCTTTGCGCAAGCGTTGAACTGAAAAGCCGATGGTTGCCGCCAGGGCCGAAATAGCGATCGCCCGCTTCAGATCGATCATTAGATCTGCTCCGATGGCGACCTCGCCGTCGAAGTGACGGCGGGATGCTCATTGCTGTAGCGTTTCGCGAAACCGGATAACGCCGCACGCGGATTCAGATTTAGGAACTGACGTCGCGCTTGGCGCTACGGCGTCTCAGTTGGTTTGCACGCCTGCTTCTCTCGCGATCCGCAGGTTTGCGCGATCTCTGGCGGATCTGTGCATCGTACTCAGCTGGCGTCACCGGTGAAGGCTCGACGCCCTGCACGTTGAGTTTCTTCTGAACGTCAGGCATCGCCAATACCGCCGTCACCTCGGCGTTGAGCCGCTCGATAATCGAACGTGGCGTCTTCACCGGCGCCAGCAGCCCATTCGAGAAGTTGTAATCGGAATCTTTGTATCGGGCCTCGATGGATGTGACCACGTCGGGCAGTGAGGGCGAGCGCTTGAGCGACGTGACGCACAGCGGGAGCGCCTTGCCCTCCCTGATGAAGGCTATGCTGGCGGAGATACTGATGCAGCAATAGTCGATACGACTCGTCATCACCTCGGTCAGCAACTCCAGGCTGCTGCGGAAGGGAACGTGGGTCGCTTTGAACTCGGCGCTGATGCGAAATCGCTCGGCTGCCAATGGCTGGCGCTGCTGATACCGGAGGACGAGAAGGTCAGCTCCTGGGTCTTCGCTTTGGCGACTAAATCCTGGACGGTCTTGTAGCTCTTGTCCGGGGACACCAGGAGCACGTTCGGCACAGTGCTGAACAGGGCTACGCTGGCAAAATCGTTGACCGCATCGAAGCTAAAATTCTTGTAGATCGCCGGCGTGATGGTGTGATTGGAGGCGTTGATGAGCAGGGTGTATCTGTCCGGCTCCGATCTCGCTACCTGCAATGAGCTAATGGTGCGCTGGCGCTGCTCCTGTTCTCGATCACGATGGTCTGGCTGATCCGCTGCGCTAGTGCCTCTGCACGATGCGCTCGATGATGTCGATGCTGGCTCCCGGGTTGAACGAGATGATCGCGCGGATCACCTTATCCTTCGGCTATTCCGCTGCGAATGCAGCGCGACAAAGCGCAGGCACAGCAACTCCCAATGAGACGAGTTTTAGTAAACGGCGGCGGCTGGTGGTCATGTCTCTTCCTCAACGTTATGCTTCTTTCGAAGGCGGCTTTAAGTCACTGTGGCTCAGACATCGTTTGCTCACGCGTGTTGCTCAGTAGCGGCAATCCCGCGTCGGCGAACGCTGATTTGACATTGGAGCTGGTGACGAATTTCAGGAACGCGGCGGCAAGCTTCGGCTTCGTGCTCCAGAGCAACGGCGGCCTGATAGACTGTGACGCGCTGGTGCTCCGAAGGAAGAGAGCTGAGCAGCGTAATGCCGTTACTGGGAGCAGCTCGGTCACCTGCTGAACGCTGAGCTCGGCGCGTCCCGAGCCACCACTTCACCAACGGGACTGCTGACACCAACACGACCTTCTCTTTCACCTGATCGGCAATTCCATGTCGTCGAGCATCTCGGCGAATGCGACACCGCTGGCAGCTCCCGTCTGCGGGTCGGTATATGCTAATGATCTGGCTTTCAGCAGCGTGTCGCGAAGGCTCAGCGATGTCGAGACGTCGGACAGCGGTGCACTCTCCTTGACCGCGAGCTCGAGACCAGTGCGGCTAACCTCGACACTTGCGTTCTTCTCGATCAGACCCTGCTCCCGCTCGGGACATGGCGGCGGCTATCGCGACAAGCACGTCCGGCAGGTCAGCTGCTGACATTTTGCTCTCCAATGCACCGATTGTGCTGAACGTGAAATGCACTTCGTCTCCGGTCTCGGCGTGAAACGCCTCTCCAAGGCGAGCTATGACGTCCTTGACGCTATTCACGCTGAACACTTTCAGAGCATGCGCTGCGGTGGGCGGTTCTCGGACTATGATTTCTTCTGCTCCTTCGCGTTACTGGGTGCGACCTCGTCCAAGCAGGGCTGCACGCCAGCTCGGCCAGCGCTGACCGCTATCAGCTGCACTCGTCCACCGGCTCGACCTGAATGACCTTTTCGGTGGCGGCAGACTTGCTGATCGCCTCCAACGCTGCGGCGTCGGCGAGCATGTCCGCTGCTGATATTGGATACGCTGCACGACTCGTCACGGCATCGGCGAAGGCTTCCAAATTTGCTAGGACTGGTGACATGGGCGGGTATTCGACTGTTTTGACCTGGTCATCAAGCATGCACGTTGTCAGGGTCCACCCGTCCGCTATTGCGGATGAGCTTTGTCGCGTACCTCCGCCATCCGCGCGTCCAAACACGGTGAACTGATTGGCGAACGGGGAGCTCCAGAGCGCAGTGATCGATGCGTTCGCGCTGCTCTTGAAGGTAAGGAGCAGCCGAGGGTGTCGCTGTGCGTTGCCTGACTGGAGGAGCGTCGGAGGCTGGCAAACACGCGTTCGGCTGGCTCATGCATGCTGACGCAGAGATCGAGCGCATGGATGCCTTTTCCGGTCATGGGAGGGCTGCTCGGGGCTTCGTCGGCGGAAATCCGCTAATTTCCAGCCGTATGGGTCACGATGCTGGTAAAGGTCGCCTCGCTCTGGACCAACGTGCTGAGCTCGCTCGATTTTGCTATTCGCCTGAGGTCGGCTATGGGCGGAGAAAATCTGAGCTCATGTCCAGGCCAGGACCACGCTGTTCGACCTGCAGGCACGCACGGACGTCTGCGCATCGGAGTAGGTGAGCGCTGCGGCTTCTCACAGAACACATGCTTCTTGGCTGCGGCGCTCGGACGACCTGTTGCGTATGGGCTGAGTGCGGCGTGCAAAGGATCACCGCGTCGAGATCTGGATCATCCGCAGCCGATCCGAAGTCCGTTGCGAAGGCCAGGCTTGGGAGCGGGCCATTCCCCCGCTGCAGGATTGAGGTCGACAGCCTTCGCTACACGAAGCTTGCGGCTCTCCTTGAGCGTCTTGATGATGACCTTTCCCCACCAACCAGACCCACGACTGCAACGTCGAGCTGGGCCTTCGTGGTCGGCTTCCTGGACGAAACATCGAGCAAGTCTGCGCGCGCTTCCATTGCCGGCTCCCGGTTCCTAGCCAACGCTCGTCCGGACCTTGACGCCGGCACGCTCGAAGACCTCGATCACTGCCGGGTAGTACTGCTTCGAGAGTCCGAGCGCTCGGGCCTGCTGATAAGTCTGATACGCCAGTGCGCAGAATTGGTGCAGACGTGGAACTGATCCGCAGTCGACAAAGCTAAGCTCAAGTCTTTCATCTCATAGTCGATGGAAAATATGCTCTCGGAAAAATCTCCGGTGAGAACGTGATTCTTCACATGGTTCTGGAGAACAAAGTTGTTGGCGATCCTTTGCTGAGGCTGCTGAACAAGACGTCAGGACTAACGCCTCTCTTGACCCCCAGTACCATCGCTTCCGAAAGCGCGCATACTGTGATTCCTACAATCATATTGTTGACGAGCTTGACGATATTTCCCGTGCTGACCCCGCTGCAGTATTCGATATCCGTTCCCATGGTCGACAAAAGCGGCTTGCAGCGTTCGAAAACGGCAAAGTCTCCACCGACATAGATCGACAAGGTTCCACTTCGTTCGCTTTTAACACCTCTCACGACCGGAGCTGCTAGCAAATCAACTCGCTTGTTCGCCAGAGCGAGCGCAAGCTCGCTGGCTGTTGCCGGGTCGATGGTGCTCATTTCGACCACAGTGGATCTCGGTGCAATTCCCTCGATGACGCTGTCTTGTCCAAGTATTGCAGCCTTCACGTGCTCGGCGCTGGCACGATGGAAATCACGATCTCCGATTGCTCTGCGACGGCTCTGCATGAAGCAGCCGGATTGGCACCTGCCGCTACCGCCTCTTTGATCTTATCGGCAACGATATCGTAGACGGTCACGGAATAACCGCACTTGAGAATGTCCGCGCCATCGGAAGTCCCATGGCACCAAGTCTGATAAATTCAATCCGCTCTTTCAAAAGGCCTCTCTCTTTCTCGGCTCACAAGGAGTCTCTCGTTGTACGTTGGCGATAATCGTGCTGACCGGGGCTCCTATCTCGGAAAAACCGGACGACTCTCGTCAGAGCCCAACAGGAATCGGTGCGAATTCCGTATGCCGACCACCTCTGCTTGTCAGCTGACCGTTGGCGATGCTGACAATCGCATCAACGATGCGGTCACCGGCTGTGCGCATGGACGTGTTCCCGAGAGCACATCGCTGATGTCCACATCGAGGTGCTCTTTCATTCGGGCGACGGTTCTCGGATTGCTGGTTATTTTCAGCACCGGGCTGATCGGATTGCTGACCGGGTTGCACGTGCCAGTGGAGAATAGGATCATTTGCGCTCCGGCAGCGCTGAGGCCGTCACCACTTCGCTCGCGGCCAAAGGTGAATCTATGAAATACAGGCCGGGATGGGTCGGACGTTCCCCATAACCGAGAACGTCCTGAATCGGAGCGGTTCCGCTTTGAGAATTGCACCGAGCGATTTCTCCTCGATGGTCGTGATCCGCCTTTGATATTGTCCGGCACAGGATTTATCCCGAGAAGGTCGACGCCGGCAGCAGCCCCATCTCCTCGTTCTGCTGCACGGCGCGGTAGATCTTCTTCGCAACGTTCTCGTTGACCGCGCGACGCGCGAGGATGTGTTCGGCGCCGAGGATTTCCGTCGTCTCGGAGAAGATCGCCGTTCCGCCGGCCTCGATGATCCGGTCGACGGCTTCGCCGAGCGCCGCATTCGAAGCAACGCCGGAGGTCGCATCGGACCCGCCGCACTTGACTCCGAAACTGAGTCCTTCGAAGCCGATTGGCGCTCTGCGCGCCTCGGATGCCACGATGACCATCCATAGCGCCTTTTCCGCGCCGATGCGGACCGCGTTCAAGGTGCCGCCCTCGAGCACGAGCACGGATTCGATCGGCTTCGAGGTGGTTCTCTTGACGGTTTGCAAGAAATCCTGGGTCGACCTGGGCTCGTATCCCACCAGGAGCAGCGAATGAACATTCGGATGGAGTGCAACTCCCTCGATGGAGCGCTCGAACCGCTCTCGGTAAATTCCGATTTCATTCCGACCGAACGGATGGACGAGGGGAATTGTACCGCGGACCGACTGCGTGATGAGTTCAACGGCTCTATTGCAGAACGAATTTAGCGAGAGCACAACGACGTGGTTGCGAATTCCCGGCAGGCCATCGCCCTTGTAACCGGTGAGCTCACGAACTTTTACTCGTCTCCTCGCCCTGAGCGATTTGACGTTGTGTACGTGCACATGCTCACCGGCCGAGATAACTTGGCTGGCGACGCCGATCGTCTCCGCGTATTTGATGATAGGCTGTCCTTCGCGGATGTCCCTCACCGCGAACTTATGTCCGTACTCGACGGAATCTTCGAGGACGATCTCGGAATCCATTGATCTGGACGACGTTGCCCGCTGCAAAGTCCGTCAACGCCATGGCGACATTGTCCTCGCGATGCAACCAGAGCCACTTTCTCGGTTCCAGCGAGGAGCCGTTCGTCATGCGTCGAGGTCCTTGGCGAGCACGCGGGCGGGAGCTCCGTATGCGCCTTCGATCTTGATCGGGACGGCGTACACGTGGGTGACCCGGCCGCATACGCTTTTCAGATTGGCAAGGTTCTCGATGATCAGCACGTCATTACCGAGCAGCGTGAAGTGCAGGGGAGAGCCCTTGCGAAAGCCGCTGCGCAGCGATGCGTCGGGGCCGGGCGTATCCATCCCGATGATCTTCACGCCCTTCTCCACCATGTATTCGCCGGCCGCCGGTGTGAAGAACGGATACTTCCAGCAATAGTCGGACGTCCCCCACATCGTGTCGGCACCGGTGCGGACGAAGAACATGTCAACCTTGCCCATCTGCGACTTGTAGGGCTCGAGATCCTTGACGCCGATCGGCGTCAGCGGCTCGCGGCTGAGGTCGACCGACAGGCACGTGCCCATCCACCGCTCGAACGGCACCTTGTCGATCGAGAGCCCGCCGGGATGATAGTGCCCGGGCGCGTCGACATGCGTCCCACAATGCAGGTTCATGGAGATGAAATCCGATTGCCCCCGGTGTTCTCCATGTGGAAGCTGGTCATGGTGAATTCCTGGTTCTTCTGACCAGGCCATTCGGGAATCGCCATGCGTGGCCCGAAGTTCCAGCTGAGGTCGTACCAGCCCTTCATCGTTCATCTCTCCTCATTGGTCGCCATGACCTCTGTCCGCACGTGGCGCAGACCATATTGGCTCGGCAAAGCTCGATCCAATACTCAGATCGGATTGAGGGCATAAGCAGACAATCATGCAGATTGATGCATCGCAGCAGACCCGCCGTCCGCTCCGATTGCAGCGAACCGTGTCGTGGGATAAAGACTGCGGCGAGACTTGTCACCGCACGCGGTACCGCGCGACGATAGTCTCGTCGACCTCCATGCCGTTGCCAGGACCGAGTGGCCGCGCAAAGACGCCCTGTTGGAGCCGAATTGGCTTCCGAACCAGGTCCTCGGCGAGATAGATGTGCGTCAGATTCACGCCCCAGGCGACACTGGCCGCGGCGCAGGCGACCGCCAGGGTGTTCGATGCCGAAATGCTCGACTTGGCGATCTTGCCAGCGATAGTGATGGACAAGCCGAGCGCTTCGCACAAGGCGGCCACCCGCATGGCCGCGCGCGGACCTCCGGCCTTCATCAGCTTCAGATTGATGCCGCTCATCGCGCGCGCCCGGTCGTGGGCGAGCACTTCGGCCGCGCCGGCGATGCCTTCGTCGGCGCAGATCGGCACCGTCCCAATCGCGGCAAGCGCCTGCATGCCGGCAAGATCCTCGGCGTGGACCGGCTGCTCGAGATAGAGCAGATCGAGATCACTTGCTCGGTGTACGAATTGAAGCGCGCGCGAGAGTTCCAGCCCCGCATTGGCATCGGCGCACAGCAGGACGTCGGGACCGAGCTCCTTGCGAAGCAGCGCAGCCGCTCCGATCTCCTCGGCGACAGGCTTGATGCCGACCTTGAGCTTGAAGAATGTGAACCCTGCAGCCCGCTTCGCCTTCGCCTCTTCGAGGTCGTCGACGACCGAAGGGTTGCCGAGCAGCCACATTGGCGTCACCGTGTCGCGGAGGGGACCGCCCAGGAATTCGATCGTCGGCATGCCCATTTGCCGGCCGACGAGATCAAGCAACGCCATGTCGATTGCGGACTTCGCGCCGCCGTTGCCGTGCATCGCATTCAGGCAGCGGCGCGCGAGCAATGCGTGCATTCTCGCATCCTGCTCGATCAACAGCGGCGTCAGATGGCGAACCGCAGCCACGAGACTTTCCGCCAAATCGCCCGTCATGGTCGGGGCCGAGGTCGCCTCGCCCCATCCGACCGTGTCATCGGCGGCCTCGATCCGCACCAGCACGTTCTCCGCGGTTTCGATGCGCGTGCCCGCCATCAGCATGGGTTTTGCGAGCGGCAGAGCGACGCGGATCGCCTCGACCCGTCGAATTGGAATTCGGATCGCACAGCTCCGCGGCAGGGGTCTTTGTTTGCAAGTGTTCCTCTTGCGCCGGTGGCTGGCGTTCTTTGTGTGACGGCGCGAGGCCTGAATCGGGCTCCCGCTTCATCAGGTCGGCCCCATGATCGATCGCCGAAATCGATCAGGCCGGAAAGCACAAGATAGCATTCGTTCGCTTGACGCGATGATGCCTATGTACTGGCGCTTGGCACCGTGCGGCGACGTATCTCCTCGATGAGGGCGGCGTTGTCCAATTCGCCTTCGCCCGCCTTAACGCAACCTTCCATCATCTCGATGTAGACTTCCGCAAAAGGCAGAGCCTGGCCGGCTTCCCGCGCGTATGCGCGCATGATGGTGAAATCCTTCAAGGTCTGCCCGACCTTGCTTAGGGGAGTGTAGTCCCGCTCCACCATCTTCTTGCCCTTGACATCCATGACTTGGGAATACGCTGCGGAATTCCGTGCGACCTCCAGAAACGCACCAGGATCCAAGCCGAGCTTCTCGGCAAATGCGATCCCTTCCGCCATGGCGGCGCGGTTCAATCCCAGGATGAGGTTGACCGCGAGCTTTGCCGTGGCACCCGCTCCAATGCCGCCGACCCGGTAGCGGCGAGGGCATATGATCGCAAGAATTGGGTCGACGGCATCGATCTCCGCCGCGTCGCCTCCGATCAGCCCGACTCCTTCGGCCTTGGCAATCTGGTTGGAGGTGCCGGAAACCGGCATCTCGACGAACGAGGCTCGTCCGTGAATTCTCTTCTCCAGCGCGATGATCCGGTCCGGCTCGCACGTGCTGAGATTGATCACAACGCGGGCCTCTCCCGCCGGAGGAGCCACTGAGAGCAGCCCGTCCTGTCCTTCTACGACGTCTTGCACCTGACTGGTGTCGAACACCGCCAGGACGATGAGCCCGCAGGCTCCGCCGACCTCGGCAACCAACTCTACCGGACGGCCGCCTAGATCCCGCAGCGCCTCTCGCGACCCCCGACTTGGTGCATATCCCACTACTTCGTAGCCGGCATCAAGCAGAAGGCGGGCGACCGCTCTTCCGACAAGGCCAATGCCGAGAAGCCCGATAGTCTTTGGGCTTCTGGCTTCCGGCGAGGATGCGCTCGTCATGCGTCGAGGCTCTTACCGAGCACGCGGGCGGGAGCTCGGTACGCGCCTTCGATCTTGATCGGGACGGCGTACACGTAGGACCCGGCCGCACACGCTTCTCAGGTTGGCAAGGCTCTCAATGATCAGCACGTCATCTGCCCCGCGTTCCTGGATTTCTGACCAGGCCATTCGGCGATCGCCATGCAGCCGAGTTTCCGGCCGAGGTCGTGCTGGCCTTCATCGCCCATCTCTCCTCGTTGGTGGACATGACCTCTGTCAGTACCTGCCGCAAAATCATATTGGGTCGCCAAAGGCCAATCCAATACTCAGATCGGATCGACGGCATAAGCAGACACAATCATAAGGGGCGGTGATCACGGCAGCAGCGCAATCGGAAACAGAGTCAGGATAGCGGAAGGCGCGCATTGCGCGTTTCCGCGAAGCCAACGATAAGATCACCGACCAAGAGTGCTGCTCAATCGCGGAAACCGACCCGAATCATGTCAGCCAGCGATTGTGCCGCACTGCCGAAGTGGACCCCTCTTTGCATAAGGAGCCCGCCCGAAAGCGACAGCTGGACGCCGGTGATCGGGATCGTCCGCAAAGTCGGGCGATCATCGACTGCCTTCCTGGGTGCCAGGGTTGCGGCGGTTCCCGCCTCCACGAATTTGAGCCGCGCCAGCGTATCGTCGATTTCCAAGCTTATGCTCAAAGCAACACTCTGTCGTGCAAATTCTGCATTGACCAGGCGGCGCATGTTGCTGGCTATCGTTGGAAGTGCGATAGGCAGGTTGTTCAGTTCGCACAATGAGATGTCCTCCAAATGTGCGAGCGGATGCCTGGCAGAGACGACCACGACCAATTCATCTGAAAAGAGAGGTTCTGCCACGATCTCTTTTCGACTTCGGCGGAAGCCATGCAAGCGCCAAGTCGATCATTCCCGCGAGTATCGCGCTCTCGAGACCCTCTTGATTGAGCATTTTGACGATTACATCGACATTCGGATATGCAGCCGCATATTCCGGAACGCATTTCGACATCAATTTCGGTACGAAGATATTGTTGGCTCCCAAGGTTACACTTCCGCACAGCAGTCCACGCAGATCGGCAATCTCTTGCTTGCCCCGTTCAACTGCGCGAAGAACTTCTTGTGCATGGACCAGTAGTCGTTTCCCGGCCTCGGTTAGACGAACGTGTCGAACGTGTCCGCCGGTCCGATCGAACAAGGGTGAGCCAACCTCTTTTTCGAGCTGCTTGATATGAAGCGACAATGCAGGCTGTGATACGCACAAGGATTCGGCCGCCCGCGTAAAATGCAGGAATTCCGCGGCTCGGACAAAATATCGGATGTGACGCAGTTCCATGCCGGTCGGCGAAATCTCGCCACCTCGCTGATGCGGGCCATCTAGACTAGTTGACCCTGCGCTCCTCGGCCGGCGGCAGGAACGAGGCGTCGAAGACATCGTCGGGCTTCGGCTTCGCCTTGAACGTGTGCACGAGCGCGATCTGCTCGATGGCCTCCTCGAACCGGGAGACCTCGATGGCACCGAAGCCGTTGGCTCTCACCTCCGGCGTGATGATGTTGTCCCGGATGGCCATGCGCAGGCGCTCGAGCTCGACCTCTCTTTTCGCGCCGTCGTCGCGTTTGACGATCGACTCCACGGCCTCTGCGGGGTGCCGGATCGTCTCCTTGAGGCCTTTGAGGAAGGCGTGCAGGAACGCCCTCACCGCCTCCGGTTTCTCGGCGGCGAACTTGGAATTCACGATGATGGCGTTGCCATAGAGCTTGAGCCCGTAATTCGCCATCGCCATCAGCACGATGTCGTCGACCGGCACGCCACGGTCCTTGAGGTCGACATAGAGCCGGAACGAGGAGCCCAGCGCGGCGTCGATCTGCCCGGCGGCCAGCATCGGCGCGCGCACCGGAATGCCGATATTCTCGATCGTCACCTTCGTCACGTCGATGGCGTTGAGCTTGGCGAACAGCGGCCATTGCGCGAAGGTGGCGCCGGCGGGCGGTGCGCCGAGTTTCTTGCCCTCGAGCTGCTTCGGCTCGGTGATGCCGCGGCTCTTGCGCGTCACGATGGCGTAAGCCGGCTTGTTGTAGACCATGAACACGGCCTTGATCGGTGCCGACGGATTCTGGTCGCGATACCGGATCAGCGCGTTGATGTCGGCAAAGGCCATGTCGTAGCCGCCGTTGCCGACGCGGGTGATCGGCTCGAGCGGGGAGGCCGCATCGTCGACCGCCACGTCGAGGCCGTGGGCCTTGAAGTAGCCCCTGTCCTGGGGAAGCAGAAACAGCGCTTCCGGCCCTTCGAGCCGCCCGTCGAGCGAGAACCTGATGCTGGTCTGCGCGGCGGCGGGCAAAGCGACAGCCAGCGTCAACACGGCGCCGACCACACAGCCCGCCCGGCCAAACCACGTGAGGTTGAGGAGGCCCATGGGTTGCCGTACTCCTCCACAAGTCTTCGGCACCTGCCTCGCCCGGCCAGGATCGCGGCGCAGGCGGTCAGAAAAGAGCATGACGGTGCAAAGAGCAAGGCAAGATCGCAGTGCGACCCCGACCTTCACAGGATTTCGAACACCGCACCCCGCCTCCTTTGTCCCTGCACGCGCGTTATTCTGGACTGCGACGACATGAACCACTGTTAAGATTGACGCCGCAGGCCCGTGCCGGAACCAGTCGAGCCTGGGAACGGTCATGATTCCAGATACGAAAATCTCCCGCGCCGCGGATGCCGGCACAGGAGTCGTCTTCACGGCGCCCTACGCGCCGCCCGACGAGCCGCTGGCGGCCGCGCTGCTCGCTCAGGCGGCCCGCGCGCCCGACGCCGAGCGGCGAATTGACGCGCATGCGACCCGCCTCATCGCGGGCATCCGGGCCAAAGCCGGCGGGCTCGGCGGGATCGAGGACTTCCTCCATGCCTATTCGCTGTCCACCAAGGAGGGGCTTGCCCTCATGGTGCTGGCGGAGGCGCTGCTGCGGGTGCCCGATGCCGCCACCGCCGATCGGCTGATCGAGGACAAGCTTGCGACCGGCGATTGGTCCTCCCACAACGTCAAATCGAATGCGCTGCTCGTTTCCGCGTCGGCTTGGACGCTCGGCATCACCGCGCGCATCATCCATCCCGGCGAGAGCCCGGATACGATCCTGGAAAGTCTCATCAAGCGGCTGGGCCTCCCCGCCGTGCGCGCGGCCACCCGCCAGGCGATGCGGCTCCTGGCCTCGCACTTCGTCCTCGGACAGACGATCGAGGAGGCGCTCGCGCGCTCGCGCGCACCACCGTGCGCTGCGCTATTCCTTCGACATGCTGGGGGAGGGCGCCCGCACGGCGGCCGATGCCGAGCGCTATTTCGCCTCTTACGCCCACGCCATCGATGCCATCGCCGCAAGCGCCGGCGCCGTCGCGCCGCCCAACCGGCCCAGCATTTCGGTCAAGCTCTCCGCCTTGCATCCGCGCTTCGAGGCGCTGTCGCGCGAGATCGTGCTCGCGGCGCTGGTGCCGAAGGCGCTCGCGCTAGCCCGCAAGGCGCGCGACCACGACCTCAATTTCACCGTCGACGCCGAGGAGGCCGACCGGCTCGAGCTGACCCTCGACGTCATCGGGGCGGTGCTCGCCGACCCGTCGCTGCGTGGCTGGGAAGGCTTCGGGATCGCGGTGCAGGCCTATCTCAAGTGCGCCCCGGCGGTGATCGATTGGCTCGACGAAACCGCGCGCGGGCTCGGCCGCCGCCTCATGGTGCGGCTGGTCAAGGGCGCCTATTGGGACACCGAGGTCAAGCGCGCCCAGGAGCGCGGACTGTCCGACTATCCCGTCTTCACCCGCAAGCCCATGACCGATCTCTGCTTCGCCGCCTGCACGCGCAAGCTGCTCGCCGCGCGGGCGCGGCTTTATCCGCAATTCGCCACCCATAACGCGCTCACCGTGGCGAGCGTGATCGAGGATGCCGGCGGCGTCGAAGGCTACGAGTTCCAGCGCCTGCACGGCATGGGCGAGGCGCTCTACGATCTCCTGCTCGCCGAGCATCCCGCGGCCGCCTGCCGGGTCTACGCGCCGGTCGGGCGGCCACCGCGACCTCCTGGCTTATCTCGTGCGGCGGCTGTCTGGAAAACGGTGCCAATTCCTCCTTCGTCTCCGTCGCCGCCGACCCATCGGTGCCGATCGCATCGATTCTCGAGCGTCCGCAGGACCGCATCGGCGACGCGCGCCACGCGCGCAACCCGAGGATTCCGCTGCCGCGCGACCTCTATGCTCCCGAGCGGCGCAATTCCTCCGGCGTCGAATTCGGCGACCGGGCAAGTCTTGGAACGCTGCTCGCCGAAATCCGCCAGGGCGAGATGCCGGTCGAGGCGGCGCCGCTCGTCGGCGGCATCGTGCGCGCGGGCGCCGAGCGTCCGCTGTTGTCGCCCATCGATGCCAAGGCGATCGGCCGGGTTCGCGAGGGCAACGACACGGTCGCAGCGGAGGCCATGGCAGCGGCGCAAGCGGGCTTTGCCGGCTGGACGGCGACACCGCTCGAGCGACGGGCCGCCGCACTCGAACGCGCGAGCGATCTCATGGAAGGCCGGCGCGGTCGGCTGATCGCGCTGTTGCAGGCGGAGGGCGGCAAGACGCTCGACGATGCGGTGGCGGAGGTCCGCGAGGCGGTCGATTTCTGCCGCTATTACGCGGCGCAAGCGCGCCGCGCGCTCGGTCCGCAATCGTTGCCCGGCCCGACCGGCGAACGAAACCAGCTTCGTTACCGCGGCCGCGGCGTCTTCGTCTGCATCAGCCCGTGGAATTTTCCGCTCTCGATCTTTCTCGGTCAGGTCAGCGCCGCGCTGGTTGCCGGCAATACGGTCGTGGCCAAGCCCGCCGAGCAGACGCCGCTCATCGCCGCGGAGACCGTGCGCATTCTGCATCAGGCCGGCATCATGCCGGGCGCGCTTCATCTGGTGCCGGGCGACGGCAAGGTCGGCGCCGCGCTCGTCGCGGACCCGCGCGTCGCCGGCGTCGCCTTCACCGGCTCGACCGAGGTTGCACGCGCGATCAATCGTGCGCTGGCGGCGAAGGACCTAGCCATCGTGCCGCTGATCGCCGAGACCGGCGGCATCAATGCGATGATCGTCGACGCGACCGCGCTGCCCGAACAGGTCACGGACGATGTCGTCGCCTCCGCCTTCCGCTCCACCGGCCAGCGCTGCTCGGCGCTGCGCCTCCTCTGCGTGCAGGAGGATGTGGCCGAGCCCATCGTCGAGATGATCGCGGGTGCCGCGCGCGAGCTCGAGCTCGGCGATCCGCGCGAGCTTGCGACCCATGTCGGCCCGGTGATCGATGCCGAGGCGAAGGAGCGGCTCGATCGCTGGATCGCCGACCATGAGCGCCAAGGGCGCGTGCGCTTCCGCTGGGACCGGTTCAAGCCGCTGCCCGCGGTCGGGACCTATGTGCCGCCGACGATCATCACCCTCGACCGCGCCCGTGATCTGCGGGAGGAGGTCTTTGGGCCGATCCTGCATGTGGTGCGCTGGCGCGCCGAGGAGCTCGATGCGTTGCTCGCGGAGATCGCAGCCAACGGCTACGGCCTCACGCTCGGGATCCATTCGCGCATCGATGCCGCCGTCGAGCACATCGTCGCGCGGCTTGCCAACGGCAACGTCTACGTCAATCGCAACATGATCGGGGCGGTGGTCGGCACGCAGCCGTTCGGCGGGACCGGACTCTCCGGCACCGGCCCCAAGGCCGGCGGCCCCAATTATCTCAGGCGCTTCGCTACCGAGCAGGTGGTGACCATCAACACCGCGGCCGCCGGAGGGAACGCCTCGCTGCTTGCCGCCGAAGAGTGACGAAGAGGTCGACCACCGTCATTTCGCATGTGCGGTACCCGACATTACGAAAATATTAGCTGCCTTCGGCACTTTTGCGCCGCGAGCGGCGCCTAGATTCGCGTGTGGCCGGTTGTATCGCCGGCGCGTCCGGCCTCCCGCCGCCGGCGGTGAGGCTGCGTGCGAGTAAGTGTGAAGTTACTGCGTAAACCGGCGCCGCGCCCAGGCGGCGCCGGCCGCGCTTCGTGCGCTCAGCGCGGGCGATGGCCCCATTCTGCCCACAATCGCTATCACACTGTTCATCAGTTGGCGTTATTCTGGTCCGGCATGAGTGATTCGCTCGATCGCCTCTACCAAGCCGTCCTGGCCGCCCGGACTGCCGATCCGGCAACCTCGCGGACGGCACGGCTGTTGCGCTCCGGCCGCAGCAAGATGGCCAAGAAGTTGGCGGAGGAGGCGGTCGAGGTGGTGATCGACGCCATGCACGGCCATTCCGATTCCGTGGTGCGCGAGAGCGCCGATCTCCTCTACAACCTCGTCGTGCTGTGGGTCGCCTCCGGTGTTCATCCCAAGGACGTGTGGATGGAGATGCAGCGCCGCGAGCGGCTCTTCGGGATTGCCGAGAAGCTCACGAAGGATCACCTTGACGCCCCGCCGCGGCGCAAGGTCGTCGCGCTCGATCGCAGTCGCATCCGCAAGCGACGCTGACCAGACGAAAGAGGACAGAGGACGGGAGCCGGTTGGCCGTTCACGCCGACCAACAGGCATCTGTCGTCCGTCGTCCGTCCTCTGTGGCGCATGGACAATTGCCGCATGCGCCGCTAAGCAAGCCCGCCATGCTTCGCCGCCTCTACGACTGGTGCATCGCCGCCGCTGACAAACCGCACGCGACGTGGCTCATGGGCATCGTCTCGTTCGTGGAAAGCTCGTTCTTTCCCATTCCGCCGGACGTGATGCTGATCCCGATGTCGCTCGCGCGGCCGGACAAGGCCTGGTTCTACGCTACCGTATGCACCTTGACCTCGGTCGCCGGCGGCGTGCTCGGCTACGCCATCGGCGCCGTGCTGTACGATTCGCTTGGGCTGTGGATCATCAAGCTCTATGGCCTCGGCAACAAGGTCGAAGCGTTCCGTGAAGCCTATGCCTACTGGGGCACCTGGATCATCCTGATCAAAGGCGCCACGCCGATTCCCTATAAGCTCGTCACCATCGCGTCGGGCTTCGCCGGCTACAATCTCTTTCTGTTCGTGCTGCTGTCGCTGGTCGCGCGCGGCATGCGGTTTTATCTGCTGGCATTCCTGCTCAACCGCTATGGCGCGCAGGCGCGCGTGATCCTGGAAGAGCGGTTGGGCTTCTGGGTGACGCTCGGCGCGGTGGTGCTGGTCGGCGGCATCATCGCCGCCGTCTATCTATTCTAGTCTCGATTGTTGCACCTTCCATTTGTTCCAATTGTTCCACCGTTCCTCAATTTTGCCATGCCGCGCCCGCAGACCTGCAGGCGGCTGTGAGGTCGGCGGGATCGGGATGACCAGCCGTTGCGGAACAATTCGGTTTGGAACGGCGACCGTCGCGCGTGCGGGGATCGGCGCGTGCGCCCTGTTCCTGGCGCTTTCCGCGCTGGCGCAAGACGCCCCGAACCAAAGCCCGAGCCCAGGCCAGAGCCCAAGCCAGGACCCAAGCCAGAACCCAAGCGCGCCCAGCACCAATGCACCGGCGGCAGCGCCCGCGCCGAGCTTCGCGCCGGAATTCATCGATGCGTTGGGCCGTTGGCTCGAGGAGGGCGCGACCAAGTTCAGGTCCGACGTGCAGGGCGCACAGGAGAAGTTCGATCAATTCGGAAGCCAGACGCGCGAGGCCGCCAAGGACGCGACCGGTGCCGTCATCGGACTGCCCAACGCGCGCATCGTGGCCGCGCGCGAGCGCTGCGTCGTCGCGCAGAACGCCGGCCCCGACTGCCAGACCGCTGCCATGACGCTCTGCCAGGGTAAGGGATTCCAGACCGGCAAGAGCCTCGACACCCAGTCCGAGCGAAAATGCCCGGCGCGGCTCCTGCTCGAACGCCGCGTCCCGAACGATACCGAATGTCCCACCGAGATTTTCGTCACCCGTGCGGTGTGCCAGTAGGAACGGACCGCGCGCTGCTATTCCAATCATCGCTTCGCTGTAGCTGCACCAACCAGCCTGCCCCTCCGTCGACCCGAACCGGCGCGATGGATGTGCTATTGGTTGCCATTCGCGTTCGTCGCGATCGGAGAGGTCCGTGAATCTCCACGCCATGCTGCTCGAACGGGAGGCCGCCGGCCGTCCGGTCACCGTCGGTTTGATCGGGGCGGGCAAGTTCGGCACCATGTTCCTCGCGCAGGCGCGGCTGACCCGCGGAATGCACGTCGTCGCCATCGCCGACCTCGATGTTGGGCGCGCGCTGAGCCAGTTGCGTACCGCCGGATGGGACGAAGCGGCGATCTCGGCGAGGTCGCTCGATGACGCGCTCGCGGCCGGGCGCACGCATGTGACCGCCGACGCCGAGACGTTGATTGCCTGTCCCGCGATCGAGGTGATCGTCGAGGCGACCGGGGTGCCGCCCGCCGGCATCCGCCACGCCCTGGGCGCCATCGGCCACGGCAAGCACGTCGTGATGGTCAATGTCGAGGCGGACGCGCTCGCGGGTCCGTTGCTCGCGCGCAAGGCGAAGACCGCGGGCGTCGTCTACAGCCTCGCCTGGGGCGACCAGCCCGCGCTCATTTGCGAGCAGGTCGATTGGGCGCGCGCCTGCGGCTTCACCGTGATCGCCGCCGGCAAGGGCACGCGCTACGAGCCGCATTATCACCGCTCCACGCCCGATACCGTGTGGGACATTCTCGACAAATATCTGTCGATCGCCGACCGCAGCTCGGTCAACCCGAAGATGTTCAACAGCTTCGTCGACGGCACCAAATCGGGCATCGAGATGACGGCGGTTTGCAATGCCACCGGGCTGGTGCCGCAGAGCGAGGGCTTGAGTTTCCCGCCGGCGACGCGCTTCGAGCTCGCGGACGTGTGCAAGCCGAAGGCGGCCGGCGGCACGCTCGAGAAAGCCGGCGTCACCGAGGTCACGTCGTCGGTCTATCGCGACGGCCGCGACGTGCCGCATCATCTTGCGCTCGGCACCTACGTGGTATTCGAGGGCGAGAGCGACTATGCGCGGCGTTGTTTCAAGGAATACGCCATGCTGCCGGACACGAGCGGGCGCTACGCTGCGCTCTACCGGCCGATCCACATGATCGGGCTCGAGCTCGGCATCTCCGTTGCGAGCGCAGCGTTGCGCAAGGAGGCGACCGGCGCACCCACCGGCTTTCGCTCCGATGTGGTTGCGACCGCCAAGCGCGCGCTCAAGAAGGGCGAACTGCTCGACGGCGAGGGCGGGTTTTGCGTCTGGGGCAAGCAGGTTCCGGCCGAGCGCTCGCTCGCCGAAGGCTTCCTGCCGCTCGGGCTCGCGCACGAGGTCAAGCTCGAGCGCGACTTGGCGGAGGGCGAATGCCTGCGCTGGAGCGACGTCGCCTACGACAGGAACGACCTCGCCGTGAAGGCGCGCCGCGAGATGGAAGCCGCATTCGGCCGGCCCAACTCTCCCTCGTCATCGAAACCTACGATTCCGGAATCCCGGTGATGCGGATGCCGGCGCCGCCCGGAACCTTGTAGCGGCGGTTGATGGTAATGAGCACCGAGGTCAGCGCCTCGGCCGCGGCGGAATTGCCGATCGGGCCGGCATAAAGGCCGCGCAGCCCCATGTCCGCGGCGAGCCCGATCACGACCTCGCAGGCGTCCCGATCGTTGCCGCAGATGAGCACGTCGCAATCGACGGCGTGCGCGAGATCTGCGAGGTGCTGCGCGGAGACGTTCTGAAATGCCGACACCACGCGCACGGTGCTGCCCGTCAACTGCTGGATGACGGCGACCGCCGAGCACCCGTCCGGCAACTGCACCAGGCTCACTCTCGGCGGAACGAGCGGCACCGTGGCGTCGACGAGAATCTTGCCCGCAAGCTCATCGAGCACCGCTTCCACCGTGCTGCGCTGGACCGCGTAGGGAACGGTCAGGACCACGATTTCCGCGCCGCCGCATGCGCCGCGATTGTCGGCGCCGCCGATCGGCTTTCCGGCACGGGCGCTCAGGTCCGACGCCGCCACGCGCGCCCTGTCCGGATCGCGTGAACCGATCGTGATCTCGTGGCCGGCAGCCGCCAGGCGCAGCGCGAGCCCGCTGCCTTGGGCGCCGGTGCCGCCCAGGATCGCAATCTTGTATTTTCTCGCCTCCGCCATGATCTCCCTCGACCGTCGCCGCCGCAGCGGCGGAACCGGCGCCGGACACCCGAACGGCGCGTGCTTCATTGACGGCAACGAATTTTGTTGCGACCATTCCGTACCGGCGCGGACCTGTCAATTGCGCCCGTCACGGCGCGCCGCGAGCGCGGGATCGCGGCGATCGCGGCGATCGCCCATGGATCGGGAGAGACGCCACATGCCGATCCGCAAGGTCGAGGCCAAGACCGCGCCCGATGCCGTCGCTTCCGGCGACGTGATCGAGGAGCTGCGCCGCCGCTATGACCAGCTCACGCAATCGCAGCGGCGCATTGCCGAATACATCGTCGAGCACTCGCAGGCGGTGGCGTTCTCGACCGTCGACCAGATGGCCGCCCGGCTCGACGTCAATCCCTCGACCATCGTGCGCTTCACCTATCGTCTCGGCCTCAACGGATTCCCGGATTTGCAGGAGCGGATGCGCGAGCTGGTGCGCGGCCGGCTTTCGCGCACCGGCGATCCGATCAATGAAAGCCAGGTCGCCGGCCATCTGGAGGGGACGAGCTTCGGCGCCTCACTGAGCCACGATTGGCAAAATCTGTATCGCACCATCGCCGGCATCGACGCCGACGCCTTCGCCCGGGCGGTGAATGTCCTTGCCCGCGCCCGGCGGGTCTACGTGGTCGCCGGCTTCTCCACCTTCCCGGTCGCGCACTATTTCGCGCTGATCCTCGATCGCCTGCGCAGCGACATCTCGTTGCTCGCCTCCAATGACGCGTTCGCGACGCCGCGGCTCGTCGAAATGAAGCCTGAGGATTGCGTGGTGGCATTCACCTTTCCGCGCTATGCGAGCGCGACCCATCGCATCGCCCTGTGGGCGAAGGAGAACCGGGCCAAGGTCGTGGCCGTGACGGATTCGCCGATCTCGGCGGTCGGACAGGTTGCCGACGTCGTTCTGCTCGCCGCCTCGGCCGGGACCGGCATGCAGAATTCCATGGTCGCGCCGATGGCGGTCGCCAACGCGCTGCTCAACGGCGTGGCCGCCAGCAAGGGAACGAGCGCGCTCGAGCGTTACAGCCGCCACGACCGGATGATGAACCGGTGGGATTCGTTCCTGCTCAAACTGGCAAGCGACGATTGATGTTTTCGTGGCGCGGCTGCTGAACCGCCTTGACAGCCCGTAGGATGGGTTGAGCGCCAGCGAAACCCATCAATCGCGAGTGCTGTTCGTGCCGGGAGGCGATGGGTTTCGCCATAGCCCGCGGAAGACGGGCGTAAACGCCCTTAAGGCTCAACCCATCCTACAGGTCCTGAGCAAGGACGGGGGCGCCATCGGCATTCCTTTGTACCGGCGTGTTGATCGGCGGCGACAGCGGCGGCGCGTCGAAGGAGGCCGCGACCCGCTCCGGCGGTGCCGGCTTGTAGAGCGTGGTGCGCTGCCGCGGCTCGCGGCCGAGCGAACGGATCAGCGCCTCCATGGCCTCCGGCGGCATTTCCTGGCCGTGCACGGCGCCGGCCGCGCGGGTGATGCTCTCGTTCATCAGGGTGCCGCCGAGGTCGTTGGCGCCGGCGCGCAGGCAAGCCGCCGCGCCCGCGGGGCCCATCTTCACCCACGAGGTCTGGATGTTGCCGATGAGCGGATGGAGCGCCAGCCTCGCGACCGCGTGCATGAGCACGGCTTCGCGGAAGGTTGCCCCGAGCCGGCTCTGGCCGCGCAGCTGCATCGGCGCTTCCATCGGCACGAACGGCAGCGGAACCAGTTCGGTGAAGCCGCCGGTGCGCGCCTGCAGGCGGCGGACGTGCAGCAGATGGCGCGCCCAGTGCCGCGGCGCATCGACGTGTCCGAACATGACGGTCGCGGTAGTGGGGAGGCCGACGCGATGGGCGGCCTCGATAACGGCGAGCCATTGCGCGGTCGTTACCTTGTCGGGGCAAATGATGGCGCGAACCTCGTCGTCGAGAATTTCCGCCGCCGTGCCGGGAAGCGAGCTCAAGCCTGCTGCTTTGAGCTCGCTGAGGAAATCGGACACCGCGACGCCGAGCGTTGCCGCGCCCTGGAAGATTTCGAGCGGCGAAAAGGCGTGGATGTGGAGGCCGGGCGCGGCCCGTTTGATCGCGCGGCAGATCGCCAGATAGGTCTCGCCGGTATAGCGGGGATGGATGCCGCCCTGCAGGCAGACCTCGACTGCGCCGCGCTCCCACGCCTCGCGGCAACGGCGCTCGATCTCCTCGAAGGTGAGATCGTAGGGACGCCCGCGCAGGCTCGCGTGCGTCTTGCCCTTGGAGAAGGCGCAGAACGTGCAGCGGTAGGTGCACACATTCGTGTAGTTGATGTTGCGGGTGACGACGTAGCTCACCCGGCCGCCGCAGGTCGCTGCCCGCAAGGCATCGGCTGCGGCGCAAACCTCGTGAAAGCTTTCGCCCCGTGCCGCGAACAGTGCGACGAGATCGGCTTCGCTCAATTCGGTCCCCTTGATCGCGCGCGCGAGCACGGGGCTCAACAATCCCGGCGCCGGCCCGATTGCGGGCATGGACGGCAGGGCCGTGTCGGCGCCCGGCGTCCAGGCCTCGCCGCGCGCGAAACCCTCCGCGTCCGCCATTCGCCACAGGCGCTCGTGCAGCGCGGGCGCAATCCAATCTTTCTTCCCCTGCACGAAGCTTGGATAGACGGCGAGGCGCTCGACCAGCACCTTGCCCGCGTCCGCGGTCTGGCGCGCCAGCGCCGTGAGCTCGGGCCATGGCCGCTCGGGATTGACGTGGTCGGGCGTCACCGGCGACACGCCGCCCCAGTCGTTGATCCCCGCTGCGATCAGGCTCGCAAGCGAACCGGCGCGCAGATTGGGCGGCGCCTGGATGGTCATGGCCGCGCCGAACAGGATGCGTGCCGCGGCGATGGTCCAGAGATGCTCGGCCAGCGGCGGCTCTGGATGCCGCATCATGCGGGTGCCGCCCTTGGCGCGGAAATTCTGGATGATGATCTCCTGCAGGTGACCGTAGCGCTGATGCAGGTCGCGCAAATGCAGCAGCGCTTCGATCCGCTCGCGTCGGGTCTCGCCGATCCCGATCAGGAGACCTGACGTGAACGGCACCGCCGCCTCGCCGGCGGCGCGGATGGTCGCGAGCCGCACCGCCGGCACTTTGTCCGGCGAGCCGAAATGCGGCCCGCCGCGGCGCGACAGCCGGTCGGCGGACGTCTCCAGCATCAGGCCCTGGGAAACCGACACCGTGCGCAAACGCGCGATCTCATTCCCCGTCATCACGCCGGGATTGACGTGCGGCAGCAGGGAGGTCTCGCGCAGCACCAGCGCCGCCATCTCGGCGAGATAGGAGATCGTCGTGTCGTGACCAAGCCGCGCCAGCTCCTCCCGTGCGGCGCGGTAGCGCAGCTCAGGTTTGTCGCCGAGCGTGAACAGGGCTTCCTTGCAGCCGGCCCTGGCGCCCGCGCGCGCGATGGCAACGACCTCGTCGGGCGTCAGGTAGGCGGCCGCGTTGCGGCGCGGCGGATGGGCGAAGGTGCAATAGTGGCAGGAATCGCGGCAGAGCCTGGTGAGCGGAATGAACACCTTGCGCGAATAGGACACGCGCGCGCCATGGCCCTCGTCGCGCAACGCGGCGGCGACCGCCATCAGCGCGGAAAGATCGTCGCAGTCCGCGAGCCCCATCGCCTCGGCCGGTGCGAGCGCGTGGCCCGCGGCGGCACGGTCGAGCAATGCACTGTTGGCGCTCATGCCGTTGCCTTCCGCAACATTCCATCGTGGCGATCGCCGCGCCAGCGCGTGAGCAGGCCATGCGCGCGCGTGCGCGAGGAATATTCGAGGAACAACGCCACGTCCTCGGGCGTGTCGATATCGAGCGCGATGCGCGGCAGGCGGACCACCGCCGGTGCGATCCCGCATGCTTTCGCCGCGGCGAGATGCGGGAAGAAGCTGTCATTGCCGAAGCGCAGCGGCACGGCCGCGGCCGGCGAGCACAGCACGGCGTTGGAGCCGCGCTCGTCGCGCGCGGGCACGATGGTGAAGGCGCGGGCGTCGCGCTGTGCCCCAACGTGGTGAACGGCGATGAGTTCCCGGATGTCCTCGCCTTCGACGAGCGGGATGTCGCCCGGGAGCGTGAGCATGTCGAAGCCCTCGGTGGTGAGCTGGCGTGCCGCCGCCGCAACGGCGCCGCTGTGTCCGTCGCCGGCTCCGTCACGGGCAACGCGGGCGCCGTGGCTGATGGCGGTCGCAGCGGCAGCGGGATCGGCCGTCACCACCACAATGCCGGCAAGCTCGCGGACGCGGGCGAGCGTTGCCAGCACGTCCTCGAGCATGGCCAGCGCCAATTCCTGCCGCCGCGCGCCGGCAAGGATTCCGGCGAGACGCTGCTTGGCCTGGCGCGTATCCTTGACCGGCACCACGGCGCAGATCTTGTGCGAACCACTCATGCGGCCGCCTTTGCCAGCGCATCGGCAGTTGCGAGCACGTGCCGCGCCAGTCCCTCGCGATCTTCCAGCGTCGTCATCAGGGTATGCGCCACCGTGACCGGGATGCCGAGGCCGGCGGCCTCGGCGGCGTCGGCGTGATCGACGACATAGGCGTCGATGAGGTCGCGGTAAAGCCCCGCCACCGCGGTCGCACTCGCCGGCAGGCCGAGGTCGTTCATCATTTTTGCGGTAGGACCCTTTACGGCGCGGCCGCCGATGATCGGAGACACCGCCACCACCGGTGCGGCGCAGTCGGCGATTGCTTCGCGCATGTCGCCGACCTCGAGGATCGGCGCGATGCTGAGCAACGGATTTGACGGACAGATCACGACGGCGCGCAACCGGGGGTCTTCTAACGCCGCCAGGATCTCCGGACAGGGATTGGCGTCCTCGGCGTCCTGATATTCGATTCTGAACACGTCAGGCTCGCACCGCAGGCGCACGAAATAATCCTGGAAATCGAGCCAGCCCTCGGTCGTGAACAGACGCGTCTGCACTTTGTCGTCGCTCATGGGCACGAGCCGCGGCGCAATCCCCAGGCGGCGGCAGAAATCGGCGATGATGGCGGACAAGGTTTCGCCCTGCTCGAGCCGCCGCGTTCGCTCCACGTGGGTGGCGAGGTCGCGGTCGCCGAGTTGAAACCAGGTCTCGCCGCCGAGCGCTGCGAGCGCGGTCATGAAATTCCACGTCTCGTCGCGCCGCCCCCAGCCCCGCTGCGGATCGTCGAGGCCGGCAAGCGCGTACATGATGGTGTCGACATCGGGCGATATGGCGAGCCCGAGATGCTCGAAGTCGTCGCCGGTATTGGCGACCACCACGAGATCGGCGCCCGGCACCAGGCGGCTCAGCCCGAGCACGAGCTTGGCGCCGCCGATCCCGCCGGACAGCGCGACGACGACGCTCCTGCTGTTGCTGCTGGCGGCGCTCACCGGAACAGGTCCTCCTCGGCTGCGCGGATCAACGCCTGGGCCGGCGAGGGCGATCCCGACCACGACAACCCGCGCACCAGCACCGCCGGCCGCGCCTCGTCGGCCTGTCCCATGACGAGCGACGCGGCGCTGGCGATCTCGTCGGCAAAGCCGGTCTGGGTGACCCGCAGCTCATGCCCGAACAGGTCGGGTCGCCCGCGCAGGTCCACGAGCGCCGGCAGGCCCGCGACCCCGAGCGCGACCCCGACCGTGCCGCGCCGCCACGCCCGCCCCCAGCTGTCGGTGACGATGACACCGAGGCCGATGCGAAAATGCGCGGCGAGCCGGTCGCTCAAGCCCGTAGCCGAGGCATCGGGATCGCGCGGCAACAGCAGCACGGGCTCGGCTCCCATCTCCGGGTCGACATTGGAGCGATCGACGCCGGCATTGGCCATAATGAAGCCGAGCCGATGCTCCGTGATCAGCACGCCCCGCCGGTGTCGTACCACGCGCAGCGACTCCCCGAGAATGACCTCGACCAGGCGCGGATCCTTGTCGACCTCGGCGGCGAGGCTTTGCGCCTGCGGCGAGGGCCGAACCTGCGCGAGATCGACATGGCGGCCTTCCGCCTTGGAGACGATTTTCTGCGCCACCACCAGGACGTCGCCTTCCGCCGGCACGAGCGCGCTCCGCTCGCAGGCCGAGATCACGAGGCCGGCAAGGTCGTCGCCCGGCCGCACCAGGGGAATAGCGGGAATTGGCATCAACGTGACGACCATGGCAACGGGCTCTCGCTCGCATCCGTGATTGAAGAAGCGCGTGGGGCGCGATTGCGCAAGCGCATTGCGCCCATCTCGCCCGTCCGGGACGAGAGGCTCGCAGCGCGCTGCAGGGCAACTATAATGGCGCATGCGCCCGATTCCGCTGGGAGCCAAGGGAACGTTCACGCTGCGCGTCATGCCGGCGCATCTCGCCAACCAGTTCAAGGACGCGATGCTCCCGCAAGTGTTTGCCACGCCGATGATGATCATGGCCATGGAAAATGCCGCGCTCAACGCTATCCGCGGCTATCTCGACGCGGGCGAGAGCGCGGTCGGCACCTCAGTCGACGTTCGCCACCTCGCGGCGACGCCGGTGGGACACGACGTCACCGCCGAAGCCGAGGTCACCGGCGTCGACGGGCGGCGCGTCGCGTTCAAGGTCAGCGCGCGTGACGAGACGGAGGAGATCGGCCGCGGCACCCATGAGCGCATGGTGATCGACATGCGCCGGCTCGACCAACGGCTCGCTGCCAAGCGCACGGCGAAAGCGTAGGGGCAGGGACCAAACGCCGGCCGGCAGCGTCCCGCGCCAATGTGGCCCGCGAGCTTCGGCAACGTCGTTCATCGGCCGGGACCGTCATCGGCCGTCTGTCGCTGCTGCTGAGCGAGCAGGCAGAGGTACTCCCAGACCATGGTTGCTCCTGCAAGCGCGGTGATCTCGGCGACATCGTAGGCCGGGGCAACCTCGACCAGGTCCATGCCGACGAACTTGAGCCCCTGCAGCCGCCGCAGGATTGCCTGCGCCTGCCAGCTCGCCAGTCCGCCGATCTCCGGCGTGCCGGTGCCGGGCGCGAAGGCCGGATCGAGCACGTCGATATCGAAGCTGAGATAGACCGGGGCCTGGCCGACGACGTCACGGATGCGTGCGGCGACCGCTGCGGGACCGGCTTCGTGAACCTCCGGCGCCGTCATGATGGTGACGCCGCGCGCGAGCGTCCAATCATGAACCTTGCGCTCGACCGGAGACCGGATGCCGATCTGGATCATCCGGCGCGGCTCGACCAGGCCATCCTCGATGGCGTGGTAGAAGACCGAGCCATGGGCGTAGGCCTGCCCGAAATTATCCGGCCAGGTATCGACATGGGCATCGAAATGGACGAGTGCCGGCGCCCCGCGCCGGTTCGCGAGTGCCCGCAAGAGCGGCAGCGTGATGCTGTGGTCGCCCCCCAACGCGACCAGATGCTGAAATTGGCCCGCCTGCTCCTCGATCAGCGCCATGCTCGCGGCGATGTCCCCCAGCGCGATGGCGAAATCGCCGATGTCTGCCAGCCCCATGGCGGTGGGGTCGACCCAGTGCTGGGGGTGGTCCCCATCGACCAGCATTCGGCTCGCCTGGCGGATCGCGGCTGGAGCGAACCGCGCCCCGCTGCGATTGGTGGTGCCGATATCGAGCGGTATGCCGGCGACGCAAACCAGCGCGCTCGTATCGCGGGCGGCGATCCCCAGGAACGTCGGCGGGATCGCGTAGGTCGCGGGCCCGCTCATGGCTGCCCTGACGCCGCAAACCGGAAGACCGCGGCGGCGACGGTGCAGGTCCATCCCCCATGGGGGGCGCCCTCGGCCGCCGCGGTGATCGACAGACTGTCGATGATGAGGTCGCTCATCTCATAGACCCGCTTGCGTTCATCCCAGGCCGCATCGGGATCGAACTCGATGCCGAGCGTGGACGCCAGCATGGTAGCCGCGAGATCCTCGACATACTCGCCCGCCTCGCTCTCCGTCATGCCGAAGCCATGGTGCTCCGAAATATAGCCGTAATGCCCCGGGTCCTTCGGTCGCGCCAGGCCAATTCCGGCCGCGATGCGACGGCCGGCTTCGTTGGTCTCGGCGCGGGCCATCACGCAGAAGGTGATCTCGCCGGGACTGAGCGTCGCCACGCCGACCGCCCGCGGGATGAGCTCGCAATGCGGCGGCAGGATCGAGGATACCGAGACCAGATTCTGCTGCTCGATATCCGCGTCGCGTAGTGCATATTCGAATGCGGTGAGGGCGTGGCGGTGGATTCCGACCCCGCGGGTGAGAAAAACGCTCTTGGGAAGCGGAAACATCGGGGACCTTCCTTAACTCGACCTTTGCGAGCGGTTGCAAGCCGTCGCGCGTGCGCGCCATCTCGCATGTGTCCTGTTGCGATCCGGTGACAGGACGGCTGTTCAGGCATCGGCGCTGCCGCACCGCGCTTCTTGTGAAGGCGCTGCGCGCGTCACGCTTGTGCTATGAAGCACGCCTTTGCAATTCCCGCCATCGAGGATCCCGTGATGACGACCATGCAGAGCGTGAGCGACGCCGCGCCCAAAGGTTCAGCACCGCCGAGAGGCGCCTTGCGCGGCCCAGCGCACGTGGTATGCGCCGCCCTGGTCGCCGTCGCGCTGTCCAGCGTGATCATGCTTGAGACCGGCTGGGCGCAGCCGGGAAACGCAGGGCCAGGGATGGAAGCGCGCATCAAGACGGCGGCCCCGCAACTGGAAACCTACATCGCCGACGGCATGAAGGCTTTCGACGTGCCCGGCCTCGCCATCGGCATCGTCAGCGGCGACCGGCTGGTCTATGCCAAAGGCTTCGGCGTGCGCAGCAAGGCTGGCGGCGCGCCGATCGATACGCGCACCGTGTTTCAGATTGGCTCGCTGGCCAAGGCCTTTCTCGCCACGACCATGGCGATCGCCGTCGATCGCGGTCAGCTCCGCTGGGACGATCGCGTAATCGACCTGCATCCGGCCTTCCAGCTCAAGGACGCGTGGGTCACGCGCGAATTCCGGGCGTTCGATCTGTTGGCCCAGCGCTCCGGGCTGCCGCCCTACGTCAACGACTTGCTCGGCTCGCTCGGCTACGACGAGGCCGCGCTCATTCGCTCCTTGCGTTACGTCGAGCCGGTATCGAGCTTCCGCTCGACCTTCGCCTATATCAACATCCCGCATCTCTTGGCAGGGCGCATCGTCGCCGGGCTCCAGGGCGCTCCCGACTGGAACGCGGTCGCGCGCCGCGAGCTGCTCGATCCGCTCGGCATGACCGACACGAGCTTCACCGCGGACGCGATCAAGGCTGCGCCCAACCACGCCGAAGGCCACCGCTGGACGCCGGAGCGCACCATCGAGGTGCCGTTCGACCCGCTCTACCCCTATGCCTTCGGCCCGGCCGGCAACATCAACTCCACCATCGAGGACGCCGCGCGCTGGGTGCGGCTACAGCTCAAGGACGGCACGTTCGAAGGCCGCCGCATCGTCACGCCGGAAAACCTCGCCGTCACCCGCACGCCCAGGGTGGGGCTCACGGACGCCATGTCCTATGCCATGGGCTGGCTCATCGAGCAGACGCCGAACGGTCCGCTGGTGTGGCACAACGGCGGCACCAACAGCTTCGGCGCCTTCATCGGCATGGCGCGTGACCGGGACGTCGGCGTCATCGTCCTCTCGAATGCGCGGAATGTGGGCTTTCCCGATGCGCTCGGGCTGTGGACGCTGGATCGGCTGCTGGGCAATCCGGTGGTCGATCGCGTCGGCCAGACCCTGACGGCGGCGAAGGCCAAGTTCGCTGCCGCTGCCAAGCCGTTCGCGAAGCCGGATCGGCCCCGCCCGCCGCCGGCGCTGGCACCCCTGGCAGGCAACTTCACCAGCCCGGTGTTCGGCCGGGCGACGGCGCGCCCGCAGGACAATGCCCTGGTGCTCGAGCTGGCGGAAACCGGCGCGCAGCTTGCGCTCGAGCCGTGGGACGGCGAGGTCTTTACCGTGCGCCTGCTGCCGACGGGGCGCTTCGCCGCGATGGTCGCGAACACGGGCGACGAGCCCGGCGGCTTCGCCCAGTTCGAGGCCGACAAGGACGGCAAGCTCGCTGTGCTGCGCATCACCTTCGGCGATGGCCAAGCCTACGGCTTCCGCCGCGACTAGAGCATGATCCCGAAAAGTGGGTGCCGGTTTTCCGAAAAGATCATGCTCCAACAATAAGCTAGAGCGTGGCTGCGATTCGAACGTAAAGCCATCACGCTCTAGCGGAGAGGAGATCGGCCGCGTCGGCCCGGCACCCCTATTGGACGACGTCGAGCTTGACCTTCGCGAGGCCGCGTCCGGTGATTCCGAGCGATTCGGCCGCCGAATGCGAGACGTCGACGACGCGACCGGGAATGAACGGGCCGCGGTCGTTGACCCGAACCGTTACGGACTTGCCCGTGGCGACGTCCGTGACCCGCACCCGCGTGCCGAATGGCAAGGTCCGGTGAGCGGCGGTCAACTCGCCCGTGACCACCTTTTCGCCGCTCGCGGTCTGCGTCGGCCGGTAGAAGCTCGCCACGCCATGCGCCGTTTCCCGGGTCTCGGCGGCAGCCCTGGCTGTGGCGGTCGCCGCGCGCTTGCTGGCGGCGGCCTTCCTGTCGGTGCCGAGCGACGCGTATCGGCTGGTGGTGCGTGCCGCAGGCTGGTCGCTCACCATCGGACCCTGCGCGCAGGCCGCGAGCGTGGCCGCGGTCAGCGCGGCGGCAAACAGGTGCAGCACACGCCTGACCGCCGCAGGCGAGCCCTCGGGCGCGCGAAGAACGATCCGGTTGGCACTCGTGCTGATGCAGCAAAATCTACTGATAGAAGACACGTTGGCACTCCCCCACCGAAAATCCCGGGCGCCAGGGGAGGGGGCAAGCATGGCCTGATAACGGCCAAATCCGTGGACATCGCGATAATTCCGTTGGGTGTGCTTGTTTTGCCACACCGTTTGCTGGACATCGTCAATCAAGCGTAAAGAAACCCGCGCGTCGCCTGAACTTCCGGGAGTACCTCCATGCCCTTCGACGGTCTGCGCCCCTACCTGGACACGCTCGAGCGCAAGAACCTGCTCAAATGGGTGGACCGCGAGGTCGACCGCGACTGGGAGATCGGCACCGTCACCCGCATGATGTTCCGCGCCATGCCCGAGGAGCGCCGTGTCGGCATCGGCTTTCGCAACATCCGCGGCTTTCCCGGCGGCCGCGTGGTCACCGGCGTGGTCGCGGCCTCGCTCGACATGATCGCGGCTGCGCTCGAATGCGAGCCCCACGCCAAGGCGATCAACGAGCGCGTGCTGCGCGGCATCAAGGCACCCCTCCCGACGACCATGGTCAAGGACGGGCCGTGCAAGGAGGTCAAGCTAGGGCCCGGCGAGCTTGATCTCACCAAAATCCCCACGCCGGTATGGACGCCGGGCAAGGATGCGGGACCCTATTTCACGCCGTTGTGGGTGACGCGCGACCCCGATACCGGGCGCCGCAACCTCGGCATCCGGCGCTGCCAGGTGAAGGGGCCGAACAAGACCGGCATCCTGTTCGGCGCGCCCGATCGCGGCGGCGCCATCCACCACACCAAGTGGAAGCTGCGCGGGCAGTCGATGCCGGCGGCGTTCTACGTCGGCGCCGATCCCGTGCACTACCTGGTGGCGCCCTCGCGCTACGGCGAGGACGAGCTCGCGGTCGCGGGCGGCATCCGCGGCGCGCCGGTGGAGATGGTGAAATGCGAGACCGTCGACCTCGAAGTGCCGGCGAGCGCCGAGTTCGTGGTCGAGGGCGAGGTGTCGATGAGTGAGACCGAGCCCGAGGGTCCGTTCGGCGAGTTCACCGGCTACATGGCGGGCGGCCGCGCCGGGCCGGTGTTCAACGTCAAATGCATCACCCACCGCAAGAACCCGATCGTGATGGGCGTGGTCAGCCAGTTCCCGCCGAGCGAATCCTCCATGATCAAGAAGGTGCTGCTCGAGGCTGGCCTCGTCCGGCACCTCACCGAGACGCTCAATATTCCCGGCATCGCCGACGCCCACGTGCTCGAGGCCGGCGGCGGCACCGCGGTGCTGTGGGTGAGCCTGCGCAAGACCTATACCGGCCAGGTCGACCAGGTGATGTTCGGCGCGCTCGGCCATTTCGGCACCAGCTATTTCAAGTGGCTGGTGGTGACCGACGACGACGTCGATATCCGCGATCCGTTCATGCGCGACTGGATCCTGTCGTGGCGCGTGCAGCCCGATCGCGACCTGCGCATCATCCCGAATTCGGGCGCGGTGGAGCTCGATCCCTCGGTGCATCCGCCGGACGTGATCCTCAAGGAGCGGCTCGGCGCCAAGGTGCTGATCGACGCCACCAAGAAGTTCGAGTATCCGGCGATCTCGCTGCCGCCGATGCAGTTCCTGCAGCGCGTCTACTCGAGCTGGTCGGACTACGGCCTGCCCGCGCTCGACACCCTGCGCCTCCCGAAGGGCTTGTAGCTTGTAGGTTGGGTTAGCGCGGCCCGGGTCTCTCGATTTGACGTGACCATTGATCCGCGCGTAACCCAACATTTCCCCTTGTTATGTTGGGTTACGCGCGGTCTGAGACCTCGGCAGGAATCGTTGGGTCGCGGGCCGCGCTAACCCAACCTACGACTACTGCGCGGTCGCGGCGGCGGCCTTGATCTTGTTGTAGAACTCCTTCAGCGGGGCGCTCTTGTCGAGCACCGGCAGGATGGCCGCGGACACCCGTCGCTCGGCTTCCTGCTGCTCGTCGGGCGACAGGGTGACGATCTTGCCGCCGTTCTGCTTCCAGATATTGGTGTCTTCCGCCAGGCGAGCGACCCCCCATTTGTGATTGTCGGGCTCGACCTTGGCGGCGGCGTCCGTCACCGCCTTCTTGAGTTCGGCGGGAAGCTGGTCGTACCAGATCTTGCTGACGAGGTTGACCGCTACGATCGCCCACAGATGGGTGTCGAGCAGGTTGGTGGCGCCGTCGTAGTACTTGAACGCGACGAACACCGGGATGCCGGAGTTGACGCCGTCGATCGTGCCCTGGTGCAGCGCGGGCAGCACCTCGCCGAGCGACATCGGCACCGCCGCGGCGCCGAGCGCATTGACCTGCGCGCGTTCGCCCTCGCTCGCCAGCACGCGAACGCGCTTGCCGGCAAAATCGGCGAGCTTGGTCACCGGCGTCCGGAACAGGAACGATTGGGTGTCGTAGACCATCATGCCGAGCAGCACGAGGCCGCGCGAATTGGCGACCTCGCTCACGGCCTGGCGGAATTGCGGCACCAGGATCGCGCGCCGGGCGTGGGCCAGGTCCTTGAACAGGCCGGCCATGGCCACGCCCTGGAAGCGCGGATCGGCGCCGACGAACAGCTCCGCCGGTCCGGATGCTGCCTCGATCGTGCCGAGCCGCAAACCCTCGGCTTGCCGCTGCGCCGAGCCGAGCTGGCCGGCCGGATAGATCTCGACCTTGATGCGGTTGTTCGTCGTCTTCTCAAGCTCCGCCTTGTACATCTTGATGAATTCGTGCTGGATGTCGTTCATCGTCAGCGTCGCGAATTTCATCGTGACGTCCTGCGCCCGCGACGGCTCCGCCGGGAGCATCGCGCCGCCCACGACCGCGAGCGTTGCGACCAGTGCCCGCCCGAGCTGCCGGCGCGTGGCGGAGTGGACGCGTTGACATGCCATGTTGAGATCTCCCGTGCTTGAACGATGCAAATGCTAGACGCTTTACGCGCTTGAATTCAACCGAGCATTTGGCGCGGGGGTGCGCCGGCTTGCCGCGCTGTGGCGTGGGATACGCCCGGCCGCTCGACGGGTGAACCTGCGCGCCGGACATCGTTGAGGGGTATGAACATGGCAAGACGGCTCGTTTCTTCGGGCTCGCGCTTCGAGATGGAGATCGGCTATTCGCGTGCCGTCGTCGACGGCGAATGGGTTTTTGTCTCGGGAACGACCGGCTTCGACTACGCAACCATGACGATCGCCGACGATGTCGTCGCGCAGTGCGAGCAGGCGATGCGAAACATCGACGTCGCGCTGAAGGAGGCCGGCGCCGCCATGGCCGATGTGGTCCGGGTGCGCTACATCCTGCCGCGGCGCGAGGATTTCGAGCCGTGCTGGCCGGTGCTGAGACGGTATTTCGCCGCGGTGCGGCCAGCCGCGACCATGATCCAGGCCGGCTTATCGGATCCGCGCATGCGCATCGAGATCGAGGTCACCGCGCGGCGTGCGTAGCAGCGCGTAGCCCGGATGGAGCGAAGCGAAATCCGGGTTCTTCCCCGCATCGAGACCGCCCCGCATTCCGCTTCGCTTCATGCGGGCTACGTATTCAAAGATGGCCTCGCGATCGGCGAATGCGCGCGGGGTGTAGCGCATCCTCATATGCCGTGGCGTTTGTTCGACTCCGCCACGACGCCGTCGGGGACGAACTCGCCCCGCTCGGCCTGTGCCAGACCTTCGCGGATCGCGGCTTCCGTCGCTTGATCGAGCGGAAGCCCCGATGCGTCCGCGTCAGCCATCGAGAGAATGACCGTGGCAAGCGTGTCTTGCTCGTCCTCCGGCAATTCGCGCACCTTCGCAATGGCCTGCTCGAGCAGTTTGGTCATGGAATGAAATTGCGAGGCATCAAGGCTGCGGACACCCGCTTTGGCGCAACGCGGCGCGTCGAACCCCTGGATCCCGGATCATCGCTCGCACGGAAGTCGGGTTTACCCGACGTCCGCACATGATGTGCCGATCTCGGGTAAACCCGAGATCGGTGCGCTCGCTCGTCCGGGACACGATCACGGCACGTTGAATCGCAGCTTGGCCTCGTCGAGGGCCTGCATGCACTCGGCGTTGCCTTGCGCGTCGAGCGCCTTGGCGCGTTCCAGCATGGCGACGAACGACGTCTGCGCCTGCTGCTCCGCCTGCGCCACCGAGCTCGGCGTCGGTTGCCGGCTGAGCTGCGCGCCGACCGATTGCCGCGCCGTCGGTCCGGCACCCGGGTTCGTTGCAGCACGACTGCTGACGGCGTCCTCGAACTTCGCGATTTCCTCGGTGCAGGGCCCCGCATGGGCGGATGCTGCGGCGAGCGCAAGCACGGCGCCGGCGATCAAGGCTGCGGGCGTGAGCTCCTTCATGGCGTATCTCCAATGTCGGACGCGGGTAGGCTCCCCGTAGCCGAATCTATGCCAGCGATCCGGGAAAGGTCTACCCGGAAGGCGGCGATGTGCAGCAAAACCCCGCAATTTCAGAGAGTTCGGCCATTCCTGATTTGAGAGCAAGAACCGGAACGACGGATGCCGCGGATCGCGCTTGAATGGCGGCACGTTGGTAGAGGAGGAATGACCATGAGCTTCCGTATCACCGGCCTGCCGGCCGAGACTTTCGCCCCGCTGTTCGATCTCTCGGACGCGGAACTCGCCGCCCACGGCGCCGTGCGCAAGATCGCCGACGGGCGCATGCCCGGCTATCCCTGCCGCGTCAGCCTCACGGATTCGCAGGCGGGCGACGAGCTCCTGCTCGTGAACTACGAGCACCACGGCGTGGACTCGCCCTATCGCATGCGCTTTGCGATCTATGTCCGCAAGGGCGAAACAAGGTACGACGCGATCGACGAGGTGCCCGCGCAGCTGCGCACGCGCCAGCTTGCGGTCCGCGCCTTCGATGCCGACGCCATGATGGTGGGATGGGAGCTGGTCGACGGCCGCAAGCTCGAGGACGCGATCGAGCGCCTGTTGGCGAACGCAAGGGCTGCCTACCTGCACGTCCACTTTGCGGCCCCCGGCTGCTACGCCGCGCGGGTGGAGCGGGCCTGAGCCGAACGGTGCAGCAGCCCACACGCCAGCGCGCTACGCCAGCTCTTCCAAAATCTCCGCCAGCCGCTCCGGCATGTCGAGCATCACGTCGTGGCCGGCGGCGACCTCATGGATGCGCCAGCCCTTGGCGCGCGCGGTGGCCATCCCGTGATCGAACGGTTGGCTCGGGTAATTCGCCGCGCGAATATAGGCCTTTTTCGCAATCCGCTCGCGCGCGCCCGTCAGCTCCAGTTTCTGCGTGAAGCATTTGATCGGATGCGGCGTGCATTGCGCGTCGACCCAGGCGCGGTCCTTCTCGTTGACATTGAACATGGCCGCCGGCCGCGGCGGCATGACCGACGCGCCGGAGCGCTCGGCAGCCAGAAATGCGTCTCGCATCGGCTGCGGCTGCAGATCTACGAGGCTTTGCCCGTTCTCCGGAAAAAACGCATCGAGCATGGCAACGGATGCGATCGCCTTTTCCATCTTTTCCGCGACCCCGGACACCACCATCCCGCCGTAAGAGTGGCCGACAAGCACCACATCCTTCAGCTCCTGCCATTTCATCTCGTTGACGACATCCGTGATGTGCGTGGCGAGATCGATGTCGGGACTGAGCAGATGCGAACGCTCGGCAACCCCGGTCAGTGTCGGGGTGAATACGTCATGGTTCTTTGCGGCGAGCAACGGCGCGACACGTCGCCAGCACCACGCTCCGTGCCAGGCGCCGTGCACGAGAACGAATGTGGCCACGGCTCCCCCAAGGCTTTTGTTATGGCGCCAACTGCTCAGTCCGACGACGGCGGACGCTGCGCGTTGTTTGCGCGCGCCCACTCTTCGAACGCGGGGTCGACGCCCTCCAGTCCGAGCGTCTTGAGGCGGGCGGCATTGAGCAGGAGCGTTTTGTCCGACGGCTGCTGCATCATGTCCTGGAAAAGCTTTTTCGGCATTCCCATGCGAGTGAGGTAGGTCTGAACTTTCCTGGCCAGTGCTGCATTTTTTTGACCGGTTGCATCGCGGGATGCTTTTGGGTCGAGGGACGGGCGGTGAAGCCCCACCCTGTCCGGCGCCGGCGCTCGCCGCGCGCCCGCCGCCAGAACCAGGACGCAGGCGCCCAGGCATTCGCCATGCTCGTCCATGGCGGTGAAGGCCCATTGGTTCCTGACTTCCTCGCCGAGCTCCATGGCCGCGAGCACGTCGCCGCCCGGAGAATCGAGAAAGACCGTCAGCTCGTCGACGTCGGGACGCAGCACGTTGAGGAGGTGCTTGGCGTGGCTGGCGACGCCCTTGTCGATCGGGCCGATGACCACGATGCCGGCGACGCGTTCCTTGGTGTCCAGGTAATAGACGCCGGCGCTGCCCTGGCCGGGCTGGTCGCCGGTCGGCTCGGCTGCGAGCGGAGCCGCCTCGGCCAGGCCCACGAGGCACGCCGCGCATAACACCGCCGCTCTGAAAAAGCTCAGCATGTCCAACCCAGGGTTCCGTCCCAGCCCGGACACTCTCATCCTGAAATTGGGACAAAAGTGCGAGAGAATTCCCATTTTCGCCACCGGCTCGGATCGGGCCGGAATGGCGAAGCGTCTTACGTCAATTTGCATGAGATCGGCGCCATGCGCTCCGCTATTGTGTCCCTACAGAGCTACGAAAATTGCAACCCTTGGCCCGACTCGGACCGGCGCGATGTTGCCGCCGGCTGATTTAAATCGGATGACGTCCGGCGTAAATATTTGATCCGATTGAATTTCCGGCACGAAATCCTGAAAGCCTCTTGGCGCGCCCGTTGTTCAAGAACCACGTGCTGAGAATGACTCACTCTGACCGTCACCCTGAGGTGGCCGAGCGAGGCGACGCCCTCGAAGGGTGACGGCCCGCAGTTTGCCGCGGGTCCGGGGCCGTCCCCGCGCGTCAGCGCTTCGGCGCCGTCGCCGGCGGCCCCAGCGCCACGGCGGCCTCGCTGGTGAGCAGAAGGAAGGTGAGCGTCTCCTGCAGGTAGAGGCGGACGGCGGTCTCCGTGTGGCTCAAATAGCCGATGGAGACGTCCTGGCCGATATGCAGGTCGAAATCGCCGCCGCGGGTGGTCAGCACGAAGCCGCCGGCGATGGCGGGTGCCCAGATGATCTCGTCGTTGACGAGCCGCTTGACGTGCTCCAGCACCGGGTAGCCGTGGTCGCTGGTCTCGGCCAACGCGGTATAGGCGTCGGCGCCGAACAGCACCGAATAGGGGCCGTTGACGCCGACGAGACGCAACTGGCTCAGGGCCTGGGCGATCGCTTCGGGGTAGTCGCGCACGTCGGCCGGGAGCGTCATGATCGGATTGCTGGTCCCCTGCCGGATGCCGCCGATGCCGGCGGCGTCATAGCCCTCGAAGATGGCACCGTCCTCGGCGAAGGCGATCCGTCGCGCGGCGTCCTTCGCCGGCTGCCAGTCGGAATCGTTGGCGCCGCGCTCCACGTCGTCGATCGCCTGGCGATCGAGCTCGAACGGAACCCGCAGCTCGACCATGGCTTTCACCTCGCGCTGCCGCGCGAGGATGCCGTCCGCCGGCGCCGCGATCGTCCGCAGGTGGCCGGTGCCGACGGCGGAAACGCCGGTGCCGCCCGGCCCGCTGACGTCGACCACGCGCCGTCCGGCGAGGTAGCGCTTGAGCGTGCGCGAGGTCTCTTCCTCGATCTGTGCCCATGCCGCATCGGAAATGGGGGCAAGCTCGCGATGCAGGTTATTCATGCCGGATGTCTCCTTTGAGCGACCCGATGCCGAGCGAACCGTCGCGCGCCCGCGGTATGGATTGTGCCGGTTCGGGCGCCGCCGTCGCCGCTACGGGCGCAGGCGTCGCGACCGCCGGCTCGTCGTCCTGCACGTTCTCCAGGAACGTCGCGGACGGCGCGAAGAACAGGTTTCCGGTGACGGCGCGGCTGAAGTCGAGCAGCCGGTCGTAGTTGCCGGGCGGGCGGCCGACGAACATGTTCTCGAGCATCTGCTCGATGGTCCGCGGCGAGCGGCTGTAGCCGATGAAATAGGTGCCGAACTCACCCTCCGCGGCGCGGCCGAAGGGCATGTTGTCGCGCAGGATTTTGATCTCTTTCCCGTCCTCGACGATGGTGGTGAGCTCGTTGTGTGCCGAGCTCGGCTTGATCGCATCGTCCAGTTCGATGTCGGACAGCTTGGTGCGGCCGATGATGCGCTCCTGCGCCTCCGCGGTCAGCGCATTCCAGCCGGCGAGATCGTGGAGATATTTCTGCGTGATGACGTAGCTGCCGCCGGCGAACGCCGCGTCCTCGGCGCCGATGAGCACGGCGTCGATCACCTCTTCGCCCCGCGGATTTTCCGTCCCGTCGACGAAACCCAGGAGATCGCGATCGTCGAAGTAGCGGAAGCCGTGCACCTCGTCGACCGGCGAGACCGCGTCCCCGATCCGCGCCATGATCTGCGTCGCAACCTCGAAGCACAGATCCATGCGCTTGGCACGAATGTGGAAAAGCAGGTCGCCGGGCGTGGCGACCGCATGGCGCGCTCCGGCGCGGATCTCCCGGAACGGATGCAGCTCCGCCGGCCGCGGCGGCCCGAACAGGCGGTCCCACGCCTCGGAGGAGAACCCCATCACGCAGGACAGGCCGGCTTCGAGGTCGCGAAATTCCACCGCGCGCAACAGCGCGCCGAGGTCGCCGCAGAACGACCGCACCGTCGCGCGACTGTCCGGGCCGGGGTTTAGCGTCACGTTCAGGAAGATCGCGGCGCTGGTGAGCGGTGCCGCGACCGGCTGCGCGACGACACGCGGGCCGCCCACCGCTTCGGGTGCGGTCATCGCATCGGACTTCATCGATGGCACCCCCGGCGGAACGCGCGGAATTTCGCTCGTCGAAACACCGCGCTCGCCTCGCGAACGCACGTTGGGCCGCAAGATTATCATCGCCCGCCGACCAACGTCCATGCCGCCTTGCGCATGGTCAAGCGCCGCCAAGACTGAGATTCGCGGTTGTCATCGTCCGCGAAAGCGGACGATCCAGTAATCGCCGGACTGGAGCAGAGGCATGGCTCGCTCGAGCGCACGGGCCCCGCCGGCCGGCCATTGAATAGTCACGATTGGCGCCTATATAGATGTTGTCGCTCGCGACAATTCGTTTACCGCGGATGTACCGGAAGCGAAGATGGCGCGAGAGGAATGCAGGCCCGCCGGGAGAAATCCTCGGCGGGTTTTCATTTCCGTGCGCCGGGAAAGGGACGGCTGCCGTTCCGAACCGCCCCGGATTATTCGAGCGTGGAGCCGGCCTCGCCCAGGAGGATCCCGCGGCCGCGCGCCCGCTCCAGGATATCGACGACCTCGGCAAGGGGGCCGGGCTCCAGCGCGGCGCCGGGATGGTGGGCTTTGCGGTCGCTGACGACCCGCGCATACGCCGCCGCCAGTTCATCCTTGGTAATTCCGGTGCCGATGATCTCCGCAACGATCACGTCACTCGTCCGACCGATGATTTCGGCGACCTCGTCGTGCGACAGCTCAGCCATTGATGCCTCTCCAAACGAGCTTCGTCCCCCCGATGGTATTGTGCCCGAAGGTTTGCCCCTGCGCCACACGTGAAGCCCGCGGCCGATCATCGCCTGCCGCAATCGGTTCAATCTGAAGCGATTTCGCTCCAGGTCGCGGGAATTGACCCAAGATCACCGATCCACGATGATTGCGCAGCCAACACGCATTCAGGCCGCGCTGCATGGTTACGCTACCTGAGCTTGCTGCAGAAGCCCTGGGCTCGTTCCTGGCCTCCGACATGAAGGATCGGTTCGGGTCTTCGCATGCGCGCCTGGCCGAGCTCATCCCCTTTGCCGCCCGGCTGGCGCTCGAATGCATCGGCAATAGCGATGCCCTCTACCACAACGTCGAGCATACCATGCTCGTCACGCTGGCCGGTCACGACATCTTCAAGGGCCGTGCGCTGTTGATGCCGTCGACACCTGCCGACTATGCGAACTTCATCGTCGCCTGCCTGACCCATGATATCGGGTACGTCCGCGGCATCGTCAAAGGCGACGAGGATGATAGCTACGTCGTTGATGGGACCGGCCGCAAGGTTTCCTTGCCGCGCGGATCCTCGGACGCTGCGCTTGCGCCGTATCACGTCGAGCGGTCGAAGCTGTTCGTGCTGGATCGGGTTGCGGCAATCGAGGAGCTCGACGGCGAAAGGATCGCGCGTGCCATCGGCTTCACGCGATTTCCATATTCATCGCCGACGGACGAGAAGGAAATCGACGAAGAAGGGTCACTCTTGCGAGCCGCGGATCTGATCGGTCAGCTTGGCGATCCTCACTATTTGAGAAAAGCCAACGCGCTTTACCACGAATTTGAAGAGACCGGTTTGAACAGGCAGCTCGGCTATGGATCGCCGGCCGACCTGGTCGATAATATCCGCAATTCTATTGGAACAGGGTCTCTCCGCACATCCAGCCCGCGATCCGCTACCTCAATGTGACCTCGAGCGGGCGCCGGTGGATTGCGGGCCTCTACAGCAACGTATTTCGTGCCGAGCGTGAAGTGCACCTTTCGGGCCGCAGCCGTAGCCTATCGATGCGCCGCGCCTCGCGGCTGGATGCATTGCATCGCTCATGAGGAAGGCGCACCATCGTTTGCTCGCAACCGGGAGGAGCGCCCGATGCACGACATCGTCATTCGCGGCGGTACCATTATCGATGGCACCGGCAAGGCGGCCTTTACCGGTGACGTCGCAATCGCGGGTGAGCGTATTGCGAAGTCGGAGGCAGGCAGGGTCCCGGTCGGCGCGAGATCGACGCAACGGGCCTGTTGGTCACGCCGGGGTGGGTCGACGTGCACACGCATTACGACGGGCAGGCGATGTGGGACCCGCTGCTGGGGCCTTCGTGCTGGCATGGCGTCACGACTGCGATGTTCGGCAATTGCGGCGTCGGTTTCGCGCCGGTACGGCCGCAGCATCGCGCAGCGCTGATGGATTTGATGGAAGGCATCGAGGAGATCCCGGGCGTCGTCCTGACCGATGGATTGACTTGGGAGTGGGAGAGTTTTCCCGATTTCCTCGATGCGCTGGAGCGCCGGCCGCACGCGATCGATATCGCCGCCCAGATCGCCCATCTCCCGTTGCGCGTCTATGTCATGGGCGACCGCGCCATTCGGCTCGAAGCGGCCACGGCCGATGACATCGCGGAGATGCGCCGCTTGACGGTCGAAGCATTGCGTGTCGGGGCCTTCGGCTTCACCACCACGCGCACGGACTCCCACAAGACGCCCATCGGCGAGATGGTTCCGTCGCGCTATGCGGCAAGCGAGGAGCTGTTGGGCATCGGCTCCGCGCTCGGCGACGCCGGCACGGGCGCGTTCGGCATGAACAGCGATTTCGACGACGAAGCCGCGGAGCTCGACTGGCTGACGCACTCGCGCAAGGAGACTGGCCGCCCGGTCTGGTTCCTGCTGACCGACCGTTACGAGGATCCGGCGCGCTGGCGGCGGTTGTTGGCTGCGGTGCATGCGGCGCGCGCCGAGGGCCTGCAGCTGACGGCGCAGATCGCCGGCCGGCCAATCGAAGTATGCTCGGCATCGGCACCGCGCTCAACCCGCTCGATACAGGCCGAGCTACCGCCAGCTCGACGGCCTGAGTATCGCTCAGCAACTCCAGCGTTTGCGCGACCCGGCGCTCCGGCGCAGGATCCTCGACGAGAAGCCTTCCGAGCAGGACGTGAGCCGACTGGCCCAGTTCCGCCAACTCATCACGACCCGTTGGGACAGGTTTTTCATCATGGGGGACCCGCCGGATTACGAGCCGGGTGATGAGCTGAGCATCGCCTCGATCGCCGCCCGCGAGGGACGCACGCCGGAAGAATCGCTATGATGACTTGACCCAGGCCGAAAACCGATTCCTGTTTTTCCCGGTGGTGAACTACGTCTGCCGGCGATCATGAGCCAATTCGTGAGATGCTGACCGATCCGGCGACGCTCCTGGGGTTGAGTGACGGCGGCGCGCACTGCGCCTCGATCGTGGATGCGGGGGTGCCGACCTACATGCTGTTGCATTGGGGCCGCGACTGACGGCGGGGCCTCGACTGCCGCTCGAATTGTTGGTCAAGCGCCAGACCAGCGAGACGGCCGATTTCTTCGGCTTGCGGGACCGCGGTCGACTTTGCGCCGGGTCTGCGCGCCGACGTGAACTTGATCGACTTCGACCGCTTGCGACTTTATCAGCCGGAGCTCGTCAACGATCTTCCTGCCGGCGGGCGTCGTTTCGTGCAGCGCGTCGACGGCTACGTCGCCACGCTCCTCGCCGGAACGCCGACCTTCGAGCAGGGCAAGCATACCGGCGCGATGCCGGGTCGCCTCGTGCGCGCCGGGCGCGCCTAGCAAGGCTGCGAGCAGGCAGTTCGCTCGCAGGATGGGTTGAGCGCCAGCGAAACCCATCGGACTGGATGACCGGGAGTGATCGAGCGGCCGGTGCGCCGCGGCCAGTGATGGGGGACCGCACGATGGCGAAAGGTGGCACGGCATACGCGGTGGTCGCGCCGAACCATTCAGCGGCACGACGGAGCGGCTTGGCTCGGATCGGAAAGGTCTTCACGTCTCTCGCGCTCGATGGCTGAGGCCGATGGCGCTTCATGCTCTCGCAGGCGTTGTCCTTGCGGCCGTGCTCGCCGGCACGGTCGCGAAAGCACAGGACGGAATCCATCGAAGCTGGTCCCGCATCGTGGTGTCCTTCTCCGCTGGCGGCCCGACCGACACCGTCGCGCGCGTCATGGGCGCGAGGATGGGAGAGCTGCTGGGGCAGCAGTTCCTGGTGGAGAGCAAGGCCGGGCGCGGGCGGCAACATCGGCGCCGACCTGGTCGCAAAGGCCTCGCCTGACGGTTACACGCTGCTGATGGCGACCGTGTCGACCCACGCGATCAATCCGGGACTGTACAAGCGGATGCCGTATGATCCGGTTCGCGATTTCGCGCCGATCGGACAAGTGGGGGTGACGCCGACGCTGCTCGGGGTGCACCCTTCCGTTCCTGCGACTCGACGCCAAGAGCCTCGCTCGCCCTGGTCAAGGCAAACCCCGGGAAAACTCAGGCTATGGCTCCCCGGCCGGGGCTCAATCCTTCATCTGTGCGGCGAGCAATTCAAAGCACTGGCAGGCGGGCTCAACATCATGCATGTGCCCTATCGCGGCTCTGCGCCGATGATGTCGGACCTGGTCGGCGGCCAGATTTCGATGGCTTTTGACGCGACGCCGACCGCGCTGCCGCAGGCGCAGTCGGGCGCGATCCGCGCGATCGGTGCGGGCATGGCGACGCGCATGCGGGCAATGCCGGAGCTGCCGACGTTGCAGGAGCAGGGCCTGAAGGGTTTCGAGTGCTATACCTGGAACGCAATCCTCGCGCCGGCAAGCATGCGCCGCAGCCGATCGTTGATCGGCTCAGCGAGGCCGTCAACAAGGCGCTGGCCGATCCTGTGGTGTTCAGTCGCCTGCAAGAGGCGGGCATCGATCCAACGCCCGGCAGTACGCCGACGCAGGCTGCCGAATTCATCAAGGCGGAGCTGGCGAAATGGGCGCCGATCATCAAAGCGTCTGGCGCGCAAATAGACTGAGGAGGCGGCCAGTGTCCACTCCTGGTCGCCAAACTCGATCCGTCGCGGCAGGTCGGATCGCAGCAAGGGAGGTCACGATGCGGCCATCGCTATCGCACTCGGCTCTGTTTTTGGCAGCGCTGCTCGCGCTGGTGGTGCTTCCGCTCGACCGCTCCGGCGCGCGTTCCGGCGCTGCAAGCTCTGGCGCCTAGAGCGGGTCGGCGACCAGTTCGTGACCGACGCGGTGACGAGCCCTCGCGACCCCGCCAGCGGACAGGCGACGGGGAAGCGCACGCACAAGCCGCTGAAAGTCAGGTAGAGGCGCGGGCCCTCACCGTCGGCTCTTCTGGGGAGCAGTCCCCGGGGGCGATGCTGACTTCATCAGCGCCGGCGATGACTTGTCCACTTTCTTCGTGATGGAGATGTCGCTGAATTTGACCTTGGACTTCGCGGCCGCCGGGACCGACCATCCGGGCAGCGGCCACACACACCGCCGTGGCCGCGCTCAACGCGAGAGCTTTGCGCATGCCATCTCTCCTCCTCGGGAAGCCCCAACTCCCTACCATCGCGTGCTCCCGATCAGCATACCTGATCGCCCGCCATGGGGGGGAGTAATTGCGAGCGGTTTCACGGCGGCGCGACCACGAACGGCGGCGGCTTGAGTGTGGCCACGCACCGGATCGAAATGCGGCAGCGCTTTGCGGATTTCGCCTTCACCAAACGTGCTCACGTCATTGCAAACCCCTGTTCTCATGAATGAGCGGCCGATCCCGCGCCAAGCGCGACGCGGGCGACATCCTGCACCAGCGTGGCGGCAGATCGATTTGTGTCGAAGACCGAACGGCAGCGTGCAAAAGCAACCGGTCCACGTCAACCGCAGCGACCGGCGTCAATATCCGGCGGAACTTGTTTTCCACCTGCCGGTCGTCGAATGGCTTCTGCGGATCGCCCGGCACATGGATCACCAGTCGTTCCTTTGGTTGAGTGGTCGTATGAACGATCGTGCGCGCCGCCCAGGCCTTCGGATAGAACCCGAGCAGCGTCGGGTCGCCGGCAACCGTGATTTTTTGCATGAAGGCCTGGACGTCGCCGGCAATTCGCGTGGGCGAATGTCCCACGTCGTACAGCCCGGACCTGTCGCAGGCCGCCAGCGCGAGGTGATAGTGAACGCTGGTGAGATGCGAGGCGCGCTCGCCCGCGGTCACCCCGTGATCGATCATCTTGAGAGTGGGCGGCGGGACATGGACCTCGACCGATTGAGATCGTCTTCGGGTGCACAACGCCGTCCTCGATCGCCTCGAGCAGACCCTGCGTCGCTGCGATCGTCTGGTCGGTGGCCTTCGCACCAGGCGTTCGAATGAGGTGTCGTCGAGCGCGCAGCGCTGGCCGAGGTTGTCGGTGAAGGCGCCGATGCTCGGCGTGATGCCGTAGACGCCATTGAGGAAACTGGCCGTCGAGCAGGTTCAGGTCCGAGGTGAAGCCGGCCTGCGCCGCTTGCGCGGCCACCAAACCGTTGCGCGCGGCTTGACCGACGGCGAACCAGCGCGACGTGGTCCCGGCATTGTGGTGACCGACGCCCGGCGACGCGAACGTCAGCGCCAGCGCCAGCGCGTGGGCGGTACTGCTAAGCGTCCAGGCCGTGAAGGCGCGACGCCACCGCGGCCACCCCGAACGGCGCCGCAAAGAAAGGTCGGCCAGATGCCGCGGTAGAGCACGGTCGGCCCGCCGATCGCAGCGCCGAGCCGGACCATCGCTTCAATGCCGCCGACGATCGCCTCGAGCAGCGCTTCGGGGCTGGTATCGGGACGTGCCGCGGCGATGGTCAGCGCCGCCGGGATGACGATGCTGCCGGGGTCGTCGTCGACGCGAGATGGATATTGTCAACCTCGCTGAGCCGAGCGAGCGCGCAGTGTATGCCGAGCTCACGTGCCGGCTCGCCGTCATTCGG
>CAWHCK010000017.1:0-183477 GCA_963827585.1 uncultured Alphaproteobacteria bacterium
GGACGTGATTCCACCACGTCCACTCGGGCTAGATAGATCGGCCAGTAGGCGTGCGCGCGGCTCGACTCCGCCGACATCGCCCGCAGCCGTTCATTGCGCGGGACGTTGGCGGCCATCGTCACCCCGAAGCACCCCGCGACGTAGAGCACCGTGCCGGCCAGCAGCAGCGGCGACCGCGTCGGCGTCCAGCCGAATATCGCCAGCTGCCGCCGCCAGGGCCTGCAAGACGGCGGTGCCGATGAACACGCCCAGGAACTGCCGGGTTGAGCACCACGACGTTGATCCGCTGCATGGCGGCAATCCCGTGCGGCGACGGCAGTTGCGCCAGCGCGCCCATCACGAAGGTGGAGAACGCGAAGAACACGCCGCCGATGGTCGCCGCGCCCAGCGCGGCGGCAAGGATCAACAGGGTCAACATGGGGTGCGAGCCTCAGCCGGGCGGGGGAGCGCAGGTCGATGGGGAGCTGGACCACGTCGTCCTCGAGCCGGACGACCAGCACGTGACGGCCGCGGGCCCAGGCCCCGCGCGGCGACGCGAACAGCAGGTCGCCAATCAGGATGCGATCAAACGAGACGCTTACCTGGTCGAACACCGTCTGCCCCTGTTCAGGCCGGCCGAAGAAGCGAAGCGCCTCCTGATGGGCGATCTGCCGGAAGTACGACGCGCACCTGGTGGCGGGCCGGCTCCGCCTCCTGCAGCAGTTGCCGGGCCCGCGTGCTGTCTTCCCCCCACGCCCGCTGCGCGGCCAGGGGCACCACATCGCCGTCGGGAGTGACGAGCTCGATGCGGTCGCGCCGCAGGTCCGCCGCCTGGCGGCTGTTGAGACCGAATTCCACCAGCAGCCAGCGCGAGTCGTGATTTCGCTGCGAGTGGTGGACGCGACCACCGCCTGCACCAGGCCGTTGTCGAACTCCGCCGCAGCGGCGCCGAGCTCCTGGACGTTGGCCAGCTCACGTGGCCGCCCCTGCGCGACGGGCAGGGCCGCGGCCGCGACCAGCATGGCGACCACCGCGACCCCCGAGCGCTTCGACATCAGAACTCCCCCGCCCGGGACGTGTGGCAGTGTGACGGCGTCACCGCGTGACTGCGTGACAGCGTAATCCGCTCAGCCGCTAGCCGCTAGCCCCCAGCCGCTAGTCCTGGCCCAGGGCCGACCCCGCCGGCGTCCTTCAAGTAGCCTTGAGCATCTGCCCGGCGAAGTCGCACTCGTTGCCAATCCGCACGTCGGTAATCTCACCCCCGGGGCCGTGCGCGGGCGTCAGCGTCGGCATCACGAAGCCGGTGTAGGACGGGAGGTTCAGGCGGTCGACGCGGGCGACGACCTCGTCGCGCAGCGCCGGCGTCGAAGTGCACGCCGTAGGTCTCGAACAGCGCCCGGGCCGCCGCGTAGTCGCCCTCGCGACTTGATGCGCTGGACCTCGCGCGAGCAGCTCGGCCGACGCCCTCGCGGAACGCCTCGGGTCGATCATCACGTAGAAGGTCTGCCGTCGCGGCAGCGCACCTCGATGGCGTCGGTGTTCGCCATGAGCCAGTGGACGATGGCCTGGCGGTTGCGCATGTGGTCTTCTTCGAGCTGCGTGCCCTCGCGTACGCGGCGCAGCTGCACGAGCGCGTTGCGCGCGTACGCCTCGTACTCGGCGCGCACGATCTCGGCGTGTCCTCGGCGGCGACGAGGCCGAGCTCCGCCAGCTGCGGGTCGGCGAAGAAGTACAGCGCCACCAGGTCGGCGCGCGATCTCCTCGAGCGCCGAGTACTGCTCCTTCAGCAGCTCCTGCGGCTGTGCCGTGAGCGCCCTCGGCCATGCGCCCGGAGCCGTGGCCGATGACCTCGTGGATGTTCGGTCGTCAGCTCGCCGGCGAACGCGCTCCAAGCTTGGCGCGCGTCGAACTCCTCGGCGTCCCAGGAGAACTCGCTCGCGGCTCGTCGGAGCGTGACTGCGCTCGTAGGCCTCGATGACGTTCGACAGCGACACCGACTTGCTGCCGTGCACCTCGCGCATCGCCTGGTCGTTGGGCAGGTTGACGCCGATCGGGGTGACGGTCCCGAATCGCCGGTCTCGACACCACGTCGATGGCGCGTGGCCGTGACGCCCTGCACCTCCGGCTTGCGGTAGCCGGATCGCATCGGCATCCGGTCCTCGAACCACTGCGCCTGCGCGGCGAGCCGCGGATCGCGCGGTCTTCTCGCGGTTGACGTAGAAGACCAGCGCCTTCCCACGCGCCCTTGATGCCGCGCGGCGTCCATGTAGACCTCGATGAAGCCGTTCATCGTGTCCACGGGCGAGTCCTGGTCCTTCACCCAGGCGATGTCGAAGGCCTTGCGGTCGGCGTCTTCGCCGGTCCGATACCACTGGATCGAGCGCGCCCAGGGCCGCGGCGCAACGACGGCGTCGCCAACGGGATCGCCGCCTCGAGATGGCCGCATGATGCGCGCGACTCGGCGCCGTAGCGGCCGCTCGACGCGGTACACCTCCTCGACGAGCATGCCATCCGCTTCACCAGCCGCGAGTTGAGCGGGTAGCGCTCCTCGAAGCCGTCGAGATCCGCCTCCGTGACGCCGGCGTAGAGGTTGTTGGCGCTGCCAGCAGGATGTCGCCGCCCGGCGCCGGGCGTCTTGTGCGTGACCATCGGATCGACCGACGCGTCGAAGAGGAAGGGCGCGAGCCGGCCGAGCAGCGCCGTCGAGCGTCTCGCCTGCCGCCGGCGGAACCGCGGCGCCGGCGCGCGGCCGCGCTCCGCGGCCGCGACCAGCGCGTCGGCTGAGGCTGCAGCACGAACTTGCGGGCGGTGAGGTTGTTGTAGCGGCCCGCTGTTCAGCCAGAACAGCTTGGTGTAACGCAGACTCCGCCAGCGTCGCCGGCATCGCATGCCGCGCCGTACGTGACCATCGCCTCGAGGAGGTCGCGCATCTCGAGGTCGTGCGCGGTAGCGCTGGTCGTAGTAGATGTCCCGGCCCGCCAGCGCCGCCTGGTAGAGGTGCCAGATGAGCACCTTCTGGTCGGCGGCAGGTCCGGGAACCCGTCGGCGTAGAGCTGCACGACCGCGGCATCGTCGATCCGCTCGAGCAGGTACGGTCGGGTCGGCGCCTCCACCGGTGTGGGCACCGGGGAGCTGAGGGGAGTTTCAGAGGCGTGCATCGATCGTTTCAAAACCTCGGAGGGGCAGCCCGGCAGTGGCGCTCAGAGCGGCACGGACACACGATCCCCCTGGACCGGGATTAGCACGTTCCAGGCCAACTCCTGTTGGATCCGCGCCTTGAGCGCATCCTGGGCGGAAGGCTCGCCGTGTACCAGATAGGTGGTCGCGGGCGGCGCCGGAAACGTGCGCAGCCAGCGCAGGATCTCGCCCGCATCGGCATGCGCCGACATCGGATCATCTTCTGGATGCGGGCGTTCACGGGAACGAACTGGCCGTGGATCTTGCACTTCTCTGGCGCCATCCACCATCTGGCGGCCTCGGGTGCCTTCGGCCTGGAACCCGACGAACAGCACCGTGTTCCGCGGATCGGGCAAGCGCGTCCAAATGGTGCAGCACCCGGCCGCCGGTGGCCATGCCGCTGGAGGACACCACGATCGACGGGCGCTTGCCGCGCGATCACGTCATTGGACTGCTGTGGCGTCGCGACTGCCTGTGAAACGCGCGGTGGCGAATGCGGACATCCGCTCGCGCGCCCGGCCTCGGCGATGTCCGCATCGAGCTCGGCCGCATGGCGCTGGTAGAACGCCAGCGCTTCGACCGCCATGGGACTGTCGACGATAGACCGGCACGGCGGGATGCGACTCTGCGTCCTCCAAACGCTTGATCCAGTAGAGCACTTCCTCACCCGACCGATCGCAAACGCCGGAATGATGATCTTGCCGCCGCGGGCGACGGTGTCGCTGATGGTCGCGGCGAGCGCTTCGCCGTCGCCGTCGACCGGGTGCAGCCGGTCGCCGTAGGTCGATTCGACGCAGCAGGATGTCGGCCGCCGATCCCGGCGACTGGATCGGGCAGCACCGGCCGGTCGTAGCGGCCCAGGTCGCCGCCGAACAGCACCGTGCCGCTGGGCCGTCGGAACGGCGCATGCGCACGAAGGCCGACCCGAGCAGGTGTCCGGCGTGCATGAACTCGATCTCGACACCGCGGCGCGACCGGCATGGGGCGATGATACCCGACCGGCTGGAGCCGCTGCAGCGCCGCGACAGCGTCCGCCTCGGTGAAGAGCGGCAGGGCCGGCGTGTGGCTTCGTGTAGCTGATCTTGTTGGCCTGGCGCGCATCTTCCTCCTGCAGCCGGCCGGCATCAGGCGAGCACGAGCGAGCACAGGTCCGCGTCCCGGCGTGCAGAAAATGCGGCCGTTGAAGCCCCGGCGACGAGCCGCGGCAGATACCCGACGTGATCGAGGTGCGCGTGGGTGAGCACTACGGCGTCGATGGACGCTGGGTCGACCGGCAGGGGCATTCCAGTTGCGCTGCCGGAGCGCCGCCAGTCCCTGGAACAATCCGCAGTCGACCATCACCCGCGTGGCCGTCCGAGTCGACCAGGTATTTCGGGACCCGGTGACGGTACTCGCGGCACCGAGAAACGTAAGCGACGAGGCATGGCCTCGGACTGTAGCAGAGTCTGCGTCAAGTGGCCGTTCGCGGCTCGGCTAGGCGGCGGCACGTCTGGGCCGCGCCTTTCCTCGTCGACGGGCGCCCGCGCGCTCGCATCCGCGTCCCGCTCGCCCTGGCCGTCACGTCGGCCGGCGTTCCGCAGACGCGGGCGCTCACGCTCGACGACCTCTACAACCCGCCGAAGAAGATCGACTTCGAGCGGCGGCGCCGCCGGCCGCCTGGCTGGATGACAAGAGCTACCCGTGGCCGCGCCGGCGGACGGCGGCGTGGAGTGGCTGAGCGTCGATGCCGCCAGCGGCACGTCGACGCCGCTCTTCGACGGCCAGGCGGCCAGCGTCGCGCCGCGGAGGCGCTCGGGCTCGACGCCGGCAGGATCGCGCCGCGCGCTCGCCAGCCGCGAGCCGACGATGAATGCGGCGCGCAACGCGCTGCTGCGTGGCCATCGGCAGCGACCTGTATCACTCGTTCGACGCCCAGGGCCGCGCTCACGCGGCTCACCGCGACTGTGGCGGCCGAGGAGGATGCGGCCTTCAGCCCGGACGGCGGCTGGTCGGCGTTCACCGCGGCAACGACCTGTACGTCGTGGACGTCGACCACCGGCGCGAGCGCCGGCTGACCACCGACGGCGGCCCGCAGATGCTGAACGGCAAGCTCGACTGGGTCTACCAGGAGGAGGTCTACGGCCGCGGCAACTACCGCGCGTACTGGTGGAGTCCCGACTCGCGCCGGCTGGCGTTTCTGCAGCTCGACGAGCGGCCCGTGCCGGAGTTCACGATCGTCGATCACATTCCGCGGCGGCTCGACCGTCGAGACGTGGCGACTACCCGAAGCCCGGCGACCCGAACCCGGTGGTGCGGCTCGGCGTCGTCGCGCCGCCGGCGGCGCGCCTGCACTGGGTCGACCTCGACACGATACGCCCGGCCGAGCACCTGATCGTCGACGTGAGCTGGACGCCCGACGGCAGCGCGCGTCGTCTACCAGGTGCAGGACCGCGAGCAGACCTGGCTCGATCTCGAATCGCGGCGACGCCGACGGCGGCGACGTCGACGCACGCTGCTTCCGCGAGACGACCAAGGCGTGGGTCGACCGAACGGCGCGCCGGCGTGGCTGAAGGACGGATCGTTCCTGTGGCTCAGCGAGCGCACCGGCTGGAAGCACCTCTATCACTACACGGCCGACGGCACGCTCGGCGAGCAGATCACCAGCGGCGAATGGGAAGTGCGCACGCTCCACGGGGTGGACGAGCCGGGCGGCCTGGATCTACTTCCGCGGCACCGAGCGCAGCCACATCGGCGGCGACGTCTATCGCGTCAAGCTCGATGGCAGCGGCCTCGACGCGGCTGTCGCAGACGCGAGGGCACGCACGTCGCCAACTTCAGCCCCGGCGTTCTCGCATTACGTCGACACCTGGAGCGACCTCGCCACGCCGCCGCAGGTGCGGGTGCACGCGGCCGACGGCGCCGAGGTGCGCGTCGTCGACGAGAGCACGGTCGCCGGCGCTCGGCCGAGTTCGCGATGGTCGAAGCCGGAGTTCCTGCAGGTGAAGACCCGCGACGGCTTCGTGATGGAGGCGATGCTGATCAGGCCGCCGGTTTCGATCCGGCGCAGCGGTATCCGGTGTATCCAGCTCACCTACGGCGGCCCGCACGCGCCGCGGGTGCAGAACCGCTGGGGCGGCGTCGACCAGCATGTATCTACCAGCTGCTCGCGCAGCAGCGGCATCGTCGTCTGGATCTGCGACAACCGATCGGCCAGCGGCAAGGGCGCCGAGTCGGCGTGGACCGTCCTACAAGCAGCTCGGCGTGCAGCGAGCTGGCCGGACATCGAGGACGGCCTCGACTGGCTGAAGCAAGCAGCCGTGGGTCGACGGCGCGCGCATCGGCATCAACGGCTGGAGCTACGGCGGCTTCATGACGAGCTACGCCCTGACGCACAGCAAGAGCTTCGCGATGGGCATCGCCGGCGGCACCGTCACCGACTGGCGCGCTCTACGACTCGATCTACACCGAGCGCTTCATGCTGATGCCGCAGAACAACCCCGAGGGCTACGCACAGCACGCCGCGTGTCGCGGCGGCGAAGGACCTGCACGGCGAGCTGCTGCTCGTGCACGGCGCTGATCGACGACAACGTGCACCTGCAGAACACGATGCAGTTCGCCTACGAGCTGCAGAAGGCCGGCAAGCCGTTCCGAGCTGATGCTCTACCCGAAGTCGCGCCACGGCGTCACCGATCCGCTGCTGGTCCAGTCACATGCGCGCAGACGATGCTCGACTTCACGCTCGAGATGCTCCTCAAGCCGCGGCCGGGCGCCACCACCAACGACGCCGGCCAGGACCGGCGCCAATGACCCGCCCACCCGACACCCGTCGGCGGGCCGCCCGCCTCGCCATGGTGCTGGCGGCGGCGGTGGGCACCGCCGCGCCGCAGCCGGCGCAGGCCCAGGCAGCGCGCACGGCGCCCGCCCTCCCGTCGCTCAACGAGCTGAGCGCGTCGTTCGAAGCACTGGCCACGCGGGTGAGCCCCAGCGTGGTGCAGGTGATCGCTTCGGGGCTGGTCGTCGACCCCGACGCTACGACCGCCGACGGACTGGTCGAACAGAAGCGGGCGTCGGGCTCGGGCGTAATCGTGGACGCCGCCGGGTTCGTGGTGACCAACTACCACGTGGTGCAGGGTGCACGCCGCGTCCAAGTGGTCCCTAGCGCGCGTGTCGAGGGCCAGTCGATTGTCCGCCCGCGCGGCCGGACGCTCGACGCCGAGGTCGCCGGCGTGGACGAGGAGACCGACCTGGCGCTGCTCAAGGTCAGCGGCGCGACGCTGGCGCCGCTCGCGATCGGCGATCCGATCGGCTGCGCGCCGGGCAACTGGTGTTCGCCTTCGGCAGCCCGCTCGGTCTCGACAACACGGTGACGATGGGGGTGGTGAGCGCGGTGGGACGGCAGCTCGAGGCCGACGACCCGATGGTCTACATCCAGACCGACGCGCCGATCAACCCGGGCAGCAGCGGCGGTCCGCTGGTGAACGCCGCCGGCCAGCTGGTGGGCATCAACACGCTGCTGCTGACCCAGGGCGGCGGCGACGAGGGCCTGGGGTTCGCGGCGCCCAGCAACATCGTCAAGACCGTCTACGAACAGACTGAAGGCCAACGGGCGTGTCAAGCGCGGCACGATCGGCGCGGTGATGCAGTCGATCACACCGGTGATGGCCCGGGCGCTCGAGCTGCCGCAGGACTCGGGCGCGATCGTCGCCGACGTCGACCGCGGGGGGCCGGCCGGCGCCGCCGGCCTGCGCATCGGCGACATCGTGTTGACGCTCGACGGAAGGCGATCGAGAACGGCCGGCAGCTCGACGTCAACCTCTACAGCCGCGCCGCCGGCGACGTGGCGCAGCTGGAGGTGCTGCGCGCCGGCCAGCGGGTACAGCTGCCGGTGGCCGTGGCCGAGCGCCAGGACGACCCGCTGCGCTTCGCCGAAATGGTCAGCCGCGATCAGCACCTGATCCCGCGGCTGGGTGTGCTCGCCCTCACGCTCACCGATGCGCTGCGCCAGGCGATCAGCGCCGGCCCCGACGTGACCGGGGCGCTGGTCGCGGCCCGGGCCGGCGAGCGCGCGGCGGAGTACGGCATCCAGCCTGGCGACCTCGTCGTCTCGGTCAACCGCGTCGCGGTGAAGGGGCTCGACGACTTCCGTCAGACCATCGCCAGGCTGCCGACCAATACGCCCTGCGCGCTGCAGGTGCTGCGCCAGGGCCAATTCCTGTTCCTGGCGTTCGAACTCGAGTAGCTCCACATGACGCAGGCGGGCCGGGCCACGCGGGCGCGCCACCCGATCGACAGCGCGGCCGTGGCGGCAGCCTACGACCGCGCCGAGGCGGCCCGCTGGCAGGTGTCGCGCGAGACCTTCGCCGCGGCCATCGCGATCGCGGTCGAGAAGCGCTTCGAGGACCCGGCCGCGGCTGGGCCGGCCGCAGTGGAGGCGTTCATCGCCACGCTGCACGCGGCGGATCTCGCGCTGGCCTGCGCCTGTCGCGACGGCCACCCCGACGCGTGGGACCACTTCGTCCTCACCTACCGGCCGGAGCTCTATCGCGCCGCGCGGGCCATCGCCGGCGAGGGCGGTCGCGAGCTGGCCGATTCGCTCTACGGCGAGCTCTTCGGTCTGGCCGGGGACGACGGCGAGCGCCGGTCGCTGCTGCGCTACTACCAGGGGCGGAGCCGCCTCGGCACGTGGCTGCGCAGCGTGCTCGCACAGCGGCACGTGGACGCGATCCGGGCCTCGCGGCGGCTCAGCTCAATCGACGATCCCGACCAGCACGTGCCCGAGCCGGCAGCGGCCGCGCCGGCCCTCGAGCCCGACGCGGCGGCACGGATGCGCGTCGCCGCCGGGTGCGTATCGGCGGCGATCGAGCGGCTCGACGCGCCGTCCAGGCTGCGCCTCGCCTACTACTACGTGCACGGCCTGACGCTGGCCGAGGCCGGTCGGCTGCTCGGCGAGCACGAGGCCACGGCATCGCGCAAGCTGGAGAAAGCCAGGGCGGCGCTGCGCGGATTGATTGAAACAGCGCTGGCCGGCCACGGCCTGCGCGCGAGCGACGTGGAGAGCTGGGGCGAGGTCGCGCGGCAGGCCTGGGACGCGGCGCTGGCCGAGGCCCTGGCCGTGGACGCCCCGACGGCGGCCGGGTTGCAAGCCCCGGCCGTAGCATCGTTCAAAGTAGAGAGGACGCCGTGAGCGGACAGGACGATCGACTCGTACGGCGCGCGGTCGAGGCGGCGGCACGCCGCGGCGCGGGCGGGCCCTGCCCCGAGCCCGACGTGCTCGGCCTGTACGCCGACCGCGGGCTCGACGACGCCGAGCGCGTGCCGGTCGAGGATCACCTCGCCGGGTGCACGCGGTGCCAGGCGACGGTCGCGGCGCTAGTCCGGAGCGCGCCCGAGGCGGCGGACGTGGTTGGCGCGGCCGAGAGCGCGGGCGGGGTGCGGGCATGGTGGACGGGCTGGCGCTGGCTGGTGCCCGCCACCGCCACGGCGGCGGTCGTGACGCTGGCGATATGGGTCGGGCGCGATCCATCCGAACGGGCCGCGGAGGCCGACCGCGCCGTCGCGTCCGCACCGCCGGCAGCGACTGCGGCGTCACCCGACGACCGCCGGCAGAACGAGGCACCATCGGCCGCGCGCTCGGACCTCGCGGCGATCGCCCCGGCACCGGCGGCGGGCCGCGACGCCGCCGCGCCAGGCGTGGCCGCTTCCGGGGCAGGCGCGACTCAGGGCGCGCGTGAGAAGGCTCCGACCGGGCTCGCCGCAGTCGCTCCGGCGCCTGCGCCGGCCCCAGGGAGCGCGAATTTGCCGACGCGGTCCAGCGGCGACAGCGCGGCTGCCGCACCACCAACGGTTGGCGCCGCCGCGAGCGAGACACGGCTGGAACGGGCCGAGCCCGAGCGCCAGCGCGAGGAGGCTGCCGTTGGGTCGACGGCCGGGCAAGCGCGTCCGGAAGCCACGGCTGCACCAACGCCGGCAGCGCCTGTAAACGAAGCGACCGCACGGTCCACGCGCGCACCGCTACCGCCGCCGCCCGCGTCCGCAGCGCTCCGCCGCCGCCCGCGCCCGTGAAAGCGATGCATATGTCCTCTACTGGACCGGTCTGACCTCTAACATCTCCGGCGCCGGTACTGGCAAGGGACTGCTGGTCAAGGCGTGCTGCGTTGTCGCCTCCGGGATCCGCCCCCACGCATTCACCTCGGGACACGACGCCGCCGAGTTCGACAAACGGCTGACGGCGGCGCTGGTGGAGGCTCGGCCTTGCATCTTTCTCGACAACTTCAACGCTAAAGAACTTAAATCTGACATCCTGGCATCGGCCCTGACCGAAAATCCAGCAATGGTGCGGGTGTTCGGGAAGACCAAAAACGTCCCGCTGTTCACCACGACTTTCATCGCCGTCACCGGCAACGGCGTGCAGATAGCGGAGGATACGGCGCGGCGAATGCTGGTCTCTCGCCTGGACGCGCGGATGGAGAACCCCGAGCAGCGTAAGTTCAAGGCGGGGTTCCTGGATGACGTGTTCGAGATGCGGACGGTACTGCTGACCGCCGCTCTCACCATCTGGCGCTGGGGGCAGCAGAACGCCAACCACGATCACGGCCTGCCTCTGGGCAATTATGAAGTCTGGGCGCGCTGGGTTCGAGACCCCCTACTATCCCTAGGATGCCGTGATCCTGTCGAGCGCATCGCCGAGATAAAGGCGGCCGACCCAACGCGACGAGCAATCCTAGCGGTGTTCGAAACATGGTGGGCGAACCACGAGGGCCAGGAAGTGAAGGCGGCCGACCTACATGACGCAGTGAAGGTGCTGCTCGACCCCAAGGCGGTCGTGGTTGACGGCAAGTTGAAGGCATCTCGCCAGCAAATTGCGTGGTGGCTACAGCGGCACAAGGGAACCCGAATTGGAGGATATTGGCTAGAGGAAGTCCGAGACACGTACCGCAGCAGGCCGACCGTGACCTATCGGCTCCACGACGGCTCGGAGGGATTCGCAAATTTTGGTCCGCGCGTCGGAAACGGGCCATTTGCCAACGACAACTTTCAGACGACCACGAGCGAAGGTGTGGGTGCATGACTGCATGACTTACATGATTTTATACTCCTTTCGCGCGCGACTTTTTTATCTTATTTTTTTATATGGGGGGAGAGACAGTATAAAACCATGAAAATCATGCAGTCATGCAGCCTGGCCGAAAGAAAGGAAATAAAAAAACTAACTCACAAAATGAGTCAAAAACAAATCCCCGCGGGCGAACTGCCTGACCATTTTTGAATGAAATTGGACGATTCTCGTTGACATCAAATGCGCGAGTAGAGTACCTTACAAGCATCCAAACTATACCTTTTAGCTATAGTACATATATGGAGGAATTTAAATGAATAAGTCCATGTTGGAAGACCTTAAACTGCCGAGGAAGCTCGGCTGCCCCAAGAAATGCATCATTGCCGAAGCTGGTGTCAACATAAATGGTGGCGAGACGTTGACTCGAAAATTGAAAAAGAAAATCATCCATCAGGCCACAGAACTTGCGGGCATTGCACCCTTCGATTGGTTCATGCGTGATGGGTGCAAGCAACACTTCGTCATGATGTTCGGTTTTGACACTATGGAGTCGGCTCTCGCAGCCCAAGCTCGGCTGGCAAACGCGAATTTTGAAGTGCGTTTGTGGATTAAGGATGACGACAACCAGATTATGGGAATGCTAGAGCCTGTCCCGGGGAGATGGGGAGTACCGACTGAGTGGCGCGTCCATTCTATTCAATCAGTGGAGCCAAAACACTGATTATGAAGCCATCGTCCAGTAATGAAATTTGTAGACCTAACTCTTGAAAGGAGATGTGATTATGAAAAAGCTCACCAATCCATTTGAAGACATGATTGCTGCCGGTACCTCACGGCAAAAAGCTACTGATTACGTGGCGCCCGATGGTAAAGAAAGGCATGTTCCCGAGAAATTGCGTAATGCATTCCACTACCTGCTTACGATGTGGGACGGTACTAAATCCTCGTTCGATCACACGGTTAAAGTCAAGGACTGGGAAACTGACTTACGTTACCTTTCCGGGCGGCTCTATTATTGCACTGACGACCTTCCCCCCGATGTCGTGGAACTCTTACGTCGCTTGGACATCAACATCGAGGAGGAATACGCGATTTATGGTTATACGTACGCCGCCGCAGCGCACGCGCTCACTAAGAGGCTGATGGACCCTCGCACGAGCTAGGCCATAATCGTCGTACGCACGCTGCGGCGGCGTCGCCTACCGCTCTTACAGATGCGGGGTGTTAGGATCATGTAACGGGATATCGGCCCGCGAGCGGATCAGCCTGGCTCTGGCTTGATTTGGCCGCGCGGATCACCTTGCCCCACTTCTCGATTTCGCCGGCGACGAAATTCCCGACTTCGGCGGGTGTCATCGGCATCGGGACGATCGGCAATTCGTCTGCGGAGTACACCACCCCAGCTACTGCGATGAGCCGAATTGTCGAGTCGTGGAGCGGGCCGGCGTCTCATCGGGCGTCGATGCGTAACCCAACATTCCGGCGCAGGGCCATGGGCGAGCAAGACGGCTCGCGTGGCGAGACTCGCGCCAACCGGTTCAGCCGACGCGTGTCACCTCGCGAACGCACGGTGGCGGTCGCCGCTGACTTCGGGGGTCGGTGAAACGATACCGCCCGGGCGAATGTGCGCAGACCACACGGAGCTCGCCGCGCGACGACCGCCGAGCTGATCGAAAGACAAGTTACTGTATGACGTATGGAACTTGGGCCCGCAGTGCGAGGTTAGGTGGCCATGCCTGACTTTCCAGTCGATCCGGAGCTGCGTGTCCGCGTGAGCCCGCCAGTCGTGCTGCGACGCACAACCGAGGCTGTGGCGTTCATTCGAAAGATGGCGCTGAACAGCGCCGGCCGCGCTTGGAAAGACCTGCTGCAGGACTTTGAGGCAGCCAGGGACGAGTGGAGTGCGATGGAAGCCGTGGTGCATCTCGAGCTCCTTCTCGAGACGAGAGGCCTGTTGATGAAGGACGAAACAGCTCACGCTTCCGCCTCTGGTCAAGGTCGATCGCGCGCGGCTAGATAAATTCGCGCCGATAACTGTTCGACGCCGCGCCGCTGCACGGGAAGCGGCGCTTTGTGGTTGAGATTGCAAAGTCCAGTCGGATTCACGAAGAGTATTGCGCATGCAGATCGCGCAGATAGCTCCCTTGACTGAAGCGATCCCTCCCAGGCTGTACGGAGGCACCGAGCGCGTCATTTCATGGCTCACTGACGAATTGGTCGCGCTCGGGCATGAAGTGGTCTTGTTCGCAAGCGGTGATTCCCAAACATCGGCCCACCTCGAAGTATGTTGGCCGCAAGCATTGCGTCTGGACGGCTCGGTCCGCGACCCGAATGCCTTGCATATGGCCATGCTCGAGCGAGTTCGCCAACGGGCTCATGATTTCGATTTGTTGCACTTTCATCTCGATTACTATCCATTCTCTCTGTTTTCCCGTCAGCCGACTCCATTCGTCACCACGCTCCATGGCCGACTCGACCTGCCGGAGCACCAGGTGGTCTTTGCGACATTTCCCTCAATCCCAGTGATCTCGATTTCGGACGCCCAGCGGCGGCCCGTACCCGGCGCCGGGTGGATCCGCACCATTCACCACGGCCTCCCGGAGCGGCTTTTGACGCCACAGCCCGCTACGCCGGCCTACTTTGCATTTCTCGGCCGCATTTCGCCTGAAAAGGCAGTCGATCAGGCGATCGGGATAGCCAAGCGTTGTGGGATCCCACTGAAGATCGCTGCCAAGGTCGATGCCGTCGACCGCGACTATTTCGAGTCGGAAATCCGGAAGCTGATCACGCCCCCTGATGTCGAGTATATCGGCGAGATCAGTGACGGTGAAAAGTCCAACTTTCTCAGCGGCGCTGTCGCGCTGCTGGCGCCGATCGCCTGGCCCGAGCCTTTCGGGTTGGTTTTGATTGAAGCAATGGCCTGCGGCACGCCGGTGATCGCGTTCAATAGAGGATCCGTCCCCGAAATCGTGGCAGATGGACTGACTGGTTTCGTTGTCGAAGACGAGGACGAGGCCGTTGCCGCCTCCGACCGCCTATCTCAGCTTTCTCGCGGCGCCATTCGGCGTCGCTTCGAGGAGCGGTTCACCGCACGGCGGATGGCGCGCGAATATCTTGTCGTCTATCGCAGCCTCATAGAATTTGAAGCATTGCGGTCACGCGCAGCGATTGCGCGAGCATCGTAATTTTTTGCTCTCATGCAGGCACGGCCCTCACGGGAACAGTTCGAGGGGCCGTTCTACCAATTTGGCGACCATGATCCGACCGGCGTGCTCATTGCGAGAAGGCATTGAGCGGCGACTCGAGGAAATGTGCGAGACGTTGGGGTGCTCCGCGCCGATAGTCGAGCGAGTTGCCCGGGCGGCATTGCGGGTCGCGGAGGATTCCGAACGCGAGTTGTTGCGGTCGTGGGTACATAAGCGGCAAGCAACGAGCAAAAAAATCCACCGTAAGGACGCGTTCCAAATGGCCGAATAACACCCGCCAAAAAACTATTAAAATTGTCGACACAAAAACTATTAAAATTTCCGAAACGAAGAAGGGGGAGCTAATGCCCCCCCTTCAAATTCACGGTGTCAAATAGCAAGTGTTGAGTTATATTACCTTCATTGGCGTCCGCAACGCAATAGAAAAAATGCACGATCAACAGCGGAGCTTAAATCGCTGGCAGCAACTACACCCCTAATCGGAGGACAGGGGCATACCGTGGCACGTTAGATCAGGCCACGCTTGATCTAATCAGGAAAAAACCCCGAGCGACGCATTGGAGTTGAGGATCAATCCTGCCAAAAATCACGGAACCGCTGTGAACTTAGTTCGGTGTAGCGCACCGTATTCGAGATATGTCGGTGCCCAAGGTACGCCTGGAGGCTCCTGGTATCGACACCATCGTTTGCCAACTTGAAGCCGGTGGCGTGGCGCAACATGTGGGCATGGACCTTCAGGCCCCCGAGGTCAGCCTTGGTCGCCGCGCGTTGCAGCAACCGGGCGAAGCCAGCCGTCGAAAACGGTGCTCCGCGTTCCGACACGAACATGAACGGCGAGGACGGATCTTGCTCCCGCTGGAGCCTGCGCAAGGCTCGCATCTCGCGACCGGTCAAGGGATGCGTTGCCGGGGTACCGTTTTTGACTCTCCGGACGTGTAGGACGGCCCGAGTAAAATCCACTTGCTCCCATCTCAGATCACACAGTTCTGACGCACGTAGGCCGTGCCGGAACGCCATTAGGACCATGGTCCCGTCGCGGTGGGCGCTGCGGTTGCCAGCCAATGGCTTTGATCAACTGCTCGACCTCGTGAACCGTGAGGTGCTCCCGCGTCCGCAACGTGCGGTTTGGGGGACGACGGGGGGTAACTGTTCGATTTACACTCGTTGGGGCAACCAATTTCAGGTGCGACTTTTCCACGAAAAACCTCCTTTGGGAACCGAAACAGTTGGAACTTTACGTTTTTTACGAACAGTTTTCCAGCACAGGTTGGCGGCAAATTTTTATTTTTATCAAGCACTTGACAAAATTGCACCACCACAAGGTTGTATAAACAAAGCTTCTGGTTGTAGGATGCTGCTTCCTATCACAGTTGCATTTTGCAGTGCCACAATCTGTAGCTATCTGTAGTAAAAATTCAGAAAAAAAATGTAAAAATCACGGGCTAATCGTTAGGGCCACGGAGCCCGGTGTTTTCATTTACGATCTATTCCGGCGGATTGCGTGCAACGCCTCCCGAAACCGCTTTTCAGCTTCCCGTTTCTTGGCAGACAAACAATTCCCACGATATCGCGCGCCGTGCTCATCGCGCGTGCCAATCGAACAGGCCGCAGCATTGATATAGAGGTGAGAACAGCGTCGCCCATTGGCGCTGTGCACATACCAAACTTCTGAGTTGTCCCACGGGATTATGCCGCCGCGCTGTAATCTCCCCCGAATTGGACGAGTTGAAAGCATCCAACGTCGCGGTGTCCGGACCTCATTGACATTCAGCGTCAAAAAATAATTTGCGCCGTTTCGTGTCGGATTCAACGCAAGACGATAATCCCCGACCGTTGCCGCCCAATAGTCATTTTGAACTAACCGGTGAATATCAATTTTTATTAGTTTTTCCAGTAACAGCACCATTGCTGGATATTTACGGCGCCGCTCGGGCCTATAATCACAACCGCGAATAGAATGTCTAAAACAATCCTGTATTCAACAAGTTACCGGGCCGAATTTTATCATATTTTCTTCAACAAAATCAGTTGCTTAACTCTTGAAATCGGCATTGCCAGCTCCATCTCAATGGGGGCCTTCACATTTGAGAATAAGTTTTCTTGGCAGGTACTAAGATGAAAACGAGTATGATGCTGCTGGCGCAATATGATGGACTTGCTGTGATCCCGATTGAATGGGTATGTCGTGATTATTTTCGACATCTAACCCCGGAGAAGTTTCAACGAAAGGTTTTAGCCGGGGAAATTTCGCTACCGATTGTGCGGATGGAAGGTAGCCAGAAGTCCGCCAAAGGTGTGCACATTGCAGATTTGGCAGCTTATCTCGACAAACAGACGGAAGCGGCACGCAAGGAATGCGAGCAGTTGAAATCGTAGCCGGTACGAATTTTTAGCACGAATCGAACAGAAGCTGCTCCATAACCTACTGAATATTAAAGACATTTCAGGCTAAGTCTGTCCATTCCATCATCGGGGCGATGCTGAACTTGCGATCTAAATCATTCATGTCGCTAATCTTTTTCGTTTTGGCGGCAGTCTGACGACAGGACCCGAGCGCTTGGTCCCTTGCATTTGTGTTCTTCTACGACCATGCGGGCGCAAATTGGAAGGCGGTCGCTTACAGGGTGCCGGGTGCACGCGGAGCCCGCACTGGAGCACGCCTTGCGGGCGGCCCGGCATTTGCTTCTGGACTTGCACATTGGGTGAGGGGAATGGACCGCGGGAATCGGATTGCAGTTGTCGGGGCGGGCCTCGGCGGGTTGACGGTCGCAGCCTTCCTCCAACGTGAGGGCTTTGCGGTCACGATCTACGAGCAGGCGACGACCTTCTCCCGGATCGGGGCAGGTATCATTCTCAGCCCGAACGTGATGAAGGTCCTGCGTCGTTTGAAACTCGAGCGTCCCCTCGTGCAAACCGGCATCAGCCCGGACGCGTTCGTGAGCCGCGCCTGGGACACGGGCGAGACGCTTTGCGAGATCGTGCTGGATGCCGCCAGCGAGGCGCGTTTCGGCGGCCCCTATATCAACGTTCACCGCGGCGACCTGCATGCGGCGCTCGAAACCGCGGTTGATCCCGGTTCGATCGTGTTCGGACATTGCCTGGCAGGACTCGAACAGGCGGGTGCAGCGATCCGGCTCGTCTTCGACAACGGTGTAAGGCAGGAAGCCGACATCGTGGTCGGCGCCGATGGAATAGAGTCGAAGGTCCGCGACATCCTGCTTGGTCATGAGCCCCCGCGCTTTACCGGCCGGGTCGCTCAAAGGGCGATCTTCCCGACGGAGCGGCTGCGGGGAAAGGCCATTCGGGACTGCACCAAGTGGTGGGGCCCCGATCGGCACATTCTCGCCTACTTCATGACCCGCGCACGCGACGAGGTCTACCTGATGGGAAGCGTGCCAGCCGCGTCGTGGGAGAGCGAGGAGGCCTCGCTGCCGTGCGCGCGCGAGGAGTTCGTCGAATCCTTCGCGCATTTCCACCCCGATCTGCGCCGCGTCGTCGAGGCGGTGGTGGACGTGACGGTTTCGCCGATCTGCGATCGCGCCCGGAACGATTGTTGGAGCGACGGTCGGATCGTCCTCCTGGGAGACGCCTGCCATCCACGTGCGTCCCTACATGGCCGCAGGTGGCGCCATGGCCATCGAGGATGCCGCCATCCTCAGCCGCTGCCTGGCGACGATCGATGGCGACGACCCCGCCGAAGCGTTCCGATGGTATGAGGCGACGCGGATCCCGCGCGTGGGCGAGATCCAGCGAATTTCGATCGAGAACAGCTGGATGCGTGGACCGACCGACACGGATTGGTTCTTTTGCTACGACGCCTGCCTGGCGCCGCTCACCCATCCGGCTTGAAAAGCGGTTTGCCACATCGCCGCCGAGCACCAGATGGGTATTGTCTAGAGCGTGATTGCTTTAGGTTGAGTTGCAATCACGCTCTAGCTTTTTGTTTGAGCATGATCTTTTCGGAAAACCGGTACCCACTTTTCCGGATCATGCTCTAGCCCGTCCTAATTCTTGAATTCTGTCATATTTTTGGTAAAAGTGTTTAATTTTGTACAGCATGGAATATGAAACAAGCCGTCTTGGTTTTCCATGCGACACAGCGACCGCTTCATGCCGATCATCAGCAGCGCCAATGACAAATGTCATTCTGAGCCGACTGAGCGCCGAGCTTCTCGCGGAACATTACCGTTCGGGCTTTTGGAAGGATGAGACGCTCTACGCACTGCTGAGGCGGCATGCGCAACGCTCGCCTTATCGATCTGCTTTGCGCGACCGTTTGCGGCGCCTCACCTTCAGCGAGCTCTTGGCCATCGTCGATGCCGTCGCGATCGACCTTGCGAACCGCGGACTCCGCGCTGGACAGCGCGTCGCGATTTGGCTGCCGAGCCGGGTCGAGACGGTCATCGCGATGCTGGCGTCGTCCCGCAACGGCTATGTGTTTTGTCCATCCTTTCATCGCGACCACACCTGCGCCGATGTAGTCGCCTTGCTGCGACGTACGCGCGCCGCCGCGCTGTTCGCCGAGGCCGGATACGGTGCCCGCGGGGCGCGCGAGGATATCTTCGCGCAGACTTCGGATTTGCCCGACTTGAGGCATGCCTATCGACTGCCGCCGCTCGCCGCCCGTGATACTTCGCCTAGCCCGTTTGCCGGCTTGCTCGACGGGTCTGTACGCACCTCACCGGTCGATGCGGCTTGTCAAAATCCCGATCGGATCAGCTACTTGGGATTCACGTCAGGCACGACCGGCCTGCCCAAGGGCGTGATGCACACGGACAATACCCTGCTCGCCAATGCACGCGCCGTCGTGAGCGATTGGAACCTCACCGCAGACTCCGTGGTCTACACGCTCAGCCCCCTCAGTCACAATCTCGGCGTCGGATCCTTCGTGACGGCGTTGCTCGCCGGCGCCGAACTCGTGGTTCACGATCTACCGAAAGGACAGAGCCTGCTGGCCCGCCTCGCGGAGGTCGGCGCGACATATCTGGTCGGAGTACCGACCCACGCCATCGACCTCTTGGCCGAAGTTCGCTCGAAGCCAGGATCGAGCCTCGCCGCGGTCAAGGGATTCCGGATTTCCGGCGCTGCGGTTCCGAAGGAGGTGGTCACCGAGCTGATGCAATATGGCGCCACGCCGCAGAGTGGCTACGGCACGACCGAAACGTGCTCGCATCACTACACGTTGCCCCACGACGATCCGCAGCTCATCGCTGAGACCTCGGGGCGCGCCTGCGCCGGCGTCGAGACCCGAATATGGCGCCAGGACAATCCTGATGCGGAGGCGGAGCCGGGAGCGATCGGCCAGATCGGCTGTCGTGGGGCGAGCCTCATGCTGGGATATTTCGACGACCAGGCAACGACCGAGGACTCCTTCAACGCCTCCGGCTGGTACATGACGGGCGACCTCGGCTGCCTGGACGGCGCCGGCTATCTTCGGGTCACCGGCCGCGCGAAGGATTCTGATCATCCGCGGCGGGCACAACATCCATCCTGCGCGAATTGAGGCCCTGGCCATGCGGCATGCCGCCATCGAACGCGCCGCGGCATTTCCGGTTGCCGATAGCCGCCTCGGCGAAAAGGTATGCCTGGCGGTCATGTTTCGTGCCGGCCGACAGGCGAGTGCCCAAGACATTCTCGCCCATCTCGATGCGGTCGGATTGTCCCGCTACGACATGCCCGAATATTTTCTCGAGCTCGATCAGCTGCCATTGACGAGTTCCGGCAAGACCCTGAAACGCGAACTCGTGACCCAGGTTCAGGAGGGGCGGCTTCGGCCAACCTCCGTGCGCTGGGATGCAAAGAGGACCGAAAAATGACAACTCGGGTCACATCAAGCGCGGCACTCGATCCGGTATCAACCGTCTCCTTGCGTCAGCACGATCCGCCCGCGTACCTTGCGATCCGCGACGCACTTGAGCGCGGTCGCGAACTGGTGGAGCGGAACAACCTCGGTCGGAGCCGGTTTGATCCGTCCCGCCTCGAACAGCGCAAAAATCTCGGCAAAGCAGGCCGCCATCCGCTCAGGCATGCGCTTGCGATAGTCGCTGACTTGCAGGCCGCTGACTTCGATATTCTTCAAGAGCAGATAATTGGCCTTGATGGTGGGAATACGGCCCGCCGCGAATCCGATCACGACCAGACGACCGGACCAGGCCAGGGCCCGGATGGCCGCGTCAAAGGCGTCCCCTCCGAGCGGATCGAGGATGACGTCAGCACCGCGATCGCCGGTCAGGGCGTAGACCTGTCCGCGCAAGGTCTCGCGCAAGTCCGCAAGCGACAGGTCGATCACGGCATCGGCGCCTGCCGCAAGCGCGATGTCCTTCTTGTCCTTGCTCGAGACGCCGGCCAACGCCCTGGCGCCGAACGCCTTCGCCAGCTGGAGCGCGGCGAGACCGACGCCGCCCGTGGAGCCGAGAACCAACACCGTCTCGCCCGGCCGGCAACGGGCGCGCTCGCGCAGAGCAAACCACGCCGTGTCATACACGAGCGCCATCGAAGCGGCCTGCGTGAACGACATGGAGTCCGGAAGCCGATGACATTGCGCTTCGGGGACCGCGACGAATTCGGCATATCCGCCGCTCTCCGCCATCGTGAGCACCCGGTCACCCTGCTTCAGATCTTTCACCGCGCTGCCCACCGCCACAACGACGCCGGCCGGCAGCTTGCCGGGCGCAAACGGCCGCTCGGGCAGAAATTGGTATTTCCCGGCGATAACCAGAAGATCGACGAAATTCGCCGCGGTCGCGCGGATTTCAACCAGCACCTCGTCGGCCTTCGCCACCGGCTTCGGCATCTCGCCGAGAGACAGGCTCTCCACCGGTCCGAATTCGCGCAGGACGACAGCACGCATCAATGCCTTCTCCTCCCACAATGTACGCGCTACGCCCGATCCGGTGGCTCGGGGACGCTCCCGCGCGGCAATTTGCGGACCCGAAAGACTGCAGTCAACATCGCACATGCCTGCTCGCTCGACCCCAGCACACCGGGACCGTATTCTCAGCCCCGACAATTGCCGGCGCGCGTTTGAAAGGCCATGAAGATCGCGACGCTCAACATCAACAACGTCAACAAGCGCCTTCCCAACCTCCTCGGCTGGCTGCGGGCGGCGAAGCCCGACGTGGTCTGCCTGCAGGAGCTCAAGGCGGCGGACGCGGAATTTCCCGCCGATGCGCTACGCCGGGCGGGCTATGAAGCCGTCTGGCGTGGAGAGAGGACTTGGAACGGCGTCGCGATCCTCGCGCGCGGCGCGGCACCCATCGTGACGCGTACCGAGCTTCCCGGCGAACCGGGCGACCGGCAAAGCCGTTACATCGAGGCGGCCGTCAACGGCATCCTCGTCGCGTCGCTTTACGCGCCGAACGGAAACCCGCAGCCTGGCGTCAAGTTCGATTACAAGCTCGCCTGGCTGAAGCGCCTCGCCGCCCATGCCGCGGAACTCTACGCCGCGGGTGTGCCCGTGGTGCTGGCCGGCGATTTCAATGTCGTGCCGACGGACCGGGATATCTATCCGACCAAGTCGTGGGCGAAGGACGCGCTGGTGCAGCCGGAAAGCCGCGCCGCGCTTCGGCGTCTGCTCGAGCAGGGTTGGGTCGATGCGGTGCGCACCAAGCATCCCGACGCACCGATGTACACGTTCTGGGACTATATGCGAAACCGCTGGCAGCGCGACGCCGGTCTGCGCATCGATCTTCTGCTGCTGAGCGCCGACGTGGCCGGGCGCCTGGTCGATGCCGGCGTCGATCGTGACATGCGCGGCGAGCAAAATGCCAGCGACCACGCGCCCGCCTGGGTCGTGCTGCGCGACGCTCCCAGAACGCGGCGGATTCCGGCCGCAGCCCGGCGGATTTCCGCTGGTGCCGGACGTCAAGCTCAAGGAATGGGCGGCGATGATCGAGAAGAACACCGCCGCGCCGGTGCGATGATCGCAACGGCGGGTGGCCGGCTTGCGGTCACCGAGCTTCCGCTCCCGGCTTCTTTCGCTCTCCATTGACCAGCGATGCGCGCGTCTCGCGCCCCCGCCTTCTAAGCGGCTGACCCCCCTGCACTTTCGCTTCCCATCGCGGTACCGCTCTGCGGTTGCGGCAAGGCGCGCGGCGCTGCCAGCAGCGGACGCTCGGCGCGGCCGGGGCGGATGGCCTGAAAGATGCATGAGGTGGCGCAACCGAGAATCTCGAAGGGAGGACACGACGCAAACAGTCATCGAGAGGTTGAAATGCGACCGACGTACCATCTCTTCGATCTGCCGATCGCCAATCCGAAGTCCACGACGCCCGCCCCTTGGGCTACCGGCACCACCATAAGGAAGCGCTGGCTTCGATCCGTGCTCGGGATCGTCCTTGCCCTTCCCGCAATGTCGCCCGGCGTTTCACAGGCGCTCGAGTGGCCGACGCGGCCCGTGACCATCATCGTGCCGTTCGTGGCCGGGGGAAACACCGACATGATGGCGCGGCTGGCGGCAGAGCAACTCTCGGCGAAGTTCGGCCAGCCTTTCATCATCGAGAACCGCGCCGGCGCCGGCGGCGTGACCGGCGCGGCGCAAGTGGCGCGGTCGGCGCCCGACGGCTACACGTTCCTGTTCGGAGCAGGCTCGCAACTCGTGCTGGCGCCGCTGGTGCAGAAGGTCGCGTACGATCCGGACAAGGACCTCATCCCGATCACCGAGTTCGGAACCGGGCCGCAAATCCTCGGCGTGAAAGACGACATGCCGGTCAACACGCTGCAGGAGTTCATCGATTATGCGAAAGCGCGCCCGGGCAAGCTGACCTATGCCGGCGTCGGCGTTCAGACCGTCACCGCGATCGCCGCTGGCGTGCTGATTGCCCGCAGCGGGCTGAGCATGACTCTGGTGCCGTACAAGGGCGGCGTGCAGGCGCTGGGCGACCTCCTCGCAGGCCACGTTGATATGTACTTCGGCAACGCCTCCGAGATGCTGCCGCACCTCAACAGCGGCAAGATCAGGCTGCTCGCAGTCCGCAACTCCCAATCGTATCCCGCAGGCCCCCGACCTCCCGACCGTCGCCGAAACGTTCCCGGGTTTCGCGTTCGGCTCCTGGAACGGCTTCATGGCGCCGGCCGGAACGCCGCAAGGGATCATCGACAAGCTGGTCGAGGGCTCGATCGAGGCGGTGAACACGCCATCGGTCAAGGAGAAGCTCGTGCAAAGCGGCATCGTGCCCGGCGGCACCACGCCGGCGCAGGTGGCGGAACAATTCAAGGCCGACAAGCAGGCCTTTGCGGACGCCGTCAAGACGATGGGGATCACGCCGGAATAGCGCAGCGCAATTTGCATTTCGTATCCGCCGCCGACCGATCCCGGCGGCGGATCGTCACGATCGCCGATCAGCGCGGCCACAGGCGCATTTGCGAAAGCCGCGCTAGTTCGCCGAGATATTGCGTGCCCTGATCAGCTCCCGCCACATCGCGGTCTCGCGTCGGATGCGCTCCGCAAACACGTCCGGTGCCTCGATTTTGACAGCAAGCCCCTGCGCCTCCAGTTTCTCGCGCAAAGTCTGCGTCGCGAGGATGTCGCTCGTCAGCGTGAAGATGGCGTCGAGCACCGGCTTGGGAGTCGCGCGCGGCGCAAGCAGGCCGTACCAGGAGGTCACGTCGATGCCCGATACGCCTGCCTCTGCCAAAGTCGGCACGGCCGGCAGCAACGGGCTGCGCTCCGCGGTGGTCATCGCCAGCGGCACCACCCGCCCCTCCTTGATGACGGGCAGCACGACCGGAACATTGCTGACCAGGAGATCGATGTGTCCGCCGAGCAGATCGGTCAGTGCCGGCGGCGTCCCGCGGTAGGGCACGTGGGTGATTTCTGCTCCGGTTTTCTGCTTGAACAGCTCCATCGCCAGATGGAGCTGACTGCCGACGCCGGGCGTGCCGTACGACAGCTTCGCCTGCCTGGCCTTCGCGATGAGCTCCGGGATCGTGTTGACCCCGAGTTTCGGCGACGCCACGAACAGATTTGCTGCGGTCGCCAGTATCGTGATCGGCGCAAAGTCGCGCTCCACGTCGAAGGTCAAATCCGGCATGAGGGTCGGATTGATGGTGAGATTTCCGGCCGGGATCACCAGCAAGGTGGTGCCGTCGGGGGCCGAGCGACGCACCGCATCGATCCCGATATTTCCCGCCCCGCCGGTGCGGTTCTCCACGCTCGCGGGGTGTCCGGATCGCGCCTGATATTCCTGCGCCAGCAGACGGCCGAGTACGTCGACCGGGCCACCGGGCGCCAGCGGCAGGATCAACGTCATCGGCCGCTTCGGGAATTCCGCCGGCACTGCGGATTGCGCCGACGCCCAATATGGGCATGTCAGCGCGGCTGCAACCGAGGTCACGACGGTCCGGCGGCTGATGAACGATGCCTGCATGAAATTCCTCGCTTTTAGTAGAAGATGGGTCGGGATGGTCGGGGCGTCGACGGTGCGATGCTCGATCGCCGACAATCGAGGAGAGTATCATGAGCCGCCCGCCGCTTCCTCCCTTCACCGCCGAGACCGCCGCGCAGAAGGCGCGCATGGCCGAAGATGCCTGGAACACGCGCGAGCCCGCGCGCGTGGCGCTTGCCTATACGCCCGACAGCCGCTGGCGCAACCGCGCGGAATTCCTGCACGGCCGCGAGGCCATCGAAGCGTTCCTGACGCGCAAATGGAACCGGGAGCTCGACTACCGCCTGATCAAGGAGGTCTGGGCCTTTCGCGAGAACCGTATCGCGGTGCGCTTCGCCTACGAGTGGCACGACGACGGCGGTCATTGGTTCCGCAGCTACGGCAACGAGAACTGGGAATTCGACGAGCATGGTCTGATGCGCCTTCGCATCGCCAGCATCAACGACCTGCCCATCAAGGAAGGCGATCGCAAATATCACTGGCCGCTCGGCCGCCGCCCCGACGATCATCCGGGCTTGAGCGAGCTTGGCCTTTAAGGGAGCCGCTCGCGGCGAAACCGAGGAATGGCTGCCAGGGGCGTTGACAGCCCAGGAACGCGACCCTACAGTTTACTATATGGTTAAGTATAAAGGGGCTGCTGCGGGGCTGCACTTTGGCCGTGCGCGTCGATGGGCGTCATGCGCGCATGGACCGCAGCAAAGGAGAGCAACATGGCCGTCGCCGAAAAGACCAACGCAACGAATGAAGCCCAGATCCGGACGCTGATCGACGATTGGGCGAAGGCGCTCCACGCCAAGGACGTCGATGCGATCATGTCAATCTACGCGCCGGACGTCCTGGCGTTTGACCTGGCACCACCGCTGCAACACGTGGGAGCGGATGTGCACCGGAAAAACTTCGAGGAATGGTTCTCCACATTCCGCGGTCCGGTCGGCCACGAATTTCGGAACCTCAGCATCACCACGGGAGATGACGTTGCCTTTTGCCGCTGCTTCAACCGCATCCACGGAACGAGGACCAACGGCGAGGAAACCGACGTCTGGGTGCGCGTGACCGTTTGCTTCCGCAAGATCGCCGGCAAATGGAAAGTCGTGCACGAGCACGTCTCCGTGCCGTTCTACATGGACGGCAGCTTCAAGGCCGCCGTCGACCTCAAGCCATAGAGCATGATCCCGAAAAGTGGGTGCCGGTTTTCGGAAAAGATCATGCTCCAGCAATAACGTAGAGCGCGATGACGATTCGAAGAAAAGTCATCGCGCTCTAGAGGCGCGCACCCGAGTCCGGCGGCGAATCGCCGACCGATGAAGCCGCCTTATCCTGCGACCGGGGGCGCGGTCCCTTCGACCTGCACCCGATACCCGGAGCGGACGTTGGGCCAATAATCCCAGATCGCCTTGTGGTGCGCGCAGCGATTGTCCCAGAAGGCGATGGAGTGCGGACGCCATCGGAAGCGGAATACCCATTCGTCGCGGGCGCAGTGGTCGTAGAGGAATTCCAGAATGCGCTCGCTCTCCGTGCGCGGGAGCTCGTTGATGTGCGAGGTGAAATCCGTGTTCACATAGATCAGCTTCTTGCCGCTGACCGGATGGCGCACGATCACCGGATGCACGGAGATCGGGGTTCCGGGCCCGAACACGCGCGTTCCGTCGTGCGTTGCGGTCAATCCTTCGAGGTAGGTTTTCATGCGCGGCGACAGCGCGTCGTAGGCGGCGTACATGCTGGCGAACATCGTATCGCCGCCGCCGTCCGGCGGGATGGTATGGTTGTAGAGCATGCTGCCGAGCGGAGGTACTGCCGCGCACGATTGATCGCTGTGCCAGTTCTCGCCGGAGATCTTCTTGGACGTCTCGTCATAGTGGAATTTCCGCACGAACGGATTGTCGGTCGTCTTGCTGATGGTATTGACGCCGACATGGCGACCCAGCGGACCGAAATGGCCGGCCACCCTGATCTGATCGTCGAAGCCGATGCGTTGATCGCGGAAGAAAATGACCAGATGCTGCGTGAAGGCCTGATGGAGCTCCGCGACTTGCTGATTGGACAGCGGCTTCGTGAGGTCGATGTCCCCGATCTCGGCGCCGATATGCGGCGAGCATGGCGTCACGCTGATCGCTTGGTAGGTCATGATGGCCCCATAGGTTGCGGCTGCTTCGGCCATATCACTGCGCGCGTGCGCCGGAGCGCTCGACCGCCACAGTCCATTTGGCGATATCCTTGACCATGAATGCGCCCAGCGCCTCGGGCGTCGAGACCGCCACGTCGGTTCCCATGGTCTTGAGCTGTTCGAGGTAGGCCGGGTCGCGTGCAATGCGCAGCGTCTCCGCGTTCAATCGCTCGACGATCGCACGCGGCGTCCCGGCCGGGACGAACAGACCCGTCCACGACGTCACGTCGAAATCCGGCAGGCCCGCTTCGGCGAGCGTCGGCAGGTCCGGGGCGGATGAGGATCGCATCGGCGTGGTCACGCCCAGCGCGCGCAGCGTCCCACTGCGCACCGCCGGCAAGGCATTGGGAATGGTTTCGATCATCATCGACACGCGCCCGGACAGCAGATCCGGCATGGCGGCGCCGCCGCCCCGGTAAGGCACATGCAGAATGTCGACGTTCGCCGCGGCCTTGAGCAACTCGCCGGCCAGGTGCGACGCCGAACCGACACCCGCCGAGGCAAAGGTGAGCTCTCCCGGCTTGCTGCGCGCATAGGCGATCAGCTCGCGCAGGTTGCTGGCCGGAATGGAGGGATGGATAACGAGCACGTTGGGCAGCTTGTGCAGCATGCCGACCGGCGCGAGATCGCGCACCGGATCGTATTTGAGGTCCTTGTACAGGGCGGGCCCGACGGCAAGCGTGCCGTTGGTGCCGAACAGCACGGTGTAGCCGTCGGGGTCGGCCCGCGCCACGGACTGGGCCCCGATATTGCCGCCTGCGCCGGGACGGTTCTCCACGACAACCGTTTGCCCGAGGCCTTCGCCCATCGCCTTGGCGACCGCGCGAGCGAGAACATCGGAGGAGCCCCCGGCCGCGAACGCCACGATCAGCCGGATCGGGGCGTTCGGATAGTCCTGCCCGGCAACGTGGAACGCCGAGGCATAGAGGGCACCGGCGGCCAGCACCAGCGTGCGAAACGTGCGCATCATGTCGGTTGTCCTGACGCTGCCGTTCCACTTGTCGGCAGCCGTCGCAAGATATGAGCCGGCACGGAGGATGCTAACCGTCACCCGTTGGCCATACAAGCGCACTCGTTCTGCCGGCACGCCGGCCGACGACGCTGCTCCTCGACGGCGTGGCAGAGCTCCTGCGGGATGTCACGCGCTGGATGCTCAAGCCCAAGCGGTCCGCGCGGTGATCGGGCCGCGCGGTCACGTGGCTCCCGCGCCACTCCAGGCATGGGGCGTCACTTCGATGAAGCCACCGCGCGCGCCTTCACCCTGCTGCCTTCGGCGAGGTCGACGGCCGGGTTGAGGATCACCTGGTCGCCCTCCTTGACGCCGTCGCGCACCTCGAGCTCTGTTCCGAGATCGCGCGCCACCGATATTTTGCGGATATGCGCGACGCCGTCCTCGATGACGGCGACCTGCAAGCCGTTGCTGTTGAAGATGAGCGCATCGGCCGGGACCATGAGGCTGGGGACCTTCCGCGGGATGTGCAGCTCGATGGTGCAATATATCCCCGGCCTCAGCTTTCCGTCCGGATTTGGTATGTCGATTTCGGTCAGCAATGTCCGCGTGCCGGGCTGTAGCGCGTCCGCCGTCCGCGTCACCTTGCCGGGGAATGTGCGACCCGGCATTTCCGGAACATGCACGACGGCATCGACTCCCGGGCGCAATCCGAACAGCTGGTCCTGCGGGACGTAGACCTGCGTCCGGATCACGTCGCTCTGCATGATGGTGAACATGAACGTGCCGCTCGTCGCATTGGCTTGCACCAGGCTGCCCACGTCGATGTTGCGCTGGGTGATGATACCGTCGAACGGGGCCACCACGCGCTGATAGGCCTTCTGCTGGTTGAGCACCTGGAGCAGGGCCTGTTGCGCCGCCACGTTGGCCTGTGCGACGCCGACTGCGGCTTCTCGCGCCTGCACAGTCAGTCGGTCGGTATCGCCCTGCTGAGGGGTCACCCACCCTTTGTCGACCAGCGGGCTGTCGCGCTGCCATGTCACCTGCGCGAGGTCCCTGTTCGCTTGCGCTTGCTGCACCGATGCCTGGTACTGGATCAGCGTCGCCTGGGCCTGGGCGATCTGATGATCGAGCTCCGGGGCGGTAATCTGTACCAGCAGCTGATCCGTCTTGACGCGGTCGCCGATGTCGACGTTGCGCTTGTCGATGTACCCGGTGGCGCGCGCGAAGATATTTGCCTGCGCGAACGCCAAGGTGGTCGCAGGCAAAGTGACGATCGCGTTGCCGTCGCTCGTCCGCACGGTCGCCACCCGAACGCTCGGCACGGAGTTGCGGCGCTGCTCGGCGGTCGCCACGGCCTCGCGCTGCTGTGAGAAGTGGCGCGATGCCCCGAAGGCGAGCGATCCGCCGAGCACGAGAAGCACGCCAAGTCCCAGCAGCCGGCCGCCCCAGCGGCGCCGCTTGCCCGTGCGAGATTTGGCCGGCGGCGGTTCGGGTCCGCCATCCGTATCCGGCGCGCGGGGCGCGATGTCGTTCATGCCATGTCCTCCTCGAATACGCCGTGCGCGGTCTTGCCGTCATTCCCCTTGCGCAGCATCGCAAACAGGTACGGCACGACCAGCAGGGTCGTCGGCGTCGCAAACAGCAACCCACCGATGACCGCGCGGGCGATCGCGGCATTCTGCTCCTCGCCCGCCCCGCCGATGGCCATCGGGATCATGCCGACGATCATCGCCGCGGCGGTCATCAGCACGGGGCGAATGCGGGTATGCCCGGCGTCGATCGCCGCCTGGAACGCCGTCCTGCCTGCGAGCTGTTGCTCGCGCGCAAACGTCACCAACAGGATGGAATTCGCCGAGGCGACGCCCACTGCCATGATCGCCCCCATCAGGGAAGGCACATTGAGAGTCGTGCCGGTCACGAACAGCATGGTGAGAATACCGCAGAACGTCGCCGGCAAAGCCAGGATCACCACGAACGGATCGCCGAAAGTCTGGTAGTTCACGACCATGAGCAGGTAGACGAACACGGCGGCGAACAGCAGGCCGATGCCAAGATTGAGGAAGGCACCGCGCATGCTTTCGATCTGGCCGATGACCTGAATCGAATTTCCCGGCGAAAGCTGTTTTTTGAGCTCCGTTACGATTTTGCTGATTTCATCGGACACGCTGCCGAGATCGCGGCCTTGCACGCTTGCGTAGACCTCGTAGACCGGCTGGATGTTGGTCTGGTTCGCGTTGGTCGGCACGGTGTCGCGTTTGAACGTGGCCACGTTGCTGAGCAAACCCGGTACCGGAACGCCGCCTGAACCGATCGCCGAGGACACCGGCGTGTTGCCGAGGTCGTTCAGCGAACTCACCTTCGGTTCCGGCGTCTGCACCGCGATGTAATATGGAATCCCCGACGCCGGGTCGGTCCAGAAATTCGGCGTGACCTGTTCCGACGAGCTCAGGCTGACATTGACGTTGGTGGCGATGGTGTTGGCGTTGAGCCCGAGCTGTGCGGCGCGGGCACGATCGATGTTGGCGTAGAACGCCGGGCCGTCGATCTCCTGCTGGAGGTGCGCGTCGGCGATCCCGGGAATCGCGGCAATGCGCCGCTGCAGCTCCTTCGCCACCCGCAGATTCGTCGCTCGATCGTAGCCGACGGTCCGCACGTCGATTTGCGCCGGCAGGCCGAAGTTGAGGATCTGGGTGACCATGTCTGCGGCCTGAAAATAGAACACGACCTCCGGGAATGCTGCCGGCAGTACGTCGCGCAGCTTGCGCACGTAGTCTGCGGTCGGCGCGTGACCCTCCTTGAGCGCCACCAGGATCACGCCGTCATTCACGCCGATGGTCGAACCGTCGGTGAATGCCAGGTTGTACGCGCGCGCCGGCAGCCCGAAATTGTCGACGATCAGTTGACGCTCGCTCTCCGGGATGACTTCGCGGATCTTGTCTTCCACCGCCTGGAAGATGCGCTCCGTGCTTTCAATTCGGGTTCCGGCGGGCGCGCGGACGTGGAGCTGGATCTGACCGCCGTCGATGGCCGGAAAGAAATCGCGGCCCACCAGGACAAACATCGCGGCCCCGAGCATGAGCACGAGCACAGCGACGACCGGGATGATAAAGCGATGCTTGAGCAGCGAGGTGAGAAGTCCAACGTAGCCCTGGCGGAACTGTTCGAAGCCGCGCTCGAAGCCGCGATGGAAGCGGCTGAACCAGTTGCGCGATGCACCGTCCGTCGGGCCGTGATGCTCGCTCTTGAGCAGCAGCCCGATGGTGATCGGCGTCAGCGTTCTCGAAAGTCCGTACGATGCCAGCATCGCGAACACCACCGCGAGCCCCAGCGGGGTGAACAGGTACTTTGCGGGCCCGTCGAGGAAGACGACCGACGTGAAGACGCAGCTGATGGCGAGCGTCGACACCAATGTCGGCACCGCGATTCCGGCGGCCCCGTGCAGCGTTGCCTGCGGCAGCCGCAATCGTTCTTCGGTGAGCAGGCGGTGGGTGTTTTCGATCGTCACCGTCGAATCGTCGACCAGGATGCCGATCGCCAGCGCGAGGCCGCCGAGCGTCATCGTATTGAGGGTCTCGCCGAGGAAATACAACGCAACGAGCGAAGTCAGGATCGCCAGCGGAATCGAGATCATGACCACCACGGTCGACCGCCATGAACCGAGAAACAACAGGATCATGAGCGCCGTGAGCCCGGCCGCGATGGCGCCCTCGCGCAGCACGCCCGTGATCGAGTCCTTCACGAACACCGATTGGTCGAACAGTTCCTTGATCTCCATGCCGGCCGGCGCAGCCGCGCGCGCGGTCTTCAGCGCATCCCGAACTGCATTGACGACCTGGAGCGTCGACGCATTGCCATTCTTGATGACGCTCAACAGCACCGAGCGCTTGCCGTCTTCACGGACGACGTTCTGCTGCACCAGCCAGCCGTCGTGGACCTGACCGACATCCTTGAGGAACACCGTCGCGCCGTTCGTCACCTTGACGGGGATATTGTTGAGATCGTCGATCGTCGGGGGCGTCGCATTGGTTCGAACGGTGTATTGCTTGTCGGCGATCTTGGCGGTGCCCGAAGGCAACGTGAGATTCTGTGCATTGACGACATTTACGATGTCCAATGGGGTCAAGCCATTGGCGACGAGTTTCGTCGGGTCGATATCGACCATGATCTGGCGGTATTTCCCGCCGGCCGGCGTCGGCAGCGTGATGCCCGGAATCGGGGCGAGCTGCTGGCGCATCCGATAGATCCCGTAGTCATAAAGCTGCTGCTCGTTGAGGGTGTCGGAGGTCAGGCTGATCTGCAGGACCGGCACGCTCGACGCATTGAATTGCACCACGATCGGCGGCTGGATCCCGGCAGGCATGAGCGCGCGAATTGCGTTCGTTGCCGAGACGATCTGCGCGATGGCGAGGTCGAGGTTGACGTCCGGTTGGAAGAAGATCTTCTGGACCGACAGGCCGTTGAGGCTCTGCGCCTCTATGTTTCTGATGCCATTGACGTTCGCGCTGATCGAATATTGGCTATAGGTGGTGATCCGCTGTTCTACCTCGGGGGTGCTCAGCCCGGTGTATTGCCAAATCACCGACACCACCGGAATCCTGATTTCGGGGAAGATGTCGGTCGGCATGCTGCGGATGGCGGCAACGCCGAGAAACAGAATCAGCGCGGCCACCACATAGAATGTGTGGGGAAATCGCAGCGCGAACCGAACGATACCCATGTCCCTACCCGACGTTGTTCAGAATCGGAGCCGCCCCAGGCGATCGTCCGTCTATGACTGGAGACGGAATCTATGCACTTCTCGGGAAAACGGCCCGATCGGTCTTGCTGTGGTTGGCTTTGTCTTGCGCGATCTTCGGAGCGGCGGTGAGCGCAGCATTGCTTGCTGGCCGCCCCGTTATCGGCTGCGCGGCGGCGGGCTTCAGCCCCAGCGACCGTTGACCCGCGAGTTCGACAGCGAACCGCGGCCTTTTTATCGTTGCAACAGCAACCGACCAGTCGCCAACGTGCAACGGGCCGGTTTCCGCCAATCACTTGTCGCTGGACGCTCCTCGCCGCGTGGCCTCGAACAGGAACCAGGTCCGTCGCTCGGCCTCGTCGATCCAGTTTTCCAGCAGGCTGGCGCTCGCTACGTCGCCCTGCTCGTCGCACAGCGCGTGGGTCTCGCGCATGTAGCCGGTCAATTGCTTGTTGTCGTCGCGCAGCTCCGCCAGCATGTCGCCCGGCGTGACGTAGTCGGCCTCGTTGTCGAGGAGACGCTGCAGCCGGCTGATCTGGCCGATGGAGCGTAGCGTCGTGCCGCCGATCTTGCGCACACGCTCGGCGATCGCGTCGGTCATGTCGAAAATCTGCTCACCCTGCTCGTCGAGCAGAAGATGATAGTCGCGGAAGTGCGGACCCGACATGTGCCAATGGAAATTCTTCGTCTTCAGGTACAACGCGAACACATCGGCGAGCAGGGTCGTGAGCGCGCCGGAAATGTCTCTCGTCGCATTGGACGTCAGGTCCGTCGGCGTATCGAGCGGAGCCTTCCGTCGCGCTTTGACATCCGTGAAATTCATCGCATGATTCTCCTTGCAAGGCATTCGGCACATCGCCGCCAGCCGACATCACCACCAATCATAACCTTCGTCGTGAAACTAACTTGAACCAAGTTGCCACGAGTGGTCCGCTCTTGCCGCACTCTTCCCACCGAATGCGATGTCACATCTTTCCTTCACTCGGCGGGAAGACGGCCGCTTGGTCAGTTTCCAGTCTCGGTTGCGCACTGGGCTGGAAAAGGTCCGAGATCCGATCCGGTCAAGCCAAAGTTGTCGCCGGCCTGCAGGCACTGCGTCGTGCGATCGCTGAACGTATTGAGGGCCGGAGGCGCCAGCACGCCCGGCGATGGGGTCGCCATCGCGGGTTCAGGGAGGGACGGGCTCTGAAGCGCGGGCGTCGGCGTAGTCTGGCTCCCCAGCGGAGGGGCGTTGAGGGGCACGCTCTCCATCAAGGGTGCGTTGGCCATGGGAGCCTGCTGCGGCGCAGGTATTGACTGCGGCAGCAGGCTCTCCGTCATTGGTCCGTTGATGGCGGGCGCCTGCTGCGGCGGCGGCAGCGGCGCGGGTATCTCCGGCAGACCGAGAAGTCCCGGCAGCTGCGCGGAGGCGGCTGCAACACCGGCAAGGTAGCCCGCAGTCAATACGATGGCAAAGAAGAGACGCTTCATGATCAAATTCCCGGTTGTGCGGATCTCTGCCTCGCCGGCACAGATATCTCTTTCGGTTGGAGCTGACTTTGCCTGAATTGCTCTAATCAGATCGATCTTGCGCCGAGTTTCCCGTGAGCGCGGCATGCTGGCGCGCGCCTTCCAGCAATCGCGAACAAGGCGCCGCATGAATGTGCAAGCAGTTCTGACGTGCGGGCATTAGGTTTGGGGTCGGCCGACATTCACCGCTCGCGAGCGTGTGATGTCGGCGATCTGCAGCCGGATTAAGAGACGACAGCAAGGAGAAGGACCGATGATCACCAGAATAACCCTGGCACTCGCTTTGACGATCGCCGCTCTGGCCAGCGTTCCTGCTGCTGCCAATCCCCGACATGACTGGCAGGTGGCAGGCAAGTGTCAGGAGGACCTGGGATACGGCCGGACCTCGGGCTGGGGCTGCGGGTGAGCCAAACCCTTCCCACCATCAACGGAGACCGAACATGAAAACGCTTGCCATGCGCTATCTCGGCGCCGTCGGGCTGGCCGCCGTGCTTGCGCTGACTGCCACCACGTCGTCGTTTGCACAACGGCACGACCCGAACTGCATTCCGCACTACGACACCTCGGGCGCCCAGACGGCCCCATACTGCGAATGGTAACAAAAGAGCCCGGCCAAGCCCGGGCTCTTTTCCTATCTATGTTCGGCCACTCGCCGCACATTGCAGCACTGTGCAATCCGCATGACGTTAACCTGCGGTTAACCTTCAGTTAACCTTCGGCGGCCGGACGACTCGCATTCTCCTCGGTCCGCTCCTGGCGAGCATGACTTCGCACGTAAATTTGAACCCGCCTGGCACTCGTCTCGCGACAAAGCGATGTGCATTTGCAGGTTGGGGCTGCCACGTTGGAAACTAGAGGATGCGCCGCTCAGGAGGGCCGGATCGCCAGGATCAGGAGGCCTCATCATGAGCGAATTGGTTACCGCCCCGACGAGCATTGCTCTGCCCGTCGTTCAGTTTACGCCCTCGGACATTGCACGTCGCCACATCGCGACATGGAATGGGACTTCAGACCGACGCTGTCGAAGTCGTCAGGCGCGAGCCGTTTCACGTTGCTTTCAGGTCAGCGCGTCATTTGCTGATCATGTGCGAACGCGCGGAGCGGGAGGACGGCGAGACGGTCGTTGAAGGTTTGCCGAAATCGACCTTGCACAAATACAGTCGGACGATGAGCCTCGTGCCGGCCGGCCACCGGTTCTGCGGCTGGCAGAGGCCGCGGACGCTGACGCGCGTCACCTATTTCTATATCGATCCGCGCGGCCCGCTGATCGACCCGGAGCTGCATTTTGCCGAAACCGAGTTGAAGCCTCGTCTCTTCTTCTTCGACAAGGACTTGTGGGAAACCGCGGTAAAACTCAAGGCGCAGGCCGAGCATTCCGATCCCGGTCAGCGGCAATATGTGGAAGCGCTCAGCATCGTGCTGGTGCACGAGCTCCTGCGATTGAACAACGGCGCGATCGCCGCAAGACAGCACCTTCGAGGCGGCCTTGCCAGCTGGCAGGAGAAGCGCGTGGCAGAGTACATGGATGAGCACCTGTCGGAAGACGTTTCGCTGGCGGCTTTGGCCGATATCGCGCGGCTGAGCACGTATCACTTCGTGCGGGCGTTCAAGCGCTCGTTCGGCCTGCCGCCGCACCGCTATCTGAGCAGCCTGCGCATGGAGCAGGCCAAGTCGCTGTTGGCAAATCCTGCGATGTCGGTGACGCAGGTCGGCTTCAATCTGGGATTCAGCGACACGAGCTCGTTCACCACCACATTTCGCAAGCACATCGGGCTCACGCCGACCGCATACCGGCGCGGCCTCGAATAGGGCGCATCCGAGCGACGCAAGATCGCGCCAACCACGGCGATCGGGACAACGCCATTTCCAAGTCGCGGCGCGCCGGTTGGCTCCGACGTCTTCGTCTTGTTCAGCGTCGCAGCGGGCGCTTCTGGGCAAGAACGGTGGAAGCGCGGCAAGCGCCGACAAGTGCGCCGTCCGTCAGTTGCTAGATTGCGTGGGGCCGGTCCCGGATCGTGAGAATCCAATAGCCCAAAATCAGCAATCGATCGGAAGGTGTCCAGTGCTCAAGGACAATTCCCCCTCTGCCCTTGCGTCTACATCCGACACTACGGCCTCCGGGCAACGGAGCGGCCGCCGACCGAGCGGCCCGATGCCGCTGCAAGGCGCCGTCGGATTCATCGGCCTCGGTCACATGGGCACGGCGATGGCTGCAAATCTTACCGCCGCCGGCCATCGCGTGATCGGCTATGTCCGTCGTCCGGACCAAATGGGCAAGCTGATGGCGCTCGGCCTCAGACCGACCACCGATATCGCCGACCTGTTCGATTGCGAGGTCGTCATCAGCATGCTGCCCGACGACGATGCCGTCCACGACGTGGTGTTCGGGCGCAAGGACCGCGGGGTCGACGGCCTCGCCATGGGGCTCGATGCCGGGCGCAATTCATCTCTCGATGAGCACCATCAGTACCGCGGCTGCGGCCAGCCTCGCCGGCGAACACGCGCGCAACGGCCAAGGCTACGTCGCCGCCCCGGTGTTCGGCAATCCCGATGCCGCCAAGGCGCGCCAGCTCTTCATCGTCGCCGCCGGTGTTGCGGCCGATGTGGAGCGCTGCCGGCCGCTGCTGGACGCAATGGGACAACAGACTTTTGTCGTCGGCGCCGATCCCGCGCATGCAAATCTCATCAAGCTGCATCGGCAACATGATGTAGCGCGACGGCAATCGAGATGCTCGGCGAAGCCGTTGCCGTGATCCGCAAGCGCGGCCTGGATCCCAAGGCTTTCGTCGACATCATGACAAGCACGTTTTTCGGCGGGCGCCTGCACCAAATTTACGGCGACAGGATCGTCGCGGAGCAGTACACGCCGGGGTTTCCCTTGCCTCTGGTCCTCAAGGACGTGCGCCTGGCGCTCGCCGAGGCAGAAGAGGTCGCGGTCCCGATGCCGTCGGTGAGCGTGGTGCGCGACCGGCTGATCACCGGACTGGCACGCGGATATGCCGATCTCGACTGGACCGCGCTCGGCTTGATCGCCGCGGAGGAGGCGGGCCTGCACGCGAATGTTCCGGCCACCTGCAACGAGCGTCCGGCACCCGGTCTCGCGAAGAAGGTCGGCGCGGGAGCCGAGACATGATCGGAATCTCCACTCGAAACGAGGAATAGGCATCATGGTCGATCAAGCCGACGCTCCCGCGATCGAGATGGAGCTTGCCGCAATTCCCGGGACATCGCTCAAGGTGTCGCGCGTCGCGCTCGGCACCTGGGCCATCGGCGGCTGGATGTGGGGCGGAACCGACGAGGCCGAGTCCATTTCCACCATCCGGGCCGCCTTTGAGCACGGCATCAATGTCATCGATACCGCTCCGGCCTATGGGTTCGGCCGCTCCGAGGAGATCGTCGGGAAGGCGATCGCCGAGAGCGGTCTGCGCTCCCGCGTGATCATTGCCACCAAGACCGGCCTCGAATGGGAGCACGGAAAAGTATTCCGCAATGCCAGCCGCGCCCGGATCATGCGCGAGATCGAGGATTCGTTGCGCCGGCTCCGCACCGATTACATCGACATCTACCAGGTTCACTGGCCCGACCCGCTGGTGACGATCGAAGAGACCGCCGAGGCGATGCTGACGCTGTACTGCCAGGACAAAATCCGCGCCATCGGCGTCAGCAATTTTTCGGTCCAGCAAATGGAGCGGTTCCGCCGCGTCGCACCGCTGCACGTGCTGCAGCCGCCATACAATCTGTTCGAGCGCGGTATCGAGACCGATGTCCTGCCCTATTGCCGCAAGAACAAGATCGCGACGTTCGGCTACGGCGCGCTGTGCCGGGGCCTGCTGTCGGGGCGAATGCGGGCAGATACCACCTTCGAGGGCGACGATCTGCGCCGCACCGACCCGAAGTTCCTCGAGCCCCGGTTCGCGCAATATCTTGCCGCCGTGGAACGGCTCGATCGGCTCGCCCAGAGACGCTTCGGCAAGCGCGTCATTCACTTGGCAGTCCGCTGGGTGCTTGGACCAGGGCATCACCACGGCGCTGTGGGGCGCGCGTCATCCCGGGCAACTGCAGCCGGTCGACGAGGTGCCGGCTGGTCGCTCGATGCCTCCGCCAAGGCTGAAATCGATCGCATCCTGCGGGAAACGATCACCGATCCGGTCGGCCCGGAATTCATGGCGCCGCCGGCCCGCAGCGTGGCGGCATGAGCGCAACGGCTTCCAACCGAGCAGCGAGGACGTCGCGATGGCTGCAACATCCCTGAACGTGAACGGCAAGGACGTGGCGGTCACGATCGATGATCCCGATACGCCGCTGCTCTATGTTCTCCGGAACGAGCTCGGCCTGCATGGACCGCGATTCGGCTGCGGCCTCGGCCAATGCGGGGCCTGCACCGTCCACATCGACGGCAATGCGGTGCGTTCGTGCATAACGCCCCTCTCCTCGGTCAACGGCAGCAAGATCGTCACGCTCGAAGGGCTCGGCACGGAGGCAAGTCCACACCCGCTCCAAGAAGCCTTCATCGAGGAACAGGCCGTGCAGTGCGGCTACTGCATCAACGGCATGATCATGCAATCGGCCGCGCTGCTGGCACGGACCCCGAGGCCGACGGAACAACAGATCAAGGGGGAGCTTGCGAACAACCTCTGCCGCTGCGGGACCCATCTCCGCATCGTGCGCGCGGTGCAGCGCGCCGCCCATGTCCAACCGGAGCGCGAGCCATGAACGAGATCAATCGGCGCTCGCTGCTGCAGGCTACGGCCGCCCTCATCGTCACCTTCACCCTCGTGCCTGGCCCGGCCAGGGCGCAATCCGGTGCCGTGGCCAAGACCGTATCGCCCGATCGCGTCGACGGCTTCCTCGCCATCGATGCCAATGGCGCGATCACGGTCTATTCCGGCAAGGTCGATCTCGGCACCGGCGTGCGCACCGCGCTCACGCAGATCGTGGCGGAGGAACTCGACGCGCCGATGAGCCAAGTCACGGTCGTCCAGGGCGACACGGCACTTACGCCCGACCAGGGCACGACCTACGGAAGTCTGTCGATTCAGAACGGCGGAATGCAGTTGCGCCGAGCGGCGGCGACCGCGCGGCATGCATTGCTCGAGAAGGCCGCGGCGGAGCTCAAGGTCGATGTCTCCGCGCTCTCGATCCGCGACGGCGTCGTGACGGCGCAGGACGGACGAGGTGCAAATCGGAAACTGCCGTTCGGCAAGCTGATAGACGCAAAGACGCTGGTACTCGATCTCGACAAGGACGCGCCGGCAAAGGCGCCGACCGACTACACGATCGTGGGAAAGCCGGTGCCGCGCCTCGACATTCCGGACAAGGTCATGGCCCGCTTCACCTTCATGCAGGATTTCAAGTTGCCTGGCATGCTGCATGGCCGCGTCATCCGACCCTCGGGCATCGGCGCGACGCTCGTCTCCTTCGACGAGTCGTCGATCGATCACATTCCAGGGATCGTGAAGGTCGTGCGGATCGGCAATTTCCTCGGCGTCGTCGCCCGGACCGAATGGAGCGCCATCCGAGCTGCACAGCAGATGTCGGTCACCTGGTCGAAATGGGAGGGACTGCCCGATCAGGCGAAGCTCTGGGAGCACGTGCGTGGCACCAGGATTGTCCGCGACGACGTCACCAGCAGCGTCGGCGCTTCGGCCACGGCCCTCGGTACCGCTCCGCGCAAGCTCTCCGCGACCTACGATTTCGCCATCCACACGCATGGCTCGATCGGTCCGTCCTGCGCCGTCGCCAGCTTCGTCGACGGTACACTCACCTGTTGGAGCGCCTCGCAAGCGACGCATGACTTGCGCAAGCAACTCGCAGCGATGCTAGGCGTTGGCGAAGAGCACGTACGCTGCATCTATATCGACGGCGCGGGCTGCTATGGCCGCAACGGCCACGAGGATGCGGCGGCCGATGCAGCACTCCTCGCTCGCGCCGTTGGTGCGCCCGTACGCGTGCAGTGGATGCGCGCCGACGAGCACGGCTGGGACCCCAAGGGCCCGCCGACGCTCCTCGACATGCGCGCCGAACTCGATCAAGCCGGCAATGTAGCTGCTTGGGAAGCGGAGTTGTTCATCCCCGACGGCACCGCCAGTTTCGTGGCGCTCGTCGGCGGCGATCTCGCGGGCCTCCCCACCCTGGGCAAGCTCAGTCCGGGAGGCGTGCTCAACGATTTGGCCATCCCATACGCCTTTCCGAACGTGAAGACCGTGGCACATCGGCTCGAATCCACGCCGCTCAAGCCATCCTGGATTCGTTCGCCCGGACGCCTACAGAACACCTTCGCCAACAAGTCCTTCCTCGACGAGATTGCGGCTCAAGCCGGGGCCGACCCACTCGAGCTTCGTCTGAAGCACCTCGACGATGCCCGCGGCAAGGAGCTCCTGGAGCGCCTCGCCAGCATCAGCAGGTGGCGCGAGCGCCCGAAGCCCGAGCGCAATGCCGATGTCGTGACCGGACGCGGCCTCGCTTACGTCAAATACGAGCTCGTTCGCACGTATGTCGCCGCTGTCGCTGAAGTGGAAGTCAACCGCAAGACCGGCGACATCGCCGTCAGACGTTTCCACGTCGTCCACGATTGTGGACAGATCATCAATCCGGACGGGCTGCGCAACCAGATCGAGGGCAACATCGTGCAGACCGTCAGCCGAACCCTGAAGGAGGAGCTCACCTTCGATCGCTCCGCGGTGACGAGCCTCGACTGGGCGAGCTACCCGATCCTGACCTTCCCCGAGATCCCGGACGTCGTCATCGATCTGATCGACCGCCCGAACGAACCACCTTGGGGCGGCGGCGAGCCTACGGCGGCAATCGTGCCGGCGGCGATCGGCAATGCCGTCTACGAGGCAACCGGTGCGCGGCTTCGCTCGGTGCCGTTCACGCCAGCGAAGGTCAAGGCCGCGCTCGGCGCCGCATGACATCGTCCGATGTCGTGAACTGGGACAAGGCGCTCACCAATTTCAAGAAGGCCATCGCCTGAGACACTACCGGATAATTCGCGTGTCTGCGCGCGCCGCCGGAGCGATTAGCTACCGGAACCAGCAGGTCATGGGGCGCAAGATCGAAACAAACATGGCAATCCGGGCAAAGCACGCTTGAACGCCGCACTTTAGACTTGGTCTAGCTCCGCCCGACGGCGCCGCACTTTAGACTTGGTTTAGCTCCGCCCGACGGCGCGGTGGCCGAAGACGTGTGGTGCTTCGTGCGACGCGAGGCAAGAGCCATGAATGATCGCCTCAATCCAAAGATCGGCCGCCGCGACCTCCTTCGCGTACTCGCGATCGGGGCTGCCACGGCGACCACGAGCGCGTGCGCCCGGCGGATGCCGGGGACTTCCCCGACAAGCGCAAGGCTCGCTATCAGGCCGACTCTCCCGAGGTTCAAACCTTTTACCGCGTCAACCGCTATCCGGCGAAGTGAGGGAGGCGAACCGTGCTGATCAAGAGGACACAACGCGAGACACGCCGCAGCACGCTGGCCACTGAACTTGACGTCCGGGCAACCGGCAACCTTGATCGTCGCGACTTCCTGCGCCGTTCCGGACTTGCCGCCGGCGGTCTCGCCGCGCTCGGCACCTTGCCGCTGGGCAGCGTCCAAAAGGCCGAGGCCGGTCCCCCGCCTCCGGCCGGCGCCGCGGTGACGGTCCGCAAGAATGTCTGCACCCATTGCTCGGTCGGCTGCACGGTCATCGCCGAGGTTGCGAACGGCGTGTGGACCGGTCAGGAGCCGGGCTGGGACAGCCCGATCAATCGCGGCTCGCACTGCGCCAAGGGTGCGGCCGTGCGCGACGATGTGCTGAGCGAGCGCCGGCTGCGCTATCCGATGAAACTCGTGAACGGCGGGTGGAACCGCCTCTCCTGGGATCAGGCGATCGACGAGATCGGCGACAAGTTGATGGAGATCCGTGCGAAGTCGGGACCGGAGTCGGTCTACTGGCTCGGCTCGGCCAAGTTCACCAACGAAGCCGCCTATCTCAACCGCAAGCTCGCCGCCTTCTGGGGAACCAACAACTCCGATCACCAGGCGCGCATTTGTCATTCGACGACCGTCGCCGGCGTGGCCAACACCTGGGGCTACGGCGCGATGACCAACAGCTACAACGACATCCGCAATGCCAAGACCATCATGGTCATGGGCGGCAATCCGGCCGAGGCGCATCCGGTGTCGCTGCAGCACGTTCTCGAGGGCAAGGAGCTCAACCGCGCCAACATGATCGTCATCGATCCGCGGATGACGCGCACGGCCGCGCACGCCACCGAATATGTTCGCGTACGCCCAGGAACCCACATTCCTACCATCTACGGGATGCTGTGGCACATTTTCCAGAACGGCTGGGAGGACAAGGAATTCATCCGCCAGCGTGTCTACGGCATGGACGAGGTCCGCAAGGAGGTCGACAAGTGGCCGCCCGACGAGGTCGAGCGCGTCACCGGCCTGCCGGAAGCGCAGGTCAAGCGCATTGCCGAGATCTTCGCCAAGCAGCGGCCGTCAACGCTGATCTGGGCCATGGGTCAGACCCAGTTCACGGTCGGCACGGCCAACGTTCGCGCGAGCTGCATCCTGCTGCTCGCCACCGGCAACGTGGGTCATAGCGGCGCTGGCGCCAATATCTTCCGTGGCCATGACAACGTCCAGGGCGCAACCGATCTCGGCCTCGATGTGACGACGTTGCCGCTCTATTACGGCCTTGCCGAGGATGCCTGGAGGCATTGGTGCCGCGTGTGGGAGGTCGACTACGACTGGATGCTCTCCCGCTTCGTCGACAAGACGTTCATGGAGACGCCCGGCATCACCAGCACGCGCTGGTTCGACGCCACCTTGCTGCCGAAGGACCAGGTTGCCCAGCCGGACACCATGAAGGCCATGTTCGTCATGGGGCATGGCGGCAACACGATCACGCGCATGCCGGAAGCGGCGAAAGGCATCGAGAAGCTCGACCTTCTTGTCGTGTGCGACCCCTATCCGACCACTTGGTCGGTGCTCTCCGAGCGCAAGAACGGCACCTACCTGCTGCCGGCCTGCACCAGTTTCGAGATGAACGGATCACGCACCGCCTCCAACCGCTCGCTGCAATGGGGCGAGCAGGTCGTCAAGCCGGTCTTCGAGTGCAAGAACGACTACGACGTCATGTACTTGCTTGCCCGCAAGCTCGGCTTCGCCGACCGGATGTTCAAGAACATCAAGGTCGAGAACGGCGCGGTGTCGGCCGAGGACATCCTGCGCGAGATCAATCGCGGCGGCTGGTCGACCGGCTATTGCGGCCAGTCGCCCGAGCGGCTCAAGGCGCACATGGCCATCAGTCCAAATTCGATGTGATCACGCTGCGCGCGCCGAAGGACGATCCGGACGTCGGCGGCGAAGTTTACGGCCTGCCGTGGCCGTGCTGGGGAACGCCGGAATTCAAGCACCCCGGCACGCCGATTCTCTACAACACCAATCTGCCGGTGAAGGAAGGCGGCGGCACGTTCCGCGCGCGCTTCGGCGTCGAGCGCAATGGCGTCAGCCTCCTCGCCGACGGCTCCTACTCGCAGGACTCGGAGATCAAGGACGGCTATCCCGAGTTTACCTTGGGCGTGCTCAAGAAGCTCGGATGGGACAAGGATCTCAACGCCGCAGGAACTCGCGGTGATCCAGAAAATCGGCGGCAACAACCCCGACGCCGTCTCCTGGTCGATCGATCTCTCCGGCGGCATCCAGCGCGTGGCGATCGAACACGGCTGCAGCCCCTACGGCAACGGCAAGGCGCGCACCGTCGCCTGGAACCTGCCGGATCCCATTCCGGTCCACCGCGAGCCGATCTACACGCCGCGTCCCGATCTCGTCGCCAAATATCCGACGCTGCCCGACGCCAAGCAGTTCCGCGTGCCCAATCTCGGCTTCACCGTGCAGAAGACGGCCGTCGACAAGGGCATCGCCAGAAGAGTTCCCGCTGATCCTGACCTCCGGCCGGCTGGTCGAGTACGAGGGCGGCGGCGAGGAGACGCGCTCCAACAAGTGGCTGGCCGAGCTGCAGCAGGACATGTTCGTCGAGATCAACCCTGCGGATGCAGCCGAGCGCGGCATCAAGGATCGCGGCTGGGTCTGGGTCACCGGCCCCGAGAACAACTCGAAGGCGAGGATGAAGGCGCTGGTCACCGAGCGCGTCGGCAAAGGCGTGGTGTGGATGCCGTACCATTTCGCCGGCTGGTTCCAGGGCGTCGACCAGCGCAGCAAATATCCCAAAGGCACCGATCCGATCGTGCTCGGCGAGAGCGTGAACACGCTCACCACCTACGGCTTCGATCCGGTGACGGGCATGCAGGAGCCGAAGGCCACCCTCTGTCAGATCAGAGCGGCGTGAGGAGACGCGACCATGGCACGGATGAAATTTCTCTGCGACGCCGAGCGCTGCATCGAGTGCAACGCCTGCGTCACCGCCTGCAAGAACGAGAACGAGGTGCCGTGGGGCATCAACCGCCGGCGCGTCGTCACGATCAATGACGGCAAGCCCGGCGAGCGCTCTGTGTCCATGGCCTGCATGCACTGCACCGACGCGCCCTGCGCGGCGGTCTGCCCGGTGAGCTGCATTTTCTCGACCGATGACGGCGTGGTCCTCCATTCCAAGGACCTGTGCATCGGCTGCGGCTACTGCTTCTACGCCTGCCCGTTCGGCGCTCCGCAATATCCCAAGCTCAGCAACTTCGGCTCGCGCGGCAAGATGGACAAATGCACCTATTGCGCCGGCGGCGGCGGGTCGGAAGTCCCCGGCAGCAGCGAGGAATACGAGAAGTACGGCGCCAACCGCATGCTCCAGGGCAAGCTGCCGCTGTGCGCGGAGATGTGCTCGACCAAGTCGCTGCTCGCAGGTGACGGCGAGATCATCGCCCAGATCTACAAGGAGCGCGTGATCAAGCGCGGCTACGGCTCCGGCGCCTGGGGCTGGATGACCGCCTATCGCGAAGGGATTGCAGTTTGACCCGCCAAGCGAACCACGAGGTCTCGGTGAGGGGCCGATCGACGCGACAGGAGCACGGCCGATGATGGCTTTTTTGGCACGCGCACGTTTCGTCGTCGGCGCGTTTGCGGTCTGCACCCTCATCGTCCTGGCACGCCTGCCTCAGCCCAGCAACGAGGCGGATGATCGATCCTGACGCGAGCGTGGTGAACGAACAGACACTGCTTCGAGAAGCTCCGCGCATCGAAGGGCGGATCGATCAGCTCGACGAGCGGGCGCGCGTCCTCATTCAACCCGCCGGGCGGACCTGGGATTATTTTCACCAGGTGACCTTGCACTGGCTCGGCGCGATCGTCAATCCTCGGCACGCTCGCCGCGCTGGCAGCGCCTATTTCCTGCTCGGACGGCTCCGCATCTCGGCAGGGCGCTCCGGGACGCAAGGTGCCCCGCTTCAAGGCTTCGAGCGCTTCACCCATTGGCTCACGGCGGTCTCTTTCGTCGTGCTCGGCACTTACCGGGCTGAACATCACCTTCGGGAAGCGCTGCTGCTGCCGCTGATCGGCCACGATGCGTTCAGCGCGATCTCGCAGGCTGCCAAGTATGCGCACAATTTCACCAGTTTCCCGTTCGTCCTCGGACTCGTGCTGATCGTCGCGATCTTCATCAAGGACAACATCCCCGACAAGGTCGACATCGAATGGTTCAAGAAGGGCGGCGGATTCATCAAATCGAAGCACGCGCCGGCGCGCCGGTTCAACGCCGGCGAGAAGCTGGTGTTCTGGGGCGCCCTCGGCGCCGGCGCCGCGGTTTCAGTGTCCGGCTATCTGCTGCTGTTCCCGTTCTACGTCACCGACATCTTCGGAATGCAGATCGCCCAGGTGGTGCACAGCGTCGTGGCGGTCCTGTTCGTCGCCCTGATCCTCGGTCACATCTATATCGGCACGCTTGGAATGGAGGGCGCGTTCGAGGCCATGTGGACCGGCGAGGTCGATTACAACTGGGCTAAGGAGCATCACGATCTATGGCTCGAGGACGTAGCTCGCGAAGCGCCGGCCCGACGGGCATCCGAAGCTGCCATCGGCTACGCCGGCCGAATGAGCGTAACGACTGCAAGCGGTTCACCGACATTCGTTCGAGGATTGATCTCATGGATCTCGACCCCTCCTTCTTTCCCGGCTACAGTTCGCCTTCACCCTGAAAAAGATCGAACCTTCGGCCGGTGAAGGGCCTTGGGCGTTGCATATGGTGTCGGAGTGATAGACCGGCGCGCCGATCGCGACGCCGCCGATCCACCCCCAAATGTGATATCCTGACTTGGTTCCAGCGAGGTTGTCATGGATCTCGATCCGGTTCTTCTATCGCGCTTCCAGTTCGCCTGGCTGATCGGGTGGCACATCCTCATGCCCGCCTTCACGGTGGGCATGGCCTCCTATATCGCGATCCTGGAAGGGTTTCACTTCGCGACCGGCAGACAAATCTATCTACGGATCTCGATGTTCTGGATCCGGATATTCTCGGTCGCATTCGGTGTCGGCGTGGTGTCCGGCGTGATCATGCCCTTCCAGATCGGCACAAACTGGAGCCGGTACGCCGACGCCACATCGAACGTCCTCGGTCCCTTGTTCGCCTATGAAGCCATCAACGCCTTCTTTCTTGAGGCGGCCTTCCTGGGCGTGCTTCTGTTCGGCCGCAAGCTGGTGCCGCCGTGGGCGCATGTCCTTGCGGCCCTCATGGTGGCCCTAGGAACGCTCTTCTCCGCGTTCTGGATTCTCGCCGCCAATAGCTGGATGCAGACGCCGGCCGGCTACGAGATCATCGACGGGCGCTTCTTCCCCAAGGATTGGCTCGCGGTCGTCTTCAGCCCGTCCTTCCCCTATCGCCTGGCGCACACTGTCGTCGGCTTCTTTGTCACGACCGGTTTTGTCGTGGTCGGGGTCGCCGCCTGGCTGATCCGCAAGGGCCGATCGGTGGATGAAGCCCGCGTGATGCTGTCGATGACGCTCTGGCTTCTGACGGCGCTCGTGCCCCTGCAGATCTTCCTTGGCGACCAGCATGGCCTCAACACGCTCGAACATCAGCCGGCCAAGCTCGCCGCCATCGAGGCGCGATGGGACACCGAACGACGCGTTCCGCTGACCTTGTTTGCCATTCCAGACCCCGCCAACGAAACCAATCGCTTCGCCATCGATGTGCCGCTTCTTGGCAGCCTCATCCTGACCCATAGTCTGGACGGCGAGGTCAAAGGCTTGAAGGATTTCAAGCCGGAGGACCGGCCGCCCGTCGCCATTCCCTTCTTCGCCTTTCGTATCATGGTCGGCATCGGCTTGCTGATGCTGGCGTTGGTGGCCGCGAGCTGGTGGCTGCGCTACAGGGGGAGACTTTTCGACAGCGCGCTGTTCCTGCGTGCCTGCATCGCGATGACGCCCCTGGGTTTCGTGGCCGTTCTCGCCGGCTGGACGACGACGGAAGTCGGCCGCCAACCTTGGACCGTTTACGGGCTGATGCGGACCGCCGATTCCGTGTCGCCATCGCTCAGCGGCGGCGATGTCCTGGCGTCGCTCCTGGCCTACATGGCGGTGTACCTGCTGATCTTTCCGACCGGCTTCTATCTGATGGCGCGCCTCATCCGCAACGGCCCCGCTGCCGCCGCCGCCGCCGCGCCGATCGAGAGCGGGCGCTCGAGTGCTCCGGTCGAGGTTGAACTCCATGCGGAAGGAAAGGTGCTATGAGCGCCGCGTTGTTCGACTTCGTCCCCGTGTGGACGCTCATTCTGGGAGCGGGAATCTTCTTCTACGTCCTGCTCGACGGGTTCGATCTGGGCGTTGGCATGCTCTACGGCTCCATGCCAGACGCCAGGTCCCGCAATACCGTAATGAATACGATCGCGCCGGTGTGGGACGGCAATGAGACCTGGCTCGTCCTGGGTGGCGTCGGTCTGTTGGCGGCGTTTCCGCTGGCCTTCGCCATCATCATTCCGGCGCTCTATTTTCCCATTGCCGTCATGCTGCTGGCGCTGGTGTTTCGCGGCGTCGCCTTCGAGTTCCGCTTTCGCGATGCCGAGCACAGGACCTTCTGGGATCATGGCTTCTTCTACGGCTCGCTTGTCGCGACCGTCGCACAAGGCGTCATGCTGGGGGCTTTCATCCAGGGCTTCCGGGTCGATGGGCGCGTCTTCGCGGGCTCGGCGTTCGACTTCCTGACGCCGTTTTCCATTTTGACCGGGATCGCGCTCGTCTTCGGCTACGGCCTGCTCGGCGCCGGCTGGCTGGTGCTCAAGACCGAGGCCGAGATCCAGGAGCGCGCCCGCCGCTACGGGCGCCTCTTGCTGGCCGGCGTCCTCGTCGCGATCCTGCTGGTCAGCGTCTGGACACCCTTGATGAGCGAACAGATTTCCAGGCGCTGGTTCTCCTGGCCGAACATCCTGCTTCTGTCACCGGTCCCCATCGCCACCGCGCTCGTCGCCTTTGGCACGTGGCGTGCGCTCTCCGGCACGTCTCAATCCGGCGCCTTCATCGGCGCGGTCGGGCTGTTCGCCCTGTCCTATGCCGGCATTGCGATCAGCCTGTGGCCCATGATCGTTCCGCATCACTACACGCTCTGGCAGGCCGCATCGTCGCCGAGCACGCAGGCTTTCCTTATGATCGGCACGCTCTTCCTTCTGCCGGTCATTCTTTTCTATACGGGCTGGTCGTATTGGGTCTTCCGCGGAAAGGTACGTGCTGATGTCGGGTATCATTGAGCTATGCTGAGGCCAAGGTGGGCCCGAATGCAGTCGTGGCGTGCGCGCCTTGCGGCGCTGTTTGAGGCTACCGAGACCTCCTCGCCAAAGGGGGCCGCCGCGACCTCCGGGCGCTGACAATATGCCGGATTCTCGAACAGCTGCCGCTGCTCTTCGCGCACATTGCCCAAGAGGTCGGGCACGCCTTGACCTCCGCAGATACGTACATTCCTCAGGTTGCGAACTGAGGTCGTCAATGAGCGAAGCTGCCCAAGTGCAGATCAGTTCCAGTAGTCATCGGGGAGATTCACTACAATAGGTGCAGCCGTGCTTCGCACCACGACCCATTCGAATGGACTGTCCAGCGATTGGTTGATTTCCATGTGAGGCAACCAAGCCGGGACGTGAATGAAGCTGCCCTGACGCGCAACCGCGCTGAATTCGCCACGTTCTCCCCACCGAACGTAACACTCTCCCTTGAGCACGTATGCGATGGTCTCCTGCTCGCCGTGATGGTGAATGGCGGTCTTCGCACCCGGCTGGACGATAAAGAGTCCGCTCCATAGACCGGTCTCGACCCCCAGATCACGCGCAAGCGCTGCCCGGCGTTCCGAACCTGGCGTCTGGGCCGTGCTCTTGTCGAACTGCGAGGGACTGACGATGCGAATGGGTTCAAACTTGCTCATGACTTCTAGCTGCAAGAGAGTTTTTGTCAGTTGGGTCGACCGCGCCTTCAGCCTCATGACTTGAGTGATTGAAACCGAGTGCGGCCGCGACCAAGACGCTGCACCCGAACCTAGCGATTTGGTCCGCCGGCGCTTGTCCATAATTATCTTCCGTGTTCCGTTATTGCCGTCTCTGGTGAAACCCGCTGCGGGGCGATGTTGGCAATTTGCAAGACGAAGGGCGGCACGTTGCAAGTCGCCGACAGCGGGAATTTCAAAGTCTCCACCACGATTGCTGCGGTGCTGCAGACAATCCGGCCCGGCGCAGTGCGGCAGATGCATTGGCATCCCAATGCCGACGAGTGGCAATACTACATCAAGGGCAAGGCACGCATGGGATTGTTCAATACCGGCCCGAACGTGCGCACGATGGATTTCAATCCCGGCGATATCGGCTACGCCCCGCGCAACTACGGACATTATGTGGAGAACATCGGCGACACCGATGTGCAATTTTTTGCCGTCTTCCGAACATCGCAATTCGAAGAAATCTCCTTGGCGGATTTCCTTAAACACTCGCCACCGGAAATGGTGGCGGAGCACTTGAACATCGACCCAGCGACCATCGCGAACTGGCCAGGAAAGAGCGCGCCCATCATGCCCGAATGAGCGCGTCATCGAGCACGTTGGAGCGGGTCGCGGGTCGATCGAGCTAAACGGTCCAGCCGCGTCACGATCAGAACGTCGCCGATGTCCGAGTTACAAAGCAGCTTCGCGGCAAGCTGTGGGCTGGGATCGCGATCCGCTGACGGGCTACAAAGCAGTCTACGTGCCGTTCCAGGATGGCCGCCCCGGCGGCCCGCCGCAGGACGTCGTGACTGGTTTTCTCAGCCCGGACGAGCGAGCCAGGGGGCGCCCCGTTGGACTCGCGCTCGATCGCACAGGAATTGTTAGGCCCATGTCGGAAACAGCGTGCGTGCTCGAAACGGTGAGGGCCCGGCGGCAATGAGATCACGCGAATCCGACCAGCAGCATGAACTGAAATTGCGCGCCCGGCGTCGCGTTGCGCGCAACCCATATCCGCCCGCCGTGCGTTTCGATGATTGAGCGACAGATCGCCAGCCCCATGCCCAAGCCGTCGCGCTTGGTCGTGTAGAAGGCATCGAACAGGCGGTCCAAACTTTCCGAGCTCAATCCCGGACCGGAATCCTGCACAGCGACGAGCACGTCGCTTGGCCCCTCTGTCCTCGTGCTGATTAGCAACTCTCGCGGCCTTTCGCTGATACTGCTCATTGCCTCCACAGCGTTCATAACCAGGTTGAGCATCACCTGTTGCAGTTGGACGTGGTCGCCTTCGATGAGCGGCAAGTCGTCCGAGAGTTGCGTCTGGACCGACACCCCGTGCTTTACGATCTCGCCGCGTGCGAGGGCGATAATGCCGCGGATCACCTCGTTGATCTCCACCGCATCCTGGCGTGGTGGCACTTTCTTGATGAGGCCGCGGATCCGGTCGATAACGTCGCTGGCCCGCTTGCCGTCCAAGACGATCTGATTTATTGCATGGCAAGCCTCCTCGAGATCGGGCGGGTTCCTGTCGAGAAAACGCAGGGCTGCGTCGGCGTTGGTGACGGTGGCTGTTATCGGCTGGTTGATCTCATGGGCTATCGACGCCGCAAGCTGCCCCATCGTCGCCACGCGGTTGACGTAGGCGAGCTCCGTCTGAGCCTCGCGCAATGCTTCCGACGCCAGTATCAATTCGTTCGTGCGTTCCTCGACGCGTCGTTCGAGCTCCTCGTTGAGCCGCGCGACTTCGGCCTTGGCCTGCTTGAGCCCGGCTGTTTCGATGACATCCCAAGCACCATGTCGCCGCGCCAACGCAAACTGATGCGTGCGCACGACGTCTAAAATTTCAAGTGCGCCGCAGGCGGCAAGCGGGTACGTGCACAGCACGGCCAAGCGCTGATTGGCGACAGCCTCGTTGAGCGCCTCCTCGTACTCGCAGAAGTGTTTCCAGTCCTTTTTTGCCAACCAGGCTGTATCGCCGGTCACTCTCACCCCGACGTAACCTCTGACCGATGCCTGAGACAGTTTCTCGCGCCAACCGGCCGTCACTCTCTCGAGGTCGAAAGTACCGCCGCGGAGATACCAATCGCCAGCCGACACTATTTCGATGCTGCAGTCCGCGAAGTACCGATCAGAGTCGGGCATCGTGTCTCTGAGCGCGGTTGTGGCTTCTTTCACTGTCAATGGCTCGGCAACCACCCACAGGCAGAACTCCCCGCTTTGCAGCCCGGCTTTGCAGTATGAGACCAACGTCTCAAGGAGGTCCTGTTTGGTCTCGTAGAAGAGGCAAAAGTGGCTACCCCAGGGCATCTCGCCGACGACTTCGATGCCGGTCTTCCGCGTCTCGGTTGTCATCGTGGTCATCCCCAATGCAAGAGGTTCAAACTATGCTGGAACTCCCGCCAGCGGGGCATTCGCCTTCAAATTATAAGCGCGGCGCGGCGGCTTCGCGATATGGAACCGAGAAATCTCGACCGCGGGGGCGGCGTCGCCGATCATCGCGGCATAAGCGAAGTCTGCCGCCGCAACCGGTTTGACGACCGATACGGACATGGCCCGCATCTTCGTTGGCGGTCGCCGCCTAGGAGACCGAGATTGCTCAAGGAGGCGTGATCGGGTAGCGGCCAAGCGGGCGAAACTACTCACCCCACAGGAAGGGTGAACTGAAAGACAGCACCCTGGGGTACGTTCGCCGTCGCCCATATCCGTCCCCCATGCGCTTCGATGATCGAGCGGCAGATCGATAGTCCCATGCCCATGCCGCCCGGCTTGGTCGTGTAGAGTGCGTCAAAGAGGCGGCCCAGACCCTCGGGGTCCAGGCCTGGGCCCGAATCGCGCACCACGACAAGCACGGCATCCGATCCATCTTTTCCAGTGCTGATCAGCAATTCTCGCGATCCCTCGCTGGTACTGCTCATCGCCTCGATGGCGTTGACGATCAAGTTGAGCATCACCTGTTGCAGCTGGATCCGATCCCCTTGAACGAGCGGCAAGCCGTTCGCGAGTTGGCTCTGCAACGAGACGCCATTCCTCAGCGCTTCGCTGCGCGTCAGGGCGATGACTTCGAGAACAACTTCGTTGATATCCAATGGGTCATTCCGCGCAGGCGCTTTCTTGATCAGGCCGCGGATCCGGTCGATGACTTCGCTGGCTCGACGGCCGTCCTTGATGATATAGCCGAGCGCCTGCCGGCCCTCCTCCACATCAGGGGGTTGGGCGCCAAGCCAGCGCAAAGCGGCATATGCGTTGGTGACCGCCGCGGCGAGCGGCTGGTTGACTTCATGGGCAATCGAAGCCGCCAACTGCCCCATCGTCGTGACGCGATTGACGTGTGCCAGCTGCATTTGCGCCTCGCGTAAGGCTTCGGACGCAAGCACATGCTCCGTCAGGTCGCGGGCGATCACGAGTGCGGCTTCCACCCGCTGCAAGTCCGGCCGCAGCGGCGAATAGCTTATCGCCCGGTACTTCCGGCCATGAGGGGTAGCGAACCAGTCTGCGAAGCTGACCTCTTCTCCCGCAAAGCACCGGTCCAAATTCTTTACCCTCCGCTCGAAGTTTTCCCTGCCCATGAGGTCAGTTACCTGCATCCCGACGATCTTCTCGGCGGGCATTCCCCAAAACCGCGCAAAGACCGGGTTGACCCGTTGATACCGGTAATCCCTTCCGACGATGGATATGCTATCAGGCGAGCTCTCGAACACGTGCCAGATCAGATATTCCGCCCGCTTGCGCTCGGTGATGTCGTTGTTGGTCTCTAAGATCGCAATGGGGTTTCCCTGCTCGTCTCGCTGCAACGCCCATCGGCTCGCCACCGTGACCTGCGTGCCGTCGCGCTTCGTGTGTATGAGCTCTCCTTCCCAGCGGCCCGTCCGGAACAACTCCGCGTTGATCTCTTCGAGTTGCGCGGGAAAGATCGTCTGCGTGAGCTGGTGAGAGACCTTGCCGACCGCCTGTTCACTTTTCCATCCGTACAGTTCCTCCGCGCCTCGGTTCCAGAAGGTAATGACGTCACTCATGTCGCGCACGAAGATCGTATCGTGGGTGAGGTCGAGGAGTTGGGCTCTCTCGCGCAGCGCCTTCTCTGTCCGCTTTCGGTCCTCCCGAGTGCGCAGCGCGCTCACCCCGTAAGCGACATCATCCGCTAAATTGCTGCGGAGTCTTGCTACAGCGCAAGTCAAGCACGATGCCAAGTCCGCATAACGTTCGATTTCGCCCCTCTCGAAAGCGTCGGCATAAAGCGTAAGCGCGCCACGCAGATCGAGAAGACCCTGCGATCCCACATCAGCGACCAAGGGAAGTGCAACACAGGAGACATATCCAAGTGCCATCGCCTCGGTTTGCCCGTGAGAAAATTTCGGGTCCGTGCGGATGTCATCAACCCAACAGAATGTTGCTGTCCTGATGGCATCGCCGACCGGTCCTTGTCCCGCGTCCGAATGACCCCAAGAGATCTTGACGCGGTCCAGGTAATCCAGGCCGTTACCGGCACTTGCGACCGGGCGGACGGTCTTCTCGGCGTCATCTTCGCAGTAACCAATCCAGGCCAGACGAACCCCAGCCGCCTCCACAAGAATTCGACAGATCGATTCTAGCAGCTCCTGCTCGTCGCGAGCTTGCCAGAGCACGCGGTTGCATCGAGAAAGAGCCAGCAGGCTGCTGTTCAGCCGCGCGGCCGCGTTCTCGACCCGTCTGCCCTCGTCAACCTGCGTCATCGATCTTCAATCTAGCCGCGTTCCCCTTCGTTGAGAGTCCTTAATGATGACTCTAAGAGTCCCGGCACTGGTCGACGCCGAGCATTCTCGCGGCCAACTGGGTGCCTGCGACGCGGGAACAAATCTTCGCGAATGCCGTGTCCCTGGACCTTGAAGTGTCATCGCTGAAAGGAGCAAAACCGCAGTCGTCTGTGGTACCCAGTTGATCGAGCGGAATGTATTCTGCCGCCTCGAGCACACGGTCTCTGACGTCCTCAGACGTCTCCACACCCCGTTCCAGCACGTTGATCACACCGACGAAGACGCGCTGGTGGCTCTTCTTGTACTCGCGGACCATTTTCAGTACGCGCTTACGGTCAGGCTCGCTTGCCAACTGAATGTAGAAATTTCCCGCCTTCAGTTCGAACAAGCTTGGCAATAGCTCGGCATAGTCCACCCCCGCGCTATGGCTCGAATTGCGGTCCGCGCCGTGACAGGTATGGACGCCAATTCGCTTTCGTTCTTCGGATGAAAAGCGTTCCAGAAGCAAGTTGTTCAAGTCGATGAAACTGCGCAGGAGTTGCCCCGTCGGGTCGAGCTTGATCGAAAGCCGACCTTCCGTGAAGTCGATCTGCACCGCGTGAGCGCCTTTTTGGAGACAGCGTCGAATCTCGCCTTCCTGCTCATGCAGCAGAGCATCAAGGTATTCCTCGCGCGAATAGCCGGGAATGGCCCTTTGAGGATACAAGAGGCTCAAGGCCGAGGGAGAGACAACGGCTTGTTTTACCGGCACATGCGCGTAGCGCTGTGCCGTTTCCAGATAGACGTCCGCGGGGGTGCGATATTTGAAGGGTCCTGCCGACAATCGAGGAAACTGCCGGATGTGTCCATCCGAGAAATGAATCGGCGTCCCGTCCGCGGCTATGTTCGTTAGACCCTGAATTGGATAAGTGGCAAAGCTCTCCTTCGCCTGTTCACCATCCGTAACGACCTTGGAGCCGGTAGCTTCGAATCGCGCAATGGTCTCTTGAATGGCGGAATCGTAATGGGAAAGCAACTCTGCTTCCGAGAGGCGTCCGGATCGGAATGCTCGTGCTGCTTCGACCAGCGCCGGCGGTCTTGGAATACTTCCTATGGGTTCGGTCGGGATTGCCACGATCGAAGCACTCCCTGAGTCGATGCGCCGATCTCAAGACGAGCGCTCAGCCACGGGACGAAGGAATTGGATTCACGTAATGGCTGGTCGTCGTCGGGGGGCAAGCGTAGTCCTGCGGGAGCCGGCCGGTGCCGAAACTCCCGCCAACCCTCGCGCCGCTTCAAGCAGGCGCACGATCTCCGCCGTTCAACACCGGGCTTGCGTACCAAAAAACGGCGTTTCCGTCCAGCGACGACTACGGCAAATGAGACGCCAAGATGCTTCACTTGTCGCAAGCCGTTTTAGGGCGATTTCACGTGGTTCGTTGGGAGACTGGGGCGGAGCACGGCTGCACCTATTGTAGTGAATCTCCCCGATGACTACTGGAACTGATCTGCGCTTGGGCAGCTTCGCTCATTGACGACCTCAGTTCGCAACCTGAGGAATGTACGTACCTGCGGAGGTCATGGCGTGCCCGACCTCTTGGGCAATGTGAAGTGAAAGGTCGCACCCCGTCCTTTGTTGGCGCTCGCCCACAAACGGCCACCGTGAGACTCGATAATAGAGCGACAAATCGCTAGCCCCATGCCGGTGCCCTGCGGCTTCGTGGTGAAGAACGCCACGAAAATGCGCTCGGTTTCCTCGACAGGAAGCCCAATGCCCGAATCACTCACCGAAATCAGTAATTGACCATCCTCGGTGTTCTTCGACGTGACGGCCAGTTCACCGCCCGTATCTTTCATCGCCTCGATGCCGTTGAGCATGAGGTTCATCAAGACCTGCTGCAGCTGTACGCGATCTGCTGTGGTCATCGGAAGCTCCACGTCGAGCTCCGTGCGGGTTGAGATGGAGTTCCAACGCGCCGTATCGTTCAGCAAAGCGACCATCTCTCCAATAATCTCGTTCACGTCAACCAGCTCCCGCTGTGGCATGCCTCGCCCGTAGAGTGAGCGAACTCGGTCGATGATGTTGGCGGCGCGCGTTACGTCAGCGACCATTGCCGAGGCAGCCTCGCACGCCTCCATCACATCGGGGACGTCACGCTGGAGCCATCGCTCGCACGCACTGGCATGGATGGCGGCGGCGGCGAGCGGCTGCTTGATCTCATGCGCTAAGGAAGCGGTTAGCTCCCCCACCGTTGCTACCCGGTTTCTGTGGGCGAGATCGGCTTGTATCTCGGCTGTGGAGCAACCGTGCGACCGGCGAGGTCGATTGCGATCAGTCAGCTCATCGCGGCCACCGCCAATTGAAGCAGATGACGCGCTGTTCGTGGGAGAAGACTTCGTCAGCATGGCCTTCCACCTTCGAGCTTTGGAGTCCGTCGAACTCCAGGTTTCTCCCTCCCTCGCCGACGACCCTGCCGGCAATCACTCGTACTTTCGCCCGCAGCCGCAACCTGCTTGTAGAGCGATAACGGCGTTCACCGCGCTCGCATTGGCGATCGCGCTTCAGAGGCCGAGATCGCTCAAAGATGCGTGATCGTCGGGGCGGCGGCCCAACGACCAGTGATATTTGCGCTCGCTCTCCTTGATCGGAAGATCGTTGATGCTGCCGATCCGCAGGCGCATCAAGCCGCGGTCGTCAAATTCCCAGTTCTCGTTGCCGTAGCTGCGGAACCAGGTGCCGCTGTCGTCGTGCCATTCGTAGGCGAAGCGCACGGCGATACGGTTCTCGCGGAAGGCCCAGAGTTCCTTGATCAGGCGGTAGTCCAGCTCGCGCTGCCACTTGCGCGTCAGGAACGCTTCGATGGCGTCGCGGCCCTGCAGGAATTCAGCGCGGTTCCGCCAGCGGCTGTCGCTCGTATAGGCGAGCGCGACGCGCGCCGGATCGCGCGTGTTCCACGCATCCTCGGCGATGCGGACTTTCTGGACCGCCGTTTCGAGCGTGAAGGGTGGAAGTGGCGGGCGGCTCTCGGCCATCGCATCCTCCTGTCAAGGCTTGAGCGGGAGTTGGGCTGACGTGCGATCCGCGGCTAGCGCCACACACCCGAGCTCCCGAGCCCTCTTGGCGTGTTCGAAACCATGCATGCCCAGCCGCCACTGCAAGGCAACGATCACGCCTTTGGTCGGCTGCAGGAGGCCGATCGTCAGAATGAGAATCGCCGGCAGCCAAAGCGCCAGATGCACCCAGTATGCAGGGGCAAAGTGTGTCTCCACGGAGAGCGCGCTCGGGACCAGCAAGTGGCCCACGATGAAGATCACGATGTAGGCCGGAAAATCATCGGCCCGGTGATGATGGAGTTCCTCACCGCACACGTCGCAACGATCGTTCACCTTGAGGAAGGCGCCGAACATCCGGCCCTCGCCGCAGCAGGGGCAGCGGCCAAGCAGGCCCCGCGCGAAGTCGGACATCCAGGGCTGCGCGGACTGGGGATTGGACACCGCCATTTCCTCCCGATCGTCTTGCATTAAGTGTATGCATACACTAGCATTGGATATACCTACAATCAATGCGAAGACAGGATTATTGTATGGATTGGGTCCCTACGCTCGCCGACCGAGGCGGCCCGGTTTATCAGCGCATCGTCGAGGCGTTGACCGCGGATATCGCAAGCGGGCGACTGCATCGCGGGCAGCAATTGCCGACGCACCGCGCGTTGGCGAAAGCACTCGGCATCGATCTCACCACCGTCACGCGGGCCTACACCGAAGCGCGGCAGCGCGGCCTGACGGAAGCGCGCGTCGGGCGCGGCACCTTCGTCGCCGAAAGCCTGTCGCACGCGCGCCATGCCGCTGCCCCACAGCCGCCGTTGGACCTTTCGATGAATCTCCCGCCGCAGCCGATCGAGGCCGATCTCGAAGGTCGGCTCACGCGCGGGATCGCCGCGATCCAACGCGAGGTCGGGTTCTCCGCCCATCTCAATTACCGCGATCCGGGAGGGAGCGAAGCCGAACGCGACATCGCGGCAGGGTGGCTTCGTTCCCGCATCGCCGATGCGCGTGGCGATCGACTGGTGATCTGTCCGGGCACGCAGAATGCGCTGTTCAATCTGCTCATCGCGCTGACCTCGCCGGGCGACATCATACTCACGGAAGCGCTGACCTATCCCGGCATCAAGGCCGCGGCCGCCTACACCGGCGTGCGCCTCATCGGAGTCCCGATCGACCAGGATGGCATTGTTCCCGACGCGCTGGCGTCGGCCTGTCGGCAACATGCTCCCAAGGCGGTCTATCTGATCCCGACGATCCACAATCCCACCACGGCGACCATGCCGCTGTCGCGGCGCGAGCAGGTTGCCGAAATCCTTCGTGCCAACGACGTGGTGCTCTTGGAAGACGATGCCTATGGCGCGCTCGAGCCGAACGCGGTGCCGATCGCTTCGCTCATTCCCGAGCGGACATACTTCGCCGCGACCCTCTCCAAGTGCATCGCGCCCGGGCTCCGCGTGTCCTTTCTCGTGACTCCCGATCGCGACTCTGCCGAGCTCTTGGCGAACACGCTGCGCGCCACGGTGCAGATGCCCACTTTTCTCATGGTCGCGCTCGTCACGCGATGGCTGCAGGACGGCAGCGCCGAGGCAATCATCGGCGCGATACGAGACGAAGCAGCCGCGCGACAGAAGCTGGCCGCTGACGTACTCGCCCGGCATGCGTTTTTCCGGCATCCGAGCGGCCACCACATCTGGATCCCTTTGCCGCGCGGCTGGAGCAGGACCGAGTTCGCATCGCACGTGGAAAGGCAAGGACTGGCCATCGTGACCGCGGAAACGTTCAGTGTCGGGGACACTCAACCCCATGCGATTCGCGTCGCGCTCGGCGCCGCGACCAGCCGCCCCGAACTGGTCCGAGCGTTGGAGATCCTCGCCACTGCATTGAAATCATCGGCTGCCAGCACACGCGTTGTGTGAGATGCGGCGGTGCTGGAAGCCGCACCCTAGCCGGCCAGAAGCGGGCTCCGACATCGGCGTGGCGAGCCGCCTCATCCGGCGGCCGCGGACACCGCCTGACTGCAGCCGGTCGAGGTAGATATAGATGACCGGCGTCGTATAGAGCGTCAGAACCTGCGACAGAGCGAGGCCGCCGACGATGGCGTAGCCGAGCGGCTGGCGAATCTCAGAACCGACCCCGGTACCCAGCATCATCGGCACGGCACCGAGCAGCGCCGCCATCGTGGTCATCAGGATCGGCCGAAAGCGCAGTATGCAGGCCCGGTAGATCGACTTCCTCGGCTGTCAGGCCCTCGTTGTGTTCGACTTGTTGAGGCAAAATCGACCAGCATGATGCCGTTCTTCTTGACGATGCCGATGAGCAGGATGATGCCGACGATCGCGATCACGCTCAGATCGATAGTGAACCGCCATCAGCAGCAGCAGCGCGCCGACGCCGGCCGACGGCAGGGTCGAGATGATGGTGATCGGGTGGATCAGGCTCTCGTACAGAATGCCGAGGATGAGGTAGATGACGAAGAGCGCTGCGCCGATGAGGATCGGCGTGCTCGTCAGCGATGCTCCGAATGCCTGGGCGTTGCCCTGAAAGCTGGTCTGGAGCGAGAGCGGCGGCGCCAGCTCTTTTTCAACCTGCTGGATGGCGCTTACCGCATCGCCGATCGCGGTGCCCGGGGCGAGATTGAACGAGATCGTGACCGACGGGAACTGGCCCTGGTGGTTGACCACGAGCGGCGCGACCTTCACCACCGAGTCGACCAGCGTGGATATCGGCACCTGCTGCCCGCTCGATGATTTGACATAGATGCCGTTGAGCGCTTCGGGTCCATACTGGAACTTGGGGTTGACCTCCAGAATGACATGGTATTGCTGCAAGGTGGTATACATGGTCGAGACGATACGCTGGCCGAAGGCGTCGTCGAGCGTGTTGTCGATCGTGAAGGGCAGGATGCCGTAGCTCGAGGCGACGTCGCGCTTGATGGTGATGTCGAGCATCGGCCCGGCATTGAGCTGATCGGTGGTGACGTCGGCAATGCTGGGGATGGTCTTGATCTTATCGAGGAACAGCGCCGGCCCAATGACTGAGCTCGCCGGGGTCGGCGTCATTCATGGTGTACTGAAACTGGGTCTTGTTCAGCCGCGCGCCGATGGTGATGTCCTGCGCGGCCTGCATATACAGCGTGATCCCCTGGATCCTGGCGAGGTTGGTCCGCAGCCGCGCGATCACCTGGTCGATCGGGTCACGCTGGTCATGGGGCTTGAGCGAAATGAAGACGCGGCCGTCATTGAGCGTGTAGATGCCGCCGCCGGCACCCACCGCCGAACCGACCGTGGCGACGGCCGGATCCCGCACCAGGGCATCGAGCAAGGCTTGCTGGCGCTCCTGCATGGCCTGGAAGGAAATATCCTGCGCCGCCTCGGACTGGCCGAGGATCAATCCGGTGTCCTGCTGGGGAAAGAAGCCCTTGGGAATGATCACGTAGAGATACCCGGTCAGCGCGATGGTGCCGAACATCACCATCAGCGTGATGAAGCGGTGCCGCAGCACGACTTTCAGGCCTGCCTCATAGACGTAGAGCAGGCCATCGAAGCCGCGCTCGGACAACCGGTAGAGCCATCCATGCTCCTTGCTCTCCGGCTTGAGCAGGTATGCGCACATCATCGGCGTGAGCGTCCGCGAGATCACCAACGAGAGAACGAGCGCCACGCTCACCGCGACGGCGAATTCGCGGAACAGCAGTCCGACATAGCCGCTCATCAGGAACAGCGGAATGAACACGGCGATGAGCGAGAACGTGATCGCCACGACGGTGAAGCCGATCTCGCCGGACCCCTTCAGCGCCGCCTCGTACGGCGAGAGGCCCTCCTCCATATGCCGTACGATGTTCTCGATCTCGACGACGGCGTCGTCGACCACAAAGCCGACCGCGATCGACAAGGCCATCAGCGAGAGGTTGTCGAGACTGTAGCCGAGTTCGTAGAGCACCGCGAAGGTGCCGACCAGCGACAGCGGCACGGTGACGGCCGGGATAATGGTCGCCCAGAAATTGCGCAGGAATATGAAGATCACCATGACGACGAGCGCAACCGTCAGCAGCAACGTGAACTGCACGTCGTCGACCGATGCGCGGATGGTCTGGGTGCGGTCGGAAATGACGGAAATCTTGACGGCGGGCGGAATCGAGGCCTGCAGCACCGGCAGCATCGCCTTGATCCGGCCCACCGTCTCGATGACGTTGGCTCCGGGCTGGCGCTGGATCGCCAGGATGATCGCCCGCTGCTGGTTGAACCAGCCGGCAATCAGCTCGTTCTCCCCCGCGCTGATGGCGCGGCCGATATCGCGTACGCGGACCGGCGACCCGTTGCGATAGGCGACGATCAGATCGGCGTATTGGTCGGGCTTGAACAGCTGATCGTTGGTATTGAGCGTGTAGGTCTGGCGCGGGCTGTTGAGCGTGCCTTTCGGAAGGTCGACATTCGCCTGGCCGAGTACCGTGCGTACATCCTCGAGGTTGATGCCGCGAGCTGCCAGCGCCTCCGGATCGACCTGTACGCGGACGGTCGGCTGCTGCGTGCCCTCCGATGCCGACAAGGCCGACTCCGGATATCTGCGAGATCTTTTGCAGCAGGATGTTTTGCGCATAGGCGCTGACAACGGTCAGCGGCAGGGTGTCGGAGGTGAGCCCGAGCACCAGGATCGGCGTGTCGGCCGGATTGACCTTCCGGATCGTCGGCGGATACGGCATGCCCAGCCGGCAAGTACGCAGCTCGCCGCGTTGATCGCCGACAGCGTGTCGCTGACCGCCCCGTCGATCTGCGCGGCTCAAATCGAACTGCAGGGTGATCTGGACATAGCCGAGCGCGCTCGCCGATGTCATCTGGGTGAGGCCCGGGATTTGACCGAACTGCAACTCGAGCGGCGATCGCCACCGAGGATGCCATGGTCTGCGGGTCGGCGCCCGGCAACTGCGCCGTGACCGTGCAGGGTCGGATAGTTGACGTTCGGCAGCGCCGCCACCGGCAACAGCGGATAGGCGACCAGACCGCCGACCAACAGTCCCACCATCAGCAGCGCGGTCGCGATCGGCCGCTGGATGAACGGCGCGGAAATGTTCATGGGATCGGTGCCTGCTGCGCGCTCTGAGCCGCGGCTTCTTCGGCCGCCTGGCCGGTGCAGGATCGTGACATGCGTGCCGGGCTGCAGCTTGTACTGTCCGTCGGTCACGACCTGCTCGTTCGCCGCGAGGCCGGAGTCGATCGAGGGCCTGCCCGTCGCTGATCTGCGCGACCTTGACCGGCCGGACCTCGACCGTATTGTCGGGATTGATGACGTAGGCGTAGGCTCCTTTCGGACCTTGCTGCACGACCGATGCAGGAACGGTCAGGCCGTCATGCCGCGTATCGAGGAGCAGCCGCGCGTTGACGAGCTCGCCCGGCCAGAGCCGATGCGCCTTGTTGGGAAAATTCGCCTTGAGCTGGATCGAGCCGGTGGTCTGCAGGATCTCGTTGTTGACGAGCCCGAGCACGCCTTCATCCAGCTTGATCGTATTGTCCTGGCTGTAGGCGAGAACCGTGAGCGGGCCCTTGGTCTTTTGCTGCTGCTGCTGAATTTGCGGCAGAACCGTCTCCGGGAGCGTGAATATCAGCGAAATCGGCTCGATCTGCGTGACGACGACGAGCCCGTTCGGCGTCGGTCGGGATGGATGATGTTGCCGATGTCGATCTGACGAATGCCGACCACTCCATCGATCGGCGAGGTCAGCCGGGTGTAGCTGAGCTGCACCTTCGCGGCTTCAATGAGCGCCTCGTCCGCTTTGATGGCGGCCTGCAGCTGAGCCACTTGCGCCTGTCTGGGTCTCGACCAGTTGCGGGGTGGCCCAGCCCTTGTTGCCCAGATCGGTATAGCGATTGAGATTGGCCTGGGCGTTGACGAGCTGGGCCTGATCGCGATCGCGCGTGGCGGTCACCTGGTCGAGCTGCGCCTGGTAGGGCCGCGGATCGATCTGCGCGAGCAGGTCGCCGGCATGCACGGTCTGCCCTTCGGTGAAGTTGATGCTGACGATCTGTCCCTGGATCTGGCTGCGCACGACCACCGTGTTGTAGGCGATGACCGTGCCGACCCCGGTCAGATAGATCGGCACGTCATGCTGAGCGACCGTTGCGGCGACGACCGGCACCGGCGGGATCGCGGGTGCCGGCGTCGGCGCCGCCCGCCGTTCAAACGGGAAGTGATGCAGGGCGGCGAGGACACCGCCGACGGCGAGGACGCCGATCAGGACAGCCAGAAGAATGGTGATCGTTCGTCGCATCGTCGCCCCCCTGTGCGCCTCAGCAGGAGCCGGAGGGGGTCGACGTTCCCGTCGTCGCTGACCCTGGTCTGCCTGTCAAAGGCAATCCGAACGTCGAAGGCCTTCCGGTGATCGAAGGGTCGCCGGTACCGATCATCGGGCATGGGGCTGTGCTCCCCAACGCCGAAAGGGGCGCCGATGGATTGGAAGGGGGGTTCGCAACGAGGGGGGTCAGCGTCATAGGGGGTGCCGATGGATTGGGGGTCAGAATCTCCGGCATGGGGCTGAGACCTCCGACTCCGATCTCGGTTGAGCCCAACGGAATTCCCGCACGGGCGACCGAGGAGGGCTGGCCCATGCCGGTGGGCGATGAGGCCGAGGCCGCGGGACTCCCCACAGGACTACTGGCCATTCCGGCGCAGGTGCCTGACGCAGTCCCCGCCATGCCGCCGCCGTCAAAGACGGTGCTCGAGCTCGATGTGCCCATGCTCGAACATGACGCGGTGCCGCCGATGGAGGGAACAGGCGATGTGCCGCTCGTCATCGGGCTCACGCCGGGCGAAGCGAGTTCGGTGGCGCCCATGGGGATTCCCGTCGGCGCGACCTGCGCAGCGGGTCCGATGCCGAGCGGCGACGTCATGCCGAGCGGCGACGGCCCGATCCCGCCGACTTGCGCGAAGGCAGCGCCGCAGCCCAGCAGCGTCGCCGCTATCGCGGCCAACACCAAGCGTGTCATCTCAAGGTCCTCCTCATGGGAACTCGCCGTCCCGCCGCCCCAACCAAAAGATCTAACCGCGTGCCCGGACGCGATCTGGCGCGGATTGCTGCGATTTGCTCGGTCTTGCTGCAATCGCGGCTCTCCTGCGTCCGGCTGCCGCGGCATGTTACGCGAGGCCGCGGTGATACGCGGTCGGCGTCAGCCCGGTGGCCTTGCGAAACGCCGCGGTGAACGAGCTGGTCTCGCTGAAGCCGACCGTCATTCCGATATCGGTCACCGAGGGCGCAGGCTTGGCCAACAGCATCTTGGCGTGCTCGATGCGGCGCTGGTTGTGATAGCGATGCGGCGGCACGCCGAACGATTGCTTGAACGCCCGGCAAAAGTAATACGGGACTCAGGCGCACGAGCTGCGCCATCGTCGCGAGCGGGATCTGCTCGCCGAGATGCTCCTCGATATATCCGGTGACGATCCGCTGCTGCCAGGCGGCGAGGCCGCCGCGCACGGGCGCATCGACGCGCGGCGCCCCGGCGTTGAGACGCACGAGCTCATGCGCGAGAACCACGCCGAGCGCCTCGAGATAGAGCCGGTTGTCGGAGCTGCCACTCTCGATCAGGCGCTTGAGCTTGAGCGCCGTGTCCCACAGCGCGGCATCCTCGAAGAACAGCCGCGGAGCCAACGGAGCGTTCTCGGCGCCGTTCTCGGAGTGCGTCGGCATCTTGGCGGGATCGAAGTAGAAATACACCACGCGCGTGAGAACGCGCGGCTCCTGCCGTTCATGGTACTCGTGGCCGGCCGGCACGAAGGTGAGCTTTCGTTTCAGGTCCCGCAGGGACGATCTGGGCAAGCCCTCGACGAACGTATCGCCGTCGCGACGCACGCCCTGCTCGTAGACGGCGAGCAGATGGCGCTGGCGCGCGAAAGCGATACTCGGTGCTTTGGCGTCGCGTGGCTTGCACGATCTCGGCCGACATGCCGTTCCAAGCTCACGGCGCGGCGCTTGACGACATCGGCCGGCGAAATCTCCACCGTGGGCTCGACCGTTCCGACGATGCGACGATCTTGCAGCAGTGGAGCCGCGTAACCCGTGCGTACATGCTGCTCTTCGTCGATCGGCGAGTGGCGCTCCAACGACAGCAGCATCGCAGTCCCGCGCGGCTTCGGCGGACGCCGGTCGAAAGGACGGTACGAGGTCAGGTTCGCGGACGCGGAGTTCGTCAACATGGATTGCACCTCTGACGTTCGAGAGTCCGTGGGATCGACTGCTTGAGCCCACGGTTGCCCGTTTCCAGCCTGGTGCGAGGCTAGTTCGACCGCGACCACTGCCGCCATCGTACGCACGTTGATTCAGCGCCCGCGTTGGTTTGACAGAACCATACGTTGGTATAACGGCGGTTCGCCTGCGCATTGGAAAATCGCTCGCGCTCGCGGACGCGTTGCCGCGCCGCTGCAAGCCGCTGCCGCGCAACTCCAAGCGAAGCGGATTTCAGGTTGCGCCGTTGGTGCTCTCGACGGCCGCAGCGAGGTACTTGATCAATGTCGGTCCATCGAAGGGCTTGGTCAGGAAGCAGATTGCTCCGGCCTCCAGCGCCCGCGCCCGCGTGCTCTCCTCGGGAAAGGCCGTGATGAAAATAATCGGCATGCGGCGTCCTTGGGCCAGCAGGAGACTTTGCAGCTCGACGCCGCTCATGCCGGGCATTTGAACATCCGCGATCACGCAGGACGTGTCATTCACGTGGGAGGATTGCAGGAACTCGTCGGCCGATGAAAATGTATGGGCGATGTACCCGAGCGACCGGACGAGCCTGTTGGTCGCCACGCGGACGGACGCATCATCGTCGATGATGGAAACCACCGGAACTCGAGACAAATCGAACAATCCTTCGCATGCAATGCCGTGCCTGTCGCAGCCTGGCCACGCCTGCACAATGGGGTGGAAAGCAACGTTAGGAAATCATACTTAGGTTTGTGTGCGCTGCGGCTGGGGGCGACGAACCCCGAGCAGCTCCGCCATTCTCACGAGGTCGGCCAGCGACCTCGCTCCCATTTTCTTCATGATGTTTCCGCGGTGGATCTTCACCGTGATTTCCGCAAGCCCGACCTCGGCTGCGATCTGCTTGTTCATGAGGCCGGCAGCGACCAGAGCCAATATCTCCTGCTCACGCGGCGTCAGCGATCTCGAAACGAGCCCTGCAGATCCGAGATGATCTTCTCATCCGCGCGCCGTTTTCGATCGCGCTCGATCGCCGCCGCAACCGCATCGAGCATGTCCTGGTCCCGAAACGGCTTGGTCAGGAAATCGACCGCTCCGGCCTTCATGGCCCTCACCGTCATGGGGATATCGCCATGGCCGGTCATGAAAATGATCGGGATGTGAATATTCGCCTTGGCGAGCTCGGTTTGAAAGTCCAGGCCGCTCGGCCCCGGCAGCCTGATGTCAAGGACCAGGCAGCTGGGTACATCGGGAAGCTTGCTCTGCAGGAATTCCGGAGCCGACCCGAAGACCTCGGCCCGCAGGCCCACCGACCGGAACAGGTTGCTGAGCGCATTGCGCAGGGACGCGTCGTCGTCAATGACGAAAACGATCGACTGCGAATCGGGCGCCACTTGCGTCATTCGCCACCGCACCTCACTGCGAGCAGCACATCGTGCAAAGTCGATCGGCAGTATAGATCAGGTAACGGCCGGATGCGACCGACGGCGTCGAAGCCGACCACGATCGAGTCTGCGGTCCGATAGCCGCCGCGCGGCCGCGGCGCGCGCCGGCTCACGCGGCGGCCTCCCGGATCGACGGCAGCGTGAACGCAAACGTTGCGCCCGGCCCGGCATTGCGAGAAGCCCATATCCGGCCCCCGTGTGCTTCGATGATCGAACGGCAGATCGACAGTCCCATGCCCATGCCGTCGAGCTTGGTGGTGAAGAAGGCGGTGAAAAGCTGGCTCATGTTCTCCGGGGCGATGCCGATGCCGGAGTCCTCCACTTCGATCAGCACCTGGTCGTCGTCGAGCTGGCGCGACCGGATCGACAACTGCGCGCGTGCGGTCGGTGACGGAGGCCATGGCTTGGATTCCATTGATCAGCAGGTTCATGACGACCTGCTGCAGCTGAATCCGGTCGGCGAGCACGGGGGGCAGCGCGGGCGCGAGCTCCAAGCCGCAGCGAGACCCGGTGATTGAACACTTCGCGGTGAACCAGCGGAATGACCTCGCGGACGACGTCGTTCAGGTTCAACCGCATCCGCTGCGGGTCGGTCTTCTTGGAAAGCGCGCGCAGCCCCGAAACCACCTCGCTCGCGCGCATGCCGTCGCCGATCATGCTCTCTACGGCGCCACGCACCTCATCGAGCTGCGGCGGGTCGTAACCGAGCCACCGCAGGCAGGCTTCGCCGTTGGTGACGATGGCCGCGAGCGGCTGGTTCACTTCATGGGCGATCGACGCGGTGAGCTGCCCCAGCGTCGTCACGCGCGTGACATGAGCGAGCTCGGCCTGCGCCTGGTGCAGCGCCTCGTTCATTCGTTCGCGCTCGGTGATATCCATCATGCTCACCAGCACGCAGTCCAATGCGTCCGCCTCCGACGGAAACGCAATCGTGAGCAGGACGGACAGCCGATCGCCCTTCAGGGTCCGCAAAGCGGTCTCGGCCTCGAAGAAGGTCCGTCCTTCGGCAATGGCGACCAGCTCCTGCCGGAACACGTCCTCGGTCTCCGGCACGAATATCTTGTGCAGTGAGACCAGCAGCTCGTCCTTGTGCGCAGCTCCAAGCAACTTGACGGTCGTATCGTTGACGTTGACGATTCTTCACCATCGCGATGGCTTGCCGGACGAATTCCGGGTTCTTCGCCAGATACTGCGCGAAATCCCGCACGCCGCGCGCCTTGAGATCGTCGATGGCTGCCTTGACCTGCGAGAAATCTTCTTCCCAGATCGATACGCCGGCGGTCTGGAAGATGTTGCGGTATCGTCGCTCGCTCGCGAGCAGCTCGGCGTCGGCCTGCTTGCGTTCCGTGATGTCGTTGTTGGTCTCCAACGTACCGATGGGCCGTCCCCGCTCGTCCTGCTGCAGGGACCACCGGCTCGCCACGGTGACGCGCGTCCCATCTCGCTTGGTGTGAATGAGCTCCCCTTCCCAACGACCGGTGCGGAGCAACTCCGCCGTGATCGTCTTCGAGCGGCTCCGGGAAGACGGTTTTCATGAGTTGGTGAGAGACCTGTCCGATCGCCTCGTCCCGGGTCCAGCCGTAGAGCTCCTCGGCCCCGCGGTTCCAGTAGGTGATGACGTCGTTCAGATCGCGCACGAAGATCGTGTCGTGGGTGAGGTCGAGAAGGCTGGCCTGCTCGCGCAGCACCATGCTGGCCGATTGGTTCTTCAAGGCGAGGTAAGTGGTGGCTCCGATCGCCGCGATGCTCACGAAGCAGCGCGCCAGAGCCGTGCCCGCGGACAGCCCGTGCGAGAGCAGGAAGCTCAGCACCGCCAGTGCCACGCATCCCGCCGCCACCAGCAAGACACCGCGCCGCTGAAGAAAGTTTGCGGCCACGAACACGACGACGACGTAGAGCACCGCAATCGCGATATCGAGCGTGGTGGCCGTGTCGATGATGAAAATCCCGATCGTAAGCGCAATAGCGCCGACGAGGACGAGGGACGAGGCGGAAAATTTCGGCGACGGCGGCTTATCTTGCATCTCGCTTGCGCCCATTGCGGTGGATGTCGAGCCTTGCCCGCACGGTCGTCGGCGCCGGTGCGACCGTACGCGTTTGGGGACCGAAGTGGCGCTCATTCGCAGGCTTCGGCTGTCCGTAGGTGCGATTTCATCATATCTGATCGGCGCAAACCGCATGAGTCGCTGGAAGGTCACGATCATCGGGCGGCTCTTGTAGCGGTCGCGCCAAGAGCGAACAAATCACAGCAAGACCGCTCAAAGTCACTTTCCCGTCAGTCGTGTATTCGATGCCTGACCCTTAGTACCAGCGCAAACGGCAACGCCTCAAGGCGCTGCCAACACCGGCGGGCAGGACATGAAACCCTACTTCCTCATGCTGCTGATCGGCACGATCGTGGCTTTTTCCGGCCTCGTCAGGCGCGGGCAAGCAGGCGAGCGGGAAGCCGGTCGCGTGCCCGCCGTCGTCTCGGCCGGCGCTCCAGCCGCCGAGCGAACGCCCTCCCAGAGGAGGCTCCCATGATCTCGGCCCCGCGGCGCGCCCTGTTCGGGCTGGCATTGCTGCCGCTCCTGCCGCTGCCGACGCAAGCGCAGGACGTCGATGTCGAGGTCGGAACCAGCCTCATCTGCGACACCCAGGAGCAAGTGCAGCGCTTCGTTGCGCTCTATGACGGCGACGTGGAGAGCGCGCTGAAAGGGGTCAACGCCGCCGAGCACGATCCGACTGCCTGCGGCGTCTCCACCATGGCCTATGTGCGCGGCCCGCAACTCGGCACCGCCAGGAGCAAGGACGCGGCCTTTGAGATCGTCAGGATCCTCGTTGTCGGCGTCGTCACCGAAACCGGCGTCAAATCCGTGACCCCGGCCTCCTTCTTCTCGCTGTTCGAGATCGAGGAAATCCGCGTATAGCCTCCAACCGTTGAGGCCGTTCGCCAGCGCGGCTTTCGGAACGCCGACGCAGCGAAATGTCCGTGGCGTAATATCGATGCCCGCGAGCCAGCTCCACTACTTCCCGCTCAGCCCGACGTTCTTCTCCATTCTGGTCGGGATGTTCCTGGTATTGGTCGTTCTGATCCAGGTTGGAGTCTTGCGCTATGCCTATGTACGGATCGGAGTGAGCTCGCGCACTGCCTTGCTGCTGCTGCTCGGTTCGCTGATCGGAAGCTATGTCAATATTCCGATCGCTGAGTTGCCGGACCAGCAGATCATGTCGGGACGAGAGGTCATATACTTCGGAATGCACTATGTGGTGCCGGTCGTGGTCGACTGGCCCGGCACCGTGATCGCCGTCAATGTCGGCGGGGCCGTCATCCCCGGTCTGATGTCAATCTATCTGCTCATGAAAAATCGGCTGTGGGGTCCCGGGCTGCTCGCCACTGCCGGCGTCGCCGCCGTGTGCTACGCCCTGGCCGATCCGGTGCCGGGGGTCGGAATTGCGCTGCCTGTGCTCGTTCCCGCCTTGACGACGGCAGCGGTCGCCATGCTGCTGTCGCGTCCTATGCCGTGCCGCTGGCCTATATCAGCGGCAGCCTCGGTACGCTGATCGGGGCCGACCTGCTCAATCTGGACAAGCTGCAGGGCCTGGGCGCGCCGATAGCCTCCATCGGCGGCGCCGGAACATTCGATGGAATCTTTCTGACCGGCATCGTGGCGGTGCTCGTCGCGAGCCTCTCGCGGCGATCCGACGCCGCAACCGCGATGCCAGAGCCGCATACGACGAATTGAGACCGGCGGCGCGCCCCGAAACATTTCCGCGTCACGATCGCCAAAGAAGAATGGGCCGGTGGCGGGACCACCGGCCCAAGTGTCTGCGTCCAAGCCGCACCGGGGGGAGGAACCGGCTTCTTGCTGACCCGGCGGGGTGGGCAGGGCCTGGGAGCGGGACCCAATTCAAACCGCCTGGTCGAACGCAGACATCTCGCCAAACGCTGAACCAACTCGCGGCGATCACCGACGTTCGAGCGTAATCATAGCGGCCTGGGAAAAGGATGCTTTTGCGAAATTGCTTCGTTTGGCCCGGTGTTGCGGGGATCACCAACATGGTGCGCGTTGCGCCATGGGCGCATTCCGGGCAGTGACGCAAGGGGGAACCAACCGCGGCAAGGCTGGTCAAGCCACTTTCCAAGCATACGGGGTAGGTCATCGAAAGGTGCTGGTTCCGTACCTCGAGGTGCGCCACGCAATGTCGGTTTGGGCGGCGTACGCGCCGCCTCCCTTCAGCCAAACGGCCGCGCAAATGTCGGACAGAACCACCGAAGGAAAGTCAGGGGCCGAGCTGCGCGATTATCTCGCCGAAGAGAGAACGTTTCTCGCGTGGATTCGCACCGGTTTGGCTTTGATGGGATTCGGCTTCGTGGTGGCGCATTTTGGGCCCGTCCTGGACGAATCTCACGTCGCGCAACACGCCGCCGGAGGGGAGCCCTACTCGCTTTCACTGTTGTTTGGGACGACGCTCATTGCGATCGGCGTCGCCGTGAATTTCTTTGCTGCACGGCGCTATGCGCGTCTGATCGGAGAATTGAACCGTGGTGAGTTCAGATATCGCTCGCTCTCGAAGGGAGCGGTCGCGGTGGCCTTGTTCCTGGCGTTGATCGGCATAGCAATTTACCTGGTGTTGGTACTGTCACCGCCGGGTGCGCTGCACCTGTAGTCGGGCCGCGACTCGCCGCGGTAGCGTCCAAAGGAGAAAATGATGGAAGGCTCAAAGAAGCACGACGTCGGCGAGGACACCCTTTCGACGGACCTCATCATTCGACAGTGGGAGCCGACCAATCTGGAGATGCCCTTTGACCGGGTCGACGCGTTCCTCACTCCGACGAAGCTGTTCTATGTACGCAGCCATTTCCCGGCGCCGAAGTTTGACCTCGCCTCCTACCGGCTGAGCATCGACGGCGCAGTCAGGCATCCGTTGGCGCTGAGCTATGGCGAATTGCGCGACATGCCGCGCGAGACGCGGGTCGCCACTTTGGAGTGCGCAGGCAATAGCCGGGTCTTTCTCGTGCCTCCGGTGCGAAGGCGTACAGTGGGAGCTCGGAGCAGTGGGAACTGCGGAATGGACTGGAGTGCCCCTGGCGGCGTTGCTGGAGCGCGCCGGGCTCGAAGAAAACGCCTGCGAGATCGTGCTCGAAGGCGCCGATCGCGGGACGCCGGTAGAACAACCCGTACCTCCCGGTCCGATCTCGTACGCCCGTAGCGTTCCCCGCGACAAAGCGGTGCAGCGGGACGTCCTGATCGCCTACCAAATGAACGGCGAGGAGCTTTCCGAAGATCATGGATATCCGGTGCGCGCAATCGTGCCCGGGCATTATGGAATGGCGTCCGTCAAGTGGCTGACGCATGTCCAGGCTGTATGCGTGCCGTTTCGGGGTTACTGGCAGACATCGGACTACGCGTATTGGGATTCGCTTGACGGCAAGCCGGTGCGCCGCGCGCTCGGAGAAATGATGCTCAAGTCCGAGATCGCCCGACCGCGGATGCATGAAACCCTGTTGCCGAGCCGGAGTTACACGATCTCCGGCGCCGCATGGGCGGGCGAGACCGACGTGACCGGGGTCACGGTGAGCACCGACGGCGGCCGAACCTGGGCCGAGGCGGAATTCCTGGACCCGGTGCGCCGGCATGCGTGGCGACGGTGGAGACTGGATTGGCTGACACCAAAAAAACCGGGGCAATACACGTTGCTAGCGCGCGCCCAGGATGCGAACGGCAACGTCCAGCCCGGCGGGCATGACCGCAACTACGGCAGCTATGTGATCAACCACGCGCTCCCGATCGAGGTGCTCGTAGCCGATCCCGCGCCACCCCAGAAGTTCCGGCGCATACGCGATTGACGGTAGTCAAGCAGACGCAGCCGCCGCATGGCTCGGTGCGTCTGCCTGGGCGGGTTGCATTCCTGCCGATCGAGCTTGGCGGGCCGCTTCAGCAGACGTAACGCAGGCGTCGCGGATAGACACGATCGGGAAGCCAGCACGAGGCGGAGTCGTCGTAGCCATCGTCGTACCAGAACGGCGCGCCAAAGCCCCGCACATGTCCGAAGCGGGCGAAATGGTGGCGAAAACGTCCGCCGCCGAAGTGTCCGCCCCTCGAGCGAAGTGTCCGCCGCCGACGTGTCCGCCCCGAGCGAAGTGCCCGCCGCCGACCGCCCCGCCGAAACGTCCCCCACCGAAGTGTCCGCCGCCGATCCCCCCACCGAAGTGTCCGCCGCCCATCCCTCCGCCGAAATGTCCGCCGCCCATTCCCCCGCCGAAATGTCCACCGCCCATTCCCCCGCCGAAATGTCCGCCGCCCATGCCGCCGCCCCCGTGACCACCGCCTCCGCCGCCACCCCGCGCGAGCGCGTCGGTCGCAATCGCCGCGCTTCCCAACGCCATGGCAACAACGACGACCGCTATCCTGTGCAACGCAAATTTCTTCATGGCAGATGCCTTTCTGTTCGAGATGACTGCCTGCATCTATTTCGTGCCGCGGCGGACACTTGTTTGATCTTGTGGCGTCTTTCTCCCGCTTGCGGGGATCGCGACGCGAGTCGTGCCGCCGCTCCTGCGCCATAGTTGCGGCAGGATCGCCCCAATCGCAGCAAAGGCAGCAAAGTTCTTTCCAGCCCAATGAACAAATATGCGCGACGGTGGCCGCGAGCGCTGAACAGTGGAGTCGGCATCGCGGCGGCTCAGCGAACCGCTACATCAGGCAGGAAACGTCAGGGCGGAGGCGATCATGAATCCCATCTCGCGTCGGAATGTGTTGACGGCAGCAGCAGCCGGGGGCCTTCTTACGGCGGCAACAGTTGCGAGCGCGCAACCCGGTGACCCCACACCGCAGCCCCTGCGCCCCGGTCGCGGCGGCACCGATCCCGGCCCGCGCAACGTCGTGCGGGATCGGCAGAACCCCGACCTGCTCGTTCCGCCGTCGACCGACCACGGCACGTTGCCGAATCTGCGCTTCTCCTTCGCGGACGCGCATATGCGACTGGAAAGGGGCGGCTGGACCCGGCAGGTAACGGCGCGCGAGTTGGGCATTTCCAAGAATATCGCCGGCGTCAACATGCGCCTGAATGCCGGCGGCGTGCGTGAGCTGCACTGGCACAAGGCTGCCGAGTGGGCCTACATGCTTTACGGCACCGCCCGCATCACCGCCGTCGACGCCGACGGTCGCAACTTCGTCGATGACGTGGGCGTCGGCGATCTCTGGTATTTCCCCCCGGGCATTCCGCATTCCATCCAGGGCCTCAATCCCGACGGGTGTGAATTCCTCCTGGTCTTCGACGATGGCGACTTCGACGAAGACAACACCTTCCTGATCAGCGACTGGTTCAAGCATGTGCCGACCGAGGTGCTGGGCAAGAATTTCGGCGTCGACGCCTCGTTCTTCGGACATACGCCCGGCCCCGACGAGCTCTACATCTTCCCTGCGCCCGTTCCGGGACCGCTCGCCTCCGACCGGATTGCGGGCGCAACCGCCGTGCCCCGGAGCTTCAGCCACCGGCTGTCGGCGCAACGGCCGATCAAGACCAAGGGCGGAACGGTGCGGATCAGCAACTCCAGCACATTCCCGGTTTCCACGACAATCGCGGCTGCCCTGGTCGAGGTCGACCCCGGCGGAATGCGCGAGCTGCATTGGCATCCCAACACCGACGAATGGCAATACTACATCGAAGGCCAGGCGCGCATGGGCGTGTTTGGCGCCTCCGGACAGGCGCGCACCTTCGATTTCCGCGCCGGCGACGTCGGTTACGTGCCCTTCGCCATGGGGCACTACGTCGAGAACACCGGCACGACGACGATGCGCTTTCTCGAGATGTTCAAGAGCAGCTACTTCGCCGACGTGTCGCTGGACCAATGGATGGCATTGACGCCGCCGGAACTGGTGAGCGCGCATTTGAAGTTGGATCCGCGCGTGATGGAGGCGTTGCGCAAGACCAAGGCGCCTGTGGTCCCGGCCTGACTGGGGTTCGGCGCAATTGCGAGCAAGCAGCCGCAAGGCAGTCCAAACCCACCGGCATCGGAATACTAACTCAATGGGCATCAATCGCGACATGGAGATGTGTCATGAAGATGCTCGTTGCCAGAATGGCGGTCGCCGCCTCGGCCGCGCTCGCCGCGCTGATCGCGGCCGAGGCCGCGCATGCCCAGGGGTACGAAGAGGCGGCTTACGGGCACCGCCATCGCGCAGTACCCGAGGCCTACGACACGCAGGCCAATCCACACTATGGCTTCGGTCCGCTCGTGCCGGTGCAACCCAACGACGTGATCTCGGGCAACCGAATTATCGGCCGTGATCCGGACCCGTTCATTCGGGGCGAGATTCTGCGCCACTACGACTCGGGTTGGCCGGACTGACGGATCAGAACGGAATATAGAGCCGCTCCACGTCGAGCTTGGTGGACATGATCTTGCGGTGCGCCTGGTCGAGCCAAGGCTGGAGTTGGCCGACCCGGTCGGAAATGGCCGCAAAATCGCGCCGGAAGCTGGGCATGACCGCCTTGACCGCTTCGTAGATCGTTTCTTCGTCGATGGTGGTGAGCCGCCGGTCGCGCACCACCACGGTGCCGTCCACGATGACATGGCGCACGCCGCGACCGGCTTCGATGTGGACGAGCTGGCGGGCCGCGCTGTTGAGCGGGGACCAGGTCGGATCGTTCATGTCGATCAGCGTGAGGTCGGCCTTGTAGCCGGACGCAATGCGGCCGATCACGTGGCCGAGCCGCGCGCCCTCGGCCCCCGCCTCGGTCGCGGCACGCAGCGCGGCAGCCGTCTGCGGCGGACCCGGGATCGGATCGCTGACAGCCGCCAACAGCGCAAACAGCTTCATCGCCACGAACATGTTCTGCGCGTCGGAGCAGCTGCAATTGTCGCACCCCAGCCCGATGCGGACGCCGGCCGCTTGCAGGGCGCGGATCGGCGCGATTCCACACTTCATCTTGAGATTGCCCTGCGGATTCAACACCACGCCCGTTCCCAACTCGGCGAGCAGGTCGATCTCCGCCGGCGCCAGCCAGACGCTGTGCGCGAGATTGAGCCTGCGATCGAGATTGCCGCCCTCGGCGAGCTGTCGGACCAGCATGCCGTCGTGCTCCGGCAGCGTGAGCCGCGCCTGCAACGCCATGCCGCGCAATTCGTAAATGTGGGAATAGACGGGCACATCGTAGCGGCGTGCGAGCTCCATCGTGCGCGCCATCAAGGCGGGTGTGCAGCGCTCCGGCGACGACGGTCCGAGCGCCCAGTGCACCCGCGGCTTCGCCGGCGCCTTGAGGCACGCCGCCTCGAAATGATCGAGCAGATCGAGGCGACGCTCGGGCTCGGCCGCACCCGACAACATCGGATGCAGATGTTCCGGGAAGGTCTCGGCCCAGTACGGGACGGTTTCGATCCCTCTTCGATCCGCATATTGCAGAGCGAACACCACCCTGATGCCGATCCGCTCGTAGACCTCCATCACCGCGTCGAGATGGCGGTCCTCGAACGGGTAGAGCGTCAGCATGTCCTGGATGGTGGTCATTCCGGACCGTAGACACTCCAACGCGCCCAGCAGCGTGCGGGCGCGCACCTCCTCGACCGAGCGCGGCGGATACTGGGGCGGCAGCACGTAAAGCCGCCAGGTCTCGAGCGGGATCTCCTCGAGCGTGCCCTTCGCCAGCACGTCGTGCGAGTGATAGTGGGCATTGATGAAGCCAGGCAAGACCAGATGCCGGCGGGCGTCGAGCACCTCGATCGCGTGCCCGTCCGGCGCTGCGTAAGCGGGGGCAATGCCCGCGATCGTGTTGCCGGCAATGGCAATATCCACTCGGTCAGGCTGGTGCCAGTCGCCATCGGGCAGGAGAGCTTCCCCGCCCCGGATGAGCAAGGTCGCTCCCGGCGGAAGTTGTTGAGCGGACATGTGTCGTCCTTCCTGGTGCGTTTCCTGATACGGCGTTCGCCCGTCGCCGAATGCAAGACCTATGCCTTGGCCGACCGTCGCGCTCCGCGCTGGCATGAGTGTTGCTTGAATGGTTGCAACAGTCACGCGGCGGTCGCATCCGTCTCTGTTCGGCGTCGCCATTGAGATTGCCGCGCTGGTGCCGTGAGGCCCGCAGCAGCAGCCCTTGGCGATGGGTTTCGCTGCGCTCAACCCATCCTACGAGCTGTCGTCCCCGCGAAAGCGGGGACCCATCGTGCCATACACGCGGACCGCTGGAATACTGGGTCCCCGCCTGCGCGGGGACGACAGTCTCGTGTGCTGCTCGAGCGGTGGCGACAACGCATGACGGTGCGTCGCCCCGGCCGACAGAACGCAACCGGCGCGATGCGCGCTACCCCTATTCACGATGTCAAACAGCCCGGTGCCGGATGTGCCCGCCACCACTCCTTCCAACCACTCGTCTCCCTCCCGCGGCGCTTGCGGCGCCCCGGGGATTGATCCTTCATCTTGCAGCCACCCCCGAGGGGATGGCGGAGCGCCGACAGGCGCCAGCCTTGAATAAGTCGCGCTGGTAAGGCGCGACGCCACGCTTGCGAGGCGTGGGCCCTCCCGCGCAACCGGGAGGCCGCCTCTCGGCGCTCCACCGTGGCGCTGTCGGCCAGGGTCCGCTTCCATCGCCGGCATTGCCTGCCGGCTCCGGTGCGAAGGCTCCACGCAACCGGGCGCATCTGCCCGGCCGCGGCCCCGGCGTCTCGTGTCCGCGGTTACGAGCCGCGGTCGACGCCACATCCCGCTCCGCCATCAGGATCGTCTCCGGAGACGCCCCTCTCGAGCGGGATGTGCGAATCATACTCCAGCTTCTCGTTGTAGTCAACAATTATATTCGATTGGTAGTCTAATATATCATCCCCCGCTTCGCGAGGCCCCATAGTCGAGAGCCGGTGGTTACGGGTCTGCGCTCGCCCGGGGACGACCGTTACATGCGCGGCCAAGTCTCTTTAGTGCGTCGGCCAGCCGCTCGCCAGTCAGGTCGAGCGTGACGGGCTCGAGCGCGCCGCTGCGCTCGCTCACGAAGCCGATGATCTCGGCATCGGGATAACCCTCGGCGCGCAGCGCCGCGACGCAATGCGCCGCTTCCTCGAGCGGGATCGCCGCCAGCAGTCCGCCCGCCGTCTGGGGATCGAACAGCAGCGGATAGAGCGGGTGGCGCGCGGCGGCGTCGAGCTCCCCGATGGCACGGCGCAAGCGAACGTTCTGCGGCTGCAGCGAAGAGAAGATACCGCCTGCCACGGTTTCGCGCGCGCCGTCGAGCAGCGGCACGCGGCCGATCGCGAGCGTCACGTCGACCTCGGAGGCGCGCACCATCTCGACCAGATGCCCGATGAGACCGAACCCGGTCACATCGGTCGCGGCATGCACGCCGTGCCGGCGCAGGATGTCCGCGGCCATGCGGTTGGAATGAACCATATGCGCGATCGCCGCCATCACCCAGCGCGCCTTGGCCTTGCCGCGCATGTGGGCGGCGAGCAAGGTGCCGGTGCCGATCGGCTTGGTCAGGACAAGCGCATCTCCCGACCTGAGCCCGCCCTTGCGCAGCGCCGCCGTCGCCGGGACAAGTCCGTTGACGGCAAAACCGAGCGCCAGCTCGGCGCCCTCGCTGGTGTGGCCGCCGACGAGCGCGCAGCCGGCCGCGCGCAACACCTCGTTGGCGCCCGCCATCATGGCGGACAGGTCCGCCTCGACCTTGGCTTCGAGCCCATAGGGCACGGTCGCGATCGCCAGCGCCGTCTGCGGCTCGCCGCCCATGGCATAGACGTCGCCGAGCGAATGATTGGCCGCGATCTTGCCGAACATGTAAGGGTCGTCGACGATGGCGCGAAAGTAATCGACGGTCTGGAGCGAGAGCCGCTCGCCCCCGACATCGACCAGCGCGGCGTCGTCGGGCGCATCGAGACCGACAATGACGTCGGAGCGCGGCGCCGGCTCGATGCGCCCGAGCGCGCGGGAGAGCACGGTGGCGCCGACCTTGGCGCCGCAGCCGCCGCAGCGCATGGCGATGGCGGAAATTTCGTTCAGGGCCTGCCGGTCGGCCAGCGGCGGCAGTGCCGTCGCCGGCGGCGCCATCTCGGGCAGATCGTTGAACCTGCGCATGAACCGGCGATCGATCCAGTCCTTCCAACGCCAGACCCACGCGCCTTCCACCACCAGGCCGTTGCGGGTCCCGAGCGCATAGCGCTCTCCGGTCGAGACCAGGTAGAGCGCCTCGCGCTGCGGGCGAAACCGCCGCAGGGAGCGGCCGGTGAGCGTGCGGCGGATGTTGCGCGCAAGCACCGGCCCGGCACGCACGGCGTAGACGCCCGACTTCGGCAGCGCGCGCTCCGGGAACGCGATGGTGTCGCCGGCCGCGAAGATGTCGTCGTGCCCGGCGACGCGCAACGTGTCGTCGACCTCGGAGAAAGCCGTTGGAGTCGAGCGGCAATCCCGCCGGCGCGAGCCAGCGCGCGGGCGCCGCCTGCGTGGTCCAGAGAATCTCGTCGGCCTCGACCGGCGGGGTGCCGTCGAGCAGGAGCCGTCCCGGCTCGACGCCGGTGACCGCCATCCCGCGCACGACGGCGATACCGCGCGCGGCGAGAACGGCATCGAAGCGCGCGCGGAACGCAGCCGGAAAGCTCGGCAGGATGTCGGGAGCGTCGGAGACGAGGGCGAACGACAGGCCGCGCTCGTCGAATCCGGCCCGCGCGACCTCCGTGCGCAACCGGTGCTCGACCGAGAGCAGAAGCTCGACGCCGCCGGCGCCGGCGCCGACGACCGCGACCCGCGCGCGCCCCTTGCGCGCGAGCACGCGCGCGATAAGCGCCTCGAAGCGGGCGATGAAGCCGTCGATGGGCTTGACCGGGATGGCGTGCTCGCTCGCGCCCGGCACGTCCGCGGTGTTCGGCGTCGATCCGATATTGAGCGACAGCAGATCGTACGGCACCGGCGGGCGGTGGCGGCAGATCACGGTACGCGCGGCGAGATCGAGGCCGACGACCTCGTCCTGATAGAGCCGCGCCTGCGCAAAACGGGTCAGCGGCCCGGTGTCGATATGGGCGTCGTCGAACCCGTAATTCCCGGCGATGAGGCCGGGCAGCATGCCGGAATAAGGTGTATGCACCTCGCGGGTGATCAGAGTGAGGCGCACGCCCGCAACCGGCTGCATGCCGAACATGCGCAGCACGGTCACATGCGAGTGGCCGGCGCCGACCAGCACCACGTCCTTGACGACCGGATGGGTCACGCCTTGCATGCCGACCTCTCTTCACCGACTGGGCCGCGGAGCGACGCTTCGCTCGGCGCCTCCGACAGGCGCGTCGGCATGGTGTCGATGCGCAAGCGTCGCCGCAGGCCGCGGGAGAACGCATCGACCGCCATCGCGAGCGCTGCGGTGACGAGGATCAGGACCATCGCCACGTCGAGCTTGAATTCGGAAATGGCGGCATCGACATAGAAGCCCAGCGTCGTCACTCCCAGAATGCCGAAGATCGCACTTTCGCGCAGGATGATCTCCCATCGATAGAGCGCGTAGGCCAGGAACTGGCCGTAGAGCCGCGGCACCGTTTCGTAGCAGTAGAGATTGACGCCCCGCGGCGCGTCCGGCCGATAGTCCAACACGTCGGCATGGCGACCCATCAAGTAGCCGACGATGGCGCCGTTGTGCAGCGACAATGCGATGATCGCCGGCAACATCGACGGTCCCATCAACTGCAGCAACACGTAGACCAGCATGTATTCGGGCGTCGAGCGAACGACCACGAGCGCAATGCGCCCCAGCGGCTGTCCGAGCCGACCGGCGAACTTGCGGCAGATGAACGGGAACAGCACCAGCGCGATGGCGCCCATGGCGACCAGCGCCACCTGCGAGAGCAGGAGCGTCTGGATCGCGCCCGGCACCGCCTGCCTGGTGATGATCGGCCACAGCCAAGCCGCCGCGTTCGCCCATGTCGCGGCCGCAAGCAGATCGGCCCCCCGCAGCGGCGCCGGGACGATGTCGTGGGTCAGGAAACGCACGAGGTTGGCGAGCGCGGAGCCGCCGCCGATCGTCTCGGGCAGCACCAGCAGGCTTATGACAATCAGGATCGGCACCGTTGCCGGCCGCGCCCACAAGCGGCGCGTGCCGATCAGAACGTAGAAGGCCAACAGCAGCGCGGCGGCCTCCCGGTAGTGGCCTTGCTTGAAGAAGGAGTCGAGATGAAAGCCGATGGTCGGCAGGCCGACGAAGCCCAGCACCAGGGTCGAGCGCATGCCGCATTCGAGCCGATACAGCGTGTAGGTCCAGAACTGCGGCGCCAGCTCGGGAATGCGCGCGTAGGCGAAGCGCGAAATGATCGAGGTTCCGGCAGGCAATACGCGTTCGGCCGAGAGGTCGGCCTCCTCGATCATCTCCGCGAACACCTTGGCGAAGATGCCGGAATAGGGAATGGCGACCGCGAGGATGCCCGTCGTCGGCGACAGCCCCGTGACTTGGATCAGCAGCAATGCCCAAAACAGCTCGTGCACCGAGCGCAGGAATGCACATAGCAGCCGGATGGCACGCAGCCGCGCGAATACGAGCGCAAACAAAAAACCCGCGCTCGCGCCGATCGCCACGCCGATCACGGCAAACGCGACCGTCCACACTACGCTCATCGCCTCGATGGAGAGAAGGTCAGGCCGGATCAGGCCGGCCAGAAGGCGGCGCATCTCGGCCCACGGGTTGAGCGCGCTCACCGCGAGGTCGGACAGCGCCAGCGCGACCGCGGCGATCAGCACGAACAGGCCGGTCACGGACCGGTAGCCGAGCTTCGGCAGGGTAAGGCTCGGCGCTCTCATGGCCGGAGGGGTCATCCGCCGTAATAGGGGACGAGATCGGCGGCGGCGACCGTGCGTGCCGGCGCATCCAGCACGATGCGTCCCTCCTCGATCACCACCACGCGGTCGGCATGGGCGAGCGCAAGGGGAATGTCGTGCATGGCGAGGATCACAGTATCGTGGCGCGCGCAGAGCTTGCCGAGAATGTCTGCGCCCTGCAGGCGGTCGAGCGCCGACACCGGCTCGTCGCCGATGACGATCGGGCGGCCGTTATAGAGCGCCCGCGCAACGGACGTGCGTTGCTGCTGACCGCCCGACAGCTCCCCTGCCCGTTCGAACAGCTTATCGGCGAGCCCGACGGTCTCGAGCACGTCCTCGATCTCGGCGACGTCGCGGCTCGCCGGCCACACCAAGGTACGCAGATTGTGCCAAGTCGGGTGGCGATCGAGGCGTCCCATATAGACGTTGTGGAAGACGGAGAGCGTCTTCACCAGCGCCGCGGCTTGGGGAATCAGTGCCGCCCGATCGGCCAGCCGCGCATGAAGCAGGTTGAGCAGCGTGGACTTGCCGGCACCGGATCTTCCCATCACCGCGACGCGCTCGCCGACCTGGATGGTCAGGTTGATGTCGTGCAACACGGCGCGCCCGGCATAGCCGGCCGACGCGTCGCGCAATTCGACCAACGCGGACACGGTCTTCAGTTCAGGAGATTGGTCACCTTGCCGACTTCCTCGATCGGGACATAGTCGGAATTCTTGGCAGGGATGAATTTCGAGCGGGCGAACTGATCGAGGATGGCCTTGATCGTCGATGGCGAGCAACGCCGCGCGCAGCTTCTCCTTGAAGCCCGCGCCGTAGGCCTTTTCGACGTCGGCGCGCACGGTCCACTGATAGTCGGGATAGGTCGGGGTCTCCCAGATCACGATCACCTGTGCGGGATCGACCTTGCCGGCCTTCCTGTCGAGCTCCCAAACGGTGAAGTCGAGCACGCCGACCTCGAAGGCGCCGGACTGCACCAGCTGAATCGTCCGGCTGTGGTCGCCGGAGAAGCCGACCCGAGCGAAGACTTCATCGGGACCGCGCCCGAACGCATTGCGGATGAAATATTCCGGCATCAGACGGCCGGAGGTCGAGGCGCGCGAGCCGAAGGTGAACGACTTGCCCGCGATCTCCTTCGGAAACTCCTTGGACGGCGCGAGGCCGGTCTTGGTATTGGCGATGATGAACGACTTGAATGCCACGTCCTCGGCGCCCTGCGCGATCGCCTCCGAACCCGGCACCTGGCGGCGGGCCTGCACGCCGGTGAAGCCGCCGAACCAGGCCAGCTGCACCTGACCATTGGTGAATGCGGTCACCGCCGCCGGATAGCTTTTCACCGGCAGATACTTCACGGGCACGCCAAGCTTGCCCTGGAGATACTCGCCGACCCGGGTGAAGCGCTCGACCAGCCGAGTCTCATCCGAATCGGGGATCGCCGTGAAGACAAAAGCGGGTTTGTCTTGCGCAAGAGCCGTGCCGCTCCACACCGACGCCGCCAGGGCGAACGCCATCATTGCCAGCTTCATGGACCGCTCCCTATCGTCGTAGCCGACCCAATTCATAAACGTCATCATACGATAAGCGTTCAAAAACAGCGCCACCTGCAATCACATATTTGTCAGGGCCTTTTCGTCAGGGCCTTGGCGGCCATGTGCGGAGAAAATTCCGAGGCTGCGCGAAGCGCTCAGAGGTCGACGAGATATTTCACAAACACGGCAATGCCGATCGCGAGAACGACCCCGATCACGACAATGATTGCGACGTTGAGGTCCATGTCCGACTTAGGCGCGCGTTCTGCAGACCGCCGCAAATCACTTTCGCGGGACTTACCATCGGAAATCGGCAAGCCTCGTTACCGGCCAGTCCCTCTCGGCGGCAGATCGGTCCTGAAGACGCGGGCCGTGCCGGCCGCCCTGTTCTCCTCGGTGACCGGTGTGCCAGCGGGGGCCGACCAGGCCTCCCCCGCCTTGTACACTTTCCGCTCCGCGCCGATCTTGTACGTGACTTCACCGGCCATGATGATGCCTGCCGTAAAGCCGACGGAGGCCCGTTGCGTGCGCCAGCCGGGAACGAGGTCGACGATCTGCTGCACGATCTCCGTTTCGGCGGCCAGCGCCGGCAGAGGAAACCTCGCCTCGTGCACGATCGTCGGCTCGAACGGGGAATCCTGCACGACCGTGGTTTGAAGCGCGCCCTCCGGCAGCAGGAAATTGGTGACGAGGCGAGCCTTGCCCGGCCCGGTATTGCCTGCGGCGTGAACTTGACCGGTACTGTCGGTCCAGCCCTGTCCGGCTCGATGCGGCCGTTCCATGCCGGCGTGTCGCAAGGTGATCTCGCCCTCGACCACAAGATTGATCGCCTGGCCACCGTGCGTGTGCCAGGAGGTCCACGCGCCGGGCGGAAAATCCACGACGAGCAGAACCAACTCAGCCTGCAGGGGAGGATTCGTTACGTCGAACCGCGACTCGGCGACCACCCTGCGTCCCCCCGGATCACCGGTATCGGGACTGGTCTGGCCGAGAGCGGCAATAGCCGGGCCCGCAGCCATCAGGGTTGCGACGATCAGAACCCGCCACCGCGTCGCGTTGCGGCTGTTCGGCATGAAGCATCCGTCATTCGTTCAACGTGCCATTACGATCGTGGTGCAAGCGCTTTCGAGCTTGGGGAGCTCGCGGCTGGTGGCCATCTGCACTCGCAGCTTCCGATCGTCGCCACGCACAACCGGACAATAGGGATCGGGCTCATCGAGGGCGCGCAGGAGCCCACGGCGCCCGGAGCACCCCCCGCCGCAGGTCTCGACATGGCGGCAGCTCCTGCACGACGACGGCACGCCGCGTGCTTGCGCGAACGGATCGGTGTTGACGATGTCGGGGCCGAGATCGAGCAAGAGATCGAGCGGCGCGCCGCCTCCAGGCCAGTAGACGCACGGCTGCACTGTCGCACGCGGCGTCACCCGCACGGTTGCAACCCCGCAGCCGCCGCGCCGCGCCGGCAAGCCCGCCATCGCGCGCACCAGCGGCTCTCCGATCGCAATCGCGTCGGTACGCGCAAACAATGCCTCGAACCCCCGCCAATATTCGTCGTACGTCAGGGCAAAAGCGTCGGAACGCACGGCCTGATAGACATTGATGCGCAAAGGCGCGTCGTACGCTTTGACGATTTCGGCGATCTCGGCAAGCCGATCGAAGTTCGATCGCATCATGACCGCGATGAACGTGACCGACCGCCCGAGCTGGCGGCACCGCTCAGCTTGTTTGTGGATGAGACGCCAGTTTCCCGGGCCGCGTTGCCGGTCCTGCTCCGCCTGCGTCGGATAATCGAGCGAGAACTCGATATCGTGGAACGCGGTGACCTCCGCGTCGTCCAGCACCTCGATCGAATAACCGTTCGAGGTGATCGTCAGCTTGATCGGCTCGGACCGCAAATAGTCAACCAGGCTCGTAAAGTCCGGATGCAGGCCGTTCTCGCCGGTGCCCAGATTGACCGACCGCACCGGCAAGCTCTTCATCACCGCCCGGACCTGTTCGATGGACAAGCGGTCGACTCGCGTCGGATCGCGATAGCAGAACGCGCACGCGAGGTTGCATTCGTTGGTAAGCCCAAGGCCAAGCGCAAACCTGCGCTCCGTCACGGTCTCGGTCGAGCTCTCGCGGGATTGTGAAGCAGAAATGGCCATGGCCGTTACATCCGTTGTGCTTAGATGCTCAACGAACCACGCGCTCCGTCATTTTCCATTCTCGGTCGATCGCAATGAGCTTAGCGGTGAAGCTCCAACCGGACCAGGACCCAGAACGCTGGAACAATCACGTTGCAGTGTATGAAGAGGTGTTCGAGCCGCTCACGAACGCCTTCGCACGTCGGGCGCTCGATCATCTCGATGTGGCCCCCGGTGATCGGTTGATCGACATCGGCGCGGGCGCCGGCGGCGCAGCCCTCATCGCCGCTGCCCGCGGCGGTGACGTGGTGGCGATGGACGCCTCGCCAGGGATGGTGGCGCGCATCGTCAGTCGCGCAAACGGTACCGAAGGGATCACCGGCCGCGTCCGAGCCGCCGTCATGGACGGCATGGCGCTCGGCTTGCCCGATGGCAGCTTCGACGCGGCCATCTCGGTGTTCGGCGTCATCCTGTTTCCCAACGCCGATTTGGGCATGCGCGAGATCGCGCGCGTTCTAAAGCCGGGCGGACGCGCCGCCATCGTCACGTGGACCGAGACCGAACGCTACGAGCTCGCAGCCCGGCTGCTGGGCGCCATTGCCGCGGTGCGAGGGCCGCAGCCTCCGCCAGCCGCGATGCCGGCACAGTTGCGCTTTCGCGACGAGCCGACTTTCCGCAGGTTGCTCTCCAATGCCGCTCTTGCCGTCGACACGATCGTGCGCGTCGAGGAGCCCTGGCGCATACCATCTGCGCGTTGGATCGCGGACCGTATCGCCTTCGCGCCAGGAATGGCCGCCATGGTCGACGCACTCGGCTTCGACCGCGCACGAATCCTCGATACCTTCGTCGCTGCGCTCGAACGAGACCAGGGTGAAGGCGAGGTGACAATGTCGGCAATCGCGCACATCGGAGTGGTCCGAAAACCTCGCAATGCTGAGGAAGCGCATCCGAACCGCCTCACATAGCCGGAGACGTCCCATGCCAAATCCATTCTCTGATTTCTGGGATTTTGTGATCGGGAATACCGACGACCACGACCGCCTCGGGTCTGGGAAGTACCTGCTCGTCGCGCTGTTCCTGGCGCTCGTCGTCGCGAGCATCGTCATTGCCATCAGGAATTGGCGGGAAGATCCCGCCCAACGCACAGGGTCGCACCTTGCGACCTGGTTCGTTCGCGTGCTGGTGGGGGGAATGTGGTTCCAAGGGATGATCTGGAAGCTGCCCCTCCCCGTCTCGAGCGGTTTGAAATTCTGGACCGAACAGATGGGGGAGCGCGCCGCGTTCGAGTTTCATCGTGAGCTGGTGACCGGGGTCTATCTTCCCTACCTCTACATCTTCAATCCCATCATCTTTCTTGCCGAGCTCACGTTTTCGGTGTCGCTGATTCTCGGGCTCGGCGTCCGTCTGGTCAGCGCGCTCGCAATCGTGTTCGTGCTGCACCTCTGGCTCGGGATCTATCGGCCCGGCAGTCCCGCCGAATGGCCGTGGTCCTACATATTCCTTGTAATCGTGCTGTTCTTCTTTGCGTTGCATGCCGCCGGTCGCAGCCTCGGTCTCGATGCGTGGCTGCGTCGCCATTTTCCCTCTGTGCGAGATGGAACCGGCTTTTTCGGCAAACTGTTCAATATCGCGGGCTAGGACAGATGATGGCGCCGCGGCGCCGTCAACCTGTCTCGGGCACGTTCATCAGGCTGTGACGGTCAATCCCGCGGACGTCTGCGTCTCGACGCCCGGCGGCGATGCCGTTGCGCGGATCGCGATTTCGGCGCGACCTCGCCGATGAGCTTTTTCCACGCGGCTTTTTCACGCGCGGGCCGAAACAGATGGGCGCGACGCCCAATCGCGCGCCGCAGGCGCACGAGGAATTCCGGACTGGTCTCGAGGCGGTGCAGGAGCCGCGCGAGCGCTGCCGTATCGCCGACCGGAAAGTAGCCGGGGTAATCGCGGCCGAGCAGGCCGACCGAGCCGTCGATGCGCGAGGCCAGCACCGCAACGCCGCCGGCGACCGCCTCGGATATCGCGTTCGCGCCGCCTTCGCTCAGGGACGATAGAACCATGGCGCGGGCGCGGCCGAGCAGGCGCCGAACCTCCGCGCCGGGACGGTCGCCGCGCCAGACGTAGCGTGGATTATCCTTCATCTCGGTCCTCGCCATCGCCGCCCATCGCGGCGTCTCGGCGGCCCCAAGATGCACGATGCGGATCCGCGAGTCCGCCGGCAGACGGCGCGCGGCCTGGGCGGCGCAAAACGGGTCCTTCACCGCGCGCAGATGACCGATGACCGCCACGTCGAAGCTGCGTGCGGTCGCGGGACGCGCAGCCCGCAGCGGCAGCGCCGACTGGTGGATGACGCGGACCTTGCGCCGAAATCGCTGCGGCACGCGCAGTCGCGCAAGCTCCTGCAGCGCAACGAGCCGATCGGCGCAGGCAAGCGAATGCAAAGTCGGCGCGGGATCGCGCTCGATATAATCGTAGATGTCGGTTCCGCTCAAACCTACGATCAGCGGCCGGTCCGGGTAGAGCTCGCGAAAGCGCCGGATGCTCTCTGCGCTGCGCCAGGCGTGCAGCGCCACCATCGCGTCCGCTGCGCGCTCCATCGTAGCGGTTGGCGACGCGAACGTCGTGGCCGAGCTCGCGCAGGATGCGCGTCCAGCGCGCCGTCGTCGTCCCATTCCCGGACCGTGACGACGGACGGACGGGCGTGATAATAACGATGTTCATGAACGATATCTTCATGCAGCGACCGACGAGTGGGGCGACCGCGGACGAGCTGGCTGTTCAGCTGCGCGATGTGCGCATGCACACCCGTCGCCTCACGGAGGACCTGTCAACCGAGCAGTTGATGGGACCGATGCTGCCGATCGTCAATCCCGTACTGTGGGAGGTCGGGCATGTCGGCTGGTTCCATGAATACTGGACGCTCCGTCACGCGCATGGCGCAGCGCCTTTGCTCGAGCAGGCGGATCGGCTGTGGAATTCGAGCGCGGTCGCACATGCAACGCGATGGGACCTGGATTTGCCCGACCGCGACGGCGTGTTCGGTTACATGACCGATGTCCTTGCGCGCCAGGTCGATCGGCTGGGTCGCGGCGTCGATGTGCCCGCGCGCTATTTTTACGAGCTTGCGATCCGGCACGAGGACATGCACGTCGAGGCGTTGGCCTATACCCGTCAGACCCTGCGTTATCCTCGGCCGCAAAGTCTCGGCGCTCCCGCATCTCCGGGTGCCGGGGCCTGGCCGGGCGACGCCGACGTGCCCGGCGGACGTTGGCGTCTGGGCTCGACTCGCGCCGACGGGTTCGTCTTCGACAACGAGAAATGGGCGCACGAGATCGACCTTGCGCCGTTCCGCATCGCCAAAGCTCCTGTCACCAACGCCGAGTTCGCGGCCTTCGTCGACGCCGGCGGCTATCGCCAGCCGGGAATTCTGGAGCGCCGCGGGCTGGGCCTGGCGCGAGGGCGCACGCGCGGAACGGCCGGCCTACTGGCTCGAGAAGGACGGCGGCACCTGGACCTGGCGCCGCTACCGCGAGGTGGAGCAACTCGCGCCCCATGCGCCGGTGATGTTCGTCAACTGGTACGAAGCGGACGCCTGGTGCCGCTGGGCCAAGCGCCGGCTCCCGACCGAGGCCGAATGGGAGGCTTCTGCCCTCGGCGAGCCGGTGGCCGACGGCTCCCGATTGGCCGATCGCAAACGCCGTTGGCCGTGGGGCGAGGCGGCGCCGGGCCTCGAACATGCCAACCTCGACTTCGCATGCGACGGACCGCTCGACGTCGCCGCGTGCCCCGCGGGCGACAGCGCGTTGGGATGCCGGCAGATGATCGGCAACGTGTGGGAATGGACGGCATCGGACTTCGTGCCGTTTCCGGGCTTCGCCGCCGACCCGTACGAGGATTATTCGCAGCCGTGGTTCAATACGCGCAAGGTGCTGCGCGGGGGCAGCTTCGCCACCAGCGCGCGCATTGCGCAGTCCCGGATACCGGAACTTCTTCACGCCCGAGCGCAGCGACGTCATTGCCGGCTTCCGCACCTGTGCGCTGTGAAGGGCCGAGCATGATCTCCGATCAATCGCGACCGGCTCCTGACGGACCTTCGGGACCTCGCCCGCATCGGGCAATACAAGACCGGTGTCGACCGCATCGCGTTCTCGCCGCCGGACATCGAGGCGCGGCAGTGGCTCGCCTCGCGCTTTCGCGCGGCCGGGCTCGACACGTCGATCGATCGCTTCGGCACGGTCTATGGCGCGGCCCCCAAGGGGCAAAAGTCCATCCTCATCGGCTCCCACAGCGATACCGTGCCGCGTGGCGGCTGGCTCGATGGCGCGCTCGGCGTCATCTACGGTCTGGAGATCGCGCGCGCCGCCCAGGAGGCTCGGCGCTTCCGGCGTCGGCGTCGATGCCGTCAGCTTCCAGGACGAGGAAGGCACCTACTTCGCATTTCTCGGCAGCCTCTCGCTCATCGACGCGCTCGATCCGCAAGCGATGGCGGTCGCGCAATCGACGGACGGGCACAAGCTCTCCGATGCGATCGAGGCGGCCGGCCTGAGCGGCGAGCCGCGCCGCCTCGAGCCGGGCCGGCAGATCGCGTTCCTCGAAGCCCATATCGAACAGGGGCCACGACTCGAGCACTCCGGCAACCGGATCGGGATTGTCACCGGCATCGTCGGCATCCGGCGCCTGCGCATCGTCAGCCACGGGCGGGCGGACCACGCCGGGACCACGCCGATGGCCATGCGGCGCGATGCGCTCACCCCATTGTTTCGTTTAGGATGTTTCGTGGCCGAGCGGTTTCCCATGCTTGCCGGTCCTAACACCGTCTGGAACATCGGCCGGATCGAGGCAACGCCCGGGGCGGCGAACGTGGTGCCGGCGCGCGGCCAGCTGAGCCTCGAATTCCGCGACACCGAGGCAGCCCTGCTCGATCGCATGGAGCAGGAGGTCGCGCGCGAGATCGCGCGCTTGAACGCGGCGGGCGCGGAAATCGCATCGGAGCCGATCGCCACCATCGCCCCGACCGCCATGGACGCGCAGCTCGCAGAGACATTCGAGCGGGCAGCAGCCGACCTCGGTTATCCAACCCAGCGCATGCCGAGCGGTGCCGGGCACGACGCCATGATCATGGCCCGACACATCCCGAGCGCCATGATCTTCGTGCCGAGCATCGGCGGGCGCAGCCACGACATCGCCGAAAATACCAAGGACGACGATATCGTTGCCGGCTGCATGGTCATGGCGCGCGCCGTCGAGCGGCTCACCGCTGCCTAATAGAGCGCATCCCGTTTGAGTTTATTCGCCATTCCATGCCCACATGCGTCACCCGCGGGCTTGACCCCACTTCTCGGTCGTCATCGTCCGCGAAAGCGGACGATCCAGTAACCACTGAACTTGAGTGAAGGCACGCTTCGGCCCCGATCTCCCCTGCACGGGTTACTGGATGCCCGCCTTCGCGGGCATGACAATGGAGAGAGTTCCGGGCGTGGCTACGGGCAGACTAAGTTTCCGACTCAACTTAGCGCCATCAGCGCAGCGGCGCGCTGCGTCCCGCCGACCGCATGATCTCCGCCACGCGCGCGACCGCTTCCCGAATCATCAGGTCCTCCAGCGCAATCGGCAGCCGCAGGCGCCAGTTCGGATGTTCATCGAGCGTCCCGGGCAGATTGACCTGATGGGTTACTTCGAGCAGATCCTCGAGCGAAATGACCAGCAGCCGCGACGGCGCATCCGCGAGGAATCGTGCCACCGCGGCAAAGTCGGTCGCTTCGAGGCCATGCTGCCGCAGAGCCCGGCGCAAGGCCTGGAAGGCGTCATGGCGCTGGTCGCTGGTCTCGCCGGGGTCGATCCCCAGCGCCTGCTTGACGGCAAGGTCGCGCTGGTCATGCCAACCGGCAAAGGTGGGAAGATCGTGGGTCCCGAACGACACCAGAGCGTTCTCGCGATAGCTCGCGGGAGCGGAAAAGCCTCCGTCTGCGGAGCGCTCGAACAGCATGACCTGGTACGACCATATTCCCCAGTCCGCCAGCGTCTCGCGAAAATGTTCGGGAACGGTTCCGAGATCTTCGCCGACGACGATGCACTTGTGCTCCACGCTCAAGAGCGCGGCGATCGCCAACAGGGCCTCGAACGGAAAGCGAATATAGGCTCCCTCGTTCGGCCGCATGCCGTGGGGGATGAGATAAAGACGCTTCAAGCCCAGGACATGATCAAGCCGGATCGCACCCGCGTAATGCATCGATGCCTGCAACATGCGGCGAAACGGCTCGAACTGCCGATCTTCGAGACCGACCGGGTTGAAATCCGGCCAACCCCCAATTCTGTCCGGAGGTATTGAGAGCGTCCGGCGGCGCACCGACTGCCGTTCCGGACAGAACAGCATCCTGATCGCACCAGGCGTCGAAGCCGTCGCTGCGCACCCCGACCGCAATGTCGAGATAGAGCCCGATCGGCAAGCCGCGGGCACGGGCTCTCGCACGACAACGGTCGAGCTGCTCGTGGGCGATCCATTGCACGAATTCGACAAAGCCCACGGCGGATGCCTGGCTCCGCCGCAGCGCGTCGATGACCTCGTCACCTCCCGTTTGCCATTGCTGCGGCCATTGCCACCAGGGGCCCGCGAATTTGCGGCGCAGCACCTCGAAACAGGCAAAGCGCGCAAGTGTCGACCCGCGTTCCTGTCGAAAACGATCGAAGGCGGCATGCCGTTGCGCCGTCGCCTTGCCGGAAAAAAATCCGGTACGCAAGCGCGAGCGCGCGCATCTTCGCGGCGGCAACGCCGGGGTAGTCGACGGCGTCCTGTTCCCGAAGCCGGTCGATCTCGTCTCCAAACCGGCGGCACTCCGTCCGGGAAATTCCGGCACCGCCTCAACGTCGATATACAGCGGATTGAGAAACAAGCGGCTGTTCGGAAAATAGGGGCTCACCTCCTCCGGCCGGTCATCGAACAGAGCATGCAGCGGATTGAGCCCGATGCCCGGCGCCCCAAGATCGGCGGCGAGGTCGACGAGCGTGAGCAGATCGCCAAAGTCCCCATGTCCCCAATTGCCGCGCGATCTCACCCCGTAAAGCTGCACCGCCAGCGCCCACATACGCTGCGGGGCGGTCTCGCCGCCTTGAAAGGCCCGCGCGGGCGAAACGATCAGGGACGCGACCTCGGTTCGCAGTTCTGAAGCCGCGACGGTGACGCGAAGGCGGAAGACGCCGTGCGGAAGACCTTGGGGCAGATCAAGCGAAAGGCGAAGAACCCTCGCCTTGCGCGACCAGCGTGCTCGGACCCGATCTCCCATCGAAGCGGCACACCTTCCGCGGCAGCGAACTGCACGCTGCGACCGGCGTCCCCGCGCACGACCACCGTGCGCGGCAGCATCCGCTTCGGCGGCTCCCCGTCAGCCGCCAGCGAATCCAAGAGCTTGCAAAGCACGTCCCGCTCCACGGACCGCGGCTGTCCGAAGGCATCGCGATATTCGGTTTCCAGGCCCCAACGAGCTGCGCGTTCAAAAATGGGATCCATCGCGTGCGCACTCGGTGGTGACCCGGTTGCCAGCCGGCATGGCGGTGCCAAAGCACTGTTACGCGGGTTTAGCCGACCGACAACCGGGGCGGTTCGTGTTGGTTCCTGCGGCGCGTGACCACATTTTGTGGGTCCCGCCACCACGGAAACAACGCGGAACCAAAGCCGGGACCTATGGGTTCCATCAACGCCCTTCCACCGTCCGGGCGGGCTGACAGGACGGCAAACCTGCGATTGCGCCGTGACCGCAAATGTGACGATGCCGTCCATCGGCGACATTTCTGGTCGCCGCATCTACGTCGAAGACATTTATCCCGTCCTCGATGCTGGGCGTTTTCCGGTCAAGCGGATCGTCGGCGAGACCTTGGAGGTGTGGGCCGATATTTTCCGGGATGGCCACGCTGTCCTTGCCGCCGAACTGTTGTGGCGGCCCGAGGCGGCGAACCGATGGTCTCGCGTTGCCATGCGGCTCGCGCAGAACGATCGCTGGTGCGCGAGCTTCACGCCCGGCCAGCCGGGCCGCTACGTGTACGCCATTGAAGCATGGACCGACGATTTTGCCACCTGGCGTCGCGATTTCTTGGCAAAACAAAAAGCCGGAATGGATGTCGGGCTCGAGATCGAGGAGGGCTGCGACCTTCTGATGGCGCTCAAGCCGCGCAAGGATGCCCATGCGCGGCTGATCCGCGACGTATGCCGGGCAGCGGATCTGGCCGCCGATCCCACCCCGCTGTTGTCGGACGAGCTTGCGGAGGCGGCGGGCAGCGGCGGTCGGTCCGACCTCACCCGCAGCACGAGCTATCCGCTGGTCGTCGACCGGCCGCTGGCGCGCGCAGGCGCCTGGTACGAGATGATGCCGCGCAGCCAGTCTCCCGATCCCGGCCGGCACGGCACCTTTGCCGATTGCATCAATCGGCTGCCGGACATCGCCGCGCTCGGCTTCGATGTGCTCTATCTCCCGCCCATTCACCCCATCGGCCGCACCAACCGCAAAGGCCGCAACAATTCCCTGCGGTCCGCGCCGGGCGATCCCGGGCAGCCCCTATGCGATCGGTTCGGCCGAAGGCGGACACGACGCCGTCCATCCCGAGCTTGGCACGCTCGATGACTTCCGCAAGCTGGTCGCAGCTTGCGCGGGTCACGGCCTGGAAGTTGCCCTCGATTTCGCCATCCAGTGCTCTCCCGACCATCCCTGGCTGGCGCAGCATCCGGAATGGTTCAAATACCGGCCCGATGGCTCGATCCAGTACGCGGAAAATCCCCCGAAAAAATACGAAGACATCGTCAATCCGACGTTCTACGGGGCCGACGCTCCCGGGCTGTGGCAGGCCTTGCGCGACGTCGTGCTGTTCTGGGTCGAGCAAGGCGTGCGCATCTTTCGCGTCGACAATCCGCACACCAAGCCATTTCCGTTCTGGGAATGGCTGATCCGGGACGTGCAGTCGGTCGACCCCAACGTCATCTTCCTGTCGGAAGCCTTTACGCGACCGAAAGTGATGAAAGCTCTGGCCAAGCTCGGCTTTGCCCAGTCCTACACCTATTTCACCTGGCGCACCGGAAAGGACGAGCTGCAAGCCTATCTGAGCGAAATCACCGGCTACCCGGAACGCGAATATTTCCGGCCGAATTTCTTCGTGAACACGCCCGACATTCTCCCCCTTCATCTGCAGACGGGCGAACCCTGGATCTTCAAGGCGCGCGTCGCGCTGGCCGCCACGCTCTCGAGCAACTACGGCATCTACAATGGATTCGAGCTGCTGGAGCACGAACCGATCCCGGGCAGGGAAGAATATCTCCATTCCGAGAAATACGAGCTGAAGGTTCGCGACTGGAACAGGCCCGGCAACATCAAGACCTATATCGGCCACCTCAATTGGATCCGGCAAAGCAATCCGGCCTTGCTGCAGACCAGCAACTTGCGCTTCGCGCAGGTCGACGACAGCGAGGTCATCGGTTTCGTCAAGGAATCGGTCGCCGGGCGACAATGCCGTGGCGGTGGCGGTGGCGTTGACGGAGGCGGGACCGCGGGAGTTCTGGTTTCATTTCGGCGACATCGAGATCGGCCCGCCGGAGGAGCGGCGTCGCGTCAAGTCCATTGAAAATCTGATTACCGGCGAACGGCAGACGCTGGAGTGGGGCGGCGTCCGCTTGCGCATCGATCAGACGCAGGACCCCGCGCTGCTCTTTCGCTGCTTTGCGTGAAGGTCGTGCCGTGAACGTCGCTCCCGAGATCAAGGCCGAAGCCAAGCTCGATGACGACGAGCTCTGGTTCAAGGACGCCATCGTCTACCAGCTGCACGTCAAGGCCTTTGCCGACAGCAACAGCGACGGAATCGGCGATTTCGCGGGGCTGACCGAAAAGCTCGACTATCTGGAGGATCTCGGCGTCACGGCGCTCTGGCTGCTGCCGTTCTATCCCTCCCCCGGCCGCGACGACGGCTACGACATTTCGGACTACCGCCACATCAATCCCGATTTCGGCACCATGCAGGACTTTCGCCGCTTCATGCAGGAGGCGAAGCGTCGAAAGCTGCGGGTGATCACCGAGCTCGTCATCAATCACTCCTCGGACCAGCATCCCTGGTTCCAACGCGCGCGCCGGAGCCGACCTACATCGGATGCCCGCAATTGGTATGTGTGGAGCGACAGCGACCATCGCTTCGCAGAAACACGGGTCATCTTCAACGATACCGAAAAATCGAACTGGACCTGGGATGCGACGGCGGCGGGCTATTACTGGCACCGCTTCTTTTCGCACCAGCCGGATCTCAACTACGACAATCCGCGGGTGCTCCTGGCCATGATCGCCGTCATGCGGCGCTGGCTCGATCTCGGCGTCGACGGGTTCCGCTTGGACGCCATTCCATATCTGTGCGAGCGCGAAGGAACCAACAACGAGAATCTCCCGGAGACCCACGCGGTCATCCAGAAGATGAGGGCCGCGCTCGATGCGTATGCACCCGGCAAGCTCCTTCTCGCCGAGGCCAATCAGTGGCCGGAGGACGTCAGCGCGTATTTCGGCGACGGCGACGAATGCCACATGGCCTATCACTTTCCGCTGATGCCGCGAATCTACATGGCGATCGCCCAGGAGGACCGCTTTCCGATCGCCGACATTCTCCGGCAAACGCCGGACATTCCTTCCAACTGCCAGTGGGCGCTGTTCCTGCGCAATCATGACGAGCTCACGCTCGAGATGGTGACCGACGTCGAACGCGACTATCTCTGGTCGACCTATGCGACCGACCCGCGCGCCCGCCTCAATCTCGGAATCAGACGCCGCCTGGCGTCCTTGATGGAAAATGACCGGCGCAAGATCGAGCTGCATGAATTCGCTCCTGATGTCGCTTCCGGGCACGCCGATCATCTACTACGGCGACGAGATCGGCATGGGAGACAATATCTATCTCGGCGACCGCAATGGCGTGCGCACTCCGATGCAATGGACGCCCGATCGCAATGCAGGATTTTCCCGTTGCGACCCGGCGCGGCTCTATCTGCCGATGATCATGGACCCGGTCTACGGGTATCAGGCGGTCAATGTCGAAGCGCAATCGCGCAGCCTGTCGTCGCTGCTGAGCTGGACCAAGCGACTGATATCAGTCCGCAAGTCGAGCAAGGTATTCGGGCGCGGATCGCTGACTTTCATTCGGCCGGCAAATCGCTCGGTCCTGGTCTATGTCCGGCAATACCAGGATGAAGTCGTGCTCTGCATCGCCAACCTGTCGCGCTCGGCGCAAGCCGCCGAGATCGACCTCGCTCCCTGGCGCGGCCGCATCCCGTTCGAACTGCTCGGCCGAACCAGATTCCCCGCTGTCGGCGACGATGCCTACCTGATCACGCTTGCGCCCTACGGGTTCTACTGGTTCCTGCTGCTCGAGCCGGATGCGTCGACCATCGAGGTTCCGACCACGCCGGCGGAATTCGAGACACTGGTCGTTACCGACGGCTGGAAATCGCTGTTGCAGGGCCGCTCCAGAGCCGTTCTCGAGCGGGATGTGCTTCCGGCCTATGTCGCCGGCCGGCGCTGGTTTGCAGAACGCGGGAACCTGGCGACGACCACGCACATAGCCGGCACCATTCCCCTCATTCCGGCGGATCGCGAGCTCGGACTTGCAATCGTCGAAGCCAACGGCAGGCATGTCGACGCGAACTACCTGCTGCCGCTGATGATCAAATGGACCCGCTTCGACCGCGAGCGACAAAACCCGAACGCGCTCGCCGCGGTACGCCGCGGCCCGCGCGAAGGTACCCTGCTCGATGCCACCGCAGACGCCAGCTTCATTTCTCTCGTGCTCGAGAACCTGCGCGCTTCGCAGTCGATCGAGGCCGACCAGCGCCGCATCGACTTCAAACCAACGGCCAGGCTCCTGACCGACGGTCAGATCGCGATCCGGGACGTGCGCGCCGTCGATACCGAGCAGTCCAATACCACCGTTCTCATCGGCTCCGACTACGTGCTGAAACTGTTTCGCCGCCTGGAGCCGGGAGTGAATCCGGAAATCGAGGTCGGCCGCTTTCTAACGGAGACAGCGTCGTTTTCCCACACGCCGCCGCTCCTCGGGTCGGTCGAACTGGAGGAAAACGGAGCGCGCGGCGCTGTCGCCGTAGTGCACGGTTTCGTGGAAAACCAGGGTGATGCCTGGACCGTCACCGGCGCCTATCTCGATCGGTTCGTCGAAGAGCAACGCCTGCTCACGGCCGAGGCGGCGGAAGAAAGCGACGAACAGGCGGCCTATGAGCTGCGCATGCACCACGTCGGGCGGCGGGTGGCGGAACTGCAGCTCGCGCTTGCCAGCCGCGACGATGTGCCCGATTTTGCCCCCGAAGCAATCATCGCCGCCGACATCCGGACTTGGACCGATGGCGTCCTGCAGCGCGCCAACCGGACCTTGGACGAGCTCGCCGATCGCCGGTCGGACCTGACGGAGAATGATCGCCAGCTGGTGGACGCGCTGCTGTCCTGCCGAGGCGCCCTGCCCGCTCGACTGCGAGAACTGCTGCCGGAGAATCTCGATGCCATGAAGATCCGCCATCACGGCGATTTTCACCTCGGACAGATGCTGATCGTGAAGGACGACGTCTTCATCATCGATTTCGAAGGCGAGCCGCGGCGCAGCATCGAGGACCGGCGGCGCAAGGCCCCGGCGGCACGCGATGTCGCCGGCCTCATTCGCTCGATCGACTATTCGGCGACCGCGGCGCTCGAACGCGCGCTCAGGTCCGCTCCGGACGAGCATGGAAAGATCGCGCGCGCGCTCGACGGCTGGCGGGAGCGCTCCATCGCCGCGTTTCTCAGCGTCTACCGGCAGTCATTGAGCGACGCCAGACTGTGGCCGCAGTCGTTCGAGGACGCGGATCGCTTGCTCGACTTCTTCCTACTGGAGAAGGCGTTCTACGAAATCGAATACGAGCTGGCGCATCGACCCGATTGGCTGCGGGTGCCACTGGCCGGCACTTGGCGCATACTCTCGCGCTCGGAGCGCCCACCCGAATGAGCCTGCTCAGCCCGGAAGCCTATGCCGTCATCGAGGGTCGCCATTCCGACCCCTTCCGCTATCTCGGCCCGCATTTGGATGGCGACGTGCCGGTCGTGCGCGTCTTCCTTCCCGAGGCCGAGGGCGTTGCCATCGTCGACGAACAAGGCCGCGAAAACGACCTGCAACGCATCCATGACGCCGGCCTGTTCGAGGGCCGCTTGGCCAATGGATCCCGACACTACCGCGTGCGCGCGCGGTACGGCGAAGGGCAGGTCGAGTTCGAAGACCCCTATCGGTTCCCGCCGATCCTGTCCGACTTCGATCTCCACCTGCTGGGCGAAGGAACGCATACGCAGCTCTACGAGCGCCTGGGTGCTCACCCGATGGTGCTCGACGGCGTGCCAGGCGTTGCCTTCGCCGTGTTCGCACCCGCAGCCAAGCGGGTGAGCGTGGTCGGCGATTTCAATCTATGGGATGGACGACGCCACGCCATGCGCGTGCGCGGCAACGGGTTTTGGGAGATCTTCGCGCCCGAAGCGAAAGCCGGCACCAAATACAAGTACGAGATCGTCGGTCCCGACGGCCACATGCTGCCGCTGAAATCCGATCCGCTGGCATTCGCTGCCGAGCTGCGGCCGCAGACCGCTTCGATCGTGGTGGACCAGGACAAGATCGCGCGACCGCGACCGGCCCCTGCCGCGGCCAATGCCTTGAGCGCACCGATATCCATCTACGAAGTGCATCTGGGCTCGTGGCGCCGGCGATCTCGAGAGGGCGGCCGTTGGCTGACCTACCGCGAGCTGGCGGAGGAATTGCCCGCCTATGCACGCGATATGGGATTCACCCATGTCGAATTCCTGCCGGTCAGCGAGCATCCGTTCGACGGATCATGGGGCTACCAGCCCACCGGACTGTTTGCTCCCACTAGCCGCTTCGGCACCCCTGCCGATTTTGCCGCCCTGGTCGATGCGTGCCACCGCGACGGCCTCGCGGTCATCCTCGATTGGGTGCCCGGGCATTTCCCGGACGATCCCCATGGACTGAGCCGATTTGACGGAACGGCGCTCTATGAGCATGAAAATCCGCAGCAGGGCCGCCACCTCGACTGGAACACGCTGGTTTACAATTACGGGCGAATCGAGGTCGCAAATTTCCTGCTGGCCAGCGGATTATTCTGGCTCGATCGCTACCGCGTCGACGGGCTGCGCGTGGATGCCGTCGCCTCCATGCTCTATCTCGACTACAGCCGGCCCGAGGGCGGATGGATCCCGAACAAGCATGGCGGTCGCGAGAATCTCGAGGCCATTAGCCTGCTGCGGCGCTTCAACTCGGAGGTGTTCTCACGCTTTCCCGCGGCGACCACGGCGGCAGAGGAGTCCACTGCCTGGCCGATGGTATCGAGGCCCGTCGACTGGGGCGGCCTTGGATTCGGCTACAAGTGGAACATGGGATGGATGCACGATACGCTCGAATACATCAGCAAAGACCCGATCTACCGCAAGCATCATCACGGCCAGATCCTGTTTGGCATGCACTATGCGTTCTTCGAGAACTTCATCCTGCCGCTCTCACATGACGAGGTCGTGCACGGCAAGCGTTCGATCCTCGGCCGCATGCCGGGGGACGAGTGGCAGCGGTTTGCCAGCCTGCGCGCGTATTACGGCTTCATGTTCGCCCACCCCGGCAAGAAGCTGTTGTTCATGGGAAACGAGTTCGCGCAAGAGAGCGAATGGCGGCACGATCATTCTCTCGACTGGCACCTGCTCGACAAACCTCGGCACGCGGGCGTGCAGGCGTTGATCCGCGATCTCAATCGCCTCTACCGGGCGGTGCCGGCGTTGCATGCCCTGGATTGCGAAGCCGCCGGATTCGAGTGGCTGGTGATGCACGATGCCGACCGCGGCGTGTTCGCCTGGCTGCGGAAAGGAAAACAGACGCACGAGCGCTGCCTGGTGGTCGTCAACTTCACTCCCGAGACCTACCGCGACTACCGGGTCAAGGTACCATTTTCCGGAACCTGGCGTGAGGTGCTCAACACCGATTCTGCCCTTTATGGCGGCAGCGATGTCGGGAACGGCGGCGCGGTGAGGACGTTGGACGAGGGCACAATTCCCGAGGTCAGCCTTGTTGTTCCGCCCCTGGCTGCCATTTTCCTCGTCCCGGAGCGGTAGTGTGCGGATTTCGGCGGGCGCGCCGCATCCGCTCGGCGCCACATGGGATGGCCGCGGCACGAATTTCGCGCTGTTTTCCGCGACTGCCGAGAAGGTGGAACTCTGCCTCTTCGACAGCAACGGCCGCCGGGAGATCGAGCGCATCGTCCTGCCAGAGCGGACCGAGGACATCTGGCATGGCTATGTCAACGACGTCGCGCCGGGACAGCTCTACGGGTATCGGGTTCACGGCCGCTATGAGCCAGAGCGCGGCTTGCGCTTCAATGCCCACAAGCTGCTGGTCGACCCTTATGCGAAGCAGCTCACCGGCCGCCTCGTTTGGAGCGATGCCCATTTCGGCTACCGGGCCGGCAGCGCGCGCGCCGACCTGTCATTCGACCGCCGCGACAACGCGCGCGGAATGCCGAAGGGCGTCGTCGTCGACGAAGCATTCACCTGGGGCGCGGAGCGCAAGCCTGCGACCCCATGGGAAGATACGATCATCTATGAAGCCCACGTCAAAGGCCTGACCCAGCAACGCGAGGACGTTCCGCCAGCGTGGCGCGGCACGTTTCGCGGGCTCACCGCGCCCGCGGTCATCGACCATCTCAAGCGGCTCGGCGTGACCGCGCTCGAACTGCTGCCGATCCACGCCTTCGTCGATGATCGGCACCTCGATCGAGCGCGGACTGAGCAACTACTGGGGTTACAGTACGCTGGGCTTCTTCGCGCCCGCGGCGCGCTATGCCTTGGACGGTCCGCTCGACGCGTTTCGATCGACCGTGTCGCGCCTGCATGACGCCGGCATCGAGATCATCCTCGACGTGGTCTACAACCACACCGCCGAGGGCAATCACCTTGGCCCCACGCTGAGCTTCCGCGGTATCGACAACACGTCGTACTACTGGCTGCTGCCCAATCAGCCGCGCTATTACGACGACTTCACCGGCTGCGGCAATGCGCTCAACCTCACGCATCCGCGCGTGCTGCAGATGATGATGGACTCGCTGCGCTATTGGGTCGAGGTCTGCCACGTCGACGGTTTCAGGTTCGATCTTGCGAGCACGCTCGCCCGCGGTCCGAAGGGATTCGATCGCGGCGCGGCCTTCTTTGCCGCCATCCGGCAGGATCCCGTCCTGGCCCGGGCCAAGCTGATCGCCGAGCCGTGGGATATTGGTCCCGGCGGCTATCAGGTCGGCGGCTTTGGGACCGGCTGGTCGGAGTGGAACGACCATTTCCGCCGCACGCTGCGTCGCTACTGGTCGGGCGAGGGCAATCTCATCGGCGAGCTTGGCCGTCGCATGACCGGCTCGGCCGATCTGTTCGGCCACGACTGCCGCAGTCCGCGTGCGAGCATCAATTTCATCACGGTTCACGATGGTTTCACGCTCACCGATCTCGTCAGCTACGCGCACAAGCACAACGAGGCAAACGGCGAGGAAAATCGCGACGGCTCCGATGAAAATAACGGCACGAATTGCGGGGTCGAAGGACCAACGGACGATCCCGACATTCTTGCGCTGCGACGGCAGTTGCGGCGCAACCTGCTCGCCAGCCTGATGTTGGCGCAGGGCGTGCCGCTGCTGCTGGCTGGAGACGAGGTGGGCAACAGCCAGAACGGCAACAACAACGCCTATTGCCAGGACAACCCGATCGGCTGGGTGGATTGGTCTGCGCTCGGCCGCGATGACGAGGACATGACGTCCTTGATCGCGCAGCTCACGGAGCTGCGCCGGCGCTTTCCTCAGCTGCGTCCACGCCGTTGGGTGCAAGGGCGCCGCGCCGACGGCTCGTTCGGGGTCTTATGGCTGACGCCGCAAGCCACCGAAATGACCGAGCCGGATTGGAATTTTCCGGAGGGCCGTTTCCTGTCCTATGCCCTCGGCCCGGTGCACAAAGGAGACGCGCCCCTCTACATCGTGCTCAACGCCGCGCCCGAGGCCATCGAGTTCACGCTCCCTGCCCTGCCGGGCCGCAGCCGCTGGACCCTCGTTCTTGAAACGGCACCGGAGCCGCGGCCAGGCGCGAAATTCACGTCCGGATCGAAGCTGCACGCGCCCCCGCGATCGGTGCTGGCGTTTTCGGGGGCGGCATGAGCGCCAGCATGCGCTTCGGCGCGGAGCTGCATCAGGGCGGGGTCACGTTCCGGCTGTGGGCTCCGGCGGCGCGTCGCGTCGAGCTCGATGCTCGATCGTGTGCATCCCATGCAGGCGCAGCCGGAGGGATGGTACGAAGTCACGATCGCGGGCGCGCCAGCCGGCACGCTCTACACATATCGCATCGACGGTGACATCGAGGTCCCGGACCCGGCGTCCCACTTCCAGCCGCAAGACGTGTCCGGACCAAGCGAGGTCATCGACCACGGGCTGTTCGAATGGCACGCGAACGAATGGCGCGGACGGCCGTGGGAGGACGCAGTCTTTCTGGAGCTTCACGTCGGCGCGTTCACGTCCGGCGGAACGTTTCGGTCCGCGATCGAGAAGCTCGACCATCTCGTCGACACCGGAGTGACCGCGATCGAGTTGATGCCGATTGCCGATTTCGCGGGACGCCGCAACTGGGGGTACGATGGCGTCCTGCTCTATGCGCCGGACAGCGCCTATGGCCGTCCCGATGACCTGCGAAAGTTGATCGATGAAGCGCATGCCCGCGGACTGATGGTCTTTCTCGACGTCGTCTACAATCACTTCGGCCCGGAAGGAAACTATCTCCACCGCTACGCGCCTGCGTTCTTCGCCTCCGCGCACACGCCGTGGGGACATGCCATCGATTATCGCGTCCCGCAGGTCCGGGCGTTCGCCATCGGCAACGCGCTGCACTGGCTGGAGCGCTATCGTTTCGACGGCCTGCGGCTCGATGCCGTGCATGCCCTGGTCGAACCCGGCCAGCCCTCGATTCTGCATGATCTCAGCCGCGTGGTCGGGCATCTCGCCGCAGCGACCGGGCGACGGATCCATCTCGTCCTCGAAAACGACGACAACCGGGCGAGCTTGATCGACCCGCTCGCCAACCCGCCGCAAGGACGATACCGCGCGCAATGGAACGACGATTATCACCACGCGTGGCACGTCCTGCTGACCGGCGAGGGCAAGGGATATTATCGCGACTACGCCGCCGACCCGCGCGGCGCGATGGCGCGGGTTCTGTCCGCCGGTTTCGCCTACCAGGGTGAAGTCTCAGCTCATCGCCAGGGCCGTCGCCGCGGAGAGGCGTCGGGATCGCTGTCGCCGTTGGGCTTCGTCAATTTCCTGCAGAACCACGATCAGATCGGCAACCGGCCATTGGGCGATCGCTTGTCGGTGCAGGCGGACGAAGCCGCCCTCACCGCGGCACTCGCCATGACTCTGCTCGCTCCGATGCCGCCGCTGTTGTTCATGGGCGAAGAATGGGGCTCGCGGCAGCCGTTTCCCTTCTTTTGCGATTTCGCCGGGCCGCTCGCGGACGCGGTGCGCAAGGGCCGGCGCGAGGAATTCAAAGTGGCCTATGCCGAGCTGGGCGATGAAATTCCCGATCCGCTCGCGGAGGAGACCTTTCGCTCCGCCGTGCTCGATTGGGACGCGCGGAAAAGGGCAAAGGGCCGCGAGCGCCTGGCGCTGGTCCGCGACTTGCTGAGAGCGCGGCGTGAGATCACGCCACTCCTGTCCGGCGCGAGATTTCGGAGCCGCTCGATATGAACGTGTCCTGACAGCCAGTTGGCCGCTTGCGGCGGGCGGGACGCTCAACCTGCTGGCCAATTTGACCAATGCCGGCGCCGAGGCGCCGCGCGACTTTCGCCTGGGACGGGCGATCTGGGGCGGCGAGCCGGCGGACAAGCTGCCGCCCTGGTCGGTGCTCTGGGGCATCGGAGAGGGATGATGCCACCCTCGATCCCGATCGCGACGTATCGGCTCCAGCTCACGGCGGATTTCGGCTTCAGCGAGGCGGCGGCGCTGGTGCCGTATCTCAAGGCTCTCGGCGTCAGTCATCTCTATGCTTCGCCGTTCCTCAAGGCGCGCGCCGGCAGCACCCACGGCTATGACGTCGTCGATCACAACTCGCTCAATCCCGAGCTCGGCGGCGAGGAGGCCTTCCAACGCCTGTGCGATGCTCTCAACCGAGCCGATATCGGGCTCATTCTCGATTTTGTGCCCAACCACATGGGCGTTCATTACGCCGACAATCCCTGGTGGCTCGACGTCCTGGAATGGGGACCAAAGTCGCCGTACGCGGCGTCCTTCGATATCGATTGGCAAACCCTCCCCGGCCGACCCCGCGGCGGCGTGTTGATTCCCATTCTCGGAAGCTCCTATAGCGAGGCGCTGGAAGGCGGCGAGATCGCGCTTCGATACGATGCCGGCGAGGGAAGCTTCTCCGCGTGGTACTACGAGCATCGACTTCCGATTGGCCCAAGTCGCTATGGCGAGGTTCTGCAGAGAGTGGTCGCTGACGCGGCTGCCATGGAGGAGCCGGCGGGCCGCAAGCTCCTCGACCTGGCGCGGCAATACCGCGGCCCCCACAATCCTCCGCGCTCGCAGGCGTCCGCCTTCAAGGCCGAGCTTGCGGCCATCGCGGGAGGCAAAGAGGTGATCGAGCGGGGGTCGCGAGCCTATGACCCGAATTCGGGAGGCCCGGGAGCCGTTCTCGCCCTGCACCACCTGCTGGAGCGCCAGCACTATCGTCTCGCCTATTGGCGACTGGCCGGTAGCGAGATCAACTACCGCCGGTTTTTCGACATCAATTCGCTGGCCGGGTTGCGGGTCGAGGATGCCGGCACCTTTGCCGCCATGCATGATCTGGTCCGCCGCTTGATCGCCGCGGGCTGCCTGCACGGATTGCGGTTGGATCACATCGATGGATTGCGCGACCCGCACCAGTATTTTCGCCGCCTGCAGCGCCTCACCGACGTTGAAAAGCCATCCGGCAAGAGCCCGTTCTACGTGATCGTCGAAAAAATACTCGCGGACGGGGAGCGGTTGCCGCGCTTTGCCGGGGTCTGCGGCACCACAGGATATGAATGGCTCAATGTGATCTCGCGCGTGCTTACCGATGATCATGGCCTCTCGGTGCTCGAACGAACCTGGCGCGAGGTCAGCGGCGACGGACGTAATTTCGATGAAATCCTCATCGAAGCGAAGCGGCGCGTGATCGCAAACATCCTGGCCAGCGAGTTCACGGTCCTCACGCGGCTGCTCGCGCGCATCGCCTCCGGCCACTATGCCACGCGCGACTACACGGCCGAGCGCCTTCGCACCGCGTTCGAATTGTTCATCCTGCATTTCCCGATCTACCGCACCTACGTCACCGCGTCAGGCCCCAGCCGGGACGATCGTGCCCTCATCGAGACGGCGCTCGCCCGTGCGCGCGCGGATTGGTTCGGGTCCGACATCGGGATTTTCGATTTCCTGCGCGACGTGTTGACGCTCGACCTCGTCTCCAGCGGCCGAACCGGATACAGCATCGCCCGCGCCCGTCGCTTCGCTTTCAAGGTCCAGCAATTCACCGGACCGATGATGGCGAAATCGCTCGAGGATACCGCCTTCTATCGGTATCACCGGCTGCTCGCGCTCAACGAAGTCGGCGGACACGCCGCTGCGAGCGCCCTGTCCATCCCGGAATTTCATGACCGCATGCGGGAGCGGGCAGCGAAACTTCCGCATGGCCTGACCGCAACGGCGACGCATGACACCAAGCGCGGGGAAGACGCGCGCGCGCGGCTGCTTGCGCTATCGGAGCTTGCGAACGAGTGGACGCAAGGCGTGCACGAGTGGCGCGCGCTCAATGCCGAGCTTGTCGCCTCCGCGGGAGCGGCAAGAATTCCCTCGGCGGCGCACGAATACATGCTTTATCAGGCATTGCTCGGCGCCTGGCCGCTCGACGGCATCGATCCCCCCTTCGTCAAGCGGATGCGGGGCTATGCGGTCAAGGCCGCCCGCGAAGGCAAGCAGCAAACGAGTTGGCTGGCCCCTGATGAAATCTATGAGACGGGTCTCGAAAATTTTCTGCAGCGCCTGCTCGACCGTGAGCATTCGGCAGCGTTCATCGCCTCCTTCGATGCATTTGCGCGCCGTGCAGCTTTGATCGGAGCCTTGAAGGGCCTCGCTCAACTCGCCATGAAGATGACGATGCCCGGTACTCCGGACTTCTATCAGGGCAGCGAGTTCTGGGATCTCTCGCTGGTTGATCCCGACAACAGGCGCCCGGTCGACTTTGCGGCGCGAGCGTCCGTGCTGGAGGCAAGCGGCGATGAACCCGATTGGACCGCGCTCGCCGCGACGTGGCCGCACGGCCACATCAAATTTGCCCTCATGCGCCGCCTGCTCGCGTTGCGGCAATGGCTTGCGGACGTCTTCGCCAACGGCGCATATCGCCCGATCGAGGTGCTCGGTCCCGACCGCAGCGAGGTTCTGGCCTTTGCGCGCGTCAGTGGTCGCACCGCCGTCATTGTCGCGACGGGGCGCCTGTTTGCCCGCGCGACTCACCGTGGCACGCGATGGCCACCCGGCGAGGCGTGGAATGCGTCGCTCACCGTCGGACGGTTCTCCAAGATTGCGAGCGTGCTCGGGGATCGCAAAGCCATGACGGGACCGAAATTGGCGGTTTCGGACCTATTCGACGCGCTGCCCGTTGCGGTCCTGCAGGCGCAGTACATGCCGGCTAGAAATGAACGCGCGGGAGCAAGCCTCAATCAGCCCGCGCATGCGTGATGCGATACCTGGATTGTGCCGCGCCCCGCTGGAAGTGAAAGGCCGTCCGGGATCGCTATGGCCGGACGGCCTCGCGGACGTCGTGCCGACCGACCAAGGGTCAGTTCCCTCCCTCCGCTGATTCGTTATGTACGCAAAATGACACTCTTAGGCAATTGATAGTTGAGTCGAGGGGGCCTTTTCAACAGGGTATGGCATTTGCCACGGTGCACCCTCGGGCAACTGCGCTGCCGCCTAGCCGATCGATTTCCGCAGATGTCCATCGATGGGGCGGACGGTCGAATCAGCGCATCATTGCGATACGGGCTGATCGATCGGCGCGGCATTGCCATATCTCGCCAGGCACTCCTCGAGCACGTGCTTGTAGGTATCAAAGCCGGGTGCAACGAAGAGACGCTGTTGAGGCTCGGTAAACAGGATCTCATGATCCGTCGCATCGATGGTGAAGCTGTGGGTCTGAGGCGGATGCCGGAGGACACCATAGGCCTCGAGGGGCGACGAGAGAATTGCAGCACCGACGATCAGGAAATCCCCGGGCGCCCCGAGCAGACCGAACTCGATCGACCAGAGGAACAGGCGCGACAGGCGGGTCGAAAGCTGGGGCGCGGTCCGCTCGATCGCTTCGAGCTCGTCCAATCGGCGATGGGCCTCGCGCATCACCGCCGCCGACGCATGAGAGGCCTGCAGCCGCCCCAACTCCTTTCGTGCCTCGTACAGCTGAACTTCCAACGGGCCTTGCGCGGTCTTGAGCATGGCGCCGGTGATCAAGAGCAGATACTCGCTATAGGTCTCGTCGAAGAGGAACGGCAGGTGACCCCAGATGTCATGGAGAGCGTCAGGTGCGGGCGCGTGATCGACGAATTCGAGCGGGCGCACGCCTGCCGAAAGCGGGAAACAGCGGCCGCGGATGAGGTCGGCAAATTCGCGAGCAGGGATGAAACCCGGAACCCATGCTGCACGCCAGCCTACGCTTGCCAGCACATCGTTGACTTCCGGCAAGGTTGGAAACCTGTCGGGCCGCAGCGCGAGCGCCTGCAGACCTCGGAAGTAGGCCGGGTGGATTGCGCCGGCGCATTCGCGTAGAAACTCTTGACGTCGTCTCCACGACTCGCGCCATACGGCAACGCCATTCTCGTTGACCATCTCCGGGTATATAGCGTCAAACGAGATATAATCCTCGGCGAGTGTTGGCAAGGCGGAAAGGTCTCGTTGCATGGGGCCTTTCGGGGGGTGGAAGCGAAATGATGTTAGGAGGTCCGGTCTTGGGTGTCAATTTTAGCGGCTTGTAACGGCCCGAGCTCAGGGGTCACGTAGCATCCATTTTTCGATTGGGAGCGATCACGAGTTCTTTATTCTGCTACGGCGATGCCCTTGAGGACGTTGTGTTGGCGAGCCACATGGTCCTCGATGGCCCTAGCCTAGTTTTTTGTTTGCCACGTTGAGGCTGCGCAGGATGATCGTCACCGCCGATCCCGCACTTCAATCAGCGATCGATGCGCTGTCCGTCCCGGGCATCACGATCGGCCATCGTTTGATTTCGCCTGGTGACGAGAATGCGCTGACGCCCGCGGAGGCTCCGGCGTTCGCCGCGAGCGTGGTCAAGGTGCGCAGGGCAAGCGGCGCCGCTCGCATCCTCGCCCGCCAGCTCCTGAACCGCGTGGGGCACGTCGAAAGCGCCATCCCGAAGTCGCCCGCGGGAGCGCCGATCTGGCCGGAGGGCGTCGTCGGCTCGCTCGCCCACGATGCCCATGTTGCGGTGGCGGCGGTCGCGATGCGTCGCGACTTCAGCGCCATAGGAATAGACGTCGAGCCGGCCGAACTCCTTCCGCCCGAATTGCTCGAGCTCGTCGCAACGCCGAAGGAGCGGCTGAAGATTTCCGATGATCCCTACCGGGGCCAACTGCTCTTCGTTGCCAAGGAGGCGGTGTACAAGGCGGTCTATCCGCTCGACCAGGTATTCCTCGACCATCAGGACGTCGAAATCGACTTCGCCGATCGCAAAGGCTTTGTGCGCAACGGTCGGGTGGTCGAGCTCCGGCTCTGCGTTGCCGCACATCTGGTGGTGCTGGCGTTCCTCACCAACCACGGTGAGCACGGCGCTTGAGCTGTCAGCAGACTGCTGCGAGCATCCACGATTTCATTCGCGACCGCGGGACGGGTAGCACGTGCCCTCGGGGAGCGACACCCCCGCAGGGCGTCGATCCTATCGCGGCTGCTCCATTGCCGGGCGCGTTGAAAAGGCATCGGTCTTCGAAGAGGCATCCGTCCTCGGCTCGGCCGGGCGCGTGATCCGCGAAAGAAGGGATTCAATATCGTGCAGGCTCAGCGGCCATGACGAGGGCGGCTCATCGGCTCCAGTAACGGACGGCATCGCCGACCCCGCAGCCGGTGCCATGTCGTGCGGCGTTGCCGGGCCGGCAGCGGACGTGCGCTCCTTGGGCGCCGCGCCAGCGTCGTTGGCAGGCGTCTCGCCCGCCGCATCCATATTGCCGAGGATGACCGGCAAGCCGTCCTTGGCGTTGCCGACGATCACGACCTTCGAATTCGTGGACTGCGAGAGCTGGAGCGTCGCCTCGATGCCACGCCAGCGCAGGTAGGAGTCCGAAATCCCTTTGCTCACGATCGTCTGGAATTCGCGTATCCCCTCCGCCTCGATCTTCTTGCGCTCCGACTCCCGTTTTTCGCGCTCGACGCGGAATCTGTATTCCTCCGAAACGTAATACTGCTCGGTCTTGCGATTGATGGCATTGACCACGAGCGGCGGCAGCTCGATACCGTGCACGAGCGTGTCGTAGAGGATGAGCGTATCCCGTAGCGAGATGCGATACGCTCCCCCCTCGCCTTCGCGTTCCATCATCTTCTCGCTCAGCCGGTCCTCCGCGAGGCTGCGGATTTTTTCTTGAATGTCCTGACGAGCCGTCGAGTAGACCTGCTCGGCGGTATAGTGAGCCATGACCTCGCGCGTCAGGCTGCCGATCCCGGGACGCGCCAGCAATTGCACGTAGTTTGGTCCGATCGCTTGATGAAGCACGGGGGTCGCGTCGCGCTGCAGTCGAAACCGCACGATCATCGTCGCAGTCAGGCTCACGCCGTCGCTGGAGATGGCGTTGTAGGTCTCCGTCATGGATTGCAGCCTGAGATCATACAGAAACAGCTCGTCCCAAGGCAAAATGAGATGCAGGCCCTCGTCCCGCAGCCGGCGCGGATCGAGCACGGTGCCTCCGCCAAAGCGCTTCCACAGGACGCCGACATGCCCGCTCGGAACCGTCACCACCATGCTGGGATAGAGCACGATCGCCAGAAGCGTCGCGACCATCAGGTAGATCACCACACTCGGAAGCCTGCGGTCGATAAACCGCCGCCATTTGGAGCGCGTCGTCGTGGACGTCGGCAGCGACCCACCCGGTGACAGTGACAGCGCGTTCGCTTTCATCAGCTCTCCATCGACTGCTGACTGATGAAACGACCCTCGTCCATGCGAAGCCTGCGAGCGGTTAGATGCAATTCGTCGAGATAGCGGTCGTCGTGCGTGATCACCACCACGGTAGCGCCGGCCTGCTGCAGCGTCGGCAGCAGTTCGTCATAGAACTTGCGCCGAAAATCCGGGTCTTGATCGGCCGTCCATTCGTCCAGCAACAGGATCGGACGCTTCTCCAGCAGGCTCACGATGAGCGCGAGCCGTTTGCGCTGTCCACCCGAGAGGTCGAGGGTGCTAAATGTGCCGCCGGCAAGGCGTGTCTTGTCGTGCAGTCGGAATTGCGTCAGCAGCCGGTCGATCTCGGCGGGTTCGGCATCGGTAATACCATAAAGGCGCTGAAACAGATGATAGTCAACGAAAATCGCGGCGATCAGCGAGCGATACGCCTCGCGATTGCTATCGTCAACGCGCACCCCATCGAGCAGGATCTCGCCAGAATCCGGCTCATACAGGCCGGCAAGCAATTTCAGGAACGTCGATTTGCCCGAACCGTTGCCGCCGGTGATGAAAACGAGGTCGCCGGACCGCAAAGTGAAATCTATGGGACCTACCCGGAAGACGGCCTCGGACGATTTATCGATGTAGCTGAACACAATGCTGCGCATCTCGACTTGGTCAAAGCGCTTGCGCAGGGCGACGCCGCTGAGCTCTCCTGCAGCCGCGATTGCCCGCAGCCTTGCGTCCAGTCGCTCGATATTGTCCGCCGCGACATTCGCCGCCAGCAAGATAGGTATCGTTTGCACGATCCCCATGCACACCCCGACCACGAACATGAGGGCCGTCGTAACCTGCATGATCGAGCCCCCCTTCGTGTCGCTGAAGGCCGGGACCACGAACACGATGGCGGCGAGCAACAGGTACATCGAGCTCTGTGAGAATACCAACTGCTTGTAAGACTCGCTCTGGCTACGTATTTTGATATTGGCTGCCGTTCTCGATACCTCGACGACATCGTCAAACAGATGATCGCTACGCGCGCGGTTGAGTCGCACCTCCTTGAAGCCATCCAAGAGGTCCATCAGACGATCGAACAGCCGATTGTCCCATTCGGCCGCCTCGCGCGCCTCCGCCGCAACCTGACGACTTTTTACGTGGAATATCGCACCTGCCAAGCTAACGATTATGACGCTGAGCGCAAAGGCCAGGAGCGACAAGTACGCGATGTAAATTGCGACAAAGAAGACCAGCACCACGCCCTGCCCCGCAAAGGCCAGCATGTTGGTCGCCTGCGTGAGCGTCGTAGTCTCCTTCGTGATGGCAGCGACGATTTCCGCGCGCCCGATCTCGTCGAGCGGAAGGAGCTCGGAGCGCCGCACCTGATCCATCAGCCGGACCCGCAACCTGTGGATGATGGCTTCGATCTCGACAGTGGTGGCGATCAAAATGTAATGCTGGGTCTTGATGAAGAGGAGCAGCGCGACTACGAAAAGCAACGCCGACGAGACGCTGAGCTCGCCGCTACCCGCAGCTTGCGCGCCGGCATTGATCGCGGCCAGAATTGCAGCATTGCTGATACCGCCGAGGCCGGACATGACGGCCAGCCGGTCCAGCGAGCCTTGCATTTCGCGGCGAACGAGTTGGAAGAAAGACATCAGTGCGATGTGGTTCGTTTACGCCTGCACAGGGCGTCAACCTCGACGGATGCGGACAACCGCAGCTGCGACGGCAACGGCACTCAATTGCTCTGCGGGTTGCGGTCCCGCTCGGCGCGCGATGGCCCGGTCAGTATCAGGAGCAGCAGAACCAGCACGGGAGTAAGAAAAAGTGACAGCAAGAACGTGCCAAAAAAGCCCATGCGCCGGTGGCTGCCGCAGAACCCCGCGAGCACGCAGAACACGACGTACAGTATGATGGCGATCGACAGGGTCATTACGCCGTGTCTCCCTTTCCATGGTTACCCGGGTCGGACTGGATTGGCGACCGAAACATGGGGAGGGGGTTGAGGCCAATAGCGGTCACGGGCCGGTGGCTGCCGCGCCCTTGTTCGAAGCAGTTCCCGGAGCCGCCTCGGGCTGCGCAGCGGGAGCCGTCGCCCCCGACCGGGCGTTCCACTTCTCCTTCTGGGCCTTGATGAACTCGCGATAATCCGGAGGGTTGAAGTCGAGCAGTGTCCCGCCCGAGGCGAAGTGCTGGATGAAGACCTTGCCGATGACCCAGGTGGCGCCGGCAGAGAACACCGGCATCGTGCTTGCGGCAATCACCGTGCCGACCCCAGGAATAGCCTTGAGCACGCTCGCAACCCCCATTGCGGTCGTCGATGCAGCGCTCGCCGGAAGCACCGATCCCGCCAGACTGGCGATGATCGACTTGGCCCGATTATCAGTAAATGGAACGGCGTAAATCTCCGACAGGCGCCGCAGCATTTGCAGCTGGACTCCGCCGACTACGGCGATGTCAACAAGCGGCACCGGGATCAATCCGGCGGCGCCAGACCATAACGAGAAGCGGTCGACCAGTTTCGATGCCGCCTCGTCCCGACTCTCGTCTGTTACCTCGGTGGTGACGGAACCGGCAATGCCCTCCGCAGGGTCTTCCTTTTCGGCTGTCCCAGACCCAGTCGTTTGCTCTGCCATATGCGCGTCCTTTCTCGTCACCCGTATCGGGGTCCAGTGATCGATCGAGCTTATCAGCCAAAGTTGACCGCTGCGTGCGTCGCGTACGCCCGCGCCAAGTATCGAACACTAACATACGCACATAGCTCGTGCTAGGCGTTTGTACTGGACCGGCCGATGTGTTCGCCTGTCGCTCCACTTGACAAAGCGCGCTACCATCATGACGATTTGTTGGAATGCTGCTTTCGAGGAAGTTGAGCGCTCGCGCCGGATTTGGATCGATTGTATTCGCGCGGGCAAGGCTGGATCCGCCACTAGCCCTGCGAAAATCGGTCGCCCGCCCCCGACTGGGCTCGATCGGCAAGCCCGGGCTCTCGGTCGAAGGAGAAGGACATGACCAATCCATTTGAAGACGAGAACGGCGTCTATCATGTTCTCGTCAACGAAGAAGGACAACATTCCCTTTGGCCCAGCTTCATCAAGGTCCCCGAGGGCTGGACGATCGTTCATGAATCGGACAACCGGGCCGCTTGCCTCGAATTCATAAATCAGCATTGGACCGACATGCGACCAAACAGCCTGATCGCAAGCATGGAGGAATTGTCCGCAAGCGAGCAGCAGAAGGGCAGTCCATCGCAGCCGAAAGACAATATCCTGACTTTGGACAGCAAGACGAAGCACTAGGCGAGGCACGACACGTATTCGCCGGGGCAACGGCAATCACGGACGGGGGGCACGGAGTTCGGTCAGTGGCTGTGATGGTCGCCGCGCCAAGGAACGGGGCCGATTCCGAGGGTTGGGGCACTGCGCGGGCGCAGGCCAACTGAACCCCAGCAAGATGCTCGATCGCAATCCCAACGGCGCCCAACAACCAGACGGAAGCGCCCAAGGTCATATCGCTCACGTCGACGCCTGCATCCTCACGCCGATAGAAATCAGTCGGAGGTTCCCGTGACCGGCTTCGTCTCGTCATTGTCCACCATTTGGCGCCTCGCCGTTCCGTATTTCCGGTCCGAGGACCGTTGGGCGGGCCGCATCTTGCTCGCCGCGATCATCGCGACCGAGCTCAGCCTAGTCGGCATCACGGTCCTGCTGAACGAATGGTACAATAGATTTTACAATTCGCTGCAGGAGCGGAACTGGGATGTCTTCATCAACCAGCTCCTCTACTATTGCATGCTCGCGGCAGCTGCCACGGTGCTTCAGGTCTATCAGCTCTATCTGAATCAATGGCTGCAGATCCGGTGGCGGCGCTGGATGACGAAGCTCTATCTCTCCCGCTGGCTGGAAGGATCAACCCATTATCGCATGCAGTTGCTCGGTGACGCCGCCGACAATCCCGACCAGCGCATCGCTGAAGACATCAGGCTGTTCATCGAGCGGGCGCTGACCATCAGCGTCGGATTCCTCGGAGCAATCGTGACGCTTGCCTCTTTCGTCGTGATCTTGTGGGTTCTTTCCAACGCAGCGCCGCTCATCTTGTTCGGGACGGTAGTCGCGATTCCCGGCTACCTGGTATGGGCCGCGCTGATCTATGCGGTCCTGGGCACCGCGCTCACCCATCTGATCGGCTGGCCGCTGGCCCCGCTCAACTTCAACCAACAGCGCTACGAGGCCGACTTCCGCTTCAATCTTGTGCGGGTCCGCGAGAATTCAGAGCAGATCGCACTGCTCTCCGGCGAACCATCCGAATCCGATCGCCTGCTCACGCGCTTCGGCAAGGTCGTGGCCAATTGGCACCTCATCATGTCCCGGCAGAAGAAGCTCACCTTCTTCACCACCGCGTACAATCGGTTCGCGCTCGTCTTTCCCTTCATCGTCGTCAGCCCGGCCTATTTCGCCGGCTCCATGCAGCTCGGCGGTCTGGTGCAGACCGCGGGCGCCTTTGGCAACGTGCAGACGGCGCTGTCGTTCTTCGTCACCATCTACCGCGATCTCGCGGAATGGCGCGCCGTCATTGCGCGCCTCGACGGCTTCGATCGTTCCATCGCGGCCGCGCACGCCTCCGCCGCGGTCACGCCGTCGCCGCAGGCCGACGCCACGCCCGCCACAACCAAGAGCGGGCTCACCATCGAAGGATTGTCGGTCAAGCTGCCGACCGGTGCCCCGCTCGTCGCCACTGAGGAGCTCTTCATCCAGGCTGGCGAGCGTGCGCTCGTCACCGGACCCTCCGGTTGCGGAAAATCGACCCTCTTCCGAGCCATCGCCGGCCTATGGCCGTTCGGCACCGGCACCATTGTCGTGCCGCGCGGCGCCAAGCTGATGATGCTGCCGCAGCGGCCGTATTTCCCGGTTGCCAATCTCGAAGCTGCGGTGACCTATCCATCGGATCGAGGCGCGTTCTCGTCGGAGCGCGTAGTCGAGGTGCTCGAAGCCGTGGGGCTCCCCGCGCTCGCGCAGCGGCTCGCGGAGGAGCAGCATTGGAACCAAATCCTCTCGCTTGGCGAGCAACAGCGGCTCGGCATCGCCCGCGCTATTCTGCATGCGCCCGATTATCTCTTTCTGGATGAGGCCACGGCCTCGCTCGATGAGCCGTCGGAAGCCAGGCTGTACCGGCTCTTGCACGAGCGCCTCCCACGCGCGACCATGGTCTCGATTGGCCACCGCTCGACCCTCAATGCCTTCCACGACCGGCATCTGACGCTCGCTCCCGAGGGCAACTACCACCGCGTTCGCGACGCCGTGCTGGGTCGTGGCGTCGACGAGAAACTCGCGGATTCGTGACGGCTCCAGAGCAGCCGGTCCGCGGGTGCGGTTCGATGCCCCCGGCAGCCCTGGTCGCTATCGGAGCACAGAAACCCGTCGTTCAGGTCGTTCCGGTCGCGGGAATATCATGCAACGTCGCGCCGCTCTCGAAGTGCTCGACGAAAACACGTCCGATGCTGCGCGTGCAAGCGGCCGCCGTGATCGAGGAGACTGCGAGGCCTATGAGGCCGCTACCCGGCACGACGTATACGAGCGTCGACGCCGTGACCGCCCCGAGTCCCGTGGGCATGGCGCCCCCCATCAGTCCGATCACGATGGCACGCGCGCGGTCACGCTCGAACGGCACGCCGTAGAGATCGCTCAGCATCCTCACCATGCGCACGATAACGGCTGTAATGCCGGCGACGTTCGCGATCGGCAGCGGGATGACGCCGCCCACCGCCGCATAGGCGGCATGACGCTCGACGACTGTGCGGGCCAGCGATCGTCGCCGGGCCGCATGGATCTCGGCCTCCGTCGGCGCTGCGCGGGCGAGAGCACCCGCGACCGGCGGCGGAGAAGGCTGCGACGCGGGCGTCGCGCCGACGCTCGCAGGGCCCGGTTCCGGCGCCGCGGCTTCGCGGTCCGGTAGCGCGCTGAAATCCATCGAGCGCGCGAGCGCCTCCTGCTGCTCCCTGGCGCCACCGGCGGCAATGGCCTCACGCATGTCCTCGGTCGGGCGCGTGATCGCCTTTGGGAGATTTTTCCTGCTCACGCTCATGCCGCCTGTTTGATGCCAAGGATGCCGTCGATCTCGGTCGCGACGGCCGCGATCTCGCGCGCGGCGGGCCCCGCATTGTCGATCAGACTCGGCGTCGCACCCCAGAGCGCCGCCTCCGCATAGCCGACGCGATTGGTCATCTCGCTCTCGAGCAGCGGGAAGCCGGCCTCACGCAGCTCGGAGCGGATGTGCCTGGCGATGACGGAGTCGCGTGTCGTCTGGGTGAGCAGGCAGCGGAAGCTGGGACGCCTTCCGCTGACGCCGTTGATGAGGATGTTGAGCGTGTCCAACATGCGATCGACATCGAATGGAGAAGGCTTGACCGGGACCAGGATGAAGTCGCTCATGGCGAGGCAGGCCAGCGTCGTCTCGGAGCGGAAACCCGGCGTATCAATGATGACGGGGCCCCCTCCCGCCGCGAGGCGGCGCGCCGTCCTCCAGGCGTGCTCGGTCGCATCCTCGACCACAGCCACGCCGCCGAGCGCCCGCTCCCGCGTGGCCAGCCGCGCGATCGAGCGCTGCGGATCGGCGTCAATGATGGTCGGGTGGCGGCCGACGAGATGCCAATGAACCGCGAGGCAACTTGCGACCGTACTCTTGCCGCTGCCGCCCTTCATCGTTGCCACTGCAATGATAGAACTCGTCACCATCCGTCTCCTCGCTGGGGGCCAAAGCGACGAATCGATGAGAAACGATGTTATCGTTTTCTTGACGGACTGCCTACCTGCTGCAATCCGCGCATATGATGTCTGCGAGCGCAGTGCGGATCCCATGTCCCGGTCATGCACAGCAGGGTCGTGAAGTCCATGAATCATATACGCCACGCGAGCATGACACCGAGCGCCCTCGGGCCTGACGACGCGCCTGGACTTGGTCCTGGGACCGCCGCACCGGCGACCGGGGAGCCGCTTGTTGAGTCGTTTTTTGCCGGCCGCGGAGTGCGGCGTTCGGAGACGGGGCATGCGACCATCTCGCCAGGGCGTTCTCGCTTGACGAGTGGATTGTGCATCCGCGATATACTCTGCCGGTTCGAGTTGAGCTCATAGTCGGCAGCGTAGGACGCCTCCGCGAATGGCACGCAAGAGCTGGTATTCGTGGTCGCCCGCCTTGACCCGAGAACAGCAGCCGGGCGGAGAAGCACAGGAGAATAATCCTCTTCCCCTGTCGGACGCCCAGCTTGGAATTTGGTTTGCTCAGACCATCAATCCGTCGAGCCCGGCGTACAATCTCGCCGAATACTTGGAAATTGCGGGATGCATCGACGCAGCGCTGTTCGAGACGGCGTTGCGGCAGGTTGTGAACGAAACCGAGGCGCTGCGTGTACGCTTTGTGAGCGGTACTGACGGCCCGGGGCAGATCCTCGGCCCCGCGCCCGATTGGTCGATGTCGTTCGTGGACGTCAGCGCCGCAATCAATTCGCAGGCCGCGGCCGAACGTTGGATGAAGGGAGATCTGGCACGACCGGTCGACATCACGCAGGGGCCGCTCTTCACGTATGCCCTGTTCAAGGCAGCGCCTGACCGTTTCTTCTGGTACTCGCGGTACCATCACATCGTGATGGACGGATTCGGCTTCGCGCTCATGGCGGGACGCGTGGCGGATATCTATTCCGCGCTTGCCGCCGGACTCCCTGCTGACGCCGACACCTCCGGCTCTTTGGCGCTCTTGCTTGAAGACGACGCGGGATATCGCGCCTCCCAGCGGTTCGAGCAGGACCGGCAATTTTGGATGGAGTACCTGGCCGCCCTGCCGGAGCCTGCAAGTCTGAGCGCTCGTACCCGGTTGAAGTCTCCCGGCTTCGCTCGTCACACCGGCTCGCTGCCGTTTTCGAGCATCGAGCGTCTGCACTCGGTCGCACACAGCGCCGGGGCGACCGTGCCGCAACTCATGACCGCGGCGACGGCGATCTTCGTGCACCGCCTGACCGGTGCGCAGGACGTCATTCTCGATATTCCGCTCACCGCGCGCATGACGCCGATCGCGCGACGCACGCCGGGAATGATGTCGAACATCCTGCCCGTCCGGTTGGCCGTGCGCCCACACATGACGGTGGCGCAACTGATCGATGAAACGTCGCGGCAGATGCGCCGCGTGATTCGACACCAGCGTTACAACGTTGCCAATCTACGGCGCGATATCGGACGAGGTGCCGACCAAAGCGCGTTCGGCCCGACAGTCAACGTCATGCCGTTCGACTACAAATTGCGTTTCGACGGCCATCCCGTCATCGCGCACAATCTTTCGAACGGTCCGGTCGACGATCTCTCCATCGTTTTGTATGACCGGTCCGACGGTCGCGACCTTCGGGCCGACCTCGACGGCAATCCGGCGTCGTACACCGCTGACAGGCTTGCCGAGCTTCAACAACGGTTTCTGAGGCTTTTGGCCGGCATCGAGAAGCCGGATCAATCAATCGGGCAGCTCGATATCCTGGCGCCGGAAGAGCGCCGAGAAATCCTGTACCAGTGGAACGACACCGCCCGCGCAATCCCGTCGGCGACCTTGCCGGAGCTGTTTGCGGCGCAGGTGGCCAAGACCCCCGCTGCGACCGCGGTGGTGTTCGAGGACCGAAGCCTCACCTATGGGGAGCTCGATGCGCGGTCGAGCCAGCTGGCGCATCACCTGCGCGCGCTTGGGGTTGGACCCGAAGTGGTGGTGGGGCTATGCCTCGAGCGCTCGCTGGAGATGCTGGTGGGGCTTGTCGGCATCCTCAAGGCGGGCGGGGCCTATCTGCCGCTCGATCCCGCCTACCCGCCCGAGCGCATCGCCTTCATGCTCGACGATGCGCGGGCGCCGGTGCTCGTCACCCACTCGGCGCTGCGCGCGCGATTGCCCACCGACTGCATACGCACGGTCTGCCTCGACGCCGATGCGCCCGCGATCGCGCGACAGCCCACCACCGCCCCCGCCACCGGGCTCGATCCGCAAAATCCCGTCTACGTGATCTATACGTCGGGATCCACGGGAACCCCGAAGGGGGTCGTGGTCGCCCACTACAATGTGGTGAGGCTCGTAAAGAGCGCGAATTATGTCGAGCTCGGACCCGAAGACGTTTTTCTGCATTTGGCGCCGCTTTCGTTCGACGCCTCCACCTTCGAGATTTGGGGGGCGTTGCTCAACGGAGCCAAGTTGGTCATCTATCCGGATGACCGTTTCGATATAGCCAACCTCAAGCGCGCTATCGCGAAAGCGCGGGTCAGCGTGCTGTGGCTGACAGCTGCACTGTTCCACCAGGTGGTCGACGAGGATTTGTCGGCCATCGCCGGCGTAAGGCAGCTCTTGGCGGGAGGCGATGTTCTGTCTGTTCCGCACGTGCGTAAAGTCATCGCAGCGCAGAACGGCTGCCGATTGGTCAACGGCTATGGTCCCACGGAAGCGACAACGTTCAGCGTCTGCTTCCCCGCGACTGATCGAACCATTTTCGACGAATCCGTTCCGATTGGCCGTCCGATCTGGAACACGCGGGTCTACGTGTTGGACGGCGGGCTTGGAGCCTGTACCTGCCGGGGTGGCGGGCGAGCTTTACATTGCGGGCGCGGGGCTTGCGCGCGGCTATCTGGGGCGTGCGGGGCTGACTGCGGAGCGGTTCGTGGCCGACCCGTTCGGTCCGGCAGGGAGCCGGATGTACCGCACCGGGGATCTGGCGCGCTGGCGGTCGGACGGGGTGCTCGACTTCCTCGGGCGTGCCGATGCGCAGCTCAAGCTGCGCGGGTTCCGCATCGAGCCGGGCGAGATCGAGGCTGTGCTGGTGCGGCATGCGGGGGTGGCGCAGGCGGCGGTGATTGCGCGCGAGGATGTGCCCGGCAACAAGCGGCTGGTGGCCTATGTGGTGGCGGCCGCGGATCAGCCGCCCGATGTTGCGGAGCTTGCGTGCGCATCTGGGAGCGCGGCTTCCGGACTACATGGTGCCGTCGGCCTATGTGGTGCTGGAGCGGCTTCCGCTCACGCCCAACGGCAAGCTCGACCGCCGTGCGCTGCCGGCGCCGGAGGTGACGGCCTTGGCCGTGCGCGGTCCGCGCACGCCGCAGGAGGAGATGCTGTGCGGGCTGTTTGCGGAGGTGCTGGGGCTGGAGCGTGTGGGCATCGACGACAACTTCTTCGCGCTCGGGGGCCATTCGCTTTTGGCGACGCGGCTGATCAGCCGCATCCGCGCGACGCTCGACGTTGAGATCGCGATCCGCAGCCTGTTCGAGGCGCCGACGGTTGCGGCGCTGGTGCAGCGGCTGGAGGGGGCGCAGGCTGGTCGTCCTGCCTTGCGTGCGGTTTTGCGTCCGGACGAGGTGCCGCTGTCGTATGCGCAGCGCCGGCTGTGGTTCCTGGACCGGCTGGAAGGCGAGAGTGAAGGTCATAAGAGCGCGACCTATACGATCCCGCTGGCGGTCCGGCTGGTGGGCGCTCTCGACCGCTCTGCGCTGGCGGCAGCGCTGGGGGACATCGTTGCGCGGCACGAGAGCCTGCGCACGATCTTCCCCGACACGCTGGGGGTTCCGCGGCAGGAGGTTCTGGCGGCGGAGGCGGCGCGTCCGCGGCTTGCTGTGGTGGAGGTGAGCGAGGCTGACCTGGAGGAGGCGCTGGCGGGTGCGGCGCGGCGTGGGTTTGATCTTGCATGCGAGCCTCCGCTGCGGGCGCAGCTGTTTGCGCTCGAGCCCGATGAGGATGGCGCGCGCGAGCACGTGCTGCTGCTGGTGCTGCATCACATTGCGGCCGACGGGTGGTCGCTTTCGCCGCTGCTGCGCGACCTTGGGCGCTGCTATGGGGCGCGCTGCCGGGGCGCGCAGGCGGAGCTTGCGCCGCTGCCGGTGCAATATGCCGACTACACGCTGTGGCAGCACGCGCTGCTGGGGTCGGAGGAGGATGGCTCGAGCGCGATCACGCGCCAGCTATCGTTCTGGCGGGAGGCGCTCAAGGACCTACCGGACCAGATCGATCTGCCGAGCGACCATGTGCGGCCTGCGGTGGCGAGCCATCGCGGGGGGAGCGTTGCGCTGACGCTGCCGGCTTCCTTGCATGGTGGGCTTGTGGATTTGGCGCGTGCGAGCGGGGCGAGCCTGTTCATGGTGCTGCAGGCCGGGCTTGCGGCGCTGCTCACCCGGCTGGGGAGCGGGGAGGACATCGCGATCGGGAGCCCGATTGCGGGTCGCACGGACAGCGCGCTCGACGAACTTGTGGGGTTCTTCGTCAACACGTTGGTTCTGCGCACGGACACGTCTGGCAATCCGAGCTTCCGGGAGCTTGTTGGTCGGGTGCGTGCGGGCAACTTGGCGGCCTACGGGCACCAGGAGCTTCCGTTCGAGCGGCTGGTGGAGGTGCTCAACCCTGCGCGCTCGCTGGCGCGGCATCCGCTGTTCCAGGTGATGCTGGTGCTGCAGAACAATGCCGAGGCTGGGCTCGAGCTGGCTGGTCTCGATGTTCGGTTTGAGCCTGTTGCCGGCGCGAGCGCGAAGTTCGACCTGTCGCTGAGCCTTGGGGAGCGGCGCGGGGTGGACGGCAGTCCGGCGGGGATCTCCGGCACGCTGGAATATGCCAGCGACCTGTTCGAGGCTTCGAGCGTTGCGGCGCTGGGGGAACGTCTTGTTCGCCTGTTGGAGGCGGCGGTTGCCGATCCCGGGCGTGCGATCGGGAGCCTGGAGCTTCTCTCCCCCGCCGAGCGCCACACCATCCTGCGGGAGTGGAACGCGACCGCGCATGCGGTTGCGCCTGCGACCTTGCCGGAGCTGTTTGCGGCGCAGGCGGCCAAGACCCCTGCTGCGACCGCGGTGGTGTTCGAGGATCAGAGCCTCAGCTATGCGGAGCTCGATGCGCGCTCGAGCCAGCTGGCGCATCACCTGCGCGCGCTGGGTGTCGGCCCCGAGGTGGTGGTGGGGCTGTGCCTCGAGCGCTCGCTGGAGATGCTGGTGGGGCTCCTCGGCATCCTCAAGGCGGGCGGGGCCTATCTGCCGCTCGATCCCGCCTACCCGCCCGAGCGCATCGCCTTCATGCTCGCGGATGCGCGCGCGCCGGTGCTGCTCACCCACTCGGGCGCTGCGCGCGCAACTGCCCGACAGCGATGCCCGCATCGTCTGCCTCGATGCCGACTGGGGAGCCATCGCGCGACAGCCCACCACCGCACCGGCCGTTGCACTCGACCCGCACAACACCGCCTACGTCATCTACACCTCGGGCTCCACGGGAGCACCCAAGGGCGTCGCCGTTACGCATCAGAACGTCGTGCGACTGTTCGGCGCCACGGAACACCTGTTCCGCTTCGACGCACATGACGTTTGGACCCTGTTCCACTCCTTCACATTCGACTTCTCGGTCTGGGAGATTTGGGGCGCGCTTCTCTATGGCGGTCGATTGGTGATCGTTCCCTATTCAATCAGCCGCTCACCGCCAGAATTCATGAAACTGATGGCACGCGAAGGCGTCACCGTCCTCAATCAGACGCCGTCAGCATTCTATCAATTGCTGCAAGCGGACCGAGAGCACCCTGCCCTCGGCCGAACCCTCCCCTTACGATACGTGATCTTCGGCGGCGAAGCGCTGGAGCTCCGGCGACTCGACGATTGGTACGAGCATCACCGCGACAGCGCCGCGGCTCTGGTCAACATGTACGGCATCACCGAGACGACGGTGCATGTCAGTCATTTGCTGCTCGACCAGAGCCTTGCCATCAGCGGCGCCGGCAGTCTCGTCGGGCGTGGCATCCCCGATCTGCAGGTCTACGTCCTGGACGGCGGCTTGGAGCCTGTGCCTGCCGGGGTGAGCGGGCGAGCTTTACATTGCGGGCGCGGGGCTTGCGCGCGGCTATCTGGGGCGTGCGGGGCTGACGGCGGAGCGGTTCGTGGCCGACCCGTTCGGTCCGGCAGGGAGCCGGATGTACCGCACCGGGGATCTGGCGCGCTGGCGGTCGGACGGGGTGCTCGACTTCCTCGGGCGTGCCGATGCGCAGCTCAAGCTGCGCGGGTTCCGCATCGAGCCTGGCGAGATCGAGGCTGCGCTGGTGCGGCATGCGGGGGTGGCGCAGGCGGCGGTGATTGCGCGCGAGGACGTGCCCGGCAACAAGCGGCTGGTGGCCTATGTGGTGGCGGCCGCGGATCAGCCGCCCGATGTTGCGGAGTTGCGTGCGCATCTGGGAGCGCGGCTTCCGGACTACATGGTGCCGTCGGCCTATGTGGTGCTGGAGCGGCTTCCGCTGACGCCCAACGGCAAGCTCGACCGCCGTGCGCTGCCGGCGCCGGAGGTGACGGCTTTGTCCGTGCGCGGTCCGCGCACGCCGCAGGAGGAGATGCTGTGCGGTCTGTTTGCGGAGGTGCTGGGGCTGGAGCGTGTGGGCATCGACGACAACTTCTTCGCGCTCGGGGGCCATTCGCTTTTGGCGACGCGGCTGATCAGCCGCATCCGCGCGACGCTCGACGTTGAGATCGCGATCCGCAGCCTGTTCGAGGCGCCGACGGTTGCGGCGCTGGTGCAGCGGCTGGAGGGGGCGCAGGCTGGTCGTCCTGCCTTGCGTGCGGTTTTGCGTCCGGACGAGGTGCCGCTGTCGTATGCGCAGCGGCGGCTGTGGTTCCTGGACCGGCTGGAAGGCGAGAGTGAAGGTCATAAGAGCGCGACCTATACGATCCCGCTGGCGGTCCGGCTGGTGGGCGCTCTCGACCGCTCTGCGCTGGCGGCAGCGCTGGGGGACATCGTTGCGCGGCACGAGAGCCTGCGCACGATCTTCCCTGACGTGCTGGGGGTTCCGCGGCAGGAGGTTCTGGCGGCGGATGCGGCGCGTCCGCGGCTTGCTGTGGTGGAGGTGAGCGAGGCTGACCTGGAGGAGGCGCTGGCGGGTGCGGCGCGGCGTGGGTTTGATCTTGCATGCGAGCCTCCGCTGCGGGCGCAGCTGTTTGCGCTCGAGCCCGATGAGGATGGCGCGCGCGAGCACGTGCTGCTGCTGGTGCTGCATCACATTGCGGCCGACGGGTGGTCGCTTGCGCCGCTGCTGCGCGACCTTGGGCGCTGCTATGGGGCGCGCTGCCGGGGCGCGCAGGCGGAGCTTGCGCCGCTGCCGGTGCAATATGCCGACTACACGCTGTGGCAGCACGCGCTGCTGGGGTCGGAGGAGGATGGTTCGAGCGCGATCGCGCGCCAGCTATCGTTCTGGCGGGAGGCGCTCAAGGACCTACCGGACCAGATCGATCTGCCGAGCGACCATGTGCGGCCTGCGGTGGCGAGCCATCGCGGGGGGAGCGTTGCGCTGACGCTGCCGGCTTCCTTGCATGGTGGGCTTGTGGATTTGGCGCGTGCGAGCGGGGCGAGCCTGTTCATGGTGCTGCAGGCCGGGCTTGCGGCGCTGCTGACGCGGCTGGGGAGCGGGGAGGACATCGCGATCGGGAGCCCGATTGCGGGTCGCACGGACAGCGCGCTCGACGAACTTGTGGGGTTCTTCGTCAACACGTTGGTTCTGCGCACGGACACGTCTGGCAATCCGAGCTTCCGGGAGCTTGTTGGTCGGGTGCGTGCGGGCAACTTGCGGCCTACGGGCACCAGGAGCTTCCGTTCGAGCGGCTGGTGGAGGTGCTCAACCCTGCGCGCTCGCTGGCGCGGCATCCGCTGTTCCAGGTGATGCTGGTGCTGCAGAACAATGCCGAGGCTGGGCTCGAGCTGGCGGGGCTGCGAGTGCGGTTTGAAGCCGGTTGCGGGCGCGAGCGCGAAGTTCGACCTGTCGCTGAGCCTTGGGGAGCGGCGCGGGGTGGACGGCAGTCCGGCGGGCATCTCGGGAGCGCTGGAATATGCCAGCGACCTGTTCGAGCGTGCGAGCGTGGAGGCCATTGCGGCGCGCCTGGTCCGGCTGCTGGAGGCGGCGGTTGCGGATCCCGGGCGTGCGATCGGGAGCCTGGAGCTTCTCTCCCCCGCCGAGCGCCACACCATCCTGCGGGAGTGGAACGCGACCGCGCATGCGGTTGCGCCTGCGACCTTGCCGGAGCTGTTTGCGGCGCAGGCGGCCAGGACCCCTGCTGCGACCGCCGTGGTGTTCGAGGATCAGAGTCTCAGCTATGCGGAGCTCGATGCGCGCTCGAGCCAGCTGGCGCATCACCTGCGCGCGCTGGGTGTCGGCCCCGAGGTGGTGGTGGGGCTGTGCGTGGAGCGCTCGCTGGAGATGCTGGTGGGGCTCCTCGGCATCCTCAAGGCGGGCGGGGCCTATCTGCCGCTCGATCCCGCCTACCCGCGCCGAGCGGCTCGCCTTCATGCTCGCGGATGCGCGCGCGCCGGTGCTGCTCACCCACTCGGCGCTGCGCGCGCAATTGCCCGACTGCGACGCCCGCATCGTCTGCCTCGATGCCGACTGGCGGAGCCATCGCGCGACAGCCCACCACCGCACCGGCCGTCGCACTCGACCCGCACAACACCGCCTACGTCATCTACACCTCGGGATCGACGGGCGCACCGAAGGGCGTCGTGATTTCACACGCAGGTCTCGCCAATCATATGGCATGGATGATGGCCGACCATTCCGTCGGCAAAGACGATGTCGTCCTGTGTCGGACGGCAATTACCTTTGATGCTGCAGGCTGGGAGATTTGGCTGCCGCTGCTTTCAGGCGCTGCACTGTGTGTGACACCTGAGCGCCTCGCTCGCGATCCAACCGAGTTCAGTGCTTACGTCAAGCAGCAAGGCGTCACGATCGCCCAATTCGTCCCGTCGCTCCTTGCCGCAATTCCTGCCGTCAAGACACCGGACGCTCGAGCCAACCTGAGACGCGTCTTCTCCGGCGGAGAGCCGCTTGCCTCGACCCTCACACGCGACGTGATCTCGGCGTGGAAGGTGCCCGTGGTCAATCTTTACGGGCCAACCGAAACGACCATTCAAGTTACGTCGTGGTCGCTGCATAACGCCGATTTGCAAGGCGCGGCCGCTCCAATCGGGCGTCCGATCTGGAACACGCAAATCTACGTGCTGGACAGCGGGTTGGCGCCTGTGCCTGCGGGGGTTGCGGGGAGCTTTACATTGCGGGAGCGGGGCTTGCGCGCGGCTATCTGGGGCGTGCGGGGCTGACGGCGGAGCGGTTCGTGGCCGATCCGTTCGGTCCGGCAGGGAGCCGGATGTACCGCACCGGGGATTTGGCGCGCTGGCGATCGGACGGGGTGCTCGACTTCCTCGGGCGTGCCGATGCGCAGCTCAAGCTGCGCGGGTTCCGCATCGAGCCGGGCGAGATCGAGGCTGCGCTGGTGCGGCATGCTGGGGTTGCGCAGGCGGCGGTGATTGCGCGCGAGGACGTGCCCGGCAACAAGCGGCTGGTGGCCTATGTGGTGGCGGCCTCGGATCAGCCGCCCGATGTTGCCGAGTTGCGTTCGCATCTGGGAGCGCGGCTTCCGGACTACATGGTGCCGTCGGCCTATGTGGTGCTGGAGCGGCTTCCGCTCACGCCCAACGGCAAGCTCGACCGCCGCGCACTGCCGGCGCCGGAGGTGACGGCTTTGTCCGTGCGCGGTCCGCGCACGCCGCAGGAGGAGATGCTGTGCGGTCTGTTTGCGGAGGTTCTGGGTCTGGAGCGTGTGGGCATCGACGACAACTTCTTCGCGCTCGGCGGCGACAGCATCATGTCGATCCAGCTGGTGAGCCGGGCGCGCAAGGCGGGGCTCCTGATCACGCCGCGCGCGGTATTCCAGCATCAGACCGTGGCGGCGCTGGCCGGTGCTGCCGGCCCGGTGGTGGAGACGGCTCCCGCGGAGGCCGACATCGCCACCGGCGAGGTGCCGCCCACGCCGATCATGCGCTGGCTGCTGGAGCGGGGCGGTGCGATCGACCGCTTCAGCCAGGCGATGCTGCTGCAGGTGCCGGCGGGCATGCAAGGCGATCATCTCGTTGGCGCGTTGCAGAGCGTGCTCGACCATCACGATGCGCTGCGGCTGCGCCTGGATGGAGCCGCGCGGCAGCATCCGCCGTGGCGCCTGGAGGTGGCGCCGCCCGGCACGGTGAGAGGCGGGCGACTGCCTGCGCCGCATCGACATCGGCGGGCTTGATGAGGAAGGGCTGCGCGCCTGCATTGCCGCGCAGGCACAAGCGGCCGAGGGTCGGCTTGCGCCGGCGGCCGGGGTGATGGTGCAGGCGGTGTGGTTCGACGCCGGCGCGGCTGCCGCCGGCCGGCTGTTGCTGACCATCCATCATCTGGCGGTGGACGGGGTGTCGTGGCGCATCCTGGTGCCGGAGCTTGCGGCGGCCTGGGCAGGCGCTTGCACGCGCCCTGGTGCCGGCGCCGGCGGCGCGCGGGACCTCGTTCCGGCGCTGGGCGCACCGGCTTGCCTCGCACGCGCAGGACGAGGGGCGGCTGGCGGAGCTTTCGTTGTGGAGCGCCATGCTGCGTGAGCCGTCGCTGTCGCTGATCGACGGCGCGCTCGATCCGGTGCGCGACGTCAGCGGCACGGCCGGGCACCTCACGCTCACGCTGCCGGCCGAGCTCACGACGGCGTTGCTGACGCGGGTGCCGGCGGCGTTCCATGGCGGCATCAACGACGTGCTGCTGACCGGGCTGGCGGTGGCGATTGCGGACTGGTGCCGGCGGCGGGGCCGCGGCTCGAGCGCTGCGGTGCTGCTCGATCTGGAGGGTCACGGGCGCGAGGAGGTGTTTGCGGATGTCGAGCTCTCGCGCACGGTGGGCTGGTTCACCAGCCTGTTCCCGCTGCGGCTCGATCTCGGCGGGCTCGATCTGGAGGAGGCGCTGGCGGGCGGGGCCGCGCTCGGGCGGGCGCTCAAGCTGATCAAGGAGCAGTTGCGGGCGCTGCCCGACAACGGGCTGGGCTATGGGGTGCTGCGCTATTTGAACGCGCAGACTTCTGCGCAGCTTGCAAGCCTTGCGACGCCGCAGATCGGCTTCAACTATCTCGGGCGCTTTGCGGCTGCGGCGGGAACGGACTGGGGGCCTGCGCCGGAGGCGGTGCGGCTGGGCGGGGGCGCTCTGCCGCTTGCCCATTGTCTCGAGGTCAATGCGGTCACGCTCGACGACGCCGAAGGACCCAAGCTGACGGCGCACTGGTCATGGGCGCCTGCGCTGGTGACGGAAGCTGCGGTTCGCGATCTCGCTGAGCACTGGTTCCGGGTGCTCGGGGCGCTGGTTGGCCATGCGGCGGCGCCCGGCGCCGGCGGCCGCACCCCGAGCGATCTGCCGCTGGTGGCGCTGTCGCAGGCCGAGATCGAGCGGCTGGAGAGCGCGGCTGCGCCGATCGAGGACATCCTGCCGCTGTCGCCGTTGCAGGAGGGGCTGCTGTTCCATGCGCTCTATGATGCGCAGGCGCCGGACGTCTATACGGTGCAGCTGGAGCTGGGCCTGGAAGGGTCGCTCGACGGTGCAGCCCTGGAAGCGGCGGCGCAGGCGCTGGTGGCGCGCCATGGCAGCCTGCGGGCGGGCTTCCGGCATGAGAACCTCAGCCGGCCGGTGCAGATCATCGTGCCGCAGGTGGTGGTGCCCTGGCGCCATATCGATCTGTCGTTGCTGGCGGAGGATGCGCGCGTTGAGCGGCTGGCCGGCATCCTGGCGCGGGACCGCGCCGAGCGCTTCGATCTCGACCGTGCGCCGCTGCTTCGCTTCACGCTGATCCGGCTGGCGGCCGACCGGCATCGGCTCGTGATCACCAACCATCACATCCTGATGGATGGCTGGTCGATGCCGGTGCTGGTGCAGGAGCTGTTCACGCTCTATGCCGACAAGGGCGAGGCTGCGCGGCTGCCGCGGGCGCTGCCCTACCGCGATTATCTCGCCTGGATCGCGACGCAGGATCATGCGGCAGCGGTGTCGGCCTGGCGGGAGGCTTTGGCGGGGCTGGACGAGGCCACCCGCGTGGCCGCGCACGTGGCCACGCACGATGGCGGGCCTGTGCCGGCGGTGCCTGAGCGGATCACGCTTGCGCTGAGCGAGCCGCTGAGCGCGGCGCTGAGCCAGCAGGCGCGCCGGCATGGCCTGACGCTGAACACTTTGCTGCAGGCGGCCTGGGCGATTCTGCTCGGACGGATGACCGGGCGTGATGACGTGGTGTTCGGCGTGACGGTGGCGGGGCGGCCGCCGGAGATTGCCGGCATCGAGCGCATGGTGGGGCTGTTCATCAACACGCTGCCGCTGCGCGTGAAAGTGCCGGCGGGCAAACCCCTGCTCGACGTTGCTCAAGGAGGTGCAGGACGGCCAGTCGCGGTTGATGGCGCACCAGCATCTCGGGCTGGCCGAGATCCAGGGCCTGGCCGGCTTGGGCGAGCTGTTCGACACCCTGGTGGTGTTCGAGAACTATCCGGTCGAGCGCGGCGGGCTTCTGGCCGATGCGGAGGGGCTGCGGCTCAGCGATGTGAGCGGGCGCGATGGCACGCATTATCCCCTCAGCCTGGCCGCGCGGGCGGGCGAGCGGCTGCAGCTGCGGCTGAGCTATCGTCCCGACCTGTTCGAGCGTTCGAGCGTGGAGACCATTGCCGCGCGCCTGGTCCGGCTGCTGGAGGCGGCGGTTGCCGATCCCGGGCGGGCGATCGGCAGCCTGGAGATTCTCTCCGCCACCGAGCGGGACACGATCCTGCGGGAGTGGAACGACACCGCACGAGCGATCCCTGCTGCGACCTTGCCGGAGCTGTTTGCGGCGCAGGTGGCGAAGAGCCCCGCGGCGACCGCGGTGGTGTTCGAGGATCAGAGTCTCAGCTATGGGGAGCTCGATGCGCGCTCGAGCCAGCTGGCGCATCATCTGCGCGCGCTCGGTGTCGGCCCCGAGGTGGTGGTGGGGCTGTGCCTCGAGCGCTCGCTGGAGATGCTGGTGGGGCTTCTCGGCATCCTCAAGGCGGGCGGCGCCTATCTGCCGCTCGATCCCAGCCTACCCGCGCAGAGCGCCTCGCCTTCATGCTCGACGATGCGCACGCGCCAGTGCTCGTCACCCATTCGGCGCTGCTCGACCGGTTGCCCACAAATGGCCCTCGCATTGTCGCTCTCGACGCCGACTGGCCGACGATTGCCCGACACCCCCTCGCCGCCCCTGCCATCGGCCTCGATCCCAGCAACACCGCCTACGTCATCTACACCTCGGGTTCGACAGGAACCGCAAAGGGCGTCAGCGTCACCCACGCTGGCATCCCCAATCTTGCAGCGGTTCACATCGATCGGCTCGCCGTCTCGTCCAAGGCCCGTGTCCTACAATTCGCATCCGTCAGCTTTGATGCGGCGATGTCGGAGATCGCGACCGCTCTGACAGCGGGCGCCGCTCTTGTTCTGTCGAGCGCGGAACGCAGTTCCGATGCGATCGGCAGACTTCTTCATGAGCAGGCTGTTACGCACGCACTGGTGCCACCGGTACTGCTGGCAGATTTGCCGGAGGAACTCGGACTTCTGGGCATAGTCGTCGGCGGCGAGGCATGTCCGCCGGATGTGGTTGCGCGCTGGTCGCCGGGGCGGCGGATGATCAACGCCTACGGCCCGACCGAGACGACGGTCTGCGCCACCATGAGCGAGGCGCTGGCGGGCGCGGGCGTTCCTGCGATCGGGCGTCCGATCTGGAACACGCGGGTCTACGTGTTGGACGGCGGGTTGGAGCCTGTGCCGGCCGGGGTGAGCGGGCGAGCTTTACATTGCGGGCGCGGGGCTTGCGCGCGGCTATCTGGGGCGTGCGGGGCTGACGGCGGAGCGGTTCGTGGCCGACCCGTTCGGTCCGGCAGGGAGCCGGATGTACCGCACCGGGGATCTGGCGCGCTGGCGCGAGGACGGGGTGCTCGACTTCCTCGGGCGTGCCGATGCGCAGCTCAAGCTGCGCGGGTTCCGCATCGAGCCTGGCGAGATCGAGGCGGCGCTGGTACGGCACGCGGGAGTGGCGCAGGCGGCGGTGATTGCGCGCGAGGACGTGCCCGGCAACAAGCGGCTGGTGGCCTATGTGGTGGCGGCCGCGGATCAGCCGCCCGATGTTGCCGAGTTGCGCTCGCATCTGGAGGCGCGGCTTCCGGACTACATGGTGCCGTCGGCCTATGTGGTGCTGGAGCGGCTTCCGCTCACGCCCAACGGCAAGCTCGACCGCCGTGCGCTGCCGGCGCCGGAGGTGACGGCTGTGGCCGTGCGGCGTGTGCCGCGCAATCCGCGGGAGGAGATGCTGTGCGCGCTGTTTGCGGAGGTTCTGGGTCTGGAGCGTGTGGGCATCGACGATAACTTCTTCGCGCTCGGGGGCCATTCGCTTTTGGCGACGCGGCTGATCAGCCGCATCCGCGCGACGCTCGACGTTGAGATCGCGATCCGCAGCCTGTTCGAGGCGCCGACGGTTGCGGCGCTGGTGCAGCGGCTGGAGGGGGCGCAGGCTGGTCGTCCTGCCTTGCGTGCGGTTTTGCGTCCGGACGAGGTGCCGCTGTCGTATGCGCAGCGGCGGCTGTGGTTCCTGGACCGGCTGGAAGGCGAGAGTGAAGGCAAAGAGCGCGACCTATACGATCCCGCTGGCGGTCCGGCTGGTGGGCGCTCTCGACCGCTCTGCGCTGGCGGCAGCGCTGGGGGACATCGTTGCGCGGCACGAGAGCCTGCGCACGATCTTCCCCGACACGCTGGGGGTTCCGCGGCAGGAGGTTCTGGCGGCGGAGGCGGCGCGTCCGCGGCTTGCTGTGGTGGAGGTGGGCGAGGCTGACCTGGAGGAGGCGCTGGCGGGTGCGGCGCGGCGTGGGTTTGATCTTGCATGCGAGCCTCCGCTGCGGGCGCAGCTGTTTGCGCTCGAGCCCGATGAGGATGGCGCGCGCGAGCACGTGCTGCTGCTGGTGCTGCATCACATTGCGGCCGACGGGTGGTCGCTTTCGCCGCTGCTGCGCGACCTTGGGCGCTGCTATGGGGCGCGCTGCCGGGGCGCGCAGGCGGAGCTTGCGCCGCTGCCGGTGCAATATGCCGACTACACGCTGTGGCAGCACGCGCTGCTGGGGTCGGAGGAGGATGGTTCGAGCGCGATCGCGCGCCAGCTATCGTTCTGGCGGGAGGCGCTCAAGGACCTACCGGACCAGATCGATCTGCCGAGCGACCATGTGCCGGCCTGCGGTGGCGAGCCATCGCGGGGGGAGCGTTGCGCTGACGCTGCCGGCTTCCTTGCATGGTGGGCTTGTGGATTTGGCGCGTGCGAGCGGGGCGAGCCTGTTCATGGTGCTGCAGGCCGGGCTTGCGGCGCTGCTCACCCGGCTGGGGAGCGGGGAGGACATCGCGATCGGGAGCCCGATTGCGGGTCGCACGGACAGCGCGCTCGACGAACTTGTGGGGTTCTTCGTCAACACGTTGGTTCTGCGCACGGACACGTCTGGCAATCCGAGCTTCCGGGAGCTTGTTGGTCGGGTGCGTGCGGGCAACTTGGCGGCCTACGGGCACCAGGAGCTTCCGTTCGAGCGGCTGGTGGAGGTGCTCAATCCTGCGCGCTCGCTGGCGCGGCATCCGCTGTTCCAGGTGATGCTGGTGCTGCAGAACAATGCCGAGGCTGGGCTCGAGCTGGCTGGTCTCGATGTTCGGTTTGAGCCTGTTGCCGGCGCGAGCGCGAAGTTCGACCTGTCGCTGAGCCTTGGGGAGCGGCGCGGGGTGGACGGCAGTCCGGCGGGGATCTCCGGGACGCTGGAATATGCCAGCGACCTGTTCGAGCGCTTCGAGCGTTGAGGCGCATTGCCGCGACGTCTGGTCCGGCTGTTGGAGGCGGCGGTTGCGGATCCCGGGCGTGCGATCGGGAGCCTGGAGCTTCTCTCTCCCGCGGAGCGCCACACCATCCTGCGGGAGTGGAACGCGACCGCGCATGCGGTTGCGCCTGCGACCCTGCCGGAGCTGTTTGCGGCGCAGGTGGCCAGGACTCCCGCTGCGACCGCGGTGGTGTTCGAGGATCAGAGCCTCAGCTATGCGGAGCTCGATGCGCGGTCGAGCCAGCTGGCGCATCACCTGCGCGCGCTGGGTGTCGGTCCCGAGGTGGTGGTGGGGCTGTGCGTGGAGCGCTCGCTGGAGATGCTGGTGGGGCTCCTCGGCATCCTCAAGGCGGGCGGGGCCTATCTGCCGCTCGATCCCGCCTACCCGCCCGAGCGCATCGCCTTCATGCTCGACGATGCGCGCGCGCCGGTGCTGCTCACCCACTCGGGCGCTGCGTGCGCAGCTGCCCGACACCGGCGCCCGCATCGTCTGCCTCGATGCCGACTGGGGAGCCATCGCGCAACAGCCCACGACCGCACCGGCCGTTGCACTCGATCCGCACAACACCGCCTACGTCATCTACACCTCGGGCTCCACGGGAACACCCAAGGGCGTGATGGTCGATCACGCCTCGATTGCCAACTACGTCGCATGGGGAATTCCAACCTGCGAATTGAGCGCTGGGACTGGAGCACCAATTCTCAATGCGCTGGCGTTCGACGCGACGGTCACTGCGCTCTTCTTGCCCCTGTTCTCGGGCAAGCTCGTCATGCTTCCGCGTGAACAAGCGCAGTTTGAAGTACTCACAAGCGATCATTGGATATCGGGCGACTTTAGTCTCCTCAAGCTCACGCCTTCTCATCTCGACATTCTGAACCAATCGGGTCCCCTTGAACGTCTCTCGCGACTCACGCGCTGCATCGTGGTCGGTGGCGAGAGCGTGAGCGGGATGCATGTCGCGCCATGGCGCAGGCATATCCCGGAAACGCGGATCGTCATTCACTACGGTCCAACTGAAACCACGTGCGGCAGCACAACCTATGAACTTCACTCCCGTGAACCTGATCACGGCACAATGCCGATCGGGCGTCCGATCTGGAACACGCGGGTCTACGTGTTGGACGGCGGGCTTGGAGCCTGTACCCGCCGGGGTGAGCGGGGAGCTTTACATTGCGGGCGCGGGGCTTGCGCGCGGCTATCTGGGGCGTGCGGGGCTGACGGCGGAGCGGTTCGTGGCCGACCCGTTCGGTCCGGCAGGGAGCCGGATGTACCGCACCGGGGATCTGGCGCGCTGGCGGTCGGACGGGGTGCTCGACTTCCTCGGGCGTGCCGATGCGCAGCTCAAGCTGCGCGGGTTCCGCATCGAGCCTGGCGAGATCGAGGCGGCGCTGGTGCGGCACGCGGGAGTGGCGCAGGCGGCGGTGATTGCGCGCGAGGACGTGCCCGGCAACAAGCGGCTGGTGGCCTATGTGGTGGCGGCCGTCGGATCAGCCGCCCGATGTTGCGGAGTTGCGCTCGCATCTGGGAGGCGCGGCTTCCGGACTACATGGTGCCGTCGGCCTATGTGGTGCTGGAGCGGCTTCCGCTCACGCCCAACGGCAAGCTCGACCGCCGTGGCGCTGCCGGCGCCGGAGGTGACGGCTGTGGCCGTGCGGCGTGTGCCGCGCAATCCGCGGGAGGAGATGCTGTGCGCGCTGTTTGCGGAGGTGCTGGGTCTGGAGCGTGTGGGCATCGACGATAACTTCTTCGCGCTCGGGGGCCATTCGCTTTTGGCGACGCGGCTGATCAGCCGCATCCGCGCGACGCTCGACGTTGAGATCGCGATCCGCAGCCTGTTCGAGGCGCCGACGGTTGCGGCGCTGGTGCAGCGGCTGGAGGGGGCGCAGGCTGGTCGTCCTGCCTTGCGTGCGGTTTTGCGTCCGGACGAGGTGCCGCTGTCGTATGCGCAGCGGCGGCTGTGGTTCCTGGACCGGCTGGAAGGCGAGAGTGAAGGTCATAAGAGCGCGACCTATACGATCCCGCTGGCGGTCCGGCTGGTGGGCGCTCTCGACCGCTCTGCGCTGGAGGCAGCGCTGGGGGACATCGTTGCGCGGCACGAGAGCCTGCGCACGATCTTCCCCGACACGCTGGGGGTTCCGCGGCAGGAGGTTCTGGCGGCGGAGGCGGCGCGTCCGCGGCTTGCTGTGGTGGAGGTGAGCGAGGCTGACCTGGAGGAGGCGCTGGCGGGTGCGGCGCGGCGTGGGTTTGATCTTGCATGCGAGCCTCCGCTGCGGGCGCAGCTGTTTGCGCTCGAGCCCGATGAGGATGGCGCGCACGAGCACGTGCTGCTGCTGGTGCTGCATCACATTGCGGCCGACGGGTGGTCGCTTGCGCCGCTGCTGCGCGACCTTGGGCGCTGCTATGGGGCGCGCTGCCGGGGCGCGCAGGCGGAGCTTGCGCCGCTGCCGGTGCAATATGCCGACTACACGCTGTGGCAGCACGCGCTGCTGGGGTCGGAGGAGGATGGCTCGAGCGCGATCGCGCGCCAGCTATCGTTCTGGCGGGAGGCGCTCAAGGACCTACCGGACCAGATCGATCTGCCGAGCGACCATGTGCGGCCTGCGGTGGCGAGCCATCGCGGGGGGAGCGTTGCGCTGACGCTGCCGGCTTCCTTGCATGGTGGGCTTGTGGATTTGGCGCGTGCGAGCGGGGCGAGCCTGTTCATGGTGCTGCAGGCCGGGCTTGCGGCGCTGCTGACGCGGCTGGGGAGCGGGGAGGACATTGCGATCGGGAGCCCGATTGCGGGTCGCACGGACAGCGCGCTCGACGAACTTGTGGGGTTCTTCGTCAACACGTTGGTTCTGCGCACGGACACGTCTGGCAATCCGAGCTTCCGGGAGCTTGTTGGTCGGGTGCGTGCGGGCAACTTGGCGGCCTACGGGCACCAGGAGCTTCCGTTCGAGCGGCTGGTGGAGGTGCTCAACCCTGCGCGCTCGCTGGCGCGGCATCCGCTGTTCCAGGTGATGCTGGTGCTGCAGAACAATGCCGAGGCTGGGCTCGAGCTGGCTGGGCTCGATGTTCGGTTTGAGCCTGTTGCCGGCGCGAGCGCGAAGTTCGACCTGTCGCTGAGCCTTGGGGAGCGGCGCGGGGTGGACGGCAGTCCGGCGGGCATCTCCGGCACGCTGGAATATGCCAGCGACCTGTTCGAGCGTTCGAGCGTGGAGGCGCATTGCGGCGCGCCTGATCCGGCTGTTGGAGGCGGCGGTTGCCGATCCCGGGCGTGCGATCGGCAGCCTGGAGCTTCTCTCCCCCGCCGAGCGCCACACGATCCTGCGGGAGTGGAACGACACCGCACGATGCGATCCCTGCTGCGACCTTGCCGGAGCTGTTTGCGGCGCAGGCGGCCAGGACTCCTGCTGCGACCGCGGTGGTGTTCGAGGATCAGAGCTTTACCTATGGGGAGCTCGATGCGCGGTCGAGCCAGCTGGCGCATCACCTGCGCGCGCTGGGTGTCGGTCCCGAGGTGGTGGTGGGGCTGTGCGTGGAGCGCTCGCTGGAGATGCTGGTCGGGCTCCTCGGCATCCTCAAGGCGGGCGGGGCCTATCTGCCGCTCGATCCCGCCTACCCGCCCGAGCGGCTCGCCTTCATGCTCGCTGATGCACGCGCGCCGGTGCTGCTCACCCACTCGGGCCTGCTTGCGCAGCTGCCCGACACCGGCGCCCGCATCGTCTGCCTCGATGCCGACTGGGGAGCCATCGCGCAACAGCCCACGACCGCACCGGCCGTTGCACTCGATCCGCACAACACCGCCTACGTCATCTACACCTCGGGATCGACGGGAACGCCGAAAGCGGTCAGCGTCACCCATGCTGGCATTCCCAATCTTGCAGCGGTCGAGATCGATCGTTTCGACATCACATCAAGAATCCCGCATCCTGCAGTTTGCATCGCCGAGCTTCGATGCCGCGCTCTGGGAGATGTCTGCGGCTCTGAGCAGCGGTGCCGCACTCGTATTGATCGCACCCGGCAAGCGCAGCGGCCACGCGCTGGCGCGGCTGATCCGCGAACGCGAGGTCACGCATGCGACCTTGCCGCCGGTGCTGCTGGCCGATCTGCCTGAGGACCTGCCGCTCCAGACCCTGATCGTTGCCGGCGAGGCCTGTCCCCCCGAGGTGGTGGCGCGCTGGTCGCCGGGGCGGCGGATGATCAACGCCTACGGCCCGACCGAGACGACGGTCTGCGCCACCATGAGCGAGGCGCTGGCGGGCGCGGGCGTTCCTGCGATCGGGCGTCCGATCTGGAACACGCGGGTCTACGTGTTGGACGGCGGCTTGGAGCCTGTGCCGGCCGGGGTGGCGGGCGAGCTTTACATTGCGGGCGCTGGGCTTGCGCGCGGCTATCTGGGGCGTGCGGGGCTGACGGCGGAGCGGTTCGTGGCCGACCCGTTCGGTCCGGCAGGGAGCCGGATGTACCGCACCGGGGATCTGGCGCGCTGGCGGTCGGACGGGGTGCTCGACTTCCTCGGGCGTGCCGATGCGCAGCTCAAGCTGCGCGGGTTCCGCATCGAGCCTGGCGAGATCGAGGCTTTGCTGGTGCGGCATGCGGGTGTGGCGCAGGCGGCGGTGATTGCGCGCGAGGATGTGCCCGGCAACAAGCGGCTGGTGGCCTATGTGGTGGCGGCCGCGGATCAGCCGCCCGATGTTGCGGAGTTGCGTTCGCATCTGGGGGCGCGGCTTCCGGACTACATGGTGCCGTCGGCCTATGTGGTGCTGGAGCGGCTTCCGCTCACGCCCAACGGCAAGCTCGACCGCCGTGCGCTGCCGGCGCCGGAGGTGACGGCTTTGTCCGTGCGCGGTCCGCGCAATCCGCAGGAGGAGATGCTGTGCGGTCTGTTTGCGGAGGTGCTGGGTCTGGAGCGTGTGGGCATCGACGATAACTTCTTCGCGCTCGGGGGCCATTCGCTTTTGGCGACGCGGCTGATCAGCCGCATCCGCGCGACGCTCGACGTTGAGATCGCGATCCGCAGCCTGTTCGAGGCGCCGACGGTTGCGGCGCTGGTGCAGCGGCTGGAGGGGGCGCAGGCTGGTCGTCCTGCCTTGCGTGCGGTTTTGCGTCCGGGCGAGGTGCCGCTGTCGTATGCGCAGCGGCGGCTGTGGTTCCTGGACCGGCTGGAAGGCGAGAGTGAAGGTCATAAGAGCGCGACCTATACGATCCCGCTGGCGGTCCGGCTGGTGGGCGCTCTCGACCGCTCTGCGCTGGCGGCAGCGCTGGGGGACATCGTTGCGCGGCACGAGAGCCTGCGCACGATCTTCCCTGACGTGCTGGGGGTTCCGCGGCAGGAGGTTCTGGCGGCGGAGGCGGCGCGTCCGCGGCTTGCTGTGGTGGAGGTGAGCGAGGCTGACCTGGAGGAGGCGCTGGCGGGTGCGGCGCGGCGTGGGTTTGATCTTGCATGCGAGCCTCCGCTGCGGGCGCAGCTGTTTGCGCTCGAGCCCGATGAGGATGGCGCGCGCGAGCACGTGCTGCTGCTGGTGCTGCATCACATTGCGGCCGACGGGTGGTCGCTTTCGCCGCTGCTGCGCGACCTTGGGCGCTGCTATGGGGCGCGCTGCCGGGGCGCGCAGGCGGAGCTTGCGCCGCTGCCGGTGCAATATGCCGACTACACGCTGTGGCAGCACGCGCTGCTGGGGTCGGAGGAGGATGGTTCGAGCGCGATCGCGCGCCAGCTATCGTTCTGGCGGGAGGCGCTCAAGGACCTACCGGACCAGATCGATCTGCCGAGCGACCATGTGCGGCCTGCGGTGGCGAGCCATCGCGGGGGGAGCGTTGCGCTGACGCTGCCGGCTTCCTTGCATGGTGGGCTTGTGGATTTGGCGCGTGCGAGCGGGGCGAGCCTGTTCATGGTGCTGCAGGCCGGGCTTGCGGCGCTGCTGACGCGGCTGGGGAGCGGGGAGGACATTGCGATCGGGAGCCCGATTGCGGGTCGCACGGACAGCGCGCTCGACGAACTTGTGGGGTTCTTCGTCAACACGTTGGTTCTGCGCACGGACACGTCTGGCAATCCGAGCTTCCGGGAGCTTGTTGGTCGGGTGCGTGCGGGCAACTTGGCGGCCTACGGGCACCAGGAGCTTCCGTTCGAGCGGCTGGTGGAGGTGCTCAACCCTGCGCGTTCGCTGGCGCGGCATCCGCTGTTCCAGGTGATGCTGGTGCTGCAGAACAATGCCGAGGCTGGGCTCGAGCTGGCTGGTCTCGATGTTCGGTTTGAGCCTGTTGCCGGCGCGAGCGCGAAGTTCGACCTGTCGCTGAGCCTTGGGGAGCGGCGCGGGGTGGACGGCAGTCCGGCGGGGATCTCGGGAGCGCTGGAATATGCCAGCGACCTGTTCGAGCGCGCGAGCGTTGAGGCCATTGCCGCGCGTCTGGTCCGGCTGTTGGAGGCTGCGGTTGCGGATCCCGGGCGTGCGATCGGGAGCCTGGAGCTTCTCTCCCCCGCCGAGCGCCACACCATCCTGCGGGAGTGGAACGCGACCGCGCATGCGGTTGCGCCTGCGACCTTGCCGGAGCTGTTTGCGGCGCAGGCGGCCAGGACCCCTGCTGCGACCGCGGTGGTGTTCGAGGATCAGAGCTCTTACCTATGCGGAGCTCGATGCGCGCTCGAGCCAGCTGGCGCATCACCTGCGCGCGCTGGGTGTCGGTCCCGAGGTGGTGGTGGGGCTGTGCGTGGAGCGCTCGCTGGAGATGCTGGTGGGGCTCCTCGGCATCCTCAAGGCGGGCGGGGCCTATCTGCCGCTCGATCCCGCCTACCCGCCCGAGCGCATCGCCTTCATGCTCGATGATGCGCGCGCGCCGGTGCTGCTCACCCACTCGGCGCTGCGCGCGCAATTGCCCGACTGCGATGCCCGCATCGTTCGCCTCGATGCCGATTGGCCCGCCATCGCGCAACAGCCCACCACTGCACCGGCCGTCGCACTCGATCCACACAACACCGCCTACGTCATCTACACCTCGGGATCGACGGATGCACCTAAAGGCGTGGCCGTTGCCCATAGCGGCATCCCCAACCTTGCAGCAGCCCAGATCGATCGCTTCGCAATTACATCGCAGGCCCGCATCCTGCAGTTTGCGTCGCCGAGCTTCGATGCCGCAATTTCCGAAATTGCGACGGTTGTGAAATCGGGCGCAACCCTCGTCCTACCCTCAGAAGAACGCAGCGGCCACGCGCTGGCGCGGCTGATCCGCGAACGCGAGGTCACGCATGCGACCTTGCCGCCGGTGCTGCTGGCCGATCTGCCTGAGGACCTGCCGCTCCAGACCCTGATCGTCGCCGGCGAGGCCTGTCCGCCGGATGTGGCTGCGCGCTGGTCGCCGGGGCGGCGGATGATCAACGCCTACGGCCCGACCGAGACGACGGTCTGCGCCACCATGAGCGAGGCGCTGGCCGGCGCGGGCGTTCCTGCCGATCGGGCGTCCGATCTGGAACACGCGGGTCTACGTGTTGGACGGCGGGTTGGAGCCTGTGCCGGCCGGGGTGAGCGGGGAGCTTTACATTGCGGGCGCGGGGCTTGCGCGCGGCTATCTGGGGCGTGCGGGGCTGACGGCGGAGCGGTTCGTGGCCGACCCGTTCGGTCCGGCAGGGAGCCGGATGTACCGCACCGGGGATTTGGCGCGCTGGCGCGAGGACGGGGTGCTCGACTTCCTCGGGCGTGCCGATGCGCAGCTCAAGCTGCGCGGGTTCCGCATCGAGCCGGGCGAGATCGAGGCTGCGCTGGTGCGGCACGCGGGGGTGGCGCAGGCGGCGGTGATTGCGCGCGAGGATGTGCCCGGCAACAAGCGGCTGGTGGCCTATGTGGTGGCGGCCGCGGATCAGCCGCCCGATGTTGCGGAGTTGCGTTCGCATCTGGGGGCGCGGCTTCCGGACTACATGGTGCCGTCGGCCTATGTGGTGCTGGAGCGGCTTCCGCTCACGCCCAACGGCAAGCTCGACCGCCGCGCGCTGCCGGCGCCGGAGGTGACGGCTTTGTCCGTGCGCGGTCCGCGCACGCCGCAGGAGGAGATGCTGTGCGGGCTGTTTGCGGAGGTTCTGGGGCTGGAGCGTGTGGGCATCGACGACAACTTCTTCGCGCTCGGGGGCCATTCGCTTTTGGCGACGCGGCTGATCAGCCGCATCCGCGCGACGCTCGACGTTGAGATCGCGATCCGCAGCCTGTTCGAGGCGCCGACGGTTGCGGCGCTGGTGCAGCGGCTGGAGGGGGCGCAGGCTGGTCGTCCTGCCTTGCGTGCGGTTTTGCGTCCGGACGAGGTGCCGCTGTCGTATGCGCAGCGGCGGCTGTGGTTCCTGGACCGGCTGGAAGGCGAGAGTGAAGGTCATAAGAGCGCGACCTATACGATCCCGCTGGCGGTCCGGCTGGTGGGCGCTCTCGACCGCTCTGCGCTGGAGGCAGCGCTGGGGGACATCGTTGCGCGGCACGAGAGCCTGCGCACGATCTTCCCTGACGTGCTGGGGGTTCCGCGGCAGGAGGTTCTGGCGGCGGAGGCGGCGCGTCCGCGGCTTGCTGTGGTGGAGGTGAGCGAGGCTGACCTGGAGGAGGCGCTGGCGGGTGCGGCGCGGCGTGGGTTTGATCTTGCATGCGAGCCTCCGCTGCGGGCGCAGCTGTTTGCGCTCGAGCCCGATGAGGATGGCGCGCGCGAGCACGTGCTGCTGCTGGTGCTGCATCACATTGCGGCCGACGGGTGGTCGCTTGCGCCGCTGCTGCGCGACCTTGGGCGCTGCTATGGGGCGCGCTGCCGGGGCGCGCAGGCGGAGCTTGCGCCGCTGCCGGTGCAATATGCCGACTACACGCTGTGGCAGCACGCGCTGCTGGGGTCGGAGGAGGATGGCTCGAGCGCGATCGCGCGCCAGCTATCGTTCTGGCGGGAGGCGCTCAAGGACCTACCGGACCAGATCGATCTGCCGAGCGACCATGTGCGGCCTGCGGTGGCGAGCCATCGCGGGGGGAGCGTTGCGCTGACGCTGCCGGCTTCCTTGCATGGTGGGCTTGTGGATTTGGCGCGTGCGAGCGGGGCGAGCCTGTTCATGGTGCTGCAGGCCGGGCTTGCGGCGCTGCTGACGCGGCTGGGGAGCGGGGAGGACATCGCGATCGGGAGCCCGATTGCGGGTCGCACGGACAGCGCGCTCGACGAACTTGTGGGGTTCTTCGTCAACACGTTGGTTCTGCGCACGGACACGTCTGGCAATCCGAGCTTCCGGGAGCTTGTTGGTCGGGTGCGTGCGGGCAACTTGGCGGCCTACGGGCACCAGGAGCTTCCGTTCGAGCGGCTGGTGGAGGTGCTCAACCCTGCGCGCTCGCTGGCGCGGCATCCGCTGTTCCAGGTGATGCTGGTGCTGCAGAACAATGCCGAGGCTGGGCTCGAGCTGGCTGGTCTCGATGTTCGGTTTGAGCCTGTTGCGGGCGCGAGCGCGAAGTTCGACCTGTCGCTGAGCCTTGGGGAGCGGCGCGGGGTGGACGGCAGTCCGGCGGGGATCTCGGGAGCGCTGGAATATGCCAGCGACCTGTTCGAGCGCTTCGAGCGTTGCGGCGCTGGCGGAACGTCTGGTTCGGCTGTTGGAGGCGGCGGTTGCGGATCCCGGGCGTGCGATCGGGAGCCTGGAGCTTCTCTCCCCCGCCGAGCGCCACACCATCCTGCGGGAGTGGAACGCGACCGCGCATGCGGTTGCGCCTGCGACCTTGCCGGAGCTGTTTGCGGCGCAGGTGGCCAAGACCCCTGCTGCGACCGCGGTGGTGTTCGAGGATCAGAGCCTCACCTATGCGGAGCTCGATGCGCGCTCGAGCCAGCTGGCGCATCACCTGCGCGCGCTGGGTGTCGGGCCCGAGGTGGTGGTGGGGCTGTGCGTGGAGCGCTCGCTGGAGATGCTGGTGGGGCTCCTCGGCATCCTCAAGGCGGGCGGGGCCTATCTGCCGCTCGATCCCGCCTACCCGCCCGAGCGGCTCGCCTTCATGCTCGCGGATGCGCGCGCGCCGGTGCTGCTCACCCACTCGGCGCTGCGTGCGCAGCTGCCCGACAGCGGCGCCCGCATCGTCTGCCTCGATGCCGACTGGGGCGCCATCGCGCAACAGCCCACCACCGCGCCGGCCGTCGCACTCGATCCCCACAACACCGCCTACGTCATCTACACCTCGGGCTCCACGGGAACACCCAAGGGCGTCAGCGTCACGCATCAGAACGTCGCCAACCTCGCTTCTGCACAAATGGCGGATTTTCCGATGCGGCCGGGAGATCGCGTGCTCGGCATCGCGTCGATCAGCTTCGATACGTCGATCGAGCAGAAATTCCTTCCGCTGCTGCGAGGAGCATGCGTTGTGTTGATGGCCGACGTCGAGATGCAGGAACCGTCGGCATTCTGGGATTTCGTATCTCGGCATGCAGTGAATTATCTCGACACGACGCCGTCACTGGCCGCGGCGATCGTCGAGGCAGCGCCTTTCGATGTCACCTTTCATCGGATAGTCCTCGGAGGAGAGGAGGCGCTACCGTCTCTTCACCATCGGTTGCGTGAACGATTGGGCACAGTGCCCATTACCAATACCTATGGCCCCACCGAGTGCTGTATCGATGCCACTGCCTTTGTTCTAGACGAGATTGCCGACGACAGTCGCATCCCGATCGGTCGCCCGCTTTCCAATTGCTGCGCCTATGTTTTGGACAGCGGGTTGGCGCCTGTACCTGCCGGGGTTAGCGGGGAGCTTTACATTGCGGGAGCGGGGCTTGCGCGCGGCTATCTGGGGCGTGCGGGGCTGACGGCGGAGCGGTTCGTGGCCGATCCGTTCGGTCCGGCAGGGAGCCGGATGTACCGCACCGGGGATCTGGCGCGCTGGCGATGCGGACGGGGTGCTCGACTTCCTCGGGCGTGCGGATGCGCAGCTCAAGCTGCGCGGGTTCCGCATCGAGCCGGGCGAGATCGAGGCTGCGCTGGTGCGGCATGCTGGGGTTGCGCAGGCGGCGGTGATTGCGCGCGAGGACGTGCCCGGCAACAAGCGGCTGGTGGCCTATGTGGTGGCGGCCTCGGATCAGCCGCCCGATGTTGCCGAGTTGCGTTCGCATCTGGGAGCGCGGCTTCCGGACTACATGGTGCCGTCGGCCTATGTGGTGCTGGAGCGGCTTCCGCTCACGCCCAACGGCAAGCTCGACCGCCGCGCACTGCCGGCGCCGGAGGTGACGGCTTTGTCCGTGCGCGGTCCGCGCACGCCGCAGGAGGAGATGCTGTGCGGTCTGTTTGCGGAGGTTCTGGGTCTGGAGCGTGTGGGCATCGACGACAACTTCTTCGCGCTCGGCGGCGACAGCATCATGTCGATCCAGCTGGTGAGCCGGGCGCGCAAGGCGGGGCTCCTGATCACGCCGCGCGCGGTATTCCAGCATCAGACCGTGGCGGCGCTGGCCGGCGCTGCCGGCCCGGTGGTGGAGACGGCTCCCGCGGAGGCCGACATCGCCACCGGCGAGGTGCCGCCCACGCCGATCATGCGCTGGCTGCTGGAGCGGGGCGGTGCGATCGATCGCTTCAGCCAGGCGATGCTGCTGCAGGTGCCGGCGGGCATGCAAGGCGATCATCTCGTTGGCGCGTTGCAGAGCGTGCTCGACCATCACGATGCGCTGCGGCTGCGCCTGGATGGAGCCGCGCGGCAGCATCCGCCGTGGCGCCTGGAGGTGGCGCCGCCCGGCACGGTGAGAGGCGGGCGACTGCCTGCGCCGCATCGACATCGGCGGGCTTGATGAGGAAGGGCTGCGCGCCTGCATTGCCGCGCAGGCGCAAGCGGCCGAGGGTCGGCTTGCGCCGGCGGCCGGGGTGATGGTGCAGGCGGTGTGGTTCGACGCCGGCGCGGCTGCCGCCGGCCGGCTGTTGCTGACCATCCATCATCTGGCGGTGGACGGGGTGTCGTGGCGCATCCTGGTGCCGGAGCTTGCGGCGGCCTGGGAGGCGCTTGCACACGGCCTGGTGCCGGTGCCGGCGGCGCGCGGGACCTCGTTCCGGCGCTGGGCGCACCGGCTTGCCTCGCACGCGCAGGACGAGGGGCGGCTGGCGGAGCTTTCGTTGTGGAGCGCCATGCTGCGTGAGCCGTCGCTGTCGCTGATCGACGGCGCGCTCGATCCGGTGCGCGACGTCAGCGGCACGGCCGGGCACCTCACGCTCACGCTGCCGGCCGAGCTCACGACGGCGTTGCTGACGCGGGTGCCGGCGGCGTTCCATGGCGGCATCAACGACGTGCTGCTGACCGGGCTGGCGGTGGCGATTGCGGACTGGTGCCGGCGACGGGGCCGCGGCTCGAGCGCTGCGGTGCTGCTCGATCTGGAGGGTCACGGGCGCGAGGAGGTGTTTGCGGATGTCGAGCTCTCGCGCACGGTGGGCTGGTTCACCAGCCTGTTCCCGCTGCGGCTCGATCTCGGCGGGCTCGATCTGGAGGAGGCGCTGGCGGGCGGGGCCGCGCTCGGGCGGGCGCTCAAGCTGATCAAGGAGCAGTTGCGGGCGCTGCCCGACAACGGGCTGGGCTATGGGGTGCTGCGCTATTTGAACGCGCAGACCGTCTGCGCAGCTTGCAAGCCTTGCGGCGCCGCAGATCGGCTTCAACTATCTCGGGCGCTTTGCGGCTGCGGCGGGAACGGACTGGGGGCCTGCGCCGGAGGCGGTGCGGCTGGGCGGGGGCGCTCTGCCGCTTGCCCATTGTCTCGAGGTCAATGCGGTCACGCTCGACGACGCCGAAGGACCCAAGCTGACGGCGCACTGGTCATGGGCGCCTGCGCTGGTGACGGAAGCTGCGGTTCGCGATCTCGCTGAGCACTGGTTCCGGGTGCTCGGGGCGCTGGTTGGCCATGCGGCGGCGCCCGGCGCCGGCGGCCGCACCCCGAGCGATCTGCCGCTGGTGGCGCTGTCGCAGGCCGAGATCGAGCGGCTGGAGAGCGCGGCTGCGCCGATCGAGGACATCCTGCCGCTGTCGCCGTTGCAGGAGGGGCTGCTGTTCCATGCGCTCTATGATGCGCAGGCGCCGGACGTCTATACGGTGCAGCTGGAGCTGGGCCTGGAAGGGTCGCTCGACGGTGCAGCCCTGGAAGCGGCGGCGCAGGCGCTGGTGGCGCGCCATGGCAGCCTGCGGGCGGGCTTCCGGCATGAGAACCTCAGCCGGCCGGTGCAGATCATCGTGCCGCAGGTGGTGGTGCCCTGGCGCCATATCGATCTGTCGTTGCTGGCGGAGGATGCGCGCGTTGAGCGGCTGGCCGGCATCCTGGCGCGGGACCGCGCCGAGCGCTTCGATCTCGACCGTGCGCCGCTGCTTCGCTTCACGCTGATCCGGCTGGCGGCCGACCGGCATCGGCTCGTGATCACCAACCATCACATCCTGATGGATGGCTGGTCGATGCCGGTGCTGGTGCAGGAGCTGTTCACGCTCTATGCCGACAAGGGCGAGGCTGCGCGGCTGCCGCGGGCGCTGCCCTACCGCGATTATCTCGCCTGGATCGCGACGCAGGATCATGCGGCAGCGGTGTCGGCCTGGCGGGAGGCTTTGGCGGGGCTGGACGAGGCCACCCGCGTGGCCGCGCACGTGGCCACGCACGATGGCGGGCCTGTGCCGGCGGTGCCTGAGCGGATCACGCTTGCGCTGAGCGAGCCGCTGAGCGCGGCGCTGAGCCAGCAGGCGCGCCGGCATGGCCTGACGCTGAACACTTTGCTGCAGGCGGCCTGGGCGATTCTGCTCGGACGGATGACCGGGCGTGATGACGTGGTGTTCGGCGTGACGGTGGCGGGGCGGCCGCCGGAGATTGCCGGCATCGAGCGCATGGTGGGGCTGTTCATCAACACGCTGCCGCTGCGCGTGAAAGTGCCGGCGGGCAAACCCCTGCTCGAGCTTGCTCAAGGAGGTGCAGGACGGCCAGTCGCGGTTGATGGCGCACCAGCATCTCGGGCTGGCGGAGATCCAGGGCCTGGCCGGCTTGGGCGAGCTGTTCGACACCCTGGTGGTGTTCGAGAACTATCCGGTCGATCGCGGCGGGCTTCTGGCCGATGCGGAGGGGCTGCGGCTCAGCGATGTGAGCGGGCGCGATGGCACGCATTATCCCCTCAGCCTGGCCGCGCGGGCGGGCGAGCGGCTGCAGCTGCGGCTGAGCTATCGTCCCGACCTGTTCGAGCGTGCGAGCGTGGAGGCCATTGCCGCGCGCCTGGTCCGGCTGCTGGAGGCGGCGGTTGCCGATCCCGGGCGGGCGATCGGCAGCCTGGAGATTCTCTCCGCCACCGAGCGGGACACGATCCTGCGGGAGTGGAACGACACCGCACGAGCGATCCCTGCTGCGACCTTGCCGGAGCTGTTTGCGGCGCAGGTGGCGAAGAGCCCCGCGGCGACCGCGGTGGTGTTCGAGGATCAGAAGTCTCAGCTATGGGGAGCTCGATGCGCGCTCGAGCCAGCTGGCGCATCACCTGCGCGCGCTCGGTGTCGGCCCCGAGGTGGTGGTGGGGCTGTGCCTCGAGCGCTCGCTGGAGATGCTGGTGGGGCTTCTCGGCATCCTCAAGGCGGGCGGCGCCTATCTGCCGCTCGATCCCAGCTATCCGCGCAGGCGCCTTGCCTTCATGCTCGACGATGCGCAGGCGCCCGTGCTCGTCACCCATTCGACGTTGCGCACGCGGCTGCCCGAGACCGGCGTCCGCATTGTCTGCCTCGATACCGACTGGCCCATCATCGTGCGACAGCCCACCCATGCTCCACAGAGCGGCCTCACACCGCAAAACGTCGTCTACGTCACCTATACCTCCGGATCGACGGGCACCCCGAAAGGAGTTGTGATCGCTCATCAGAATGTGGTGAGGCTCATCAAGTGCCCGGACTATGTCGAACTAACACCTGATGACGTTTTTCTGCATTTGGCGCCACTTTCGTTCGATGCCTCGACGTTCGAGATTTGGGGCGCATTGCTCAACGGAGCCAAGCTGGTCATCTATCCCGATGGCTTTTTCGACATAGCCAAACTAAGGCACACCGTCGCAAACGCCGGGGTCAGTGTGCTGTGGCTGACGGCTGCGCTGTTCCATCAGGTGATCGACGAGGACCTTCCGGCAATCGTGAATGTTAGGCAGCTGCTGGCGGGCGGCGATGTGCTTTCTGCTTCACACGTGCGTGCAGTCGTCGAAGCGCAGCAAGGCTGCCGATTGATCAATGGATATGGTCCCACAGAGGGAACGACGTTCAGCGCCTGCTTCCCGGTCACGAGCCGCACCGATTTCCAGAATTCCGTTCCGATTGGCCGACCCATATCGAACACGCGGGTTTATGTCTTGGACGGCGGCCTGGAGCCTGTGCCTGCGGGGGTCGCGGGCGAGCTTTACATTGCGGGTGCCGGGCTTGCGCGCGGCTATCTGGGGCGTGCGGGGCTCACGGCGGAGCGGTTCGTGGCCGATCCGTTCGGTCCGCCGGGCAGTCGGATGTACCGCACCGGGGATCTCGCGCGCTGGCGCGAGGACGGGGTGCTCGACTTCCTCGGGCGCGCCGATGCGCAAGTGAAGCTGCGCGGCTTCCGCATCGAGCCTGGCGAGATCGAGGCGGCGCTGGTGCGGCATGCGGGGGTGGCGCAGGCGGCGGTGATTGCGCGCGAGGACGTGCCCGGCAAGAAGCGGCTGGTTGCCTACGCGGCGGCGCCCCCCGAGCGGACGATCGGCAGCCTGGACACTCTCGCCCCCGCCGAGCGCCACACCATCCTGCGGGAGTGGAACGACACCGCACGGGCGATCCCTGCTACCACCTTGCCGGAGTTGTTCGCAGCCCAGGTTGCAAAGACCCCGGATGCGATCGCGGCACTGTTCGAGGATGAAAGTGTCAGCTATCGGGAGCTTGATGCGCGCTCGAGCCAGCTGGCGCATCATCTGCGCGCGCTCGGGGTCGGGCCGGAAGTCGTGGTCGGGCTATGTGTTGAGCGCTCCTTGCCGATGCTCGTCGGGCTTCTCGGCATCCTCAAGGCGGGCGGGGCCTATCTGCCGCTCGATTCCGGCTATCCGCGCGAGCGCCTCGCCTTCGTGCTCGACGATGCGCAGGTGCCGGTGCTCGTCACCCAGGCGGCGTTGCGCGTACAACTGCCCGCCCGTGGTACCCGCGTCGTGTGCCTCGATGCCGATGCGGCAGCCATCGCGCGACGACCCACCGCCGCTCCGCAGAGCGGCCTCACGCCGCGAAACGCAGCTTACGTCATCTATACTTCCGGCTCCACCGGAACGCCAAAGGGGGTCGTGGTCGATCACGCAAGCCTTACCAATAAGGTTCTCACGCTGGGAGCCGACTTTGGAGCGGGACCCTGCTTACGAGTGGCTCTTTTGAGTTCGCCTGCCTTTGATCCTTCAATAGAGCAAGTCACTTTGCCTTTAGTTCACGGCGCTTCGATCGTGATCATAAGCGACGCGGTGCGAGAATCGCCTCAACAGTTCTGGAACTATGTAGCGCGCACGCAAGTGGCTCTGCTCAATTGCACCCCGTCCCTGTTCGAGAACCTCATGAGCAGTGCTCCTGACCGCTCATCGTTGCGGCATCTGGTGCTGGGCGGCGAACCTTTCACGATTGAACTGCAGCAAAGGATTTCGAAGCAGCTCAACGTTGCGAACATCACCAATCTGTACGGTCCGACTGAAACCACGATCGATGCCACCGCCTTTACTGTCGCGGGAGACCAGCCCGGCCCATACATCCCGATCGGCCGTCCCCTGGCCAATTATCGCGTCTATGTCCTGGACGCGGAGTTGGAGCCTGTGCCCGCCGGGGTGTCGGGGGAGCTTTACATTGCGGGTGCGGGGCTTGCGCGCGGCTATCTGGGGCGTGCGGGACTGACCGCAGAACGGTTCGTGGCCGATCCGTTCGGTCCGCCGGGCAGCCGGATGTACCGCACCGGGGATCTCGCACGCTGGCGGACGGACGGGGTGCTCGACTTTTTCGGGCGTGCAGATGCGCAGGTGAAGCTGCGCGGCTTCCGCATCGAGCCGGGCGAGATCGAGGCGGCGCTGGTGCGGCACGGGGGAGTGGCGCAGGCGGCGGTGATTGCGCGCGAGGACGTTCCCGGCAACAAGCGGATGGTGGCCTACGTGGTGCCTTCTGGCGAGCAGCCGATCGATGCTGCCGGGTTGCGTGCGCATCTGGGAGCGCAGCTTCCGGATTACATGGTGCCGTCGGCCTATGTGGTGCTGGAGCGGTTGCCGCTCACCCCCAACGGCAAGCTCGACCGCCGTGCGCTGCCTGCGCCGGAGGTAGCGGGGGGAGCCGCGCGGCGCGCGCCGCGCACGCCGCAGGAGGAGATCCTGTGTGCGCTGTTTGCGGAGGTGCTCGGGCTGGAGAGTGTGGGCATCGACGACAACTTCTTCGCGTTGGGGGGCCATTCGCTGCTGGCGACACGGTTGATCAGCCGCATCCGCTCGACGCTGAACGCCGAGATTGCCATCCGCAGCCTGTTCGAGGCGCCATCGGTCGAGGCGCTGGTCAAGCGGCTCAACGCCGGCGCTCCCGATCAGTCGCCGCTCGAAGTTCTACTTCCGCTCAGGCCTTCGGGACGTTTGCGGCCGCTGTTCTGCATCCACCCAGGGGGCGGACTCAGTTGGTCTTATTCTCAGCTCATGCGGCACTTGCCCGCCGACCGCCCGATCTATGGCCTCCAGGCACGCGGAATCATGCGGCCCCAAACTACCCCGCAGACACTCGAAGAAATGGCCAAGGACTATGCGGAGTTCATTCGGCAGGTCCAGCCAACGGGGCCCTACAACCTGCTCGGCTGGTCATTCGGCGGACTGGTCGCCCACGGCATCGCCACCCACTTTCAGGACCAAGGCGAGACGGTTGCCTTGCTCGCAGTTCTCGACGGTTATCCCGTCGAGAAGCACGGCGGACCACAGAGCGAAGTTGAGTTTGACGACGAGAAAATTCTCGCCGATCAGCTCAAGGCGCTCGGCTATTATCACGGAGATGCGCCGCTTCAAGTCTCGAGCGCGTTGGACATCCTGCGCAGGGAAGGAGACATACTTTCGAGCCTCGAGGAGCATCAAGTTGTAGCGATACTCCGGGTCATGAAAAACAACAGTCGTCTTGCAAGAAATTTCCTTCCGCAACGATTTGATGGAGACATTTTGCTGTTCGCAGCCACTCGGGGCGAACCTCAGCCAACGGCCGAGCGGTGGAAACCTTACGTCAACGGCAAGATCGCGTTCCACGAAGTGGACTGCGAGCACGTGCACATGATGCGGCCGGCTCCACTGACGAAAATTGGCGCTGTGCTCGCCCGCGAGCTCGACAAACGGTCGCAACAATTTCAAATAGGCCAGTCGGCACCCCCGCAGAGCACCCGCGGATAGCGCCGGCAACACGTACGACCGCTACTCCGGCTGAATTCCCGCCGCCTTGATGATCGCCCCGAAACGCTCGATGCCGTCCGGTATGAGGGCGGCGAATTGCTCGGGCGGCCCACCGATCACCGCGTAGCCGAGCTCTTCCAGCTTGGGGAGCACGTCGGGCGCATTCAGTCCCTTCACGATCTCCCGGTTGAGCCGCGCGACGATCTCGGGCGGCATTCCCGGCGGGCCGAGATAGCCGAACCAGCCGGACGGTTTGCGAAAGGCGGGCAGCACCTCGGTGATGGAGGCAACGTCGGGCATCCGCGAATAACGTGTCGGCTCCAGCACGGCGAGGATCTTGATCCGTCCATCCTTCAAGTTGGGCAGTGCGGTAGATACCGACGTGAAGACAATCGGAATATGGCCTCCGACCACGTCCTGCATCGCAGGTCCGACGCCGCGATACGGCACGTGCTGAATCTTGACCCCGGCGGTCTGGTTGAACAGCTCGCCCAGCAAGTGGAAGATCGAGCCGACCCCCGAGGTCCCATATCCCAGCTCGCCCGGTCGACGTCGTACCAGCTCGATCAGCTCCTGGACCGAACCGACCCCAAGCGCATTATTGACCACCAGGCACGTCACCGGCTCGACACTCGCCGCGATCGGCGTGAAATCCCGCACCGGGTTGTACGGAAGATTCTTGATCAGATGCACGCTGGTCACGTGCGTTCCGATGGTGGCGGAAAGGATCGTGTAGCCGTCGGGCGCCGCCCGCGCCACAAGGCTCGAGCCGATCGTGCCGTTGGCGCCCGCGCGGTTGTCGATGATCATCGGCTGTCCCAGCGACTCGCTCATCTTCGCGCCGACCAGACGACTGACGACGTCGAGCGGACCCGGCGGGAACGGAACAACGATGGTGACCGGCCGCGTGGGCCAGCTCTGGGCGAGAGCCGCGGCGCCGAGTGGTGCGATCCAGGCGAGCACCCATGCGATGAAAGCCAATGAATGCTTCATCCCTTGCCTCCTGTCCTTTCTTCGCTTGCGAATGCCGGCTCACGGCTTCAGCGGAATTCCGCCCGATATGAACATCTCGATGCGGTTTCCCCGCGTGATCGGCAACAACAGCTGCGATGGATGGTCGGCGTCGTGATAGACCGTGACCCGCGCCGAGTCCGGCCTTGCGATGTGGCCGAGTGCGATCGCCTGCAATGCAGTCTGCGGCTTTTCGTCGTCGGCGCATTTGATCCTGACCGCAAGGCGTGACCCGGGCCGCATCACGATGCCATACGGGCGGACCTCGATGTCAAATCGATAGACCTCGCCCGGCTCCAGGGCTTCACGGCCGATGTGAGCGTGACAAGGCTGCCAGGGCTGCGAGCGGTCGAGATCGAGCGCGCGCTGCGAGCCGCGCAGCCAGCCGCGCGTCAGCAATCGCTCCTGCCCATCGGCAGCGACCTCGAACAGGGAAACGAACCAGAGAATATCCGTCGACGTGGTCGCGCCGTAGAGCGTGAGCACGATCGGTCCGCAGATTTCCGTCGCTTCCACGAATTGCGGCGTCGTGAAGGTAAGGCCTCCACGTTCGAATGGCGAGTCGACGAAGGTCGACGGCCTCTCTCCGGGCCAGAACTCGTGCTCGCTCAGGAGCCCGCCCTCGTGAAGGTAGAACGGAGTCCAGCGCGTCTCCGGCAGCGGCCATTCGTGCGCATGCCTCCACTCTCCGGTTCCGTCAATGAACAAGCTGATCGGGGGCTCGCTCACAATGCCGGTGTCGATGCCCTTCATCCAATGGTCGAACCAGCGCAGAGACTCGTAGGCATACTGGTAAAGCGGGCGATCGAGGTAGAGCGGCGGGCCGATCGTGAGCTTGGCCGGCCCCGACCAGTTGGCATAGTTGCGGAACGCGCCGGGAAGGTGCGTGCCGTACACGCCCCAGCACGCACCAAAGTAAGCCGGCACCGCCGGCTTGCGCGCGTAGTCCGGAGACCGCTCGCGATAATATTCACCGTCGAACGGGCGCAACAATGTCTCGAGGATGACGCGATGACCGCCGTGCTCGGGATTCTTCAGCACATTCACCAGAAAGGGGACGGAGCGGATTTCCGGGTCATCAAGCGCCGCGTGCACAGCCTGTTCGAAGCGCTGTCGTCCCCAGGTCTGCCAAAGGCCGGGTTCGAACACGGTTTCGGGCAAGGTCTCGAACCAGATCTTGCTGAAGCCCCAGTTGAGAATGCCGCCCTGGTAATAGCGGTCGCGGTAGGCGTCGGACCAGGCGAAGGGCGCAAAAATGCACTTCAGCGATCTTGGATTTCGCGCGGCAACCAGGCCGGCCACGAGCGAAAAATAGGACGCGCCGAACATCGCGATGTTGCCGTCGCACCAGCGCTGCTCGGCTACCCATTCGAGTGCCTCGCAGATGTCATCGATGGACGCTGCGCCGAGATTGCCGAAGGCGCCTCCGGATCGTCCGGTTCCGCGAATGTTGAGCAGGATTTGCGCGTAGCCGCGGCGGGCATAGAAGTTCGGATCGCCACCTTCCATATGGCCGCGCGCATGTGAGAAGCCGACCGGCATCAACGGCGCGACTTGGTCTGCCTTGGAGTAGGCGTGCACACAGACGATGGCCGGAAACTTGCCCGCGGCATCGGGACGAAACACGTCCCCATCGAGAGCGTGACCGGCGCTCACGGGAACGGAGATATTGGCGTCGTGGCGGACGGAGTACTTCCGTTCGGAGGTTCGCCAGGTCTTACTCAACATGTTCGCCCAGTGCTCCCTGCAACCAGCCAACGCCGAAGCAGCAATTTCGGCGTGTGCCGTGATATGAGACAAGCCAAACCATAATATGGGACATCACGAGATCTGCACTGTCAACGCGCCCGAGTGCGTCCGATAAGCCGATCAACACACACATAGAGACGGCGTGACATCTCCGAACGAGGCACATCAAGGCGTCCCCTGTGGCGCGACGTCGGTTTCCGCCGGGGGCATCTTGATATGCAAATCGTTTGCATTTTCACGATACGGAAAGTTCTAGGAGAGGCACGAAGGGGGATTTCGTGCCCGCAGCATTGACCTGGGGTCATCGTCTCGCTACCGCTCGCGACGCAGAGGCCGATGATGCAGGACGTCAAGCAAAGAGTCGCGCTGTCGTCGATCGCTGCGTCAGCGGGTCTGACGGTTGCCAAGGCGGTCGTCGGCGTGATGAGCGGCTCGCTCGCGCTCCTGTCGGAAGCGGCCCATTCCCTGATCGATTTTGGCGCGACCGTGATGACCTATTTCGCGGTGCGGATTTCCGGCAAGCCCGCCGACGCCGAACACCACTACGGCCACGGCAAGGTCGAGAGCGTCTCCGCGCTCGCCGAGACGGCGCTGCTATTCGCTCTCGCCGGCATCGTGATTTGGGAGGCGGCGAAGCGGCTCACGAGCGCGGAGCCGCCGCAGGTGGAGGCGACGCCATGGGCATTCGCCGTCATCGCCGTCTCCATCGTCGTGGACTTCTTCCGCGCGCGCCTGCTCTACCGGACGGCTGCAACGACCTCGAGCCACGCCTTGGAAGCGGATGCGCTCCACTTCAGTTCCGACATGTGGTCGTCCGTGGCAGTGCTCGTCGGGCTCGTGGCCGTGGCGTTCGGTTATGGCTGGGCCGACTCGGCGGCGGCGATCGCAGTGTCATTCGTCATATGTATCGCCGGCTGGCGGCTCGGCCGGCGCACCATCGACACGCTGACCGATACGGCCCCCGCCGGAGCCGCCGACAAGCTCACGGCGGAGATCGCTCGCATCCCGAGCGTCGTCGGGGTGGAGAGGCTGCGCGTGCGGCAGGTGGGCGCAGTCCTTTTCGTCGACCTCGTCGTTGCAGTCAGCCGCGCGCTACCGCTCGACCGCGTGGCGGCGCTGAAGGACCGCATCATCGACGCGGTGCGCGCCGAGAGTCCCGCCGCGGAAGTCACCGTGACCACCGAACCGCGCGCGCTCGATGACGAGACCGTGCTGGAACGGGTCATGGTGATTGCCCGCAACCGCGGCGCTCGCCGTCCACCACGTCACGGTGCATGCCATCGAAGGACGGCTCGCGGTCTCGCTCGACCTCGAGGTCGACGGCAAGCTTTCGCTCGGCGCCGCCCACGATATTGCGAGCGGACTCGAAGCGGCGATAAGCGAGGAACTGGGACCGGGGGTCGAGGTCGAGACCCATATCGAGCCGTTGCAGCCGTTGGATGAGCCCGGTCGGGACGCCTCGCCCGAACGCGCCGCAGCCGTGCGCCATGCGCTGAGCGAGATTGCGGCGAAGGTTGAGCTGGTGGCAGAAATCCACGACGTGCGCGTGCGCCAAGCCGGTGACGGCGAGATCGTCAATTTCCACTGTCTTGTCGATCCGAAGCTCACGGTGACCAACGTGCACGACAAGGTCGACGAGGTCGAGCGCGCGCTGCGCCTGCGCTTTCCGTCGATCAAGCGCGTCATCGGTCACGCGGAGCCGGCGCCGGTACAGCCGGCATAGCAGCGCCGGCTAGCATGGCCGCGCTTCGAGCCCGCAATCACGGCACCAGCACGGCGGCGCCCTGCAGGCGACCCGCGCGCAAATCGGCCAGCGCCCGGTTGGCCGCCTCGAGCGGGTAGCGCGTGACCTCGGTCTTCACGCCGGCCTGCGGCGCCAACGTCAGGAACTCGCGGGCGTCCGCGCGCGTGAGGTTGGCGACCGACACGACGTGCCGCTCCTCCCAGAGCAGCCGATAGGGGAAGCTCGGGATATCCGACATGTGGATGCCGCCGCAGACGACGCGTCCACCCTTCTTCACCGCCTTGAGCGCCAAGGGGACAAGGGCCCCGACCGGGGCAAAGATGATCGCGGCATCGAGCGGCTCAGGCGGCGTCTCATCCGAACCGCCGGCCCAGACCGCGCCCAGGGATTTTGCAAACGCCTGCGCCGCCGTGTCGCCGCTGCGGGTGAACGCATAGACCCGGCGGCCTTGCCAGGCCGCGACCTGAGCAAGGATGTGCGCGGCGGCGCCGAATCCGTAGAGGCCGAGCGCGTTGAGCCCCGTCTCCTCCCCTTGTCGCGCCCCGGCGCCTGCCATCCGGTAACTGCGCCAGCCGATCAGGCCGGCGCACAGGAGCGGAGCGACTTCAGCATCCTCCCTCCGTTCCGGCAGCGGGAAGCAGTAGCGCGCGTCGGCAAGCGCGTGGGTGGCATAGCCGCCATCGCGCGTGTAGCCGGTAAACAGCGGTCGGTCGCACAGATTCTCGCGGCCGGTGCGACAATAGGGGCAGACGCCGCAGGTATAGCCGAGCCACGGCACGCCGATGCGTTCACCGACTGCGAATCCTGCCACCTCCGCCCCGAACGCAGCGACGCGCCCCACGATCTCGTGACCAGGCACGATCGGAAGCTTGGGGTCCGGCAACTCGCCGTCCACGACATGCAGATCGGTGCGGCAGACGCCACACGCCGTCGACCTCGGCCAGGATTTCGCCGGCGGCCGGCACGGGCACGCGCCGCTCTTGCATGACGAGCGGCGTGCGCGGCTTCTCGAGCACCATCGCGCGCATGACGCGCCTCCCGCCCCCACGAAAGGATTTGTGGCTCGCAGAAGCCTTGGCTAGTTGACCGCGACTCCCGCGTCCCTGAGCATCTTTCCGAACCGTTCGGTATCCGCCCTGATCAGGACGTCGAACTGGTGCGGCGCGCTCACGATCGTTACCACGCCCTGGCTTTCGAGCCGCTTCTGCACGTCCGGCATCTGCAAAATCGTCGCGACATCCTGACTGACCTTGTTGCGGATCGCGACCGGGGTGCTGGCCGGCGCCATGATGCCGAACCACGCATCGTACTCGAATTCCGGCATGCCCGCCTCGGCGAAGGTCGGCACGTTCGGCAGCGCCGGAATCCGCTTTGGGGCCGCCACTGCCAGCGGCTGCACCTTTCCGGACTGAATCAGGTCCAGAGCGATATTGATCCCGGCGAAGAACATGTGCGAGTCGGAGCGCATGATGCCGGTCAGCGATTCGGGCGCGCCCTTGTAGGGCACGTGCACGACATTGATCCGCGCCGTCTGCTTGAAGAGCTCACCGGAAATGTAGGCGGTGCTGGCGAGACCGGACGATGCGAAGTTGAGCATTCCCGGCTTGTCCTTGGCGAGCGCGATCAGGTCCTTCAACGTCTTCACCGCCAAATCGGGAGGCGCGATCAAGACCAGCGGCACGGAGGCGACCTGGGTCACGCCGGAAAAATCCTTGACCGGGTCGAACGGCAGGTTCCTGTTGAGCACGGCGGCGACGGTGTGCCCGTTGGAGGTCAACATCAGCGTATGCCCGTCCGGCGGCGACTTCGCCACGCCGGCGGTTCCCGGGATGCCGGGACGGTTCTCGACGATCACCTGCTGACCCCAGCGCTCGGCGAGCTTGTCGGCGATGCTGCGCGCGAGCAGATCGGTGACGCTGCCGGCGGAGAACGGCACGACGAAGCGCACCGTCTGACTGGGAAAAGCGGGATCGGTCGGCGCTTGCGCCAGGGCAGGCGACGCCGCGAGTGCGGCGGCGAGGCCAAGACCAAGATAACTCGCAATGCGAAATCGTGCCATGGCGGTTGCTCCCATGCCGTTCAATCGGAAACTGCCGCGACCGCGCGGGCTGCGCGCTTTCCCGTCACGACTTCATCGAGGCTGCTGCCGAAGTCCTTGAGCATCACGGCGGCGGCGTTGCGGCCCGGCCCGGCGGAGATCGAACCGCCCGGATGGGTCGTGGAGCCGGTCTGATAAAGGCCGGGGATCGGCATGCGGTGCGAGGCCCAACCCGGGACCGGCCGCATGTTCGCCGACTGCGCCGCGTTCTGCGCGCCGCCATGGCATGAACCGCGCCAGTTGTGCGGATTCATGCGCTCCAAGTCGAGCGGGCTCTCGACCACGCGGGCCAGAATCTTGTCGTCGGTGAGGTTGGTCGCGAACCGCCGCAAGTGGTTCAGATTGGCCTGCGAGACTTGCTCCTTGATCTCGTCCCAGTGCTGGGGGCCCTCCTCGAGATCGTAAGGCTGAAAGCCGATCACCTTGAGCGTGTGCCTGCCGGGCGGCGCCCGTCCCGGATCCACGAGCGTAGGGCAGACCGCGAGCAGGACCGGGTCTTCGATATTGATGGCGCCGCGCGCATAGTCGTAGCCCATGCGCAAGGCACGGGTCGCCGTCGACAGCGTGCCGACGGCCATGGGCTCGCGCACGCCGCCATCGACCGCGAATTGCATCGGCTCGGTGGTCGCATAGTGCGTCACGAACAGGGTCGGACCGGCTTGCCACGTCTCCACGCCTGCGACGAAATCCTCGCCCCATGTTTCGCGCGGCGCCATGTCCACGAGATGCTTGACATGAACGCTCGACAGCACGGCCTTCCCGGCCCGATACGCGCTTCCGTCGGCGCATTCGACGCCCGTGCAGCGGCCATGCTCGACAATGAGCGCGCGCACGCGCTTGTTGACGAGAATGACGACCGCCATGCGCTTCGACCAGCCGTGCGAGCGCGCCCGAGAATGCGCCCGATCCGCCCTTCGGCACGCACCAGCTCCAGCGCTGACGGCCATAGACCAGCGAATAGGCGAGCCGGCCCGACATCGGCCATTCCGGCGGAACCACGGTCTGGAACGCCATCCACAGCATGAACGCGCGGCAATGATCGTCCTCGAAATTGTCGCGAATGATGTCCCACCCCGACATCGCGATGCGGCGCAGCCAGCGCTTGCCGTCGGGATGCTCGGCGAGGCGCTCGTTCACCGGCTTGCCCCACCCGATCGGCGTGTAGGAGACGGCGTCGAAGATCGGCTTGACGGCGTCGTATTCGGCGATCATCCGCCGGTACGCGGCGGCGTCCTTTTTCGAGAACTTGGCGAACTCGTCGCAGGTCCGGTCGATGTCGTGATACTGCGTCAAGTAGGCGCCGTCCGGGAACGGGACGTGCACCACGACTTCCGGATGAATGTATTCGAGCCCGTAATCCGCCAGCCCGAGCTCGTCGTTGCGCAGCATCGGGCTGTCCTGGATCACCACATGGGCGGTTCCGCACGAATCGTGCTGAAAGCCGGGAAGCGTCAATTCCTCGGTCACGCAATTGCCGCCGACGACGGGTCTTCCTTCCAGCACCAGGCAACGATAACCCGCCTTCGCGAGATAGGCAGCCGCGATCAGACTGTTGTGCCCGGCTCCGGCGACGACGACGTCGAAACGATCAGGCATGCCAACGTTCCCCTCATTACAAGCGCATACCCGGCATCTTGCCGGGTATGCAGGGACCACATCAACGGGCTTCTGGAAGCATCGCCGGGGCGGCGGCCAAGAGCCGCCCACCCGGCTGTGACAACATCAGCGGCCCTCAGATGCGCTTGTTCGGCACATTCGCGGCCTTGTAGTTGCGCGCCTGAGCCTCGTTGCCGAGTTGGGCGATCCGCGCCAAGTCGACGCCGACCAACTGCCCATTGCGCTTCATCACCTTGCCGGCGATCAGCACGGTGTCGACGTTCTGCGGACCCATGCTGGTCACCACCGCGCCGACCGCGTTATTCATCGGCATGACGTTGAGCATGTTCGTGCGCAGAAGAATGACGTCCGCTTCCTTGCCGGGCGTCAGCGTGCCGATCTTGCGCTCGAGACCGTTGGCGCGTGCCCCTTCGACGGTGGCGAATTCGAGCACCTCGCGCACGGTCAGGAACTTGGGCGGATTCTTGTCGCCGGCGAGCCGGCGCGCCCAGACCTCGTTCTTCTGCAGCGAGAACACCGTTCGCATCTGCGTGAAGAAGTCGTTCGGCACCGACGTCTCGACGTCGACGCTGAGCGACGGCCGGATGCCGGTGTCGATCGCCTTCTGGGTGGGCGGATTGCCGTGCCCCATCAGCGTCTCGACATAGCCGGCGATCGAGATGGTGCCGCCGGTGTCCCGGATCAGATTCCACTCGGTGTCGTTCAGCGTGCAGCAGTGGATGTAGGTGGTGTCGGCCTTGAGTCCCTGCAGAGCGTGGAGTTTTTCCAGGAGCGCGCTGCGGCCGAACTCGCCGACGCCGACATGGATGCTGATGCGTGCGCCGACATCACGGGCTGACTTGAAAGCTGCTAGGATCGACTCAGGCGATCCTCCAGGACCTGCCAGGTAAAGTGTCAGAAGCTGGTCTTCGCTGGAGAAAAACTGCTTGCGTAGGCGAGCGATGTCGCCGGGGTACTTGCTGGTGGCTATTTCATGAACCCGGCCGGTTTCGTTCTGGCCGGCGCCGTAGGCGAAGACCGCGCGCACGCCCGAGTTCCTGCAATCCCTTGATACACGCATCGGTGTGCTCCGGCGTGTTCTGGATATGCGACCAGTCGAGCACGCAAGTCACGCCGGTGTCGATGGCGCCGAGGGCGCTCAGCAGATTGGCGGCGTAGACGTCGTCGGGCAGCATTTTGGCGCCGAACGTGCGCTGCACGACGTTGCGATAATCGTCGAGCGAGCCGTCCGGCAGCACGTTGCGCAGGAAGCCCTGCCACATGTGCCGGTGGGTATCGACGAAGCCCGGCATCACGATCGTGTTGGAAGCGTCGATCACCTCCGCGTTGCCGGCATCGATGTTCGGGCGCACCGCCGAAATTTTGCTGCCTTCGATCAGGACGTCGGCCTGTTCGTGGTCGCCGATCCCGCGGTCGAGGCTGAGCACGCAGCCGCCCTTGATCAGGATCGGGCGGCCCGGCGCGGGCGCCGCGCGGCTGCTGCGCGTTGGCCGTGCCGCCGACCGGTCCGAGGACGGTCGAGGCAGCAACGGCTGTCGCAACGCTGGTGCGAAGAAATCGGCGGCGCGACAAGGCCGTCGATGAATTGCAGGCGCCGCAGCGAGCAGGCTGGGCCAGTCGTGCCATCGGCGCAAGGTAGTTGCGTCATGGAATCCTCCCGAGTGTCTGTTCTTGTGTGGCGAGATGCTACCCCTGTTCAGGGGGCGCTTCTAGCGAGACGACAACAGGCGGCGACGCGAGCGTGGGTCACTGCCCACCCCGTCTGAGATCGCTCGCGACGAATTTGCGTACGGGCGGGGCGCGACGTGTTCGTCGCCTCGGGATCCCCGGACCGATTATTGCGGCGTAATGCCCGCGTCCTTGAGGATCTTGCCGTAGCGTTCGGTATCGGCCTTGTTGACGGCATCGAACTCGGCCGGCGTGGTCGGTGACGGGATCGAGCCCTGCGCCAGCAATTTCTCCCTGACCTCCGGCATCTGCAGAACTTTCGCGATGTCCTCGCTGACCTTGGTCAGGATCGGCTGCGGGGTTCCGGCGGGCGCGAGCACGCCGAACCAGGACTCATACTTGTAGTTGGGTAGCGTCTCGGCGATCGTCGGCACATTGGGCAGTTGCGGAACGCGCGCGGCGGAGTTGATGGCGACTGCCTTGACCTTTCCGGTCGCGCTCAACTCCTGGCTCGCCGGGATCGGGGCAAAGTACATTTGAACGTCGTTGCGAATGACGGCGGTAGTGGCCTCGGGCGCGCCCTTGAACGGAACGTGCACGATATTGATCTTGGCATCTTGCTTGAAGATCTCGGCCGACAGATAAGAGGTGCTGGCGACACCCGCCGAGGAGAAATTGAGCTGTCCCGGCTTCTCGGTCGCGAGCGTGATGAAATCCTTCAGCGTCTTCCCCGGGAAATCGGGCGGAACGATCGCCACCAGCGGCACCGCCGCCACGCGCGAGACGCCGGCGAAATCCTTCACCGGATCGAACTGAATGCTCTTGTTGATGGCACCGGCAATCGTGTGACCGTTGGATGTCAGCATCAGCGTGTAGCCGTCCGGCGCGCTCTTGGCGACCGCCGTCGTCCCGGGCAGGCCGGGACGGTTCTCCACGATGACCTGCTGCTTCCACATCTCGCCAAGCTTGTCGGCCAGGATGCGAGCGAGGCCATCGGTGATGCTGCCGGCCGAGAAGGGAACGATGATGCGGACCACCTGGTTGGGATAGGTCTGCGCCGATGCGGCAAGCGCCGAGGCGACGAGCGCCGCCACGGCGCACACGATCACGCGAACCATCGTCATCACATTCCTCCCAAATTTGCCTGCGCACCCATACAATGGGTTGCGGCTTACTGGGAAGCAATTAAAGCAGGAAGCTCATACGCACGGTATATGAGTAAAAACGTCACGAGATGGAGCCATTGCTGGAGCATGATCTTTTCCGAAAACCGGTACCCACTTTTCGGGATCATGCTCTTGCGGAACCGCGGTCGCGGCAATGGCCGGGTTCTGCTGGAGGCTTTCAACGAATGGAACCGACATGCGCACCGAAGAAGCCCGCCCCGTCCGTCTCGAAGATTACCGGCCGCCCGACTGGCTGGTCGAGACCGTGGAACTCGACGTCTCGCTCGACCCTGCGGCGACCAAGGTGCGCGCGACACTCACGCTGCGGCCCAACGAACAAGGGGCAGCGCCTGCCCCTCTTGTGCTCGACGGCGACGGATTAAGCCTCCGCGCGTTGAAACTCGACGGCGCCACGCTCGCTGCGGAACAGTTCGTCGCGACGGCGGACCGGCTGACCATTGCGCAACCGCCGCACCGCCGCTTCCAGTTGGAGATCGAGACCATCGTCGACCCGTCCGCCAACACCCAACTCATGGGCCTTTACCGCTCGGGACAGATCTACTGCACCCAATGCGAGGCCGAGGGCTTTCGCCGCATCACGTATTTCCCCGATCGTCCCGACGTGATGGCGGTCTACACCACCCGCATCGAGGCGGAAAAGGCGGCAGCACCGGTGCTGCTCGCCAACGGCAACCTGATCGCAGCGGGCGACGTGCCCGGCACGAACCGGCATTTCGCGATCTGGCACGACCCCTTCCCGAAGCCGTCATACTTGTTCGCGCTGGTCGGCGGAAAGCTCGCCTGCGTCGAGGACCGTTTCCGCACCATGTCCGGCCGCGAGGTAACGCTGCGCATCTATGTCGAGCCCGGCAAGGAGGCGCGTTGCGCCCATGCCATGGACTCGCTCAAGCGCGCCATGCGCTGGGACGAGACGACGTTCGGCCGCGAATACGATCTCGATATTTTCATGATCGTCGCCGTCTCCGACTTCAACATGGGCGCAATGGAGAACAAGGGCCTCAACATCTTCAACGACAAATACGTGCTCGCCTCGCCTGAGACCGCGACCGACACCGATTTCGAGCGGATCGAGGCCATCATCGCCCACGAATATTTTCACAATTGGACCGGCAATCGCATCACCTGCCGGGATTGGTTCCAGCTCTGCCTCAAGGAAGGCCTCACGGTGTTTCGCGACCAGGAGTTTTCGGCCGACGAGCGCTCGCGCGCGGTCGAACGCATCAGCGACGTGCGCGGCCTGCGCGCTCAACAATTCGTCGAGGACGCCGGTCCGCTTGCCCACTCGGTGCGGCCGAAGCTCTACCATGAGATCAACAACTTCTATACCGCGACCGTCTACGAGAAGGGCGCCGAGGTCGTGCGCATGCTCAAGACGCTGCTCGGCCCGAAGGCGTTCCGGCAGGGCATGGATCTCTATTTCACGCGGCACGATGGCGAGGCGGCGACGATCGAGCAGTTCGTGCAATGCTTCGCCGACGTCTCGGGCAGCGACCTCACCCAGTTCATGCTCTGGTACTCCCAGGCCGGCACGCCCGAGATCGTCGCGACCGGCGGCTACGATGCAGGCGCGAAGAGCTATCGTCTCGACGTCGCCCAGACCGTGCCTGCGACCCCCGGCCAGCCGAGCAAGGAGCCGATGGTCGATTCCGCTCGCGATCGGTCTCGTCGGGCGCGACGGTCGCGACCTGGCGCTCAAGCTCGGCGACGGCCGCACCATCGAGCGCGGCGTGCTGACCCTGACCAAGGGCGCCGAAACCTTCGTGTTCGGCGATATCGGCGAGCCGCCGGTGCCCTCGCTCAACCGCGGATTTTCAGCGCCGATCAAGCTCGTCGCCGACCTTTCCAGCGGCGATCTGGGGTTCCTCGCCGCGCACGATTCCGACCCGTTCAATCGCTGGCAGGCGCTGCAGACGCTGGCGACCCGCCTGCTTGTCGACAACACCGCGGCCTTGCGCAGCAGCGGAACGGCGCGCCAGGACGGCGGCCTGCTCGAGGCCCTGCGCGCGATCCTTGCCGACGGCGCGCTCGAACCGGCCTTCGTCGCGCTCGCGCTGACGCTTCCGGGCGAGGCCGACATCGCGCGCGAGATCGGCAGCGACGTCGATCCCGATGCGATCTTTGCGGCGCGTTCCGCTTCGCGCGCTTTCGTCGGAGATGAGCTCGGCGGGCCGCTGTTCGATCACTACCGGCGGCTTTCGGAAAGCGGGCCTTACCGACCCGATGCCGCCGGCGCCGGACGGCGGGCGCTACGCAACACCTGTCTCGATCTTCTGGTGGCGACGCGCCGGCCCGATGCCATTTCGCTCGCCGCGCGCCAGTACCAGGTGGCCGACAACATGACCGACCGCGTGGCGGCGCTCTCGGCGCTGTCGTTCTACGACACGCCCGAGCGCGCGGCCGCGCTCGACGATTTCTACGCCCGCTATGCCGACGATCCGTTGATCGTCGACAAGTGGCTTTCCTTGCAGGCCGCCATTCCCGAGCCGGCGACCCTCGACCGCGTCAAGGCGCTCACCAGGCATCCCGCCTTTTCCTTTGCCAATCCCAATCGCGTGCGCGCCCTGATTCACGCATTCGCGCTGGCGAACCAGAAGGAGTTCAACCGCGTCGATGGCGCCGGCTACGACTTCATCGTGGACACGGTGCTGGCGCTCGATCCCAAGAACCCGCAGCTCGCGGCGCGGCTGCTGTCGGCGCTCAAGAGCTGGCGTGTGCTCGAGCCGGCCCGGCGCACGCTGGCGGAAGCCGCCTTGCAGCGGGTAGCGGCCACGCCGTCGCTTTCGCCTGACGTCGGCGACATCGTCCAACGCGCGCTCGCCAAGGGCTGAGCCGCGGGCCCGATGCCGCCCGCGGCCAGAGCCCCGGCACCCGGCCGGATCGGCGCGGATTCCGCCCGCCGCCCCGAAACCCCTTGCAGATCAAGGGGGAACCTGCAGATTCACAAATCTTGCAAATTCGTTAATTACCCCCTCGACAAATTGCCATCTTTCGATTCCAATCAAAAGCGATTCGGAGAGATGCGGCACATCCTTCCGATGAAGGTGATGGGAATCCGAACGGAGGCGAGGCATGGCGCGCGCCGAAGTCGCGAGCGCGTCCGTAAATTCTGACTCGATCAAGGGACTGGCCCAGTCAATCGCGAAGCCCGCTTATCGGCGGCTGCTCACCGCCGAGCCGGCTTTGCGGCGTGCTGTCCCGGCGTTGATCATCGCGTTCCTCCTGACGATCTGCGTCGGCGCGATCGTGCAGGTGCTGGACCATCGTCGCCAGGCGATCAGCGACATCGTAAGGCAGATCGAAGGCAGCGCCGATTTCCTGGTCGACCGGCTGGAGCGGTTGGAGCGGCCGAAGGGGGACAAGCCCGGCTCCGACCGTCGGCTGCAGACCGAGCTCGAGCGCATGATGCCCGCGTGGGCGCGCGCGGCCGGCCGACAGGTGCTGGTCGCCAACGGCGACGGCATCATCGTGGCGGGCATCCGCCATGAGATCGTGTCCAACGCAGACGGCACGATCAGCGCAACCGCGCCGCTCGAGGCCGGGATCGTCGGGCGCCGGCTGATCGACGTGCTCGGCCCCGCGCAGCCGCTGACCACGTTCGGCGCTGCCGCCGGCGTGCTGGAAATTCCCCTCGCCGACGGGAGCCTGGCCTACGGGACGGTGCGCAGCCCTGCAGGCGTCGAACGGCGAGCTTGCGATCTTGCACGGGCGCGCCGAGGCGCTGGCGGCGTGGGCGTCCGACACGGCGCTTGACCGTCACGCTCTCCGCCACCACCGGCTTCGTCGTGCTGATCCTCGGCTTTGCCTTCCATTGGCAAGCCACCCGGGCGCGCGAAGCCGACGTGATCTATGAGACGGTGCGCTCGCGCATCGATACCGCGCTCAACCGCGGACGCTGCGGATTGTGGGACTGGGATCTCGCGCGCGGCCGGATATTCTGGTCGCATTCCATGTTCGCGATCTTGGGTCTCAAGCCGCGGGACACGCTGTTGAGCTTCGGCGAGGTCAACGCCCTCGTCCATCCCGAGGACATCCATCTCTACGAGCTCGCCGCCCAGCTCGCCGACGCCAAGGCCACCCTGGTCGACCATGCCTTCCGCATGCGCCATGCCAATGGCAACTGGGTGTGGCTGCGCGCCCGCTGCGAGCTGGTCCAGCAGTCCGGCGAAGGCGGCCCGCATCTGATCGGGATCGCCGTCGACATCACCGAGCAGAAGACGCTGGTCGAGCGAACGGTCGAGGCGGACCTGCGGCTGCGCGACGCCATCGAGACGATTCCCGAGGCCTTCGTGGTTTGGGACGCGCAGAACCGCCTCGTGTTGTGCAACTCGAACTTCCAGGAGCTGCACAATCTGCCGGACGAGGCGATCAAGGCTGGCGCCTCCTATGAGTCCGTGGTGGCGGCCGGTCGCAAGCCGGTCGTACGCTCCAAGGTCACGAGCGAGGGTCAGATCCCGGGCGCCCGCACCTTCGAGGCGCAACTCGACGACGGCCGCTGGCTGCATATCAGCGAGCGCCGCACCAAGGATGGCGGCTACGTTTCGGTGGGCACCGACATCACGAACATCAAGCTGCACGAAGAGAAGTTGATGGAGAGCGAGAAGCGCCTGATGGCGACCGTCGCCGATCTGCGCCACTCGCAGCAGAAGCTCGAGCGGCAGGCCGATGAGGTCGCCGACCTCGCCGAGAAATATGCCGACGAGAAGACCCGGGCCGAAGAGGCCAACCAGGCCAAGTCGAAGTTCCTCGCCAATATGAGCCACGAGCTGCGCACGCCGCTCAATGCCATCATCGGCTTCTCCGAGATCATGGAATCCGGGATGTTCGGCCCTCTGGGCACGGACAAGTATCGCGAATACTGCTCCGACATCCACCAGAGCGGCCAGTACCTGCTCGACGTGATCAACGACATCCTCGACATGTCGAAGATCGAGGCCGGCCGGATCCGGCTCGATCCCGAGCAGGTCGAGCTCGAGTCCTTCCTCAACGACGCCATGCGCGTGGTGTCGGGCCGCGCCGACGACAAGCGGCTCATGCTGACCGCCCGCATCGGCGCGCGGCATCCGCTTGATGGCGGACCACCGGCTGCTCAAGCAGATCGTGTTGAACCTCCTGTCCAATGCCGTGAAGTTCACGCCGGAAGGCGGACGCATCACGATCCGGGCGCGCGCCACGGGCGGCTGGATCAGCATCGCCATCGCCGATACCGGCATCGGCATTCCGGAGGATGCGCTCGCGCGCCTGGGCCGGCCGTTCGAGCAGGTCGAAAGTCAGCTCACCAAGAGCCATCAGGGGTCGGGCCTGGGTCTCGCGATCGCAAAGTCGCTGACCGAGCTGCATGACGGCACGATGCGCATCCGCTCGACATTGGGCAGCGGCACCATGGTCATGCTGCGCCTGCCGATCGACCGGAGGTCCGTGCAGAAAGAAGAGATCGCGGAGGCTGCGGCCTAACCCAGCTCACTGCGGCCGTCGGACATCGCAGTCCTCACAACGAGGACGCGCCGAGGATGCGAAGGAAGCTTGCTCGCACCTTGGCCTGCGTCTCGCCGACGAACGCATCGAGCCTGGCGAAATCGGGTACATCGGCGGCGCGCGCCAACAGCGCGGCGAGGCCCGGCGCCACTCCCTTGGGATCGAGCGGCCCCGGCAGACACAGGCGCAGCATCTGCGTGAGGTCATGATAGAGCCGGGCAGCAGGGCGCAGCACCTCGGCGTCCTCCGCCTCGAGCACACCGAGCCGACACGCCTTGTCGAGCACGCGCACGGTCGAGGTATCGAGAACGTCGGGCATCCTGGCCGCGTGAACAAGCTGCAGATACTGCGCGATGAACTCGACATCGATGAGCCCGCCGGCGACATATTTGAGATTCCAGCGGTCGCTCTCGCCCTTCTCCGCCGCGATCGCCTTGCGCATCTCGACGACATCACCGGCGATCGCCTCCGCATCGCGCGGCCGGCATAGCACGGCGCGGATGATCCCCTCGATGCGCGCTGCGAATTGCGGCGAGGCGGAGACGACGCGCGCGCGCGTGAGCGCCATGTGCTCCCAGGTCCAGGCTTCAGTCTCCTGGTAGCTCGCAAAGCCGTCGATCTGCGTCGCCAGCGGCCCGGAGCGGCCCGAGGGCCGCAACCGCATGTCGACCTGGTAGAGCAGCCCGTAATTGGTCTGCGCGGTGAGCGCGCTGATCAGACGCTGGGTCAGCCGCGAGAAATATTGCGCGCCGTAGAGCGGACGGGGGCCGACCGATTCAGGACGTTCGGGGTCGAAATCATAGACGACGATCAAGTCGAGGTCCGAGCTCGCCGTCATCTCGCGCCCGCCGAGTTTGCCGAGCGCCAGGATCGCGGTCTCCTGCTCCGCGACACGGCCGTGCAAGCGCCGCGAATTGCTCCTCGATCGCGCCGTGGAGCGAGCGGATAAGCACGTCCGCCAGCCGAGCGAAGGCTTCGCCCGCCTGCTCCGCCGACGCGGTCCCCGACAGCACGCGCGTTCCGATCAGGAACATCTGCTCCTGCGCGAAGATGCGCATGCGATCGAGGAAGTCCTCGTAGGAACCGACTTGGCGCAGCGAGCGATCGAGCGCCGGCCGCGAGCTCGGATTGTTCGGGCAGCGCGCCGAAGAAGCTCGGATCGATCACCGCGTCCATGACCTGCGGAAACTGGGCGAGGCTGTCTGCGAGCCGCGGCGCCGTGCCCAGCACGAGCGCGATCAAGCGCAATCAGATCGGGATGCTGCCGCAACAAGCGAAAACAGCCGCCCGCCGCCATGGAGCCCGGCAAGGAACCGGTCGAAGGCGATGACCGCCGCGTCCGGGTTTGCCGAGCGCGCAAACTGGTGAAGGAGCACGGGCACGATCTCGGCAAGCCGGCTGCGCGCGAACTCGCCCTTGAGCGCGTCATAGCTTCCCGTACCCCAACGTCGCACCAGGGCGGACACCTCGATCGGCTTGCGAAAGCCCATCTCCGACAGCCGGTCGAGCGTCTCGCGATCGTCGGTCTCGGGTGGAAAATGCAATATCCGGCTGCCAGTCGCGATGACCGGCGCATTCTCGAACAGCGTCGCATAATGGCGCTGCACGTTGCGCAGATGAATGAGCAGGGCATCGGCGAACGCGTCCCGATCCGCGGAAACCGCAGAAGCGAGCAAAACATTCGAGCCCGTGGCGATCGGGCGGCAAACCATGGATCTGCTCGTCGGCCACCATTTGCAGGCGGTTTTCGATGACGCGCAGGAAGCGATAAGCCGCGTCGAGATCATCCCTCACCTGCACGTCGATCCAGCCGCCGTCGGCCAGAGCCTCCAGCGTTCGCAGTGTCGGTCTGGTCCGCAGCGCGGGATTGCGCCCGCCGGCGATGAGCTGCTGGGTTTGGACGAAGAACTCGATCTCGCGAATGCCGCCGCGGCCGAGCTTGATGTTGTGGCCCTCGACCGCGATTTCGTCGTGACCGCGATAGGCGTGGATTTGCCGCTTCATGGCGTGGACGTCCGCCACCGCCGCAAAATCGAGATACTTGCGCCAGATGAAGGGCGAGAGCTCGGCGAGCAATGCCTCGCCGGCCGCGATATCGCCGGCGCAGGGCCGCGCCTTGATCAGGGCGGCACGCTCCCAATTCTGTCCCCGGCTCTCGTAGTAATCGAGCGCTGCTGCCGTAGAGATCGCGATCTGGGTCGAAGCGGGATCGGGACGCAGCCGCAGGTCGGTGCGAAACACGTAGCCGTCGACAGTGCGCTCCTGCAGCAGCTTGACGAGCCTGCGGGTGAGCCGCACGTAGAACTGCGCGGGCTCGGTTCCCGGGCTGGGGGCAGCGGGGTCATAGAAGACGATGAGATCGATGTCGCTCGAATAATTGAGCTCGCCCGCGCCCATCTTGCCCATCGCAAGCACGATATAGCCCGAGCCTTGTGCGGGCGGCGCCGGACTCGACGATGTCGAGCTTGCCGTGGCGCCGCGCATCGCCGAGCAGGTAGTCGACGGCGGCACCGACCGCCGCGTCCGCAAGCATGGTCTGCAGCTCGACCACGCGCATCACCGGCCAAACCCCGCCGATATCGGCGAGCGCGATCAACAGCGCCGCCTCCGTCTTCATGCGACGGAGCAGGCGCATCGCCGCGGCCTCATCGGGCGCTGCTGCGATCGCGCCCCGCGCACCGGCCAGAATATCGTTGAAACGCCGCTCGGGCTCGGCTTCGAGCAGGGCGACCAGTCGCTCGGGCTCTGCCCGCGCCAGCCCCCACAGATGGGGCGAACTTTCCGCCAGCCCCGCCATCAACGCGTCGAGTATCGGGTACGTGGCAAAGAGCCGTCTCAGGTTCATTCCGGCAGGCGTGTCCGCGATCTCGGCGAGCCAGTCTTTCGACGCGCGCATGCGCCTCGCTCGCGGCACCAACATGCGGCGCCGCCGCGATGCAGTGCGCAAGCGCGTCGGTCGTGTCGCTCGGACGTCCAGCCATCCTCGGCGCGGGAGCCTCCATTCGCATGCGAGGGTTCAATCGCAATTTGCCACGCCGCGCGCAACCGCGTCATCGCGGTCGCCGCACCGAAAGCCAGACCCGAACGAGGATCACAGTAGGGGAATCAGCTCGCCGCCTGGGTCCCGGCGCGCGGCAACGATATGACGGTCTTCAGACCGGGGTGGTTGTCCTCGAGCTTGAGCTCGCCGCCGTGGAGGCGCGCCACCGCCGAGGCAAGGCTGAGCCCCAGCCCCGAGCCCGGCTGCGAGCGGCTCTGTTCGAGCCGCACGAAACGTTCGACCGCGCGGCCGCGGTCGGCCGCGGGAATGCCGCGTCCGCCATCGGTCACCGCAAGCAGGATCCGGTCACCCTCCCCCACCGCCTTGACCACGATTTCCGCGCCGGCGCCGTTCACGCCGGCGCGGTCGGGCGCGCCGTACTTGATGGCGTTGTCGACCAGATTGGCGAGCGCCTGGCTGACGAGCTCCCGGTTGCCGTGAACCGGGGCGGCCGTCGGCGCCTCGACCTTGAGGTGGATGCCCTTGTCGTCGGCGAGCGGCTCATAGAGTTCACCCACGCCGCGTGCGATCTCGGCGGCGTCGAACTCGGTCATGCCGTCGCGCGCCTGGCCCGACTCCGCCCGCGCGATCATGAGAAGCGCATTGAAGGTACGGATCAGCGCCTCCGATTCCTCGATCGTACTTTCGAGCGCCGCCCGGTACTGGGATTCGTCCTCGGCAAGGCGCAAGGCCTCTTCGCAGCGGTTGCGCAGCCTCGTCAGCGGCGTCTTGAGATCATGCGCGATATTGTCGGACACCTCCTTGAGGCCGCGCATGAGCGCCTCGATGCGCTCGAGCATTGCATTGAGGTTGGTGGCGAGCCGATCGAGCTCGTCCCCGGTCCCCGCGATCGGGAGCCGCCCGGTCAGGTCGCCATCCATGATCTTGCGGGTGGTGTCGGTCATCGCGTCGACGCGCTTGAGGACCCGTCGCGTCACGAAGAAGCCGCCGGCGACACCGAGCACGATGACGATCGCCAGCGACCAGCGGCCGGCCGCGAGCACGATGTCCTGCAGCCGATCGCGCTCTTCGAGGTCGCGCCCGACCAGGAGGCGAAAGCCGGCCGGCAATTGGAACACTCGGATGAGGGCCTGATGCTCGCCGCCGTCGGGGTCGTCGAGCCGCCGATAGGCGGTTTCCGTCCAGCCGGGCGTCTCGAGGATGCCGGTGGCGAGCGAGCCCACATTGCCCGCAAGTCCCTCGCCCGCGCGGGTGGTCACGAGATAGAGGCTCGAGCCGGGGCGACGCGATCTCGCATCGACGACGAAGACGAGGCGACGGATGCCGCCTTGGCGGTACTGCTCGGCCAGGCCGGTGATCTCGGCGTCGACCGTCTGGGTGATCTGCTCGGTGATCAGCCGGCGCGTGTTCCAGGCGAAATAGACGAGCAGGAAGGCGGCGAACAGCGCGAACACCGTGAGATAGACCAGCGTCAGCTTGAACGCCGTGGTGCGCAGAAGCTTGCCAAGCGCCGTCATCCGTCACCCGTCAATGTCATCCCCGCGCAACGCAGGAGACGACAATGTCACTTGGTGTCGCGGATCACGTACCCTGCGCCGCGCACCGTATGCAGCAAAGCCTGGCTGAAACCTTTATCAATCTTCGAACGCAATCGCGAGATGTGCACGTCGATCACGTTGGTTTGCGGGTCGAAGTGATAATCCCACACGTTCTCGAGCAGCATGGTGCGGGTCACCACCTGACCCGCATGCTTCATGAGATATTCGAGCAGGCGGAACTCCCGCGGCTGCAACATGATCTCGCCGCCACCGCGCGTCACCTGATGCGACAGCCGGTCGAGCTCGAGGTCGCCGACGCGATAGACCGTTTCCTCACGGCCGCCGCGCCGGCGCGCCAGCACCTCGGTGCGGGCGAGCAACTCCGAAAACGAATAAGGCTTGGGCAGATAATCGTCGCCGCCCGCCCGCAACCCCTTGACCCGATCGTCGACCTGACCGAGCGCCGAAAGAATGAGCGCGGGCGTCTCGATGCCCTTGCTGCGGAGCGTCCCAATGACCGTCAAGCCATCGAGCTTGGGCAGCATGCGATCGACGATCAGCACGTCGTATTGCCCGTCGAGGGCATGGGCGAGCCCTTCCTCGCCGTCGACGGCGAGGTCGGCGACGTGCCCGACCTCGCGGAACGCCTTCGCCAAGTAGTCGGCGGCGTCGCGATCGTCTTCGATGATCAGGAGACGCATGACAAAGCGACCGTCTCTCGGATAGGGGATTTCCGTCGTGAAGGGACCGTGGTGGACTGAACTGATCATAACGGCACTATCTTAAGGTGTCTTGACCTCAGCACGCGGGGAAGATGGCCGCGAGCCGTTCTCGGAAGGCCGAGGGGCGGCGGGTTGACCGCCGCCCCTCAACCAACTCCGCCGGCGGGGGCGACGGATGCCGGACGGAGGTGGAAGGGATGGGGACGGGCGAGTGGCCCGTCCCCCTGGTTCGAACCGCCGGCGGGGGCGACGGATGCCGACGGTGCGCCCCATTCGGTTAGGCCTTGCTGAGCCGCAGCGCGACAAACTTCGTCGCGTCACCCGACTTCACGCGCATGAGGATGGTGCGCTTGCCGTCCTTCTGCGCCTCGCTGAGGGCGCTGCGCACATCCGCCGCATTGGCAACCTTCTTGCCACCGACCTCGAGAATGACGTCGCCGGTCTTGAAACCCTGGTCGGAGGCAATCCCATTAGGATCGACCTCGGTGACCACCACGCCTTCCGAGCCGCTGCCGGCGACCTGGCCGGCGGGTGCGATGGTGAGGCCGAGGCGCGGCACGTCGGTCGTGTTGTTCGGGCCGGACGAGTCTGGCGTCGTCGCCCGCGCGTCGCGCTGGTTGGGCAGCTCGCCGAGCGCGATGGAGAAGGTTTTCTCCTCGCCCTTGCGCCATACCGTCAGCTTCACCGTGGCGCCCGGCGCCATGGCGCCGATCTGCTTGGCGAGGTCGCGGGCGTCCTTGACTCGGGTACCGTTGACCGCCGTGATCACGTCGCCGGCCTGGATGCCGACCTTGGCGGCCGGGCCATTGGCCTGCGGGTCTGACACCAGGGCGCCTTCCGGGGCCTTGAGACCAAGATTGTCGGCGATCTCGTCGGTGACGGGCTGGATCTGCACGCCGATCCAGCCGCGGGTGACCTTGCCGCTGTCTTTGAGCTGGGAGACGACCGACTTCACCGTCCCGGCCGGGATGGCGAAGGCGATGCCCACCGAGCCGCCCGAGGGCGAGAAGATGGCAGTGTTGACGCCGATCACGTTGCCGTCGACATCGAAGGTCGGACCGCCGGAATTACCCTTGTTGACCGGCGCGTCGATCTGGATGAAGTCGTCATAAGGGCCGGCGCCGATATCGCGGCCGCGGGCGGAAACGATGCCCGCCGTCACGGTGCCGCCGAGGCCGAACGGATTGCCGACCGCCAACACCCAGTCGCCGATGCGCGGGGCGTTGTCCGACAACTTGACGTAGGGGAAGTCGCCGCGGCCCTCGACCTTGATCAGGGCGATATCGGTACGCGGATCAGTCCCGATCACCTTGGCGGTATAGGTCTTGCCCTCATCGGTCGTGATCTCGACCGTGTCGGCCTTGTCGACCACGTGATTGTTGGTCACTGCAAAGCCGTCAGCGGTGATGAAGAAGCCCGAACCCTGGCCGGTCACCAGACGGTTGCGCGGCGCGCGGGGCTCAGCGGGATTGTTGCGCTGTCCGCGCTGATCGTCGGGGGTGAGATTATCCGGCATGCCGAAGCGGCGGAAGAACCGCTCCATCTGCGAGTTGGGCGGGAACGGCAAATCGCCTTCGAAGCCCATCGTCTTTGCACTCGAAGCGACCTTGATGCGAACCGAGATGACGGCGGGCTTCACCTTCTCGACGACGTCCGCAAATCCCATCGGGCGCTGGACCCCCTGGGCATAGGCGATCGTGGTGAGCGCCGGGCCGGTTGCCTTCGGCACAAGTCCCGCGCCGAGCAGCACGGTCGCACCCAATCCGGCGACGCCGGCAAGCAGAACGAGACGGCGCGCGGAAAGGATGCGCGCCTTCGGAGCGGGAACGCTCGCAGTCATTACGGTCACTCCATCTTCTAATGCGGCGGGGTCCAACGCAGGCACCCGAATGCCGATCAAGATGGAGCGGGCTTCATTACGGGGCGCTGTCGGGAAGATTAAAGTTTAGTAAGGTCCGAAGTCATAAAAATGATTTTATTTCAATAACTTGCCGGAAGCCGCCGCAAATTCAGCGGTCGCGACGGTGAAGAATCTCGGCAAGTCGCGCCGCTTCGGCGGGGGTGAGCTTCGCCCGCTCCGCGCCACCGGAATCAGCATTGGCCCGGTAGCGGCGCGCGACCACGAACAGGCCCAACGCTCCGATCAGCAGGATCGCTGCCGGACCCAGCCACAACAGAGCGGTCCGCCATGAGAATCGCGGTTTGAGCAGCACAAACTCGCCATAGCGTCCCACCAGATAGTCGATCACCTGCCGGTCGCTGTCGCCCGCTTGCAATCGCTCGCGGACGAGGACGCGCAGGTCGCGCGCGAGCGGCGCATCCGAATCGTCGATCGACTGGTTCTGGCAGACCATGCAGCGCAGTTCCTTGGAGAGCGCGCGAGCGCGCGTTTCCAGCGCGGCATTCGGAAGGATTTCGTCGGGCTGCACCGCCGGGGCAGGCCCCGAGGCCGCGAGGGTAAACGCCACGACGACGAGATGGAGCCAATTCATGGACGCCTACTCCGCGGGCGCGAGCGCGGCCTTGCCCTTCGCCGGCTTCGGCGCGCCCACACGCAGTCGACGGTCCGAAAGCGACAGCGTGCCGCCGATCACCATCACGACGGCGCCCAGCCAGATCAGCAGCACCAACGGCTTGTAGTAGAGCCGCACCGCGAGCGAACCGTCGGCGTTGGGGTCTCCGAGCGACAGATAGAGCTGGGAGAATCCTCGTGTCAGCAGCGCAGTCTCGGTCGTGCTAGTGCCGCGCGAGGGAAAGCTGCGCTTTGTCGGTTCCATCACGCCGACGACATCGCCGTGACGCCGCACGGTGAAATGGGCGGCGAGCTCGCGGTAGTTCGGACCCTGGCGGGTGGTCATGCCGTCGAATTGCAGATCGTAACGGCGAATCGAAATCGACTGCCCCGGCTTGACCTCCGCGATCCGTTCGATGCTCCACTGCGTCTCGGCGATGATGCCGAGAAGCGTGATCCCGAGTCCGAGATGCGCAAACATGGCGCCCCAGGCCGAGCGCGGCAAACCCCTGGCGCGCGCAAACGCGGTCGTGAGCGGCACCTTGAGCAGACCCGTGCGCTCCACGATCTCGGTCAGCGCGCCGGCCATGACGTACAAGGCAAGACCGATGGCGAACGGCACCAGGATCGGTCCACCCCCCTCCATTGCGAAGACGACGGCGATGGTGATCACGCCGATGCCTGCGGCACCGAGGAGGCGCTGCGCGACGCCGAGCAGATCGCCGCGCTTCCAGGCGAGCAGCGGACCAAACGGCATGGCGATGAGCAGCGGAACGAACAATGGCCCGAAGGTCGCATTGAAGAACGGCGCACCGACGGAGATTTTCTCGCCGGTGATCGCCTCGAGCGCCAGCGGATAGAGCGTACCGACGAATACGGTCGCGCAAGCGCTCACCAGGAAGAGATTGTTGAGAATGAGGGCGCCTTCGCGCGAAACCGGGGCGAACAGGCCCCCTTGCTTGAGCAACGGCGCGCGCAGCGCAAACAGCGCCAGGCTGCCCCCGATGAACAGCACCAGGATCGCGAGGATGAAGACGCCGCGCGTCGGGTCGGTGGCAAAGGCATGAACCGACGTGAGCACGCCGGAGCGCACGAGAAAGGTGCCGATCAGCGAGAGCGAGAACGCCAGAATCGCCAGCAGGATCGTCCACACCTTGAGCGCGTTGCGCTTCTCCATCACGAGGGCGGAATGAAGGAGCGCAGTGGCGGCCAGCCACGGCATGAACGACGCATTCTCTACCGGGTCCCAGAACCACCAGCCGCCCCAGCCGAGCGTGTAGTAGGCCCAGTATGAGCCCATGGCGATGCCGAGCGTCAGGAACATCCAGGCGAGCAGAGTCCAGGGCCGTACCCAGCGCGCCCAGGCGGCGTCGATGCGCCCGTCGATCAGCGCGGCGATGGCGAAGGAAAACGAGATCGAGAGGCCGACATAGCCGAGATAGAGCAGCGGCGGATGAATGGCGAGGCCCGGATCCTGCAGGATGGGATTGAGGTCGCGGCCCTCGAGCGGCGCCGCGGGCAGGCGCAGGAACGGATTCGACGTGGCCAGGATGAACAGAACGAATGCGACCGCGATCCATGCCTGCACCGCGAGCACGTTGGCCCGCAGCCGCGCCGGCAGATTGCCGCCGAACAGCGCGACCAGCGCGCCGAAGACGCTGAGGATCAACACCCACAGCACCATCGAGCCTTCGTGGTTCCCCCACACGCCGCTGATCTTGTAGACGAGCGGTTTCGCCGAATGGGAATTCTCGAACACGTTCACAACGGAAAAATCCGACCGCACGTAGCAGATCGTCAGCGCACCGAAGGCGATCGCAATCAGACAGAATTGGGCGATCGCGGCCGGCTCGGCGACCGCCATCAACACGGGATCATTCTTGCGCGCTCCCACGATCGGCACGCTGGCCTGCACGAGCGCCAGCGCAAGCGCGAGCACGAGTGCGTAATGGCCGAACTCGGCGATCATCGTCGTGGCCTCTGCCGTCGCGCCGCGCGCAAGTGCGCCGGGCGGATCACTGCGCCCTGCCCCGCGGCGCGCTGCCCGCATTCTTCTCGGAGTCGTCCTTCCAATGTCCTTGCTTCTTCAATGCGTCGGCGACCTCCTTCGGCATATAGGTCTCATCGTGCTTGGCCAGCACGCTGTCGGCCCGGAACGTACCCGTGGGATCGAGGGTACCTTCGGCGACGACCCCCTGTCCTTCGCGGAAGAGGTCAGGCAACAGACCCTGGTAGGCCACCGGAACGGTACTCCTGCCGTCGGTCACCTCGAAGCGAACGGCAAGGCTTTCGCCGCGCCATACGCTGCCTTCCTTCACCAGGCCGCCGATGCGGATGCGCGTCCCCGGTTTGACGTGCTTCTCGACCACGTCGGTCGGCGAATTGAAGAAGACGATCGAGTCCTTGAGCGCGCCGAGGATGAGCGCCACCGCGAGCGCAAGCACGCCGAGCGCGGCACCGATCAAGGACAGGCGTCGTTGCTTGCGGGTCATCGCGCGCTTCCGGAGCCCTTCAACCTTCGAGACCAAGTCCTCGGACAAGGTCGTCGAGCCGCTGCAGCTTGCTCGGATCGGCGGCGAGCGCACGCCGCGCGTCAGCGACGGCAGCACGCGCCTTGTCCGGTTCGCCGAGCACCATATAGGAGCGAACGAGCCGCAACCATCCCTCGACATCGGACCCGTCGCGATGCAGCCGCTCGGAGAGCCGCGCGACCATGCCTTGGATCATGACCTTGCGCTGCTCCGGGCTGAGCTCCGACGATGCCGCGACTTGCTCCTCGCTTGGACCGGCGCTCGTGCCGTCACTCGAACCGCCGCGTACGGCACTGCCTTCGACGCGGGCGAGCGCTTGGCGCATGAAATCGATCCAGGGCGCATCGGGTGGCGCAGCCTCGATCAAAGCGCGATAGGTCGCGGCAGCCTGCGCACGGTTGCCGTCCTGCTCGGCGGCAAGCCCGAGAAAGTAGCGCGCCTGCACGTCGCTCGCGTCGAGCGCGACCGCTTGTTGGAACGCCGCCTTCGCCTCCGCAGTCACGACCCCGTTGGCGGCAAATACAAGCGCCTCGCCGAGCGCGCTCTCGCGTTCCGCCGTCTTGCCATTGAGGCGAAGCGCATTGCGACGGGCCCTTACTGCGTCATCGAAGCGCGCCAACCGCAAATAAACCGGCGCGATCACTTCCCAGCCGCGCCCATCCTCGGGATTGCGTTCAAGATGCGCCTCTACCCGTGCAATCAGGCTGTCGACCGACTGACTGCCGCCCGCGGCCAGACGCGAGGCGAGCGGCTGATCCGCCAGCCACGGCGAGCCGAGCGCGAGGTAGGCGCCCGCAGCACCAAGGGGCAGGACGACAAGCGCGACCAGCGCAACGGCGCGTCGTCGCCACGTCGCCGAGGCCGCATCGCCCGGCGATGCGGGCTCTGCGTCGGCTGCCGCGATGAGCCGGCGCGACACCTCGACCTGTGCGCCCGCCGCCTCTTGATCCGCGATCAACCCGGCTGCGCGGTCGCGTTCGATCTCTTCGAGCTGATCGCGATAGACCGCGACGTCGCTCCCCGAACGCAACCTGCCCGGCCTGCGCGCCAGCGGCCAGAGCACGGCCAAGATGGCCGCGACGGTCATCAATGCGAGCCCGAACCACAGCGTCATGAGTCCAAATCCATCCGGTCGAATTCGACATTCCGGTGGCGACGCGGCGAAAAACTAAAGTGTTCGTTGATCGGGGGACGCCCGTCGCGGTTACATCACGGCAACCAGCCCCCCGCAACGGCGAACCCCTGTCAAAACCGCGACATGGCGAAGCGGGAACTTATAAATTTGCCGTAACCGCGGCAAACATGGGGTGCAGCAGCATGGCATGACGCCGCGCTGACACCTGCTGTCTCGGATTGCCGGAACTTGCACAACGCACCGCGAAACCGCATGCTGATTTTTTGCGATTTCTGCAACCCGCCCGGCGGACAACCCCAAATTGAGGATACCCATGTGCCGTGCATTCCTCGCAGCGTTGTTGCTGGTGTTGGGCGTGCACGCCGATGCAGCGGCACAGACGCCGGTTTGGCCGAGCAAGCCCGTGCGCATTTCGGTACCGGTCACCGCCGGTAGCGCGATCGATCTCGTCTGCCGCACGGTTTTCGATCAGGTCTCGCAGCAACTCGGCCAGCCCTTCATGATCGACAACCGCGGCGGCGGGGGAGGCACGCTGGCGCCCGCCGCGGTCGCGAAGGCCGAGCCCGACGGCCATGCGCTGCTCTCGCACTCGTCCGCGCTCACCATCTTCCCGGCGACCCACAAGACGCTGCCTTACGATACCGAGCGCGACTTCACCGGCGTGGTCGCGCTCGTCAATACCCCGTTCCTGCTGGTGGTCTCGCCCGAGAGATACAAGACGGCCCATGAGCTCGTGGCCGCTGCCAGGGCGAGGCCGGGCGCATTGAATTATGCCTCGGTCGGCCATGGCGGCGCAGCCCACATCAACGCCGAGCGCTTCCGTCTCAGCGCCCGGATCGACGTGCAGGAGATTCCGTTCCGCGGCGTGCAGGAAGCGTTGACGGAGCTGCTGGCAGGCCGGGTCGATTTCTTCTTCGCTCCGGTGCTGCCCTCGATGCCGCTCATTCGCGACGGCAGGATTCTCCCGCTCGCCGTGAGCAGCGACAAGCGCGTCTCCGCCTTGCCGGAGCTGCCGACCATCGCGGAGGCAGGCTATCCCGATTCCGATTTCCCGTTCTGGATCGGCGTCTTCGCACCGTCGAAAACGGCGAAGGATATTCAGGAGAAGCTCTATCGCGAAACGACGAAAGCGCTGCAAACCAAGAGCGTGCAGGAAAAACTCGTCGCTCTGGGCGCAGAGCCGTTCGCGATGACATCGGCCGAGTTCGATGCTTTCTTCCGCGCCCAGATCAAGCAGAACAGAGAAATCGTCAGGGCCGCGGGTATCAACCCGAACTGAGCTGACGCCAGGTGATGTCCATCATGCTCGACCGTACCGAAGCCGCAGGCCAGCTTATCGAAATTGCGGAGGTTCGCATCGAGCTCATCAAGCGTGGAAGCGGACCGCCGCTGCTGCTGCTTCATCCCGCGATCGGCATCAAGGCGACGGACCGGGTCATCGATCAGCTTGCGCAATCGTTCACGGTGATCGCGCCCACCCATCCGGGTTTCGGGCGCAGCGAGCTGCCCCGCACCATGACCACAGTCGACGATCTCGCTTATTTCTATCTCGACCTCATGGAGGCGCTCGATCTGCACGAGCTGGTCCTGGCCGGCATATCGTTCGGCGGCTGGATCGCGGCGGAGATCGCCGTCAAGTCGACCGAGCGAGTTTCCCACCTCGTACTGGCCGATGCGGTCGGGATCAAGCTCGGCGACCGCGAACACCGCGACATCGTCGACATCTTCACCACCAAGCAGAGCGAAGTCGACCGGCTCGCCTATCACGATCCCAGGATCGCGGCGCTCGACCATGGCTCGATCTCGGACGACGATGCACAAATCATGTTTCGCAACCGCGAAGCGACCGCGCTGTTCGCCTGGTCGCCCTACATGTACGACCCCAAACTCGCCGGCCGTCTGCACCGCATCCGGGTACCAACTTTGGTCCTCTGGGGCGCGAGCGACCGCATCACCTTGCCGGATTACGGGCGCGCCTACAGCAAGCTTATCGCGGGCGCGCGCTTCGAGCTGATCGAGGACGCGGGCCACTATCCGCACCTCGAGCGTCCCGACCTGTTCTCCCGAAAGATCGCCGAGTTCGTTTCTCGAGCGCCAAGCCGCGCGCGTTGACCGCAACCACACACCTGCGCAGGGCGACAAGATGAAAATCTACAGTTTCACCGAACAGTCCTATCCCGATGCGTGGTTCGAGAACGTGGAATCGCTGCGCGTAAGCCTGCCGAACCGCCATTGCGATCCGGAAATCGCGGCCCGTCTTTACAACCGTTACCTCGACGAATGGATGCTGGCGGACGAACTCGGCCTCAACATCATCGTCAACGAGCATCACGCCACGGCAACCTGCATGAGCGCCTCCGCCCACCTGACGCTCGCCATCCTGGCGCGCCAGACCAAGCGCGCGCGGCTTCTCGGCCTCGGCACTCCGATCGCGAACCGCAATGATCCGCTGCGCGTGGCGGAGGAAATGTCGATCATCGACGTGATCTCCCGCGGCCGGCTCGAAATGGGATTCATCAAGGGCGTGCCGTACGAGATCGTGCCGTCCAATGCCAGGCCGGTACGCGTGATGGACCGGTACTGGGAGGCGCATGATCTCATCCTCAAGGCGATGACCACGCATGACGGGCCGTTTTCCTGGGAGGGCGAATATTTCCAGTACCGCAGCGTCAATATCTGGCCGCGGCCGTATCAACAGCCGCATCCGCCGGTCTGGAGCACGTCCAGCAGCCTCGGCAGCTCGCGCGCGCTGGGCGCGCGCGGGCACGTGGTCGCCACCGTGATGACGGGATATCGCGCCAAGACCGTGTTCGACGAGTACCGCAAGGGATGGAAGGACGCGGGACATTCGCAACCGACGCCGCTCGACCGTTTCGCCTATATGGGATTCGTCGCGGTCGGCCGGAGCGAGGCGGAGGGATTGCGGCGCGCCGAGTTGGTGAAGAGCTATCTACAGACCAATACCATCGTCGCCGAGCCCTACAAGAACCCGCCCGGCTTCATGGCCGCGAGCGACGCCGCCAAGCTGTTCCAACGCGTGGGATGGCGCGGACCCTCGCACCAGATGGCGACCAAGGACGGCACGCCGCTCGGCAGCGCGGCGCAAGCGAGCGTGGCGGACACCATCGCCGGCGGCTTGATGTTTGCCGGCACGCCGGACCAAGTCTACGACCAGGTGGTCGACTTCTATCAGGCGATCGGCGGCTTCGGTCATTTCCTCATGATGACGCAGGCCGGCCCCATGGAGCACGGGGATACCGTCGACAGCATGACGCTGTTTGCGCACGAGGTCATGCCGCGCCTGACGGAATTCCACGCCTCGGCGCCGCTCGCGGCGTAGCGCGCTCGTTCTCGTTCGCGGTGAACGGGGTCAGCCGACCGCCGACCAAGTGCCGTCCGGGTTGCGGCAAGCATTCCCGCGTGCGACCTGCGGCTTGCCGTCGATGTAGATCGTGTGCGTGTATGGCCGGCACTGCAGTCCGTTCGACTGGTAGGCGGGCCCAGGAACGATCGAGCCATGGCGCCCGGAATCCGGGTTCTTCCACCCCACCGCCGCACCCGACTTTCCGCTTTCGAGCGCCTGCATCTGGGCCGCGTAGGCGCGCTGCTTGTCATCGTCGTCCATGCCGGCGCCGATGCGATTGCCGATGAGGCCGCCGATCGCCGCGCCGGCGAGGCCGGCGGCAACGCGCTCGCCGGTTCCGCCGCCGAACTGCGAGCCGAGCAGGCCGCCGGCCACCGCGCCGATCAGCGTGCCGGTGTTCTCCCGCGGTCCGGTTCCAGTCTCGGGATTGCCGCTGCAGGCCGCGGTCGATAGCGCGACCAGCGCGGCAGCGCTCAGGCGAGTGATGTACATGTCCTTATGCCCCCATCCCCGGGTGATCCAACACCAAACAAGCGGGCCGGCGATCCCCATACCGCTCATGCCCGCCCGCAAGCTAATGGCTCAAATTAGG
>CAWHCK010000018.1:0-125000 GCA_963827585.1 uncultured Alphaproteobacteria bacterium
ATCGTCATCGATGCCGCGCAGTTTTCCGGCATCGTTCCGGCGCTGCAGGCCGGCACCTATGATTTCTCGCGGCGCCGACCACGGTGACCAAAGAGCGCGCCGACAACATGCTGTTCACCGAGGGCTATCTCAACACCGACTTCCAGTTCCTGATCAAGAAGGGCGCGCCGAAGGTCGAGAAGCTCGAAGACCTGAAGGGCAAGATCGTCTCGGTCAACAAGGGATCGGCCTACAATTCCTGGGCGCGCGACCTCGAGGCCAAGATCGGCTGGAAGGTGGAAACGTTCGGCACCCAGACCGACGCCGTGCAGGCGGTGCTGGCCGGCCGCGCCGACGCCAACGTCGCCGGCAACACCGTGATCGCCTGGGCGGTGAAGAACAATCCGCAGCTCGAACTGTCCTATCTGCATTCGACCGGCCTGGTCTGGGCCGCGCCGCTGCGCAAGGATTCGGGCGAGCTGCGCAAGCAGATCGAGAACGCAATCGAATGCATGAAGCTCGACGGCACCATCGCGAAGATGCACGAGAAATGGTTCGGCGTCAAGCCCGCGCCGGGCTCCGCGGCGGTGACGGTGTTCCCGGGCTACGGCGTGCCCGACATGGCCGGCTACGATCCGACCGCGCACACACCGTCGTGCAATTGAGCTGCGGTGGCATGATATTGGCGGCGGGCGCCGCGGACGCGGCGATTGTCGATGACCGAGCGGCGCGCCCGCCCAGCCTCGACATCCGCGGCCTGCGCAAGAGATTCGGCCACGCGGAGGTGCTGCGCGGCATCGACCTCGCGGTGCTGCCGCAGGAGCTTGTGTTCATCATCGGCCCTTCGGGATCGGGCAAGAGCACGCTGCTGCGCTGCTGCAACCGGCTCGAGGAGCCGACCGCCGGCGCGATCGCGCTCGACGGCGTCGACCTGATGGCGCGCTCGACCGACATCAACGCCATGCGGCGCAAGATCGGAATGGTGTTCCAATCGTTCAACCTCTATCCGCACATGACGGCGCTCGGGAATGTCACGCTCGCGCTGCGCAAGGTGGTGGGCAAGTCGCGCGCCGAAGCGGAGCGTGTCGGCATGGCGGCGCTCGAACGCGTCGGCCTTGCCGCCAAGGCGAAATCCTATCCCGGCGAGCTTTCCGGCGGCCAGCAGCAGCGAGTCGCGATCGCGCGCGCGCTCGCGCTCGAGCCGAAGGTGATGCTGTTCGACGAGCCGACCTCGGCGCTCGATCCGGAGCTGGTCGGCAGCGTGCTCGCCGTGATGCGCGAACTCAAGCGCGGCGGCATGACCATGCTGGTGGTGAGCCACGAGATGCGTTTTGCGCGCGACGCCGCCGATCGCGTGATCTTCATGGATCATGGGGTGATCGTGGAGGAAGGGCCGCCGCAGCAGATTTTTCGCGCGCCCAGCGAGCCGCGCACCCGCGCGTTCATCGCGGAGGTCGCGCGCTGACGCCATGGAGGCTTGGACGCGCTTCCTCGAAACCTTCTTCAAGCCGAACCTGATCGCGCAGTATCTCCCGTCGATCCTGAAGGGCGTGGTGGTCACGATCGAGATCGCCGTCGCGGTCGTGGTCACCGGTCTCCTGCTCGGGCTTGCGCTCGCGGTCGTGCGCTCGTTTCAGCGTGCGCGCCGTCAATGCGCTGATCGTCATCTTCGTCGACATGTTCCGCGCGCTGCCGCCGCTGGTGATCGTGCTGATCGTCTATTTCGGCCTGCCGAACGTCGGCATCAATCTGCCGTCCTTCGCCGTGCTCTGGCTGGTGCTCTCACTCGTGCTCGCGGCCTTCGCGGAGGAGATCTTCTGGGCCGGCATCCTGTCGGTCCCGAAGGGCCAATGGGAGGCGGCGCGCTCGACCGGCTTCGGCTTCCTCGGCACACTCGGCTACATCGTGCTGCCGCAGGCGGTGCGCCTCACCGTTCCGCCGATCACCAACCGCACCGTCGCGATCACCAAGAACACCGCGCTCGGCACCGTGATCGGCGTCCGCGAAATCCTCAATCAGGCGACCACCGCGCAATCGTTCTCCGGCAACGCCACGCCGCTGATGATGGGGGCGATCGCCTACGTCATCCTGTTCATTCCGGTCGTCGCGCTCGGCCGCTTTCTCGAAACGCGCTTCGCCTGGCGGAGGAACTGATGGACGCGCTGCTCCAGCAGTTCTTCAATCTGGACATCATGGCGCGCGCGCTGCCGCTTGTTCTTGCGGGCCTCCAGCAGACGCTGCTGCTGTGCCTCGTCGTCATCCCGCTCGGCCTCGCCGGCGGGCTCTCGTTCGCGCTCGTTTCGCTGTCGCGCTCGCGCACGGTGCGCTGGGGCAATCGCGGGATCGATTTCTTCCGCGCCGTTCCGCCGCTGGTGCTGCTGATCTTCGTCTATTCCGGCCTGCCGTTCGCCGGCATCCGGCTCTCGCCGCTGACGGCCGTCGCGATCGCCTTTTTCCTCAATACGTCGAGCTATTACGGCGAGATCTATCGCGCCGGCATCGAGAGCGTCGGCCGCGGCCAATGGGACGCGGCGCGCTCGACCGGCCTCAATGCCTTCCAGACGCTGGCCTAGGTGGTGCTGCCGCAGGCGGTGCGCAACGTGCTGCCCGATCTCGTTTCCAACACCGTGGAGGTGGTGAAGCTCACCTCGATCGCCAGCGTGGTCGCGCTGCCCGAGCTGCTCTATTCCGCCGACATGGCGCGCTCGGTCACCTTCAATGCCTCGCCGATCGTGCTTGCGGCCGCGATCTATCTCGTGATGTTGTGGCCGGTGGTCCGGCTGATCAGCCGGCTGGAGCGGAGGATGGCTTCCTGAATTGCGGGATGATCGAGGTGACCGCGTGCTGCGATTGGGGCCGCCCAGATGGGTCCCATCCAGAAAGCCGAGAGCCGCCAGGCCGTCGTGCGGCGCATGCTCGATCTGCTCGATCAGGCGAACGCGCAAGCGTGCAACTTCGTGGTCTTCACCGAGCTTGCGCTCACCACCTTCTTCCCGCGCTGGTACATGACCGATCAGGCGGAGGTCGATGCCTGGTTCGAGCGCGAGATGCCGAATGCCGCGACGCGCCCGCTGTTCGAGAAGGCCGCGGAGTACAAGATCGGCTTCTCGGCTACGCGGAGCTGACCCCCGACGGCCATCACTACAACACCGCGATCCTGGTCGATCGCGATGGCAAGATCGTCGGCAAGTACCGCAAGGTGCATCTGCCCGGCCATTCCGAGTTCGATCCGAGCGCGCGTTCCAGCATCTGGAGAAGCGCTATTTCGAGCCGGGCGATCTCGGCTTTCCGGTGTGGCGCACCATGGGCGGCATCTTCGGCATGGCATCTGCAACGACCGGCGCTGGCCGGAGACCTATCGCGTCATGGGCCTGCAGGGCGTCGAGATGGTCGTGCTCGGCTACAACACGCCATCGGTCAATTCGCAGAAAGCCGACGAAGGGCCGGAGAAGCGCCTGTTCCACCACAACCTCTCGGTGCAGGCCGGCGCCTACCAGAACTCGACCTGGGTGGTCGCGACCGCGAAATGCGGCGTCGAGGACGGCCACCCGCTGTTCGGCGGCAGCTGCATCGTCAACCCGGACGGCGAGATCGTCGCCGAGGCGAAGACCGAGGACGACGAGCTGGTCGTCGCCGACTGCGATCTCGACGACACGATCTTCAACAAGGAGACGATCTTCGACTTCAAGCGCCACCGCCGCATCGAGCATTACGGCCGCATCACCAGCCAGACCGGTGTCGTGCTGCCGCCGGAGACATGACCATGGCCACGCCTCTCATACGATCTCGCGGCCCTCCCGCCGCATGACCGCTACAAGATCCTATCCGCCTCGTGATCCCGCGGCCGATCGCGCTGGTCACGACGATCGGTCCCGGCGGCGTCGTCAACGCCGCGCCATTCTCGTTCTTCAATATCTTCGCGGAGGACCCGCCGCTCTGCGTGCTCGGCTTGCAGGCGCGGCCCGACGGCGCTGAAGGATACATCCGCGCACATCCGCGACAGCGGCGCGTTCATGGTCAATCTGGTCGACGAGGCGATCGGCGAGCGGATGAATCTGTGCGCGGTCGATTTCCCGCCCGACATCAGCGAGATCGATGCCGCCGGTCTCACGCGCTGCCCGGCGAGACGATCCCGGTGCCGCGCATCGCCAGAAGCGGCGGCGTCGCTCGAATGCCGCCACTATCAGACGCTGGAGGTCGGCCCGAGCGCCGCCTGTGATCGGCGAGGTTGTTTACCTGCATGCGCGGGCCGGCATTGTGGATCAGCGCGATGTATGTGAACCTGGATGTCTACAGGCCGGTAGCGCGCTTGTTCGCCAATCTCTATGCCCCGCTCGGCGAGCCGTTCACGCTCGTGCGGCAAAGCTATGCCGAATGGCTCGTCTCGAGCGGGATCAAGAGCGGCTGAACTGCACCGCTCCGAGCGCCATCGTGACCGCGGCCTGGGTCGGATCGATCACCGGGATGCCGAGCGCATCTTCCAGCGGCTTGCGATGGCGCGCCATGCCGGCACAGCCCATCACGATCGCCTCGGCGCCGTCCTCCTCCTTCAATTGGCGCCCGACATCGATCATGCGCTCGAGCGTCTTTTCGCCGCTCGCCGTCTCGGCGACCGACAATTCGAGCGGGCGCTCGCCGGCGAGGCGGTCCGTCAGCCCCATCTGGCGCAGATAGCGCATGTGCCGGGCGATCGAGCGCTGGCTGATCGCGATAACGCCGAAGCGTTCGGCGCGCGCCAGCGCGGTCAGCACGCCGCATTCGGCGATGCCGAACACCGGCCGCGTAGTGCCCTCGCGGCAGACATGCAACCCCGGATCGCTGTAGCAGGCAATCACAAAGGCGTCGGAGGAATTGTCCACCTCGACCAGCCGGCGCAGCGGCATCACGACGCTTTCGACGTCGGCTTGGGTCTCGATTCCGAATGGACCTTCGGCAAGCGTGGAACACACGATCTCGGGACCGTTTGCAAATCGCAGCGGTTCCAATGCCGCATCGAGACCGCGGGTGACGGCCTCGTTCGAGTTTGGATTGACAACGCGAATGCGCCGAGGGGATGCGCTCATAGGTTGCTCGCTGGCGGTTGCGATCTCGTTGCAACATCATCCCAATGTTTGGTCGTGTTGCAAGCGGTAAGACGCGTCAATCAAGCCGATGGCAACAAGTAAAGCGTGCGCCAATCTGCGTACCAAGCAGCGGCTCGATTAGCTTTGTATTTGATTTGCAGATGTGCAATCGGCATGATCTGAAGTCATGCGGTGCCACACTGTTTGCTGCGGCGTGGCTTCGCGAACGAGCGCACGTCCGCAAGAATGCGGCGTGACAACAAAGAAAGACTTTGGGAGGACGCCGTCGTGATCAATCGGCTTTGTAGACGCGCGCTGATAGGCTTGGGCCTCTTGCTTGCCGCGCTTTCGACGCAGGTCCACGCGCAATCGACCCCCAAGACTGTGACGCTGGTGGTTCCCTATGCGGCCGGCGGCGGCACGGATACTGTGGCACGCCTCATCGGCGAGCGGATGTCGCGCGCGCTCGGCCAGACCGTCATCATCGAGAACGTGGTCGGAGGCGGCAGCACGCTGGCCAATGATCGCGTTGCCCGATCGGCACCTGACGGTTCCACCGTCCTGATCAATCACGTCGCGCTGCTCGCGGCGCCCAGCCTGTTCACCAACCTGCGGTACGATACGAAAACCGCATTTGAGCCGGTCGGCCTCGTCAACAACGCGCCGATGGTCCTGATCGGCCGCAAGTCGATTCCCGGCGCGGGACCGAAGGATTTTGTCGCCTGGATCAAGGCGCAGGGCGACAAGGCGAACTTCGCGCACGGTGGTATCGGGACGAACAGTCACCTGTGCGCCGTGATGATGGGCAATGTGCTCGGCTTCAAACCGACAGTCGCGGCTTATCGCGGGTCAGCTCCGGCAATCGCCGATCTCCTGGCGGGGCAGATCGATCTTCTGTGGGATCAGGTGACCAACGCGCTGCCGCAGATTCAGGCCGGAACACTTCACGGCATCGCCATTACGTCGTCAGAACGGCTTGAACAGTTGAAGGACGTGCCGACCACCGCCGAGCTTGGCATGCCTGAGGTCAGCTACACGATGTGGCATGGGCTCTACGTGGCGAAGGGCACGCCCAAGGAGACCATCGGCGCGCTGAATTCGGCGCTCCGCAAGGCTCTGTCCGACCCAGGCCTGCTGGAGAAGCTGAAGCAGCTCGGAACCTTGCCATTCCCTGATAACGAGATGACGCCTGAGGCACACGCGCGCCTGTTCGCCACCGACCTGCCACGGGTGGCAAAGCTCGTTGAAAGCTCGGGAATCAAGGCGAGCGAAGCGAAGTAAGGCCCTTCGCGCGATACTCGAAATGGCTGTGCTGAAATCGGCGCGGCCAGAGGCACCGCCCACTTTCGTCTATAGTGACACTTACCTCGTCAGCCGCTCTATCTCGCAGCAGGATGACCGGGCAGGCCGAAAGTTGGAAGCGGGATCACGGCTACAAATTCAGAGACCGTTGGATCCCAGTCCCGCAGCATTGCGTTTCCACGTGGCCTTCTTTGTCATCACGTTCCCCGCAATGCAGCTTGCAGGTCGATACACGGGTGCCACAAAACGCGCAATTAGCCGATGGTTAAGGCGCTACTTCAGATCATCAAGGCCAATCGCACTTACTTGATCGGAACGTGCCCGATCCAATGCTCGTTCAATTAAGTATTACGCCAAGAGGTCGAAGACGAGCTCTCCCTATGGTTCTCTTCGAGGCTTGTTTGCTAGACGCGGTGGTGGAGCCACCGATCGACAGCGAGTAGTACAGTGCTGACGGCAGCCGCGAAGATGACGATCAGCAACGTCATCGCCATGATCAGCGTCGACGTTGTGCAGACCGATCGCGTTCATCAGCAGGATATCCGAGCCCGCGCTGGGACGGCGAACATCTCGCCAAGCAGCGTTCCGATCAGCGTCAGCGAGAAACCGACGCGCAGGCCGGTGAAGATCTCCGGCAGCGCGGCCGGGAACAGGATCGAACGGATCATCTCACGGCGTGCGAGCTTGAGCACGCGTCCGGCCTTGATAAGGATCGGCTTGACGTTGCGCACCGCATTGATGGTGAAGAGGGCGATGGGGATGACGCCGTGGAGGTGCCAAACGCGATCTTTGCCGGCATGCCGAGCCCGAACGCCAGCAGCAGGATCGGGTAGAGCGTGACCTTCGGGATCGAGTAGAGCGCGACCAGCATCGGCTCGATCACGTCGCCCGAGAGGCGGTGCAAGCCGAGCCAGAAGCCGATCGCAAGCCAAGCGCGACCGCGAGCGCGAGCGCTGCCGCGAAGGCGCGCATGGTGTCGCGAGATGCGCGCAGAACGTGTCGGTCGTAAGGAGGTTTGCCGTGTAGCGAATGGTAGCGGCCGGCGCCCGCAGGGCAATGTCGCCCGCGAACCAATAGAGCGAGCTGCCACGCCAGCAGCAACCCGACGATGAGGATCAGCGGGTCTGCGCAAGGGCTTCACACGTCGGCAGTCATCCATGCCCCCTCCGCGCCAGCAGGATCTTCTCCCAGCGCGACAGCGCGCCATTCACCGAGATCGAGACCAGCAGGATCAACAAGATAAGCGGATACATCGTCGCGTTGTCGAAATTGTTGTAGGCGAAGCTGATCTCGTAGCCCATGCCGCCGCGCGACATGATGAACTCGGCGCCGATGATGCCGATCAGCGAATAGGCCACCGCGAGCTTCGCGCCGGTCAGTATATAGGGAGCGGCGTAGGGCAACATGACTTGCAGCGCAGTCTCGATCGGCCGCATGCGGTGGATGAGCGCGGTCTTCTGCAGCACGAGCGGCACCCGGTCGAGCCCGTTGAGCGTGTTCACGATCACGGCCACCACGCCCAGCATGAAGCCGATCATGATCTGCGGCGCGTCGCCCAAGCCGAGCAGAATGATCAGGAGCGGGTAGAAGGCGAAGATCGGGACGGCGTAATAGGTGGCGAACAGCGGGTCCAATGTTTCTCGGAGCGGCTTGTAGCGGTGCAGCGCCACCGCGGCTGCGAACCCGGCGACGAGCGCCAGCGCGAAGCGAGATCGACGCATTGGTCAGGGTTTGCGGATGGCCGAATTCAGCGAGCCGGAAGTGAGGATGACCGCGAGATCGCGCACGATCAGGTGCGGCGGCTGCATCGTCACCCGGTCGATGATGCCGATGAGGCACAGGAGCTCCAGCAGGAGCACGGCTCCGGCGATCACCAGCACGCGGTAGACGGTAATGCGGCTTCATGTCGGTTCCGGCAATCGTCCGATGGTTTTCAGCGACTCCTTGCGCAGCGACTTCCACAGCCGGCTGGTGACGGCACCGAAATCCTCGCGCTCGACGATCCTGCTGTCGCGCTCCCGCGGCCAATGAGTCTGGACTGCGTCGATCACCCGGCCAGGCCGCGCGGACATTACGGCGATCCGGTCGGCGAGCATCGCCGCCTCGTCGAGGGCGTGCGTAATCAGGACCACGGTCGCGCCGGTCTGCCGCCAGAGCCGCAGTACCTCGTCGCCCATGAGCAGGCGCGTCTGCTGATCGAGTGCGCCGAAGGGCTCGTCGAGCAGGATCAGTCGTGGCTCCCTGATCAGCGTGCGGGCGATGCACACGCGCTGGCGCATGCCGCCCGAAAGTTGGGCCGGATAGCTGTCGGCGAAGTCGGCAAGCCCCACCATATCGATGACGTCCCGCACCCGGCGCGCCTTCTCCGCCGGCGGAGAGCTCGTGTTGCGAACACCGAAGGCGATGTTGACCGTGACCGACATCCAGGGGAAGCAGGCGTCTTCCTGGAAGACCACCCCGACGCCGTCCGGGATCTCGCCACGGATCGCACGTCCCTCGAATTCGATCACGCCCTGCGTTGCCTGCTGCAGCCCCGCGATCAGCTCCAGCAAAGTCGACTTGCCGCAGCCCGAAGGCCCGACGATCGCGAAGAATTCGCCCTGCTGGAGATCGAGATCGAGCGGCCCCAGCGCGTGGACCGCTTCCCCCCTTTGCCTGCCGGGAAGACCTTGGTGACACCGCGTATGGATACGACGGACACGCGGCTCCCCATAAGGCTCGCGGCTTACTTCGGCGTCTTGATGTCGTCCGGCAGGAAGCGGGTGTCGATCATCTTCGCAAGATCGATGTCGCCGCTGATCGCGCCCACCATCCTCTGCACCTCGACCATGCGCTTCATGCCCTCGAGATGGAACTGCCCGCTGCCCCAATAGGGAATGCCCTGGTCTTGCTCGCGACGAGGCTGCGCACCGCGCTGCGGGCGACCTCCTTATCGAGGTTGTAGTGCTTGGCGACGATGTCGCCGGCCTCGTCGGGATTGGCGTTCATGAACTCGACCGCCTTGCGGCGAGCGCGGATCACCGCACGAATGAAATCGCCCTTGCTCGCGGCGGCAGCGCCGGTCGTCACGCCGACGACGTTGTCGAGCGGCGGCAGCGATTTCGCTTGCCGTGGCGATGCCGCGGTATTTCGACTTGAACTTCGACCACACCGGCTCAGCCATTGGCGCCACGTCGATGTGGCCGAGATCGAGCGCGGCAACGCCCTCGCCGAAGCCGCCGGTTTTGACGAGTTCCGCGTCCTCCGGCTTGTAGCCGGCTGCCTGCAACAGCAGGATCGCCAGCGCCTGGCTGGTGGAGCGCGGATTGGTGTAGCCGATCTTCTTGCCCGCGAAGTCCTTGATCGACTTAATCGAGGAGGCGGGTTTTACCGCCCAGACGAACTCGGCGACAGTCAGCACGTTGTCGCTGACGATTTTCAGGTCCGCGCCCTGCTGGATCGCCACCGCGGTGACACCAGGGTTGGCTTCCCCGTAGGCGACGCCGCCGCTAAGCATGTTGCGGATCGACGTGCCGCCGCCTTGCGAGGAGATGATGCCGGTGACGTTCGCCCCTTCCTGCTGGAAGAATTTCTTTTCGAGCGCGACGGCGTAGGGCATTCCGTTGGCCGCGATGCCATAATTGCCGACTGCGATCTCGTCAGCACTGAGCTGGGCCACCATGCACGCGCTGAATCCGATGGCGGCACTGACCTTGCTCAACATGCGATGCTGAGACTGCATCTTTTCCTCCCATTCATTCGGCAGCATAGCGCATTTCGCTTGCAGCAAGGCACAGCAAATGGGCGGCCGTCCGGCGGCGGCCGGTTGCGATGGGAAACCGCCCACGCAGCTCGAGCGCGAACACATTTCTATTCGCCTTGAGCCGTGGCATCGCTTGCGCATGCGCGATATCGAATTGGCGGATCAGTCAGGAGGTATTGGAACGAGTTTGCAACCCTTCATCCATTGGAGAATGCAGTCCGATGTCCGCTTCGGGTGACCGCAAGGCCCTCCCGTACACAAGGCGCGTTCAGTGCCAGGGAGGGCGGCCGGTAGGCCCTGGGAGCCTCACAAAGCCCCTGGGGAGAGCCAGGAGCGAATGACTAGACTAAGGCTCCTGTGTCGGGGGGGCGCCCCTGCCGACTCGTAGGCCGACGCCCCCACCGGCCCAGGAGGTTTGCCAGTGGACCAAAGCCCCGGTCTTGCTCCACATTCGTACGTCTGCCACTAGAGAATGTTGGAGTTCCTCTCCCTCCGCCATTTCCCTCGGATCAGATATTCTCCGCGCCCCGAGCTTGCGAAAATATTCAGTAATGGCGGGGTTCTCCAGATAGGGCTCTGGACTGCGTCGTTGGTGTACAACAACCGCGGTCCGCTGCTGGTCTGGGACGCGGGACTATGTAGGTTTGAGAACGGGCACGGCCCAGGGGCGGCGGCCTTGATCACTCGCCTTAAACGCCGAGATTCGGTCTCGATAGCCTGCTGTAAGCGCGATGTCATCCAAGCCCTCGAGCAGACGGTTGCGGCAGACTGGGTCGATGGTGAAGCGGTAGCTACTGTTCCCGCACAGGATCGTCTGCTGCTCGAGATCGACCGTCACCGCAAGCTCCGGCATATGGGCCAGCTTCGCCATGATCTCCGCCGCGTTCTCGTCCGAGACGAGCGCCGGGAGGAGCCCGTTCTGCACAGCGTTGCCGGAAAAAATGTCGCCGAACGATGGCGCGATCATGCAGCGGATGCCGTAGTCGTAGAGTGCATAGACCGCCCCCTCGCGCGAGGAGCCGCAGCCGAAATTGCGGCCGCCCACGACGATCCGGGCGTGGCGCCAGGCCGGGCGGTTAAGCGGGAAGTCCGGCCGCTCGCGCCCATCCGCATCGAAACGCAGGTCGTGCAGCAGCGCTTCTCCAAAGCCGGCCGAGCGCGGCCGCTTGAGAAAGCGCGCCGGAATGATCTGATCTGTGTTCAGATTGGCGATGTTGAGGGGACAGGCCGTCGCGGTCAGTCGGGCGAACTTGTCCATCGTGCCGCCTCAGACCATCCGCCCGGCCAGGAGCGGCCGCACGTCGGACAGCCGCCCGGTGACTGCAGCCGCCGCCACCATCGCCGGCGACATCAGATGCGTGCGAGCCCCCGGACCTTGCCGGCCGCGGAAATTGCGATTGGTCGTCGATGCGCAGCGTTCCCCGGGCGCGACCAGATCGCCGTTCATGCCGACGCACATGGAGCAACCGGACTCGCCCCATTCAAGACCCGCCGCGCGAAATATGCGGTCGAGCCCCTCTTCCTCCGCCTGACGCTTGACCAGCGACGAGCCGGCGGAAACCAAACCAGGCACCTTGCTGGTCCGCCCCGCAAGCACCGCAGCCGCGGCCCGCAGGTCTTCGATACGGGAATTGGTACAGGAGCCGATGAACACACGATCGACCAGGATCTCGGTGAGCTTCCGGCCTGGTGCGATCCCCATATAGTCGAGCGCCTCGCGCAGATACTTCGCGCGGTCTTCGTCCGCCTCCTGCGCCGGATCGGGTACGTTTGCATCAATTGGCAGTGCGTCCTCGGGGCTGGTGCCCCAGGTCACGATCGGCGCGATATTTCCCGCGTCGAGGCTGACCTCGCGACCGAACCGTGCATCGCTGTCCGTCGTGAGCGTGGACCATGCTTCGACGGCGCTGTCGAAATCTGCGCCGCTTGGTGCGTAGGGACGATCCTTGAGATAGGCAAAGGTCACATCGTCGGGCGCGATCATTCCACAGCGAGCACCGGCCTCGATGGACATGTTGCAGAGCGTGAGCCTGCCTTCGATCGACAGTGCCTTGATCGCGGAGCCTGTATATTCGACCGCGCAGCCGGTCGCGCCGTCGGCGCCAATATGGGCAATGATGGCGAGCACGATGTCCTTCGCCGCGACGCCGGGTGCAGCGCGGCCGTCAACGGTGATCCGCATGGTTTTCGGCCGCCGTTGCCAGATGGTCTGCGTCATCAGCACATGCGCGACCTCGGAGGCGCCGATCCCAAATGCATATGCGCCAAGCGCGCCGTGCGTCGATGTGTGGCTGTCACCGCAGACGATCAGCAGGCCTGGCAAGGTCAGTGCCTGTTCCGGTCCGACCACGTGCACGATGCCCTGTCGGGGGTCGTCCAGTCCAAACAGCCTGATCTTGTGATTCGCCGAATTTTCTTCGATCTGCTGCACCATACGCGCGACCTCGGGATTGGCGATATTCTGGCGCGAGCCGCGGGTCGGAACGTAATGATCGGCGACCGCGAAGGTCAGACCGGGCTCGGCGACGCTCGCACCCCGCTCCGCGAGCCGGGCGAATGCGTGAAATGAGCCTTCATGCACGTAATGACGGTCAACCCAGAGGAGCGACTCGCCATCCTCGCGGCGCACGATCTCATGCGCCGCCCACAACTTGTCGATCAGGGTCAGAGGGTCATTCATGCTCGGATACGATGCCTCGTAAGTCCCGAGTGAGTCAGGATAATATAGAAGCCGGCAGGGGCCAATGTTAGTCTCGCCTGCCAGCACCCAGGAGGAGGGAACGCATGTCTCGTCATTTCTTGGCCGTGAGCCGCCGCCGGTTCCTGCAAGCGACGACGCTGGGCGCCGCCGCGGCGGCGACTGGATTCTTGCACGTACCGGCCGTGCTGCGCGCGCAAGGCGCTCCCGTGAAGATCGGCGTGCTGCATCCGGTCTCGGGCGCGCTGTCCTATTCCGGCCAGCAGGGCCGGATCGGCGCCGTGATGGCGATCGAAGAGATCAATGCGGCCGGCGGCATCAAGGCACTGGGCGGCGCCAAGATCGAAGCGGTGCTGGGTGACGCACAGTCGACGCCGGAAGGCGGCAACGCCGAAGTCGAGAAGATGAATGGGGCCGGGGTCGCGGCCATCGTCGGCGGCTACGCCAGCGGGATTTGCCTTGCCGCCAGCCAGACCGCGGCGCGCTATGATCTGCCTTACATTGTGGACGTGGGCGTGGTGGACGCCATCGTGACCCGCGGGCTGAAGAACACGTTCCGGTTCGGCCCGGGCTTTGGCGTCATCGCCAAGACCGCGCTGGACAATCTCGTCATCCTCAACGAGCAGGCGGACAAAGCGGCGAAGACGGTAATGATCGTGCACGAGGATTCGGCGTTCGGCGCAGGTCTCGCGAAGCTCCTGAACACGCAACTGCCCGAGCGCGGGTTCCAGATCCTGGAAACCATTGCGCATCCAACGCCGACGCGCGACTTCAATAACGTCGCGCTCAAGATCCGGGCGCAGAACCCCGATCTCGTCATTCCGGCCAACTACTACAACGAATACGTCCTGCTGGCGCGCACGATGCAGCAGCAGCGCGTGCGGCCGAAGGGCATCTATTCGGTGCTCGGCGGCGCGGCCTCGTCGTACAAGTTCGTCAAGGAATTCCCGGAGGCGGCGCAATATATCATGGACTGCAATCACTGGTTCGATCCAAAGAACCCGAAAGCGCTCGCGCTGAAGAGGAAGATCGAGGAGAAAGGCGAGTTCTACACCTACGAGGTGTACATGAACTATTCATGCGTGTTGCTTCTCGCCGACGCGCTCGAACGCGCCGCCGGCGCCGACCGCGCCAAGATCATCGGCGCGCTGGAAAACTCAACTTTTGCCGGCCACGTCATGCCGTATGGCCCCACCAAATTCGTCAACGGACAGAACCAAGGTGCGGCGCCGGTCAACACCCAGGTGCTCAACAACGACATCCAGGTGATCTTCCCGGCCGCGTTCGCGTCCGCAAAGCCGGTGTTCCCGATGCCACGAGCCTGACGAGGCCGGCTTGACGGACGGCGCCGCGCGGCGCCGTCCAGTCCGTCCGCCATGCTGTCATCGGTCATCCTCCTTCCCGCGGTGCTCAACGGATTGATGACTGGCGCCGTCTACGCGCTCATCGCGCTTGGGCTGACGTTGATCTACGGTGTCCTGCACATCATCAATTTCGCTCACGGCGCGCTGTTGACCGCCGCGATGTTCGCGGCGTTTTTTGCGCACAAGCTGTTTGGCCTTGATCCCTACGTCGCAGCGCTCGGGCTCACGCCGTTGTTCTTCCTGCTGGGCTATGGCCTGCAACGCTTCGTCATCGGTCCGGCCGCGCATGGGGAGGATCGCAATATACTCCTGGTGACGCTAGGCTTGGCGGTCGTGATCGAGAATGCGCTCCTCTATGCGTTCCGCGCGGATACCCGCACGATCAATTTGCCTTACGCCTTCGACGTCGTTGAAGTCGGCACGGCGTTTCTCGCCGTGCCCCGCGTCATCGCCTTCATGGTGGTCGTCGCCGTTGCGCTTGCGCTCTGGCTCATCATGCGATGGACCGATACCGGCAAGGCAATCCGCGCAGTGGCCAAGGAGAAGCTCGGCGCCGAGCTCTCCGGCATCGATGTCGAGCATGTCTATGCGCTCACGTTCGGGCTCGGTACTGCCTGCCTCGCGATCGCAGCCTGCCTGTTGATTCCCACCTATTACGTCAATCCACATGCCGGAAACGCCTTCGTACTGATCGCCTTCACAATCGTCGTGCTTGGTGGCATGGGCTCGGTGACTGGCGCCCTGATCGGCGGCCTTTTCGTCGGCGTGGTGGAGAGCCTGTCCGGCCTCTACCTCGGGGAGTCGCTCGGCCAAATCGGCATCTTCGCGATGTTCATCCTGGTCCTCTTGTTTCGACCGAGCGGCCTGTTCGGGGAGCGGGCATGAGGGGGTTCGCGTCAATCCTTATCGTCGTGGCGCTGCTTGCCACCATGCCGTTGATCACTTCATCCAACGTCGTGCTCAACTTCCTGGTGGTTGCGCTTCTCATCGCGCTCGTAGGCCAAGGCTGGAACCTCCTAGGCGGGTATGGCGGCCAGTATTCGTTTGGTCACGCCGCCTTCTTTGGCACCGGCGCCTATGCTACCGCCATCCTGCAGGTGCACTACGGCATCAACGCATGGGTTGGCCTCTTCATTGGCATTGCCGCGGGTGCCCTGGTCGGGGCTGCGATCGGCGCGCTGAGCTTTCGGTCGGGGTTGAAAGGTTCCTATTTTGCGCTGGTTACGCTCGCCTTTGCGGAAGTGCTGCGGATCATCGCGAGCGTCGCCCCCATCACCGGCGCTGGCGTCGGCACACTCATCAAGCTCGACCTGCGTCCGGAGGCGTTCCAGTTCCAGAGCCGCGCGGTGTTCTATTGGATCATCCTTGCGCTGGTTGGGCTGTCGATGGTCATCATCCGGATGATCGAGGACAGCCGCTTCGGCGCGTATCTTGTCGCCTTACGCGAAAACGAAGATGCCGCACAGGCGCTCGGCGTGAACACGACAGTCGTCAAGCTCTTGGCCATGACCATCTCGGCCGCGATCACTGCGGCCGGCGGCTGCTTCTATGCCCAGTATTTTCTCTTCATCGATGCAGGCATTGCCTTTGGGCCTTGGATCTCGGTCGAGGCTTTGCTCGCTCCCATCATCGGCGGCATCGGCACTGTATTTGGCCCACTCCTCGGCGCGCTGGTGGTCAAGACGCTCGGAGAACTCACCAAGCTCATGACCGGCGATGCACCGGGCCTCGATCTCGTCATCTATGGGAGCGTCCTTATCCTGGTCGTCGCGTTCGCGCCGCGCGGCATCACTGGAATTCTTCTCGACCTGCAGCACCGTCTCCTGTCCCTTAAGCGGTTGGCGCCTGCGTCCTGGGGCCGCGGCCATGGTTGAGCCGCTGTTGCGCGTCGAGCAGGTATCGAAGCGCTTCGGCGGCTTGCTCGCCCTCGATCGGGCATCGTTCCTGGCGCAAGCTGGACGCATCACCGCGCTGATAGGACCAAATGGCGCTGGCAAGACCACACTGTTTTCGATCATTGCGGGCTTTGCGCCGCCTAGCGAGGGCCGCATCATCTATGACGGCGCCGATATCACGGGCGAGCCGCCGCATCGGCTGGCGCGGCGCGGCATCGCACGCACATTCCAGATCGTGCAGCCGTTCACGAGCCTGACTGTGCGGGAGAATATCGCGGTCGGCTCGCATCTGTCACGGCCGGTGCGGGCAGATGCCCTTGCCGCCGCCGGCGATGTTGCGCGCGCGGTCGGATTGGGCGAACTTCTCGACCGGCCGGCAGCAACGCTGACGGTTGCCGGCCGCAAGCGGCTCGAGTTGGCGCGCGCGCTGGCGATCGAGCCGCGGCTTTTGCTGCTCGACGAGGTGCTGGCCAGCCTCAACCCTGCCGAAATCCGCGACGTGGTGCCGATCATCCACGCCATTCGCGACCGCGGCATCACCATCGTCATGATCGAACATGTCATGCAGGCCGTCATGAGCCTCGCCGAACATGTGTTCGTCTTGTCCGAGGGACGCATCATTGCGGAAGGCCCACCGCAGGCGATCGCGGGCGATCCGCGCGTCGTGGAGGCCTATCTCGGGCACGGCGCGGCCGGTCGGATGGCGGCAATGGGAACCGCCCATGCCTGAACCCATCCTCGCGGTGAACGGCCTGCACGCCGGTTACGGCACGACCGAGATCCTGCGGGGCGTGGATCTCGCTGTGCAGCATGGCGAGATCGTTGCCGTGCTGGGTGGCAATGGCGCTGGAAAGTCGACGCTCAACCAAGCCATCTCCGGCGTAATTCGGCCATGGAGCGGCGCGATCCGATTTGCGGATGCATCGATCGAGCGCGAGCGGCCGGCGGCGATTGTCGCGCGCGGCCTCATCCAGGTGCCGGAGGGCCGGCGCATTTTCCCGAACCTGACCGTGCGCGAGAATCTCGATCTCGGCGCTTATCGTCGCGGTCGTGGGCGTCGCGAGCACAACCGCAGCAAGGTGTTTTCGACTTTTCCGCGCCTCGCCGAACGGCAGAGCCAGCGCGCGGGCACCCTCTCCGGCGGCGAACAGCAGATGCTGGCCATTGGCCGGGGACTGATGGCCGAGCCAAAACTCCTGGTCCTCGATGAGCCGTCGCTCGGGCTCTCCCCGCTCCTGGTCGAAGAGCTGTTCGCTCTGATCAAGGGCATCAATGCGGAAGGAATAGCCCTGCTGCTGGTCGAACAGAATGTGGTGCAAAGTCTTGAGGTGGCCGAGCGCGCCTATATCCTCGACAACGGCATGGTCGTGCTAGAGGGACAAGCGGCAGACCTTAAGAACGATCCCAATCTCAGGCGTACCTATCTCGGAATGTAGCCATGGCCGATACGGAAACGCTGCGCTCTCGCCTAAACCGGAAGCCGATCGTGGTGGCGCCTGGTGTCTATGACGCGCTCACGGCGCTGGTCGCGACGCAAGCAGGTTTCGCCACGCTGTATGTCTCCGGAGCCGCCATCGCGTATACCCGGCTCGGCCGGCCGGATATTGGCCTCGTTAGCGTGAGCGAGGTTGCCGATACGCTTGCGCTGATCCGCGACCGGGTCAATGCCCATCTTATTGTCGATGCCGACACGGGCTACGGGAATGCATTCAACGTGGCACGCACGGTTCGTTCCCTCGAGCGGATGGGTGCCCATGCCATACAGCTCGAGGACCAGAACTTTCCGAAGCGTTGCGGCCATCTCGACGGCAAAGCTCTGATCCCGGCACAGGAGATGTGCGGCAAGATTCGCGCGGCGGTCGATGCGCGGCATTCGCGCGAAACGCTGATCGTCGGGCGCACCGATGCCGTGGCGGTGGAAGGCGTCGAAGCTGCGATCGAACGTGCCGGGCTTTACTGTGCTGCCGGCGCCGACGTGCTGTTTGTGGAGGCGCCTAGGACACGCGACGATCTGGCCCGCGTCGCTTCGACCTTGGGCGCGGGCGTTCCGCTGCTGGCGAACATGGTGGAAGGCGGCACGACGCCTCCGTTGTCCGCGGCCGAGTTGGAGGTGATCGGGTTCTCCCTCGTGATCTTCCCCGGCGGGATCGTGCGGGCGCTCGCGCAGACGGCGGGCGAGTTTTATGCATCGCTCGCTGATCAGGGCACGACCGAGCCGTTCCGCTCCCGGATGCTTGATTTCGAAGGGCTCAACAATCTCATCGGCACGCCGGAAATGGTCGCGCTCGGCAAGCGGTACGAAACGCCTATTCAACCGGTCGGCAAGAGAACGGACGTCTCCCGGTGACATGGCTCGCCCGGGTCGGCCTCGCGCGCCTCGGCCCGCTCGTCATCGCGACGACCGTTTACAACATCAGCAGGGAAGTATCGGAATGGATGAGCCTTTTGACCTTGTGATCAAAAATGCCCGGATCGTGCGGCCAAACAAGACGTCGGTCGATTGCCTCGACATTGCGGTCAAGGATGGAAAGATCAATCGGATTGCCCCGGAGATCCGCGCCGAGCAAGCCAAGGAGATTTTCGACGCCAAGAATAATCTGGCGTTTCCGGGCTGCGTCGATGCCCATATGCATGTCGGCATCTATCAGCCCCTCGCTCAGGACGCCGTCTCGGAGAGCAAGGCGGCGGCGATGGGCGGCGTGACGTCGAGCCTCAACTACATTCGAACCGGACAATACTATCTCAACCGCGGCGGTCCGTACCGGACATTCATGCCCGAAGTATTCAAGCAGTCCGATGGGCGATTCTGGGTCGATTATGGCTACCACGTCGCTCCGATCGAGGCGCAGCACATCGACGAGATGGAGCATCTCGCCGTCGATCACGGCGTTACTTCGTTCAAGATTTTCATGTTCTATGGCGGCTACGGATTGCATGGCCGATCGAACGCCCAGAGCGATTTTCTCATGATCGGCCCGGAGGAACGCTACGACATCGCGCATTTCGAATTCATCATGCGTTCTGCCCGGCGATTGATGATGCAGCTTCCCGAGCTTGTGGATTACATCAGCGTCAGCCTGCACTGCGAGCTTGCGGAGATCCTCACCGCCTACACCAAGATTGTCGAACGCGAGGGCAAGCTCACCGGGCTGCATGCCTACAGCGCTGCCCGCCCTCCACACTCCGAGGGGCTGGCGATCTGGATCGCGTCCTATCTCGCCAATGAAACGAATTGCCTCAACATCAATCTGCTGCACTTGAGTTCGCGCAAGGCAGTGGATGCGGCCTGGACCATGCAGCAGGTCTTTCCGCACATCGCGTTCCGGCGCGAGGTCACGGTGGGACACTTATTGCTGGATACCGACTGCGAATGCGCGGTGCATGCCAAAGTCAATCCGCCGATCCGGCCGCGCGAAGACGTCGAGGCGTTATGGCAGGCGGTGCTCGACCGCAAGATCGATTGGATCGTCAGCGACCACGCCTGCTGTTCGAGCGAGCAGAAGTGGTCCAAGGAGGACCCGACCGATATCTGGCTCGCCAAGGCCGGATTTGGCGGCACCGAGTATCTGCTCTCGGGCGTGTTGAGCGAAGGCAGCAAGCGCGGCATGTCCTACAATCACATGGCCGAACTTTTGGCCTGGAACCCGGCCCGGCGGTTCGGACTGCTCAACAAGGGCGATATCGCACCGGGTTTCGACGCGGACATCGCGCTGGTCGACCCGCACGAAAGCTTTGTGGTTCGCGCGGCCGAGTCGCAATCCAAGCAGGGATATTCGCCGTTTGAAGGGCAAGAGCTCATGGGTCGGGTGAAGAGCACCTTCCTACGCGGCGCCTTAGTCTATCACAAGGGCGAGATCGTCGGACCGGCACGCGGCCAATATTTACGGCGGCCGCTCAAGTTTTGAGTTCGTTATGCAGTGCAGAAATTTGGCCGCCCAAGCGGGAGGGCGTGTTCGAGGAGCTAGAGCCCCGAACGATCGAGGTCGGGCGGGAGAGGGATCACCGAGGTCGGCCGAGGGGAGTAGCCGCCACCACGCGAGGCATTTTGTGGTGTCTCGTTTTCGCTGTATAGGGCGCATTTCTTGATCTGGCGACTTACTTGCTCCTCATCGATGACGCTTGTAGATTTCGCCGATGTCCCGACTTGGAGATTATTTTTTTTGCGGCGTCGGCGGTAGTGGCATGACTCCCCTCGCCTTGATCGTCCATGCCAGGGGCGGACGGGTCGAGGGTTCTGACCGCGCGCTTGACCAGGGGCGCAACGCCGAAAGATTTGATTTCTTGCGTGCACGCGGGGTGCTGCTTCATCCCCAGGATGGCAGTGGCATTAGCCGGGCCAGTCAGATCTTGGTCACTTCTGCTGCTGTTGAGGAGACGGTCCCCGACGTCCAAGCCGCACGTCGTATTGGCGCCGCCGTCATCACCCGCGCAAGACTTCTCGCCCAACTGTTCAACTGTGCCGGTTTAGGCGTTGGTGTCGCCGGCACGAGCGGTAAGTCCACCACGGTAGGCATGATCGGTTGGATTCTGCACTGCGCTGGAAAAAGCCCAACGATCATGAACGGCGCGGATATGAAGAACTTCATCGACGTGGACTCACCTTTTGCCAGTGCCAGGGTGGGTGACGGCGACATTTTCGTCAGTGAAGTGGACGAGAGCGACGGCTCGATTGCGTTTTTCGAGCCCCGCGTGGCAGTAGTGAACAACGTTTCCCTGGATCATAAGTCACTTGACGAACTGCGGACCCTTTTCCGCGGCTTCATCGCAAGGGGGCAGACAGCAGTGCTGAATCTCGATCACGCGGAAACCGCGGCCCTCATGGCCGATTTGAAGCCGGGGCAAGCGGTGACCTACAGTTTGCGTGCTACGCAAGCGCATCTCCTCGCGTCTCTGCCCGTCCGGTCGCCGACCGGAATCGCGTTTCAAGTGACGGAACGCGATACCGGCGAGGCCGTCGAGGTAGCGCTGAAAGTTCCGGGGCTGCACAATGTGGCCAACGCACTCGCCGCCCTGAGCGTCGCCAAGGCATGCGGCGTGGGACTCGCGGAGGGCGCGGCCCATTTGGGTCAGTTTAGCGGCATCCGCCGGCGACTGGAGGTTGTGGGTACGGCAAATGAAATAACCGTCATTGACGATTTTGCCCACAATCCCGACAAGATATCTGCCACGCTCGAAACCATGCATGCGTTTCCCGGTCGCCTGCTGCTGATGTTTCAGCCCCATGGTTACGGCCCAATTCGTTTGATGCGGGACGCCTTGGTGGACTGCTTTGTGAGTGGGCTGCATGATGAAGACGTTCTGGTCATGCCCGAGCCCGTATATTTCGGTGGCACGGTCGACCGCAGTGTCGGAAGCCGGGAAATCATTTGCGAGATTGAACGGCATGGTCGAAAGGCCTTTGCTTTCCCCGACCGCGGCGCCTGTGGCGACGCCCTGGTCAGGCTGGCCCGTCGCGGCGATCGGATCGTGATCATGGGCGCGCGCGACGATTCGCTTTCGCAATTCGCACATGAACTCCTTCGACGGCTTGCGTCGACGAGAGATTCTATTGGCGCGGGTGATTGCCAGTTAGCCGGCCGCACGGATCGCAATTAGCGGGACGGTGCCAGGATTACGGTAATCCGATGCCCTGCCTTCTGGATAGGGCGCTACTTTGAGTTAGGTGGAGAATGTTGGAACCGAGTTCCTCTCCCTCCCTCCGCCAGCCAAGCGAGGAATCCTCGGATCGAACCTTCTCTCGCAACGGAGATCGCGTTCGCTTTGGCTTAAATGCCCCTGCAACCGGGTCGAAATGGCGAACGGGGAGGAGAGAATGATCAACAAACGCACCCTGCTCGCCACGCTGCACCGCGCATCACGCGGTCAAGCTTGCGCTCGATCTTGTCGAGGCGGCGTAGGATCAGGGAGAAGCGGTCTGCCGATCATGGACGACAACGGTGTCTGCACTATGCGGACAAATTCACTAATTCACGGAAGTCTGTTTCTCGCAAAATGCGAATGCTCTGGCCCTTCTTGATTAGTTCTTCCGCCTTACGATGCTTCCTACTTTTCTGATGGCCAGCGAGTTGTTCCAAATCTTGGTCGCCTACCACCAAAATTGTAGTGCGCTTGGTGACATTCCACGTCTACTTCGCAACCCATCTGAGCTGCGTAGTTGGCCGCCTCACGCCTCTGGAATTGACTAGGGCACCTGTAAATACCAAAACCTCACCATAAAGTTTTCCTACCGGATTTCCGTTCAGGACAATGTGTTGCTCAAGTACGAAGGCTCAATGGGTTGGCGAACCCTTTCAAGCCAACCGTTCAAGTCCAAGCCCGATTTCGCCATTGCCGCCAACATGATTTGGCCAGAGGCTTTTGCATCTTCCAAAGCGTCGTGATGACGGAAATTGTATCCAATCGTTTTGCAAATGTTCGAAAGTCCATAGCCGCTTCTAGAAAGCTCTTTCCAGGTCCGTCGAGCAACGCAGGCAGAATCTAGCCAAGTGCAAGTGAACGGCAGGGTGTTACATTTGGTTCGAGCTCGATGCAGTGCAAGTCTGTCAAATGCCGTGTGAGTGACTACGACAGCGCCACGAATAGCGTGCTGAATTGTGCTAGCGAGCGCGCCAAAGCGGGGAGCGCCTTCGAGTATGGACGCATCAATTCCGTGAAATCGAGATATTGATTGCGTCGAAATGGTCCTGTGGGATCGACGTATGTTTGCCATTCGTCCGCTAGGGTGCCATCCCGAAACCGCGCGATTCCAATCTGGCAAATGGATGCCATGTCGGCGTTTGCAGTTTCAACATCCAACGCAACGAAATCCGTTTTGCCTAGGGGACTCATTAACGCGCACCCGTATTTGGAACACAAAGCATCGAGGGGTTTTGGCCACCAGGTGCCGCCTCTTAGTCGCTTTGACCCTGTCCCCCGACTTGTTCATCTGCGCCAAACAATTGCTCATTGACGAGCCAAGGCCAATCACCACGTCGCTGCCGTGACCTAGCGCCGCTTCATTGTTGGCTGAGCAACAGGAAAAACATTCCGACAGCTATCAACAGTGCAACCAGAATACCGACGATCAACGAAGCTACCCAATGCCCACGCTCGATGGGCCTCGATCCAGCGCCTTTTTGCGTGCTCCGATGCCTAACCAGAAGAGAGGGTTGCCCATTTCGACCTCCCTCTCGGCGGCTCCCAAGGCCCGAGGGCCGTGATTAGCCCCCGCTGAGGGTGTGGACCACCGCCAGCCCCTATCCCGATAGGCCGCGCATCAGCATTCCAAGCTAAATCTCTTCGCCGAACAACCTTCATTGCTCATCCTTGAGCCTCTGCCAGGACAATTGCCACCATGGCAGCGAAGAACAAATGTTTGGCGCGCGAGTAACAAATCCCGCACGGGGCGCGAAGCGACAAAGAAGGGTGAGACCGGCTGGATCAGCGGCGTACCGCTGAATCGACCGTCGCAAATGAGCATGTCCGATGAAATCGACAATTAAAATAAGGTTCACCGAACCGCAAATTGCGCTCGTGATGCGCGCGCATCCAAACTGTAATCTCGACCGCTTAACCGAGTTATCATTTGAATTTAATCAGGCCGGAAAAATTATTGATTGCATCGGCACAATCAAGGACGGCGGGAATATCGATCACGATTATGCCGGTAGCGGGCTCGCGCGACTTGTACGAGACGGCACGCCGCCGATTGACAGCTCGACAAACCGAGCGCAACGATATTGCAATTTCCAAACGGCGAAAGGGTTGCACCCGTTGCAACAGCTTCATCGCATTCAAGGAGTGTTAGGTCATGATCGATAGCACGTTTCTAGCCAGTATGTTCCTACTCGGCTTAGGAGTAGGCGTAGTCCTTGGATGGCTGGCTACAAGCTTACGTACTCAGAAGCGTGTAACCGAGCTGTCCACGACGCTTGAGATCGAGCGAACCAAGAACGATGGCTTGGTTCAAACTTTTGAAGCGCTGTCAGACAAGGCGCTGAGGCGAAACAACCAGACATTCTTCGAATTGGCAAACGACAAGCTCGGGCCGTTGCAGAAATCGCTCGAACTATTCGACTCAAAGCTTCAGGAAGTCGAGAAACAACGGGTCGGTGCTTATGCAGGCGTATCTCAGCAAATCAGCAACCTTCTGACGGCGCAGAATGAGCTGCGAAGCCAAACGGCGAATCTTGTTGGCGCGTTGAAATCCCCTCGCATACGTGGCAGATGGGGGGAGATCCAATTAAAACGTGTCGTTGAAATTGCGGGCATGTTGGACCACTGCGACTTTTTCGAACAACAATCCGGAGATGGTCCTCTCCGTCCTGACATGATTGTCCAGCTGCCCTATGGTAGAACGATTGTGATTGATGCCAAGGTGCCATTGGATAGCTACCTGATGGCTATGGAGGCCAAGGATGATGATACTCGAAAGGCCAAACTTATTGATCACGTTCGGCAAATTCGCAAACACATGTCGCAGCTCAGCGGAAAGGCATATTGGGATCAATTTCAGTCAGCACCTGAATTTATTTTTATGTTTCTGCCTGGCGAGTTATTTTATAGCGCGGCGCTTCAACAAGATCCGTCGCTGATCGAAGACGGCATAAATCAACGGGTCATTATCGCCACACCGATTACGCTAATCACCCTGCTGCGGGCCGTTGAGTTTGGCTGGCGGCAGAGAAGACTCGACGAAAACGCTAAGCAAATCGGTAATCTCGGCAGAGAGCTTTATGACCGAGTTTGCAAAATGGGGGATCACTTTGCGCACCTTGGGTCCAAGTTACGTGGTGCGGTTGACAGTTACAATCAGGCTGTGGGGTCACTGGAGACGCGGGTACTTGTGTCTGCGCGGCGTTTTAAGGAGTTGGGTGCTGCGGACGTTACAAAGGAAATCGAAACGGTGGAATTGATCGAGGTGATGCCAAGAGAACTGCAAGCACCAGAAATGCATCAAATGGCGGAAGCTAGCTAGCTATTTGTTCCTAGAGCCTTGTCACGCGAACCGCACCCCATAGACCGGCGGCAAGGTGTGCGTCACGCAGGCCCAGCTGTCGCCCTGGTCCTCGCTCACCCATAGCCCGCCTGTGGTCGAGCCGAAGGCGAGGCGCTCGCCCGTGTCGTCGAGCGCCAGGGCATGGCGGTAGACCACGTCATAGGCATGCGACTGCGGCAACCCCTTGCTCAGGACCTCGAAGCTCTTTCCGCCGTCGCGGGTGCGCGTGACCACCAGCTTGCCCTCGCGTGGGATGCGCTTTTCGTCCTTGATCTCTGGCACGAACCAAGCGGTATCCGGGTCGCGCGGATGCACGGCGACGGCGAAGCCGAACGTCGACGGCTCGACTCCGGTGATCTCCGTGAACGTCCGGCTCTCGTCCGAGGAGGCGAAGATGCCGTTGTGGTGCTGCACCCACATGCGCTCCGGCGCCGCTCGGCACTGCACCAGGCAGTGCACGTCCTGAGCGATGGGGTCGTGCGTCTGCTCGGGCGGGGCATATTCGGCGCGCATTCCCTGGCCGCGTAGTGTCCAACTCTTGCCGGTATCGTCGGTGAACCAGATGCCGCCAGTCGACACCGCGACCCACACCCGCCTGGGATCGCGCGGATCGACGCAAATCGAATGGATCCCGGGCAGATCGGCGCCGCCGCCCATCCATTGCTTGCGCTGGGGATGGTCCCATAGCGCGCGCAGCATCTGCCAGCTCTGGCCGTGGTCGGTCGAGCGGAACAGGCCGCCCGGCAGCGTCCCGCACCAGATTACCCCGGGCTCGTCGGTGCCGCCCGCCGCCAGCGCCCAGATGCGCGCCGTGCTCCAGTTGATCGGACGGCCCCACATGTCGTGCTCCTCATAGCCCTCGGGCTTGGCCGGATATGCGGGGGTCGAAATCTCCTCCCAGCCGCTCGCCGTCGAGCGGTGTAATTTGACGCCAAAATGTCCATGGTCGAGCGCGGCATAGGTGCGCCCGTCGCGAGGGTCGGTGAGCGTGAGACTGACATTGTCGCCGAGGAAATCGACGCCCTCGATCTCCCAATGCCCTGCGGGCCTACGCGCGACCGTGAAGAGGCCCTTGCGGGTGGAAATGAGCAGCTTGTCACTCATCGAATCAGCCTCCTGACAGCGCCTGGAACACGTAGATGCGGCTCGAACTCGTGCACGGGATCTGCGAGGTGGGCTCGGTCGCGGATCATCCGCCCGTCCACGAAGATCGTCATGTGCCTGCGCAGCGCCGATTGGTCGTCGAGCACGTACCCGCGCGCCTGGGGGTTGGCGGCAAAGATATTGTCGAGCACTTCGCGCACCGTGCACCCGGGAGCCTCGGCTTCCGGGCAGGCGACGTGGCGCTGTACGTTGGGCGTGAACACGACCTTGGCCATCACTGGTATTCCTTTCGGGCAGGCCCCCGCGTCCGCTCGACCATCCGCAACACGCTCGCTCCAAAGGAGCGAAGGAGCGGGTCGATTCCCGACAAGCTGGGAGAAAAAAAGGCAGACACCCCCCGCAGCGGGTTATCTGGGGGGCGATTGCCTGTTTTCGGTCAAGCAGCCAGTGCCGCCGATCCCGGCCCGGATGGCAACACGGTGCCTCGCACGCCGAGGCAGCGTAAGATGTTGCAGATCCCGCTATGGTGTCAACGCCAGAGCAAAAATGCATCGGCTTGCCGGAGCAAAAATACATCAGTGATGCTGGCAAGCCGCCGCCGGTCAAAGCGGTTATTCGGCGCGGCTGACGACCGATCCGCTCCAGCAGACGCTCGCGGTCGGGATCCAGCTTGGTCCGTCGGAGCCGCCATGCTCTGCGCGATGTGGATCTCGCACCTGCTGCTGTTCCGCGGCGCGCCGCTACGTTGCCCATCGCAACGCGGAATCGAGACGAGTACCCTTTGCCGTCGATCGAAATTTCATACTGCGCGCGGGGCGTCTTCTCCAACGCCATCAGTTCCAATCCTCCTCGGTCTCGCGCTTCACCGCCGGAGCGTTCGGGTTCTTGAACTTGAGCCAGTCGCGGCAGCGGCCGGAGGTGTAGCGAGAGCTCAGGCGATTCGAGACGATGCCTTCGAGGGCTTTTGATACCCTATTCAGCGGTCCCGGTTGCTGCACGCTGCGCCTGTGTCTGGGCTTGCCGAGCGCCGTCAGCGTAGCGTTCAGGCCGTTTATCAGTTCGATGGCCGCCATTGGCGAGAGCGCTAAGCGATGGGTGACCTGGATCAAGGGTTGCTGGGCATGTATTGGCCTTTCATCCGTTTTTTCGAGAGGGACCCGGAGTGATCCAAATGTAAGGCTCACGGCGCCACCATCGAAGACCGAGCCCAGAAACTTGTTCGGCGTAAGTCTCGATAATGGACGGGTTATCTTGAATACGAAATTTCGGCTGCTGTTGTTCTGCACGGTTAAATCTCCTGATTATACAGTGCGACATTGCCGTTACGAGTGAGCAGGCGGATGCCGAACCGAATCCCGCCGCGCCATCAGCCGGCACCAGCATCGAGCTGGGAACGATCATCGGGTAAAAGCCATCTGGTTAACTCGGCTTCCGTCCTTGTCCCGGCCGCGGACTATCCACCTGTTTTTGAAGAAGGGTCGCAAGTTTCCTCGCGTCCTCTTTTGAGAATAGGAAATGGAGCCAGCCATATCGCGGATCGCGGATGTGCAGGATAGAGTTGCCCAGCATAGTGTCTGTTTCAGTCGCCCATGGTGCGTTTGCAATTCCGCGAACGACCTGACCAAGCGCGAAATTCCTGGGGTGTGGCGGCTTCATTTTTGAGCGCAGTTCTCCCAGCTTTCGGAGGTGGTCATCGACTTGGTCTGCAGTCCATCGGATCACGACCCTCGGTGACGTCGGAAACGTGATCGTCATCGTATTCAAGTGTTTGTCCACCTTCCATTCGGTGCCAGCCATTCGGTTCCCTCCACACGAGTCTGAGACGATCTTGTCCTAGTTCAATGCGGCGGGGAACAGGCCTCTGAGCCGGCACCGCCTCGGGCGGTCTTGATCCCGCGCGCGGTTAGGGCCTTGGCGACCCCTGAGGCTCGTGATTGGGCTGGCCTGCATCCCCCTGATGATCGGCCGCACGTTGGCGGCAAACGCATCAGCGGATGGGACCAAAAAGCAGCAGGCACGCCCTCGCACAGTATGATCCCATGCGTGGTGGGCCTGCGGCAAGCGTCGTCAGATGGGTTCCTTTTTTTAGGAAGGGTGCGGGGGGTCGATCACCAGGAGATGCGCCAGCGCAGCGCTCACGCCAGCAAGGGCCCAATCGTCGCGGCGTCCACGTTATAGGTCCGGGCAACATCCGCCTGCGTCTCGCCTGCTGCAAGGCGCTGTAGGGCCTCCTGCCGCTGGTGTGGCGTCAGCTTTGAGGCCGTCCGAACCTCACGCCGCGGTCCATGGCGCGCTTGCCGCCCCCACCGGTCCTGGCCCGGATCAGCTCGCGCTCAAACTCATCCAACCCACCGAGCACCGTCAGCATGAGCCTGCAATGAGGCGTGGTGGTGTCGATCAGCACGTCGCCGGCCTCGAGCCGGGGATGGCCTTCGCCAACTCCGCGCGGTCGCTCTTGCTCCCGCTCGCCCCGGAGACCGCTCTTGGCGCAGCCGCCGCCTCACTCATCGAGTTGCCCCGCCAAGTCCTGATCCCGCGTCGAGACCCGCGCTTGTCCGTTGATGGTCATGTCGGGCCAGGAATCGGCGAGCTCATCCCGCGCACGGCTTCGCTCGAGCTGATGGTCCCCCTGGGCCGGTACGGCTTAGACAGCGCAGATCGAGCGCGTGGTCGCCGGCTCGAGCAGGAAGTCAGCGGGTGCAATAACGGGGGCAGGGCAGCGAGCGAGCGCCGTTGGGCAATCGTCAAGGCGAAGCTGATTTCGCGCACGCAATGACGAGTGGATTGTTTGCCGGCGTGCGGGCTCGACAGGTCGCTGATCGGTCGGTCGGATACAGCGCGGCGTTTTGCCCGGCACCGCAAAAGGCGATGAGTAGGGTTTCATCTTCCTTGCACTGCGCGGTGCAGCCTGTCGCGTTGCAATTCGCGCGGACAATCCGAACCGGAGATGATGAAGTCGGCCCTCAACCTGCGCCAGGCAGACCCGGAGAGCATGGGCACCCGCGGAGCCCACAGGACCAAGGCGGACCAGGTGGACCAGGGCGCGCTATGCGATGGAATTTTCAGAATGGCCGCGCCTCGCCTGAGTAGAGCGCGGGGTCCCGTGCTCCATTTCGCGGTTTCAATAGGACCAACAGTGAACGCCACAGCCACTTCGGTGGCAGTCCCTGCCATTCAACCGCAAGGTCCCACAGCCAATCCTCAAATTTGAGAGATGTCTGTTGCCGCCAATATCGCCACCTGTCCATGACGAAGCCCCTTGAATGCGCCAGGATGCCATGGTGGGCTGTTAGGGTCAACGAATTATGACAGTCAGCTATTCGGCCCCGTCTGTTCCCGGCGGAGCCGTAGCGTGGCATCCATTGAGGGGGACGCTTTGGTTAGGTAACCTCTATGAAGGCGGGCATTCTAATTCCGGACCTTCTGTTCTAATTTGGATTTGCCCGTGTCCTGATTTGCCCGCGCATCACCTGACTACGGAGATTGCCACATGTTCACCACGCCCCTGCTCCCCTGTCTTGGAATGGTAGGCGCCCGCCCCGAACGTTATCGTTGGTGATGGAGCCTATGGAGAAGGGCCACCGCAGAAGCTGACATGAGAGCGATTGCTGCTTGCGCAGGAACTGCACGCTAATCAATTCGGCGACGTACCGGGCCGTGCGTGGCGTGCTGAGCGGCCATCAGCGTACTGCTGGCACGGAAGCGAAGGCACTCTGGTAGGTAGGCTTTTGGCATGATGCGCAGTCCGCTTGCTTCGATCCTGATCAAGGTCTTGACCGGCATCGGCGTGGTCTTGTTGTCCTTCTTCGTCACGCTGCGGGTATTCGACTATTGGGACTCGAATGCAGAGCACCCCAATGCAGCGCCATTCCGCGTTGGCGATCCTGTCAAACGTGACGGTGAAAGAAACTCGATTTTACCTACCCGCGGACCGGCAATACTACTTGTGAACCGCGAGCCAGGTTCAGGAACAGTGGTGGGTGCAGTGGAAGGGGCGGGGGCCAATTCGACCGGACGGCTGTCGCTTGTTGGGTGGGCGATCGATCCAGGCGCTTCACGCCCATCATCTCTCGTCGTTGCGCTAGTCGGGGACCGTATATGGACGTGGGGGGCGCCGACGCGACCGGCTATGAAAACATCAAGCTGATTGCAAGTCTCTACAATTGGCCGAGCGAGAAGTATCAGGAGCTCGTGCGCGAGATCGAGGATTTCACCGAGCTGGGCGGTCTACCTGTCGCTCCCGACCCGCATCTATTCGGCCGGCATGCAGGCACGAACTCTCATTTGCGCTCGCCACCGCGCAAATTCCGGACATTCTGCTGGTCGATGAAGGCATCGGCGCGGGCGACGCGCAGTTCCAGAAGAAGGCGCAGGGCGCGTGTGCAGCAATTCGTCAGCCGCGCGCAGGATTTTGCTGCTGGCGTCGCATTCGCAGGCCTTGTGCCGCTCGATGTGCAACAAGGCACTGGTGCTGTCCAAGGGCGAGGTAGCATTTCTTCGGCGACATCGAAGAGGGCTTTCTTGCCGGTTTACGCCGGCCTGACCTGAAGCGATCATCGGTCGCAGGCTCAATTGTGGCCCCGGCGGAGGGCCGATCTTCGCATCGCGCGAGCCATAACCCAGCGCAGTTGGTGCCTCTGAAATGCAGGGGCTGCACGGCTCTCTAGTCACTCCGCCTATCGATCAGTTCATCGATCTGCTGAAGTATCTCCGCGAGCTTGTTTCTGACGTCGATCAGCTTTTGCGGCGGCTGCGATCTGCTGTCGTCCGGCCAGGATCAGCAGGACCTCCAGCACATCGTCGGAATGCCGGATCAGATCGACCAGGTGTTGACCGCTGGGGCCGCTGACCCCAGCAAGCCAATTCTTGACCGTCCGCTCCCCCGCACCAGTCCATCCCTGATGATTTTCACGGCCTGATGGGTGGGGCCCAGCTCGCATTTCAAAGCATAGGCGATGGCCCGGGATACGGTCCAAGATTTTCGCCGTTTGGAAAAACTATGCCCTTTTTCGGCAACATTCTGCCGACCCTCCGCAGCTATAGTGGTTGGAATGCGGAGTTGATGGGAAGGTGACGATCGGTGCTCAGCCGTTGGTGTTGAGCATGAATGTCCCTTTCACGCCCGGCCGCGGGCTCCGAGACATCGGGATCGTCAGCAGTGGGACAGAGTTCGGTGCGGCCGGAGTGGCGAGGATAAGCGGCAAGCCAGTTCGCGCCGCGCAGTATGTCCGGATGTCCACCGAGCATCAGAAATACTCGACCGAGAACCAAGCCGAGGCGATGCAGCAGTATGCCGCCCGGCGCGGCATCGAGATCGTTCGCACCTATGCCGACGAAGGAAAGAGCGGGCTTCGCCTCGATGGCCGCGACGCGTTGAAGCAGTTGATTGAGGACGTCCAGACCGGAAAGGCCGACTTCACGACCATCCTCGTCTACGACGTCAGCCGCTGGGGGCGGTTTCAGGACGCCGACGAGAGCGCCTACTACGAGTACATCTGCAAGCGCGCCGGCATCAGCGTTCAGTATTGCGCCGAGCAGTTCGAGAACGACGGCAGCCCGGTCTCGACGATCGTCAAGGGCGTCAAGCGCGCGATGGCCGGCGAGTACAGCCGGGAGCTATCCGTCAAGGTCTTCACGGGGCAATGCCGGCTGATCGAGCTTGGCTTCCGCCAGGGCGGCCCGCCGGGATACGGATTACGCCGCAGCCTCATCGACCAGGCCGGCACCGCCAAGGGCGAGCTCACGAGGGGCGAGCACAAGAGCATCCAGACCGACCGCGTGGTCCTGGTGCCCGGCCCTGCCGGAGGAGATCGACACCGTCCGCTGGATGTATCGTTCGTTCGTGGAGGAGGGCAAAGCCCGAGCGCGAGATCGCCGACCTCCTCAACGAGCGTGGGGTCACGACGGATCTTGGCCGGCCGTGGACGCGCGGCACCGTTCACCAGGTCCTGATCAACGAGAAATACATCGGCAACAATGTCTGGAACCGCGGCTCGTTCAAGCTCAAGAAGAAGCGAGTTCGCAACAGCCCCGACATGTGGATCCGCGCAGAGGGAGCGTTCGAGCCCATCGTTGACCGATCAATGTTCGACGCCGCCCAGGCGATCATCCGCGAGCGGTCGCACAAGCTCTCGAATGACGAGATGCTGGCAGGCGCTCCAGCAGCTGTTGCAAGACCGCGGCTATCTCTCCGGCCTGATCATCGACGAGACCGAGCGCCTGCCGTCCAGCAGCGCCTATCAAAGCCGTTTCGGCAGTCTGCTTCGCGCTTATGAGTTGGTCGGTTTCACGCCCGATCGCGACTACCGTTACATCGAGATCAATCGCGCGCTTCGCCGCATGCACCCGCAGATCGTGACCGACACGATCGCCGGGATGAAGCAGGCTGGAGGTCGGTGGAGCAGGATCCCGCCACCGATCTTCTGACCATCAATGGCGAGTTCACGGCATCAATCGTGGTGGTGCGATGCCGGACGACGCCTGCTGGCTCGCTCCGCTGGCAGATCCGCTTTGACATCGGACTGTGGCCCGACATCACCGTGGCGGTTCGAATGGACCAGCCGAACCAGCAACGCCCTCGACTATTACCTCCTGCCTCGCATCGACATGACCGCGCCCCGCCTGCGGCTCGCCGAGAACAATGGAGTTTCGCTCGACGCCTATCGCTTCGAGACGCTTGAGCCTTTTTTGGCTTGGCGGCGCGGGCCGAACTTCTGGAGGTCGCATGAGGAGATCACACGAGACCGAAGCGGTCGAAATGATCCCGATTGAACGCATCACCGTGATCAATCCGCGGGTTCGCAACAAGAGGATATTCAAGGAAATCGTATCGAACATCGCCGAAATCGGTCTGAAGAGGCCGATTACGGTGACCCGTCGGGATGGCGCGGACGGCCCGCGATACGACTCTCGTCTGCGGCCAAGGTCGGCTGGAGGCCTATCAGGCGCTTGGCCAACACGAGATTCCCGCCCTCGTCATCGATGCCGATACCGAGGACTGCCTGGTCATGAGCCTGGTGGAAAACCTCGCTCGCCGCCAGCACCGCGCCATCGACCTGCTGCACGACATCGAGGGTCTGAAGAGACGCGGACTACAACGATACCACGATCGCTCGGAAGACCGGCCTCACCATCGAATACGTCAAGGGCGTCATTCGATTGCTCGAGAAGGGCGAACATCGGCTGCTGCGCGCCGTCGAGGCCGGCCAGATCCCCGTCAGCATTGCGGTCGAGATCGCCGGAGCCAAGGACGAGCGAGATGCAGACTGTCCTCCAACAAGCCTATGAGAAGAAACTTCTGCGCGGTCACAAGCTGATTGCTGCCAGGCGACTCATCGAACAACGGCGGCGGAGAGGCAAAGGGCTCTCAAGTAACGGGAGCCAGAACGGAAAGCGCGAGCAGACCCTATCTTCGAACGCGTTGATACGCGCCTATCAGGAGGACGTTGACCGCAAGCGTCTTTTGATCCGCAAGGCGGAGGCAACGCGCAATCGACTGATCTTCGTGACCGAGGCAGTGCGCAAACTGCTCGCCGACGAGAATTTCGTCACGCTGTTGCGGGCGGAGGGGCTCGACACGCTTCCCCGAAAACCTTGCCGCACGCATTCGAAGCCGGGGAGCAGGCCTGACCATGCCACGCAAGCAGTCCGCTTCAACGGTGAAGATGGCCTTTGAAGCAGCGAGGCTGCGCATTGCCATAGCTGACATCCAACCGCTCAAGCTTGTCTCCAGCGCAATCAAGAAGACGCCAAAATATGTCCAGATCGCCGCCTCGATCCGCGAAGTCGGCATCGTCGAGCCGCCAGTCGTCGCGCGTGACCACAGCGAGCCGGGCAAGTATCTCCTTCTCGACGGCCATCTGCGCATCGATGTTCTTGAAGGACATGGGCGAAACCGATGTCGCCTGCCTGATTCAACAGACGACGAGGCCTTCACCTACAACAAGCGGGTCAATCGCATCGCGATGGTTCAAGAGCATCGGATGATCCTCAAGGCGGTCGAGCGAGGAGTCTCGGAGGAGCGAATTGCAAAAGCTCTCAACGTCGATGTCCAGAGTATCAGGCGAAAGCGACGGCTTGCTGGACGGGATCTGCGCGGAGGTTGCCGAACTCCTTAAGGACAAGCACATCGCAATCCAGACGTTCACGGAACTGAAAAAGATGGTGCCGTTGCGACAGATTGAAGCCGCGGAGCTGATGGTCGCGATGAACAAGTACACGATCAGCTACGCGAAATCTCTGCTCGCCGCGACGCCGCAAGTCACAATTGGTCGAGGTCAGCCAAACCCAAGCAAGTCAAGGCTTGAGCGAAGAGCAAGTCGCGCTGATGGAACGCGAGTCAGTCAATCTCGAGCGCGAGTTCAGGATCGCCGAGAAGTCCTACGGTACGGACCATCTCGATCTCGTGCTGACCAATGGCTATCTCAGCAAGTTGCTCGGCAATGCGCGGGTCGTGCAGTATCTTGCCCAGCACCATCATGAGATTCTGATCGAGTTGCAGAGGCTTGCTGAATTGGAAGCAGTTGCGGCCTAACTAGTGTGCTGCCGCACATCGTTGAGCTGCGTCTGCTCTCGGGCTTTCGATCCAAGATATATTCGAGCAGCTGCTCAATCGGCGGGTGGAGAAATAGAGTCTGATTTGGCGATCAACATCCATATTCCAAAGGCTTGTGGAAATACTTCCAATGCCTTTTTCGGCAGATCGGATTCCTGCCCACCGCTCTGGACATGAACAGCAACGATTTTTTCCATACCATCCTGGAGCGGGAGCGCCGCAACCAGAAGTATAGGGTGGCAGCAGGTGCCTGAAAGAGGAGTAGCGGGGACTGAGCAGCCTGGGCCTCGAGGGGTTCATTCCAATCTTCAGGGGGCCCTGTGGTATTGATGATGGTACTTTGCCGTGTAGCGCCCGCGATGCGTGCCTGCGACGAGTTGTGTGACGCTGGTTCACGTCCGCACCGCCGCCGCCGCTGTATCAGGGGGAGCGATCTGAATTACAAGATCCTGTTGCAACCAAGGATTGTTGGCGGCAATATGGAATGGATCCAAGAACCGCGGCAGCGGCGCCCAATCTTCCGAGGGAAGCACGACGGCCACGAGGACAGTCACGAGGTCATTGATGTAAGCGCCAACATCGGGAGGAGGGGGACGTGACTACTGCGCTTCGCGAGCGGTTGCTCGGACGTTTCGCCGGACTGACCAATCGGTTCCGAGTCTGGCATCAGCTTCCCTTCCTGATCGCGATGCCGACGATCCTCGGTCATCGCGTCAACATGCGCGAGCATAACCTGTCGGATACCGAGCGCGATCCCTCGTCGCTCAAGCCGGCGGGGGCCGGCAAGCCCCGCGATCAGCGCGAAGCCGACGGCAGCTACAACGATCTCGGTTGTCCGTGGATGGGCATGGCGGGTGCCCGCTTCGGCCGCAACGTGCCGGTCAGCGAGACCTTCGGCGAGCAGCAGCCCGATCTCTACGAGCCCAATCCACGGCAGGTGAGCCGCGACCTGCTCGCGCGCCGCAGCTTCGTGCCGGTGCCGCATCTCAACGTTCTCGTCCCCGCCTGGCTGCAGTTCATGGTGCACGACTGGCTGAGCCACGGCGGCGGCGACACCGCCAACGCGCCCCACACGCTGCCGCTGCCGGCGGGCGACGACTGGCCCGCGCCTGCCATGACCATCCTGCGCACGCTCCCCGACGACCGGCGCTGTCCCGCCGACCAGGGGCAGCCCGCCACCTACCGCAACACCGAGACCGCCTGGTGGGACGGCTCGCAAATCTACGGCTCGGACCTCAATATCCAACGTCGGGTGCGCACCGATCCGGTAAGCGGCCAGCTGCGTGCCGACGGCAAGATTCATCTCGATGCCGACGGCCATCTTCCGCTCGATGCGGCGAGCGACATCGCCAATCTCGAGCTTGCAGGAGTGAACGGGAGCTGGTGGGTCGGCCTGTCGGTGCTCCAGACGCTGTTCGCGCGCGAGCACAACGCGATCGTCGATCGGCTACGCCTCGACTATCCGGCTGCCGAGGGGGAATGGCTGTTCCAGAAGGCGCGGCTCGTCAACGCCGCGCTCATCGCCAAGATCCACACGGTCGAGTGGACGCCGGCGCTGATGAATTCGCCGGAAGGGCGTTTCGCCATGCGCGGCAATTTCTGGGGCCTGCTCGGCGAGCACTATTCCCGCGCCTATGGCCGGCTCGGTGACGGCGAAATCCTGTCCGGTATCCCGGGCTCTCCCACCGATCACCATGCCGCGCCCTATGCGATGACCGAGGAATTCACCGCGGTCTACCGCATGCATTCGCTCCTCCCGACGAGTTCTCCTTCCGCCGTCACCGGGACGGCGGAGAGATCGTCGCCTGCGATTTCATGACGACCGCGGGCGGAGGCGTTCGTGCGCTCTACGCCAAGGCGCCGTTCGACGACGTGCTGTATTCGCTCGCCATCAGCCATCCCGGCGCGCTGGTGCTGCACAATTACCCGAACGGCTTGCGCAAGCTGCACAAGAAGGACGCGATCTTTCTCGATATCGCCGCGACCGACGTCCTGCGCGATCGCGAGCGGGGGGTGCCGCGCTATTGCGCGTTCCGCCGGCACCTGGGCATGCGGGTGCCGAAAAGCTTCGCGGAGCTCACGTCGAATCCCGATTGGCAGCGCGAGCTCGCCGCCGTCTACAAATCGATCGAGCAGGTCGACCTCCTGGTCGGTCTGCACTGCGAGACGGCGCCGCCCGGGTTCGGATTCTCCGACACCGCTTTCCGCATCTTTATTCTGATGGCGTCGCGCCGGCTCAAGAGCGACCGCTTCTTTACGTCCGATTTCACCCCGGAGGTCTATACGCCGGCCGGCTTCGCGTGGGTGCGCGACAACAATTTCCGCTCCGTGCTGGAGCGGCACGTGCCCCAGCTGCGACCGCATTTCGCCGATGTCCGCAACGTGTTCTTCCCGTGGACCAAGTGACGGGGGCAAGCCGTGGGTCGATCCTTGCGCATTCCGGGCTTGGTCGACCTGGTGCGGGTCGACGCGAGGGCGGACATCCGCGGCCTCGCCAATGACACGAGGCTCGACCGCCGCTTCGAGCTGCGCGGTCCGCTGATCAACCGCATTCTCGTGCGGCGGATCCGCAACGTATTGCGGCTCGATGGCGTGCCGTTGCCGTCGGTGGCGCCGCGCGAAGACGCAGCGCGTGCGCTCGCTCAGGACCGCTTGCAGCGGCGGCTCGATCCCGGCCAGCAAAAGCCGTTGTGGGATGATGAAACCATCGCGGGCCTGGCCGGCGCCGTGCGCGGCGCCGCCGGCGCCCCTGAGCTCGGGCCGGCAACGCAACAAGCCGTGGGGCGATTGTTCGCTCCGGACTACCGGGGCAGCCGCGAGAGCTGGGCCGCGGCGCGGGTGCTCGATACCGCCGTGCATACCCGCAACCCGCTGCGAGCGATCTACCTTGAGCTCAGCGGCCAGCTGCGACGCTCGCGCCAGCTGCTTGCGGATCTGGTCGGCGGCGATCGCGCCGGGGTTCATGCCACCGGTATTGCCGTGCACAATCTCGTTCGCGGCTTCGAGCGCATGCGCGAGCTGTGGCGCGAGCGGCGCTGGCGCTCCGGATCTTCGACCGATGCCGTCGTCGCGCAATGTCTGTTCGCGCCGCCGAGCGTGCTGCGCCAGGCGACCATGCCGGGCGCCACGGTCGCGGGCGCGGTGCGGCCGGGGACGCTCGTGGTGCTCGAGCTCGAGGCTGCCCACGAGCGCATGCCCGGGCAGGATATTCAGTTCATGGCGGGAAACTGGGCGCAGTGTCCGGCCGCCGCTTTCGTGCCGGCCTTGTTGCGCGCGGTGTGGGAGCGGGCGCTCGCCGAAGAGGGAACCAAGGCGAGGCCATGACCGAGGACGTCATCTTCACGCCGCTGCGGTTCCGCAATCTGACGGTCAAGAACCGCATCTTCCGGTCGAACATTTCCGGCAAGTTCGACAACGAGGACGGCTCGCTCACGCAGACCCGCATCAACTGGGAGTGCAAGTTCGCCGCCGGCGGCATCGGCGCGGTCATCTCCTCCTACGTGCCGGTGCTGATGGAGGGACGCATCATCGCCGGCTATGCCACCATCCACCGCGACGATTTCATTCCGCTGTGGGGGCGGCTGGGCGCGGCCGTGCACCGGTTCGACTGCAAATACATCATGCAGCTCAGCCACTCCGGCCGGCAGATGGATATCCCGGGGGTGCACAATTCCCACCGCCCGACATTGAGCTCCACCAGCCGCAAGGAACCGCTGCACGGTTTTCTCTGCCGCGCCGCCGGCAAGGCGGAGATCGAGCACCTCGTGACCGCTTTTGCCGACGGCGCCTGGCGGGCGCGCGAAGCCGGTCTCGACGGCGTCGAGCTGCATGCGGCCAACGGTTACCTGTTCACGCAGTTTCTCTCGTCCGGGCATCAACGATCGCACCGACGAATACGGCGGATCGCTGCAGAACCGCGCCCGCTTCCTGCTGGAGGTGATCCGTGCGATCCGCGCGCGCGTCGGCCGCGATTTCCATCTGCAGGTCAAGCTCAGCGCGGTCGACCGCAACAATGTCGTTCCGTGGGAAAAGAAAGGCAACGTGCTCGCCGACACCATCGAGGTCGCGAAGTGGTGCGAAAGCGAGGGCGCCGATGCCATCCACGTTTCGACCGGCTCGCTGTTCCCGCATCCGCTCAATCCGCCCGGCGACTTCTCGTTCGAAACCATCGCCACCACCTACGACGCGATGATCTCGTCGGGGGTCGACACCTTCCGCAATTTCCTGCTGTTCCGCTACCGGCTGCTGCGGCCGATCTTCCGCTGGATCTGGTTCCGCATGAAAAAGGGGCTGCCGATCGAAGGCGTCAGCCTGGAGGAGGCGCGCGCCATCAAGGCCAACGTGTCGATCCCGGTGCTCAATACCGGCGGCTACCAGACCGCCTCCTTCGTCCGCGATGGCATCACGTCGGGCGCATTCGACGGCGTCGCCATCGCCCGCTCCCTCGTTGCCAACAATGATCTCGTGCAGCAATGGGCCATGGGCCGGGACGTGCCCGGAGCGGCCCTGCACCTATTGCAACAAGTGCCTGCTCAACGCGCCGAAGAATCCGATGGGCTGCTATGAGCTTGCCCGCTTCCCGAGCCGCGAGGCGATGATCGACGAGCTGATGACGATCTATGCCACGCGCCCGACGCTGAACCTGCCGCCGGTTGCGCCGGCGCGGGCCGCCTAGGGAGCAACTGCCGTGGCCGCAGAAGCGCCCGTGACCTATGTCGAAGCGCAATCGCGCCGCCGGCGACGCCTCGCTCCTTCCGGTGGTCATCGTGCTCGCATTTTTGCTGCTGGTCGGCTTGGTCGCCGTCGGCTTCGGGCTCGTTTTCGCCAAGCGCCTCACGCGCAACACCGCCGCGGTCTTTCCCGACATCGTCGCCCATTTCGAGCATGGCTCGATCGGTGCCGACGAGGGCAGCGGCATGCCGTACTGGGTGTGGCAGGCATTGCCGCGGCTGTTTCCCGAGGCCTTCGATGGCCGCCTCGACTACCGCGCCTTCGGCTTTCTCTACCGCACCGACGACCGCGGCCGGCAGGAGGACCTGCCGATCGGCATCTCGAAGCGCGACTACCAGGGCGTCGACCTGGTCTGGTTCAATTGCGCGGTCTGCCATACCGGGACGTACCGGACCTCCGAAGGCGCCGCACGCGTCGATCGTCCCCGGCATGCCCTCCAACAATCTCGACCTCTATCGTTTCATCCGGTTCGTGCTCGACGCCGGCGCCGACGAACGGCTCAGTCCCGACAGGCTGATTCCGGCCATGCAGGCCGCGGGCGCGAATCTGAGCTGGATCGAGCGGCAGGTGTGGCGCTACTACGTGATTCCGCGCGTGCGCGAAGGATTTCTGCAGCGGCGCTCGCGCCTCTACCCCTTCATCGCCGAGCAGGCGGCGTGGGGGCCGGGACGCGTCGATACCTTCAATCCCTACAAGCTCGTCCAGATGCAGACGGCGCTGGGCGCCATTGCGCCCGGCGAGCGCTATGGCGCCAGCGACCTTCCCTCGATTTTCCATCAGAAGCCGCGCGAGGGCATGCAACTGCACTGGGACGGCAACAATCCCTCGCTCGCCGAACGCAACCTTTCCGCCGCGCTCGGCGCCGGCGTGACGCCGGAAACGGTTGATCACGCCGCCATCGAGCGCGTCGCGGCCTGGCTCGGCGATCTGCGCCCGCCGCGCAGCCCGCACCAGGTCGACCCGGCCGCGGTCGAGCGCGGACGCGCGCTCTACATGAGCGCATGCGCCGCCTGTCATGGCTACCAGGGCGCGCAGGGCTACGTGTTCGCGGGGGCCACTCTCGGCAAGGTCGAGCCGAACAGCAGGCTCGGCACCGATCCCGGCCGGCTCAATTCCTATACCGAGGCATTTCGCCAGCGCCAGCTCGCCGAGCTGTTCGCCGGCACGCCCTATCAGTTCAAGTCCTTCGTCAAGACCGACGGCTATGCCAACCTGCCGCTCGACGGGCTGTGGCTGCGCGGTCCCTATCTGCACAACGGTTCCGTGCCGACGCTGCGCGATCTGCTCGCGCCGCCGGCGCAACGGCCGGTCGCGTTCGTGCGCGGCATCGATCTGCTCGACGGCAAGAACGGCGGCTTCGTGTCCCCCCCTTGCGCGCCGGGCCAGCCGCTGCCGCAAGGGTTCTGCTACGACACCCGGCTGCCCGGCAACGGCAACGGCGGCCACGTCTACGGCACGACGCTGTCGCCGCCCGAAAAGGACGACCTCATCGCCTATCTGCTGACCTTCTAGGAAAGCTCGATGTCGACAGCAGCTACGACGCACTCGACTGAACCCGGCGCGCTCCGCTGGTACCGGCGGCTGGTCTGGGTCGGCATCGTCACCAATATCGTCGTTGCCACTGTCAGCATCCTCTATCCGGCTGAGGTGCTCGCATTCGTCGGGGTCGATCCGGCGACGCCGCTGATCTGGCCGCGTCTGGCAGTGATGCTGCTCGCTCTTCTCTCCATATTTTATATTCCCGCCGCCCTCGATCCCTGTGCCCATCGTTTCTCGGCGATCTACGCCGTGGTGTGCCGATTTGCCGGCGCCGCGTTCTTCGCCGTGGTGGGCGGCCGTTACCTCGTGTTCGCGCTGTATGACTTCGTCTTCGGCGCGCCGCAGGCGATCGCTCTTTATCTCGCCTGGCGGCGGATGAAGGCCGGAGCCGGGGCCTCCGCTGGGCGGGTCGTCGCGGTGCTGGCGAGCCTGCTCGCCGTCGCGGTCTTTCTCTGGGGCGCCTTTCAGTGGCTGATGGCGCCGGTCGTACCGACATTCGCGTCCGACGAGGAGCATTTCAAGTACGGCTCGATCGGCAACGATGGCGCGAGCGGCATTCCGTATCCGATCTGGGTCGCGATGCCTGAGGTCTGCGCCCACCACCTGCCGCGTCCGCAGGGCTATGCCGCATTCGGTTTGCTTTACGAACGCGGACGCAATCCGGCCGTCGACCCGCCCGTCGGCTTCTCGCGGGCGAAGGTCGGGGTCGAGCGGATGTCGATCAACTGCGCGGTGTGCCACACGGTGCGAGCGCGGCTTGCACCGGATGCCGAGCCGCAGCTCTATGTCGGCGCGGCCGCCAACACCGTCGATATCCAGGGCTATCAGCGTTTCCTTTCACGCTGCGCGGCAGACGATCGATTCACCGCGACAATCTGATTCCGGCGATGGCGGACAAGGTCAAGCTGTCGTGGCTCGATCGCCTCACGTATCGGTTTGTCCTCATCCCCTTCGTGCGCAAGCGGCTGTGGGAGCAGGCGGGAGGCTTTCGCCTGGACGAACAGCCGACCGACCTGGGGACCGGGACGGATCGATCCGTTCAATCCGGTCAAATTCGGCATGCTGCGCCTTGCCGACGATGGGACCATCGGCAACAGCGACATGCAAGCGGTGTGGAACCTGAACGCACGCGAGCGAATTCGCTCGCCCGCACCGCTTCATTGGGACGGCTTGAACAACTCCGTGCGCGAGGTGGTAATCAGCTCGGCGCTCGGCGACGGCGCGGTCGCAAACGAGTTCAGCTATCCGGCCATGGAGCGCATCGAGCGCTTCCTGCGTGCCTTGCCTGCGCCACCCTCTCCGCACCGGCCCGATGCCGCAGCCGTCGAACGGGGCAAGGTCGTGTTTGCGGCCAACTGCGGCGAGTGCCATGCCCCCGACGGCAAGCGCACGCTCACGGTGATTGCCGTGTCGGAGGTCGGTACCGACATCCACCGTTCGCAGATGTGGACCGAGGCCGCGCGCGACGCCTACAACAATTACCGCGAGGGCCGCGATTGGGGATTCAAATCGTTCCGCAAGAATGCAGGCTATGTCGCGGAGCCGCTCAACGGTTTGTGGCTCAACGGGCCGTATCTCCACAACGGCTCCGTTCCGAGCCTGCGCGACCTTCTGGAGCCGCCGGCGCAACGGCCGGTCACCTTCGTGCGCGGCCTCGACGTGGTGGACGGGCGCAATGGAGGCTTCGCCGCGCCGTCCTGCGATCCGCGCCAGGACCTGGCGGAAGGATTCTGCTTCGATACCCGCCTCGTCGGCAACGACAACGGCGGCCACGTCTACGGCACGAGCCTGTCGGCGGCCGAGAAAGCCGACCTCTTGGCCTATCTTCTGACCTTCTGACGCGCTGGAGAATATCATGACGGATGCTCTATCGATCGGCTGGACGGCGGGGCAGGCGGCAACGCAGCGCACCGTTTACCGCCGACTGCTCGGCTTCGCGCTGATCGTGCAGACGGCGCTTGGCCTGATCGCCATCGCGGCGCCGGTCTGGCTGGCGCGGGCTGCCGACCTGCCCGGTGCCCCATCGGCCGGCTGGGTGCGGCTGTGGGGGATCATGTTGCTGATCACGGCGATCCTGTATCTGCCGGGCTGGGTCGCACCGGTTTACGCGCGTTTGCCGAACGTCGTCGGCATTCTTGCGCGTTTCGTCCTGGCGGTGGCTTATTTTGGTCTTGGCCAAGGCCTGCGGTGGTTCGCCCTCTATGAATTGGTGCTCGCCATCGCGTTGGCCTGGAGCTATGGCCGACTGTTGCGCGCCGAGCTCATGTCGCGTCCGTAATTCGCCGTGCCGGTTCGGTCCAGCTGCCGTCGGCCTGAACGATTCGTTAACCAATTAACCATAATATTGGCGGCGGTGGGTCCGTTCAGGGGGAGCCGCAATGCACAAGCTCGCGGTCGCATTCTTCTATATCTGCGCCGTACTCTCGATTTCAGTCACGGCGCTCGTCTTCATCGGCAAGGTTTCGGCGCACGACGGCGATCACGTGGTCCGCTACGGGAGCGTGGCGCAGGCCTCGCGGTAGCTGTCGGCCAGGCCAAGGCTCTTGCGTCGTCGACGCCGGCTTCGGCCGGCCTGCGGCGGTTTGCAGGCACGCTGGCGACGGGAGTCAATGCTCCAGCAGGAGCGAGCCGAAGCCCTCGATCTTGTCGTGGATGCCGTTCTCGCGCAGCGACCACCAATAGATGCAGGTGTTGATCGCCAGCACCGGCTTGTCGAGCCAGAACTCGGCGACCCCGGCAAGCCGGGCCATCGCCAGGTTGGTCCCGACCTGGATGATGGCGTCGACGTCAGGTCCGTCCACCTCGATGAGGGCGTCGCGCAGCTCGTGCTCGGACACATGCGCGATCAGCACCGGGCTCGCGCATTTGAGCCCCTTCAGGCGCACCACCTCGAAACCGCAATCGGTGAAGAAGCGTCGCACCTGCTGGTCACCCACCGGCATGTAGGGGGTGATCACGCCAAGGCGCTTTACGCCATAGCGTTGCAATGCCGCCTGCGACGCGTCCGAGCCCATCGAGACCCGCACGCCCGCGCGCGCCTCCACCCGCTGGCGCAGCTTCTTGCTGCCCTCAAGCCCGTCCCAGAACGTCTCCGACGACATGCCCATGATCAGATAATCGGGCTCGCACGTCATCACGTCGTCGACCGCCTGCAACATCTCCTTGCGGATGTTGTCCATCAACTGGTTGAACTCGGCATCGTCGCGGATCGGATCGTTGGGAATAAAGATGCGGCCGAAGTGATTGGTGACGCCGCGCGGCCGCATGGCTTCGAACTCCGGCTGCACCGAAGTATTGGTCGAGGGCGCGATCACCCCGAATTTCCTGCGGAAGCCGAGGGAGTCGGTCATGGCCGCCAAGCTTGCCGCAGGTCGCAGGAGAAAGACAATGACGTTGGGAGCTTGCCGCGAGTCCGCGCCGGCATTAGCGCCTCATGCCCCTCCATTGAGGGTGTAGCGGCCGTCCTTGAGGCGCTTGAGGCGCCCCTCTTCGTAGAGCTTGCCGAAATCGCGCAGAATCTCGCGCCCGTCGCGGGTACCGAGGGCGGCCATGAGGTCGAGATAGGTGGCGGGACCTTCGGCCAGCGCGGCTTCGAGCGGTCGACGCGGACGCTGCGGGAGTTGAGGCGGATGCGGCACCGTGAATTCGACGCTGTCGCCTTTGCCGAACGGCTTGGTGCAGTCGAAGCCGCCCTTGGCGCCGGTGCGGCTGCCTTGCAGCGAGGGATCGAGCGGGACGCAGCGGAAGCCCGACGCCACCACGAAGTCGCGGTCGGCCTGGAAGCGGGTGGCGAGCGCCCAGTCGATCTGCTCGTCGGAGAAGACGTCGATGTCGTCGTCGACCACGAATACGTGCTTGACGTCGCCGGAGGAGCAGAACACCGCGGCAATGGCGTTGCGGGCCTCGCCGGGATTGCGCTGGCGAAGCGAGACGCGCACGTTGTACATGCCGCCCGACGACGCCGTGCAGCACACCGCGACCGGCTCGCGCACGGCCTGCTGCAGCACGTTCCAGATCGCAGCCTCGGTTTTCGCCGCGCCGAGTTGCGCGGTGTCGGTGAAGCCCAGCCGCGCACCGCCGATCGTCACGGTCTGGAACAATGCGTCACGCCGTTTGGTGATCGCGGTGAGGTGGAAAACCGGGTTGCTTTTGAGCAGGCCATAATAGCCGATATATTCGCCGTAGGGTCCCTCCGGCTCGACCAGTCCGCGCTCGTCGATATAGCCCTCGAGCACCAGCTCGGCGTCGGCCGGAACCTTGACGTCGACGGTGACGCATTTCACCACCGGCACCGGCGCGGCGCGCACGGCGCCGACCACGTCGAGCTCGTCCATCGGCGGCGTCGCGGCGACGGCGGCGAGAAAATCGGCGGGATGGCTGCCCACGGCAAAGGCGACGGGCATGCGCTCGCCCTTGGCAACCGCACTCTGATAGAGCGCACGCAGGTCGCTCGGAGCGTTGAGGTCGATGCCGGCGGCGCGCGGACCACGCAGCATCAGGCGGCGGCAGCCGATATTGGTGAAGCTCGACTTCGGGTCGCGCGCATAGTCGATGCTGGCGGAGATGTAGGGCGCGCCGTCGAGCCCGTGCTGCAGATGCACAGGCAGCGTGGTCAGGTCTGCCTCGTCGCCGGTCAGCACCACCTCCTGCACCGGCGCCTGCGCGGAAGCCACCTCGATCGGGGCCATCGGATGCCGCAGCCGCTCGCGCAACACGGCGGGAAAGCCGGCCTCATCGGTATCGAGCGCCGCGGCAAGGCGGCGCCGCGTCCCCATGACGTTGCCGACGAGCTCGGTCTTCTCCGGCCCGACCGCGCGGAACCAGACCGCGTTGGGATTGCAATCCAGCACCGCAGCCACGTCGATCAGCTCGATCGGATCGTCGTGGACCACGCATTCGCCCTCTTGCACGAGTTTCTCGACGAAATGGCGCAAGCGGAACTTCTCGGTGTCGGCCTGGGTCATTACGATGCCTTTCAATGCGGCGCGCAGTCTTCCCGATGTCGCCGCGCCCTGCGACAGTATTCAGTGGGCGTTGTCCCAACGAGACATTACGCCCGCTTACCCAAACTATTGTCAACGATAGGATGGGCATAAGGTCTCCGCACACGCGAGCAGGGATGCGTGTGCCGGCGAGTGGAGGAAACCGCATGCTGCAGGTGAAGAGCCCCCAGGATCTTGGGGCGGGGCTGGCGTTCATGCTGATCGGTCTTGCCGGACTTTACTTCGGCAGCGATCTTGCCTTCGGCAGCTCCTCACGCATGGGGCCCGGTTATTTCCCGACCTTGCTCAGCGCCTTGATCATCGTCGTGGGGCTCGTCATCGGGGTCCGGGGAGTGACGATCGAGGGACCGCCGATCGAACCGGTTCAGTTGCGTCCCATCCTGTTCATCATTGCGGCCATCCTGATCTTCGGATTCTTGATCGAATCGATCGGACTCGCGCTCACCGCCGTCCTGCTGACGATCTTCGCCGCCTATGCACGGCGCGAGGTGAAACCGAGCGAAACCCTTCTGCTCGGGGTGGGCTTGGCGATTTTCACGGTGGTGGTGTTCGTCTACTTGCTCGGACAGCCGCTGCCTGCGTGGTGGGGCCGCTAGTGCCCCGAACCCGAAGTTCGCACATCCATGCCGCGAGTCCGATTGCGAACTTCGGGTTCAAAAGGGGCACTAGAATCATAGAGTGGCTAGTGTCCTTCGATTCCGAAGTTCGTATCGGAGGGTGCGGCGAGATCATACGAACTTCGGAATCGGGACACTAGCATGGAGTTCGATCTATTCCAGAACCTGGCGACCGGCTTCGGCGCGGCGCTATCGTTGAAGAACATCGGCTTCGCCCTGCTCGGCTGTCTCCTCGGCACGCTGATCGGCGTGCTGCCCGGCATCGGGCCGATCCCCACGCTGGCCATGCTGTTGCCGATCACCTTCGGTCTCGAGCCGTTGTCCTCGCTCATCATGCTGGCCGGCATCTATTACGGCGCGCAATACGGCGGCTCGACCACGTCGATCCTGGTGAACATCCCCGGCGAGGCCGGTTCGATCATCACCTGCCTCGACGGTCACCAGATGGCCAAGCAGGGACGCGCCGGCGCCGCGCTCGGGGTGGCCGCATTGGGCTCTTTTTTCGCCGGCTGTGTCGGCACGGTATTCATCGCCGCGTTCGGGCCGCCGCTTGCGGCCATTGCCCAGCAATTCAACTCGCCCGACTATTTCTCGTTGATGGTGCTCGGCCTCGTCACCGCGGTCATTCTGGCGCACGGCTCGGTGATCAAGGCGGTGGGGATGGTCCTCGTCGGCCTGCTGTTCGGCCTCGTCGGCACGGACGTCAACAGCGGCCTTACGCGCTATACGTTCGGCGTTTCCGAACTGTGGGACGGAATCGATTTCCTCCCGTTGGTGATCGGGATGTTCGGGATCGTCGAGATCATTCGCAATCTGGAGCAGCCGACGCTGCCGCGCCCGCAATTCAGCGCGAAGATGAAAGACCTTTGGCCGAGCATGAAGGACTTCCGCGAGTCCTGGCGGGCGGTGCTCCGCGGCACCGGCTTGGGCTCGATTCTCGGCATCCTGCCCGGTGGCGGCGCCGTGCTTGCCGCGTTCGCGAGCTATACCCTCGAGAAGAAGATCGCCAAGGACCCGAGCCGGTTCGGCCGTGGCGCCATCGAGGGCGTGGCAGGTCCGGAATCCGCCAACAACGCGGCCGCGCAAACCTCCTTCATTCCATTGCTGACGCTGGGCCTGCCCTCCAATGCCATCATGGCGCTGATGATGGGAGCGATGATCATCCAGGGCATTCAGCCGGGTTCGGCGGTCATGACCAAGCGTCCGGACCTGTTCTGGGGAATGGTCGCCAGCATGTGGATCGGCAATTTGATGCTGCTGGTGATCAATCTGCCGCTGATCGGAATATGGGTTCGCCTGCTCTCCGTCCCTTATCGTCTGCTCTATCCGGCAATTCTGCTATTCTGTGTCATCGGCATTTACAGCACCAACACGAATATGGCCCAGTTGGTGCTCTGCGCCGTCTTCGCGGTGTTCGGCTATGTGATGCTGAGATTTGGATGCGAGCCGGCGCCGTTGGTCTTGGGATTCATTCTCGGGCCGCTCATGGAGGAAAATCTCAGGCGCTCTCTGGTGATTTCGCGCGGCGACCCGATGGTGTTTGTCGAGCGGCCGATTTCGGCAACTCTTCTGGCCATGACGGTGGGCCTCATCGCCCTGATCGTGCTGCCGCAGTTTCGCAAGACCCGCGAGGAGGCGTTCCAGGAATGAACATGCCGACCGGCAAACTGATGCAACGGAGGAAACATATGAAATACGGATGGAATTGGCGGTTGTGTTCCGCGGCTCTCGCGTTGGCCGCGGCAGCGGGCATGATGCCGACCGGTGCCCGCGCGCAGGCCTATCCTAACCAGGATATCCGCCTCATCTGCGCCTTTCCTCCCGGCAGCGGAGCGGATGTGCTGGTGCGGCATTTTGCCGAAAAGCTGCGTCCGCTTGCGAACCGCACGGTGATCGTCGAGAACAAGGCAGGCGCCGGCGGCAATATCGCGATGGAGTATGTCGCACGGGCGAAACCCGACGGTTACACCATCTTCGTCCATGCGGCGACCGCGGTTGCAGCGAACCAGCATCTCTTCAAGAAGCCGCCCGTCGACGCAGCCAAGGCGTTTCAAATCGCGGCATCGATCAACCGGCAACCCTTCATGCTGGTCGTAGACGCGAAGGCGCCCTACAAGGCAGTCGCCGAGCTCACCGAGGCCATGAAGAAGAAGGGGGACAAGGCCACCTACGCGTCGGCGGCTCCCACCGGCACCATCATGGGCGAGATCTACAAGGACGTCACCGGCATCAAAGCCGTCGAGGTGAATTACAAGACGGCTCCGGATTCGCTCAATGAGATGCTCAGCGGCAAGGTCGACTACGGCATGCATGATCCGGTCTTTTCGCTCGCCCAGCAGCGCGAAGGGCGGCTGCGCATCCTCGCCGTCAGTACGGCGACGCGACTGCAGGCGAACCCGGACCTGCCGACCATGACCGAGTCGGGCGTGCCCATGGATCTGACCGGCTGGTGGGCGGCCATGCTGCCGGCCGGCACGCCGAAACCTGTCATCGACAAGGTGAACCAGTGGTTCTCGGAGATCGTGCAGACCGATGAAACCAGGAAGTTTCTCAATAGCTTTGGTGGCGACCCCTTCATCAATACGCCGGAGGCGGGCCAGGAGCTGTTCCTGAAAGCGATCAAGGATTGGGGCGACTACGTCCGCTTGGCGAAAATCGTGCCGCAGGGTTGAGGTGACGAACGGGCGCGATGACGCACGCATCGCGCCCGATCAAGCATCGAAACGTGCGGACGCCGGCTCGAAGGATGATCCGGCATCTCTTCAGAGGGAGGAAGCCCATGAATGCCAATTCGAATTGGCCGTTGCGATTCGCTCGGCTGGCGGTCGTTCTGACCGCCGCGCTAGGGGCGATGCAGGGCGTTGCCGCCGCTCAGGAATATCCCAGCCAGGATATCCGGCTGATTTGCGGATTTCCGCCGGGCAGCGGCGCCGACGTGTTCGTGCGCTATTTTGCCGAGAAGCTGCGGCCGCTCGCCGGGCGCACGGTGGTGGTCGAGAACAAGGTTGGAGCAGCGAGCAATATTGCGACCGAATACGTCGCGCGCTCGAAGCCCGACGGCCACACGCTCTACCCGTTTGCGGGGACGACGGTGGCCGCGAGCATGCATCTGTTCAAGAATCCCCCCGTCGACGTCGGCAAGGCGATCCGGGTCGCGGCCACCACCAGCAATCTTGCATTCATGCTCGTGGTCGATGCAAAGAGTCCCTACAAGAACGTGGCCGAATTGACCGCAGCCGTGAAGCAGAAGGGCAGCAGCGCCAGTTATGCCGTTGCGGCGAATCCGGGCCGCATCATGGGCGCGATCTACAAGAACACCGCAGGTCTCGGTGCCCTCGAAGTGCAATACCGCAGCGCACCCGATTCACTGAACGAGATGATGAGCGGCAAGCTCGACTACGGACTGCACGACCCGATTTTCGCGCTCGCGCAACAGCGCGAGGGGCGGCTGCGCATCCTCGCGGTGAGCACGGCCAAACGGCTGCAGTCGCTGCCGGAGCTGCCGACGATGACCGAGTCGGGAATCCCCATGGACCTTAGTCTATGGTGGGGCGTGATGGTGCCGACCGGCACTCCCAAGCCGATCGTCGACAGGATCAACCAGTGGTTCTCGCAGATCGTCAGCACGGAGGAAACGAAGAAATTCCTCAACGCGTCCGGCGCCGACCCCATGATCAACACCCCGGAACGCAGCCAGGAAATGCTCGAGACCGCCATCAAGGAATGGGGTGACTACGTTCGGATGGCCAAGATCGAGCCGCAATGACAAGCCGACGGGCGCAATCGCGGCCCGCGACAGGGTCGTGCTGGAGGAAATCTCATGAACTCCACTCTCAAACCAACTCTGCGCGGTATCACGAGCGCCATCGCCGCGATGGTCGTCCTGGCCGCGGTCCCCGCCGGCGTCGCTGCGCAAGACTATCCGAGCCAGGACATTCGTTTCATCTGTGGCTTCCCCGCGGGCAGCGGTGCCGATGTGCTGGTGCGATATTTCGCCGAGAAGGTGAGGCCCTTCGCCAACCGGACCATCATCGTCGAGAACAAGGTGGGAGCCGCCGGCAACATCGCGGCGGTGTACACCGCGCGCGCGAAGCCCGACGGCCACACGGTCTATGTCCATGCCGCCAGCGCGATCGCCGCCAACATGCACTTGTTCAAGGCGCCGCCGATCGATGCCGTGAAGGACCTGCAAATCGCCGCCGGCGTCAACAAGCAGCCGTTCATGGTGATGGTGCCCGCGAACAGCCCGTACAAGACGCTGGCCGAGTTGACCGAGGCGATGAAGCAGAAGGGAGAAAAGGCGAGCTATGCCCAGTCCAACACCAGCGGCAAGGTGATGGGCGAGCTCTATAAGCAGGCGACCGGCATCCAAGCCGTGGAGGTGCCCTACCGGACGGCGAACGACAGCCTGAACGACTTCGCCAGTGGCCGCATCGACTACGGCATGATGGATCCGGTGTTCGCGTTGAGCCAGGCGCGCGCCGGGCGATTGCGGATGCTCGCGGTCAGCACCCCGCAGCGCATGCAGGCGGTGCCGGAGCTCCCGACCATGGCCGAAGCCGGGGTCCGCGGCGTCGAGTTGCTCACGTGGTTCGCCGCCATGGTGCCGGCCGGTACGCCGCGGCCGATCATCGACAAGCTCAACACGTGGTTCAACCAGGTCCTCGCCACCGAGGAGACCAAGGCGTTCCTCAACAGCTTCGGCGGTGATCCCTTCGTCACCACGCCCGAGGAAGGCCAGGCGCTGTTCCGGCAGCACGTCAAGGATTGGGAGGGATTCGTGCGGGCCGCCAAGATCGAGCCGCAATGACGGCGGGAGCTCCGGGCGGCGCCGGCTATCAGGTCTGCGCCCAATGCCCGCTTCAATAACATCAAAGGGAGGAATGCATGCGACACGTCTCCACGGGGCGGATGCGTCTGGCGGCGGCGATGGTGCTGGCTGCGGCCCTGGCGGGCATGCCGGGCAGCGCTCGTGCCCAGGACTATCCGAGCCAGGATGTGCGGTTCCTCTGTGCCTTCCCGGCCGGCAGCGGCGCCGATGTGATCGTGCGCTACTTTGCGGAGAAGATGCGCCCGGTTCTCAAGCGCACGATCATCGTCGAGAACAAGCCGGGCGCCGGCGGCAATATCGCGGCCGAAAGCATGGTGCGCTCGAAGCCCGATGGCCATACCATCTTCATTCACGCCGGCAACACGGTTGCCGGCAACATGCATCTGATCAAAAAGCCGCCGTTCGATGCGGCCAAGGCCATCCAGATAGCGGCCACGATCAACAAGCAGGCCTTCATGCTTGCGGTCGACGCCAAGCGGCCATGGAAGAGCGTGGCGGAGCTGACGGCGTACCTGAAGGAAAAAGGTGACAAGGCGACCTATGCGGTGTCCGCGAATTCCGGCATCGTGATGGGGGCCATCTACAACGAGAAGGCGGGCCTGCAGGCCGTGCAGGTCCATTACCGGATGGCGCAGGATGCGCTCAACGACATGACGAGCGGCAAGGTCGATTACGCGCTGCAGGATCCCGTCTTTGCGCTGAGCCAGCACCGCGAGGGCAGGCTGCGCGTGCTTGCGGTCGCTTCGGCGGAGCGGCTGAAGTCGAACCCGGAGCTGCCGACCATGACCGAGTCGGGCGTGCCCATGGATCTGGTGGGATGGTTCGCCGCCATGGTGCCGAGCGCAACACCGAGACCGATCGTCGAGCAGTTGAACAAATGGTTCAGTGACGTGGTGGCGACGGAGGAGACCCAGAATTTCCTGAGGAATTACGGCGGCGATCCCTGGATCAGCACGCCCGAGGAGGGACAGGCGCGGCTGGTGCGGGACATCGCGGCCTGGGGCGACTACATCCGCATCGCCAAGCTCGAGCCGCAATGACGAGGGTCGGCGATGGCCGCGCAATCTGAGCAACTCTGCCGAGGCGCAGAATCGCATCGACGGATGCTGGAACGATCAACATAGACGCGGCGTTGAATGGCGTCTCGCGGTCAGGGTGCCGGAACCATGAAGCTTTTCGAGTGCCAGAACTGCGGACAGCCGCTCTATTTCGAAAATACCAGCTGTGAGAGCTGCGGCCTGCGGCTGGGTTACTTGGCGGAACGGGAAACCGTCACCGCGCTGGAAGAGGTCGACGGCGCGTGGCGTGCACTCGCGGCGCCGGCGGAGCAGTATCGGTTTTGCGCCAATGTCGAGAATAATGTCTGCAACTGGCTCGTGGCCGCCGATGATGCCGAGGCGTTTTGTGCGGCCTGCCGCCATAACCGCACCATTCCCGATCTCACAAGTCCCGAGAACCTCGGGCATTGGCGCAAGATCGAATTCGCCAAGCGCCGACTGTTCTATTCGTTGCTGCGGCTGCGCCTGCCGCTGGAAACCCGGGCCGAAGATCCCAACGGTCTCGCATTCGATTTCCTGTCGACCCCCGTCGGTGCCTCGGCGGAGCAAGCGCCGATCCTGACCGGGCACGCCAGCGGCCTCATCACCCTCAACGCGGCCGAGGCCGACGCCCCCGAGCGTGAACGTCAGCGCAAGTCGATGGGCGAGCCTTACCGCACGCTGCTCGGTCATTTCCGCCACGAGATCGCCCATTATTACTGGGATCGCCTGGTCGCGGATTCGCCGGCGATCGACGAGTTCAGGCGGCTGTTCGGTGACGAGCGCGACGATTATGGCGCGGCGCTGCAGCGCCACTATGCCAATGGTCCGGCGCCGGACTGGGCGGATCGCTTCGTCACTGCCTATGCCAGCTCGCATCCGTGGGAGGATTTCGCCGAGACCTGGGCGCACTATTTTCACATGGTCGATACGCTCGAAACCGCGTTCGCGTTCGGCCTGCGGCTGCGGCCGAAGGTGGCCAAAGGCGCCGACCTGTCTGCGGCGATCGACTTCGACCCCTATGTCGCCGAGATGGACCGGATCATCGATGCCTGGCTGCCGCTGACCTTCGCGGTCAACTCCATCAACCGCAGCATGGGCCAGCCCGATCTCTACCCGTTTGTCATACCGCCGCCGGTGATCTGGAAGCTGACATTCATTCACGATCGGATTCACGCCGTAAGCTCGCGCCGCCCGCGCAACTTGGGCGACAATGCGTTGCGTGCGGTCGCGGCCGGGCTCAAGCGGTCGGTCGGATCGCCGCAATCGACAAGCTGAGCGGGATTTCGCAGGCGCGGTGGGGCATCGGCAGGCCACCCCCGCAAGAGCGTCTGGACGGCCCAGAAATTGCATCACAAATTCCATAGGATGTAGTAGGCCTTAGCGCGGCAGAGCGGCGTATGTCGATCCTCGTCAGTCTCCATCACGTCACACGATACCACTACGATCGCCCGGTCGGCCTCGGGCCGCAGGTGATCAGGTTGCGGCCGGCCCCGCATTGCCGCACGCGCGTTCCGAGCTACTCGCTCAAGGTAACGCCGGCGCAGCATTTCGTGAACTGGCAGCAGGATCCGAACGGAAACTGGCTGGCGCGCTTCGTCTTTCCGGAGAAGACCCGCGAATTCACCATCACCGTCGATCTCATCGCCGACATGGCGGTGGTCAATCCGTTCGATTTCTTCGTCGAGCCGTTCGCGGAGACCTTTCCGTTCGCCTATCCCGCCGAGTTCGCGGAGGAGCTTGCGCCCTATCTCGATGCCGAGCCGGCGGGGCCGCGGCTGTCGGCGTTCCTTGCCTCGATCCCGCGTGACAGGAAAGGCATCGTCGATTTTCTGGTCGAGCTCAATCAACGCCTGCAAAGCGAGATCGGCTACGTGATTCGCATGGAAGCAGGCGTGCAGGCGCCGGAGCAAACACTGGCGGCGAATTCGGGCTCGTGTCGCGACAGCGCATGGCTGCTGGTGCAAGTCCTGCGACATCTCGGTCTCGCAGCCCGCTTCGTGTCGGGCTACCTCATCCAGTTGCGGCCCGACGTGCAGGCGCTGGACGGGCCCGCGGGCGCCGCGCAGGATTTCACCGACCTGCACGCCTGGGCCGAGGTCTACGTGCCGGGCGCCGGTTGGATCGGGCTCGATGCCACCTCCGGGCTGTTGTGCGGGGAGGGCCACCTTCCGCTCGCCGCGACACCGCATTTCCGCGCCGCGGCGCCGATCAGCGGCGCCGTCGAGCCGGCAGACGTGGACTTCTCGTTCGACATGGTGGTCACGCGCATCGCGGAACAGCCGCGCGTGACCTATCCGTTCTCGGATGAAGCATGGGCGGCGCTCGACGCGCTGGGTGACAAGGTCGATGGCGACCTCGCGAGGAACGACGTCCGACTGACGATGGGCGGCGAGCCGACTTTCGTTTCGGTCGACGACTACCAGTCGGCGGAGTGGAACACCGCCGCGCTTGGTCCTACCAAGCGCGTCCGCGCCGACAATCTGAGCCGGCGGCTGCGCACTCATTTTGCCGCAGGCGGGCTCCTGCACTACGGCCAGGGCAAATGGTATCCGGGCGAGCCTCTGCCGCGCTGGGCGTTCGCGCTCTATTGGCGGCGAGACGGCAAGCCGATTTGGCGCGACCCCGCGCTGATTGCGACCGAGACCGACGCCTATCAGCCGCTTGCCGGCGACGCCCAGCGTTTCACGCAAGCCGTCGCGTCCCGCCTTGGGCTTGACGCCATCTACGTGCAACCCGCCTTCGAAGACCCGGCCGAGCGCATGCTCAAGCAGGGCGAGCTTCCGGAGAATGTCGACCCCAATGATCCCAAGATCGATGACCCGCTCGAGCGCGACCGCATCATGCGCGCGTTCGAACGCCAACTTGGCGTGCCGGTCGGCTACGTACTGCCGGTGCAACGCTGGACCGCCGAGGCGGCCGCGCCGGGCTGGCTCAGCGAGATCTGGCAAACCCGGCGCCGGCACCTGTTCCTGGCGCCGGGGGATTCTCCGATCGGCTTTCGTCTGCCGCTCAACGCCTTGCCGCACCTGCGGCCGACCGACTACCCGCACCTCGTGCCCGCGGATCCCATGATCGAGCGGGGCGAATTGCCCGATCCGGAGCTCCTGGCGCAGGCCATTGTCTATCGCAGCGAAGAAGCCGCCGCCCGCGCGAAGGTGTTGGATTTTCGCCGCGGCCCGCCGCCGCCAGTGCGCGCGGCTGCGTCACCGTCGGGATCGGCTATCGCGGTGCGCACGGCGCTCACGGTCGAGCCGCGCGATGGACGGCTCTGCGTGTTCATGCCGCCGGTCGAACGACTGGAAGACTATCTCGAGCTCCTCGCGGTGGTTGAAGCGACTGCCGCCGAGCTCAACATGCCGGTGCACGTGGAGGGGTACGAGCCGCCGCCCGATCCGCGCTTGAACGTCATCAAGGTTACGCCCGATCCCGGCGTCATCGAAGTCAATGTTCATCCCGTGGCAACCTGGCGCGAGGCAGTGCATCTCACGCACACGCTCTACCAGGAAACGCGAGCCGCTCGGCTCGGTACCGACAAGTTCATGATCGATGGCCGCCACACCGGCACCGGCGGCGGCAATCACGTCGTGCTGGGCGGGCCGACGGCGGCCGACAGCCCGTTTCTGCGCCGGCCCGACCTGCTCAAGAGCCTGATCGTGTATTGGCAGCGGCATCCTTCGCTGTCGTACCTGTTCTCGGGATTGTTCATCGGGCCGACGAGCCAGGCCCCGCGCGTCGACGAAGGGCGCGACGACCAGCTCTACGAGCTCGAGATCGCGCTTGCCATGGTGCCGGCGATGGGGGAGGGGGAGGTGCCGCGGCCGTGGCTGGTCGACCGCCTGTTTCGCAATCTTCTGGTCGACGTCACCGGCAATACCCACCGTACCGAGCTCTGCATCGACAAGCTGTTCTCGCCGGACGGTCCGACCGGACGGCTGGGCCTGGTCGAATTCCGCGCCTTCGAAATGCCGCCGCACGCGCGCATGAGCCTGGCGCAACAGCTGCTGCTGCGGGCCCTGATCGCCTGGTTCTGGCGTGCGCCGCAACGCGGCTCGCTGGTGCGTTGGGGCACCGCCCTGCACGACCGATTCATGTTGGGCCACTTTGTCTGGGAGGATTTTCTCGCCGTCTTGGACGATCTTCGCGGCGCGGGCTATCATTTCGATTCGGAGTGGTTTCATGCGCAACGCGAGTTTCGCTTTCCATTCTACGGCGCCGTCAACCATGGTGGCGTGACCTTGGAATTGAGACAGGCGCTCGAGCCGTGGCATGTCCTCGGCGAAGACACGACGGCGGGCGTCACCGCGCGCTTCGTCGATTCGTCGGTCGAACGGCTGCAGGTGAAGGCCGAGGGGTTCAACGCCAGCCGCCATGCCGTCACCTGCAACGGGCGCGCCGTGCCGCTGACCTCGACCACCCGCTCCGGCGAATACGTTGCCGGGGTACGCTTCAAGGCGTGGAAGCTGGCGGCAGCGCTGCAGCCGACCATCGAGCCGCACGTCCCGCTCACCTTCGATATTTACGATCGTTGGAGCCGGCGCTCGCTCGGCGGCTGCGTCTACCATGTCGCTCACCCCGGCGGGCGCAACTACGAGACCTTCCCGGTCAACGCGTACGAAGCGGAGGCGCGGCGCTTGGCGCGCTTCCAGGCTCACGGCCACACGCCCGGATTTTTCGATGTGGCCGGCGAGGAACGCTCGCTCGAGTACCCGACGACACTCGACCTCAGACGTCCAACCCATGTCTGACAGCCGCATGGCCGGCCAATGGGACAGCGCCTCCGCGACCGACGAGGTCGAGACGCTGTTGGCGGGCTATCGTCCGCTGCCCGGCATTTTCGACGAGATGGTCGACCACGACGGCCGCGTGCGGGCCCATTGGCGGCCGCTACTGGCCATGCTCGCGGCACTGGGGCCGAAAGAGATCGGCCGGCGCTTCGCCGCCGCCGATCGCCACGTGCACGATTCCGGCGTCTTCTATCGAGTCTACGACGACGCGGCCGGGGCTGAGCGGCCCTGGCCGCTCAGCCACATGCCGCTCCTCATCGATCCGTCGGAGTGGCAGGCGCTCAAAGCCGGACTGATTCAGCGCGCCGAATTGCTCGAGGCGGTGCTGGCCGATGCCTATGGACCGGCGAACCTGGTGCGCGACGGCCGGTTGCCGGCCGCGGTCATCGCCGGCAATCCGGAATTCCTGCGGCCGCTGGTCGGGGTCGCGCCGCCAGGCGGCGCTCATCTGCGAATTTATGCCGTCGATGTCGGGCGCTCGCCCGCGGGCCATTGGTGGGTGCTCAATGACCGTACCCAGGCGCCCTCGGGCGCGGGTTACGCGCTCGAGAACCGTCTCGCGCTGTCGCGCGCCATGCCCGACGTCTATCGCGAGCTCAAGGTCGAGCGCCTGGCGCCGTTCTTCCAGGCTTTTCAGGCCGAGCTGTCTGCCCTCAACCGGCAAGACGATTCCCGCGTCTGCGTGCTCACGCCGGGACCCATGAACGAGACCTATTTCGAGCATGCCTATCTCGCACGCTATCTCGGCTTCCTGCTGGTCGAGGGCGAGGACCTGACCGTGCGCGACGACGGCGTTTTCATCCGCACGGTCTCCGGCCTCAAGCGCGTCGAAGTGCTGGTGCGACGGCTCGATGCCGACTTCGCCGATCCGCTCGAGCTCAATGCGCGCTCGCGCCTGGGCGTGCCCGGCCTGGTGCAGGCCGTGCGCGACGGCACGGTGGTGATCGCCAACGCGCTCGGTTCCGGCGTGGTCGAGGCGCGAGCGCTGCTGAGCTTTCTGCCGGCGCTGGCGCCGGCGGTGCTCGGCCGCGACCTCGCGCTGCCGAACGTCGCCACCTGGTGGCTCGGTCAGGCGCGGGCGCGCGACGAGATCATCGACCGGCTCGACGAGATGGTGATCGCCTCGGCCTTTCTCGGCGAGCTGCCGGGCTTTGGCGAACGGCGGGAGGTCCTCGGCGCAACGCTCGAACCCGAGGAGCGAAGGCGGATCGTGGAACAGATCGCTCACCGCGGCATCGACTTCGTTGCCAAGGAGGCCGTCACCCTGTCCACCACGCCGGTTTGGCGAAACGGCAGGCTCGAGCCGCGCCCGTTCACGCTGCGGCTGTTCCTGGCGCGGACCGGGGAGGGGTGGCGAGTCATGCCGGGCGGCTTCGTGCGCGTTGCGAACGACGTCGACGCGCGCGCGGTGAGCCTGCAGCGCGGCGGGAGCACCGGCGATGCCTGGGTGCTGTCGGACAAGCCGGTCGCCGAAACGACATTGCTGCCCGCGCCCGATCGCATCACGATCACGCGCGTGACAGGCCCGCTGCCGAGCCGTGCCGCCGCCAACCTGTTTTGGGTCGCGCGCTACGTGGAACGTGCCGAGGCGACGCTGCGGCTCGTTCGCGCGCTGATCAACCGTGTCAGCGACAGCGACGAGGCCGCCATGCGGGTGGTCGCACAAATCTGTGCGGTGCTCGCCGGCTGGGAGGCGGTGCCGACCGAGCTTCCAAATGCCAAGCCGGTCCTGGTCGCCGCTGCCGCATTGAAGCGCCACGACCTCGACGGCGCGCTCCCCTATCTTGTCGGGGCGGCGCAGTCGGCCGCCTCGGTGATCCGCGACCGCTTTTCTCCCGACGCCTGGCGGGCGCTGACCGATCTTGTCGAGCTGATCGGCGCACCGATCGACCACCCGCCGACGGAAAGCGCGATCTTCGAGCGCACCGATAGTGCACTGCGCATCATCGCCTCGTTCTCGGGATTGGCTCAGGAGAACATGAGTCAGCTCGCCGGCTGGCGCTTCCTCGAGCTCGGCCGTCGCATCGAGCGGGCGATCGCAACCTGCCGTTTCGTCCGCCAGTTGGCGTTTGCCGAGCTCGACGGCGCGCTCGACGTTCTGCTGGAGCTCGCCGACAGCCAGATCACCTACCGGCTGCGCTACGTGATGGTGGCGGCGCCGGCTCCCGTCATCGACCTCGTGGTGCTCGATCCCAACAATCCGCGCTCGGTCGCCTATCAGCTCGCCCGCATCGAGGCTCATCTCGCCGCCTTGCCGCAGCGCGGCGAGGACGGCCGCCTGTCGCCGGCCGAGCAGATCGCGACCGCGCTCGCGACCCAGTTCCGCACGGTGGATGCCGCGGCGCTCGACCAGGCCGCGTTCCTGGGTGCGGAAGCGTCGCTGATGAAGCTCGCCGACGTGATCGCGTCGACCTACTTCACCACCCATGAGCGGGCGGAGGTTCGCTGGGAGGCGCTCGGATGATCTATGATGTCCGGCAGACCACGACCTACCATTACGCGTCGCCGGTCGCGTATGCGCGGCACGTGTTGCGGCTCACCCCGATCGATCGCCCGGGACAGCGCGTTCACGCCGCTGCGGTGGACATCGAGCCCGCGCCCATCGGGCGGCGCGAAGGCCACGATTTCTTCGGCAACCGGATGACATGGATCGAATTCGATCAGCCGCACGACACGCTCAGCGTACGGGTCGCGGCGCGGGTCGCGGTCAAGCGCGATGCGGCGCCGCCCGCCGGCCAAACCCCGCCGTGGGAGAAGATCCGCGACGCGGCATTCGCGGCCACCGATCTGTCGCCGAACTCGCCCGCGCACTACCTGTTCCCGAGCCGGCAGGTCTCGCTCGATCCCGAAATCCGCGCCTACGCCGCCGCAGAGCTTTTCGCCGGGACGGCCGGTGCTCGACGGCGCCATCGATCTGATGCGGCGGATCAAGGGCGACTTCGTCTACGAGGTCGGCGCAACCACGGCATCAACGACGCCGCCGATGTCGTTCGCGCTGCGCCGCGGCGTCTGCCAGGACTTCGCCCATATCATGATTTCCGGTATGCGCGGCCTCGGGCTGCCCGCCGCCTATGTCAGCGGCTATCTCAGAACGGGCAATGCCAAGGAGGATCGTCTCGAGGGGGCCGATGCGATGCATGCCTGGGTGCTGGTGGGATGCGGCGAGGAGGTCGGCTGGTGCGGACTCGATCCGACCAACGGCATTTTCGCAGGCGACGACCATGTGGTGCTCGCCATCGGCCGCGACTACGCCGACGTCGCTCCGATCGGCGGCGTCATCTACGCCTCCGGTGAGCAGCACCTTGAAGTGTCCGTGAGCGTGACCCCGGTGGGGTAGGGGCCCGGCGAGATCTTCGCACCGGCGGCAGCTCACACCGCGCGGCGCGAACCCACCAGCACGTTGCGCAGGTTCTCGCTGCGCGAGTTGTGGGCAAGCAGCACGTCCTCGATGTCGCGGGTAAGCTCGGCCGCGGTGCGCGCTTCGCGCGGCTTGAGCTGCGCGCTCAGATAGGCGCCCTCTTGCCGGGCGAGCGCCACCAGCCCGCTGCCGAAGGGTCGTTGCTCCCGTTGGTAGCGCAGCAGGCCGGCAGCGACATCGTCCGCCGCGGCGGCGTCGGCAAGGCTGGCCGCGTCCAACGCCGCCTTGGTCACACCGGCGCCCACATGGGGTCGCGCCACGAAGGCGGCGTCGCCCAACAGCGCCACGCGTCCGAACACGGTCTGCGGTGACTCCAGATCGAAGATCGGCTGAAAGAACGGCTGCGCCGTGCGGGCAAAGATTTCCGCAACTTGCGGCGCCACCAACGCGCGCGCGGTGGCCTTGATGCCGGCCACGATCTCGGGCCGGATCAACGGCGGCGGAATGGCGGTGCCGTGACAGTGGCCGGTCGCATCGGTGCAAAGATCGACCAGAGCGCGCTCGGGGTCCGTGGGCCGGTACCAGACGATGTTGTAGGCGCGGCGCCCGGGCTGCGTCTCGTTGTTGCGGCCGGGAACCGGGTAGGCGAGGAACAGCTCGCCTTCCGGCAGACAGAAGGTGTAACGCTCGAAGATTTCCGCCCGGATATCGGGCGGGACTTCGCTCTCGTCCAGCATGGCGCGCCAGGCGACGTATCCGGCATAATTGGGCGCAACGTCCGGCAGGAACTGCTCGCGCACGGTGGAGCGCACGCCGTCGGCGCCGACCAGCAGGTCTCCGCTCACGCGCGAGCCGTCGGCGAAGACCGCGGTGACGCCGTGCGCGTCCTGCTCGATCTGCAGAAGCGACATGCCGAGCCGATAGCTTGCGGACGGCAGCGCATCCCGCAGCGAGCGATAGAGCCGTCCCCAGGAACTCATGGTCCGTGCGGTCTTCTCTTCGTGATAGACGCGGCCGCTACGATCGAGGCAGATGACGGTGTCGACCTTGATCCCCATGGACTCGTCGAAGTCGATGCCGACGCGGCGAAGGATGTCGATGAGCTGCGGGTGAGTGCTGATGCCGGCGCCGCGGCCGGTGAGGTCCTCGGCGTTGCGCTCGAACACGACGGCGTCCCAGCCCGTGCTGCGCAGGAGATGCGCCGCCAAGAGCCCGCCGAGCGAGCCGCCGATCACCAAGGCGCGTCGAGTGGCCATGGGCTCAATTCATCCGTCTGCTGGAAATCCGCGGAGTGCTTCTCGCCCACGTGCACACGAGCTTATGACCCGTCCGTTCTGTTCATTTTGCGACGGCGCAATACTAGGCCGGCGCCGTTTCCGTTGTCATCCATGCAACCAACCCGCATGGCGTGAGCTATGTCGGGGTGCCTGAGCGGCCCTACAGCGTGATCCGATCGATCTCGGCCAGTTCCTCGGCGGACAGCGTCCACTGCGCGGCGCGGATATTCTGCTCGAGCTGCGCCGGCGAGGTCGCCCCCGCGATCACGCTGGCCACCACCTCGTCGTGCAGCAGCCAGCTGAATGCGAGCTCGAGCAAAGTACGGCCGCGCTGCCCGGCGAATGCTTCGAGCTCGGCAATGACGTGCCAGTTGCGCTCGGTGATGAACTCCTCGGCATGGCGCGGGTTCTTGGAGAGCCGCGAGCCCTTCGGCAGCGGCGCGCCGCGCTTGTACTTCCCGGTCAAGAGGCCGCTGGCGAGCGGGAAGTAGGGCAACAGCCCCATGCCGTGCACTTTCGCCGCCGGGATGAGCTCGCGCTCGATGTCGCGCACCAGCAGGCTGTACTCGTCCTGGCAGGATACGAATGCCGTCAAGTCCGTGCCGGCGCGCCGTGTCCTGCGCCTCCCCGACCTGTTGCGCCGAAAGGTTCGAGCAGCCGATGGAGCGGACCTTGCCCTCCCGCACGAGGTCGTCGAGGGCGCGCAGGGTTTCCTCGATCGGGGTCAGCGGGTCCGGCCGATGCAGCTGGTAGAGGTCGATCCAATCGGTGCGCAGCCGCTTCAGGCTCGCCTCGACCGCATGCATGATGTAGCGGCGCGACGCCCCCTTGAGCGTGCCGGCATCGTCCATCGGCAGGCCGAACTTCGTTGCAAGCACCACCTTCTTGCGTCTGTCGCCGAGGATTCGTCCGAGCCACTCCTCCGAGCCGCCCTTGTTGCCGTAGCTGTCGGCGGTATCGATCAGGTTGATGCCCAGCTCGATCGCCGCATGCACGACGCGCTCCGACGCGGCGAAATCGATGCGGCCGCCGAAATTGTTGCCACCGAGGCCGACCACGGACACCTCGAGCGCGGAGGTGCCGAGCTTGCGCTTCTGCATCGGCGGGCGCTTGCTCACTGCGCGTGCGCGAGGCCGAGGATCCGGCGCGCCTCGTCGGGCGTGGCGATCTCGCGGCCGAGTCCGCGCGCGATGCCCACCATGCGCTCCACCAGCACGGCGTTGTTCTTGGCGAATTTGCCCGGCGTCATGTAGGGATTGTCCTCATAGCCGACGCGCACGTGCCCGCCGAGCGCGACGGCGAGCGCGAGGATCGCCCACTGCTTCTGCGGGTTCATCACGCTCACGTTCCAGATGCAGTTCGCCGGCAGATTATCCACCATGAACTGCAGCGCGCGCTCGGTCGGCGGCGTCCAGGTGCCGCCCGGCCAGCCGATGAACAGCGTGGTATAGGTGTTGTCCTTGAGGTAGCCCTGCCGGCGCACGAATTCGAGATGCCAGAACGCGCCGGTGGTGAAGCATTCGCATTCGAGCTTCACCTTGTGCTCCTCGGCGGCCTTGGCATAGGCCATGAGCTCCTCGACCGGATGGATCGCCATCATGCGCTTCGGCGGCAGCGAGGGTTCGGGCTGGAAATATTCGTCGTGGGCGTTGAAGCAGACCGCCATCATGTCCGGCCCGAGCTCCATCAGCTTGATCTTCTCCTCGATGCGCGCCGAGGCCACGCCGAACTGCATGATCGGATCGACTTTGCTCATGATCGCATCCTGCAGGCGTTTCCAATCGTCGTGGTGGATGCGCGACACCTGCCGACCGTCGGCCTGGATCGTCTCCTCGAGCGTGCGGCGGCCATGGATATGCGCGATCGCCGCGCCGGCATTGACGGCGTCGACGTATTGCTGCGCCACGCCCGGGATGTCCTCCTGCACCGGGCAGAGATGATTGTGCGGATAGGACGTGCGCGAGTCGCAGGCGACCGTGATGATCAGCTTTTCCATTGGCGCGTTTCCTTACGGTAATGACGAATTCAGAGAACGGGTTCGATTTTTCCGGACTTACCCGATTCGACGATCGCATCGAACACCGACATGCCATGGAGCACCTCGTCGATCGATACCGGGTAGGGCGTGCGGTCGCGGATGGAGCGTGCGAATTCGCCGAGCTCGGCCGCGAGCATGTCGAAGCCGGGATGCTCGCTGATCTCACCCGGCGGCGCGGTCACGGGGCCGGTCGGCGCGTGCTGCGAGACCGGCACCAGGCGCAGCGTCTGCAGGTTGGGTTTCGAAATCTCCGCCAGGCCCTTGCTGCCGTAGAGCGTGAAGTTGAAATTCGTCGCGGTGGCGACCGAGCAGAAGATGAGCCCGGTGGCTCCGCTTTCGAACTGGAGCATGACCGTCGTGGTGTCGTCGGAGGGACCCGCAATGTTGCGCGCGGTGACGCAGCGGACGTCGCGCACCCGGCCGGCGAACTCGATCATGTGGTCGAGTGAATGCACGCCGACCGCGGTGAGCGCGCCGCCCGGCGCTTCTTCGGGTGCCGCCCGCCAGTTGTCCGGCGCGATGAACTGGCCGGTGCTGGTGGTGTGCTGCGCCACCATGGAGATGACCCTACCGAGCCGCCCGTCCGCGAGCCGCCGCCGGATCTCAACCACCGAGGGATGAAAGCGCCGGCAGTAGCCCACCGCCAGCACTACGCCCGCCTGGCGCGCGGCCGCGACCGCCGCATCCGCGCCGACGCGGTCGAGCGTGATCGGCTTTTCGACGTGGATGTGCTTGCCCGCCGCCGCCGCCGCTTTGATCTGCGCTTCGTGCAGGCTGTGCGGCGTGGCGAGCACCACTGCGTCCACGGCAGGATCGGCGAGGATCTGCTCGTAGCTGTCGGCCAGCGGCATGCCCTGCTCGCGACAGAAATCCTCCGCGGTGGCGCGGGTGCGGGTATGCGCGCGCACGAAGCCGATGGCGTCGCTCTTGCCCTGCACCGACGCGACCAGCGAGCGTCCCCAGCGCCCCAAACCCACGATCGCCGCGCGCACCATGCATCTACCTCGGCGGGATGATTGGAAGGAGCAGATAGGGCGCTTGCTCCTCGCCGAAATGGAGCGTGTTGACGCCGCCGAAGATCTTCGGCGGACGGTCGCGCGCATCGGTGTGGGTGAAAGGGCCGACTCCCCGCATCGGGTAGGCCGCGTGCGGCAACGCCGCGTCGGTGCCGTCGTATTCGTAGTCCTTGCCGCGCACCGTGAGCCCGACGCGATAGCCCGGCGGCACCACGATGCAGGTGGGCCAGATCTCGATGTCGAGCTCGACCGGTTGGCCAGGCGTCAGCGGCCATTCCTCATCGTGGGTGTGCCAGGGCCGATAGGGGCGGCTGCGCTCGCGGTCGAGCTTGCGGTGCGACGCCCGCAGCCAGCCCAGCCCCACCGGCGTGCGCGGATCGTTGCTGCCGATGAACACGACCTCCCTCCCCTGCGGATCGAACACGCGCAGCGCCAGGAAGAGATCGGCATCGCTGGTGTCCGACGACACGATGAGCTCGGCGGCGACAGGGCCGGTGATTTCGGTCTCCTGCATCAGCGGCGGCGTGAGGAACGTGAGCCCGTCACCGGTCGTGTCGTAGGGCAGCGTCGCCGTCTGCTTCGGTCGCTCTTCGCGCAGGCTGCGGTCGTCCGCATGGAGATAGAACCTCGTCCATTGCGTGCGCGCGAGCGGCCACTCGTTCTCGGCACGCAAGGTGAACGCTTCGCCGGGCCGGCGGATGTTGAGCGACACCGGCGGCTGCTTTTCCCAGCCGGTATCCTCCCCTTTGAGGAAATGGCCGAAGAAACGCTTCTGCAGGCCCGCCCCGTAATCGGTGTAGAAATGCGAGAAGTGCGTGTCGCCGTGCACCTCGAGCCATTTCTGCTGCGAGCCGGCCGCGAGATAGCCTTCGAAATTGCCGCGCGGATGTAGCCCCTGGCCGCCCCAATTCGCCGCCGAGAGGAGCGGCACGTCGATCCGTTCGAACGCCGGCGTGCGGTCGCGGTAGTAGTCGTCGATCAGCCGGCGCTGCAGCGCTTCGCCGGCGACGTCGGCCCGATTGCGGGCGAGTTCCTCCTCCGGCAGCGTCGGCGGACCGGCGACCGGCTCGCCGGTGACGGGGCTTCTCGGTCCGCGCTCGCCCACGCCGTGCTGCACATTCGTCACCTGCCGGCGCGACCAGCTCATCAAAAAGTCGCAGAGGATGCCGCCGTGGCGCACCAGCTCGCGGTAATAGTCGGAGGAGCCTTCCCAGATGCACAGTGCGGCCAGATGCGGCGGCTTGAGCGGCGCCACATGCCATTGGTTCATGGCGTAATAGGAGATGCCGTTGATGCCGACCTTGCCGTTCGACCAGGGCTGCGTGCCGGCCCATTCCACGCAGTCGTGGAGGTCCTTGGCTTCGCGCGGGGACCAGACCTCGAGATGGCCGGGCGACCGTCCGGCACCGCGTGAATCCACACGCACGATGGCATAGCCGTCCGGCACCCACTTCTCCGGGTCCACCAGCTCCCAGTTCTGGTACTTGTTGCTCGAGCCTTCCGCCGTTTCGGGATAGGCCGTGGTCATGCGCACCCAGGCGCTCTTGTATCCCTCCTGGAAGGCGAGCCCCTTGGCATAGGGGCCGTAGCTCAGGATCACCGGGTATCGCCCGTCAGCCACGGGACGAAACACGTCTGCGCGCAGCACCACGCCGTCGTCCATCGCGATCGGGGCGTCCCAATCGATTCGCATTCCGTCGCGGGTTTCGGATTTGGGCTCGTGCATGGATCGGCGGAGGGAGGCTTCGCTAGTGACGGCGGCGAGGCTAACATCGCCACCGCTTCCTCTCAACGCGCTGCCGGAACAAAATCATGCATGCGAATGCCGCCATCATCGGCGTGGGTCAGTCGGCATATACCCGCCGGCCGGAGCCGGGGCAATCGACCCATACTTTCATTCGCGACGCGGTGGTGGCCGCGCTCCATGACGCCGCGCTCGATGCGCGCGAGATCGACGGGATGGCGGCCGCGTCGTTTTCGCTCGCTCCCGACGCGGCCGTCGATCTCGCCTGGAAGCTCGGCCTGTCGCTGCGCTGGCTCGTCCAGGACACCAATGGCGGCTCTTCCGCCATGAACATGCTGGGTCACGCCGTGCGTGGCGTCGAGAGCGGCGCCGCCTCGGCGGTTCTGGTCGTCGGCGGCGATGCCACCGGGCTCGGCGGCTACGCCAAGGTCGCGGCCAATTTCAACATCGTGACCCAACTGCACCTCGCCCCGCTCGGTCACGGCGGGCCGAACGGCGTCTATGCGCTGGTGACCAGCCGGCAGATGAAACAGTACGGCCTGCAAAAATCCGACTACGGCCATCTCGCCATCGCCCAGCGCGCGTGGGCGGCAAACAACCCCTATGCCGTCTACCGCACGCCGATGACGATGGAGGAGTATCTCGCCGCGCCGTTGGTGGCCGACCCGCTCTCGCGCTACGACTGCGTGCCGGTGGTCGCGGGCGCGCAGGCCATCGTCATCGCCCATCCCGACCGCTGTCCGCGCGGCCGCGCGCCCGTGCGCGTGCGCGCGCACCGCGCGAGCTTCAACTACGACAACCAGGAAGGCGATGGCCTTGCGACCGGGATCAGCACCTTCGCCGGCGAGCTGTGGCAGGCCGCCGGCGCGCGCCCTGAGGACATCGACGTCGCCTCGATCTACGACGACTACCCGACCATGGTGCTCGCCCAGCTCAACGATCTCGGCATGATTCCCGGCAACGATCTCGCGCGCTTTGCACGTCGCGAGATCGGCGAGCGGCGGTTTCCCCTGAACACCTGGGGCGGCATGCTCTCCGCCGGGCAGCCCGGCGGACCGGCCGGCGGGCTCAATGGCATCTCCGAGGCCGTGCTGCAGTTGCAGCATCGCGCCGGCGAGCGGCAGGTGAAGGGCGCCAGGCTTGCGGTCGCGACCGGCTATGGCATGACCATGTACCGCTACGGCGGCACCGCGGCTGCTGCCATTTTGGAGCGGGTGGAATGACATGACACAGGGCGTCGGCATCTGGCGCTGCGTGAAATGCCGCGCGGGGTTTTTTCCGCAGCGGCTGCTGTGCCCGCGCTGCCACGGCGACAGCTTCGAGCCGGATCGCGTGTACGAGGCCGTGGTGGAGGAGATTTCGACCATCCGTCACATGCTGGGGCAAACCGATTGGCAGCCGCGGCGCATTGCGAGCGTGCGCACTTCCGACGGCCAGCGCCTCACGGTCGGGCTTACCGACGGCTCCGAGCCCGGCACGCTGATCGCGTTGTTCGAGCGGGACACGGCCCCTTTCGGCGCTGCGAAGAATTGATTGGTTCTATAGGTCCGCTCCGCGAGCCGCAGGGTTTCGGACTCGGGCACCGCAGGGACCCCCGTTCTACTCTGCCTTCTTCCACGCCGCGTCCGCGTCGAGCGCGCGCTTGGCGGCATTGGCCATCGCCAGGTCGATCATGCGACCGTCGACCGTGGTCGCGGCGCTGCCCTGCGCCACTGCCGCATCGAACGCCTGCAGCACGCGCGCGTAGTAGTCGAGCTCGGCCGCGCTCGGGCGGTAGAGCCGGTTGCAGGGCTCGATCTGCGAAGGGTGAATAAGCTTGCGCCCGCGATAGCCGAGCCGGCGCGACAGCGTGGTGTCGCGCTCGAAGCCGTCCGGGTCGCGCACATCGGCGAACACGCCGTCGAGCGGGGTGTCGAAGCGGGCGGCGCGCGCGGCCAGCAGCGTGTGCGATCGTGCATGCAGCATTTCCGGTCCGTCGATCGACCAGGCGCAGCCGAGGTCGGTATTGAGATCGCCGTCCTGTGCGCCGCCGAAGGTGAGCGAGACGACCCGCGTCGCCGCCACCGCCATGTCGAACGCATTGAGCACGCCGCGCGCGCTCTCGATCGAGAGCACGAGTTTCATCGCGCCTGTCGTCAGGCCGCGTTGGGTTTCGAGTGCGCCGATCATCGCATCCCAGCGGCCGACCTCGTCGCGGGTCTCGACCTTGGGCAGGAAAATCCCGGCGATGCCGGCGACGCCGATGATGGCGTCGAGATCGGCTTCGGCGAAGCCGGTGTCGAGACCGTTGACCCGCACCCAGACCCGGTCGCCCGCAATCTTCGGCGCGTATTCGCGCACGCCGGCGCGGGCGTTGGCTTTCTCGGCGGCCGGCACGGAATCCTCCAGGTCGAAGATGAAGGCGTCGGAGGGAAGCCCGATCGCCTTCTCCAGGAATTTTTCGCGATTGGCCGGGACGTAGAGAAAGCTGCGCGCAAGCGGCATGATGTCGATCCTCAAGGAGCCGTCATTGCCGGGCTAGACCCGGCAATCCATCGATTTTCGTAAGAAGATGGATGCGCGGGTCAAGCCCGCGCATGACGGACGGACTGGTGGTGCGTCGCCGCCACCCGCGTCACCCCCGCCGCGACCAGCTCCCGGATCGCGGACGGCGAATAGCCGAGCTCGGTCAGCACGTCCTCGGAGTGCTCGCCCAGCATGGGGGAATGCCGGTCGATCGCAGGCCCGTCGTGATCGAGCAGGACGGGATTGCGGGTGGTGCGCATCCTGCCGAGCCGCGGGTGCTCGACCTCCTGCATCACGCCGCGGGCGATGATCTGCGGATCGTCGAACACTTCCTTGAAGTTGTTCACCCGCGCACACGGCACGCCGGCATCGCGCAGCGCCTGCTCCAGTTCCTGCGAGGAGCGCTCGCGCACGGCGGGCTCGACCAGAGGAAGCAGCGCCGCCTCGTTGGCCTTGCGGCTGGCATAGGAGGCAAAGCGCGGATCGCTCACATGCGCGTCGAGATGGAGCACCTGCATGAGCCGGCCGAAGAGCGCGTCGTTGGGCGTTCCAATGGCGATGTAGCGGCCATCGCTGGTCTCGAACAGCTGATAGGGTGCGTTGAGACGGTGCCGGTTGCCGAGCGGCTGCGGCACCTTGCCGGTCTCGAGATATTCCGCCGCCTCCCAGGCCGCCGCGGCAATCGAGGCCTCGACCAGCGAGACGTCGGCGATGCGGCCTTCGCCGTTGCGCGCGGCGCCCACCAGTCCGGCGAGCGTCGCATAGGTCGCGAACAAAGCGCCGAACACGTCGGCGGTCTGCACGCCCGGCCGCATCGGCATCTTGCCGGGCTCCCCGGTCACCGACAGCGCGCCCGAGAACGCCTCGATGATCAGGTTGACGCCGGCGCGCCGGCGATCCGGTCCGGTCTGTCCGAAGCCCGACACCGAGGTGTAGACGATGCGCGGATGCACGGCTTTGACGGCAGCGGCGCCGAGGCCGAGCTTGTCGAGTGCCCCGGGCCGGTACGCCTCCAGGAACACGTCGGATTTGCCCGCGAGCTTGAGCAGGATCTCGATCGCTTGCGGCCGCTTGAGGTCGAGCACCAGGCTGCGCTTGTTGCGGTTGAGCGCGACGAAGCTCACGCTCTCGTCGTTGCGGATCGGCGGCGTCGCGCGGCCCATGTCGCCTTGCGGCGGCTCGACCTTGATCACGTCGGCGCCCATGTCGGCGAGCAGCGTGCCGGCGAGCGGGCCGGCAATGAAATTGGCGAGCTCGATGACCCGAATTCCCGCCAGCGGCTTTGCCATGTGTCTTCCCCAAAGACCTCTCGTCTGCTCGCCAGCGGTCATCCGGGGCCCGGCGTGGCAGATGAGCGCGAAGCCGTGCATCACCCGCTGTCGGTGTTTACTGGCTCGCCCGCTTCGCGGGCGATGACAGCCGGTAGAAATGTCGTCAAGACCGCAACTAATTACTGAACCTTCAGCCCGGCCTTGTCGATGATCTCCTTGTACATCGGAATCTCGCGGGCGATGCGCGCGCGGAACACATCGGGCCCCTCGGCGACGACGGGCAGCCCCGCCTTCACGAACTTCTCCCGCACATCGGGACGGTTGAGGATGGCGGTGAGCTCCTTCGCCAGCCGGTCGATGACCGGTTGCGGCGTCCCGGCCGGCGCATAGATTCCCTGAAACGTGTCGGACACCGCGTCCTTCACGCCGAGCTCCTCGAACGTCGGCACGTTGGCAAGATCGGGCCACCTCTCCTTGGAGGTCACCGCGATGGGACGCACCTTGCCGGCTTCGATCAGCCCCATCAGGGAGCCGATATTGGCGGTGTACATGTCGACCTGGCCGCCGAGCACCGCGGTGGTCGCGGGCCCCGCGCCGGCGAAGGGAATGTGCTGCATGTTGATGCCGGTCCGCAGCTTCAGCACCTCGCCGGCGAGATAGGGGGTCGTGCCGGCGCCGGGGCTCGTCCAATTGAGCTTGCCCGGGCTAGCCTTTGCCCGCGCGATCAGCTCGGGCAGCGACTTGATGTCGGACTGCGCCGGCACCACCAGCGCGTTCGGCGACGCACCGATCACCATGATCGGGATGAAGTCTTTGTAGGGATCGTAGGCCGCCTGGGCGTAGAGGCTGGGATTGACCACATAGGCGCTCGAACAGACCAGCAACGTATAGCCGTCGCCGCCGGCGCGCGCTGCGGCCGCAATGCCGATATTGCCGCCGGCGCCGCCGCGGTTCTCGACGATCACCGGCTTGCCCAGGGCCTCTCCGAGCTGGGTGTTGATCAGCCGCGCCGCGATATCGGTTCCGCCGCCGGCGGGAAAGCAGACGATCATGGTGATCTGCCGCTCGGGATATTCCGCGCGAGCGCTGTTGAATGCGGTGCCGAGCGCCCCGATCAAGATCATCGCCGGCAGCATGCGCCGCAGAATCCGCGTGAGATGCGGGATGCTCGACGGGCTATTCGACATTGGGCCTTCCTCCGAACGCGTTTGTTGTGGAACGATTATGGCAGTCAATTTGGCGGCCGTCATGCGGCGGCTCACTGAAATTGAGCCGAGCAACTGCAAATGAGCTCTGCAGCAAGGAGGGCTTTGCCGGTGCAAGCCGACATGCTTCAATCGCCAGACAAAAAGTAAACCAAAGGGGGAGCGCCGCAGCGGAAACAATGACAGGCAGCTTCGATACCATCATCATCGGCGGCGGCGCGGCCGGCTGCGTGCTCGCCAACCGATTGTCGGCTCGATCAACCGAAAACGTCCTGCTGCTCGAGGCCGGCCCGGATACGCCGCCGGGCCAAGAGCCGGTCGACGTGCTCGATACCTACGCGACCTCCTACTACAACGATGCCTATTTCTGGCCGGACCTCAAGGTGCATTGGCGGCGCAAGGACAATTCCCCGCTGGTCGGCTTTTCTCAAGGGCGCATCATGGGCGGCGGCTCCTCCGTCATGGGCATGGTGGCCTATCGCGGAACGCCGGACGATTACGCTGAATGGGAAGCGCACGGCGCCGCCGGCTGGGGCTGGAACGACGTGCTGCCCTACTACCGCAAGCTCGAGCACGAGATGGATTTCGACGGCGAGCTGCACGGCAAAGGCGGCCCGGTGCCGATCCGACGCACCAAGCCGGAAGACTGGGCGCCGCTGTCGAAGGCCGTGCATGCTTTCGCGCAGGAACGCCAGATCCCGTTCATCGCCGACATGAATGCTGATTTCCGCGACGGCTACGGCGCGGTGCCCATGAGCAACTGGCCGGACAAGCGCGCCTCGGCGGCGATCTGCTACCTCGACGCCGTGGTGCGCGCACGCCGCAATCTCACGATCATCAACGGGGCGACCGCGACCGGCTTGGTGTTCGAAGGCCGCCGCGTCACCGGCGTAACCGCGCGCATCGGCGGCGAGGAGAAGCAATTCGCCGCGCGTGAGATCATCCTGGCGCTCGGCGGCGTGCATTCGCCTGCCTTCCTGATGCGATCGGGCATCGGGCCCGCAGGACATTTGCGCGAGCTCGGCATCGAGGTGCGCGCCGACCTGTCCGGCGTCGGCGAAAATCTTTCCAACCACGCCATCGTGTTCGTCGGCCTGCTGCAGCATCGCAACGCCCGCCAGGCGGCGTCACTGCGGCCGCACCCGATGACCGCGTTCCGTTATTCCTCCGGACTTCCGGGCGCGCCGCCGACCGACATGTACATCAACGTCCAGTGCAAGACCTCGTGGAGCCCGCTCGGTTTTCAGGTCGCCAATCTGGCGCCCACCCTGCTCAAGCCGATGGCCCGCGGCCGTGTCTCGCTGGTGGCGAAGGACGCCCGGCCGCCGTGCGTCGAATTCAACTTCGCCGGCCACGAGCTCGACCTGCGCCGCTTCATGCAAGGCTTCCGTCGCGCGGTCGAAGTTCTGGCGCACGAGAAGGTGCGCGCCATGAGCGGCGTGACCTTTCCGGTCAAATTCACGGATCGCCTGCGCCGGCTCAACCGCATCAGCACCGCGAACAAAATCCAGAGCGCGCTCATCGCCGCGCTCATCGATCTCGTGCCGCCGCTCGCCGTTCCGATCTTCTCGACGCTCGCCGACCGGCGGGTCGACCTTGCGACCCTCGTCAAGGACGACGCTGCGCTCGCGGAGCATATCCGCGAGAACGTTGCCGGCACCTTCCATCCCGTCGGCACCTGCCGCATGGGCGCCGCCAGCGACCGCGATGCCGTGGTCGACACGGCGGGCCGCGTGCGCGGCATCGCCGGCTTGCGCGTCATCGACGCCTCGATCATGCCGACGGTGCCGCGCGGCAATACCAACATCCCGACCATCATGGTGGCGGAGAAAATCTCCGCCGCGATGGTGGAAGAGGCGCGCGCGGCGGCGTGATGGCGATTCTCTCATTAACTCGTAGGGGGTTAGGCATTTCGCCTTAACTCGCCGGCCAGACCTGTTGCTCGGACAAGATAATCTGGTCACAGCGACTAGAGAGCCAAAATGATGAAATCGAGCAAGCGAGCGAAGTCTGGGCGATCGCCACCGGGCAACCGCTGGCGCCTTGAGGACGCCAAAGCCCGGTTGAGCGTAGTCGTGCGGCGGGCCCGCGAGCGCGGTCCGCAGTGGCTGACTATCGATGGACGGGACGCTGTCGTGGTGGTCCGAGCGGACGAGTTCGATCGCATGCGGCGATCTGTTTCCGGTCGCGATATCGTCAACGCGTTGGCGAATTCCCCGCTCGCCGAGGTGAATTTCGAGCGGGCAGCCCTCAGGTCGCCTACGGGGCGGCGGCCTCTGATGGACCGATGAGCCCCGCCTCGCGCGCTCGCGGGGACGACAGCTTCAGGAACGCATGAAGACCGAACGAAATGAACGACACCCGCACCATCGACATCCACGCCCACATGCTGCCGGAGGAAGCGATCCGGCGGCTGGGCAAGGAATCGCCGCGCGTGGCGCCGAAGCTGATCGAGCAGCCCGACGGCACGACCATCATGGAGATCGCGGGCAAGGTGGTGCAGCGGCCGATGCCGCGCGAGTGCTGGGACCTCGACCTGCGGCTCGCCGACATGGACAAGCATGGCATCGACGTGCAGGCGGTGTGCGCCACCGTCCACACCTTCTTCTATGACGCGGAGCCGGCGCTCGGTTTGGCCTGCGCGGCGTTGCAGAACGACGAAATCGCCGCCGTCGTCAAACGCCACCCCGCCCGCTTCGTGGCGCTCGCAACCTTGCCGCTGCAGGATCCGCCGCGCGCCGCGGACGAGCTTAACCGTGCCATCCGCGTGCTAGGCTTGCGCGGCGCCCAGATCGGCTCGAACGTCAACGGCAGGAATCTCGACGACCCCGCGCTCGAGCCGGTGTGGGCGGCGGCGAACTCGCTGCGGGCGTTTCTTCTCATTCACCCGCACGGCGACATCCTGCCGGGCGACCGGCTCAAATCCTACTACATGCGCAACTTCGTGGGCCTGCCGTTCGAGACCACCATGGCGGGCGCGGCGCTGGTCTTCGGCGGCGTGATCGAGCGCTACCCCGACATCAATTTCTGCCTCTGCCACGGCGGCGGCTTCGTGCCCTATCAGGCCGGCCGCTTCGTGCACGCGTTCGACGTGCGCGCGGAGCCGAAGGCGCGTTTGCAGGGCTCGCCGGAAGCATCCCTGGCGCGCCTGCATTACGACACGATCGTGCATTCCCCGCGCGCGCTCGAATTCCTCATCGCCACGGCCGGGCCGGAACGCGTTCTGCTCGGCAGCGACTATCCCTTCGACATGGGCGAGCTCGACTGCGTCGCCCGCGTCGACGCGCTCGCGATCTCGTCCACGCAGCGCGACGCTGTGCTCGGCCGGCGCGCCAACGAATTGCTGGGCGATGCCTGACCTTCACGCCCTCGCCGCCACGCGGTTGCGGCGGACGCTCGCGGCGGTCGCGGCCGCCCATCCTTTCTATCGTGCGCGCTTTCATGCGTTGGGTCTGAGGCCCGAGGATATTCGCTCGGTCGACGATCTCCAGGCGCTGCCGCTCACCCATAAGGACGATTACATCTCCGATCCTGAGGCGTTCCGCCTGCGTCCGGACGATCTCCCGGCCGATTTCTCCGCGGAAGAACGCGTGTTGTGGGACGTCGCGTACACGACCGGCACGACCAGCGGTCGGCCGTCGCCGTTCTACAACACCGCCCACGACGCCTATGCGATCTGGGACCAAGCGCGCCGGTGCAATGCTGCCGAGGGGCTGACATCGGCCGATCGGGTGGCGAATCTCTATCCTCTGGCCGGCTTTCCGACCGGCGCTTTCCTGAGCGTCGTTCGCTCCACCATGATCGCCGGCCTGCCCGTCGTCCACGGCTTGACCGGCGCGGCCAATTCCGAATTCAAGGTCCGCAACTCGCTGGCCGAGGCGGTCGACACCGTTGCCCGCTTTCGCCCCACCGTGCTGTGGGGCGTGCCGAGTTTCATCCGCCGCTTTCTCGACGAGGCCTGCCGGCGCGGCGCGGACCTCTCCGAGGTCCGCCTGGTCCTGACCTCGGGAGAGCCGGTTCCCGCCACGCTGCGCGCGACCTTGCGCGAGCAACTCGCCCGCCTGGGTGCGCGCGCGATCGAGATCCGCGCCCGCTACGCCTTCACCGAGATGCAGGGCGGCTTGGTGCAATGCGCGGACGAGGCCGCGCCGCAGAACCTCTGTCCCGACCTCTACCACCTCGAAGTGGTCGAGCCCGCGACCGGCCGCCCCCTCGCCGACGGCGAAAGCGGCGCGCTCGCGATCACGCACCTGCATCGCCGCGGTACCGTGCTGCTGCGCTATCTCGTCGGCGATATCGTCGCGCTGTCGCGCACGCCGTGCCCGATCTGCGGCCGCGAGGGGGAGCGGGTGGTGGCGACGCCGCGGCGCACCGGCAGCCTGGTGAAATGCCGGGGCATGCTGGTCAACACCGACGTCATTCTTGATACGCTCTCGGCGATGGCGGGCAGCGCCGAATTCCAGGTCGTGTTTGCCGCGGCAAGCGGGCCGGAGGCGATGGAGCGGCTGGTGATCCGGATCGAACGCGACGCCGATGCTTCCGTGGAAGCGGAGGTGGTGCGGCGCGTGCGCGCGGCGGTCTCGCTGCGTCCCGAGGTCGAGTTCGTCGCGCGCGGGAGCCTTTATGACCCCGAGCGCGCGATCAAGGCGAAACGAATTCTGGATCTGCGTACCAGCACCAAGTGACGAGGGAAGCATGGACTTGAGCGTGGCCGGGACGACGTTCCCACCTTACGAATTCCACGTCGAGCGTGGGAAGATCCGCGAATTCGCCGATGCGATCGGTGACCCGAATCCGATCTACCGCGATCCCGGTGCTGCCGCCAAGGCGGGCTTTGCCGGCGTCGTCGCCCCGCCCACGCTGCTGCGCACCTTTCTCTACGAGCCGCGCGCTGCCGCAGAGGCGCTCAAGGTCGCGGACTGGAGCTACATCGTGCACGGCGAGCAGGAGTTCGATTATTTCGCGCCGGTTCTCGCCGGCGACGTGCTCACCGCGCAGGACCGCATCGTGAGCATCACCGAAAAGGAAAGCCGCCGCGCCGGCAAGCTGCAGATCGCGGTGATCGAGACCACCTTCCACAACCAGCGCGGCGAGAAGGTGCAGGTTGCCCGGCGCACCCTGGTCGAGACCGGCAAGCGGATCGCGGATTGATGGCCACGCGACCCTCCTTCCAATCGCTCAAAGTCGGCGATGCGCCGGCGCCGCTCGTCTGCGGGCCGCTCACGCGTACGCAGTTCGTGCGCTATGCCGGCGCGTCCCACGACTTCAACCCCAACCACCACGACGAGGTCTACGCCCAGGCTCATGGCAACAAGGCGGTGTTCGGCATGGGCATGCTGGCCGGCGCCTATTGCGCGCGGCTGCTGACGGACTGGCTCGGCGATGGCGCGCTCAGGCGGTTGCGCGTCCGTTTTGCGTCGCGGTTCTGGCCGGGCGACGTGCTCACCTGCACGGCGGCGGTCACCGCCAAGCGCGCGGCGGACGGCCTCATCGACTGCGAGTTCACCTGCGCCAACCAGCATGGCGAGGTCATCATCCGGGGCGATGCGACCGCCGCCTTGCCGATCTGACTTGATTTGCAAGAGGGACCGAAATCGCGGTGACGACGTGGGATCACATTTAGTCCGTCTGCTCACTCCGCTGCCGTCGCCGATCGCGCGCGGCTGATGGTTTCCCATACCCGCTGCGGGGTCGCGGGCATGTCGATGTGATCGACGCCGAGCGGCTTGAGTGCGTCGATGATCGCGTTGATCACCGTCGGCGGCGCGCCGATGGTGCCGGATTCGCCGATGCCCTTGACGCCGAGCGGGTTGGTCTTGCAGGGCACTTCCTCCAATTCCGCTTCCACGCTCGGCATCGTGTCGGCGCGCGGCATGCCGTAGTCCATGAAGCTGCCGGAGAGCAGCTGTCCGGATTGGCGGTCGTAGACCTGGTGCTCCACCAGCGCCTGGCCGACGCCCTGGATGACGCCGCCGTGGATCTGGCCGCGCACGATCAGCGGATTGAGCACGCGGCCGAGATCGTCGACCACGAAATAGCGGTCGACCACCACTTCGCCGGTCTCGGGATCGACCTCCAGCTCGCAGACGTGCGACCCGTTGGGATGGCTCGGCGGATTGGCGCTGTAGCTGCCGCTCGCTTCGAGGCCGACCCCGAACTTGTCGGTGATCGGGCCCGCCGGCGCATAGGACGCCTTGGCAACGTCAGTGATCGAGACCGTCTTGTCAGTGCCGACGACGCGGTACTGGCCGTCCTTGAACTCGAGGTCGGCGGCGTCCGCTTCCATCATGGCGGCCGCCAGCTGCTTGCCCTTTTCGATGATGGCGTCGCTCGCCGCCTTGAGCGCATTGCCGCCGACCATGGCGCTGCGCGCACCGTAGGTGCCGCGGCCGATCGGGACCGCCGCGGTATCGCCCTGGACGTAGCGGATGTCTTCGAGCGGCACGTTGAGCCATTCGTGCACGCACTGTGCGAACACGGTGGCGTGGCCCTGGCCGTGCGAATGCGTTCCCCCCAGGACCGTTAGCGTGCCGCCGGGATCGAAGCGCAGATCCATCCGCTCGTTGAAGATTCCGCCGAACTCGATGTAGTAGCTGACCGCCCGTCCGCGCAGCTTGCCGCTCTTCTCCGACGCTTTCTTTCGCGCTGCGAAACCCTTCCAGTCGCTGAGCTCGATGCACTTGTCCATCAGGCGCTGGAACTCACCGCTGTCGTAATTCCACAGCGTGGGCGTGGCGTAGGGGAGCTTCTCCGGCGGGATCAGGTTGCGGCGCCTGATCTCGGCGGGCTCCATGCCGATCACGCGGGCCGCGTGCTCGATCATGCGCTCGGCGAAATAAGCCGCTTCGGGGCGCCCGGCGCCGCGATAGGGCCCCGACTGCGAGGTGTTGGTGAACAGGCCCTGCGACATGATGTGCATGGTCTGGATGTCGTAGGCCGCCGGGATGAAGCGCACGGAGAACGCGCCGGCCGCGAGCGCCGCGCCGACGAAGTAGGCGCCGAGCTGGAACAGACATTTCGCGCGCAGCGCCAGGATTTTGCCGTGCTCGTCGAGCGCGAGCTCGCCGTAATAGACCATCTCGCGCCCGCAATGGTCGGTGAGCATGCTCTCCGACCGGGTCGCCACCCACTTCACCGGCCGGCGCAGGCGGCGCGCCGCCCAGAATACCAGCGCATCGTCGGGAAACGACCCGCCCTTCAGTCCGAAGCCGCCGCCGACATCGGGCGACACCACGCGGATGCGATTCTCCGGCACGTGGAAGAGGTGCGACATCTCCATGCGCGCCCCGTGCGGATTCTGGGACGCGGTGTAGAGCGTGTAGGTATCGTCGGCGGCGTTGTAGTCGCCGATGGCGACGCGCGGTTCCATGGCGACGGGGGAAAGCCGGTTGTTCTCGACCCGTAGTTTCACCACGTGCCTGGCCTGCGCGAAGGCGGCGTCGGTCGCCTCCTTGTTGCCGAACATCAGCCGGAAACCCACATTGCCTTGCGGGCAGTCCTCCCAGACCTTGGTGGCGCCCTCCTTGGCGGCGTCTTCGAGGTTCACCACCGCCGGCAGCGGCTCGTAGTCCACCTCCACCAGCTCGGCGGCATCGCGCGCCTGGGTCAGCGTCTCGGCCACGACGAACGCCACCCGGTCGCCGACGAAGCGCACCTTGTCCGCGTTCAGCACCGGCTGGAAGGTGCGGTGGCCCTTGGGTGCGCCGAAGTCCTCCGGCATCAGATGCGCGGTCAAGCTACCGATCTTCTCCGCCACCGCGTCGGCGCCGGTGAGCACGCACAGCACGCCGGGCGCCGCCTTCGCCTTGGAGACGTCGACGCGCGTGATGCGGGCGTGGGCGTGCGGCGAGAGCACGGTGACCCCGTAGCATTGTCCGGGCAGACTGATGTCGTCGACGTAGCGTCCCTGCCCCAGCAGGAAACGCTGGTCTTCCACCCGCCGCACAGCTTGTCCGATGCCGAACTTGACCATGTCCGCCAGCCTTTGTTCACGGTGTGATTGTTTCTACTCGAATGTACTGGAGAGCTGCCGCCCGCGCCAGCGCGGTCGCAATCCCGTAGCCCGGATGGAGCGAAGCGCAATCCGGGATCCTTCAAGGCGGCGCGACCGTCCCGCTACACCGGGGCCACCGCGCCGCGCTCGATGCGGAAGGCGCGCGAGAGCAGGTCGGCAATATGCACCTCGTTCGATTCGGCGATCAGGATCGAGAGCCCTTGCCCCTTCAGGTTGGACATCACCTCGCCGAGCCGGCGCGCCAGCGCCGGCGCCAGGCCCTCGAACGGCTCGTCGAGCAGGAGCATGCGCGTCCCCGCCATCAAGGCGCGCGCGAGCGCGACCATCTTCTGCTGGCCGCCCGACAGTTCGAGCGAGCTGCGGGAGCGGAAGGCCGCGACCTCGGGCATGATCGAGAAGATCCAGGCGAGCCGCTGCTCCACCGCGTCCATGGTCGTCGTCCAGGTGGGCAGCCGGATATTCTCCTCGACCGTGAAGTCGGGCACCAGGCGACGATCCTCGGGCATGTAGCCGATGCCGCAGCCCACGCGGCGATGCGCCGGCAGCGCCAGCAGGTCGACGTCGCCGAGCCTGGCCATGCCGGTCGCCGGAATGGCGCCCATCAGCGCGCGCAGCAACGTGGTCTTGCCGGCGCCGTTGCGGCCGATGAGCCCGCACATCTCGCCCTCCTCGAGCGCAAGCGAGGCCTTGCGGATGACCGGCACCGGCCCGATCGAGACGTCGAGATCGGAGACCCTAAGCATGGGCGAGCCCTTCGCCGACCGGCCTGGTGCCGCTGATGAAGGTTTGGACCCGCGGATCGGCCAGCGCCACTGCCGGGGTGCCGTCCGCGATCACGGTGCCGTCGTAGAAGGCGAGCACGCGGTCGGCAAAGCGCGCCACGATGTCCATGTCATGCTCGACGAACAGCACCGTGAGCTTCCGGGTTTTGAGTGCCGACATCACGACGTCCATCACGGCGAACTTCTCCTCGACCGAAATGCCGCTCGTGGGCTCGTCGAGCAGAAGAACGCGCGGCGAGCCCACCACCGCCATGGCGATGTCGAGGAGCTTGCGCACGCCCTGCGGCAGGGTCGACGCCCGGGCGTGCCGGTAGGGCGCGATGCGAAACAGCTCGATGGCGGCCCCGGCGTCCGCGAGCGTGGCCGGCGCCTGCAACGGCGCCAGCATGTGGGCGAGGCCACCGTCCGATCCGCTCGCGGCCGCAGCCGCGGCGCACATGTTCTCGAACACGGTGAGCGATGGAAAGATCTGCGCCACCTGGAACGAGCGCGAGATGCCGAGCCGCGTGATTTCGCGCGAGGGCAGCCCGGTGATGTCGCGATCCTCGAACCGGATGATGCCCTTGGTCGGCCGCAGGTGGCCGGTGATCATATTGATGAAGGTGGTCTTGCCGGCGCCGTTCGCCCCGATGATGCCGACGGTCTGCTGCGCCGGAACATCGAGCGAGATGTCGCGCGCCGCCACGATCGAGCCGAAGGTCTTCTCGAGGTCGCGCACGGAGAGGATCATCACGCTTTCTCCGGTGAGCGGCGCAGGCGGTGGAAGAGCGAGCCGAGACCCTCCGGCAGGAACAGGATGGTCAGCAGCAGCACCGAGCCGAGGATGAGCTGCCACAGGCCGGGCACGAGATCGACGGCGATCGAGCGCACCAGCTCGAACACGAACGAGCCCACGAACGCGGCCGCGACCGAGCCTGCTCCGGCGAGGATGGTGACGAACACGAAACCGCCCGACGTCGTCCAATAGGCCATGTTGGGATCGACATGGGAGACGGCGAGCGCCGCCAGCGCGCCGCCGAGGCCGGCGAGAATTCCGGAAATGACGAGCTTGACGTGGATCAGCCGATTGACCGAGACGCCGAGGAATTCCAGCCGGATCTCGTTGTCGCGCACCGGCACCGCCAGCGCACCCGCGACCGTGCGGAAGTAGAGCGCAATCAAAAAGGCGGCCACCGCCGAAACGGCGAGCACCAGCCAGAACAAGGCGAGATTGAGGGCCTGCCCGCGCGGCCGATAGCCGAGGAACGTTCCGGCCTCGACGTGAAAGCCGTCGGTCGAGCCGAGCGTTTCGGTCTTCACCAGCACGCCATAGAGGATCATGGACATGGCGAGGCTGAGCATGGCGAAGAAGATGTCGCGATAGCGCGCCAGCAGGAATCCGATCAGGAAGGCGACGATGCCGGCCGCAACCGCACCGATGGCGAGCAACAGGAAGACGTCGCGCAAGCCGGCGTAGCGGCTGAGCAAGGCCACCGCATAGGCGCCGATGGCGTAGAACAGCGCCTGCCCGAAGGGAACGAGGCCGGCGCGCCACAGGATCACGAGGCCGAGCACGACCAGTGCGTTGGCGAAGGCGATGGTCGCCAGCGACACCAGCCAGGCCGGCAGCGCCGGCGCGGCGGCGGCCAGCGCGACGAAGGCGAGCGCCCCGACGAGGTTCGAGCGCGACCACATGTCAGGTCATCCACTCCCTGTCCGCCATCGAGGCTGCCCCGGCCCGCGAGGCCGGGGTCGCACCTCAGGATGACGATCGCTGTTCCGTGTCACGGGCATCAGATCTTGCGCGGCACGGCCTGGGTGAACAGGCCATAGGGGCGGAACACCAGGACGAGCGCCATCACTGCATAGATGACGAACAGCTCGAGCTGGGGAAAGAGATGCACCGCCGCGGCGCGGCAAATGCCGACGATGAGCGCGCCGATCAGCGCGCCCTGGATCGAGCCCATGCCGCCGGTTGCGACCACCGCAAAGGCGAGCACGATCACCTCCACGCCGATGCCGAGCGTCACCGAAATCTTGGGCGCCATGACGGCGCCGCCGAGCGCACCCAGCATCGCGCCCAGCACGAAGGTGAGCGTGAAGACGACGGTCACGTTGATGCCGAAGGCCGCCGCGGTTTCGCGATCGAAGATCACCACCGTGAGCAGCCGGCCGTAGCGGGTGTATTTGAGCGCCCAATGGGCGCCGATCGCGAGCACCGCCGCGAGTGCGATCAGGCCCATGTCGTAGCCGGACAGCACCAGGGAGCCGACATCGAAATTGCCGGCGGCCGCGAGCGGCTGATAGAGCGGATAGGAGCGTGTCCCCCAGATCAACAGGATCATGTCCTCGAGAATGAGCGAGGCGGCGAACGTCACGAGCACGACGATGACCTCGTCGCGGCCGTAGACACGGCGCAGGAGGCCGCGTTCGATGATGAGGCCGAGCACGAGCCCGATCGCCATGGCGACGAGCACCATCATCAGAAATCCGCCGGCGACCGGCCAGCCATGCTCGAAATAGAGGCCGACCGCGCTCGCGGCACCGAAGGCGCCGAAAGCGTAGAACGAGCCGTGGGTGACGTTGAGGATTTTCATCACCCCGAAGATCAGGGTGAGGCCGATCGCGACGACGAACAGATAGGCCGCATAGACGAGGCCATCGGTCAGGATGGCAAAGGCGGTCAGCATGCGATGCCCTGCTCAGGAGTCAGGAAGCAATCGTCATCGAATCGCGCGCGGTTCACCCACCGAGCCGCGAACTCGGTCTGCTCCCTCCCCACAAGGGGGAGGGGAGCACCGAAATCGAGGCGCGGGCGTGCATCAATTGCACTTCGCGCCTTTCATACCGCCTTCCAGCCAGGCGACCGAGTCGACATCCGCCGGCGGGTTCACGCATTCGGCGCCGTAGCGCACGATGTCGACGAGCTCGGGCTTGTTCTCCGCCTTGTTGAAGCGGAACGTGCCATAGGCGGTGTCGGAGATGCCCTGGTGGCCCTTGCCGATGGCGAGGCGAACGCCCCCGCTCGGGGTCGGGAATTCGATCCCTTCGAAGGCGGCGATGACTTCTTCCGTGGTCGGGCGCGCGCCGCCCTTCTTGGCCTGCGCTTTCTCCCACGCCGTCTTCAAGCCGAACATCGACTGCGCCATGTGGTAGGCGGGATAGATGGGCGCCATGCTGAAACGATCGGTATAGGTCTGCGAAAGCCAGCGGCTGAGCGGATTGTCCGGGGCCATCAGCGCGTGCTGGCCGCGCGCGCCGATGATGGTGCCGTCGGGCAGCTTGTTGCCCACCCGGAACATGGAGGTCTCGCCGGTGGTCAGCACCAGCGGGATGCGCTGCGGCAGCCCGCGCGCGGCCGACTGGTAGATGAAGGCCTCGAGATCGCCGTCGAAGAAGCTCGAATGAATTATCTTCGAGTTGGAGGTCAACAGCGCCGAAATTTCGGCTCCGAACTCGCCGGCGAACAGCTTGGGAAACAGCACCTTGTCGGTGGTCGCCGTGGGCGCCAGCGTCTTCATCGTGAGGTTGAAGTCCCGCCAGGAATCCTGTCCCCAGGCGTAGTTCTGGTTGATGCCGGAATAGACCGGAATGTCCTTGAATTTCGCCAGCGCGTATTTCGCCGCCGACACGTTGTCCATGGTGGCGTGAGGGTTGGCGCGGAACACGTATTTGCGCGGCTTTTCCTCGAAGATGCGCGGCGTTCCGCACACGTCGAGCACGGTGAGCTTCTGCAATTCCTCGGCCACCGGCACGATGGCGAGGCAATTGCCGGAGGAGACATAGCCGAGCACGACGTCCACGTTGTCGCGCTGCACGAGGTTGCGATATTCCGTCACCTGCTGTGCGGTTGAGCCGGCTTCGTCGACGTATTTCACTTCGATCTTGGCGCCGCCGAAGCCGATCTGGTTGTAGGGTGCCGGAACCTTTCCGGCGTTGAGGTTCTCGACCAGGATTTCGGCCGAGTTGCGTCCCGGGATTCCGAACGGCGCAGCGGCGGGGCCGGTCAGGAAGGTGACGATGCCGATCTTGATCGGCGCCGGTGCCGCGGGTTGCTGCGCGGTCGCGGTCGCGACCGAGGCCAGTGTCAGGGCGGTGGCCAAGCCCAGCGTGCGAGCGCCGTTTGCGATGCTCTGCTTCATTGGCTGTTTCTCCCTCATCGGACATTGGCAGTCCGTGTCGCTTAAGGAAACGCGATCCCGGCGGCATATTCAACCGGTTTTCCGGTGCGGCGCGATGATAAGATGGGCGTCCAGGCGTCGGTCGCGGTGGTCCGACGCGAGCTCAAGGGAATACGATGGCTGTTGCCACGCGACCCCGGGACACGTCCGCCGTCCCGCAGACCGGCCGCGACGCGCGGCTCGCCGCCCGCGGCGGCAGCTTCAAGGGACCGACCGCGGGCATCGCGCCGGGCTATGTGCAGGGCAATCTCGCCATCCTGCCGGGCAGTCTCGCCGGCGATTTCCTGCGCTTCTGCCATCTCAACCCGAAACCTTGCCCGCTGCTGGCGGCCTCCGCGCCCGGGGATGTCCGGCTCCCAGCGCTCGCCGACGACCTCGACATCCGCACCGACCTGCCGCGCTACCGCGTCTTTCGCCACGGCGAGCTCATCGACGAGCCGGCCGACATCCGCGGACATTGGCGTGATGACCTCGTCGCCTTCGTGCTCGGGTGCTCGTTCTCGTTCGAGGAGGCGCTCACCGACGGCGGCATCGAGCTGCGCCACATCACCTGCAACGTCACCGTGCCGATGTATCGCACCTCGATTGCCACCGCGCCTGCGGGGCCGTTTCACGGCCCCATGGTCGTCTCCATGCGGCCGATGAAGCCGGCGGATGCGATCCGCGCCATCCAGATCACCACCCGCTTCCCGGCGGTGCACGGCGCGCCGGTCCATATCGGCAAGCCCGACCTGATCGGCATCGCCGACCTGACCAAGCCGGACTACGGCGACCCGGTGCCGGTCAACGCCGACGAGATCCCGGTGTTCTGGGCCTGCGGCGTCACGCCGCAATCGGTAGTGGCGACGGTGAAGCCCGAATTCTGCATCACCCATTATCCCGGCAGCATGCTGGTGACGGATCGGCGCAACAGCGAGTTCGCGATCATGTGAGTTGTGGGCCGCCAACGTCCGTGGCCCGGGCGAGCGCGGCGAGACCCGGGACCCGCGATCCGGCCGTTTGCGCAAGATCGCAACAACCACAACAAGACCTCCTGAGCGCCCCGCTTCCGCCTCGCCGTAGCTTCCGACACGAGCACTGGCAGGCGCTGTAGCCCCGCTCCCACGGCTCGAAGCCATGTCGGGAGGGACCATGACTCACCGTGCGAGGTTCGCCGCCGTGTTGGGCGCTTCGGGTCTGGCCGGGGTCATCGTTGCGGCGCTCGTCGCGACCTTCCAATTCTCCGCACAGTCCGGCAACGCCATGGGAGCGGGCGCGGGTCATAACCACGGCAGCACCGCCCCGTTGTGCCGCCTCGCATCGCAGCCCGCCGAGCCTGACTTCTATTCCGAGATGGCCGAGGTGAATGCGCGCATGCATCAGGCGATGGAGGTCGCCCCGAGCGACGATGTCGAGCGCGATTTCCTCCGAATGATGATCCCTCATCACCAGGGCGCGATCGACATGGCGCGGGTCCTGCTCAAATACGGCCACGATGAAAGGCTCAAGCGCCTGGCGCAGTCGATCATCGTCGAGCAGGCGCAGGAGATCGCCTACATGCGCACGCTCGAATCCGCACCGCTCGTGGCATCGCCCGCCGCCGATCCGCGCTGACCCCTGAGGAAGAACCCATGAACCGCAGCTATCTGCTTCTCTCGACCATGCTCCTGCTGGCGAGTGCCCCCGCGCAGGCCGGGCAGGCCCCGTTCGCGGCCGGCGCGCCGGACTTTCCCGTCAGCGCACAAGACCGCGTCTATGCCGCCGAACAGTTCTCCAACACGGTCTCGGTGATCGACCCCTCGACCAACACCAATCTCGGCGTGATCCGGCTCGGCGATCCGCAGCCGATGAACCTGTCGCCGCTCTACAAGGGGCAGGTGCTCGTCCATGGGCTCGGCTTCTCGCCCGATCGCAAGACGCTCGCAGTGGTCTCGATCGCCTCGAACTCGGTGACGTTCGTCGACACCGCCACCAACCGGGTCAAGCACACGACCTATGTCGGACGCTCGCCGCACGAGGCCTTCTACACCCAGGACGGCAGCGAGGTCTGGGTGACTGTCCGTGGCGAGGACTATGTCGCCGTCCTCGACGGCGCGAGCTTCGCCGAGAAAAAGCGCATCAAGGTTCCGAACGGGCCGGGCATGACGATCTTCTCGCCCGACGGCCGCTACGGCTATGTGTGCTCGAGCTTCACGCCGGAAACCGTGGTGGTTTCCACGCAAACCCACGAGATCGTCGGGCGCGTGCAGCAGGTTTCGCCGTTCTGCCCCAACATCGCCGCGTCTCCCGATGGGGAGCAGGTCTGGTTGACCCTCAAGGACGTCGGCAAGGTGATGGTGTTCGCAGCCAAGCCGCCGTTCGAGGTGCTTCGCGTCCTCGACACCGGTCCGATCACCAACCACGTCAATCTGGTGCAGACGCCGCGTGGGCAGTTTGCCTATGTCACGGTGGGAGGGCTCAACCAGGTCAAAGCCTTTCGAACCACCGATTTCGAGCAGGTCGCGACCATCGCGGTCGGCGCGCTGCCCCATGGGATCTGGCCTTCCGGCGACGGCACGCGGCTCTATGTCGGGATCGAGAATGGCGACGCGGTCACCGCCATCGACACCGCCACCAATCGGGTCATCGCTACGATCCCGAACGGCCAGGCGGCGCAGGCACTGGTCTATGTCCCCGGGGCGGTGCCGGAGCAAGCCGCCGGCGTCGAGAGCCTGCAGCCTCTCGGTCTCGCCGGCGCCGCGGTGCACCTGACGCTGGCCGCCGCCGGCAGCTCCAACGCCACGACGGTTTCGCTGTTCGACCAGGGGCTCACGCAAGTGCTGCAGGCGGCCGTGGTCGGTCTCGAACCGGCCAAGCCCTATGCGCTCGCGCTCACGTCGAACCCCGATGGGACCGGGCAGATCGAGTTGATTGCGCAGTTCACGACCAACCCCGCCGGTGCGCAGATCGTCAATGCCGTCGGGCCCATCCGCCAGATCGTCCATCCGGACGTGCAAGCCATCGACGCGCGTCGCTACCTGGCGGTCTTGCCCCTGCAGAACGGGAAGCCCGGCCAACCCGTGCAATTGCAGCAGCCCGTCATCACGAGCTCGGCCACCCGGTAGCATTCAGCCGATGCCTGTCCGCCCTGCAGCCTCCTTGGAGCGCGGCCGAAAGATCGCCGCGTTGAGCGCGGCGCCGTACACGAAGATCGACGCTGTCCAGTAGAGGAACACGAGCGCGATCATGGCCGACGCCAAGCCGGCGTAGTAGCTCACATAGGTGAAGGAAAACTCGGCAAGATAGCGGCCGAAAGCGGTGCCCGCGACGAGCCACAAGGCCAGCGTCGCGACGATGCCGGGCAGGATCTCGACGATGCGGCGTTGGCCGGCCGGCAGCCATTTGTGCGCCACGAACAGCGCGATGGTCAGGACGACGACTGCGATGCCGAAGCGGAACAAGGTGAAGGTGCCCTCGAGCGGCTCCAGCCAGGGCGCATATCGCAGTGCAGTCCGAAACAGCAGCGGGCCCAGCACGATGAAAAACCCCAGCGTCAGCAGCCCCATCGCAGCAACCAGCACATAACCGATCAATTCGAGCCGGAGCAGGACCCAGTGCCGCGTCTCCACCACGCCATAGGCACGGTTGAGACCGATCCGCAGGCTTTCGACCCCGCTCGACGCGAAAAAGACGGCGAACACGGCGCCGAGCGTGAGCGCGCCGGTATGCGTGGTGGTCAGCACGTTGTGGATTTCACCCGCGATCGGCTGCGCCACCTCCTCCGGCCACGTGGCGAGCATCAGCCTTGCCACCTCGTCGGCGAGATCGCTGGAGCCGAACAGGCCCGCCAGCGACGTGAGCACGATGAAGAACGGAAACATCGCCATCAGCGCGGAGAGCGCGATGTGGCTTGCGATCGCCCAGCCGTCGTCCGCCAGGAAGCGCCAATAGGCGTCGAGGGCGATCGCGAAGGCTCGTCGCATCGGAGCATCCTGGCCTGGGCCTTCTCAATTGCGCTATGCGGCGTGCTTTGCAAGTCGCGGCTCGGCCGAAGAGCGCGCTGGCGTGTCGCAGCCGGATTGGACATTGTGACGTCGCCCATGCCGCCGAAGCAATCGACCGCATTCCTGATCCGCGCCGCGCCGCTGACGTTCGCGCTGTTTTGGTCAAGCGGCTTCATCGTGGCCAAATATGTCGCGCCCGATGCCGATCCCTTTACCTTCCTCGCCGTCCGCTTTGCGCTGACGATCCTCCTCCTGGCACTGATTGCGATCGCAAGCCATGCGCCATGGCCGACGAGCGCACGGGAGGCCGGCCACAGCATCGTGGCTGGGATTCTGCTCCACGGCGGCTACCTCGGGGGCGTCTGGTGGGCAGTCGCCCAGGGTCTGCCCGCGGGCATTTCGGGCCTGATCACCGCCGCCCAGCCGCTCCTCACCGCACTGCTTGCCGCGCCGCTTCTGGGCGAGCGGATCACGCGCTGGCGCTGGTTCGGAATCGTCAGCGGCTTCGTCGGCATCGTGCTCGTGCTCGCGCCGCGCCTGGGCGCGGTCGATACCGCCGCGCTCGGCAGCGTCGCGGCACCCATGATCGTGAATTTCGGAGCGACGGTCTCGGTGACGTTGGGCACGTTCTACCAGAAACGCTTTGTCGCCAACGCGGATCTACGCACCGGAACTTGCCTGCAGTTCGTCGGCGCGCTCGCGGTGATGGCGCCGCTCGCACTTGCGACCGAGACCCTGCGCTTCGACGTGACTCCGACCTTGCTCGCCGCGCTCGCATGGTCAGTGCTGGTCATGTCGATGGCGGCGATTGCGCTGCTGCTGCTCCTGATCCGGCGCGGCGAGGTCTCGCGGGTCGCCGCGCTGATTTATCTGGTGCCGCCGCTTGCCGCAGCCGAGGCGTTTGTCCTGTTCGGCGAGCGCCTGGACGCGGTCCAGATCGTCGGCATGGCGGTGACGGCCATGGGCGTTTGGCTTTCAACGCGCCTGAAGTGAGGATCTTCGGCCCGAACCCGCGCGGGGCGACGCGAGAGCCACCGCGTGCTGGTCAATACCGCGGCATCGATGCGTAAACTCGCGGCAAAGCCACCAAACAGGCCTTTGCCACGTTGCATTTGTGCACTGCACGCGTAGTGTTGTGGGACCTGTCCAAGCGGAGCGCATGCCGGACAGCGACACGCGCTCTGGGCGCCACGCGCGGAGACCGCCGATGCTCGACACAGCTCAACCGCGCGACGCCGGGGTCAAACTGATTGCGCTTGCGCGCGCGGCGACGGGCGCGGCCGAGGCATTGCTCGCCGAGGCGACGGCGGCGGTGCGCCAGCGCGTCACCGTCGACAAGTCTCTCGACGACCGGCTGTTCGACCGCGAGCAGCGCGCCACCCATGGCCTCGCCTGGCTCGCGACCTATGTCGAAGCGGTCCGCCAGCTCGCCGCCTATGCCGAGCGCATGCACGCCGGCGGCAGTCTCGGCGACATCGAGGAACTGCTCGTCGAGATCGGGATCGGCGAATACCTCGCCCAGATCCAGGGCGGCATTCCCATGAGCCAGGGCGAGATGGTGCGTCCGGCCGACGTCGGGCTCGCGGCCGAGGCGGTCGCCGCACGCCTGGGCGGCGCGCTCGCAGCCCTCGCGTCCGGCAATGTCGAGCGCCGCGCCCGACTGGTCGAGCTGATGCAGGCGCATCATGGCGCCACGGTGGGCGACTGCGCGCTGGACGACACGCTCACGTCGATGCGCGACGAAATGCGCAAGTTCGCCGACAGCGAAGTCGTGCCGTACGCGCAGCAATGGCATCGCACCAACAGCTATATCCCGCTCGAAGTCCTTGCGCAGATGTCCGAGCTCGGCGTGTTCGGGCTCACCATCCCGGAAGACTACGGCGGCCTCGGACTCGGCAAGGAGGCCATGTGCGTGGTCTCGGAGGAACTCTCCCGCGGCTATATCGGGGTTGGTTCGCTCGGCACGCGCTCCGAGATTGCCGCCGAGCTGATCATCGGTGGCGGCACCGAGGAACAGAAGCGCCGGTGGTTGCCGAAGCTCGCCGCAGGCGAGGTGCTGCCGACCGCCGTGTTCACCGAGCCCAATACCGGCTCCGATCTCGCTTCGCTCAAGACGCGGGCGGCGCGCGAGGGCGACGTCTACAAGGTCCAGGGCAACAAGACCTGGATCACCCATCCGGTGCGGGCCGACCTGATGACGCTGCTCGTGCGCACCAATCCGAGCGAGCCCGGCCATCGCGGCCTCTCCATGCTGCTGGCGGAGAAGCCGCGCGGCACCGACGCCGATCCGTTCCCGGCCGCCGGCATGTCGGGTACCGAGATCGAGGTGCTGGGCTATCGCGGCATGAAGGAATACGAGATCGCCTTCGACGGCTTCGAGGTGAAGGCGGAGAACCTGCTCGGCGGCGTCGAGGGGCAGGGCTTTCGCCAGCTCATGCAGACCTTCGAATCCGCGCGCATCCAGACCGCAGCGCGCGCGATCGGGGTGGCACAGGCGGCCATGGAGCAGGCGCTCGCCTATGCCCAGCAGCGCCAGCAGTTCGGTCAGCCGATCATCAATTTTCCCCGCGTCGCCGACAAGATTGCGATGATGGCCGTCGAGATCATGATCGCGCGCCAGCTTACCTATTTCGCCGCGCGTCAGAAGGATTCGGGCAAGCGCTGCGATCTCGAAGCCGGCATGGCCAAGCTGCTCGCCGCCCGCGTCGCCTGGGCCAATGCCGACAATGCGGTGCAGATCCACGGCGGCAACGGTTTTGCGCTGGAATTTCCGGTGTCGCGCATCCTCTGCGACGCCCGCATTCTCAGTATCTTCGAGGGCGCCGCCGAGATCCAGGCGCATGTGATCGCGCGGCGGTTGCTCACGGCCAGCAACTGAATCGGCTCTCAGGCGTTTGCCCGAGGCAAAATCGATCAAGGACGCCGAACTACGGCTGTGCCGGGATATGATCGCGTTTTGAGCGGAGAGGTATCGCATGCAAAAGCTCAAGATCCGGCAGGGCGACTGGGTCGTCGTTTGCGACGGCAAGAAGGCACTGGTGCTGGAGAACGTCGGCGACGAGAAATTCGTCAACCTCAAGACCAGGGAAGTCCGCGAGCATGCTGATCCAAAGACGCATGAGCTGGGAACCGACGAGCCGGGCCGCGCCTTCAGCTCGGTCGGAAGCGGACGCAGCGCCGTGGAGCAGACCGATTGGCACGTGCAGGAGGAAAACCGGTTCCTGCAAAAGCTTGCCGGCCATCTCGAGGCCGCGGTGAATGCCGGAGAGGCCAAGTCGCTGATCGTGGTGGCGCCGCCGCGCGCGCTCGGCGTGCTGCGCCAGGCCTATTCCCACAATCTGCGCGCTGCCGTGCGCGCCGAAATCGACAAGGATTTGGTCAAGCTTCCCGTGCACGAGATCGAGAAGCATCTCGCGGCGTAGTGCGACCCTACGCGTTCCGAAAAATGACGAACGAGCTACCTACGCCGCCTTCGCCGGCTGCTTCAGGAGCTTGTCGACGTTGCCGGAGAGGATTGCTTCGCCGTCCTTGCCGAGGGCGCGCAGCTCAGCGACGAAATCGCGTACCGCCGCGCGCTCGCGGATCTCCTGCGGGTAGTCGGTGGCGAAGACGATGCGATCGGCTGGGATTTCGATCAAGGCGCCCTTCACCGCGCCCATGGCGCCGCAAAAGCCGGCGGTGTCGAACACGATGTTGTTGCGGATGTAGTGGTCGAAGTCGTGCCTGGCCTTCTTGCCGTGGCGGGCATTGTCCAGCGTCCCCCAAAAATCCTTGTCCTGGTAGGAGCGGATGCGCCCGAGCAGCGCGGCGAGGCCGCCGCCGAGATGCGACATGTGCACCGTGAGGTTCGGGTGGCGGTCGAACACGCCGGAATTGATCAGTCGGATGGTCGCCATCACCAGTGAAAATTCGCGGCCGACCGAGCGCGCCGTGTCGTAGCCGTCGAACTGCTGGGTCTGGTTGAGCTTGAGCGCGGGGTGCACGAAGACGAACAGGCCGAGCTTGGCGCATTCGGACCAGAACGATTCGAATTCGGGCGCATCGAGATAGAGATCGTTGGTCTCCGAGGTGATCACCACGCCGGGAAAGCCGAGCTCGTGCTTGCAGCGCGCCAGCTCGCGAAAGGCCTCCGTCCCGCCGAGCGGATTGGCGTGCGCGGCGCCGATGAAGCGGCCGGGATAGTCGCGTTCCGCTTTCTTGGCGCTCGCGTTGCACAGGCGCGACTTGTCGATGTCGGCGCACATGCCCGCCGCGCTGGTGAGCAAGGCAACGTCGATGCCGGCCTCATCCATCATGCGGATATGCTCGTCGAGGTCGAACAGCATCCAATGCAAGATGAAGCTCGGCGCACCATGCTCGTCGTAGGACACGATCTTGCGCCGCCCGAGGTCCTTCGGCATCAGCTCGTGCGGCGTGAAATGGTGCTGGAAATCGACGATCATCGAAGGTTTCCTCCGCATAGGCCGGGGCCGCGCCGTCGCGCCTCAAGCCGTCGCCCCGAGGTCCTGTAGGGCGCGTGCGACGGCAACGTCAAGCGGTGTATGCGGGACGTCGCCGATGAGCGCTGCGAGCTTGCTGCCGTCGATGCGGTGCGGCTCGTGCCAGAGGTATGCAATCTCGGACAACTCTCGACACAGCGGCACGAACGGCCGCAACGCGTGGATGAGCCACCAGCTCATGCGCTTGATCTGAAGCTTGCTGCGCGCCGCCCGCGCGATCGCAGTGGTGAATTCGCGGCCGGTGACCGCGTGCCCTGGAAAGCCGAAGGTCGCGAATGGGGGCAATGTTTCGCGAATCTCGGCAAGGCGTACCAGCACCGAAGCGAGATCGGGGAGGTAGGCCCATTCATGGGTCAGGTCGAGCGGACCGGGATAGGTCAGGCGGGCGCGGCCGATCTCCTTGGCGAGCACGAGGTCGAGCCACGCTCCGTGCCCACCGCCGAAGAAATCCCCCGCCCGCACGATGACGGTGCGCATGCCGCGCTCCGCGGCTTCGGCCATGCGATCTTCCATCGCCACGCGCAACTGGCCCTTACGCGATGACGGACGCATGGCCGTGTTCTCATCGATCGCCGGCGGCAGGGGCGAGCCGTAATTGTAGAGGTTGCCGGGAAACAGCAGCGTGGCGCCCGCGGTTTCCGCCGCGGTGATGGCGGAATAGGCGAGCGGCAAGGCCATCCGCGACCAGTCCGTATAGGAGGGATTGAGCGCGTGCAGAACGACATCGGCGCCGCGCGCTGCTTCGGTGACCGCGGCATGATCGAGGGCGTGAACCTCGATGACGTCCGTGCCGGCCGGTGCGCGGGACGAGGTGCCCGGCCGCACCAGGCTCGCGACCGTCCAGCCGGCGTTGCGGAACGCCTTCGCGGCCCGGTAGCCGAACCGCCCGGCAGCGCCGAGCACGAGGACGCGTGAGCTCATGACCGCACGCAATCCAGATGAAGAGGCATTGGCGTCAACCAAGCGAGCATCCGACCATCGTACGGGCGACGCCCGCGATTTCAAATCCCGCAGATTTGAACGCCTGACGAAGGGTATTTCGCGGCCAAGAATTGCAAGTTGGGCAATGGCTTCACCATCTTGAGGGTGTTAAGAGGTTGCCGATGGCGGAATTCCTGGTCTATGCGCTCGTGCCGATCGCGATCGGCGCCGTCGCAGTGGTGTTGCTGCTCGGCCTCACCAACTTGGCGCGCGGCGGCTCGCCCCAGCGTTCGCAGAAGCTGATGCGGCTGCGCGTGCTGCTGCAATTCATCGCGATCATCGTCATAATGCTGACCATCTGGGCGGTCGGCAAATAGGGCCAAGCGATGGTCGTTCTCAACAGGATCTATACGCGCACCGGTGACGACGGCACCACCTCGCTCGGCAGCGGCGAGCGGCGCAAGAAATACGATCTGCGCGTCGCCGCCTATGGCACGCTGGACGAGGTCAACGCCGCGATCGGGTTGGCCCGGGTGCATACCAGCAGCACCGACCCCGCGCTCGATATCGTGCTGGCACGCATCCAGAACGATCTGTTCGACGTCGAGGCCGATCTCTGCCTGTCGACGAAGGGTCCCGGCGGGGCGCGCATGACCGTCACCGACGCGCAGGTGGCGTGGCTGGAACAGCAGATCGACCAGCTCAATGCCGATCTGGCGCCGCTGCGCTCCTTCATCCTGCCGGGCGGGCGGCCGACCGCCGCCTACCTTCATCTCGCCCGCACCGTTTGCCGGCGCGCCGAGCGGCTGATGGTCGAGCTCAACGACCAGCCGGGCGAAGGCGTCACGGCGGCGGCCCTCAAATACGTCAACCGGCTCTCGGATTTTCTGTTCGTGGCCGGCAGGCACGCCAACGACAAGGGCGCGGCCGACGTGCTGTGGCAGCCGGGACAGAATCGGTGACGGGACAGCTCTCGCATGGTCGTGCCCATCTATGACGACAATCCCTTCACCCAACCGGTGAAGCCCGTCGTCACTTGGTGCCTGATCGCGGCCAACCTTGCGATCTTCTTCTACGAGGCCGGAGCGAGCCAGCTCGCGCTCGACCGCATGATCGACACCTTCAGCCTCACGCCCGGGGCGCTGATCGGCGACATGCCCGCCCGCGGGTGGGTGCCGGCATTCGCGACGCTCGTCACCTACCAATTCTTCCATGCCGATATCCCCCATCTCGTCGGCAACATGATCTTCCTGTGGGTGTTCGGCGACGACATCGAGCGCGCGATCGGCCGCTGGCGCTTTCTCGCCTTCTATCTTCTCTCCGGCGTGGCCGGCGGGCTCGTCTTCACCGCCAACGATCCGCAGTCCAGGATCGAGCTGATCGGCGCTTCGGGCTCGATCGCGGGGGTTGTGGTCGCCTATGTGATGCTGCGTCCCTGCGCCAAGATCACGGTGCTGCTCACCATCATCCCGCTACGGATCAGCGCCTATTGGGTGGTCGGCCTGTTCGTGGTCACGCAGCTGTGGAACCTCGGCGCATCGTCGAAGAGCGAGGTCGCCTATTGGTGCCATTTCGGCGGCATGCTGGGCGGGGGTGTCCTGTTCCCGTTGCTCAAGCCGTGGCGGGTCAAGCTGTTCCAGTGCATGCAGCGGGTGCCGGACACGGTGGTCCAGATCGGGCCCAACCCCGCCGCCCGTGCCGTCCGGGTGGACCGCTTCCGTTGACGCGGCGAGTGCCCCGAACCCGCGGGACACTGGACAACGTCCGTTGACACTGCAAGGCAGCGGCCATTAGGTTGCCGCCGTCTTTGCCCGGCGCCCGGGGCCGCCCGAGCTGATTGTCGCGAGAGCGAACTCCATGAAAATTGTGGTGCCTGTGAAGCGGGTCGTCGACTACAACGTCAAAATTCGCGTCAAGAGCGACGGCAGCGGCGTCGAACTCGCAAACGTCAAGATGTCCATGAACCCCTTCGACGAGATCGCCGTCGAGGAGGCGTTGCGGCTCAAGGAGAAGGGCCAGGCAACCGAGATCGTTTGCGTGTCGATCGGCCCGGCGCAGGCCGGCGAGACCATTCGCACCGGGCTCGCCATGGGGGCCGACCGCGGCATCCTGGTGAAGACCGACAAGACGCCCGAACCGCTCGCCGTCGCCAAGATCCTCAAGGCCATCGTCGATGAGGAGAAGCCGGGCCTGGTCATCATGGGCAAGCAGGCCATCGACGACGACTGCAATCAGACCGGGCAGATGCTGGCGGCGCTGACCGGCTGGCCGCAGGGCACGTTTGCCTCGAAGGTGGTGATCGAGGGCGACAGCCTGCTGGTCACCCGCGAGGTCGACGGCGGCTTGCAGACGGTCAAGCTCAAGGGCCCGGCGATCGTGACCACCGATCTGCGGCTCAATGAGCCGCGCTATGCGAGCCTGCCGAACATCATGAAGGCAAAGAAAAAGCCGATCGACGAGAAGACGCCGGAGGCCTACGGCGTCGACGTCTCGCCCCGGCTCGAAGTGCTCAAGACCACGGAGCCCGCGGGCCGCAAGGCCGGCGTCAAGGTGAAGACGGTCGGCGAGCTCGTCGACAAGCTCAAGAACGAGATGGGTCTGATTTGATAACGCTGTGCGCTGGGGCGCTGACATGACCACGCTGCTGCTCGCCGAGCACGACAACAAGACGCTCAAGGATGCGACCCACAAGGCGCTGACCGCCGCGAAGGCGCTCGGCGCGGACGTGCACGTGCTGGTCGCCGGCAAGGACTGCCGTCCCGTTGCCGAAGCCGCCGCCAAGCTCGATGGCGTCACGAAGGTTCTGCTCGCCGACGGCGCCGCCTACGACCACATGCTGGCCGAGCCGGTTGCCGCGCTCGTCCTTTCGCTTGCGCCTGCCTACGAGGCAATCGTGGCTGCGGCGACGACCACGGGCAAGAACATCATGCCGCGGGTCGCGGCCCTGCTCGACGTCATGCAGGTTTCCGACATCGTCAAGGTGATCGCGCCCGACACCTTCGAGCGCTTGATCTACGCCGGCAACGCGGTACAGACCGTGCGCGCGAAGGACCAGACCAAAGTGATCACGGTGCGCACCTCGACGTTCCAGGCGACGGGGGAGGGCGGTTCTGCCCCGATCGAAGACGCCGCGGCGGCGGCCGATCCCGGGGTCTCGAGCTTCGTCGGCGAGGAACTGTCGAAATCGGAGCGCCCGGAACTCACCTCGGCGAGGATCATCATTTCGGGCGGACGGGCGATGCAAAGCCGGGAGAATTTTGCCAAATATATCGAGCCGGTCGCAGACAAGCTCGGCGCCGCGGTCGGTGCCTCGCGCGCGGCGGTCGATGCCGGGTATGCGCCCAACGACTGGCAGGTCGGCCAGACCGGCAAGGTCGTGGCGCCCGAGCTTTACATCGCGGTCGGCATTTCCGGAGCGATCCAGCATCTCGCCGGCATGAAGGATTTCGAAGGTGATCGTAGCCATCAACAAGGACGAAGAGGCCCCGATCTTCCAGGTCGCGGACTACGGGCTGGTGGCCGATCTCTACCAGGCGTTGCCAGAGCTGGCGGCGGAACTCGGCAAGGCGGGCCGGTGACCGTCAGGGCACGTGCGACGGCGGACCCGTGGCGTCTCGATCCGGATCGGCGTAAAACAGGCGAAAGAACATGATCGAGGTCAAGGCGCGGCCGAAAACCCGTTCCGACAGCATGGCGTCCCATATTCGCAAAATCGGCGTGATCGGCGCGGGGCAAATGGGCAGCGGAATCGCGCATGTCAGCGCGCTCGCCGGTTTCGACGTCAAGCTCAATGACCTGTCCCCCGATCGGATCAAGGCCGGGATTGCGACCATCAACGGCAATATGGCGCGGCAGGTCAGCCGCAAGCGCATCACCGAAGAGGAACGCCAGGCCGCGCTCAAACGCATCACGCCGGCAGAGAGCTACGAAGCCTTCGAGGATTGCGATCTCGTCATCGAGGCGGCGACCGAGAAGGAGGACGTGAAGCGCACGATCTTCGCCACCGTCTGCCCGATGCTCAAGCCCGAGGCCATCCTCGGCAGCAACACGTCGTCGATCTCGATCACGCGGCTCGCCTCGTCGACCGACCGGCCCGAGCGCTTCATCGGCATCCATTTCATGAATCCGGTACCGCTGATGGAGCTGGTCGAGCTCATCCGCGGCATCGCCACCGACGACGCCACCTTCGACACGACCAAACAGTTCGTGAGCAAGCTCGGCAAGACGATCGCGGTGGCGGAGGATTTTCCCGCCTTCATCGTCAACCGAATCCTGCTGCCGATGATCAATGAGGCGATCTACACGCTCTATGAAGGCGTCGGCAATGTCGAGGCGATCGACACCGCGATGCGGCTCGGCGCCCACCATCCCATGGGGCCGCTCGAGCTTGCCGATTTCATCGGGCTCGACACCTGCCTCTCGGTCATGCAGGTGCTGCACGAGGGCCTGGCGGACTCCAAGTACCGCCCGTGTCCGCTCCTGGTGAAATACGTCGAGGCCGGCTGGCTCGGTCGCAAGACCCAGCGCGGCTTCTACGACTATCGCGGCGAGAAGCCGGTGCCGACGCGCTGAGCGTAGTTCGCAATGGCCTAGAGCGCGTTCCGGCCCGTTACACGCATCTACGCGTCCCGCCGTTTCATTCCCGTCGCCTGCACAACCATTCGCAGCGGGCGCCCGTCGATGGCGGCGAGCCCGAGCGCGATGACCGCCATTCCGGCGAACTGGTGCGCCGAAAGCCGTTCGCCGAGCACGATGGTGCCGAGCGCGATCGCACTGACCGGGATGAGAAACGTCACCATCAACAGGTTGGTCGCGCCGGCGCGGGCGAGAATGCGGAAATAGATGACGTAGGCAAGCGCGGTCGACAGCACCGCCAGTGCCAGCAGCGCAGCCAGCGCAGCCGGCGAGGGTGTGGAAAGCGTCCATGGCTGGTCGATGAGCGCCGCCAACGGGGCGAGCACGATGGTGGCGGCAACGAGCTGGCCCGCAGCCACGACCACAGCCGGCAAATCCGCGAGACGGCGACCGTAGACGCCCGCCAGCGCATAGGAGATCGCGGCCGCGAGACAGGCGAGCTGCGCCCACACGCCGGTGCCGATGTCGATCAGGACGTCGGGCCCCAGCATGACCGCGACACCGAGAAACCCGGCGCCCACGCCGAAGAGCTTTCCGGTGGTGACCTTTTCGTCGCGGGTCGCAACCTGGGCGATGAGCACGGTGAAGATCGGCGTGGTGGCATTGAGGATCGAGGCAAGCCCGCTCGGGATGTGGGTCTGGCCCCAGAAGATGAGGCTGAAGGGGATCGCGCAGTTGAGAACGCCGAGCACGGCAAAGGCCGGCCAGCCGCGCACGAGGGGAGCGAGGCTCTCGCCGCCGGCGCGCGCCAAGGCGGCCAGGATGACCGCGGCGATGGCGACGCGGCCGAGCGCCAGGGTGAGCGGCGGCAATTCGTCGACCGCAATCTTGGCAAACAGAAATGAGCCGCCCCACAGGATCGACAGCACGACGAGCAGGAGCCAGTCGGTTGCCGACATCGACAGTCGAGTTGGCATCGCTGTTCCCGTTTCGCTGGACGTGGCGGTTGATGCGCCCCGGCCGCGCGTCGCGCCACCCGATTTCCGGCGCGGTGCGAACGCGAAAGCGGCGCCCGCTCGACCGGGCCACGCAACGTTCGTGTGCGCGAAGGATCAGCGCTTGGGATAGGAAATGGTCACCGCCCCGACATAGGGCTCGACAGCGCGCATATCGGCATTGTCGGAGAGGAACTGGCTGTCCCCCGTCACCTTGCTCAAATTCGCCTCCGGCGAATCCTCGGGATGAACGAATTCGACAGCGAGAATGCAACCGCCCCGCTGCGGCTTGCCCAGCGCGCCCCCCTGCCAGTCGGTGACACGGCCGCCGTAATCCCAGTCGAAGCCGGACAGCTTGAACGGCTTGCCGTTCATCTTTTCGACCTCGGCGAGCGGCATGCCGATGCGAATGCCGTTCGTGGCGGCCCAGGCCGATTGATCCTTCGCCCGGATCATCGTCGGCCGGCGCCGCAATTTCTCATCGCTCCAGATGAATTCCAGCCGCGCCTTGGGGTCGTCCGGATAGAGCACGCTGGCCTTTGTCTTCTGGCCCGCGGCGCCGTCGATCTCGCGGTAGACGACGTTGGTGCGGAAGGCCTTCACCAGGTCGGCATGGCTCGCATGTCGGCCGAAGGGCCCCTCGCACGTGATCACGCGCGAGGATGCCCGCTCCCCCCATGCCATCGAGGACATCGCGAGCGATCCCGCGATCACGCCGATCGATGCGGCGGCGGCTTTCATCGGATCGGTCATCCTGCGTGCTCCAGGCATAAGTCCGAAACTCCCCCGTTTGGGTCGGGCGACCTATCGCTTGAGCGCCGCGGTCACCAGCTTCACCGCATCCTCGCTTGCCCATTCGGCCGGCCCGGCCACGGTGCCGATCTCGCAACCGGCGGGATCGACCAGGAGCGTAGTCGGCATCCCGGCGGCGCGACCCACGACCTTGAGGTCCTGAAACACCTTGGCGGTGGGGTCCGCATAATAGGCGAGCCGACCGATGCCGACCTCCCTGAGCCAGGCCCGCGGCTTGTCGGGATCGCGGGTGTCGATGTTGATCGTGACTACCTCGAAGGCCGGGGAGCCGAGCTTCTGCTCGAGCGCCTCCAGCGCCGGCATCTCCTTGCGGCACGGCACGCACCAGGTGGCCCACAGGTTGAGCAATACCGTGCGTCCGCGCCAATCGGCGAGATGCCGCTCGGTGCCGGTAGCGTCGCGGAAGGCGAGGTCGGGCAGGCGCAGCGACCGATCGGCCACCGCGAAGGCGGCAACCTCCCCGCGCGCGAGCGGCGCAAGGCGCTGCGCCAGGTCGGTCGCCGGGGCGCAGGCGGCGTCGGCCGCATTGCGCTGGATCGTGCCGATCCCGTATACCGCCGCCAGCCCGATGGCGATGCCGGCAATACCGCCGGCCACGACCATGGCGAGTCGTTTCCTGGCGTGGGTTCGCGCTGCTTCGGGTCCGGTCATATTCGGCGAAACCTCGGTAGACGTGCCATGAGCAATAAGATGTGGGGCGGGCGCTTCAGCGCGAGCCCCGACGCGGTCATGGAGGACATCAATGCCTCCATCGATTTCGACCGGCACCTCTTCCGTCAGGACATCGCCGCGAGCCAAGCCCATGCCGCGATGCTCGCCAAACAAGGCATCATCACGGCCGACGATGCCCGCAAGATCGCTCACGGTCTAGACACGATCCTGTCAGAGATCGAGAGCGGCAAGTTCAAGTTCAGCAGGGCGCTCGAGGACATCCATATGAACGTGGAGAGCCGGCTCGCCGAGCTGATCGGGCCGGCGGCGGGGCGGCTGCACACCGCGCGCTCGCGCAACGATCAGGTCGCCACCGATTTCCGGCTGTGGATCAGGGCGACGGTCGACGCCATCGACGCGGCGCTCGCGGCCTACCAGCAGGCACTCGCGGAGAAGGCGCTCGCGCATGCCGCCACCGTGATGCCGGGCTTCACCCATTTGCAGGCGGCGCAGCCCGTGACCTTCGGCCACCATCTCCTGGCATATGTCGAGATGGCTGCGCGCGACCGCGGCCGGTTCGCGGACGCGCGCAAGCGGGCGAACCAATGCCCGCTCGGCGCCGCGGCGCTGGCCGGCACCGCGTTCCCGATCGACCGCAACATGACGGCAAGGGCGCTCGGCTTCGACAAGCCGATGGCGAACTCGCTCGACGCCGTCTCCGACCGCGATTTCGTGCTCGAGGCGCTCTCCGCTGCGGCGATCACGGCGGTGCATCTGTCGCGCTTCGCCGAAGAGATCGTGATCTGGTGCTCGCCGCTGGTCGGCCTGATCTCGCTCTCGGATCGCTTCACCACCGGCTCGTCCATCATGCCGCAGAAGCGCAATCCCGACGCCGCCGAGCTGGTGCGCGCGAAGACCGGCCGCGTCGTCGGCGCGCTCGCGGCGCTGCTGATGGTGATGAAGGGGCTGCCGCTCGCCTATCAGAAGGACATGCAGGAGGACAAGGAAGGCGCCATGGACGCCTTCTCCGCCCTCATGCTCTCGATCGCCGCCATGACCGGCATGGTGCGCGACATGACGCCCGATATTGCGCGCATGCGCGCCGCCGCGAGTGAAGGCTATGCCACGGCCACCGACCTCGCCGACTGGCTGGTGCGCACGCAGAAGCTGCCGTTCCGCGAGGCGCATCATGTTACCGGGCAGATCGTGGCCAAGGCGGCGGCGGCGAATGTTCCGCTCCATCAACTGCCGCTCGCGGCCATGCAGGCGATCGAGAAGCGTATCACCAAGGATGCGTTGGCGGTGCTGTCGGTCGACAATTCGGTGAAAAGCCGCGCCAGCCATGGCGGCACTGCGCCCAAGAATGTGCGCCGGGAAGCGAACCGATGGCTTAAGGCCTTGGCAAAGGAGCGCCGATAAACTCCTTAGCTGCGCCCGGGAACAAGGCCGGCGGGTCATGCTGGTCGCCACGCTGTCGCCACGCTGTCGCCTCTTGCGCCCGATCTGCTATGGTGCGGCCGGATCGAGGAGTACCCGCATTGAGTGCCTTGTCCGACCTGGGCCTCGCCCGGATTGCAGTTATTGGCGCGCTTGTCGCCGCCCTCGGCCTTGCCGGCTGCGGCCGCAAGGGCGGGCTCGACCCTCCGCCGGGAGCGTCGACCGCCGATGCGAACGGCGTCGGGCAGCCCGGCGCGGCGCCGGAGATCGGACCCGATGGCCAGCCGATAGTGCCGCCGGCGGGACCGAAGCGGCGTACCCCCATCGACTTCCTCATCGACTGAAACTTCCTATGTTTGACGGGCTTTTCGTGGCGAAACGGTTTCCCCTTCGCCACAAGACGCTATAAGCCGGAGCCGCCATGCACCATTTCCACTATCGCAACGGCGTCCTCCACGCCGAGGCGGTCGATCTCGTGGATCTCGCGCAGGCGGTCGGTACCCCGTTCTATTGCTACTCGACCGCGACGCTGCGGCGGCATTACCAGGTGTTTGCCGATGCCTTCGCCGACGTGAAGGCGCTCGTCTGCTACGCCATGAAGGCGAATTCCAACCAGGCGGTGGTCAAGACGCTCGCCGATCTCGGCGCCGGCGCGGATGTGGTGTCGGGAGGCGAGCTCAAGCGCGCCCGCGCCGCCGGCATTGCGCCGGACAGGATCATGTTTTCCGGAATCGGCAAGACCGCGGCCGAGCTGGCGCTCGCCGTGGATGAAGGCATCCTTTGCGTCAACGTCGAATCCGAAGGTGAGCTCGAGCTGCTGTCATCGATCGCCACGGGCAAGGGCCGCACCGCCCGCGTCTCGGTTCGCGTCAATCCCGATATCGACCCCAAGACCCACGCCAAGATCGCGACCGGCAAGGCCGAGAACAAGTTCGGCATCCCGATCAGCCACGCCCGCGACGTCTACGCCAGGGCGGCGAAGCTCCCGGGGCTCCAAGTCACCGGCGTCGACATGCATATCGGCAGCCAGATCACGGAGCTCGAGCCGTTCGACGATGCCTTCGCGCTGCTGTCGGGTTTCGTGCAGACCTTGCGCGCCGACGGCCACGCCATCAGTCATGTCGACCTGGGCGGAGGCCTCGGCATCCCCTACCGCGAGGACAATGACCCGCCGCCGCATCCCGATGCCTATGCCGCCATGGTCAAGCGGGCGACGCGCGACCTCGGCTGCATGCTCATCTTCGAGCCCGGCCGGCTGATCGTCGGCAATGCCGGGATCCTGGTAACGCGCGTGCTCTACCTCAAGCGCGGCGAGGCGAAAGCCTTCGTCATCGTCGATGCCGGAATGAACGATCTCATCCGCCCCACCCTCTATGAGGCCCACCACGACATCCGCCCGGTGCGCGAGCCTCCGCCCGGCGCCACGCGCATCGTTGCCGACGTCGCGGGTCCGGTATGCGAATCCGGCGATTTCCTGGCGCTCGACCGCGATATGGTCGCCCCGCAACCCGGCGACCTGCTCGCGGTCATGACCGCCGGCGCCTATGGCGCGGTCCAGGCCGGCACCTACAACACCCGCGCATTGGTGCCGGAAGTGCTTGTTCGGGAAAGTGAATGGGCGCTGGTCCGGCCGCGCCTGGAGGTTTCGGACCTGATCGCTCTCGATCGACTGCCGCCATGGCTCTGAACCGTTCGTGATCGGGCTGAGCTCGCGATAGCGCTGAACTATATGCCGATGGCGTTGTTTTGATCAGTGAGTGCCTTCCTTTTGCCCGCTGGCACCGGTTAAGTTGCGTGTTAATATCAGAAATTGGGCAGATTCTCCGTCTTGGAGACACACTTGACCGAGCAGTCCGCGGACGCCGCCGCTCCACACCAGGTCTCCCCGCAGGAGCGCGCTGGCAATAACGTGCTCTCGCGCGCGCTCAGCCGGGCGCGCTGGACGATCTTTTGGGAACGGCTGTGGCCGGCGCTGGCCTCGATTGCGACCGTGGTCGGCCTGTTCCTGGCGGTCTCGTGGCTTGGGCTGTGGCTGTGGCTGCCGCCGATCGGACGAGCGATCGGCCTCGGCATCTTTTTCCTGCTGGCCGCTGCCGCGTTCGCGCCGTTCCTCATGCTGCGGGTCCCGAGCCGTCTCGACGGCCTCAGGCGGCTCGATCGCAATTCCGGTCTGCGTCATCGCCCGGCCACGGCGATCGCCGACGAGATCGCGGCCCCGACCCAGGACGCTTATTCGATTGCGCTGTGGCGCGCGCATATCGAGCGCGCGCTGCGCGCGGCCAAGACCCTCAAGGCCGGCACGCCGATGCCGCGGCTCGCACTGCGCGATCCCTTCGCCGTGCGCGCGCTCGTGGTGGTGCTCCTCGTCGCCACCTTCTTCGCCGCCGGCGGCGAACGGATGAAGCGCATCGCCGCGGCCTTCGACTGGCACGGCGTGATGGCGCCGGCGAATTTCCGCATCGACGCCTGGGTGAGCCCGCCGACATATACCGGCCGGGCGCCGGTGATCCTGCAGGGTCTGCGGCCGGGCGAGCCCGTGCAGGCTGCCACCACGATCTCGGTGCCGGCAGGCAGCACACTGGTCATCCGCGCGACCGGAATTCACCTCGACGTGACCGCGAGCGGCGGGCTCGCCGAGCCTCCCTCGGGAGCGCAAAGCGTCACCACCAAAGGCACCGAGGAGCGCCGCTTCGTGATCAACGACGCCGGCGCGGCAACGGTACGCGGCGCCGCCGCGAGCGACGTGACCTGGCAGTTCACCGCCATCCCGGACCTGGCGCCGACCGTCGCGCTCGCCAAGGACCCGGAAGGTCAGGCGCGCGGCGCGTTGCAGCTCTCCTACAAGCTCGAGGACGATTACGGCGTCGTCGGCGCGCAGGCGCTGTTCAGGCTGCACGGCAGAGAGGGCACCAACGGCCACGCCCCGCGCGCGCTCTACGACGCGCCCGACTTCCCGCTGGTGCTGCCGCAGGCGCGCACCAAGAACGGCGTCGGACAGAGCATGAAGGATTTGACCGAGCACCCGTGGGCGGGGATCGACGTGGCAATGATACTGACCGCGCGCGACGAGGCCGGCAACGAAGGCCAAAGCCCGGCATTCGAATTCCGTCTGCCCGAGCGGCCGTTCACGAAGCCCATGGCGCGCGCGCTCATTGAGCAGCGGCGGACGCTCGCGCTCGACGGCGATGCGCAGGCGAGCGTGCTCACTGCGCTCGATGCGCTGACGCTGGCGCCCGAACGCTTCAACATGGAGAGCAACGTCTATCTCGGCCTGCGGTCGATCTTCTGGCAGCTGGCCCGCGCGAAGAGCGACGACCAGTTGCGCGACGTGGTCGCGCGCATGTGGGACATGGCGGTGAATCTCGAGGACGGCAGCATGTCCGACGCCGAGCAGGCGTTGCGCGCGGCCGAGGAAGCGCTGCGCCAGGCGCTGGAGCGCGGAGCGACCGACGAGGAGATCAAGAAGCTCACCGACCAGTTGCGCGCGGCGCTCGACAAGTTCCTGCAGGCGCTGGCGGAGCAACTGCGCAAGAATCCACAGCAGCTCGCCCGGCCGCTCGATCCCAATGCGCGCCAGCTGCGCCCGCAGGATCTGCGCAATATGATCGACAAGCTCGAGCAGATGGCCCGCTCCGGCGCCAAGGATGCGGCGCGCCGCATGCTGCAGGAGCTCCAGCAGATGCTCGAGAACTTACAGATGGCCCGCCCCGGGCAGCAGATGGATGGCGACGGCGACGACGACATGATGTCGGCGCTCGACGAGCTCGGCGACATGATCCGCAAGCAGCAGCAGTTGCGCGACCGCACCTTCCAGCAGGGCCAGGATCAGCGCCGCGACCGCCAGCGGGGCCAGCGCGGGCAGCAGGGCCAGCAAGGCCAACAGGGGCAGCAGGGCCAACAAGGGCAGCAAGGCCAGCAGGGCGACCAGATGGGAGACCTGCGTGAGAATCAGCAGGCGCTGCGCGACCAGCTCAAGAAGCTGATGGAGGAACTGCGCAAGCGCGGCTTCGGCCAGGGCCAGCAAGGGCAGGGCGAGATGGACCAGCTCGGCCGCGCCGGCGAGGCCATGGGCGAAGCCGAGGGTCAGCTCGGCGAGGGCAATGCGGACGGCGCCGTCGACTCGCAGGGCCGTGCGCTCGAAGCGATGCGCCGGGGCGCGCAGAACCTCGCCCAGTCGATGCAGCAGCAGGGCATGATGGGTCCCGGCCCGTATGGCCAGCCGGGCCGCCTCGGGCCCCCGCGCGCCCAGCAGGAGACCGACCCGCTCGGCCGGCCCTTGCGCGGGCGCGACTACGGCGACGACACCACGGTCAAGGTGCCGGGCGAGATCGACGTGCAGCGCGCGCGGCGCATTCTCGAAGAGCTGCGCCGCCGCTTCGGCGAGAGCTTCCGACCGCAGCTCGAGCTCGAATATATCGAGCGGCTGCTGCGGGATTTCTGATCAGAGAACATAAGACGGATGACAGACGGCCGACGGGCGATCCGTCATCTGTCGTCCGTCGTCAGCTATCCGCGGTCCGCGACGGCGCGCCGAGCGCGTCATTCACCGCCTTGCGCACGGTGCCGAGCGAGAACGGCTTGGTGATGACGTCATGGATCAGCGCGTCGAGGCCATGGGCACGCTCGCGCTGATCGGCATACCCCGTCATCAGCAGGATCGTCACATCGGGATGGCGGTGCGCAGCCGCGTGCGCCAGCGCGATGCCGTCCATGACCGGCATGCGGATGTCGGTGAGCAGGAGCTCGAACGCGCCTTTTTCTCGCACCAGCACGTCGAGCGCCTGCGCGCCGTCATTCGCTGTCATGACCTCGTGGCCGTCTTGCCGGAGCGCGCGCGCGATCAGGCTGCGGATCGCCTCCTCATCGTCGGCGATCAGAATGCGTGCCATGGCACTCTCTCCTCCGGCGGCACAGTCGAGGCGGGCCGCTGCGGGTCGCTCCGTTCGGACACCTCGGCACCAACGGTAGCCGGCGCCCGTTAACGAACCGGAAACCAGCGGCGGCCCATCCCTCCCCAGGGTCCAGGAATCACGGCGGCAAGCGGAGCCCGCCGCCAGCAGCGTCTTGCCCCGAAGGCGGGTTTTAGCGGGCAAACGTTGTGGCGGGCTCGATCGCCGCTCGCCGGAGCACGCGAAGGCGGGATCGAAAAGCCTCTCGCTGCTATAAAAGCCCGAGTGGAGGCAGGGCCGCAGGCCCTGCCTCGCGGGGCGCCACTCTCGTGGGAGAGGCATGTGGTCCGGTTCGAGCATGTAGGATTGCGCTACGACCTCGGCCCCGAGGTCCTGCGCGATCTGACCTTTCGTATCGATCCGCGGTCGTTCCAGTTTCTGACCGGCCCTTCGGGCGCCGGCAAGACCTCGCTGTTGCGCCTTCTGTTCCTCTCGCTGCGACCCACGCGTGGACTGGTCACGCTGTTCGGCCATGATATCGCCACGCTCAGCAAGGACGCGCTGGCGACGCTACGGCGGCGCATCGGCATCGTGTTTCAGGATTTCCGGTTGCTCGACCACATGACGACCTACGAGAACGTGGCGCTGCCGTTGCGGGTCATCGGGCAGTCCGAGGACAGTTATCGCGGCGAGGTGGTGGAGCTGTTGAACTGGGTGGGGCTCGGCGAACGCATGTCCGCACTGCCTCCCCTGCTCTCCGGCGGCGAGAAACAGCGCGCGGCGATCGCGCGGGCGGTCATCGCGCGCCCCCAGCTTCTGCTCGCCGACGAGCCGACGGGCAATGTCGACCCCAATCTGGCGCAACGGCTGCTGCGCCTGTTCGTCGAGCTTCACAGATCGGGAACTTCGGTGGTGATCGCCACCCACGACATCGCGCTCATGGATCAGTTCGACGCGCGCCGTCTCGTGCTGCACCAGGGCCGTCTGCATGTCTATGACTGACGCCGCGGAGGCGAGCCGATCGCGCAAGCTCAACGCGCCGCCCGAGGCTGCGGCCGAACCGCCGCTCCCGCGCTTCGAGACGCCGATCGTGCCGCAGGCAACGATGTCCGGGCGCGCCCTGGTCGCGGTCGTCGCCATCATGACCTTCCTGGCCTCGCTCACCGCGGGCGCCGCCATGCTGGTGCGCGCCGCGGCGAGCGAGTGGCAATCAGACGTGGCGCGCGAGGTCACGATCCAGATCCGCCCGCTGCCGGGTCGCGACATCGAGGCGGATATCGTCAAGGCTGCCGCCATGGCGCGTGCGTCCGCGGGCGTGGCCGAGGTGCGGCCCTATTCCAAGGAAGAAACCACGCGCCTGCTCGAGCCGTGGCTGGGAAGCGGAGTTCAACTGGACGATCTTCCGGTCCCGCGCATCATTGTCGTTCGGATCGCGTCCGGCGCGGCGGCCGACCTCGGGCAATTGCGGCGGACGCTCGGCGAGCAAGTTCCGGGCGCCAGCCTCGACGACCATCGCGGCTTTGTGGACCGCATGCGCGCCATGTCCGGCGCGGTTCTTGCCGGCGGCCTCGGCGTGCTTGCGCTCGTCTGTGCCGCGACTGTGCTCTCGGTCACCTTCGCGACCCGCGCCGCCATGGCGGCAAATCGTCAGGTGATCGAGGTGCTGCACCTCATCGGCGCCAAGGACAGTTTCATCGCCGGGCATTTCCAACGGCATTTCCTTGAGCTCGGACTGAGGGGCGGATTGATCGGCGGTGGCGGGGCGCTTGCGCTGTTCGCGCTCGCCGAGCTTGCGAGCGGCTGGTTCGTCGGCACGGCGGGGGGCGACCAGTTTGCGGCTTTGTTCGGCAGCGCTTCCCTCGGCGTCCTGGGCTATCTGGCGGTGCTGGCGCCAGGCGGCCTGATCGCCTTCGTCACGGCAGCGGCCTCGCGCCACACCGTCAATCGCACGATCGAAACGATTCATTAGCCACCCCGCGAAGCGGCTGTATTGGCCACCGGGGCGCCGAATTTTGCGCTATGATGGCGTCGGGTAGACAAGCGATGCCGACGGCTGGATCCGACACCGATGATGCCGGGGTGCCTCGTTCGACCGAGCGATCCGCGCGCGCGTCCCGCCCGCTGTTGTGGCGGGTGGGGTGGTCGACCTTCGTGCTGTGCACCGCCGCCGTGCTGCTGATGGGGCTGGGATTCATCTGGTTCCTGTGGCGCGTGCCGGCCGACGAGGTTGCCATCAGCCGCAACGCGGATGGCATCGTTGCGCTGACCGGCGGCGCCTCTCGCATCGCGGACGCAATCGAGCTGTTGGCGTCGGGGCACGGCAAGCGGCTGCTCATCAGCGGCGCGAACCGGGCTACCACGTCCAACGAGATTTCGCGGCTCAATCCGGAGTTCGAGCGATGGGTGCGCTGCTGCGTCGATTTTGACCGCTCCATCAACACGCTGGGCAACGCGATCGAGACCAAGCGCTGGGCCGAAAGCCGCGGCTTCCGGTCGCTGATCGTGGTGACGTCGAACTACCACATGCCGCGTGCGCTCGCCGAGATCGCGCATCAACTTCCCGACGTTGCGCTCGTCCCGTTTCCCGTGGTGACGGACCGCCGGCGCGCCGATCCCTGGTGGACGCACGGCGCAACTGCGAAGCTCATGATGTCCGAGTACGTGAAATACGTGTTCGCCAAGCTTCGCATGGGGCTCAATCCTGCTGCCAGTGCGCGCGAGGCGGGCTAGAGCGACGTGGGAATGGATTTGCCCGTGCTCGTGTTCCGATCCGTCGTTTTCAACATCCTCTTTTATCTCAATCTGCTTGTGCAGATCATCGCGGCATTGCCGACGCTGGCGATGCCGCGCTGGGGCATCTTGGCATTCGCCAAGTTCTGGGCGCGCACCAATCTCTGGCTGCTGCGGGTCGTATGCGGCACCGCGGTCGAGTTCCGCGGCGTGGAAAAAATTCCGCCCGGGCCGCTGCTCGTCGCCTCCAAGCACCAGTCGCTATGGGAGACGTTTGCGCTGCTGCTGATCCTGCCCGACCCCGCCTACATCATGAAGCGCGAGCTGATGTGGATTCCATTCTTCGGCTGGTACGCGTGGAAGGCCGGTATGATTCCGGTCGATCGCAGCAGGCGCTCGCGGGCGCTCATCGAGATGAACGCGTGTGCGCGGCGGGAGCTTGCGCGCAATCGCCAGATCGTCATTTTTCCGGAAGGCACCCGCCGACTTCCCGGTGCCGAACCGAGGTACAAGGGCGGCGTCGCGCTTCTCTATACCGAGATGGGGGTTCCGTGCCTCCCGATTGCGCTCAATTCCGGGCTGTTCTGGCCGCGCCGGTCGATCCGCCGCTATTCCGGCACCGTGCGGGTCGAGGTGCTCGACCCGATCCCGCCTGGTCTCGACAGGCAAGCCTTCCTCGAGCGGCTGCAGCGTGACGTCGAAGTCGCGACCGCGCGTCTCGTCGCTGCCGGCAAGCGCGAGCGCGCCAAGGACGCAACGGGAGACGTCTGGCTCGCGCCGTCGTCCTGACGGCCAATTGCTAGAGCATGATCCGGAAAAAGCCTGCCCCGGACTTGATCCGGGGTGGGTACCGCGATGCGACGTCGGTTCAGGATGGGGCACCCGTGCCCACCTCGTGCGTTCCCGCGAGCCGCCCGGCGAGCAGATGCAGTTCCGTTTCGCGATAGCCGAGCTTTTCCAGCGCGCCGACGGTGGCGATGACGTAGTCGCGGTTGGCGCCGGACTGTCCGTGGCCCTGCCGCACGTGATGCAATTGCTGCTCGAGCGAGAGCCGTCCGGCATATTGCGTGTGGCCTCGGTCGACCATGTAGCAGAGCGCCGGCACCCGTCGCTCGGGCGCCTGCTTGAGCCAGATCGGGCGCATGCTTTCGCGGTAGACGGACGTCACCTGCTCGCGCGCGCGCAAATACGCGACGGTGTTGCCGCGTTGTGCCGCGGCCACTCGATAGGCGATGCCGCGACAGGTCCCGCCGTGGTCGAGGCCGAGCACGAGGCCCGGGCGCTCGGGTGTCCCGCGGTGGACGAAGGAATAAACGCAGAGCGCCCGATGCGCGCCAACGAGCCGCGCCTCGACCCGCTCGACGAACGGAAAATCCGGCCGCCACATCAGCGAACCATAGGCAAACACCCAAAGGTCTTCGGCGGCGTGCGCGGGATTCGGGTCCATGCCGTGATATCAAGCAATGCTATGCCGCGCGCAAGCGTGGCTTGGTCCCCGAAAGTGCGCGGAAAATGACTTTGAAACGCCGCAATCGGCGCCTTGGAGAAGGGCGCGCCGGGGAGGCTCCGGCAGCCATGAGTTTGGCCGGCACAGGAGCGTCGCATGTCCCACTCCGCTTACCCCGCGGCCGCCCCCCGCCGCCGGCGTTGGCCGCTGCTTCTCCTGTTCACCCTGATCGCGCTGCTCGCCGTCGCATGGACCGCGTTCTGGTTTTATGCGGCCGCGCGCACGGAGGCGGAGATTGCCGCGTGGCGGCTGCGCGAGAGCCAGGCCGGACGCCTGCAAGACTGCGCAAGCCAGTCGGTTGGCGGCTACCCGTTTCGCATCGAGGTGCGCTGCGGCGGTGCGAGCTTCGAGCTCAAGGGCAGGCCGACGCTCCAGCTCAAGCTTCCGTCCGTTTTGGCCGCCGTCCAGGTTTATGATCCGACCCTCCTGATCAGCGAGTTCACCGCGCCGCTCGAAATCGCCGAGCCGGGGCAACCACCCTTCGCCATCGTCAATTGGTCGCTCGGTCAGGCCAGCGTGCGCGGCCTGCCGGCCGGTGTGGAGCGTGCCTCGCTCGTGCTCGACGCTGCGACGGTCCGCGCCCCCGGCACCGGCGGTGACGATACCCTGCTCAAGGTGCAGCGATTGGAGCTGCACGGTCGCCAGGCTCCGGGCTCCACGGCCGACAACCCGCGCATCGAGACCGTCTTGCGGCTCAATGCCGCCGTCGCGGACAAGCTGCATCCGCTTGCCGCCAAGCCGATCGACGCCGATATCGCGACTACGCTGCGTGGCGTCGACGACATCTCGCCCAAGCCTTGGCCGGTGCGGTTCAGGGAATGGCAGGCGCGCGACGGCCAGCTCGAGATCATCAAGGCGCGCCTGACGCAGGAGGACGTGATCGCGGTGGGGGCCGGCACGCTCAAGCTCACCTCGCGCGGCGGTCTCGACGGCAGTCTCGAGGTGACGGTGGTCGGGATCGAAAAAGTTCTCCGAATGCTCGATATCGAGCGCCTCATGTCCGAGGGACAGATCGGGGCGACGCTGAGCGCGCTCGATAAGTTGATGCCCGGGCTGGGAGGGATCGCGCGCCAGAGCGCGGCACCGGGCTTGGTCGCCGCGCTCGGCCAGCGCACCGTGCTCGAAGGCAAGCCGGCGGTGGCGTTTCCCATTCGTTTTGCGGACGGAGCGGTCTTTCTCGGACCGTTTCAGGTGGGCGTGATACCGCCCCTGTTCTGACCCGTCGGAACGGCGGAGGCCTCGCAAGCGTTCCTACTGCAGCGTCAGCGGACGTGGAATGATTGATGGAGGCAACCATGCAGCCGGACGTCATGCAGACCGATGCGTCGCCTGGCCAATCCCACAGCCTGATCGCCAGCGACCGGGTCGAAGGCACCCCGGTCCGTCGCTCCAGCGGCGGGAAGATCGGTACCATCGAACGCCTCATGATCGACAAGCTCAGCGGCAATGTCGCCTACGCGGTGCTCAGCTTCGGCGGCTTTCTCGGTATGGGGCAGAAGCACGCCCCGATCCCTTGGGCGCGCCTCACTTACGACCGCACGCTCGGCGCCTATCATCTCGATCTCAGCGACGAGGATCTGCGGAGCGCGCCGTCGTTTGCCCCCGGCCAGGAATTCGATTGGGGCGACCGTAGCCGCGAACTCGACATTCACAACTATTACCGGGTGCCACCCTATTGGGGCGCCTACTAACTAACCTAGCTAGGGCGTCAGTCATCCGCATAAGGCCGCGGCAGCGGCGCGTGCGGCAAATCGGGATGCGGGCGGCCGAAATCGGGCGCCGGGGAATCCTGGCCAATCTCGACAATGCCGCGGCGGATCGCCCGCGTGCGGCTGAACTGGCTGAACAGCGTCTCGCCATCGCCGCGACGGATCGCGCGCGTCAGCATGGCCAAGTCTTCGTTGAAGCGGCCGAGCATTTCCAGCACCGCGTCCTTGTTGGCGAGGAAGACATCGCGCCACATGGTCGGATCGGACGCAGCGATGCGGGTGAAATCGCGAAATCCGCCGGCCGAGAACTGCAACACCTCGGACCGCGTGACTTGGCTGAATTCGTCGGCAGTGCCGACGATGGTATAGGCGATGAGATGCGGCAGGTGGCTGGTGATGCCGAGCACCAGGTCATGGTGCTCGGCCGACATGGTCTCCACATTCGCGCCGAGCAAGCGCCAGAACGCCGCCAGCCGTTCGACCGCGGCCTGTTCGGCGCCCGGCGGCGGCGTCAGAATGCACCAGCGGTTGACGAACAGTCCGGCGAAGCCGGAATCCGGCCCGGAATTCTCGGTGCCGGCGACGGGGTGGGCCGGCACGAAATGCACGCCCGCGGGAAGGTGAGGCGACATGTCCCGCACGACCGCGCTCTTGACCGAGCCTACGTCGGAAACGGTCGCGCCCGGCGCCAGATGCGGGCCGATCTCCGCCGCGACCGCACCGCATGCGCCCACCGGGATGCAGACGATGACGAGATCGGCGCCTTCGGCTGCCGCCGCATTGGTTTCGACCACCTGATCGGCGAGGCCCAATTCCGCGACCCGCCGCCGTGTGGCGGCGGAGCGCGCGGTGGCGACGATCGAACGCACGGCGTGTTGCGCGCGCGCCGCGCGCGCGATCGAGGAGCCGATCAGGCCGGTTCCGATCAGGGCGAGGCGGTTGAAAATGGGTTGCCCGCTCATTTGCGGCCCATGAACTCCGCCAGCGCCGCGACCACCAGGCGGTTGGCCTCCTCGCTGCCCACGGTCATGCGCAACGCGTTCGGCAGCTTGTAGGCCTTGACGCGGCGCAGGATCAGGCCGCGCTGGGTGAGAAATGCATCGGCGTCCTCCGCCGTGCGACCCTTCGTGTCGGGGAAATGGATCAGCACGAAATTCGCGATGCTTGGCGTCACTTCGAGCCCGAGCTTGCGGATTTCGTCCGGCAGCCAGGCCAGCCATTTCGCGTTGTGGGCGCGAGACATCTCCACATGCGCGGTGTCGTGGATCGCCGCGATGCCGGCCGCGATCGCCGCCGAATTGACGTTGAACGGGCCACGGATGCGATTGAGGGCATCGACCACGTGCGCCGGCCCGTAGAGCCAGCCGAGGCGAAGCGCCGCGAGCCCATAGATCTTGGAAAACGTGCGGCACATTACCACGTTCTCGCAGGTGGCGACGAGCTCGATGCCGGCCTCGTAGTCGTTGCGGCAGACGTATTCGGCATAAGCGGCGTCGAGCACGAGCAGCACATGCGGGGGCAGGGCGCGATGCAGCCGTTTCACCTCGTCGAACGGCACATAGGTGCCGGTCGGGTTATTGGGGTTGGCGAGGAAGACGACCTTGGTACGCTCGCTCACCGCCGCGAGGATCGCATCCACGTCGGCCGTGTAGTTCTTTTCCGCCGCCACGATCGGCGTGGCGCCGGAGCCGAGGATGACGATCGGATAGACCAGAAATGCGTGGGTGGTGTGAATCGCCTCGTCGCCGTCGCGGAGATAGGCGTCGCCGATGAGATTGAGCAAATCGTCGGAGCCCGCGCCGCAGACGATGCGGCCGGGATCGAGCCCGAAGGCACCTCCGATGGCCTCTCGTAACGCAGTTGACGAGCCGTCGGGGTAATCCTGAAGGTGCTCGGCGACGGCACGATAGGCGGCGAGCGCGTTTGGGCTCGGACCGAGCGGTGTCTCGTTCGACGACAGCTTGATGACCCGGGCGGCCCCGGGTGCAGCGCTCTTGCCCGGTACGTAGGGGTCGATCGCGAGCACGCCGGGACGCGGTTGCGGACGCTGCAGGACGGACATTGCACTCTCCGGGAAGGGTCACCTACCGGTCGGTACCGGCCGCGCGCCCTGGGCGGAGACGCTATAGCGGGTCGCGTGGCTTCCGACGAGAGCCGCTGCGCGCACCGAGACGCCGCTCTTGACCAACGCGTCGGTCACCCGATCGATGGTGCCGCCCTGGGGCACCGATATGAGCAGCGCGGCGCCGTCAAAGGCGCGGTCGGGCACCGCGATGACCTCGGCGAGAGGACCGACCGCCTGCGCCGCCGCGGTGCTCCAGCCCGCCACCCGCACGCTCCATACCTCGACCTCTTTGACCATGGAATCTGCCGCAGCGCGGGAAACGACGAACACGGGCGCGGCGGCCGGATGGTCGGCGCGCTCCACGAACGGCAGCCGCGCGATGATCTTCGGCGCCGAATCGAACTCGAGCGCGTTCCACCAGGTCCCGGCGCCGGCCACGGCGAAGGCCGGGACCAGTCCGAGATCGCCCTTGGAGTCGGAGACCGCCGCCACCACGTTCGCCGCGCCCATGTGCGGGACGAAGGGCACCGTGAAGCCGAAATGGAAGCGGGCGGAGTCGCGTATCGCCGCGTCGCCCGCCGACAGGTCGGCGTGGAGGGAGAACGGCGCCTGCACGTAGGTGAAGGTTGAAATAATGACCCGCCAAATGCTCTCGACGGTGTCGAGCGGCAGGATTCCTTTGTGGCGGTCGACGAGCCGCCGCATCATCTCCGCCTCGCGTGCCGGGCGGAACGCGGAGCCCAACTCCTGCGTCTGCTTGACCGAGATGAGGCGATCGATGATGTCGCCGCGCTCCATCAAGAGGCCGTGCATCGCCTCGTCGATGCGGTCGATCTCGCGCCGCAGCTCGGGGAGCGATGGTGTCTCGGAACGGGACAGTTTCGCCATAGCACGATACCAGACATCCGCGTCCCGGCGCGGGGCAGCACGAGCCGCGCAGACGAAGCATACGGTCTCCGCGCAAGCCCGACGGCCGCGAAGGCAGTGCGCTGCAGATCCGGGACCGCTCCGGTCCAGCTGCATTTCGCGCTGCACCGCATATGGAACATCACCCCTTGCGGCCGCTTGTTATGCTTGGCTCCGCCGCTGAAAGCAAAGAAAACATTGACAGCGCCGCCGTGCGGCCTATCTAAGCCCGTCGCGGCCCAACTTGGGCGGCGTTTCCGCGTCACCGGCCGGGTTGTTGAGGAATGGTCGAGGCCGATTTCAGCGTCGCACTTGATCCCGCCGACCGCCGGCGAGAGGCCGACAATCCCCATTCGCTGGTCGTCCGTTTCGGCATGGACAAGCCGTTACGGCTCGATGCCGGCATCGACCTCGCTCCGTTCCAGATCGCTTACCAGACCTACGGCACGCTCAACGCCGAGCGCAGCAACGCGGTGCTGATCTGCCACGCGCTCACCGGCGATCAGCACGTGGCCAACCTGCATCCGGTGACGCAGAAGTCGGGCTGGTGGGAGACCATGGTTGGTCCCGGCCGGCCGATCGACACCGAGCGTTATTTCGTTATTTGCCCGAACGTGGTCGGCGCCTGCATGGGCACCACGGGGCCGGCCTCCACCAATCCGCGCACCGGCATGTGCTGGGGATTGGACTTCCCCGTCATCACCATCCGCGACATGGTGCGCGCGCAAGCCATGCTGCTCGATGAGCTCGCAATTCCCTCGCTGTTCTCGATCGCCGGCGGCTCGATGGGCGGCATGCAGGTCCTGCAATGGTGCGCGAGCTATCCGCGGCGGGTGTTCTCCGCGCTGCCAATTGCGGCGTCGACCCGCCATTCGGCGCAGAACATCGCCTTTCACGAGGTTGGCCGGCAGGCGGTGATGGCCGACCCGGAATGGCGGCACGGCCGCTACTTCGCCGAGGGCACCGATCCGCGCCGAGGGCTCGCCGTCGCCCGCATGGGCGCTCACATCACGTATCTGTCGGACGCGGCCTTGCACCGCAAATTCGGTCGCCGCTTCCAGGACCGCGACAATCCCACGTTTTCCTTCGATGCCGACTTCCAGGTGGAAAGCTATCTGCGCCATCAGGGCATCAGCTTCGTCGAGCGCTTCGACGCCAATTCGTATCTCTATCTGACCCGCGCGATGGACTATTTCGACCTCGCCGCCGATTGCGACGGCGTGCTTGCCCGTGCCTTCAAGGACACGCCCACCCGGTTCTGCGTGGTCTCGTTTACGTCCGACTGGCTCTTCCCCACGTCGGAGTCGCGCGCCATCGTGCACGCGCTCAATGCCGGCGGCGCGCGGGTTTCGTTTGCGGAGATCGAGACCGACAAGGGCCACGATGCCTTCCTGCTCGAGGAGCCGGAACTGTTCGCCATCGTGCGTGGCTTCCTCGAAGGCGCCGCCAAGGCGCGCGGCCTTCCATCGGCGCGGGGATGACGATGTTGATGCGCCTCAAGCCCGATCTCACCATGGCGGAGGCGGTGCGCACGCCCGGCGGCGCGCGCGTCGACCTGCTGGCGGTCGCCGAGATGGTCGCGCCCGGCGCCAAAGTGCTGGACGTCGGCTGCGGCGACGGCGAACTGCTGCGGCTCCTCGCGGAGACCCGCGGGGTCGACGGGCGCGGCATCGAACTGTCGCGCGAGGGCGTCAACGAATGCGTGGCGAAAGGGCTCGCCGTGATCCAGGGCGACGCCGACACCGACCTCGCCGATTATCCCGACGATGCCTTCGACTATGTGATCCTCTCGCAGACGCTGCAGGCCACCCGCCAGCCGCGCATCGTGCTCGAGCACATGCTGCGGATCGGTCGCCATGGCATCGTGTCGTTCCCCAACTTCGGCCACTGGAAGATCCGCCTGCAGATCCTGTTCGGTGGGCACATGCCGCGCACCGACAACCTGCCCTATGCCTGGTGGGACTCCCCCAACATCCACTTCTGCACCATCAAGGATTTTCGCGAGCTCTGCCACGTGGTCGGCGCGCGGATGGAAAAGTCGGTGGCGCTCGATGCCTGGGGGCGGGGCTTGCGCTTCAACGCGCCGTGGTGGACCTGGAATTTACTGGGCGAGCAGGGCGTGTTCCTGCTCAGCCGGAAAGGCTGACCCGAGCGGATTGCTTTGCCACACATTCCTGCGCGGCAAGGCGCTCGCCTCAGCTCGCCTCCGGCACGTCGCCGTAGGGTTCAGTGGCGCAGCTCGTCGTGGAGCGCTATCTCTCCGGCCTCGATCACCTCGCCATAAACGCCGCAGTCGGCGTGGCCAAAGCTTCGCATCAGCGTCGTCGGGATCGCAAGATCGCGGATGCCGGTGTCGGGATCGACGTTGGTTGCCGCGCAGCGCACGATGCGCTTGACGATCCTCAACCGTGCACTCCCGCCGACTGCAATCTCCTGTCCGACCAGATCGAGCTCGTGCCAAGCCGGCCAGCCCGTCACGTAGACATTGCCGCGAAAGCGCAGCGGATGGACGGGCAAGCCCACCGCGCCTTCAAGCGCCGCCACCGAGGCGAGATTGATGATCGAGACCACCTTGCTGGCCACGTCGGAGAAGCTGAAGCCCGGCGCATGCAGCACTCGCGGCGCGCCTCGCAGCTCGTCGGCGCAGAACTGCGCGAACAACCGTTCGATCGCCGCGCGGCCCTCGGGGGTGCGCAGGTCGCCGTGCGCCGCCTCGCGGCCTTCGGCCTCGATCGTGAGGGTGTGGGTTGCGTCATCGAAACGGGTGCGCAGCCGCGCCAGCCGCTCGTTGCGCATGAGCATGAGATAGCGCTGCTTGGGCTGATGGCGGGGGGCGGTGGGATCGAAGCCGGACGGGCCGTTCTCGATGGCGTAGAGGCGATCGGCCGGCAAGGTCTCGAGCACCGCAAGCTGCGTGCGCGCGAGCGGTTCGGGGGACAGGCCCTTCACCGGATAGCGGTAGATTGCGTGGATTCGCGGATTTTCAGCCGGCATCGCCTGCTTGTTAACGGGTGATCCGGCGCCTGGCCAGAGCATGATCCCGAAAAAGCCTGCCCCGGACTTGATCCGGGGTGGGTACCGGTTTTCGGAAAAGATCATGCTCCCAGCAATAAGCTAGGGCACGCGAAAATCCGCGCCACGGCCTCTACCGCCGCAAATTCGGGGTTCCCACATACACTGCGCGAATCGCCGTTCGGGGTTCGTGCCGATTGATCGGTCCCGGTCATTTGGCTTAGCTGAGTGACGGGACGAGATAACCCATGGACGATGCCTCTCGCGCGCCGCAAGGGCGGAGGGACAGGCCGAGGGAGACGACATGGATTTCGAAAAATACACCGACCGCGCCCGCGGGTTCATTCAATCTGCCCAATCGCTGGCCCTGCGCGAAGGCAACCAGCAATTCGCACCCGAGCATCTGCTCAAGGTTCTGCTCGACGATCCGGAGGGCTTGGCCGGCGGCCTGATCGACCGCGCGGGCGGCCGCTCGCGCGAGGCGCTGTCGGCGGTGGAGGCGGCGCTCGCCATGCTTCCCAAGGTTTCGGGCAGTGGCGCCGGTCAAATCTATTTGGCGCCCGCTCTGGCGCGCGTGTTCGATCAAGCGCAGAAGATCGCGGAAAAAGCCGGCGACAGCTACGTCACGGTCGAACGTCTGCTGCTGGCGCTCGCACTCGAGAAGGACAGCGAGGCCGGGAAAATTCTGGCCCGTGCGGGCGTCACGCCGCAAAGTCTCAACGAGGCGATCAACGCCTTGCGCAAGGGTCGTACCGCGGACACCAGCTCTGCGGAGAATGCCTATGACGCATTGAAAAAATACTCCCGCGACCTTACCCAGGCCGCGCGCGACGGCAAGATCGACCCGGTGATCGGTCGCGACGAGGAGATCCGGCGCACCATCCAGGTGCTGTCTCGCCGCACCAAGAACAATCCCGTGCTGATCGGCGAGCCCGGCGTCGGCAAGACCGCAATCGTCGAAGGTCTCGCCCAGCGCATCGTCAATGGCGACGTGCCCGAGAGCCTGCAGGACAAGAAGCTGCTTGCGCTCGACATGGGAGCTTTGATCGCAGGCGCGAAATATCGCGGCGAATTCGAGGAGCGGCTCAAGGCCGTGCTGCAGGAGGTGACGTCGTCGGACGGCGGCATCATCCTGTTCATCGACGAAATGCACACCCTCGTCGGCGCCGGCAAGGCCGACGGCGCCATGGACGCCTCGAACCTGCTCAAGCCCGCGCTTGCGCGCGGCGAGCTGCATTGCGTGGGGGCGACGACGCTTGACGAATACAAGAAGCACGTCGAGAAGGACGCGGCGCTCGCCCGCCGCTTCCAGCCCGTCTACGTCAGCGAGCCCTCCGTCGAGGATACGATCTCGATCCTGCGCGGGCTCAAGGACAGGTACGAGCAGCACCATGGCGTGCGGATCACCGATTCGGCGCTGGTCGCGGCGGCGACGCTGTCCAATCGCTACATCACCGACCGCTTTCTGCCGGACAAGGCGATCGACCTGATCGACGAGGCGGCCGCACGGCTCAAGATGCAGGTCAATTCCAAGCCCGAGGAGCTCGATTCGATCGACCGTGAGATCGTGCGGCTCAAGATCGAGCAGGAGGCGCTCAAGAAGGAAAGCGATCCAGGCTCGAAGGAGCGGCTCAAGCGCCTCGAGAAGGAACTCCAAGCGCTCGAAAAGCGCTCAGCCGATCTCGCCACGCGCTGGAAGGCCGAGAAGGAGAAGCTTTCGGACGCCCAAAAGCTCAAGACCGAGCTCGATCATTTGCGGATCGAGCTCGCGAACGCGCAACGCAAGGGTGAGTACCAGCGCGCCGGCGAGCTCGCCTATGGCCGCATTCCCGAGATCGAAAAAAAGCTCAAGAGCATCGAGGCGGCAGAGGGCAAGGGCGCCATGGTCGAGGAGGCGGTGACCGCCGACCACGTGGCACAGGTGGTCTCGCGCTGGACCGGCATCCCAGTCGACAGGATGCTCGAAGGCGAGAAGGAGAAGCTCCTGCGTATGGAGGCGCAGCTCTCCAAGCGCGTCATCGGCCAGGCGGAAGCCGTCAAGGCGGTGTCCACCGCGGTGCGCCGCGCACGCGCCGGCCTGCAAGACCCGCATCGGCCGATCGGCTCGTTCATGTTCCTGGGCCCCACCGGCGTCGGCAAGACCGAGCTGACCAAGGCGCTGGCCGAATATCTGTTCGATGATGAGGCGGCCCTGCTCCGCATCGATATGTCGGAATACATGGAGAAGCATTCGGTCGCCCGGCTGATCGGCGCGCCGCCCGGCTATGTCGGCTACGAGGAAGGGGGCGCGCTCACCGAGGCCGTCCGGCGGCGGCCCTACCAGGTCGTGCTGTTCGACGAGATCGAGAAGGCGCACCCGGACGTGTTCAACGTCCTCCTGCAGGTGCTCGACGACGGCCGCCTCACCGACGGACAGGGCCACACCGTGGACTTCCGCAACACCCTCATCGTGATGACCTCGAATCTGGGCTCTGAGTACCTGGCCAATCAGCCGGAAGGCCAGGACACCGACGCGGTGCGCGACCAGGTCATGGCGGTGGTGCGGGCGAATTTCCGTCCCGAATTCCTCAACCGCATCGACGAGATCATCCTGTTCCACCGGCTCAAGCGTAGCGACATGACCAAGATCGTCGACATCCAGATGCGCCGATTGGCGAAGCTGCTGGAGGACCGCAAGATCACCATCGACCTCGAAGCCTCCGCCCGCGACTGGCTCGCCGACAAGGGCTGGGACCCCGCCTATGGTGCGCGCCCGCTCAAGCGCGTGATCCAGAAATCGGTGCAGGATCCGCTCGCCGAGCTGATTCTGTCCGGAGGGATCAAGGACGGCGAGAAGGTCGTCATCTCGGCCGACAAGCAGGGGCTCACCTTCAACGGCAAGCTCGCCGCGGCGGCGTAGTCATTTTCCTTGGGCGTAGCGGGTCGGCGTGGCGCGGGTCATCAAGGCATCGAGCCTGCCGCGTTCCTGGTCGAAGCCGGCGAGCAGCGTACCCTCGAGCACCCGGCCGCGCGGCAACCTGATTTTCATCGGATCGACGAAGCGGCCGTTGATCAGGATTTCGTAGTGCAGGTGGGCACCGGTCGACAGCCCGGTCGAGCCCACATAGCCGATCACCTGCCCCTGGCGGACCTTCTTGCCCTGCTCCATGCCGCGGGCGAAACCCGACATGTGGCCATAGGCGGTCTCATAGCCGTTGGCGTGACGAATCCGGATGTACTTGCCGTAGCCGCCTTCCCAGCCGACCTTGTCGATGATGCCGTTGCCGGCGGCAAAAATTGGAGTTCCCATCGAGGAGCCCCAGTCCACCCCGGTGTGCATCTTGCTGTAGCCGAGCATGGGATGGTTGCGGCCGCCGAAGCCGGACGTGATGTTTCCGTCGGAGACCGGCTTGCGGACCAGGAACTTTTTCGCGCTCTTGCCGGTCTCGTCGTAGTAGTCGACGAGGTTGTCGTCGGTCGTCTGGTAGCGGTAGAACTTGCGCGTCTCGCCGCCGGTGGTCAGCGACGCGAACAAGACATCCGCCTTGCTGGTGTCGGTGGGGTTCTCGTCCTCGCCGGCGAACACGATCTCGAAGGAATCGCCGGGCTGAACCTTGCGCTGGAAGTCGACGTCGTAGGAGTAGATGCGCACGAGGTCGTCGATCACCGGTCGGGGCACGTGATTGCGGAGCGCGGTCTCGTAGATGCTCTGATAGAGCCGTACCCCCTTGCCGTCGTCCTCGTCATCGCCGGCCGAAGAAGCCACGCTGTTGGCGCTGCGCACGTCGACGGCAACGTATTTGCCCATCTCCGACCATGCCACCATCGCCTCGACGGCGGTGTCGGTGGCGATCACCACGCGCACCGGCCGCAGCCGCACGGCATCGCTCCCCGGAGCGAGCAGGACGCGCAGCTTGTAGCCGTCCCTGGGGCTGCTGTCCTTTCCGCGTCCGCCGAACGCCGCCGTTATCGCCCGCACCTCCTCCGCCGAGGCGCCCATCTCGCGCAGGATCGCGGAAACGGAATCGCCCCGCTTGAGCACGACGGTGCGTTCGTTCCAGGCATTGCCGCCGGTCACCTGGGCGGTGGTCTTGGGCAGAAGGGTGACGTTTTCCGGCACGATGCGGGGCTCGAACCCGGCATAGGGGTCGCCATGTCGCTCGGGCGCGTAGGCGGTCAGCGTCGGCGCCATCGCATTCGCGATCAGGACGGGCCTTTGAGCCGAATTGCCGTCCCAGTTCGCCGCCTCGCGCACGCGTGCCAGCACCTCCTCGAGGGAAGCCACTGCCGCGATCTTCGCCCGCGGCAGCACGCTGTTGAGATCGCGGGTGAAGAACGACACTTCGGCGTCGGGCTCGGCGCCGGCGGCATCTTCGGCGCTTGCCGGTATCCCTTCCGAGCGGGCGAGAATCTTCTGCGCATTGAAGGGAGGAATGCCGGCCGAGAGATCGGAGACCGAAAGCGATAGATTGCCCGCCACCCGAATGAAGGGACGCACGCGCACGATCTCGCGGTTGCCGCTGCCGCGGGTCGTGGTGGACACCCGAATGACCTGGCGCGCGGCATTGGCCTCGCCGGGCGGGGGCAGGCGATCGGCCTTGCGGGCGACGTTGGCCACGCGATCGATGACGCTGCCGACGGCGCCGCGCAACGCGGCTTCCACGCGCTCGGGCACGGTGGCGAAGTTGGTTTCGCCGTCGAGCGCCGCGAAGACGGCGCCGCTCATGAGCGCGGCGCCGCACAGGCCGGTGAGAATGGTGCCGCTGAACCATTGTACGGAGACGCGGTGGCGGTCCACCAGGCCGCCGCGCTCGCCGTCGACGGACAACGGCGGTTCGTTGCCGAGATCGATGCGCTCGGCCTCCCAGCTCGATCGAAATGCCCCGCGTCGTTTGCCCTGATCCAAGCCCGACGTCCCCTCCGCCCCGCCCCGGGCGTCCCCACAACACCGAAGGTGCCAAACGCGACCGGGACGCTGGGCGTTGACTTGAAGGGCGGCATGCGCCGGCACCTTCACGGTCCGTCAACGACCGTGTCCGTAGTCTTCTGGCCTAATCGTGGGTGACGTCGTACGCCGCGGAATCTGTGGCGTCGACGCAGTTTCCCCCCGAAGTGACACCTCCCACTGCGACGCCAAGTGGGGCGGAGGAATGTGGCCGCAGTACGGCGTGGACGGCCCTTTCCGCGCGCTCTAAACCCCCTATATTGCTTGCGAAGACGGCTGTGGCCGGGCGGCACCGGGAGGGTCGATTTTTGCCCTCCGGGGTGTTGACATTTGTGAGGTCGAACCCCTATATACTGATTGTTCGGCACGCCGCCGCCTCGGTGCGACGGCGCGTCTTCGAAGCTCCTCATCGATATTCGGTGAACAGGCTTCCGATCATGATCGGAGGCCGTGGACTTCGACGGCTCTCCGGTTCACCGGAGGGTGGGGCCGCCTCGGTCCCGGGCTGTTTGATAGGTGAATCGGAAGAAAGAGAAACGTGGACGGCGGAGTCCCTGCGGGCCGTGTCCTCGATCGAAGAGCAATCTTCGAAAGGGGTGCGGCCGGACGAGACTTCGGCGGTCGACGTTTCAGGTCAACACCCTTGTCGTGAAAGCGGCAGGCGGGCGTGCGATGCACAATCGCGCGCACGCTTGAGCGCGCGCGATTGAGGAGTGGGACCTCGTCAAACGTTGTGATCAGCCGGGCAAAGTTCTCATCCAACTTGAGAGTTTGATCCTGGCTCAGAGCGAACGCTGGCGGCAGGCCTAACA
>CAWHCK010000019.1:0-128833 GCA_963827585.1 uncultured Alphaproteobacteria bacterium
GGCAAAACTCTGTTCCCGGACGGCCAATCAGGCTCCTACGCGCCGGGGATCACGAGGTCTGCACGCAGGCCGCCGATCGGGGCTGTCCCGAGGCTGAGGCCGCCGCCATAGAGGCTGGCAAGCTCCACCACGATCGAAAGCCCGAGCCCCGAGCCCGGCTTGGTCTCGTCGAGCCGGCGGCCGCGCCTCGCCACCTGCTCGCGTTGCTGGGGCGAAAGCCCCGGCCCGTCGTCGTCGACCACGATGCGTACGATGCGGCGATCGCCCCTCGGATCAGGCTTTTCCGAAAACACCTCGACCGCCACCCGCGACTGCGCCCACTTGCAGGCATTGTCGACGAGGTTGCCGACCATTTCCTCGAGATCCTGCTGCTCGCCACGGAAGCGCGCACCCTCGGGCGCGTCGATGGCGATCGCGATGCCGCGATGGTGATGGAGCTTTTCCATCGTGCGGGCGAGCGCGGTCACCACCGGGCGCACCTCGGTGATGGTGCCGATCGCCGCGACGCGGGCGGCCATCCGGGCGCGCTCGAGATGGCGCGCGACTTGATCGCGCATGATCTCGGTCTGCTCGCGCACCTTCAGGGCCAGCGGGTCGGCGCCATGGGTGGTGGCCTCGTTCATCATGACCGAGATCGGCGTCTTCAGCGCATGCGCGAGATTGCCGACATGGGTGCGCGCGCGCGTGACGATGTCGCGATTGGCGTCGATGAGTGCGTTGGTCTCGCGCGCGAGCGGCGCGATCTCGACCGGAAAGGCGCCTTCGAGCCGTTCCGCCGCGCCCGAGCGGATGGCGGCAAGGCCCTCGGAAATGCGCTTGAGCGGCGCGAGGCCGAAGCGCACCTGGAAGGTCGTGGTCAGCAGCAGCACGATCGCCAGCACGCCCAAAGTGACAACGAGCGCACCGTCGAAGCTATGGGTCTCGTCATCGATCTCGGCCGCGTCGCCGGCGACGGCAACGAGATAGCGTCCCTCCTCCCCGAGATCGATCGTACGCTCGACGATACGCAGCAGCTGGCCCTCGGGGCCCTCGGCGTAGCCTTGCCGCGTGCCGCCAGCCGCCGACGAGGCGCCGAGATCGGCCAGACGCGGCAGGGTCGCGTCCCACAACGACCGGGACGAGCGCACATCCGGCGTCGGCGCATCGAGCCGGGTCGCCTGCCAATACCAGCCCGACAGCGGCAGGTCGAACAACGGCTCGCCCATGGATTGGGGGAATTTGCCGGCATTCTCCTCCGGCGTCGCCACCTCGGCGACAAGCGTGCGCAGATAGACCCCCAATCTGCGGTCAAACGCACGCTCGACCGCCGCGCGATAGATCGACGACAGCACGACGCCGGTCACAACCAGAATGATCACGGTCCAGGTCGTCGCCGAGAAGAAGAGCCGAAGAGCGAGCGAATTAAGGCGCATTGCCCGGCGCGGCGAGGAGATAGCCAAGCCCGCGTACGGTCTGAATGACGTCGACGCCGAGCTTCTTGCGGATGCGGCCGACGAACACCTCGATGGTGTTGGAGTCGCGATCGAAATCCTGGTCGTAGAGATGCTCGACCAGCTCGCTGCGCGAGACCACGCGGCCGGTATGGTGCATGAGATACGAGAGCAGGCGATATTCGTGCGAGGTCAGCTTGACCGGATTGCCGTCGACGGTCACGCGGCCGGTGCGGGTGTCGAGGCGCACGGGGCCGCAATTGAGCTCGCTCTTGGCGTGGCCGGCCGAACGCCGCAGGAGCGCGCGGATGCGCGCCAGCACCTCCTCGAGATGGAACGGCTTTGCAACGTAGTCGTCGGCGCCGGCGTCGAAGCCCTGGACCTTGTCGCTCCAGCGGTCGCGCGCGGTGAGCATGAGCACCGGCATGGCACGACCGGCCCGGCGCCACGCCTCGAGCACCGAAATGCCGTCCATCTTGGGCAGCCCGATGTCGAGGATGACTGCGTCATAGGGCTCGCTGTCGCCGAGATAGTGGCCCTCCTCGCCGTCGAAGGCACGATCGACCACATAGCCCGCGTCGGTGAGCGCGGTGGCCAGTTGCCGGTTGAGGTCGGGATCGTCCTCGATGACGAGGAGGCGCAAAGCGAGAGCTCCACTGATCGCCGCCGCCGACTTTCCCCGCGGAATCGGCGGTCGCGGACACTACCTTGCCATGACATAACAACCGGGGGAAGGTTGAGGAAGGGTGGCAGGAAGGGTGGCAGGAACGCTAGCGGGACGCACAGGGCGTCGGCGGCCGGAGGCCGGCGGCGGCCCGTCGCTCGCGTTGAGAGCGCGGGACCGTGGTGCATGATCGGCCCCATTGAGAGCCAGGCGCCTGGCAATCCGCCCCGGCAGCCAGCATGATCGACCCGGCAAAGCCGCTACGCATTTTTGCTGCGCGCGCTCTGGGCGTGCTAACACTGTGGTCGACAACCTGGACCGCAGCGTCGTGACTGACGATTTCATCCTCGAAACCGAGAACCTCACCAAGGAGTTTGCCGGCTTCGTCGCGGTGAACGGGGTCAACTTGCGCGTCGCGCGCGGGACCATTCACGCGTTGATCGGACCAAACGGTGCCGGCAAGACGACCTGTTTCAACCTGCTGACGAAGTTCATGAGCCCGACCCGGGGCCGGATCGTCTATAAGGGGCGCGACATCACGCCGCTGCCTCCCGCCGACGTGGCGCGGCTCGGGCTGGTGCGATCGTTCCAGATTTCCGCCGTTTTTCCGCACCTGACAGTACTTGAAAACGTGCGCGTCGCCCTGCAGCGCAAACGCGGATCATCGTTCGACTTCTGGAAGTCGAAGCGCGTTCTCGATGTCTTCAACGAGCGGGCGATGGCGCTCATCACCGACGTCGGTTTGTCGGCTTTTGCCCATTGGACGGCGGTGGAATTGCCTTACGGTCGCAAGCGCGCGCTCGAGATCGCAACCACCTTGGCGCTCGACCCTGAAATGCTTCTTCTTGATGAGCCGATGGCCGGCATGGGTCACGAAGACATCGAGCGTATCAGCGCACTGATCAAGTCGGTCGCCGCCGACCGCACGGTGCTGATGGTGGAGCACAATCTCAGCGTGGTCGCCAACCTCTCCGACCGCATCACGGTGCTTACGCGCGGCCGCGTGCTCGCCGAGGGCCACTACGAAACGGTCGCCGCCGACCCGGCCGTGCGGGAGGCTTATCTCGGGGTTGGCCATGCTTAGCCCAGGCGTTGCCGCTCTGCTCTCGGTCGACGGGCTGCAAGCCTGGTACGGCGAGTCCCATGTGCTCCACGGCGCCACGTTCGAAGTTCTCGCCGGCGAGGTGGTGACCCTGCTCGGCCGCAACGGCGCCGGCAAGACGACGACGCTGAAATCGATCATGGGCATCGTGGGCCAGCGCCGCGGATCGGTGCGCTACCAGGGGCAAGAGGTCATAGCTCTGACCAGCGACCGGATTGCCCGGCTCGGCATTGCCCTGTGTCCCGAGGAGCGCGGCATTTTTGCAAGCCTCAGCGTCGAGGAAAACCTGTTGCTGCCCCCCAAGGTCCGTCCCGGCGGGCTCGAGCTCGATCGCATTTTCGAGCTGTTTCCCAATCTCAAGGAACGCCTGTCGAGCCAGGGCACCAAGCTCTCCGGCGGCGAGCAGCAGATGCTCGCCATCGCCCGTATCCTGCGCACCGGCGCCCGGCTCCTCCTCCTCGACGAGCCGACCGAGGGCCTTGCCCCCGTCATCATTCAGCAGATCGGCAAGACCATCGGCATGCTCAAGCAGCAGGGATTCACCATCCTCCTCGTCGAACAGAATTTTCGCTTCGCCTCGACGGTTGCGGATCGCTATTACGTGATGGAACATGGTCGCATCATCGACCGGTTCGCCAACGCCGAACTCGAGGCCAATCTCGACAAGCTTCACGACTATCTGGGTGTGTGAGTTGCAAAGCTCGACCTCCCAGCCACCACTCGGAATGCCGGGGTGCAAACCACCAAAAACCATCACAGGAGAACGCCACATGAAAAGGCTGATCAGTCTCACGGCACTCGCGGTCGCATTCGGGTGCGGCGCCGCACAGGCGCAGTATACCGACGGAACCATCAAGATCGGCGTCATGAACGACATGTCGGGAACCTACTCCGACTTGAGCGGTCAAGGCTCGGTCATCGCGGCGCGGATGGCGGTTGAGGATTTCGGCGCGGCCGCCAAAGGCATGAAAGTCGAGATCGTCGGCGCCGATCACCAGAACAAACCGGACGTGGGCTCGAACGTCGTGCGTACCTGGATCGACGTCGACAAGGTCGACGTGATCGTCGACGTGCCCACGTCCTCGGTCGCGCTCGCGGTGAACGAGATCGTGCGCGACAAGAACAAGGTATTTCTGGTCTCCGGCGCGGCCTCCTCCGACCTGACCGGCCCCAAATGCACGCCGAACACGATCCACTGGACCTACGACACCTGGGCGCTCGCCAACGGGACCGGAAAAGCGATCGTGAAGACCGGCGGCGATACCTGGTTCTTCCTCACGGCCGACTATGCCTTCGGCCACGCGCTCGAGCGCGACACCGCAGCCGTCGTCGAAAAGAACGGCGGCAAGGTCGTGGGCCGCGTACGCCATCCGTTCCCCGGGACGGATTTCTCGTCCTTCCTATTGCAGGCGCAGTCATCGAAGGCGAAGATCATCGGGCTCGCCAACGCCGGCAGCGACACCATCAACTCGATCAAGCAGGCGGCCGAGTTCGGCATTACCCGCGGCGGTCAGAATCTGGCGGCATTGCTCGCGTTCATCACCGATGTGCATGCGCTCGGATTGCAGACGGCCCAGGCGCTGATCATGACGGAATCCTGGTACTGGGACCTCAATGATGCAAACCGCGAATTCGCCAAGAAATTTGCACCCCAATTCAAGGGCGTGCATCCGACCATGGTCCATGCCGGCGTGTATTCGGCGGTCACGCACTATCTCAAGGCGGTCGAGGCGCTCAAGAGCGACGCCGACGGCAAGGCGATCGTCGCCAAGATGAAAGAGACGCCCACCGACGACAAGCTCTTCGGCAAGGGCGTCGTGCGCGCCGACGGCCGCAAGATCCACCCGATGTATCTGTTCGAGGTCAAGAAGCCGGCGGAATCGAAGGGGCCGTGGGACTACTACAAGCTCCGCGCCACCATCCCGGCCGACGAAGCCTTCCGGCCGCTGGCCGAGGGCGGATGCCCGTTGGTGAAGAGCTGACCCGACGGCGCAACGCGTCGGGGAACGGAATCGTTCCGTTCCCCGGCCAACGGTGTGATCGGCCATGTTCGAAGTGTTCGGCATCAGCTCGCAAGCGCTGTTTGGGCAATTGCTCATCGGGCTGATCAACGGCTCGTTCTACGCGCTGCTCAGCCTCGGGCTCGCCGTCATTTTCGGCATGCTCAACATCATCAATTTCGCCCATGGCGCCCAGTACATGCTGGGCGCCTTCACCGCATTCTTTCTCCTGCAGTATGCCGGCCTGGGCTATTGGTGGGCGATCATCATCGCGCCCATCATCGTGGGGATCAGCGGGATCATCATCGAGCGGCTGTTCCTGCAGTGGCTCTATAGGCTCGATCATCTCTACGGATTGCTGCTGACCTTCGGTCTCGCGCTTATTTTCGAGGGCACGTTCCGCAATTTCTTCGGCTCCTCGGGCCTGCCCTATTCGGTGCCGCCGGCGCTGCAGGGCGGGCAGAATCTCGGCTTCATGTTCCTGCCGAACTACCGCGCCTGGGTGGTGGTCTTTTCGCTCGTCGTATGCCTGACCACCTGGTTCGTCATCGAGCGCACCAAGCTCGGCGCCTATCTGCGCGCCGCGACCGAGAACCCGACCCTCGTGCGCGCCTTCGGCATCAACGTGCCGCGCATGATCACGCTGACCTATGGCTTCGGTGTTGCGCTCGCGGCGCTCGCGGGCGTGATGGCGGCGCCGATCTACAACGTGAGCCCGCAGATGGGCGCAAATCTCATCATCGTGGTATTCGCGGTCGTGGTGATCGGCGGCATGGGCTCGATCATGGGCGCGATCGTGACCGGGTTCGGACTGGGAATCATCGAGGGGCTCACCAAGGTGTTCTTTCCCGAAGCATCCAACACGGTGATCTTCATCATCATGGCGATCGTGCTGCTGATCAGGCCGGCCGGCCTGTTCGGAAGGGGCGCGTAACGTGCAGAGCCTTGCCAAAGCCGGGCATAACTCACGGTTTGCGCTCGCACAGCGAGACCATCGCATTTCTCATCATGGTCGGCGCGCTCATCGTCGCGCCCATGTTCTTCTATCCCGTGTTCCTGATGAAGGCGCTGTGCTTCGCGCTGTTTGCTTGCGCGTTCAACCTGCTGATCGGTTATGTCGGGCTGTTGTCGTTTGGCCACGCCCTGTTCTTCGGCTGGGCGGCCTACATGGGGGCACATCTCGCCAAGATTGGGACCTTGAGCTTGCCGTTTTGGCTCGGCAAGTGGCATTGGCTGGTCATTCCGCTGCCACCGTTGTCGCCGGAACTCGCCATATTGGGAGGCGCCCTGTTCGCTGCAGTGCTGGGTCTCATCGTCGGCGCGCTCGCGATCCGCCGGCAGGGCATCTATTTCGCGATGATCACGCTCGCCTTGGCGCAGATGATGTATTTCTTCGCCATGCAGGCGCCGTTCACTCACGGGGAAGATGGCATTCAGGCGGTCCCGCGCGGAAAGCTGTTCGGTCTTATCGATCTTGCCGATCAGACCAACATGTATGCCACCGTGCTGGTCATCTTCCTCGGCTGCTTTCTTCTGATCTATCGCATCATCAACTCGCCGTTCGGCGAAGTGCTCAAGGCGATACGGGAGAACGAGGCACGCGCCATATCGCTCGGCTACAAGACCGATCGCTTCAAGCTCGTTGCCTTCGTATTGTCGGCGACATTCGCGGGCGTGGCGGGTGCCACCAAGGCGCTGGTCTTCCAGCTTGCCTCGCTCACCGACGTCGACTGGCCGATGTCGGGCGAGGTGATCCTGATGACGCTGGTCGGCGGTCTCGGCACCCTGTTCGGGCCGGTGGTGGGCGCGTTCTTCATGGTGACGCTGGAGAATTACCTGACCACGATCGGCCAATGGGTGTTCGTCGTCCAGGGCGCGATTTTCGTCGTCTGCGTCCTGCTATTCCGCCGCGGCATCATCGGCGAGCTTGCTCAACTCCTGCGCATCAAACTTTGATGCCCCTGCCGTCAGGGGCTTTCCGGGGCATTTTGCGACACCGGATCAAGACCTGCACCTAGAAGGTGAGACATAACGCCTAGCACGCCCAACAGCTTCTGCGGTAAACTGGAACCGTGAAAATCCGATTTTCATCGTCGAGATCGGACTCCTACCCCGCGCCGGCTTGACCCGTTCGTCAACCGACCGGCAACCACAGGTCCCGGATTTGCTCAAGAGAGAGGGAGCCCACACGAGCCGGTTCACACCGCTCGGTGGCGTCGTGTGTCGTCATGAGCAGATGCGAGGACACCCCCAGAGAGGCATAGCATGCGACTCGATACACTTCTCAACCGCTGCACGACCGTTGCTTCCATAGCCGCCCTCGTCATCCTGACCGCACCCGGCACAGCGGCACGAGCCCAAACGCTCCCTTCTTACATGGACCCGATCGCGGGTCGCACCGTCTCGACGCCGGCAGAAACGGCCACACGAAACGTTCTGGCGTTGAATTCGATCATGTTCGAGCTCTACGACAGCGCCGCGAGAATTTTCAGGCGGAATATTCTCAGCAAGCATCCCGTGATCCTCGGGCTGTTCTCCGGCGCGGGCGGGCAGTTCATCCTCTACCGGCCCAACATGCCCCCGCTCGAGGCGCCATCCGTCCCGATCGCCTATCAACTCATGAAATCCGTCGGTCATAGCACGATGGCCATCAGCCAGGTGGTCGGACCGCACCTCGACAATCCTGCCGATCAGTCCTGGCGCGCACCGTTGCTCGCCTACCGCAGCCGGATGAAATCCGCCCTCGACGGGTTCAACGAAACCGCCATGCCTCCGGAGTGGCGGGACAACAACCGCGCCATCCTGGAGAACAACATCGCGTTCATGGACGATTGCGCGGAGAAGGGCTCGATCTCCTTCGCCGCCCTGGAGGCGTTCGGCAAGAAGCAGGGCCCCCTGCTGAAACTGAACGTTGCGTGGGCGGCTCAAACCCAGGTCGCGCATTGGATGTCGGTGATCGGCGAGTGGAAGACCATGCTCGGCAGCGACTGGGACAAGACCTACGCCGCCAGCAATACCATCTACGTGGCGCGTCAGAACAACATACTGTTCAGCGTGCTCGCACAGTTCTTCGGGCCCGAGGCGATCAACGACCGGCTGGTCCTGATCGAGACGATCTCATTCACCACGACGCCGGAAGACATGATGGAATCTCTGACGCGCATTATCGCGGACCGCAGCGTCGGCGCGCTGTTCTTCGGCAACTACCGCCTGATGGACTTCGAACTGATGGGCGGCGACGCGCGCGCCGCGATCATTGCCGAAGACGCCAAGCGCGGAACGACACCGGTTCTGCCGCCTGCCGTTCCGTTCGGGTCGAAGCAGTGGCCGACGCTGATCACGCCCGGAACTGGACCCACATCCCTTGCCGACCTTCCGTAAGCCGGAGTCGCGGGCCCCTGGGGTGAGCGGACGAGAACCTTCGCTCACCCCAGGATCCAGTTCTCCCCGAGGAGCGCCGCATGAACCTCAATACCATTACCGAGGTGAAGCGCCCGACGTCGGCGGATCAGATCACGCAATGGCGTGATGGATACGCATGGCTTGCGGGCGGAACGTGGCTCTTTTCGGAGCCGCAGATCCATACCGATACGCTCATCGATCTCGATCAGCTCGACTGGACGGCACTCCAGTCTTCGTCCGCAGGGCTCGAGATCGCGGCGACGTGCCGCATCGCGGAGCTCTACCGGTTCGCCGCCCCTGCCGAATGGCGGGCGGCGGCGCTCCTGCGCGAGTGCTGCAATGCGTTTCTCGCCTCGTTCAAGATCTGGAATGCAGCCACCGTCGGCGGAAATATCTGCATGTCGTTGCCCGCCGGCCCCATGATCTCGCTGACCGTCGCGCTCGAGGCCACATACACGCTGTGGCCGCGCAACGCGCCGCCACGCGACGTCCAGTCGATCGACTTCGTCACCGGCAATCACACCAACATCCTGCAGCGCGGAGAATTGCTCCGCAGCATCCATCTGCCCGCGTCGGCGCTGTCGAAACGGTTCGCCTTCCGTCACGCGTCGCTCACGCATCTCGGGCGCTCTGCCGCGCTCCTGATCGGCACCCAGAACACCGCCGGCGACGATCTCCTGATCACGGTGACGGCGGCGACGCCGCGCCCAATACACCTTCATTTCAAGCGGGCACCATCGAGCTCGGGAGCTGCGGAGCGCGATCGACCATCACATTCCGTTTGACGGCTACTTCGACGACGTGCACGGCTCGGCCGACTACAAGCGCCACCTGACCTACTACTTCGCCGAGCAAATCCGCGCCGAGCTCGCGCAACCTGGAGCGAGACGCATGAAGGACGGCGCGAACGCAAATATCCGCGCGGCCGGCGGCGAAGAAGGCGACGCTTGAACTACAATGTGAACGGCAAGCTGTTCTCGGCCGAGCCGGCGCCCGGACAATGCCTGCGCACGTTTTTGCGCGACCGCGGCGTCTTCGGGGTCAAGAAGGGCTGCGACGCGGGCGATTGCGGCGCATGCACGGTATGGCTCGACGGCAAGCCCTTTCATTCCTGCTTGATACCGGCCTTCCGCGCCGCCGGACGCGCAGTGACCACGATCGAAGGACTCGCGCAAGGTGGCGAGCTGCATCCGATGCAGCGGGCGTTTTTCAACGCCCAGGCCTTCCAATGCGGTTTCTGCGCCGCGGGCATGATCATGACGGCGGCTGCGCTGGAAGAGACACAGCGCGCAGACCTGCCGCATTCCCTCAAGGGCAACCTCTGCCGGTGTACCGGCTACCGTTCGATCCACGATGCCTTTGCCGGTGCGACTGCCATCGAGGACGACGTGGCCGGCCGCGCCTGCGGCGCGAGCCTGCCGAACCCCTTCACGGAAGGGATCGTCACCGGCCGCGCCCGCTACACGATGGACGTAGCCGTGGACGGGCTGTTGCATCTCAAGGTCCTGCGCTCGCCGCATGCGCACGCCCGCATCCTCGCCATCGGACGCGACAAGGCCAAGGCGGTGCCGGGCGTGGTCGAGATCTTCACCTGGGAGGATGTCCCGCGTCGCCTCTTCAGCACCGCGACCCACGAGGACCATCTGGTCGATCCGGATGACACCTACGTGCTCGACGATGTCGTACGCTTCGTGGGCCAACGCGTGGCCGCGGTCGTCGCCGAAACCGAGGCTGCCGCCGAGCAGGCCTGCCGGCTGCTCGACGTCACCTACGAGCCGCTGCCCGCGGTGTTCGATCCGGTCGCCGCGATGGAGCCCGATGCGCCGATCCTTCACGACAAGGGCGGGGCCGAGCGCGGCAACATCTTCGTCGACATCCACGGCGAGGTCGGCAGCGTGGCGGACGGCTTCAAGGCTGCCGACGCCGTGCATGAGATGACCTACTCGACCTCGCGCGTTCAGCACGTCCATCTCGAGACCCATGGATCGATTGCGTGGCGCGGGAGACGACGGGCGCTTCCATGTGCGCACCAGCTCGCAGGCGCCATTCATCGCCAAGCAGAAGCTCTGTCACATCTTCGGCCTGCGTGCCAGCGAGCTGCATGTTTTTACCGAGCGGGTCGGAGGCGGCTTCGGCGGCAAGCAGGAGATGATCTCCGAGGATCTCTGCCTGCTCGCCACGATGAAGATCGGGCGGCCGGTGAAATGGGAATTCACGCGTGAGGAGCAGTTCATCGGCGCGACGACGCGCCATCAGATGACGACCCACGTGAAACTCGGCGCCAAGCGCGACGGAACCTTGACCGCGATCGATATCCACGTGGTCTCGAACACCGGCGGCTATGGCGGTCACGCCAGCGAGACGCTCGCCGCCGCCCTCGGCAACCCGATGACGGTCTATCGCTGCTCCAACAAGAAGGCGGTCGGATACGCCGTCTACACCAACATGGTTCCCGGCGGCGGCTTTCGCGGCTACGGATCCTCGCAGACGACCTTCGCCATCGAATGCGCGATCGACGAACTGGCACGACTGCTCGGAAGCATCCATTCGAGATTCGCCGCAAGAACATGATCCGGCCCGGCGACTGGATGGAGTCGGTGTGGAAGGATCCCTCCGACGCCGGCTTCGGAAGCTACGGGCTCGACCAATGCCTCGACCTGGTGGAAAACGCATTGGCCTCCAGAGGGGGCACCCGCAAAGCCCGAGGGAGATGATTGGGCGGAGGGCACGGGCATTGCGCTCGCGATGCTGGATTGCGGCCCGCCGACGGAGCACCGTTCGGGAGCGCAGATGGCGCTCCTGCCGGACGGCAGCTATCACCTCGCGGTCGGCTCGACGGAGATGGGGAATGGATCGGTGACCTCGCACCGACAGATCGCCGCTTCGATCCTCGACGCGCGGGCGGACGGCGTCGCCATCATCAACGCCGACACCGATCTGACACCCTACGACACTGGCACTTTCGCCAGCACGGGCACCGTCGTCGCAGGCCAGGCGGTGGCTCTCACGGCCGCCGCCTTGCGGACCAATATCCTCGACTTCGCCAGCCGCCACACCGGCGTTGCCCCCGACGCCTGCCGCCTCGATGGCGAAGTGGTGATCTGCGGAAACCAGCAGATCGCACTGGCGGACCTTCACATCGCCGGCACCAAGGCCTGTCATCGCTTCGAGGCCAAGCGCAGGGCTTATCTGTCGCCCCGTACGGTCGCTTTCAACGTCCACGGCATACGGCTCGCAGTGCATCGCATGACCGGCGAGATCCGCATCCTGCACAGCGTGCATGCCGCCGACATCGGCCGCCTCATCAATCCCCTGCAGTGCCGCGGCCAGATCGACGGTGCGGTCGCCATGGGGTTTGGCTGGGCGCTGACGGAGAAGATGGTCTACGACGACGGCACCATGGTGAACCCTGCGCTTCGCAACTACCGCATCCCCGCCTTCGCCGACGTGCCGCCCACCGAGGTGTTCTTCGCCGACACCTATGACACGATCGGGCCGCTCGGCGCGAAGTCGCAGGGCGAGTGCGCGATCAATCCCGTTGCCCCCGCCATCGCCAACGCGCTGGCGGATGCGACCGGCGTGCGCTTCCCGCATCTGCCGTTCACGCCGGACCGCATCTTCAGCAAACTGTCGGGGCAGCCGTGAGCGGGACGCAGCGCTCAAGCGGGGAAGAGGCGCCCGCTCCAAAGGGCGCGGTGACAATCGTCACGCAGACCCGCGTGCGGCCGGAGCACACCGGCGACTTCGCCCGCTGGCAGGACGAAACCAGCGGCATCGTCGCCACCTTTCCCGGGTTCATCAAGCAGACGGTGATACCGCCCAGCCCGCCGGTCCAGGCCGATTGGGTCATTCTCCAGCGCTTCGCCAGCACGGACACGGCGGTCGCGTGGCTCAATTCCGAGCAACGGCTCAAGCGGATCGAAGGCGCGGGGCCCATGCTGGTCGGCCGCGACGACATCAACATCGTCGATGACGGCGAATCTGGCGTGCTGCCCTCGCCGGTCTCGGCGGTGATCTCGACCCGTGTCAAGCCGGGCCAGGAGCGGGCGTATCGAGCGTGGGAGCAACGTATCGCCGCCGCGCAGTCGAAGGCGCCAGGCTTCCAGGGCTATCGCTTCGAGCCGCCGGTACCCGGCGTGCAGGAGCATTGGCTCGCCATCCTGCGCTTCGACACGGAAGCGAACCTGCAGGCGTGGCTCGACTCGCCCGAACGTCACGCGCTATTGCGCGAGGCGAACCCTTTTACCGAAGAATTCCACGCCCGCATCGTCCGCTCGGGATTCGACCAATGGTTCCCGGTCCCCGCCGGCGGCAGGCCGCCTCCGGCGGTCTGGAAGCTCAACATGATCGTCCTGCTGGTGCTGTATCCGGTCGTTTTCCTGTTCAGCTTTTTCGTGCAAGCGCCGTTCCTGAGCGGCCGTGCCGGACTACCCTTCGGGGCCGCCCTGTTCATCGGCAATGTCGTGAGCGTGTTGCTGCTCACCTATCTCGTGCCATGGACAAGCGAACGGTTCTCGTGGTGGCTGCAGCCCGTGGGGCCGAACCGGCGCTGGATCGAGATCGCTGGAGCGGCGGTGATCGTCGCGCTCTACGGCCTCATGGTGTTGGCATTCTGGCGCCCGTTCTGACGGGTTATCGGCGGCCCTGCATGCAGTCCAAACTGCGCCGAGCCCGCCGGCAACTTCGCGGCGGCGCGGCAGTCTGACGGCATCGCACTGCGACGCCGCCCTGCCACCCCGATAAATTCGCGCTGTTAAAGCTTCATTAACCACGGTGCGCGCTAATCAGCTCAACCGGCAGGCAGAAATCGAACATCCTCGGGGCTCTGTACAGTGACAAGCGCGAATGCCGTTCGACCGTCGCCGTCGATGCGACTTCATGGCCGTTCGTTCATGGCGTTCGTGCTCTCGCCGGCGGCGCCCGCCAGCGCTTGGCTGGCGGAGCTGGACAAATGGAGCAAGAATTCCCCCGACTTCTTCGCCGGAAAGCCCATCATCCTCGACCTTGCGGCCGCGTCGCTGAGCGGATCCGAAATCAAGGAGCTGATCACGCAGTTGAGCGAACGCGGGATCCGCGTGATGGGCCTCGAGGGCGCCAACCCGGACGACGTCGACCCATCGCTGCCGCCCCTACTCAAGGGGGGCCGCCCGGCGACCGTCGCCGGAAATTCCGCGCCGAAGCCTGCTGACAATGAGGGCGCCCCGCCGGCACAGCAAATGCGCCAGGAGCCGACCTCCTTGCTGATCGAGACTCCGATCCGCTCGGGCCAATCCGTCAGTTTTCCCTACGGGGACGTCACCGTGCTCGGCTCGGTCGCTTCGGGGGCGGAAGTCGTGGCCGGCGGATCGATCCACGTCTACGGCACGCTCCGCGGCCGGGCGATGGCAGGAGCGATGGGCAACACCCGTGCACGAATTTTCTGCAGCAAGAACGAAGCCGAGCTGATCTCGATCGATGGCTATTACCGGACCGCCGAGGAAATGGACGCAAGCCTCCGCAGCCGGCCGGCCCAGTGCTGGCTCGAAAATCGCGTCCTGACGATAGCAGCCTTGGATTGAAACATGCAGGAGACCGCACACATGGCCAAGGTCCTCGTGGTCACGTCCGGCAAGGGCGGCGTGGGCAAGACGACGTCCACTGCCGCGCTCGGCGCGGCGCTGGCGCAAACCGGCCAGAAGGTCGCGGTGGTCGATTTCGACGTCGGCCTGCGCAACCTCGACCTGGTGATGGGAGCGGAGCGCCGCGTGGTCTTCGATCTCATCAACGTCGTCCAAGGCGTCGCGAAGCTTTCGCAAGCTCTCATCCGCGACAAGCGGCTCGAAACGCTGTGGCTGCTGCCGGCCTCGCAGACCCGCGACAAGGATGCGCTGACCGAGCAAGGCGTCGCCGGCGTGATCAAGGAGCTGCGCGGCAAATTCGATTGGGTGATCTGCGACAGCCCGGCCGGGATCGAGCGCGGCGCGACGCTGGCGATGCGATACGCCGATACCGCCGTGATCGTCACCAACCCGGAGGTGTCGTCGGTCCGCGATTCCGATCGCATCATCGGGCTTCTCGATTCCAAGACCGAGAAGGCCGAGAAGGGGCAACGCGTCGACAAGCACATCCTGATCACGCGCTACGACCCGCAACGCGCCGCGCGCGGCGAGATGCTCAATATCGAAGACGTGCTCGAGATCCTCTCCACGCCGCTGCTCGGCATCATTCCGGAGAGCGAGGAGGTGCTGCGCGCCTCCAATATCGGATCACCGGTCACCCTCAACAACGCGACAAGCGCTCCGGCGCGCGCCTATCTCGACGCCGCCCGCAGGCTCAAGGGCGACGACGTGCCGATGACCATCCCCAGCGAGCGCAAGGGTTTGTTCGACAAGTTGTTCGGACGGAGAGCAGCATGAGCTTCTTCAACAACCTGTTCCGGCGCGCAGCCTCCGCCCCGGTCGCGCGGGAGCGGCTTCAGATCCTGTTGTCCTACGAGCGGGCAACAAGCGGCCAGTCCGACCTGCTGGGCATTCTGCGGGAAGAGATCCTGGCCGTGATCACCAAGCACGTTACGGTGGAGCACGAAAAGGTGCAGGTGCGGATGGACCGTGGCGCGAGCGTCTCGACGCTGGCGATCGACGTCGAAATCCCCCACCCGAGCGGCCTGCTGCTCGCGACGGGGTCATAGAGCATGATCCCGAAAAAGCCTGCCCCGGACTTGATCCGGGGTGGGTACCGGTTTTCCGAAAAGATCATGCTCCAGCAATAAGCTCTAGCCGGCGGACCAGCAGGTTCGCGCGCGAACCCGGCATCGGCAATCATCGCATCTGCGCCAGCAGCGTGGCGCGGCGGTTCAGCGATTCCAATGGATCCCTATTTGCCTGCGATCGGACGATCCGATCTCGCGCGCTTGCCGAAATTCCTTGCAAATTCTGCGTGGTGGCGTGCCGCCACCCTAACTTCGCATTCACCTGCCTCAATTTTGGCGGGCCCCGGCCGGAGAGTGTGGTAAGGTCATCCGACCTATGGGAAGAGCGGTAACGGAGTGGGGGTCGTCATGAGTATGTATAGTCCGGAGAAGCCAGGTACCATTGTCCCGTTTGCGCCGACACCGAAGGGGCAACCGGATCCGAACACTGCAGCCGATGAGTCCGGTCGGTCGATCGTAGCCTTGCTGCAAAGGGCCGCCGACATGGCGAAGGAAGATTGCGCGCGCGCCATGGACCTGGCTCACAAGCTTTCATTCCAGCTGCGAGCCTCCGAGGAGCGCTTGCGAGAAGCCGAGGTCGAGGCCGCGCATTTTCGCGATCGCGCCACGCGCGCCGAGGCATGGCTGATGCGCATCCACAATGAGGTCGAGCAGACCTTCTTTCAAAAGAAGGAACGGGACGCTCGCCCCGCTCCGCGACAATGAACCGATGACACTCGGCCCACGTCATCGACCTGGAACACCGGGCTGACATGCCGGGAGTTGGCATCGACCAAACGAAGACGTGTCCAGCCCGCTGTTTTCTTCCATCACTACTTCGATGCTGAGCAAACCAGGGCTGCGGCGCGGGCCCGTTGCCCTCGCCTGCCTCGCGCTCTCGGCCGCGTCCGCAGCCGCCATGGTCGGGGGCGCGCCGCCTGCCGATCAGACGATCGCCCGGCACGTAGTGCTTATCGTGGGCGGCCTGAACGTATGCACCGGGGTCGCGATTGCGCCCGACCTCGTACTCACGGCCGCCCATTGCGCGCTCAGCAACGGCAAATATCGGCTCGTGGCGTTCGAAGGCCGCCGCCCGGTGGTGAAGGAGGTCGCGAGCGTCGCCCCCCATCCGCAGTTCTCGCCGCGCCCCGACGCTCCTGACCTGGCTCTCGTCAAGTTGGCCGCGTCGCCGGCGCCAAATCTCGCACCCGTCGCGTTGAGCGAGCGGCGCGTGCCGCCTTCGGTCGGCGACCGCTTCATCGTTGCCGGCTTCGGGCTCGCGGTACAAGGCGACCGCAGGAGCGCGGGCACGTTGCGCGCGGTGACGCTGGTGGCAACCGACCGGCCGAGCTCGCAGCAGCTCAGCCTGGTCGATCCAAGGAGGCTCGGCGAAACCGCCGGCCTCGGCGTCTGCAGCGGCGATTCCGGCGGTCCGGTGTTCGATGAGCGAGATCGTGCCCTGATCGGGATCGTGAGCTGGTCGGGGCGGCCCGACGGCGAACCGGTTTGCGGCTTCGTCAGCGGCGTCATTCCGCTCGCACGCTACCGCCACTGGATCCTGGAGACGGCAGCACGACTGGGGTCGCCGCTGGAGCCATGATCCGCATCGCGGCCGTCCTTGTCTGCGCGCTGGCAGCGCCGCTCCCCGCCGCCGCCATGGTCGGCGGCGCCCAGCCCACGAGCGAGGGCGCCGGCCGCGCCGTCATCATGCTGACCGGCTCACACGGCACGTTCTGCTCGGGCGTCGCGCTCGCGCGCGATCTCGCGCTCACGGCCGCGCATTGCGTGCTGCCGGGCGCGACCTACAAGCTGGTCGAATTCGATGCCGCGCGGCAGCCCGCGCTCAAGGACATCGCGACGGTTGCACGGCATCCCGACTTCGACGCGAACGCGGCGCTGCGCCATCGCGTCACGGCGGATGTCGCGCTCGTCAAGCTCGCGGCGCCGCTGAAGGTCGCGCCCGCGACGCTTGCCCCGGCGGGCGGCTCGGTCGCCGCCGGCGACCGCTTCGTGGTCGCGGGCTATGGCGTTGCGGTGCGCGGCGACGGCAAGACCGGGGGCACCGTGCGCGCCGCGACGCTTGTCGCCACCGGGCAGCCCGGCACCTTGCAAATCAGGCTCGCCGACCCCGCCACCAAAGGCGAGCGCGCCGGGCTCGGCGCCTGCACCGGCGATTCCGGCGCGCCGGTCTATCGCGACATCGACGGCGCGCTGGCAGTGATCGGCGTGGTGAGCTGGTCGACCGGCCCGGCGTTGAGCGATGGTTGCGGCGGCCTTACCGGCGTCACGCCGCTCGCGCGCTATCGCGGCTGGATCGTGGAGCAGGCTCGGAAAATGGGCTCGCCGCTTTCTCCCTGAGCCGCTCAATGCTCCCGCACGGAGGCCGCGATGGCATGCAGATCGGCGGCAACGGCCGGATACTTCGCTGCCAGTTGCTCGACATTGCCAATCTCGACGTCGGTAGGCACTACCCCCGGCCACTCGGTGCTCGCGCCGAGGAACCAGCGGCGACGGCCGATCAGGCGCGCGGTGTGGAACGTATTGCCGGGGATGAACAGCTGCACGCGCTCGCCGCCGCGCAGGTCCGGTCCGACGACGACACGCTCAGTGGTGCCGTCGCCATGCAGCAGCAGGACTTCGAGCGGATCACCGAGATAATAGTGGTAGAGCTGATCGTTGCGGATGCGGTGCAGCCGAACCGGTGCGGTCGGCGTCACCATGAAGTAGAGCGCCGACCCCACCGGTCGCGCATCGGCAAACGGCGGCGGCAAAGCGCTTGCCGGAATCGACTGGTTGCTCAGATACGTGCTGCGCACGAAACCACAGGTCGCATTGGGCTCGAGCTTCAGCAACGCCCGAATCCGGTCGGCAGTCAGCTCATCGGCCATGCGGGGATCTCGCGCGGCGCCAAACGGCAGTCAAGACTCGGGGCTGCTTCGCAGCCGCCGCGTCTGCGATTTGGCCGGCCGGCCACATCGGACCGCCTTGCACCACCTCGTGCTCGAGGCCGATCACGTCGCACGCAACGCAGACAAGCGCGGCAGTGCCATCGGCGAGCCTGATCGGCGCCATCTCGACCACGCAGCGGCGGCAACAGAAGAGATTCGCCATCGGCGCTCCATCTGATTCGCGAAACCCGATGATGAATCCACGCGGCGCCGGGAGCAACCGGGGCGAAGGCACCGGGGTCGCGCCGACGTCGGCCACATGCTCCGTTGTGGTGGCACGGATTTCGCGGCATAACTGCGACCTCCTTCCGGCACCGCAGGTATTCCATGGCCCGCACCATCCGCCTCCAAAGCGACAGCAATGCCCACGATCGCCCGTGGCGGGTCGCGGTCGAGCAAGGCTTCTTTGCCGACGAAGGCCTCGACGTCGTCTACCACGAGGACAATCCCAAGGGCGCCGAAGGCCGGGTCAAGGAGTTCTCGCAGCGCTGGAAGGAGACGCAGCTTCAGCAGGGCGCGCTCGAAATCTATCCGGTATGCGAATGGGGCGCGATCGAGCGCGTGCAGCACCTGGGCAAAGGCAAGATCATCGGGCTCGACACGACGGTGCGCACGGGCGCGATCATGGTGAAGGGGAATTCGCGCGTTCGCACGCTTGCAGAGCTGCGCAATCTGCCGATCGCCGTCACCTGGCATGCAGGTACGTTCTATGCCGCCATCGAGGTCATGGAGGCGGCCGGCGTCCCATTCGAGGAGATCAAACTGGAACACGCGTCCGACCGGCTGGATGCCTTGCTCAGCGGCCGCAACGAAGCGGCCGCGCTGATGGAGCCGCTGGTGAGCCGCGCCGCCGAGGCGGGCTGCCGCACGATCGCCGATCTGCGCTGGCGCGGCGGCATCGTCGCGGGCGAGGACGTGGACGAGGAAACAGCGGGCAAGCTTCGGCGGGCGCTCAACCGCGCGATCGAATGGCTGAGTGCCAACGAAGAGCGCTCGCGGGCAGAACTCCTGCGCGACCTGAAGCCCGAACTGCGCAAGAATGGCCTCCTCCCCGAGCTGACCGGCGTAAAGAGCTATCAGCCGTCCGAGTTCAAGCGGAAGGTCGACTGGATGGTGGAGCGGGGGTTTCTCGACGAAGCGCCCGCCTACGAGGACGTTGTACGCAGCAAGTAGTCCGCGCGACCATTGATTCCCGGCTGCCCTGGCCGCGTCGAGCGGATGCGCGGAAGGACCGTGCTACTCCGCCGGGGCCGGCGGCGGCGCCTCCCGGGCTATGGACGCCGCAGCATCGCTCGCAGGTCCGCGCAGCGGACGCTCTTCCAGCAGCAGCACCGCCGCCAGCGCCGCCATCAGGAAAATATCCGCCGCCACGAACACCCAGCGAAACACGGCGGCCATGTCGACGCCGGCGGCGCCCGCGGTCTCGACCAGGAGCTCGACACCGGTGCCGCGCTCGGGCGTGGCGCCCAGACCTGCAAACAGGATCGCGCCCATGATCGCGACCGCCAGCGTGCTCGCGAGCGCGCGAAAGAAATTCATGGCCCCGGTCGCGGTGCCGACCTGGTGCCCGGGGACGGCATTCTGAATGGAGACGGTGGCAACCGGATAGACCGTGCCCACACCGAAGCCGATGAGGGTGAGCGCGATGATCACACCGTAGAGCGGCATGGCGGGCCAGACGACGAGCGCCGCGACGCTCGCAATCGCGATGGTCGCGCCCGCGATCGCGGAGATTTTGTAATGGCGCAGATGCATCATGGACCGGCCCGACAGCATCGATCCCGGCGTCGTCATCACCACGATGGGGATGAGCGCGAGCCCCGCTCCGGTTGCCGTGAGCTTGTGCACGACCTGGAAGTAGAGCGGCATATAGACGGTGAGCCCGAGCACCGCGCCGAGCGTCCAGGAGGTCGCCGCGGTGCCCGCGCGCATCACCGGGTTGCGAAGCACCGTGAGCGGCAGGAACGGCTCGGGTGCCCGCCTGAGCCACCACATGAAAGCAACACCCAGGCCCAGCGAGAGTGCCACGAGGATAACGATCGTCGAGGACATCCACGGAACACGGATGCCGCCGGACGTGAGCGCAATCAGGAGCAGCGTCGCTGCCGCAATCATCAACGCCGCGCCGATGATATCCAGCTGGTGCGGCCGTTCGTGCCGCGGCAGCCGCTTCATCGCATGATGCGTGAGCAGCGCCGCGAGAAGCCCGAAGGGCACATTGAGCCAGAAGATCACCGACCAATGCACGTGCTCGGCGATGAAGCCGCCGAGCGCAGGCCCGGCGACGCCGGCCACGATCCACGAGGTGCCCATATAGGCCTGATAGCGGCCGCGCTCGCGCGGCGTGATCATGTCGGCGATGGTCGTCTGCGTGAGCGGCACGATGCCGCCGCCGCCGAGCCCTTGCAGGGTGCGGCCGGCAATCAGCATCGCCATGTCGGGCGCCGCGGCGCAAACCACCGAACCTGCGAGGAACAGACCGATCGCCGCGAGCATCATCGCGCGGCGGCCGTGAATGTCGGAGAGCTTGCCGTAGAGCGGCGACACCACGGTGGACGACAGCAGATAGGCGATGATGACCCAGGAGAGGTTCTCGAAGTCGCCGAAGTCGCGGCCGATGGTCGGCAAGGCGGGGGCGACGATGGTCTGGTTGAGCGCCGAAAGGAACATGCCCAGCATCAGGCCGTAGAAGATGCGTCGCATGTCCGCGGTGGTCAGCGGTGCGTGGGGCTCGGATTTGCAGGGCTCGTTCGGCTTGCGGCTCGAAGACGTCATTCGCATCTAATCAGGTCGGTGGACCAAGGCCGCCCGCACCCCCGCGGCCGTCCGACTGTATCGCCCTGCGATCCCTTCAAGGCAATGGGCTTGCGCACAGAGCAGGTATGAGGCCGGCCGCACCGTCGCGGCGGGCGCAGGCAGGGTGAGGTCGCCCGTGCGCGGTTCTCGTCGCGGCAATGAAGAGCCGCTTCAGTCGACCGGCGCCACCGAGCGCGAGGACCCGCGCAGCGGCCGCTCCTCGAGCGTGAGAATGCAGGCGAACGCGATCACGAGGCAGAGAATGGCGGCGGCGAAGACCCACCGGAAGACTTCGGCGGCGTCGGTTCCAGCCAGCGCCGGCCCTGCCGAGATCCTGGGGACCAGCGGTCCGCCCGCGAGCACGATGGCGCCGAAGCCGGCCACGATGAAGGTCGAGCCGAGCGCGCGAAAGAAATTCATCGTGCCGGTCGCGATTCCGAGCTGATGCGGCGCCACCGCGTTCTGCACCACCACGATGGTGAACGGGAATGTCGGTCCCAGGCCCAGGCCCGCCAGCGCGATCAGACCGAGCGCGCCAGCAGGCGAAAATCCGGTCGGCGCGAGCGCGAGCGGAATGAGCGCGGCGCCCGAGAGCGCGATGCCGGCGAGCGGCACCCGCTTGTAATGGGTGAAGCGGACGAGCAGGTGGCCGCCGATAATCGACGAAATCGTCGCGGCGCCTTGCAGCGCGATGATCGTCAGGGCCGACCCGCTCACGGAGAGGCCAAGCGCCAGCTGGGCATAGAGCGGCAGGATGATGGTGAGCGCGATAACCAGGCCGACTGTAAAGAACGCGGCCGCCGTGCCGACGCGCATGGCGCCATCGCGGAGCACCGACAGCGGAATAAACGGCTCCACCGCGGTCATCACGCGCCAGGCGAACACGACCCACAGTGTCGCGGAGGCGCCAAGCAATGCAAGAATCTGCGACGATGCCCAGGCGTAGCGCCGCCCGCCCCAGCTGAGCGCAAGCATCAGCGCGATGGCGGCCGCCACCATCAGCAGGGCCCCCAGCACGTCGAGCTTGTGCGGAAAGTCGTGGCGAGGCAGCCGCTGCAGCACGTTGTAGGTGAGGAGATAGGCCAGCACGGACAGCGGCACGTTGAGCCAGAAAATCCACGACCAGTGCAGGTGCTCGGCGATGAAGCCGCCCACGATCGGCCCGCCCACGGTCGAAACGATGAATGTCGAGGACGTGTAGGCCTGATAGCGCGGGCGATCACGCGGGGACGCGACGTCGCCAATGATGGTCTGCACCAGCGGCATCAGGCCGCCGCCGCCCAAGCCCTGCAGCGCGCGGGCGAAGATCAGGGTCAGCATGGTCGGCGCGAGCGCGCAGGCGAGCGAGCCCGCCGCGTAGATGCCGATGGCGATCAGCATCATCGTGCGCCGACCGTGAATGTCGGAGAGCTTGCCGTAGAGCGGCGTCACCGCCGTTGCGCACAGGAGATTGGCGGTGACGACCCACGACATGTTCTCGACGTCGCCCAGGCTCGCGGAGATGGTGGGCAGCGCGGTTGCGACCATCACCTGATCGAGCGCTGCGAGGAACATAGTGAGGAGCACGCCCACGACGATGCGGCGTGCGGCGGCGTGATCGACATAGTCCGGTGGGGGCGAGAGCGGATCGCGCATGTTTTGTTATGGCGCCAGCCGGGCAGCAGGCGCCGGCATCTAGGCGGGGAACGTCGGCAAGGGCAAGGTGGGGGACTGCGCGCGGGCTATGCACAGTTGCGCGAACGCCGCGCCCGGCACTTTCGCCGGCTGCGCGCGTCATCGCGGAACGCAGCGGCGCTCCCGGTTGCCGTGGGTGTGGCCGCCAGAGCGTGATTGCTTTAGGTTGAGTTGCAATCACGCTCTAGCTTTCTGTTTGAGCATGATCTTTTCGGAAAACCGGTACCCATTCTTTCCGGATCATGCTCTAGCCGGCCTTCGGCGCCTTTCGCGCCGCCTTCGGCATCCGTACCGGCCAGCTCACGATGCGGTCCTCGAGGTCGTCGTCCTTCACGTCGTCCTCGCTCGCGCCGACCCGCCCACGCACCGAGATCCCGGCTTGGTGCACGGTGTCGGGGTCGCCCGACACCAGCGGATGCCACCAATAGAGGTCGCCTCCATCGGCCAAGAGCCGGTAGGCGCAGGTCGGGGGCAACCAGACGATTCGGTTGATGTTTCTGGGGGTTAGCCGAACACAATCCTTCACCTTCGCGGTCCGGTTGGAGTAGTCGCGGCAGCGGCAGGTCTCGCCGTCGAGAAGCCGGCAGCCGACATCGGTGAAATAGGTGCGAGCGGAATCATCGGCGTCCTCGAGCTTGACCAGGCAGCAGCGCCCGCAGCCGTCACACAGGCTCTCCCATTCGGAATTTGTCATTTGTGCCAATGGCTTACGGCGCCAAAAGGGAACCTCGTCACGGGCCATGGCTGACGGCCTCACAGGACCGGTCGGACGCGCCACGCGGCGCTCGGCCGAGCACCCGCCGCATCGCTGAACTGCTTGCCCGCCGCATTCATCCTGTGGCGATCCCGCCATAGTTTGGAACCCTTGGATCGGCTAGAACAAGGCAACGGCTGGGCACCGCCGCCCCGCCGCCGCTATGCTTCCGCCCCGAGGGAACCTTGCGCAACCTTTTTTCCGACGGCGAGAACCGCGTCAGCTGGAAGGTACGGCTGCGCCGTTTCTTTCTCGATCTCGATTCGCGCATCGACTTCGGGATGTATCAGCTCAAGACCTGGGGGCGCGAGCTTTTTGAACGCTTCACGGTGTTCATGGACCGCTTCCATGTGGCGGGCTGGCGGCGCTGGTGCTTCGTCGAACCGGTGTCTGAAGGGCTGACGCTGGGCATGGTCGGCCTGGTGGCGATGCTGGCGCTCGCGATCCCTGCCTTTCGAGAAACCTCGGACGACGATTGGCTCAAGAAATCCGAGCTCGCCGTCACCTTTCTCGACCGTTACGGCAACGAGGTCGGCTCGCGCGGCATCCGACACAACGACGCGATCCCGCTCGACCAGTTTCCCGACCACCTGATCAAGGCGACGCTCGCCACCGAAGATCGCCGCTTCTACGAGCATTTCGGCATCGATATCCCCGGCTTGTTCCGCGCGATGCTCACCAATGCGCGGGCCGGCGGCGTGGTGCAGGGCGGCTCCTCCATCAGCCAGCAATTGGCCAAGAATCTCTTTCTGTCGAACGAGCGAACCATCGAGCGCAAGGTCAAGGAAGCGTTTCTCGCGATGTGGCTCGAAGTGCGGTTGCCGAAGAACGAGATTCTCAAGCTCTATCTCGACCGCGCCTATCTCGGCGGCGGCACCTTCGGCGTCGATGCCGCAGCGCAATACTATTTCAACAAGTCCGCGCGCGACGTGAATCTCTCCGAAGCGGCCATGCTGGCCGGCCTGTTCAAGGCACCGTCGAGATTCGCCCCGCATATCAATCTGCCGGCGGCGCGCGCCCGCGCCAACGTCGTCCTCGACAATCTGATCGAGGCCGGATTCATGACCGAGGGCCAGGTGTTCGGTGCCCGCCGCAATCCCGCAATGGCGGTCGACCGGCGCGACGAACGCTCGCCCAACTATTATCTCGACTGGGCCTTCGACGAGATGAAGAAGCTGGTCGACACCTTGCCCAAATCGGTTCATGAGCGGGTCTTCGTGGTACGGCTCGCGCTCGACGTCGACCTGCAGAAGAACGCGGAGAAGGCGCTCGAGAACTCCCTCAAGCAGTACGGCCGCGAATACAAGGCCAAGCAGGGCGCCGCGGTGCTGATGGACATCGACGGCGCGGTGCGCGCGCTGGTGGGCGGCCGCGATTACGGCGAGAGCCAGTTCAACCGCGCGACCGATGCCCTGCGCCAGCCCGGCTCGTCGTTCAAGCCCTATGTGTATGCGACCGCACTGATGAACGGCTTCAAGCCGACGACGATCGTGGTCGACTCCCCGGTATGCATCGGCAACTGGTGTCCGAAGAACTACGGTGGCGGCTTCGCCGGTTCGATGACGCTTACGGCGGCACTCACGCGCTCGATCAATATGATACCCGTGAAGCTGTCGATCGCGCTCGGCAACGGCAATCCGAAAGTCGGCCGTGCCAAGATCAAGGACACCGCACGCAAGGCCGGTCTGCGCACGCCGCTGCCCGACACGCCCTCGATGCCGATCGGCGCCGACGAAGTGACCGTGCTCGACCACACCGGCGGCTACACCATGTTCCCCAATCTCGGGAAGGCGATGACACCCCATGCCGTGCTCGAAGTGCGCAGCGGCATGGGCGAGCTCATCTGGCGCTGGGACCGCGACAGCAAGAAACCGTTGCAGGTGATCACGCCGCAGGTCGCCATGGACATGAACATGATGATGAGCAAGGTCGTGGAGGAAGGCACCGCCAGGCGGGCGGCGCTCGACGGCATCCGGTCCGCGGGCAAGACCGGCACCACCAACGGCCACCGCGACGCCTGGTTCGTGGGCTACACCGGCAACATGGTATGCGGCGTCTGGTTCGGTAACGACGACTACAGCACCATGCACCAGATGACGGGAGGCTCGCTGCCGGCGATGACATGGCACGAGATCATGGCCTTTGCCCACCAGGGCATCGAGCTCAAGCCCATTCCCGGCCTCGGCCCGCAGGCGCCCGCCCGCCCGGTGGCGGCCGAAGCCAAGAAGGATGGCACGCCCGAAGCGGCCGCCAGTCCGCGCATCGTCGATTCTCACCAAGCGCGGGGCCGATGCGCTCGTGCGCGTCGAGCGGCTGATGGACGACGCCACGCGCGCGCTCGCCGCCCGCGGCGAGATGACCAAGGCCTCGGACGAAACGACGCCCCGACGTCAGGAGACTTTCGCATCCGCGTCTGATCAACAGCCGGCGGGTCAGAGCCGCGGCGATTGAAGCCGGCGACGGTCGTTTGCTACATCCTTGGCTCGGACCGCAAGCATCCCATTGGACCAAACGTGCGTCTGCTTTTCGGAACCGTGTTAGCCCTCGCCATCGCGGCACTGATCGGCCTTGGCGCGACGTGGCTTGCCTTGACGCAGGGCACCGCCTATGGCGGCGTCACTATCGGCGCCTGGACCGGATGGCCGAAGAACGGAACCGCGGGCATCGACCCCTATGCGCGCGCGATGGTCGCACGCACCGGCGAACTGCCGATCGGCTCCGGCGACGGGGTCGCATTCTATGCCCACGCCGACGACGCCGGCCAACCCCTCGATGGGCGTTGCGACGTACGCTTGAGTGGGATCACGCCGCAAGCGCGGTTTTGGACAATCACCTTGTACGATCCCGAGGGTCGGCTTGTGGCCAATTCCGCCGAGCGGCATGGCTTCACCAGCCAGGAGATCATCCGCAACGCGGATGGAAGCTTCGACATCTCGGTCGCCCCGCGCGCGCGGCCGGGCAACTGGCTCCCAACCGGCGGGGTGGACAAGTATCTCCTGGTGCTGCGGCTCTACGACACGCCGGTCGGGATGGCGACGCGCACGGGACGTGACGCACCGATGCCCGCACTCACCAAGAGGGCATGCCCGTGACCCGCTTGGTGCTATGGTTGTTGGGCGCGCTCCTCCTCGCAGGCATCGTGCACCTCGCCACCGTCCTGGTGCTCCCCCGCATGGCAACCCAGGATGCCTACGCCCGCGTCTCTGCGATCGCTCCCGTCAACGCCGTCGTTGCCGTCCCGCGCCCGACGCCGGAGAAGGCCGTCATGCCGTTCATGGACCCGGCCTTCGAGGTGTCCATATGCCGCTACGATCTGTCGCGGGGCCCGCTGAAATTCTCCGTGCCGATCAGCCAAGCCTATACCTCGGTATCGTTCTACACCCGCTCCGACGTAGCCTATTACGCCATCAACGATCGCGCCGCGGGGCGCCGGGTGATCGAGCTTGATCTCATGACCGCTGCGCAACGTGCGGAATTGCCGGAGAACGAGGACATCACGGCCGCCGATCGATTGATCGTGGCATCGCCGACGGTCACCGGCTTGATCGTGATCCGGGCGCTTGCGCCTGAAACGGGGTGGATTCCGGCGGTCCGAGGCGCGCTGGCGGCGGCACAGTGCCGCCCGCAATGACGCTTTCTACCCAGCGCGATGAGGCCTGCACGAGACGGACGCTGGCCGTCTTATGAGCGGTTCGCGCGACGACGGCGGCGACGACGCGGGCTGCCTGTCTCAGGCTGGAAGTCGCCGGTCGGCTCCTCGGTGTATCGCTCGATCCGGACGACGGGAAGGATGACGACGGTCGCCGAGACGGACTTGGCCGCGCTCGGCCTCGACCCCCGCGCGGCACGCCCCACCGCCGGAAAACTGATGACCGTACCCATCCCGTTGCCCCCGCCCTGACGCCCCGACGCCGCAGCCCGGCTTCTGCCCGATTTGAGACGCGCAAGGTTAACCGTCTGCTAACGGGCGGACCGTAGGCTCATTTCAAAATCAAAGTGTTGCAACAAAGGCGCAGTGGTCATGATGAAGCCGCCGGCGGCATTTGCCGAGCTCGAGCATGTGCTCGACCTCGGCTACGGGCATGGGCTCGACATGCGGCCGACCTTGCTGCGCGTGCTGACGGATCTCTATCTGCAGCGGCCGACGCACACATTGGAGGACGAACACTACTACACCGAGCTGGTCCTGCGGCTCATCGATGCAGCCGATGTTTCGGAGCGGGCGGCGCTTGCCGCGCGGCTTGCACCCTACCCGTCGGCTCCCGCTCCCGTGATCGAGCGCCTGGCGCGCGATGTCGTTGCAGTCGCCGCTCCGATTCTCCAGCATTCGCCGTGCCGCGGCGCGGCCGACCTCGATGCGATCGCCGAGGAGCGCGGCGGCGCCGGTGCGGAGATCATCGCGACGCGGGCTCTTGCTGCTCCACCAGCGCTGCCGGCTCCCAGTGCCGCCGATGCCGCCGAGGCGCAGGCGCATGAACTGTCGGAAGTCTTCTACGCGGCAAGGCCGCCCGAACGGCGATTGATCCTGATCAATCTCGAATATGCCCCGATCGTGCCGTCGCAGCCCCTCTCCGCCATCCAGCGCACTGATGTCTGGCGCCTGGAATCCGCTGCGCTTCAACGCAATACCGAGACGCTCATTCGCGAGCTCAGGCGCACGCTCGGCGTCTCGCGGGCTCAAGCTCGTCGCATCGTCAACGACGAGCTCGGCGAGCCGATCGTGGTCGCGGCCAGGGCCATGAATCTGTTGGCCGACGTGTTGCAGCGCATGCTGCTGTTCATGAATCCCTGGGCCGGGCAGTCGGTCGATCGGGTCTACGAGCTCGCCCGGCTCCATGGCGAGATCAGCGTAGACGCGGCCCGCCGGATGATCGCGATCTGGCGCAACGCCGAACCGGCCGAGACCGGACAAGTCCACCATGAACACGTCCACCATGAAGCGGTCAATTGGCACACAGCAGCAGAAAATGCGCGGCGCGCCTTGTCCGAGGTCCTGCGCCGTCCAGAGCCGCAACAGGAGTCACGCTTGCGCAGCGGCCAACGATGAGCGCGGCAGGGCCGCGCCCGCGCTCAGAGCATGATCCCGGAAAAGCCTGCCCCGGACTTGATCCGGGCCGGGTACCGGTTTTCGGAAAAGATCATGCTCAAGCAAAAAGCTAGAGCGTGATTGCGACTCAACCTAAAGCCATCACGCTCTAGGAAACGACCTGATCGAGAAAATTGCGCCCTGCGCGGTCCTCGACCTCGATGATCCAGACGTCGGGATCGAAGCGCAATTCCCGGGCGATGCGTTCCTCGACCTTGGCCTCCGGCTGTTCCGTCAGGCAGCGGCTAAACAGGCGGTCCGCGGGACGGGCTTCCTCGAAGACGCTCTGCGGTGCTGGGCCGAACAGCTCGGCGGTGCCGTCGAGCCGATTGAGCTTGACGAAAATGGCTCCGGCCTCTTCGGCCCCGCGGCGCCGAACAGCCGCGAACGCTCCTTCGATGTGGCACCGGCGGATATAGGCCGCGACCCAGATTGCAGATTTGAGGCGCATTCCAAGACTCGTTCTCGCGACCTGCGAAAAGCGGGGCCCATTGCTGGAGCATGATCTTTTCCGAAAACCGATACCCACTTTTCGGGATCATGCTCTAGTATTCACCACGGGCGCGACCAAGACGAGACCCCGCATTTTCTTCGATGGCGTTTGGAACGTCCGCCTGCGCAGCGATGACGAGCTTATTCCAATGGCCGGCCGGTCATCGCAGCGATCTCGCGCACCACGCGGTCGGACGCCTGACCTGTGATCGGCAGTCTGCGCTCGCGTTCGAATTTCTCGATCGCAGCCTGAGTCTCGCTATCGATGATCCCGCTCGGCTTGATCTGGCCGTAACCATAGTCGGTGAGCGCGCGCTGGAGCGCAATCACGCGTTTCGAAGGCCCCTGACGCTCGACGGCATCGTTGCGGACCGGCGTCGGGCGTGCCGCGGGTGTGGCGCCCGTCGTCCCCCTCGCGAGCTTGGCGGGCGCTCGCAGGATGGCTTGCAGCAGCGCCTCGTTCGGCTCCGTACTCGGCTTGAGACCGGCGGCGTGCTCGAAGTCGCGGATCGCTCCGTCCGTCTTCGGGCCATAGAGGCCATCGACCGCCCCATCATAGTAGCCGCGGCGCGTCAACTCGCGCTGGATATCATTGATGATGTCCCCGGGCATGCGCGGCGCGGACGGTGCGGACGGCGCGACGGCTCTGGCCTGAACCTGAGCCGGAGGCGCGGCCGGCTCGACCGGCCGCGGACGCGGAATCGCCGCCGGGGTGCTGTCGGTCACCGCCGCCGGTTTGGCCGGAAGAAGGGCACCTTTGAACATGGGAGCGGGATGCGAGCCCGACTGCAGGAACACCACGTTGACCAGGATGGCAACCGCGACGACGGCGACGACCATGAAGCCCACGGCATCCCTCGGGCTCCATCCGAGCGCCCGAAACATGCGCGCTCCACGCTCGTTGTCGGGTGGCCCGCTTTTCCCTGCACCTGCGCGAGCGGTCTGGCTACGCATGTCGGCCTCCCACAACCCGGGCCAGGCCGGTGGCGCCGAACGCGATCGGGTCGGCGAGGAGGCGCACCGCGATGGCGGCGCGGTCACGCGGGGCCGGCAGCGCGTCCTGCCGCGCCGATCGGTGCACCCACGCGTCGATACGATCTCGGACCGGAGCGACCAGATTCACGTTTCTGCGCACGTCCGACGATCTGGGACGCGCCTCCCTTATTGGCTCGGGGAATGGTGTCAGAGGGCGCTTAAGCGAACGCTAAGGCAGGAACCCGGTCGCAGCGGGCAAGCCTGTTTCTGCTGCATTTCGCTGGGGTCTTGGCGGCCTATTCGTGCGGGATGGTGAACGGCAGGTTGCCGACCCCTTCGCAATCGGACTCGGGGCACGGCTGTGCGAACTACGGGTTCAGGGCACTAATTTAGTGCAATGCTCAGGACTCGAGCCATGTGGCGATTGTTCGAATTTTATGAAAAGACGACGTTGATTCGCGTCGAATATGGACAAAAAGTGCCAAGCCTTGCCAACCGGCGCTTCAAACCTTGCTGCTAGGGTCTGCTCCAACGCGGCGAAGAACGGCCGCGGCGACTTGGGGACAGATCATGCGTTTCCTCTTGCGGATGGCGTTTTGGCTCACCGTGATCCTGGCATTGTTGCCGAGCGGCGGATCGCAGCCGACGCCGAAGGTCAATGTGAGCGCCATCGAGGCGATGTCGGCGGCAACGGCCACCGTCACCGACATGCGTTCATTCTGCGAACGGCAGCCCGATGCCTGCAGCATCGGGTCGCAGGCGGCGGCCGCGATCGGACTGCGGGCGCAGGCCGGCGCCAGGATGCTCTACGAATACCTCACCGAGCACCTGGGGCCGCACGACGCCGGCACCGCGGTGAATGCTGCAGCCGGCAAGAGCGTCCCGATGCCAACGCCGCGGCCTTCGCAGCAGACGCTGTCGCCGGCCGATCTGGCGCCGGCCTGGCGCGGCCCGCATCCCGGCAGGGAAGCGCGCGGCGATGGGCCCGCCTGAAGCGACCGCTTTTTGAGCTCCGGGACCGGCGCGCGGCCGATCCGGCCGCTGCGGCAGGTTCCGACCGAGGGGTGCTCGGATGTCCGGGCCATTCTTTTTCGAAGGCGGCGTTCGCCGGGCTGTATCATCGCCCCCATATATCCGGTATGCCCGACGCCATGACCGCAGCTTCGCCCGATACCATGACGACGCTCGACGAGATCGTCGACAACTTTTCGCTGCTCGAGGAGTGGGACGACCGCTACCGCTATGTCATCGAGCTTGGCCGCGCCCTGGATCCTCTGTCTGAGCGCGACCGCACCGAAGCCAACAAGGTGCAAGGCTGCGCGAGCCAGGTCTGGCTGGCGACCACCGAGCATGCGGACGGCCAAGGCGGACCCGTGCTCACGTTCTCCGGCGACAGCGACGCCCACATCGTGCGCGGGCTCATAGCCATCTTGTTCGCAATGTTTTCGGGCAAGCAGGCGCGGGAAATTCTCTCGGCTGATGCGATCGCGCTGTTCGAGCGTCTCGGCCTGCGCGAGCACCTGACCCCGCAGCGCTCGAACGGGTTCCGCTCCATGGTGGAGCGCATTCGCGCGGACGCGCGCGCCGCGCTCGCTCGGGCGGCGTGAGACAATTTTTTGCGAGCCACGGAACTCGGCGGACAGTTGCCGGTCATCGTCCGGTGGCCTCAATCGAACCCCCCAACGGAACGAAAGAGGCTGCTAGGCCCCGGCGACAACCTCCCCGGGGCCTTCCAATTCAAGAATTCGATGATATGGGAGCGTCTATTTGCGCCGGCGCCGCTGCTGGCCCAGCCCCATTTGCTTGGCGAGGTGCGAGCGTGCGGCCGCGTAGTTCGGCGCGACCATCGGATAGTCCGGCGCCAATCCCCATTTCTCGCGGTATTGCTCCGGCGTCATGTTGTACTGCGTGCGCAGGTGACGCTTGAGCGACTTGAACTTTTTTCCGTCCTCAAGGCAGACGATATGATCCGGCGTGATCGACTTTTTGACCGAGACGGCCGGTTTCGGCGGCTCTATCGGCGCATCGGCGTGTCCACTCGACACGCGCGTCAAGGCCGAGTGCACCTGGCCGATCAGCGCCGGCAAGTCCGCCGTCGGCACCGAATTGTTACTGACGTAGGCCGAGACGATTGACGCCGTCAGCTCGATGAATGTTCCACCCGAGGTATTGTCGCTCATTGGCTATTATTCCTGCCATGCTTTGATCTTCGGGCCCGCTCAGCGGAAGCTGCACTTCTGCGTATTCGGGGCCTTGGGGGCGGTTTCGTCCCACTAAATAGGACCCGAAAGCTGAGACGTCGGCATTTCTATTCTTGTTCTCCGGGGAAGGCAAGAAGTGCTCCCATGTTGATGTGACATAATCCTTGCGTATTTATTCCGGTGTTCTGAGAGATACAGATCAAATCGTTGCACTGACTGGTTTCACCGCGCGATCACCTGTTCAGCAAAGATCCCGTCAGGGCCCCCAAGGTAAAGGCTGCGGTCGGACGATGAGAGCCACTCGAAAGATGAGCGGACCGGCAAGTGTCCCGATTCCGAGAACGGTCACGACTGATTGAGCGGGTCCGGGTTGCCCATCGCCCGACCCGAGCTAGTCTAGATGATGCGGGCGGAAGTGATTTCACCAAGCTGCAAGGAACGAACGAACATGGACTCCAGCCGCCCCGTAAGAGTCACCAAGACCGACGACGAGTGGAAAACGCAGCTCACGCCCGAGCAGTACTACGTGACCCGGCAGCATGGCACCGAGCGCGCCTTCTCGAACCCGCTCAACGGCGAGAAGCGCGACGGTATGTTCAGGTGCGTGTGCTGCGGCGCGCCGCTGTTCTCGTCCGAGACGAAGTTCGATTCCGGCACCGGCTGGCCGAGTTTTTGGGCGCCCGCCGACCCCGGCGCCGTGACCGAGCACGAAGACCGCTCGTGGTTCATGCGCCGGACCGAAGTTCGCTGCGCGTCGTGCGACGCGCATCTCGGCCATGTCTTTGCCGACGGGCCAAAGCCCACCGGAGCGCGCTACTGCATGAACGGCAACGCGCTCACGTTCGCGCCGAGCGAGGCTGTGCAGAAATAGTAGGACGAAGGCGCCGCCTACGAGTTGCTTTCGATGTGCGCGCGCAGTTCCGCGATCGAGCCGAACCGGACCGTTCCGTGCGGCAGCTTGGCCTCGATCGATCCGTCCGCGTAAAGCGTATAGGCCATGCCATCGACAACGCCGGATTTCAGGATCGCAGCCGTGTGTGGCTCTTCGACCGCGGCAGATTCGGACGGGCGCTCTTGTACCAACGGGGCAGCCTCCGTCTGGCGCTGAACTTCGCCGACGACCGGCTGAGGCTCCGAAGCGGGCTTCTCCGTCCGCGACTCGCCGGGCCAGGGGACATCGAAATGCTCGGTCTGGGCCGCAGGAGGAGCCGGCTTCGACCGGAACAGAAAATCGAGGCGCGACGACTTCAAGGTTTCGACGGCTGCTCCGCCCGCACGATCCTCCGGCGTGACCTTGGGCTCCGGCGGCGTAGCTTCGACGCCGACCGGCCCGGGCTGTTGGGTCTGATGATGGGCCGCGCCATTGGGGGATAGTGGTACCTCATCGTGCTCCGCAACGATCGAGGGCTCGGCCCTCGGTCGCTCCGCTCGCGGAATGCCCGAGCGCAACCGCTCGATGGCGGACGCCGACACATCGACCGCCGACGGCGCCGATGCCGGGTGAGACTCAAGAGGACGGGCCTCGCGCATGGGCGCTTCCCCCCTGGGCCGCGGGGAGACGGGGATGTTCGTCCGGGGCGCGCGGGCGCCGACACTCCCCGCAGGGGCGGCGGCAGGAGCGAGGACGGAAGCGGTAGCGGACGGCACCGGCTCCAGGGTCTCGGCCGGGCGCGCGGCAGATCGAGCGACGGCGCGCGTCTTGAGCGCCTCGGTGACACGGCCAAGCTCGCTGACCACCGCCGCGAGACCGATCAGGACCAAGCCTCCGGTCAGCGCCGTGGTGCCGACGATGATCAGCGTGGTGCCGAGGGTGAACTCATTGATTGGGATGCCGAATCCCAGGGCGGCGATGCCCGCCGCGGCAACCACGATACCCAACAGCGACAAGATTACAGACATATGCCTACGTTCCAGCCCCACCCCTTCGACCCGACAACGGCCATGGTCCTATGGTTACTAAAGAATTTAGGCCCTGTTCCGCCCCGCCCGCAATAACTAATGTGGCCGGGCCGCGGCCAAATCCCGATCGTGCTTAACGCGGCCGCCGCTTCGGCCTATTGGATCAACCTGGAACCGAGGCTGGCGCGCGCCCGTTGCCATAGAACCCACCGAGCCCTATCTCGTTCCGGCCATTTTGACCATCGAGGAGCAAGCCGATGTCTTTCACGCTGCCCGATCTCCCCTATCCATACGACGCGCTCGCCCCCTACATGTCGCGCGAAACGCTGGAATATCATCATGACAAACACCACCTCGCCTACGTCAACAATGCCAACAACCTGATCAAGGGCACCGAGTGGGAAGGAAAATCACTCGAGGAGGTGGTGAAAGGCTCGTTCGGCAAGAATGCCGGCCTCTTCAACAATGCCGCCCAACACTACAACCACTTGCATTTCTGGCAGTGGATGAAGCCGAACGGAGGCGGCGACAAGCTTCCCGGCAATCTCGAGAAAAAGATCATCGCCGATCTCGGCTCGGTCGCGAAGATGAAGGAGGATTTCATCCAGGCCGGCGTCACGCAATTCGGCTCGGGCTGGTCCTGGCTTACAGTCAAGGACGGCAAGATCACCGTCACCAAGACGCCGAACGGCGAAAATCCGCTGGTGCACGGCGGCAAGCCGATCCTCGGCTGCGACGTGTGGGAGCATTCGTACTACATCGACTATCGCAACCGGCGGCCTGACTATCTCAAGGCCTTCATGGATCATCTGGTGAATTGGGAATACGTCGCAAAGATGTACGACGCGGCCATGAAGTAATGGCGCGGCCTGCACGCACCATCGGCCACGCCGGCCCCGGATCGCCTTCGGGGCTGGCGTGGGGGACATCCGGCCATCCCCCGAGCGATGGGCCGCTCGCTCGCCTCGTCCAATCGTTCCGCGGAGGATATTGGATCGCCCGCGATCACCCGCCTCGAGGGCGCTAACGCCCGTCTTCGCGGGCCTCAAGGGCGTCAACGCCTGTCTTCGCGGGCCTCAAGGGCGTCAACGCCCGTCTGCGCGGGCTATGGGGGGCCGGCACAGACACGTCGGAGGTTGTCACGTCCGTATGACGCTGGGCGCGCCGCGATCGAGACATCCGAGCAACACGTGAGTCGACCGCCCGTGGCCCTCGCAACGCCCGTATCCGCGCTCTCGTCCGAAGGCCTGACGACGAGCCGCGGCTTCGACCAGGCCGCGGTCGCGGTGCTTTGCGTCGTGGGCGTGGTCGCGCTGCTGACATTCCGCGACTATGGACTGAGCTGGGACGACTACGCCCATTCCGAATACGGCGCTCTCCTGCTCGAGTTCTACGCCTCGGGCTTGCGCGACCAGCGCGCGCTCTCATGGGTGAACCTGTACTATTACGGCGGCGGCTTCGACCTGCTCGCGGCGCTTGCCGGCAAAGCTTTGCCGTTCACGCTGTTCGAGACACGGCGGCTCATGGGCGCCGCGGTCGGAATTCTCGGGCTGTTCGTCACCTGGCGGATCGGTCGCCGCATCGGGGGGCCGCGGGCGGGGTTCATCGCCCTCATTCTTCTCGCGGTCTGCCCGCTCTATTACGGCCACATGTTCATGAACCCGAAGGATTCGCCCTTCGCGGTGGCGATGACGATTTTCCTCCTCGGTCTCGTGCGCGCTTTCGAAGCGTATCCCCGAGTTCTCGATCGCGGCGACAGCCCTCGTTGGCACCGGGTTCGGCCTGTCGATCGGGTCGCGCATCATGGGCGCGTTCGGAGTCGTCGCCGCGCTCGCGGCCCTCGCCTTGATCGTTGCGGTCGAAGCCCGGGCGCAGGGCATCCGGTCGGCCAGTGCGCGGCTTGGACATTTCGTCCTGGCGCTCGTGCCCGCCATGTTGCTGGGCTACGTCGTGATGGCGCTGGTCTGGCCCTGGTCCGTGGTCGACCCGCTCAATCCCTGGCGCGCGGTCGAATTTTTCTCGCGCTTTTTCGAGAAGCCGTGGGAGGAGCTGTTCGACGGCCGCTTGATTTCCGTCCCGGACATGCCGCGCAGCTACGTGCCGACGCTGTTCGCGCTCAAGCTGCCGGCGATCCTGTCGGTGCTGGGATTTGGCGGCGCGATCGGCGCGCTGGTTGCCGCGTCGAGACGCAGCGTTGCCGTCAACCGCCGGGCCGTTTTTCTCCTGGTCGCGCTCGCCGCCCTTTTGCCGCTGGCGGTGACGATCGCGCTGCGACCGGCGATGTACAACGGCATCCGTCATTTCGTGTTCGTATTGCCGCCGCTCGCGGTGCTCGGCGGCCTCGCGGCCGTCCATCTCATCGATATCGCTTCGCGCGCCTTCCGGTTTGCGCCCGTCGCCGCCGGCCTCGTGCTCGCCGTCGGCGCCGGCATCCCGGTGGTCGAGATGATCCGGCTGCACCCCTACGAATACACCCATTTCAATCGGCTTTCCGGCGGCGTTGCGCACGCGCGCGAGCGCTACATGCTCGACTATTGGGGTCTCTCCTTCAAGCAAGCCTCGCAAGCATTGCTGGCGACGCTGGCAGAGCGGCACGAGAGCAAGCCCGGCGACCGCCGCTGGAAGATCGCGGTCTGCGGCCCGCACCGCTCGCCGCAGGTCGAGCTCGGTCCCGATTTTGAAACGACCTGGGACCCCAAAGGGGCCGACTTCGCGATGATGCTCGGGGAATTCTATTGCGCCAAGCTCGACGCCCCGCTGCTGATCGAGATCGCGCGCGACGGCGCCGTCTATGCTCGCGTCTACGACATCCGCGGACGGTCGATTTCGACCTTGCTGACGCGGCCGGGACTTCTGATTGCGTCCTGCGTCGGGGTGCGCGTACCACTGATGGGGATCGGCGTCCGTTTTACAGGGAGGGCCTGCCATGCCTCGTGCCTTCGTCTTCGACGCCTATGGGACGCTGTTCGACGTTCATGCCGCCATCGGCCGGCATCGCGCGGCAGCGGGCCCCGATGCGGATCGCTTTTCCGAAATCTGGCGCGCCAAGCAGCTTGAATATACCTGGACGCTGACGCTTGCCGGCCGCTACGTCGATTTCTGGACGCTGACCGAGCGCGCGCTCGAGTTCGCGTTCGCCCGGTTTCCTTCCGTCGACCGGTCGCTCAAGGCAAAATTGCTCGACGCCTATTGGACGCTCGATGCTTTTTCGGACGCGCGTGCGGCGCTGCGCGATCTCAGGGCGCGTGGACTGGCCGCCGCCATCCTGTCGAACGGCTCGCCAAAGATGCTCGCCGCCGCGGTCGAGGCCGCCGATATCGGCGGCGACCTCGATGCCGTTCTCTCGGTCGACACCATCCGGATCTACAAGCCGCGCCCCGAGGTCTATGCCCTCGTCACCGACCGCTTCCAGATCGCTCCGGACGAGGTCGTTTTCGTCTCGTCGAACCGCTGGGACGTGATGGGCGCCGCCGCTTGCGGCTTTCGCACGGCATGGGTCAATCGCGCCAAGATGCCGGAGGAGTACGAACCAGCGCCCGCCGCCGTGCTCGCCGACCTCAACGGGCTCTCAACGGGCCTCATGGCCCGATGAGGCCGCGTCGCGTTGACGACCCGTCGATGGCATCGATACTATCGATGAAAACAACCGTCGGGAGGATGACATGCGCTTGGCCTTTTCGCTCTTGCTCGCCATGGTACTGACGCCGGCCATTTCCGTTGCGACTGCGCGCGCGCAGGACGCCGCCGTCTACGTCGTCAGCTATATCGATGTTGCGCCGGCGGCGCGCGGCCCGGCGGTCGGCCTCTTGCGGCAGCTCGCCAATGCCAGCCGCAAGGATGAAGGCAACCTGCGCTTCGACATCCTCCAGCGTGCGGCGCCGCCCAACCAGTTCGCCATCGTCGCGGTCTGGAAGGACCAGAAGGCCTACGATGCCCATGCCGCCGCCGCGCACAGCAAGGACTTTCGCGAGAAGATCAAGCCGCACCTGATCAGCGCGATCGACGACCGCGTGCACACCGGCATGGAGATCGCCGCGGCGGGATCGAAAGTTGCACCCGGCGCGGTCGTCGTCGTGACCCATGTGGACGTCCCCCCACCGAGGAAGGACGAGTGCGTCGCGGCGCTCAAGGCATTGGTTGCCGACAGCCGCAAGGAACCGGGTGCTTTGAGTTTTGAAGTGTTTCAGCAGGGCAATCGGCCGAATCACTTCTCGGTGGTCGAAGTGTGGAAGAACCAGCGTGCCTACGATGCCCACATCACGGCGGCGCAGACCAGGAAATTCCGAGATCAGCTCACCCCAATGAGCGGCGCGCTCTACGACGAGCGGCTGTACAGGGCCATCTGACGGCTGAGCGTGATTGCTTTAGGTTGAGTCGCAATCACGCTCTAGCTCTTTGTTTGAGCATGATCTTTCGGAAAACCGGTACCCACTTTTCCGGATCATGCTCTGGGTCGGAACGGCAAGCGCCGGGGGAACGGCCTCATCACACAAAGATCGGCCCCGCGGGCGAACAACCGTCGCGGGGCCGAAGACTACTCGGAATAGACGTCAGTGGGTTTTCCAGCGCGCCTTGGCCTCGGCGCCCGATTGCTTGAGGTGAACGCGCGCATCGACATGATCGACCCACGCCAGCGGAATGAAGTGATGCTCACCGCCGGCGTCCGGATCATCCTTCGTCAGCTTCACCTGGTCCCGCCCTTCGAGGTGGTCCACGGTGCCGACGTGGACGCCGTCAGAACCGAGAACTTCCATGTGTTCCTTGATCGTCATCGGTGCGACCATCTGCTCCTCCATTGCTTTTAATGACAACTCGCGCCGATGGTGGGTGGTTCCTGAGCCTGTGCGTCCCCTGGATCGAATGCGAAGGACCAAACTCTGGTCCAACACGCATCTGGGCGAAATCGTGACGGAGGACTCGCTCAGGCCGACAACGCGGCCAAAATCCGCGCCCAGCTGCGCGTGCCCTTGTGAAAGGAGGTCAGGTCGAATTTCTCGTTCGGCGAATGCACGCGGTCGTCGTCGAGCGCGAAACCGACCATGATCGTATCCATCCCGAGCACGCGCTTGAAGTCGCCGACGATCGGGATCGAGCCGCCCTCCCCGATCGCGAGTGCCTTCTTGCCCCACTCGGCGGCGAGCGCGGCCCGCGTCTTGGCGAGCGCTGGATTATCGAACGGAAGCTCGGTGGCCGGCGCGCTGGCGAAGCTCTTGAACTCGACCTTGGCATCGGCGGGGAGCCGCGCGCGCACGAAGGCGTGGAAGGCGGCGCGGATCTTTTGCGGGTCCTGCGCGCCAACGAGGCGAAAGGAGACCTTCGCCGTCGCCTGCCCCGGGATCACGGTCTTGGCTCCCTCGCCGGTGTAGCCGCCAATGAGACCGTTGATCTCGGCGGTCGGTCGGGTCGCGATCTGCTCGACCAGCAGCCGATCCTTCTCGCCCGCCGGCACTTTGAGGCCGACTTCGGCGAGGAAATTCTCGGGCGTGAGATCGAGCCGCTCGAGGTCGGCCTTGATATCGGGCGGCAGGTCCTTCACCCCGTCGTAGAAACCCGGAATGACGACGCGGCCGTTGTCGTCATGCATGGCGGCGAGGATGCGGGCGAGCACGCGCAGCGGGTTCTGCGCCGCGCCGCCGAACAGGCCGGAATGGAGATCCCGGTCGGCGCAGGTGAGCCTCAGCTCCTCGTAGACGAGCCCGCGCAGCGACGTCGTCACCATGGGGGTCGCCTGATCCCACATGCTGGTATCGCAAACGAGCGCCAGGTCGAGCTTGAACTCGTCGGCGTTGTCCTTGACGAAGCCGAACAGATGGTTCGAGCCACACTCCTCCTCGCCCTCGATCATCATGGTGATGGGGAGCGGCAATCGGCCAGTGACCGCCGCGAACGCACGACACGCCTCGACGAAGGTCATCACCTGGCCTTTGTCGTCGCAAGCTCCCCGCGCCACGATGATCTTGCGGCCGTCCGGCAGCGTGGCGATGCGCGGCGCAAATGGCGGCGCCTCCCACAGCTCGAGCGGATCGACCGGCTGCACATCGTAGTGGCCATAGAAGAGAACGCGCGGGACCTCGCCGTTGGCCTCGCTGCCGCCCTTGCCGACGACGATGGGGTGGCCCCCGGTCGGACGGATGCTGGTCTCGAACCCGATGCCTGACAGGTCCTTGGCCACGTATTCGGCGGCGGCTCGACACTGGTCCTTGTACGCGGGGTCGGTCGAAATCGACTGGATGCGCAGGAACTCGAACAGTCGCTCGAGGCTTCCATCGAGATCGGCGTCGATCTTCTGCAGCACGGCGGGCAAGGCGTCGGATGGCGATGGCATGGCAAACCCTTCGTATGGCATGATGCAGTGTTGATGCGATGTTGCCCGCTGCGCGGGGGCTAGCGCCGGAGAATGCCTCCCATCGTGCCGCGCACGATCGCGCGGCCGACCGAGCTGCCGGTCTTGCCGCCGATCGACTTTCCGATGTCGGCCGCGATCTGGCCCGCTACGCGATTGGTGACCGAGCGCGTGACCTCGCGCGCGACCAACTGACCGGGCGAAAGACGCTTCCCACGCGGACGATTGGTGCCGAAGAGTCAGGCCAGCATCGCACCGATGGCGGCCAACACAGCGCCGAAGCCGCCGGCGGGTGCCGCTTCACCCGGCGATCCGGCGATCGGCCCGGCCGTAGCGCCGGACTGCAGGCGCTTCTGCAACACCTCGTAGGCCGATTCGGTGTCGATGGCTTGGTCATACTTGCCTTTCACGGGACTCTTGGCCATCAGCGCCTTGCGTTCGTCCGGCGTGATCGGGCCTAGCCGGCCGGATGGCGGGCGGATCATGCAGCGCTCGACCATCGAGGGCGTGCCGTTGCCCTCGAGGAACGAGACCAGGGCCTCGCCTTTGCCGAGCTCCATGATCACTTTGGCGGTGTCGAGCTTGGGGTTGGGGCGGAACGTCTCGGCCGCCGCCTTCACCGCCCTCTGGTCGCGCGGGGTAAACGCCCGCAGCGCGTGCTGCACGCGATTGCCGAGCTGAGCAAGCACCTTGTCGGGCACGTCGAGCGGATTCTGCGTCACGAAATAGACCCCGACCCCCTTCGAGCGGATCAGGCGGACCACTTGCTCGATCTTGTCGAGCAGCGCCTTCGGCGCCTCGTTGAACAGGAGATGCGCCTCGTCGAAGAAGAAGCAGAGTTTGGGCTTGGGCTGGTCGCCGACCTCTGGCAGTTCCTCGAACAGCTCGGAGAGCAGCCACAAGAGAAAGGTGGCGTAGAGGCGCGGGCTCTCCATCAGCTTGTCGGCAGCCAGGATGTTGATGAAGCCGCGCCCATCACGGTCGGTGCGGATGAAGTCCTTCAGCGCCAGCGCCGGCTCGCCGAAGAATTCGTTGCCTCCCTGGTTCTCCAGCACCAGAAGCTGGCGCTGGATGGTGCCGATGGTCGCCTTGGATACGTTGCCGTATCGGACCGTGAGCTCGGCAGCGTGGTCGGAAATGTAGCCGAGCATGGAGCGAAGGTCCTTGAGATCAAGGATCAGCAGCCCCTGCTCGTCGGCAACGCGGAAACAAACGTTGAGCACGCCTTCCTGGACCTCGTTGAGGTCCATGAGCCGGGACAGCAACAGCGGTCCCACCTCCGAGATGGTGGCACGGATCGGATGCCCTTGCTCCCCGAACAAATCCCAGAACACGACCGGGAACTGGTCGGGCTCGTAGTCGAAGCCGAGGCTCTTGGCGCGGGTGACGAACGCATCCTTGGCCTCGCCCCGCCTCGGACACGCCGGAGAGGTCGCCCTTGACGTCGGCCGCGAAGACCGAGACACCCGCGCGCGACAGGCCCTCCGCCAGAACCTGCAATGTCACGGTCTTTCCGGTGCCGGTCGCGCCGGTTACCAGTCCGTGGCGGTTGGCAAGTGCGAGCGTCAAGACTTCGGGCTTGGAACCCCTGCCGACGAAGATCGTGCCGTCCTGATCGAGATCCGCCATCGCACAATTCCTTGCCGATAACTCGCGGCTATTGTCGCTCTCCCGCGCGCACCGTCAACCGCCGCGGCGGCGGCGGAAACGACTTCGCGCAAGGCGGCGACCGATCGTACCCGATCACAGAGCTTGTCGCATTATGTCGGCCAATCACAGCTCGCGCATCTGCACGCTTGCGCGAGGGCACATCATTCGAACAAACGATGGACGCGCGATGCCGATGATGCACGAATGCAACAACGCGCCGTCACTTTTGTCAGCAGCGCTTGTCTTCTGAAGTTTTGCGAGCCTAATATGCCGATCAACCTGCCGAGAGTGCGGGGCTGGTGAGGGGCTAATGAACGATCTCATCGGACGTCTCGTCGCCCATCCAGGCGTCGACCGGACGGCCGCGAAAACAAGCGTCGGCATTATTCTGGAGTTCCTGCTGAAGGAAGGGCCGACCGAAACGGTACAGGCCCTCACCCGGATGCAGGGAATTACTCACGAAATCATAAGCTTTGCCCGTGACGATGCAGAGGAAGAGGCGGCCAGCGAGATCGTTGGCAGAGTCCCCGGCCTCGGCCAGTTCATCTGACGATTGATAGCGACAGCGGCTGGCCAGGAGCGAGGAGAATTCAATGTCCTACCCGATCACCGCTATCGAGGATATCGAAGCGGATGAGGTTGAAGCGCTCAAATCCGTCGGGATCAGGACGACGGAGAAGCTGCTCGAGGCGGCGAAAGGTCCGAAGGGACGCAAGCTCCTCGCCGCCAAGACCGACTTGCATGAAAGAAAGTTGCTGCGCTGGGCCAATATCGCCGACAAGCTGCGCATCAAGGGTATGGGCAAGGAATATGCCGGGCTGTTGTGCGAAGTCGGGGTCGATACCGTGAAGGAATTGCAATATCGCAACCCGGCTCGGCTCGCCAAGTCCATGGCCGAAGTCAATAAGAAGCGAAAGCTCGTTCGCTTTCTTCCGTCCGAGAAGCTGGTGACGCGTTGGGTCGAGCACGCCAGGAAGCTGCCCCCGAAGATCACCTATTGAGGGATCGGATCGGCGAATAGCCTGGCGCTTGACACCCCCCAGGGCCCGGCGCAAAGCGACGTCATGACGCTTGCGCGCCCAGTCGGCGGTTCTGCCCGCGACGAGCAAAAGTCGCCGCGTTCGCTCGCGCATCTGCTGACGCTTGGCCGCCCGCTGGTGATGGGCGTGCTCAACGTCACGCCCGAACTCGTTTTCGGACGGCGGCCGCTTTCTTGATCCCTCCACCGCCGTTGACCAAGCCGGCCGGATGGTGGCCGAAGGCGCCGACATTCTGGATATCGGCGCGGAGTTCGACCCGTCCCTACGGCGATGCCGTCGAGGTGCCGTTCGATGAGGAAATGCAGCGCCTCGCGCCTGTCCTCCCCGCCGCGATAGCGCTCGGCATTCCGGTCTCGATCGATACCATGAAGGCCAAGGTGGCGGCTTGGGCGGTCGCGTCCGGCGCCGCGATCGTCAACGACGTGTGGGGCCTGCAACACGACGGCGACATCGCGCGGGTGGTCGCCGAACATGGCGTACCGGTGATCGTCATGCATAACCGCGTCGCCGCCGATCCGTCGATCGACATCATGGCCGATATCGCGGCATTTTTTTCCCGCTCGCTCGAAATCGCGGCACGTGCGGGGATCGCGCAACAGAATATCGTGCTCGACCCCGGCATCGGCTTCGGCAAGACGCCGGAGCAGAGCATCACGGCCATCGCGCGGCTCGCCGAGCTCAAGGCGTTCGGCCTGCCGCTTCTCGTCGGTGCTTCGCGCAAGCGCTTCATCGATAAGGTTTCTACCGCTCCGCCCGACCAGCGCCTGGGCGGATCGATCGCCGCCCACGTCCTGGCAGCGGCGGGCGGTGCCGCGATCATCCGCGCCCATGATGTCGCCGAGACCGTGCAGGCGCTGCGGGTGGCCGCGGCAATCGCGAGGGCACGATGAGCGATGCGGTATTCGTCACCGGGCTTGCGCTCCATGCCTATCACGGTGTGATGCAGCACGAGGCCAGGGTCGGGCAGACCTTCAAGCTCGACCTTGTGCTCGAGCTCGATCTGAGCGCGGCGTCGCGCTCCGATAAGCTCGCGGACACCGTGGGTTACGATCAGGTCGTCGACGTTGCAAGCCAGGCATTTTGCGGCCGCCGCTACAGGCTCGTCGAGGCCGCGGCCGGCGCGGTCGCCGGGGCCGTGCTCGATCGGTTCCATCGAGTCTTGCGCGTGCAGGTGACGGTCCACAAGCCGCATGCTCCGATAGCCGCCACCTTTGCCGACGTCGGGGTCACCATCGCGCGCGCGCGCCAGAATCATGGCTGAAGCGCTCATTGCCCTCGGCGGCAATATCGGTGACGTGCGCCTCACGCTCGATCGCGCGGTCGCCGCGTTCTGTGACGGCGAAGAGGTGCGCCTGCTCGCGCGTTCCTCGGACTATCGGACGCCGCCGTGGGGGGTCGAGGAGCAGCCGCCTTTCGTCAATCTGTGCATCGCCGTTGAAACCAGGCTGGGGCCGCGCGCGCTTCTGGCTCGGGCGCAATCGGTCGAGCGCGCGCTTGGGCGCCGGCGCGCGGCGGAGCGTCGCTGGGGCCCGCGCCCGGTCGATATCGACCTCATCGCCTACGACGATCTGGCCTTGCGGGAGCCGGACCTCACGCTGCCGCATCCGCGGCTGTTCGAGCGCGCCTTCGTGCTGGTGCCGCTGGCTGAGATCGCACCCGAAAAGATGATCGCCGGCACCCGCGTTCGCGACGCCCTGGCGCGGCTGGACACTACGGGGGTGGAAAAGCTGCCGCGATCGTGATCACTGACCCTCGTTACCGCTGTCGTCACGCGGATGATCCGTGTCCCCTGCCCGTTTACCGCTGCCGAGACGCGCGCGCATGGCATGCCGGCAAGCAGCTTGCAGTTGGCCCGCCGTTTGCACCGTGGCATTTTGTGACCATGACCGACGCCTCCGCAGACGAGCTGCCGCTAGCCGCCGAGTTTCCGCCCGCGACGCGCGAGCAATGGCGCAAGCTGGTCGAGGGCGTGCTCAAGGGTGCGCCGTTCGACACGAGGCTCGTCGCCAAGACCTATGACGGGCTTGCGATCGAGCCGCTCCAGGGGCGAAAGGCGCAGGCGCGGCCCATTCCCGGCCGCGCGCCGGGCGCGTCCTGGTCGATCGTGCAGCGCGTCGATCATCCCGATGCGACGGCAGCCAATGCCGAGGCCCTGCACGATCTCGAAAACGGCGCGACCGGCCTCTCGCTGGTCTTCGCCGGCGCGGTCGGGGCCTACGGCTACGGTCTCACCCCCGACGCCGAGGCAATGGCGCGCGCGCTCGACGGGGTTTTCCTCGACGCCGGCATTGATCTCGATCTCGATCCTGGTCCGCAGAGTGAGGAGGTGGGACGCCTCGTCGCCGCGTTGCTGAAACGCCGCGGCATCGCACCCGCTGCCGCCAGCATCCGCTTCGGTTTCGACCCGATCGGCGCCGCTGCGCTGGCCGGATCGAGCCCGCTCCCTTGGAGCGGCCTCGCGCCGAGCTTCGCTGCCGATATTTCAAGTTTGGCCGCGCAAGGTTTTCGCGGGCCGTTTGCGCAGGCCGACGGCCGGGTGATCCACGGTGCCGGTGGCTCGGAGGCTCAGGAACTGGCTTACGTGCTTGCGGTGGCCGTCGAATATCTGCGCGCGCTCGAACGCAGCGGGATCGCGCTCGATGCTGCGCGCGGCATGATCCATTTCCGCCTCGCCGCCGATGCCGACCAATTCCTGACCATGGCCAAGTTCCGAGCGCTGCGGCAGCTGTGGGCGCGGGTCGAGGACGCGTGCGGGCTTGCGCCCACGCCGCCCTTCGTCGCCGCCGAGACCGCCTGGCGAATGATGACCAGGCGCGATCCTTACGTGAACGTGTTGCGCGCAACCATCGCGGTCGTGGCCGCGGGCCTCGGCGGCGCCGACGCCGTCACCGTGCTGCCGTTCACCTTGGCGCTGGGGCTGCCCGATCGGTTCGCACGGCGGATCGCGCGCAACACGCAGCTTGTGCTGCTCGAGGAATCGAACCTCGCGAAGGTGGCCGACCCCGCCGCTGGGTCTGGCGCCATCGAAGATGTGACCGGACAGCTTTGCCGCGCCGCCTGGGGCCTGTTCCAGGAGATCGAGCGGGCAGGCGGGGCATCGGCCGCGCTCGAACAAGGCCTCATTCAGCAAAAAGTCGCCGCGGTGAGGAACGAGCGCCAAGCCGCCGCGGCGCGGCGCAAGGATGCACTCACCGGGACCAGCGATTTTCCCGATCTCGCGGAAGCGCCGGTTCCGGTGCTCGATGTGCCCCCTGTCGCGTTGCCCCGTCGTACCGCCGCGTTGGCGTTCGAACCGCTGCCATCCATCCGGCTCGCCCAACCGTTCGAAGAGCTGCGCGATGCCTCCGACCGCCTGCTCGCGCGTACCGGCGCGCGGCCAAGGGTTTTCCTCGCCAATCTCGGGAAGCTCGCCGACTTCACAACGCGGGCGACCTTCGCCAAGAATTTCTTCGAAGCCGGCGGCATCGAGGCTCTAACCAACGATGGTTTTGGCAGCCGCGATGAAATGATCGAGGCCTTCAAAGCGTCGGGCGCCAAGGCCGCGTGCCTATGCTCGTCGGATGAGGTGTATGCACGCGAGGCGACCGCAGCCGTGCAGGCTTTGTGCGATGTCGGTGCATCGGTTTGGGTCGCCGGGCGAGGCGGCGCGCTCGAGGCCGCGCTCATGCAAGCCGGCGCTCGTGGCTTCATTTTCGCTGGTTGCGACACGCTCGCCGTGCTGCGGACAACCCACAGTCTCATTGCCAGCTGACCTCGAAGTCATCACACTGCGGGGCGGAGCGGCGCGTCCGCTCTGCGTTGTGACAATCGGAATCGAACGATGAGCAATCCCGAACGCCCTTTCGGCTGGCGCAAGCGCATCGGCCTGCTGAGCCCGACCGTGATCGAAACCGCGGCCTACGACTTCTATCGGCTGGCTCCCGACGGCGTCTCGATGTGCGCCACGACCTCCAATATCGAGCACTGGAGCACGGAGAACTTCAAGCAGCACGTGCTCGATCCGATCGTCACCGCGGTGCAATATCTGGCGTCACGTCACGTGGATTATATCATCCACACGGGAATGCCGGTCGTGACCACGCGCGGCAAGGGATTCGAGGACGAGCTCGTCAAGCAGATCGAGGACGTGACGGGGCTGCCCGCCACCACCAGCATCCGCTCCGCAATCCGCGCCCTCGCCCATCTCGGTGTTCGCAACGTCGCCGTCGTGACGCCCTATCCGCGGGAGTTGCACCAATCGGCGTTGTCCTTTCTCGCGGCGAGCGGCTTCCGCGTCGTTGCCGAGCACACCATGGACGTGGTCTTCAAACGGCTGCAGGACGTCACTCCCGCGGAGATCTGCGTGACCGCAAAGCGCGTCGTGGCGTCGGCACCGTCGGCGGAGGGGATCTATATCCCGTGCAATCAATGGTCGGGAGCCGATGCCGCGCCGCTGATCGAGAACGCGCTCGGCATCCCGGTCGTGACCGGCGCCCACGCCGACTACTGGGAAGCGTTCCGCTCGCTCGGCATCCGCGACCGCATCGAAGGTCACGGCCGGCTGATGCTCAGCCTGAGCAACGCGGCACCGGCGGTCGCCGCGGCGCATGGATGAAGACACGCTCCGGCGCGGAGGCACGGCCATGCCAACTCTTTCGATACGCGCGTTGACGCTCCTTGCCGCCGTGACCGCCTTGGCGCTCGCGCCGTTCGAGCATGCTGCGGCGCAGGATTATCCGTCACGGCCGGTCCGCTTCATCGTCCCCTACGCGGCCGGCGGCAGCGGCGACCTGCTGGCCCGGCTTCTCGGCAGCAAGCTTGCCGCCATCTGGGGACAGCAGGTCGTGGTCGACAACCGGGCGGGCGGCGGCGGCCTGATCGGGACCGAAGCGGCGGCACGCTCGGAGCCTGACGGCTACACGCTCTATCTCGCGACCGACGGTCCGTTGACCATCGCCGCAAGCCTCTACAAGCGCGTGCCCTACGACTGGAAGCGCGATCTGGCGCCAGTGTCGATGCTGGCGATGGGCTACCAGGTTCTGATCGTAAAGCCGTCGCTTCCGGCGCGCAGCGTCCAGGAGCTTGTCGCGCTCGCGCGGCAGAAGCCCGGCGAGCTCAACTATGCTTCGATCGGGATCGGCAGCGCGCCCCATCTCGGCGCCGAGCTGTTCAAATCCGTTGCCAAGGTCGATATCACGCACGTCCCCTATCGGGGCTCCTCCGCGCAGGCCATTACCGCGCTGCTCGCCGGCGACGTCGCCATGTTCCTGGTCGGAACCTCGACCGCGGTTCCGCATATCCAGAGCGGGGCGTTGCGCGGATTGGCCGTGACCTCGCGCAACCGCGTGGAAGGGCTACCTGACGTTCCGACTTTCTCCGAAGCGGGCTTGCCTGGCGTCGACGTGAGCATCTGGTTCGCGGTGCTGGTGCCGGCCGGCACACCGCCGGCGATCATCAAGAAGCTCAACGCCGACATCGTGCAGGTCGTCGCCGATCCCGAGTTCAAGCAGGCGCTGGCGCTGCGCGGCTTCGACGCGATATCGAGCAGTCCCGAGCAATTGGCGGAGTTCCTGGACAAGGACTATGTCAAGTTCCGCGACTTGATCCAGAAGCTCGGCCTGCAGGTGGAATGAGGACACAGCGCGGAGCTATGCGTCTGGTGAGTGGCGACGCCGCCAGAACGGAACGATATATTTGGTCAGATGAGGCGCGGCGCGTTGATATTGATCGGCGATGTCCGGAGCCGGTCGCTGGAAGCCTTTACCGCCCGCAAGCATGCGGCAAGCGACAGTAGCAAAGCTGCCTGGGTGATAGCATCATGAGCCGCATCCCGGATTTCGCCGACGTCGATTTCGCGACCGTCCCGGTGACTGCGCCTGTCAGGACCGGCCACGGCGTGGGCGACGCCCGAAGGGCATCGCGGTGAAGCCGGTCTACGGGCCGGACGACGTCGAAGGCCTCGACTTCCTCGACACCTATCCGGGCATCGCGCCCTATCTGCGCGGCCCCTATCCCACCATGTATGTCACGCAGCCCTGGACCATCCGGCAATATGCCGGCTTCTCCACCGCCGAGGACTCCAACGCCTTCTACCGCCGCAATCTCGCCGCCGGACAGAAGGGTCTCTCGGTCGCCTTCGATCTCGCCACCCACCGCGGGTACGACTCCGATCATCCGCGCGTGGGCGGCGACGTCGGCATGGCGGGCGTGGCGATCAATTCCATCTACGACATGCGCACGCTGTTCTCCGGCATCCCGCTCGACCAGATGTCGGTGTCGATGACCATGAACGGCGCCGTGCTGCCGGTGCTCGCGCTCTATATCGTCGCCGCCGAGGAGCAGGGCGTGAGGCCGGAAAAGCTCTCGGGCACGATCCAGAACGATATCCTCAAAGAGTTCATGGTGCGCAACACCTACATCTATCCGCCTGAGCCGTCGCTGCGCATCATCTCCGACATTTTCGCCTTCACCGCGGCGCATATGCCGAAATTCAATTCGATCTCGATCTCCGGCTATCACATGCAGGAGGCCGGCGCGACGCAGGACCTCGAGCTTGCCTATACGCTTGCCGACGGCGTCGAGTATGTGCGTGCCGGCCTCAAGGCCGGACTCAACATCGATCAGTTTGCGCCCCGCGTCTCGTTCTTCTGGGCGATCGGCATGAACTTCTTCATGGAGGTGGCGAAGATGCGCGCAGCCCGCCTGCTCTGGGCGAAGCTGATGAAGCCGTTCGAACCGAAGGACGCGCGCTCGCTGTCGCTGCGCACCCATTGCCAGACCTCGGGCTGGTCGCTCGCCGCGCAGGACGTGTTCAACAACGTGGTGCGCACCGCGATCGAGGCGATGGCGGCGACGCAAGGGCATACCCAGTCGCTCCACACCAATGCGCTCGACGAAGCGCTCGCGTTGCCGACCGACTTCTCGGCGCGCATCGCGCGCAACACGCAAATCGTGCTGCAGCAGGAGTAGCGGCACCACCCGCATGGTCGATCCTTGGGGCGGCTCGTTCTACGTCGAGCGCCTCACCTATGAGCTCGCCAAGACCGCCTGGGGCCACATCCAGGAAGTCGAGGAGATGGGCGGGATGGCCAAGGCGATCGAAGCCGGCCTGCCGAAGCTCCGCATCGAGGAAGCATCGGCCAAGACGCAGGCGCGCATCGACGCCGGCCAGCAGGCGGTCATCGGCGTCAACAAATATCGCCCTGGGCAGGAAGCTCCGGTCAACCTGCTCAAGGTCGACAACGCGGCGGTGCGGCAATTGCAGCTCGACAAGCTCTCGCGCCTTAAGCGCGAGCGCGATCCGAAAGCGGTCGAACAGGCGTTGGCCGCGCTGACCCGAAACGCCGCGGGCGGCAACGGCAATCTGCTCGCGCTCGCGATCGACGCCGCGCGCGCCAAGGCGACGGTGGGCGAAATCTCGTCGGCGTTGGAGCAGGTCTTCGGCCGCCATCGGGCCGAGATCAGGGCGATCACCGGCGTCTACAAGCGGGAGGTCGGCGCCATGTCGGAAGCCGTCGCGCGGGTGCAGAAACTCGTCACCGAGTTCGAAGCGAATGAGGGCCGCCGCCCGCGCATCCTGGTCGCGAAGATCGGCCAGGACGGCCATGACCGCGGGCAAAAGGTGATCGCGACCGCCTTCGCCGACCTCGGCTTCGACGTCGACATCGGTCCGCTGTTCGCAACCCCCGCGGAGGCCGCGCGCCAAGCGGTCGAGAACGACGTTCACGTCCTCGGCGTTTCATCCTTGGCGGCCGCCCATCTCACCCTGGTTCCGGAGCTCAAGGCCGCGCTCGCGAAGGAGGGTCGTGACGACATCATGATCGTGGTCGGCGGCGTGGTGCCGCCGCAGGACTACGAGGAGCTCAAGCGCGCCGGCGCCGCGGCGATCTTCCCCCCGGGCACGGTGATCGCGGAGGCGGCGGAGCAGTTGGTGCAGACGCTCAACGAACGGCTCGGCCACGGGCCTCACGTCGTGCAGAAGATCGGGTCGGCGTGAAGCGCCGAATGGACCTTCGACGTCGCGGACCTGATCGGCGGTGCTGCCGTTTCGTGCGCATGCGCGCCTAGGACGAATATATGTCTTCGCGCGGCCAGCCACCGGCTTCCGATCCTACCCCTCTGGCGCGCGGTGTCCGCGCGGGCGAGCGCGCGGTGATCGCCCGCGCGATCACGCTGGTCGAAAGCAGGCGCACGGACCATCAGAAGGCGGCGCGGCGGCTGGTGCAGGAGCTCCTGCCTTCGACCGGCAAAGCGGTCCGCGTCGGCATCACCGGCGCGCCGGGCGTCGGCAAGTCGACCACAATCGATGCGCTCGGCACATTCCTCACCGCCAAGGGCAGCAAGGTCGCCGTCCTTGCCGTCGATCCGTCGTCGGCGCGCAGCGGCGGCTCGATCCTTGCCGACAAGACGCGCATGGCCCGGCTGGGCAGCGATCCCAATGCCTTCGTGCGCCCTTCTCCCTCCTCCGGCACGCTTGGCGGCGTCGCCGCGAAGACACGGGAATCGATGCTGGTCTGCGAAGCCGCGGGCTACGACGTGGTGCTGGTGGAGACTATCGGCACCGGCCAGTCGGAGACCATGGTCGCCGATATGACCGATTTTTTCCTGGTATTGATGCTGCCGGGCGCGGGCGACGAGCTGCAGGGCCTCAAGAAGGGCATCGTCGAGATCGCCGACATGATCGCAATCAACAAGGCCGACGGCGACAACGTCAGCCGCGCCAAGGCCGCCGCTGCGGAGTATCGCGCTGCGCTGCATATCCTCAACCCCCGCTCGCCCAATTGGTCGCCGCCGGTCGTCACTTATTCGGCGCTGAGTGGACATGGCATCGCCGAACTATGGGCGAGCGTCCTCGACCACCGCGAGCGCGTGACCAAGACCGGAGAGCTCGACGCGCGGCGGCGCGAGCAGCAGGTGAAGTGGATGTGGGCGATGCTCGAAGACCGCCTGTTCGCACGCCTCAGATCGGACCCGGCACTGAAAGCGAGACTCCCTCGCATCGAGGCTGCCGTCGCCGAAGGGCGAATTTCACCGGCGGTAGCCGTCGACGAGATCGCAGCGGCGCTGGGTGTCTAGAGCATGATCCGGAAAAGTGGGTACCGGTTTTCCGAAAAGATCATGCTCAAACAAAAAGCTAGAGCGTGATTGCAACTCAACCTAAAGCAATCACGCTCTAATTCGATCGGACGAATGACGATCACGATCCTCATCACCGGCTTCGGCCCGTTTCCCGGCGCACCGTTCAATCCGACCGAGCCACTGGCCATTGAGCTGGCGCGACGGCGGCATCCGGCGTTCGCCAATGTGCGTCGCGTTGCCCACGTCTTTCGCGTGAGCTACGAGGCGGTGGACCGGGAACTGCCGGCGTTGCTCGCGCGGGAAAAGCCCGACGCCTTGGTGATGTTCGGGCTCGCGCCACGCCTCCAGCACCTGCACGTCGAGACGCGCGCGCACAATGCGCTCACGCGCGCAGTGCCCGACGCCAGCGGACAAGTCCCGGTCGCTGCTATCATCGCTCCCGGGGGCCCTGCGGCGGTGTCGTTGCGCGCGCCGGCGCAGCGGCTGCTGTCGGCGGCTCAGGCCACCGGCGCGCCGGCCGTGCTGTCCTGCGATGCCGGCCGCTATCTCTGCAACTATTTGTGCTGGCGCGCCGCCGAGGCCGCCAGCGCCGGCGCGCCACGTCTGGTGGCATTCATCCATGTGCCGCCCGTGCGCCGCCCACAGATGCCGTCGCGCCGGCCGCCCTTGACGCTCGATGATCTCACGCAGGCCGGCGAGGCAATCGTGCGGGCTGCGCTCGCGGCGCGCTGACTCCATTGAGGGCATGGCCGGACGGAAGGAGGCGTTCGCCCGGGCGAGCTTGCCCTCGAACATTGCCTGGCTTTAATGTGCCGCTATGACGCATCGCCACTGTGCAGGTTCGCTGGCACACGCCATATTTCGATCCACAATCCGGTCCCAATCCAAAGTCCATGCGCCGCCCCGTTCGTAACGTGCTCGTCGGAATCCTCGCCCTCTTTCTCCTCCCTCTCGTCGTCCATGCCGCGCTCTATGCCGGCAAGGAGCGGCCGGCGAGCTTTCGCGACGCCGACTGGTCGAGCGTCGGGATGCTGCCACCCGCGAGCGCCGACCGCGACGCCCGGTTCCTCGTCTTTACCGGCCGCACCGGTCGCTGGAAGGGCATTTTCGCCGTCCACAGCTGGGTCGTTTTCAAGCCGGAGAACGCCGCGACCTGGAGCCGCTACGACGTGGTCGGCTGGGGCCAACCCGTGCGCACCAATGGCTGGGCCCCGGATGGGCGCTGGTTCGGAGACGCTCCGCGCGTCCTCGTCGATGTGCGAGGACCAGAGGCTGCTGCGCTCATTCCAAAGGTCAAGGCGGCGATCGCGTCCTACAGCTACAACAGTTTCGGCGACTACCGGATGTGGCCCGGACCGAACAGCAATACCTTCACCGCCGCCGTGCTGCGCGCCGTGCCGGAGCTCGAGACCACGCTTCCGTCGAATGCCGTGGGCAAGGATTTCCGCGCCTATCCCTATCTCGGCCCGACCGACAGCGGCACCGGCATCGAAGCCTCGCTGTGGGGCCTCCTCGGCGTCAAGTTGGGCTGGGTCGAGGGCATCGAGGTCAACTTTCTCGGCTTGGTCGCGGGTCTCGATCTACGCCATCCCGCCATGAAGCTGCCGGGCTTCGGTCGCGTTGGCATCGACGACGGAACAGCGGTCGCCGCGCCCGCGAAGTAACCCGGTCTGGTCGTCCGGATGCTGTGGCGTACCGAGCGCGGGACGTCGCCTTCTCACGCGATTTTGTCTCCTCCGCGCGCCGGTCACCGTGACGGGCGCCCGGGGTTGTGCGAATCTGCGCGTTGGAACCCGGGGCGAGCGCGATGCGCGATACGTGGCCGCTGCTTGAGCAGATTGCGTTTCCGCCGATCCGGCGCGGGCAACTCGACACGCTCCAGGTCAATGTCGGCTATCGCTGCAACCAGTCCTGCGTGCACTGCCACGTCAATGCCGGTCCGAACCGCACCGAGGAGATGCCGGCCGCGGTGATCGACCTGGTGCTGGCATTCCTCGCGCGGAGGCGCGTGCCAACTCTCGACATCACCGGCGGCGCGCCGGAGCTCAACCCGCACTTTCGCAGGCTCGTGCGCGCGGCACGCGACCTCGGCGTGCGCGTCATGGATCGCTGCAATCTGACCATTCTTGAAGTGCCGGGTCAGAAGGATCTGGCCCAATTTCTCGCGCGCGAGCGGGTCGAGATCGTGGCGTCCCTGCCCTGCTACCTCGAAGACAATGTCGACCGCCAACGCGGCAAGGGCGTGTTCGACGGCTCCATTCGCGGCCTGCAGAGCCTCAACAGGCTGGGCTATGGACGCGCCGGGACCGGGCTCGTGCTCAACCTGGTCTACAATCCGCAGGGACCCTCGCTGCCGCCCCCGCAGGATGCGCTCGAGGCGGACTACAAGCGCGTGCTCGGCGAGCGCTACGGCGTCGTCTTCAACCAGCTCTATTCGCTGGCCAACATGCCGATCCAGCGTTTCGGCGCGATCCTCATCTCCAAGGGCGAGTTCGATCGCTACCTCGATCTGCTGCGGCACGCGCACCTCGACGCCAATCTCGACCGCGTGATGTGCCGAAACCTCATTTCGGTGGATTGGCGCGGCTACGTCTACGACTGCGACTTCAATCAGATGCTCGACCTCCCGCTCGAGCATGGCGCACGAGAGCGCGTGCACCTGTCGGAGCTGCTCGAAACCGAGATCGAGGGCGCACCCATCCGGGTGGCGGGCCACTGCTACGGCTGCACTGCCGGGCAGGGATCGAGCTGCGGCGGCGCGCTGAGGGAAGCCGCGGAATGAGCGGCCTCGGCGTTGCGTAGCCTATTGCTGGAGCATGATCTTTTCCGAAAACCGGTGCCCACTTTTCGGGATCATGCTCTAGCGGCCCGGATATCGTTGCCGTGATGTCGAAGCTCTCGATCATCGTGCCCGTGCTGAACGAAGGCGAAGGCATAGCCGCAGCGCTCGATGCGCTCGCCGATCTGCGGTCGCTCGGCACGGAGGTCATCGTGGTCGACGGCGGCAGTCGCGATGCGACCATCCAGCGCGCGCGCCTACGCGCGGACCGAGTCATCGTGGCGCCGCGCGGACGCGCGCGGCAGATGAACGCGGGCGTCGAGCAGGCCGCCGGCGACGTGCTGCTCTTTCTTCATGCGGATACGCGCCTGCCGGCCGAGGTCGACCACGTCGTGCTCAACGGCCTCGAACGATCCGGCCGGGTCTGGGGCCGCTTCGACGTGAGGATCGACGGCCGGCATCCGCTGCTGTTCGTCGTTGCCTGGCTCATGAGCTTCCGCTCGCGGCTCACGGGGATTGCAACCGGCGATCAGGCGATATTCGCGAGGCGCGACGCGTTCCATGCGGCCGGTGGCTTTCCCGCGATCCCGCTGATGGAAGACATCGCGCTCTCCAAGCGCCTCAAGCGCATGAGCCGGCCGCTGTGTCTACGCGAATGCGTCGTCACCTCGGGCCGACGCTGGGAGACGAATGGCGTGCTCAAGACCATAGTCCTGATGTGGCGCCTGCGGCTCGCCTATTTCTTCGGTGCCGATCCCAACGCACTGGCGCGGCAATACGGCTATGAATGAGGCGGTCGCTGTCGCGGTGCTCGCCAAGGCACCGCTCGCGGGATTCGCCAAGACCCGGCTCATCCCGGTGCTGGGCGCCGGCGGCGCCGCCTTGTTGCACGAACGGATGGTCGAGCGCGCGGTCGCAACCGCATGCGCCGCCGCCATCGGCCCGGTGACACTGTGGGCCGCGCCGGATGCGGCTCATCCTGCCTTTCAGGCGCTCGCTGTCCATTTCCGCATTGCGCTCGCCAGTCAAGGCGAGGGCGATCTCGGCGCAAGGATGCTGGCCGCGATCGCGGCGGCGAGCGCGCCGGTGTTGGTCATCGGCACCGACTGCCCCGTGCTCACGTCCGACCAGCTTCGCATGGCGGCAGACATCCTGCGCGAAGGCGCCGACGTGGTCGTCATTCCAGCCGAAGACGGCGGCTACGCCCTGATCGGCATGCGGACACCCGAGCGCGCGCTGTTTTCAGATATGCCCTGGAGCACGCCCGGCGTGATGGAGGAGACCCGGCGCCGCCTCGGAGAGCTCGCCTTGACGTGGCAAGAGCCGGTCACGCTGTGGGACGTTGACGTGCCTGAGGATCTCGAGCGGCTGCACGAGATCGGCCTGCATGAGCTGATCCCGGCGCGAAGCCCGTGAGCCCGGATACGCATCCGGCAGAGGATCAGTCCCGATAGGCTGCGCCCGGCCAGACCTTCGGCGCGGCGCGCTGGTACTGGTTGGGACGAGGGACCTCGGCGCCCAGCGCTTGAGCCGCGTGCCAACCCCAATGGGGATCGTCGAGCATGGCGCGGGCGAGCGCCACCATATCGGCCTTGCCTTCGGCAATGATCGCCTCGGCCTGCTTGGCGGTGGCGATCAGCCCGACCGTGCGTGTGGCGATACCGGCTTCGCGCTTCACCTTTTCGGCGAATTGGACATTGGTGTTGGCGACCAAGGTGGGCCGGGTATCGGCGCTGATGCCGCCCGAGGAGATGCAGACGAAATCGAGGCCGACCGCCTTCAACGCGCTGGCGAAGGTGACGGCATCGTCGGGAGTGAGCCCGCCCTCCACCCAATCGCTGCCGGTGATGCGTGCGCCGAGCGGCATGCCACGCGGCGTCACCGCGCGTACGGCTTGGGCGATTTCCAGCGGAAAGCGCATGCGCGCCGTAAGCGAACCGCCATAACCGTCGGTGCGCTTGTTGGAGATCGGCGAGACGAAGCTGTGCAGGAGATAGCCGTGCGCCCCATGCAGCTCGATGGCGTCGACGCCGGCGCGGATTGCGCGCTTGGCCGCATCAACGAAGCCCTCGCGCACGCGCTCCATATCGGCTGTCGCCATCTCCCGGGGAGTTGGCCAGTTGGGGCCGAACGGAATGGCCGACGGAGCAATCGTCTCCCACGGATCCTCCTCTGGGCCAAGCGCTTGGCTGCCTTCCCATGGTCGCCGCGCGGAAGCCTTGCGCCCGGCATGGGCGAGCTGGATGCCGAGCTTCGCCGTACCGTAACGGCGACAATGGGCGACGACGCGCGCCAGCGCCGCCTCGCAATCGTCCGAGTAGAGCCCGAAGCAACCGTGAGTGATACGGCCGCGGCGCTCGATGCCGGTCGCTTCCACCACGACCATTGCTGCCCCGGAATTGGAGAGCATGCCCAGATGACTGGTGTGCCAGTCCGAGGCCACCCCGTCGTCGGCGCTGTATTGGCACATGGGCGAGACGACGATCCGGTTCGCGAGCTCGAGGTCAGCGAGTCGAATAGGAGAAAACAGGGCACTGGTCATGTCACACGCGTCGATTGGGGAGGAAGGATCGGAGCGAAACGGGACAATAGGGAAAAGCGCGGCAGCGCGGCAAGCCGCCCGGCATGGCGGCTCGCCCGCGCGACCGCAGGCCGAACGCGGCAACCATGACTGGAGTTCAAGCTGCGGTACGGCGGGGCGAAGCGATAACGCGCTGGGCTTGCTCTGCCGCGACGTCATCCTCCGGACGCGGCGCGATCTCGGCCCATCTCTCGCTCAGGCGGATGGCCTCGCGCAAGCGGTGGAGGAATTGTACCTCGCTGTAATAGTGCTTCCAGCGCCCGCTTTCATAGAGCTCGAGAAAGTGTGCCTGCCTGCGTTCGGCAAGGGCGCGCCATTTCTGGGCAACCTCGTCAAGTGTGTGCGCGGGTAGCCGTGCCGACATCGAGAAGCCGTGGCGAATCGCCTGGGGCCGGGATGAGGATGGTGTCGTCGGGAGCACGCGCAGGCAATGACGGGCTGCCGGAAGGCATCGGTTGTGCACACCGAATCACACCCGCGTCATAGCAGCCTTGCGCGCGGCAAGAGCGAAGCTCGGAGCGGCAGCGTTCGCTGCGGGGCGGTGAAAACGGCACCGCGCCGTGATGCGAGGCCCCCAAAAACTGACCCGCCCGGACGGGGAAATCCGGGCGGGTCGCGTTGATCGGCGCAGGGGATCGGGGGGGCGTGAGCGCCGATCGGGGCTGTAACTCGTGGCCTTGTCGGCCTGTTTGACTATTAGTCTCTACTGGGCCCGAAAAGGTTCAAGCCGATTTATCGTCGCGGGCAGAAATTTTGGGACTGTGTCCCGGCTGTGGCTTCGGCCCCGGCTTGGACCGAAATAGACGGTTTTTCAATGCCTTAACGGTTGGCGGCCGGAACGATCCGGGCCGCCGCCCCGGTGGTAGCGGGTTCCAGCGACCGGATGGCCTGGTAGGCGTCGACCAGACCGGAGCCGAACTGGGTATCCGCCCCTTTGGGTCCCAAATCGCGGGCAGTCCCGGTCAGCGCCTTGCGCACCCCCTCATGCCCGAGGTCGGGCTTGCGCTCGAGCATGAGCGCCACGATCCCGCTCACCTCAGCCGCTGCAAAAGACGTACCCGTCGTCACCTGGTAACCCGTCTCGGGTGCCGGCAGCAGCAGGTCGACGCCCGGGGCGGCCACCGCGATATGGCCACCGCGGTTGGCGGCGTGGAACAGCCTGTCGTCGGCGTCGGTCGCCGTCACCGCGATCACGTTCGGATAGGCCGCGGGATAGAGCGGTCCCGATTTCGGGCCGGCATTGCCGGCGGCCGCAATCAGAACCACACCCTTCTTGCGCGCTTGCGCCACCCTTTGCTCGATCGAGGGATCGCGTGGACCGGCAAAGCTCATGTTGATGACATGCGCCCCGCTGGCGATGGCCCAGTCGATACTGCGGTTGATGCTGTAGGTGGTCGCCTCGGGGGTTCTTTCCTTGGCGCTGAATGCCCGCGCAGCGAGAATGCGCGCCTCCGGTGCAGTTCCCGTCAGCCGGGCGCGGGCGACAATGGCTCCCGCCACCCCCGTCCCGTGCGCATGCGCCTTTTCGTCGGAATCGAGCGCGTCGAAGCTACCCGCGACCATGCCCTCGAGCTCGGGATGAGTCGAGATCCACGCCGGAATCGATGACTGCGACCAGCACCTTTTGGCCCTTGGCGAGCTCATGGGCCTGCCGCAGGCGGAGCTTGGCCAGCGCATACTGCCCGGGATCGCTCTGGGTCACTGGCGGCAGTGCTGAAAGCTCGTCACCTGGCGCCGGCTCCTCCTCTTGGAGTTGATAGAGGTAGTTTGGTTGCACCGCCAAAGCGATGCGTTCAGCCTCCAGCGACCGGATGACCGTGGGCACCGAACGTTGGTCGGGGATCTTCCAACGGAACATGGTGACGCCGTTCGACGTGAAGGATGCGACCCGGTTGAGCCGCAGCCGCCGGATGAGCCCATCGATGGTCTCCTCGGGCACGCTCGCAGCGAGCTGGATCAGGACTTCATCCGGCACATAGCGCCGCTCGTTTCCGGGCGGCACTCCGCTGCTCGCGCGACGCGCGATCGGCGGGCTGCTGGACGAGCCGCCGCCACCACTTTGGTTGACCGTACTGGTCGTCGAGCCGCCGCCGGGAGTGACGGCGCCGAGCACGGGAGTGACGGCCGTGATTGCGGTCGGAACCCCGACGATGATGGGAATCTTGGGGTAACGCGGCTTGCGCGGGTGGCGATTGCCGTCATCGCCGCCCGATACCCGGCCACCGTCGCCCCCCGTGGTGCCGCCGCCCTTTGGGGGCTTGCCGCCGGGATTGCCGGTCGTGCCCGCACCCGGAGTGCCGGTGATGCCGCCGCCGCTAATGCCGCCGCCGGTGATCCCGCCGACCTTTGGGGGCTTGCCGCCGGTTATGCCGACCTTCGGCGGTTTGACAGTGGGATTGATGGTGCCGATGGTGCCTGGGAAGCCTGTGATTCCGCGCGGTCCGGTCGTGCCGATGATGCCGCGGGTGCCGGTCGCGCCTGTGATGCCGGGCGCGGTCGTGATGCCGCGTGCGCCGGTGATGCCGGTCGCGCCGGGCGTGCCCGTGATGCCGCGGGCGCCGCCACCACCGCCCATCATCTTGCCGCCGAACCCGCCGAATGAGCCCAGCTGCGCGGCGTCTGCCGTACCAGCAAGTGCGACACCCGCGACGGCTGCGGTCAGGGCAAGCGGCAGGCGCAGGCGCGAGTAGGTCCGTTTGGCCGATGAGGTGGTATCGGGATTGTTGTTATCCGAGCGCATGGCGTAGCCTCCTTAGATTGAAGCTGCCCGCGCGGTTCCTCCACCCAGAAGCGGCCCATCTGCATGGGCCGCGCCGCACCCCTGTCCCCGCCTGGCCTTTACTCCTTCGCGGCGATGAAACCGACGACCTTCGATTCGGCTTGCATTTGCCGAACGATCTTGCCGACCTCGTCCTGCGGCAGCTTGGTTTCAGAGAGCCGGATACGGTAGAGCTGGCCTCCCATATTCAGCGGTCCTTCCACCAGGGTTGCCTTGTAGGCACCGAGAAAGTTGGTGATGTCGGTCGCGGTCGCCTGCGGAGCGAAGCGCACGACGGCAAACGAGCCGTCGCTGGCTGCGCTGGCGAGCTCCGGGCCGCTCGAAGCGCCCTGGTCCTTGACCATCACCGTAGCGATCACGGCCGCCTGCACCAGGATCGCAACCGCCGCGGCGGTCGCTGACCACGCAAGCGCGCGCGGGGTGAAGCTCGACAGGAACTCCGAGATGCGGCCGCCGAAGTCGAACGATCGCTGGCGGCGCGGGGCGCGCGCCTCCTCGGCGTCGATCGCGGCGAACAGTTTCTCCATCGCGCGCGCCGAGGGCGCACCGAGCGTTTCGTTGAGGTGGATCGTCTCCGCGAGCTCCTCGCGCACGAGGTCATAGCGCCGCGCGAGCTCGCGGTCGCCTGCGATCGCCTGCTCCACGCGATCGGCGTCGCGGCGGCTCAACGTGCCCGCTGCGTGCCACGGCAGCAGAGATTCGATCTCATGCCGCTCTGGCTCTTTATTGATCATGTTCATGGCCAACCTCTTTCAATTCCTGCCGCCTTGAGCAGCTCTGCTAGTCGCTTGCGCGCGTAGAACATGCGCGTCTTGACGGTGTTCTCGGGAATACCGACGATCGCAGCGACCTCTTCAACTGACTTCTCGTGGTAGTACACGAGGTCGATGATCTCCCGGTGTTCCGCCGAAAGTCCCATGAGGCACTTCCGGATGATTACACCCTTGTCCTTCTTCTCCAGGGCGGTCCCTGGATCGTCCGCCGTATCCTCGATCGCGCCGGCGGCCTCGTCATCCAACTCCTCGTCCGGGCGACGCCTGAGCGCCGAGAGGGCCTTGAAGCGCGCGATCGCGAGCATCCAAGTTGACACTGCCGAGCGACCCTCAAACCGACCAGCCTGTCGCCACACGTCGAGAAACACCTCGCTGATCAGAATCCTCTGCCGTTGCCTCGTCGCGGACGAGCCGCACCACGAAACGAAACACGCGCACATGATGCCGCGCGTACAGCACCTGCATAGCCAACCGGTCGCCGTTCGCGATTCGTCCGATCAGCACCTCGTCTGAGTTCGCTTGCATCACCTTCGGACGGCCGGACTCGTGAGGTTAGTCGCAGGGGGCTACCGTTGGGTTCACGGTTCCGCCACAGACATGCCATAGCCGGCCTCCCCCAGTGTGCCGCAGCGCGCCCAGCAACGACATCTTGAGGCCTAATATTGTGGCCGATCCGCGACCCGATGGAACTCGCGGTTCCATAGATTTTTAAATAAATCCAATGGGTTAGTAAGGCTGACCCAAGGCCGTAGGTGGGCGTGACAGCGGGCCGGGCGCGGGAAAGCGCTATCCGCAGGGCAGGCGGCCCCGTTAGGAGCGGATTAACTCAAGTCCCAACTCGCAGGGGCGCGCTGAGCTTGCGCAGGGCGGCCAGGACCGAGAGCGCCGTTATTCGCCCGGTCTTGGGATTTTCCGAGGGAATGTTCTCGATCGAGAGCGTGAATCGAGCGCGAGTCGCTGTCGACCTCGATGGTGTGGCAGTTGCGGTCGATCGCGGGGTCGGCCCAGATCTCCATCATGGTGCGGTCAGGCCCGATGCCGGCAAGCGACAGCGCCGCCGCCACGTTGACATTGGCGGGAAAGCCGGCGGCGCCGTCGCGCGCGGTGCCGGCAAATACCCGCTTCGGCCCGTTGAGGCCCTCGACCGATATTCCGTTGGCTTCGAGGTACGGCGCGCCGGCAAGGCCGCGGGGCGGTTTGCGCGTGATCATGTGCACGGAATGAATTCGACCCTCCGCCGCAGCGGTCACCGCATCAAGCCCGAGGAGCGCGCCGGTCGGCACGATGATCTGTCCTCCCCGCGCCTTCGCGAGCTCGACCAGTTGAGGTCGCGCAAGCAGCGCGCCGGCCGAGAGCACCATCACCCGTTTTCCGGCCTCCAGCATCGGCGCGCAAATTCCTTCGAGCGCGGAGGCCGGGGCGCATTCGATCGCGAGGTCCGCATGGGCCGCAAACGCCTCTGGCTCGACCAGGGGACAAGTGATCCGCTCCGCATCGAGCCACGCTTGCGCCTTGGCGTGATCGCCCACGGCCGCACAGGCAAGCGCGAGGCCCGGCATGCCATCGGCGAGCTTGCGCGCGAGCACGCGACCAATCGCGCCGAGCCCGCCCACTGCGACGCGGGTCATCGGCATGAGCTCACGTTTGGCATGACCAGACCTCCGAAGCAGTCGAGCTTTTCGTCTTACGCGGCTTGGTGTTCGGTCACAAGCACGTGTCGATCCGCGTCAAACCGCGGCTTGACCGCGATCCGGCGGCAGGGCAAGTGTTCCGCAAAGTCAGGGAGACACGAAATGCTCAAGAGAATAACAGGTGCGGCCATTGGCGCGTTGCTCGCAGTCACGGGCGCGGCGCTGGCACAGACCTACCCGGCCAAGCCGATCACCATGATCATTCCGTTCGCGGCCGGCGGTCCGACCGATGTGCTGGGTCGCGTCATGGCGCAGCGCATGAGCGAGATCCTCGGCCAGCAGGTGGTGGTCGAGAACGTCGGCGGCGCCGGCGGCATGACGGGCTCCAAGCGCGTCGCCGACGCGGCGCCCGACGGCTACACTTTCGTTCTGGGCACGGTCGGCACGCACGCCCAGAGCCAGACCATGTACAAGAAGCCGCTCTATAATTCGGCAGCCGATTTTACCCCGGTTGCGCTCATTGCCGAGGTTCCGATCGCGCTCACCACGCGCAAGGACCTGCCCGTGAACGACCTCAAGGAATTCATCGCATACGCGAAGGCCAACCAGTCGAAGATGCAATTCGGCTCGGCCGGCGCCGGCTCCGCAACCCATCTCGGCTGCGTGCTGCTCAACTACCTCATCGGCGTGGACATCACGCATGTGCCGTATCGCGGGACCGGCCCTGCGATGCAGGATCTGCAAGGCGGCCGCATCGACTACCTGTGCGAGATCGTCAGCACCGCCAAGCCGCAAATCGACGGCGGCACCGTGAAGGCGATCGCGATCATGACCAAGGAGCGATCGAAAGCGCTGCCGAACTTGGCGACTGGTCTCGAGCAGGGAACGCCGAACCTCGAAGCCTACACCTGGAACGCCATCTTCCTGCCGAAAGGCGCGCCTGCCGACGTCGTCAAGAAGCTGAACGACGCAGCCGTGCAGGCGATGAAGACGCCGGCCGTGAGAGAGCGGCTCGAAGCGCTCGGCGCCGTGATCGTGCCCGAGGACCGCGCCACGCCGGAATATCTCGGCCAGTTCCTCAAGAGCGAAATCGAGAAGTGGGCGGTGCCGATCAAGGCCAGCGGCGTGACCGTGGAGTGATCCTGAGATTCCGCGCAGCGCAGCCGATCGGTCTGCATCTTGCGGCGATACCCGAGGAGAAACAATCCGGTCGCGCGCGTGGACCCTGCGCCCTCATCCAGGACGCGAACCGCAGTCCCCACGCGCTTGATCCCGAGGATCATTCGAGCTCGATCTCGCCCTTGATGTCGTGCGTAAGGCCGATGTTCCCGATCGTCACCGTCGCCCGGGCGGGTAGTTTCTCATTGCCCTTGAGCTTGCCTTCCGCCAACGCCTGACGCACCGCCTTCTCGATCTCGCGCTGGGCGCTCACCCCGAGCGTCTTGAGGAACTTTCGAATGCTGCCGTTGAAAACGTCCTCGTTCATGCGGGTCCTCCTCTGCTTCCTATTATACCCATAAACTCATGCGCGGCTGCCCTCGAACCGCCGTCTTTGCAGCCCCGGATTGCGCGACAATTCTTGGTTAACGTCAACGTAAGGCCGTCGCCCGCGTGCGACATCGCGACGTCCACCTTCAGCGACAGGAGGCTGCATGCTGACCCTGCGAACTTTGGCAATCGGAATGGCAACTGCCGGGGTGCTCGCCGCTCTGCCGCTGACGAATGCGCAGGCGTGCGATGACGATCGGTTTCCCTGCCCGATCGTGACGGACAACTCGCAGTCGGACGCAGCCGAGGCGCCTCGCAAGAAAGCAAATCGCGCGGCGCGCCCGGACGAGAAGGCACGCGCCAAAACCGAACGTCCCGCAGGCCGCGCTCCCGCCAGCGCGCCCAGCGCGGCCGATGCCGGCTCGCAACCTGAGGCGGTACCTGCCGCGGCATCGGTGCCGGAGAGGCCTGCCGATCAATCCGCCGCCGCCGACATCACTCGCAACGAAAGTCCGGCGGCGGCCGCTGCAAACGCGTGGCTACGCGCAAATGCCGACGGTGCCGAGACTCGCGCGCAGAGCGAGAGCGGCGAAGGTGCGGCGGAAGTCGCCGCCGGTGCATCCTTGGCCGACGGGGTGCGAATAGTCGATCCGAACGAGGTCAACGAGCTCGACCTCGCCTCCAGCCCCGCGCCGGTGGAAGGGGCCTGGATCGGCTACCTGGTGATGATGGTGGGCGGAGCGCTGGCGGCGGCGTCGACCGCCCGGTTCTTCCTCGCCTGAATCCGCGAGCTCGCCTTGCGTGCACCACGCGCGCGCGCATCGGCAGCGCAACGCTCGCGGCTGTGAAGCTTGCGGTCGACCGGAGCCACCGCCAGAATGGCAGCGGAAAAAATCCGGACGTCGGGATTATGAGTCTCTATGCGCTGCAGAAGCTGATCCGCGACGTAAACCGCAGGCCGCAATGCCGCGAGGCCTATTTCAAAGCGCCGGCCACGTTCGCCGATGGCTACGACTTGGCCGAGCGTGAGCGCGATGCGCTGCTGAAACTCGACATGGGGACGCTCTACGGGATGGGCGTTCACGGGCTGCTGCTGCGCCCGTTCACCATCCTGCACAAGGTTGCCGAATCCGACTACCTCAAGGCGATCCGAGGAGAGTAGCAATGCCGATCACGTTTGCGGCTGCGACCAGCCACGTTCCCGGGATGACCGCGTGGGCGGAAGCTGCGCCGGCCGCGCAGAAGGATCGCGTCTACGGCGCGTTCGACCGGCTGCGGCAAGCGTTGGATGCCAGCCCGACCGACACGCTCATCCTGCTGACGTCGGAGCATTGGGCGAATTTTTTCCTCGACCATATCGGGGCATTCTGCGTCGGCCGCGCCGAGGCCTATAGCGGGCCGGTGGAGCCCTGGCTCAAGATCGAGAAGACGCAGATCAAGGGCGACCCGCAGCTCGCGGCCGAATTGATCGAGGCTGCCTATGACGGCGGCATCGAGCCGGGCTTCGCCTACGAGCTGGAGTTCGACCATGGGACCATGGTGCCGCTGCATTTCCTCAGCCCGCGGATGGACCGGCCGGTGGTGCCGGTCATGTTCAACACCTTGGCCTCGCCACAGCCCAACGCGCGGCGCTGCCTTGAATTCGGGCGCGTCATCGGCCGCGTGGCCGCACGATCGAGAAAGCGCATCGGCTTGATCGCGACCGGCGGCCTTTCTCACGATCCCGGGGAGAAGAACCACGGCGTCATCGATTCCGAGTTCGACCACCGCTTCCTTTCCGCCATGGCAGCAGGGGACGCGGACAGGCTCGGCGGCTACACGCGCGCTGAGTTCGCCAAGGCGGGCGCAGGCACCTTCGAGCTGCTGAGCTGGGTGGCCTTGGCCGGCGCGCTCGGCGGCCGCAAAGGCGAGGTGGTCGCCTACGAAGCGGTCAAGCCCTGGGCCACGGGCGTCGGGCTGATGGCCGTGCCCGCCTAGGAGCTTCCTTGGCACAAGCATAGTTGACAAATGTTCTCTTTTTGTTCCTAATACCGTAGACCTCGCCTGATCGCCGATGCCGATCTTCACTCCTCATCAGGATGCCGCGCTGAGCGCGGCATCGAATTGGCTCAAGAGCGCGCGCGGGCGCCCGTCGATATTCCGCCTGTTCGGCTATGCCGGAACGGGCAAGACGACGCTCGCCAAGCAAATCGCCGAAGGGGTTGACGGCAAGGTCTTGTTCGCGGCCTTCACCGGCAAGGCCGCGTGCGTCATGCGCAGCAAGGGCTGCCACGGCGCGTCGACCATTCACAGCCTGATTTACAAGGCGCGCGAGAGCGGCGAAGAAACCCCGAACTTCGAGCTCTGGAACGACGCGCCCGCGTCCAAAGCCAAGCTCATCATCATCGACGAATGCTCGATGGTCGACGCCGAGCTTGCCCGCGACCTGACGTCGTTCGGCGTGCCCCTGCTGGTGCTCGGCGATCCGGCGCAGCTGCCGCCGATCCAGGGCGGCGGCTTTTTCACCGACGCAGAGCCTGACGCGATGCTGACCGAGGTGCACCGCCAGGCCCAGGACGATCCGATCGTGCGGTTATCGATGGAGATCCGTGCCGGCAACTCGCTGGCGCAAGGGCAATACGGCGAGACCCAGGTCGTGGCGCGCGCTGCGTTGGACCCCCGGCGCGTGCTCGACGCCGACCAAGTTCTGGTCGGCCGCAACGCGACGCGACGCGCCTACAACGCACGCCTGCGCCAGCGTCGCGGTTTTGCCGACGCGCTGCCGATGGCGGGAGACAAGCTCGTCTGCCTGCGCAACAACCGGCGCAAAGGATTATTCAACGGCGGGCTTTGGGTGGTGAAAGAGAAGCCAAAGGCGCGGCGGCAAATCATCCGCATGCATCTCGAGCCCGACGAAGACCTGGGCGACCGGATGATCAAGGTGTCGGTCCGGCCGGAATGCTTCACCGGCGCCATCGAGCAGTTCGACTGGCCCCAGCGCAAACCGTACGACGAGTTCGACTTCGGCTACGTCTTGACCGTGCACAAGGCGCAGGGCTCGCAGTGGGACGATGTGGTGCTGTTCGACGAGTTGGCCGCATTCTCGGACAACCGCAAACGATGGCTATATACCGGCGTGACGCGCGCGGCGAAGCGGCTGACCGTGGTGGTGTGATACGGATACCCCCCAGGCTGCTCTGCGCCGTTGCCGCCCCGTTCCCGCAAAATGGGGAGCGGGGCGATCATGGATCCCCGCTCTTGCGCGGACGAAGCGCGACGGGATCGACCTCGCGTACCGGAGTCTCGGGGATCAGGCCACCGCGCCGGCGCGCGAAGGTTTCCTCGCCGCTTTGCTCCCATTTTCCGGCAACGGCGCGCTGGGCATAGACATCCCAGGCCTCGGACCAATCGCCGAGCGAATAGCCGTGCCATGGCGGCTGCGGCGTGAGCGAAGGCAGCCGCAGCTCCTGCCAGATCGTCCGCGCGTGCTCCATGAATTCGCGCACCGGCAAGGCCAGTGGCGGCGCCGAATGCTTCAGCGTCGCGTCGATGAGGAGCGTCGAGTCCTCGCTGCGCGGCCCGGATTTCGGTCCATGTCCCGCAGAGCGATGCGGAGCAATATGCACATCCTCGATCGGGTTTGAACGGTAGGCGAGCGACCAGAACACCGCGTCGGTGTTGGTCGGATCGATGTCGTCGCTCACGGCGATGCAGATCTTGCCGCAATCGGCCAGCAGCGTCGCGGCGCCGTGCAACCCGCGCCAGACCTCCGTGCGCGGCGTGCCCTGCGCATATTGCACGAAGATTACCTTGCGCAGATTGGACAACGGCTCATGCATCACGACGCGGCGGACGCCTTTGATGGCCAGCCGGTCGCGCAGATGGGTGAGGAACAGCGGCTCCATCGCCACCTTCTTGAGCACGCTCGATTCGCTCGGCGTCACCTGGCTGATGATCGAGACCAACACCGGCGACCGCTTGTGCGTAATCGCGGTCACCTGCATGGACATGTTGAAATCTTCGAGCGCCACATGGCCGTGGCTTTCGCCGAACGGACCTTCCGGCTCGAGCAATTCCGGGTCGATCAGTCCTTCGATCACGATCTCGGCGTCGGCGGGCACATCGAGATCGATGGTGACGGCTTTCGCCGTCCGGATCGGCGTGCCGGCGAGGGCGCCTGCAACCGCCATCTCGTCGAGATCGACGGCGAGCTTCATGCCACCCGTGAACATCGCGACCGGCGCGCAGCCGATGACGATGGCGCATGGCATCGGCTCGCGGCGTGCGTTGTGCTTCTTCCAATGCAGGTATCCGCCCGCCCCGCCGACCCGCGAGGCCATGCGCACGCCGAGCCGGTCCGTCGCCTTCAAGGCCGCCCGGTAGGTGCCCATGTTCCGGATGCCGGTATCGGGATCGCGCGTGACGCAAAGCGTCGCGGTCAAATAGGGTGCCGCATCAAAACCGGGGGTCGAGATCGGCACCGGCAGGCGCGCCAAGCCTTTGCCGGCGCCGCGCAGGTCGTCGCCTCGGATCACTACCGCCTGGCACGGCGGCGACGCGACGACGACCGGCGGGATCGGATTGGCGATCGCACGCACCCATGCCGCCTCGACGTCCTCGACCGCGCGGCCCATGCCGAGCGCATAGATCTGCGGCGAGGCGGCGAGCGCGCCGACCGCGACCGGAACGTCGTAGCGGCGGCCGGACGCGTCGGTCACATTCGTGAACAGGAACGCCCGTCGCTGATCTTCCGCGAGCCCTCCCTGGAATTGCCAACGCACCAAAGGGTGCAGCTCGGTATCCTTGTTGATCGGGCGGTCGACGCGCACGAGCAACCCCCGCGCCTCGAGCGCGGCGAGATGCGCTTGGAAGTCGAGCGGTGGGCCCGCGGCAAGCGTTTCCGCAGACCGGCGCGCCTCGGAGCTGACGTCGAGCATCGGGCAAACCTCGGTAAAGCAACGATCTCAGCCGCCATTGCGTGGTCGGCGGAAGCCGAAGCGGGGACTCCATAACCACAGAACGCTCGGCATTGAAAGGCGGGCGCCCGCATCCGATCCTATCGCGATTGCAATGCAATGCTTTCGGTGTATCGTTGACTGCCGCGTTGCGCTGTACCGGGGCATCCGACCATGGGCGCGAAGCATTTCGGCGCCCGTATCGCGCGCCTGGAGGATCCGGCGCTGCTGACCGGACGCGGCCGCTTCGTCGACGACGTCAAGCTTCCCGGCACGTTGCATGCCTGCTTCGTGCGCAGCCCGCACGCGCACGCGAAAATCCGCTCGATCGAGGCGTCCGCGGCACGCGCCATGCCGGGCATTCATGCAGTGCTCACCGCCGATGACCTGCCGCCGCGCATGGCGACCGGTCAGATTCCGATGCTGGTGCCCAGTCCGGCGATCAAGGCGCCGCGCACGCAGCTCGCGCTCGCGCGTCCCGAGGTTTGTTATGTCGGCCAGACCATCGCCGTGGCGATCGCGGAGAACCGCTATCTCGCGGAGGACGCCGCCGCCGCGGTGGCGGTCGATTTCGAGGTCTTGCCGGCCGTGAGCGACTGCCGCGAGGCGGCGCGGCCCGGGGCTGCTCGCGCGCACGGCGACCTCGCGAGCAACATCGCCGCCGTCGTTCCCATGAGCTACGGCGACGTCGAGGCGGCGTTTGCGGGCGCCGCGCACGTGTTCGAGCAGGAGCTCTTTCTCCATCGCGGCGGCGCCATGCCGCTCGAAGGCCGCGCCGTGCTCGCTCGCTACGATGCCGCGGCCGACATGCTGACGGTGTGGTCGGCGACGCAGACGCCGCATCTATGCCGCGGCACGCTCGCCGACCTGCTCGAGCGCGACCTCGAAACGATCCGCGTCATTGCGCCCCATGTCGGAGGCGGCTTCGGCACCAAGGCGCCGTTCTACGCCGAGGAGGCCGTCATTCCCGCGGCAGCGATGAAACTCAACCGCCCGGTGACGTGGCAGGAGGACCGGCGCGAGCATTTCCTCTCGGCGACCCAGGAACGCGACCAGCATTGGAAGGTGGCGATTGCGGTCGATGCGGAGGGCAGGATCCGTGGGCTCTCCGGCACCATGCTGCATGACACCGGCGCGTTTCTGCCGTGGGGCATCATTGCGCCCTATATCGCCGGGACCACGTTCCCGGGGCCCTATGTGGTGCCGGCCTATTCCCTGGAGGTGACGGTCGTGCTCACCAACCGCGTGCCGACCACGGTGGTTCGCGGCGCCGGCCGGCCGCAGGCGGTTTTCGTCATGGAACGGCTGATGGACCGGGTGGCACGGGAGCTCAATCTCGATCGCGCGGAGCTGCGGGCACGCAACATGATCCGACCCGAGCAGATGCCCTATTCCGTCGGGCTGGTCTTTCGCGATGGCAAGCCGCTGGTTTATGCGAGCGGAGACTTTCCGAAGAGCCAGCGGCGCGCGGTCGCCCTCTCGCGCTACGAGGATTTTCCCGAGCGCCAGACGGGCGCGCGTGCGCAAGGGCGCTATCTCGGCATCGGGGTCGCCAATTACGTGGAAGGCACGGGCCTGGGCCCCTTCGAGGGCGTGACCGTGCGCGTCCTCCCCAATGGCAAGGTCGCGGTCGCGACCGGCGCAACCACGCAAGGGCAAGGCACGCGGACCACGCTGTCGCAAATCGTGGCCGACGAGGTCGGCTGCCGGATCGAAGACATCATCATGACCGCCGGCGACACCGCTGCGATCGCGCAGGGCGTGGGCGCCTTCGCCAGCCGCCAGGCGATCAACGCCGGCTCATCCGCGCTGATCGCCGCCGGACATGTCCGCAGTCAGGTCGTCGCGCTCGCTGCTCGCGTGCTCGGCGTGCCGGAGAGCGACGTCGATGTCGAGGACGGCCGCGCCACCGCCCGCAGCGGCAACAAGCCGTCGACGTCGCTCGGCGAGCTTGCGCGCCTCGCCCAGGGCATGCCGGGCTTTTCCTTCGCCCCCGGCCAGGCGCCCGGCCTCGAGCACACGGCCTATTTCACGCCGCCGCAGGCGTCCTATTGCAACGGGACGCACGTGGCGGAGGTCGAGGTCGACCCCTTCACCGGCGCAGTGACCATCCTCGACTACACGGTGGCCCACGACAGCGGAAATATCATCAACCCCCTGATCGTCGACGGCCAGGTTCAGGGCGGCGTCGCGCACGGCATCGGCAACGCGATGTTCGAGTGGATGAAGTACGATCCCGGCGCGCAGCCGCTGACGACGAGCTTTCAGGACTACCTCCTGCCGGCGGCCCCCGACGTGCCGGGCTGCCGGATCGAGCACGTGGAGACGCCGAACCCGCTCAACCCGCTTGGCGTCAAGGGCGCCGGCGAGGGCGGCACCATTCCCGCGCCGGCCGCGATCATTTCCGCCATCGAGGATGCGCTCTCGCCCTTCGACGTGCGCTTTGCGGAGATGCCGCTCACGCCCGACCGCATCATCGAGACGCTTCGTCGCGCCGGTGCTTACGAGAAGCTCTCAGCGGCATGATCTCCGACCCCTCGGCACGACCATGCCGCGGGCGATCGCCGGAGGCGCTTCCTCGCGAGTTCCCGTGCACGGCTGAAGCGCGTAGCACGCATGCGCGCAATCGTCCTATATAACGCAACACCGACACTCTGGAGTGGGAGGCCGTCATGCCGACGGATCAAAAGAAGCCACGCCTGCGCTCGCAATTGTGGTTCGACAATCCCGACAATCCGGGCATGACCGCGCTCTATCTCGAGCGCTATCTCAACTATGGCCTCACCAGGGGCGAGTTGACGTCCGGTAAACCGATCATCGGCATCGCCCAGACCGGCTCCGATCTTTCACCCTGCAATCGCCACCATCTCGAGCTTGCGCAGCGTGTGCGCGCAGGCATCCGCGACGCCGGCGGCATCGCGTTCGAGTTCCCGATGCATCCGATCCAAGAGACCGGCAAGCGGCCGACCGCGGCGCTCGACCGCAATCTCGCTTATCTCGGCCTGGTCGAGGTGCTGTTCGGCTACCCGCTCGACGGCGTCGTGCTCACCACCGGCTGCGACAAGACCACGCCCGCCGCGATCATGGCGGCCGCGACCGTGAACACGCCGGCGATCGTGCTGTCGGGCGGGCCCATGCTCAATGGCTGGTGGAAGGGCGAGCGCGCGGGCTCTGGCACTGTCGTATGGTGGGCGCGCCAGGAACATGCCGCCGGCCGCATGGACTACAAGGAATTCCTCGATCTGGTCGCGTCCTCGGCGCCGTCGATCGGCCACTGCAACACCATGGGCACGGCCTCGACCATGAATGCGCTCGCCGAGGCGCTGGGCCTTTCGCTCCCCGGCTGCGCCGCCATTCCTGCGCCTTACCGCGAGCGCGCACAAATCGCCTACGAAACCGGCCGCCGCGCGGTCGAGATCGTACGCGAGGATCTCAAGCCATCCGACATTCTGACCCGTGAGGCGTTCGAGAACGCCATCGTCGCCTGCTCGGCCATCGGCGGCTCGACCAACGCACCGATTCACATCAATGCGATCGCGCGCCACGTCGGCGTTGCGCTGGCGATCGAAGATTGGGAAACGATCGGCTATGACGTGCCGCTGCTCGTCAACATGCAGCCCGCCGGCAAGTATCTCGGCGAGGAATATTACCGCGCCGGCGGGTTGCCGGCTGTGCTGCACGAGCTGATCGCAGCCGGTCGGATCCATCCGCACGCACGCACGGTCAACGGCAAGACCATCGGTGAGAACGTCAAGCAGGCGAAAATCGAGGATGCCGACGTGATCCGTCGCTACGACACCCCCCTCAAGGCGCATGCGGGTTTCAAGGTGCTATCGGGAAATCTGTTCGAGTCCGCCATCATGAAGACGAGCGTCATCTCGGAAGAATTCAGGACGCGCTACCTGTCGAATCCGAAGGATATGAACGCATTCGAGGGCCGCGCGGTCGTCTTCGACGGACCTGAGGACTACCACAGCCGCATCGACGACCCGTCGTTGCAGATCGACGCGAACACCATGCTGTTCATTCGCGGCGTCGGGCCGATCGGTTATCCGGGCTCGGCCGAGGTCGTGAACATGCAGCCGCCGGCCGCGCTGATCAAGAAGGGCATTACGTCGCTGCCGTGCATCGGGGACGGACGCCAGTCGGGTACATCTGCGTCGCCGTCGATCGTCAACGCCTCCCCGGAGGCCGCCGTAGGGGGCGGGCTTGCTTTGCTCGAGACTGGGGACCGGGTGCGCATCGATCTCAACAAGGGCGCCGCGAACATGTTGGTCTCGGAGGGCGAGCTCGCGCAACGCCGCGCCGCCTTGGAAAAACAGGGCGGCTACAAATATCCGCCCAGCCAGACGCCATGGCAGGAAATCCAGCGCGGCATGGTGGACCAGCTCGCCGACGGCATGGTGCTCGAGCCCGCCGTGAAATATCATCGCGTGGCGCAAAGGAGCGTGCCCCGGGACAATCACTGACCTGCCATGGTGCCGTTCAAGCAGTCGAATGCGGCATACGAGAGCTGGCTGCGCGCGCAGCTCAAGGGCGATGTCGTCGAGCGCGATCTGCGCAAGAAGCGGAGAAGGATGAAGGAGAGCCCGTTTCCGTTCCTGCGAGCGACCTACTGGCGCTGGGCGGAGACCATCCTCGACGTCTGTCCCGAGCTCGCAAACGCTCCGCAGGTACTCGCGGTGGGCGACATCCACCTCGAGAACTTTGGTACCTGGCGCGACGACGACGGTCGGCTGGTTTGGGGCGTGAACGACTTCGACGAAGCGGCCGAGATGCCCTACCCGCTCGACCTCGTGCGGTTGGCGACGAGCGCCCTGCTCGCTCGCCCCGTGCGCGGCTTGGCGGGCAGGATCATTTGCGCCGCCATCCTGCAGGGCTACCGGCGGGGCCTCGCCGCCCCGCGTCCGTTCGTGCTCGACGAGAAGCGCGCATGGCTGCGCAAGCTCGTCATCGTGCCCGAGAGCGACCGCGCCGAATTCTGGAACGACATCGACGAGCTGAAGCCGCGGAAGAAACGCCCCGCTGCGCGTTACCGCACGGCGATCGTGTCGGCGATGCCGGACCGGGGTTGCGAGATCAAGATCTACCCGCGCAGCGCAGGCACCGGGAGCCTCGGTCGGCCCCGCTGGGTCGGGGTCGCCGACTGGCACGGCAGCCGCGTGGTGCGGGAGGCGAAGGCACTGGTGCGCTCCGGCTGGACCCTCGTTCCCGGGCGCGGCTCGCCGCGCCTGCGGTGCAAGGAGATCGCTTTTGGCCGCTATCGGGCGCCCGACGCCTGGTACGCGGTAGCCAATGGAATCGTCGTCCGGCGCTTGTCCCCCAACAACCGCAAGATCGAGGTCAAGAAGCAGCCCGGCGAACTGCTCCATCCGCGCATGCTTCGCGCCATGGGATACGAGCTTGCGAACATTCACCTGGGGACCGGCAGTCGACGCAGCGCGGTCATGCGCGACCTCTTCAACCGGAAAAGGGGCTGGCTGCGCCAGGCTGCCCGGTCTGCCGTAAAATTCGTGAGGCGGGATTACCGGCAATGGAGCGGCCGAAAGGCGGCCGCCACATGAACCATAGGCCCGGAATACCGTTGACGTGCGTGCAGCGGAGGAACCCCACATGGCTGGACGTCTGCAAGGCAAGCTCGCGCTCGTCACCGCGGCAGGACAGGGAATCGGCCGCGCCATCGCCGAAGCATTTGCGGCCGAGGGCGCCCGCGTCATCGCCACCGACGTGGATGCGAGCAAGCTCGAAGGCCTCAAGAGCGAAAAGCGTCTCAAGCTCGACGTGCGCTCGGCCGCCGACGTGGAAGCTCTCGCAAGGGGCGTCGCGGCCGAGTTCGGCGCGCTCGACGTGCTGGTGAATTGCGCAGGCTACGTGCACCACGGCAGCGTGCTCGACTGTTCCGAGCAGGATTGGGACTTCTCGTTCGACCTCAACGTGAAATCGATGCATCGGACCATCAAGGCGTTCCTGCCCGGCATGCTGAAAAAAGGAGCAGGCTCGATCGTCAACATCTCCTCCGCGGTGTCGTCGATCCGCGGCGTCCCCGACCGCTATGCCTATGGCGCAAGCAAAGCCGCCGTCATCGGCCTCACCAAAGCGGTCGCCGCCGACTTCATTCGGCGCGGAATTCGGTCGAACGCGATCTGTCCGGGCACGATCGAATCGCCATCCCTCGAGGGTCGGATCAGGGATCGGTCGGCGGCAACCGGCAAATCGGTGACAGAGGTCGAGCAGGCCTTCATCGACCGCCAGCCCATGGGCCGGCTCGGCAAGCCCGAGGAGGTAGCGGCGCTCGCCGTCTTCCTTGCCTCGGACGAGGCGAGCTACATCACCGGGCAGCCGCACCTGGTTGATGGCGGAATGGCGCTCTAAGAAACAAGAGGCTTCGGTCCTCGAGGCCTTCAATTTGAGCCGGCAATCGCCTATTTGCAGCTTGAGCACCCTCGCCCACCCATCGGAGTTTGCCCATGAGAACGGCAATCCTAGCCGCAATGCCGTTGCGTCTTGCTCGGAACTATCAGTGAATCAATGAGTTATGAAATGGTTGGGTCGCGGTATCTGTATCCGGCCGCAACCTTCGCATGAAACTAGGTGATGCTGGGTCACCATTTCACTTCAATGCACGAGTTTGCCGGACAACCGCGATGTCAAACCGCATTCCGTCGCTTTCTGCCGATCTTGACCAATTTGCCATCCTCCTGGACGTCGACGGGACCCTGCTCGACTTCGCTCCCACGCCACGCGAGGTCTTCGTGTCACACGCGTTGCGCGACACGCTCGGCCGCCTTTGGAAACGGACCGGCGGTGCGGTGGCGTTCGTGAGCGGCCGGCCTGTAAGCGAGCTCGACCTCATCTTTTCTCCGCTGCAATTGCCTGCAATCGGAGGCCACGGCGCCGAGCTTCGCGTCACCCCCGGAGCGACGCCCGAAGCCCCCCGGCTGCCGGCGCTCGATCCCGAGCTCAAACGGCATTTTGCGGCCATCGCCGAGGCCGGTCCCGGCATCGTCCTGGAAGACAAGGGCTACTCGCTCGCGCTGCACTACCGCCTGGCACCCGACAAGGAATCCTTGGTGCGCGAGGCTGCTGCCAGGATCGCCGCCGCCCTTCCTGCAGCGCCGATCGAGCTTCTGCCGGGTAAATTCGTGGTGGAGATCAAGCAGACCGGTTTTACCAAGGCGACTGCCGTTCGCGAACTGATGACCTATCCGCCGTTCGCCAAACGCCGCCCCATCTTCATTGGTGACGATGTGACCGACCTGGGCGTGTTCGAGATCATGCCCGATTTCGACGGCATTGGTATCTCGGTCGGCCGGAAAGTCCCCGGCATCGATGCCTGCTTCGAACGGCCCACGGATGTTCGCCACTGGCTCGAACAGATCTCTCGGGACGCCCTCGCGACATCATGATGGATCACGGGCTTGATCTTGCCGTCATCGGCAACGGGCGCACGGCTGCGCTCGTCGATCCCACCGCCCGCCTGGTCTGGTGGTGCTATCCGCGCTTCGACCGCGACCCGATCTTCTGCCGCCTGCTCTCGGGTGACGACGAGAAGGGGTTTTGCGATGTCGTGCTCGACGACATGGCCGATTTCCAGTCGGAGTATCTTCGCAACACCGCGGTGGTGTCGACGGTTCTTACCGATCGGCAGGGCGGCGCCGTCCGGATCACCGACTTTGCGCCTCGTTATCGGCAATTCGGCCGCGTGTTCCGGCCGCCGCAACTCATCAGGATGATCGAGCCCGTCGCCGGGCTGCCGCGCATCACCATTCGTTTCCGGCCGACCCACGACTATGGGCATCCGTTCGCTCACCATTCCGTCGGCAGCAATCATATTCGCTATGTGCACGAAGGTACGGTCATCCGGCTCACGACCGACGCGCCGTTGTCGTATATCGAGAGCGAAGCGCCGTTCGTCCTCACCCGGCCGCTGCATCTCGTGTTCGGCGTCGACGAGCGATTTCAGGATGAGCTCGAAACCACCTGCCGCGAATTCTGCGATCGGACCATCGACTATTGGATGGATTGGTCCCGCGGCCTCTCCATTTCCTACGATTGGCAGGACGAGATCATCCGCGCCGCGATCACGCTCAAGCTCAGCAATTTCGAGGAAACCGGCGGCATCATCGCGGCCCACACGACCTCCATTCCCGAGGCTCCGGGGTCGGGCCGGACGTGGGACTACCGCTATTGCTGGCTGCGCGATGCCTATTTCGTGGTCAAGGCGCTCAATCGCATCGGAGCGACGCAGACCATGGAGGATTTCATCTCCTTCACCCTGAGCATCGCTTCCAATCCCAACGAGCCGATGCGGCCGGTCTACGGCGTCGTTCCAATCGACCCGATGGACGAAAAGACGGCCCCCGAGCTCAAGGGCTACCGCGGCGACGGGCCGGTGCGGATCGGCAATGCCGCGGCCGAGCAGGTGCAGAACGATACCTATGGGAGCATCATTCTGGCGGCAATGCCCATGTTCTACGACCGGCGGCTGCCGCGGCTCGGCGACGAAGGACTGTTTCGATTGCTGGAATCGCTCGGCGCCAAAGCGGGCGAGCTCGCCTTGGAGGCGGACAACGGCATTTGGGAATATCGCGGGCGCCAGCGCATCCATACCCATTCGACCGCGATGTGCTGGGCCGGCTGCCACCGGCTTGCCGCCATCGCCGCCCGACTTGGCCTTCCGGATCGGGAGGCGCATTGGAATGCGGTTGCCGAACCCGTGCGACAAGCCCTGCTGCAGGGCGCCTGGAACGACAAACGGCAAGCCTTTACCGCGGCTTTCGGCTCGGATGATCTCGATGCAAGCGTTCTGCTGTTGCCCGACCTCGGCGTGATCGAGGCCGCGGACCCGCGCTTTATGAGCACGGTCACGGCCATGGAGCGCGAACTTTTACGCGAGAAGCACGTTATGCGCTATGCGGCGGCCGACGATTTCGGTCTGCCGGCAACCGCCTTCCTGATTTGCCGGTTCTGGCTGGTCGATGCGTGGTGGTCGCTCGGTCGTCGCGAAGAGGCACGTGAGTTGTTCGTCGACGCGCTGGCATATCGCAATCGCTATGGTCTGTTGTCTGAGGATATCGACCCCCAAACCGGGACTTTGTGGGGAAATTTCCCGCAGACCTATTCGATGGCAGGCCTGATCTTGACCGCGATGCGGTTGTCGCGAAGCTGGGAGGATCGATATTGGCGCGGCTGATAGTGGTTTCTAACCGCGTGGCCGTCCCGAGCCGCGACAGTCAGGCCGGCGGCCTCGCGGTTGCCGTGCGCTCATTGCTCAAGCGACACGGGGGCCTCTGGTTCGGCTGGAGCGGGACGGTTTCAGCCGACGGAGACGTTACAACCAAGACCTTTCAGCAGGGTGACGTCTCCTATGTCGTGACCGACCTCGTCGAGGCGGACTATCAAGAATATTACAACGGCTTCGCCAATCGGATGCTGTGGCCGATCCTGCACTACCGCCTCGACCTCGCCGAGTTTTCACGCCGCGATCTCAGCGGCTACCGCCGCGTCAACGCGCATTTTGCGAATGAGCTGAACGACTTGCTGCAGCCCGACGACATCATCTGGGTGCACGATTATCATCTGCTTCCGCTCGCCAAGATGCTGCGCGACCGCGGCCACCGCAATCGCATCGGGTATTTCTTGCATGTGCCGTTTCCGCCGCCCGAGATTCTCACAGCCTTGCCGCACCACGAATGGCTGATTCCGCAGCTCACCGCCTACGATCTGGTCGGGCTGCAGACCGAAAACGACGCCACCAACCTCGCGCGCTACCTCGAAAACGAATGCCGTTTGCAGAAGCGAGGCGACTTCATCTATCAAACCGCCGAACGGATGGTACGCGTCGGCGTCTTCCCGATCGGCATCGAGACCAATGAGTTCTGCCGGCTGGCACGGCGTTCGGTGCGTTCGCCCTTGGTCCAAGGCGTGATGGACAGCCTGGCCGGGCGAGCTTTGATGATCGGCGTCGACCGGCTCGACTATTCCAAGGGCCTTGCGCAGCGCATGGACGCGTTCGAGCGCTTTCTTGCGGTGTATCCGGATTGGCGCGGAAAGGTCACGTATCTGCAGATCACGCCGAAGAGCCGCTCGGAGATTCAGGAATATGCCGACATGGAGCGGACGATCGGCGAGGCCGCCGGGCGGATCAACGGCGCCTATGGCGAAGCCGCCTGGACACCGATCCGCTACGTCAACCGCGCGTACAGCCGCAGTGCGCTGGCGGGACTCTACCGGTCGGCACGGGTCGGACTGGTCACACCCTTGCGCGACGGCATGAATCTCGTGGCCAAGGAGTACATCGCAGCCCAGGACCCCGCCGACCCCGGCGTTCTCGTCCTGTCGCGCTTTGCCGGCGCGGCGGCCGAATGCACCGAAGCGCTGCTCGTCAACCCCTACGATCCGGAAACTGTCGCGACCTCGATTGCACACGCGCTGTCCATGCCTTTGGAGGAGCGCCGCAGGCGCCATGAAGCCCTGTTCCAGGTGATTTCCGAGAACGACCTCAATTCGTGGGGCGAGCGTTTTCTGACCGCGCTGACGAGGGTGGGGGCCTCGCCGCTCCGTCACGAGCAACTTCGTTTGGTGCCGCCCCTGTATTCCGGCTTAGCTTAGGTCGCGGCGGCGACGGACGCCTCTTCGGCCGCGGGCCGCGAGCGCTGTTCCACCGGCTTCTCGAAACGCGTCAGATTCAATGCGCTGTTGACCAGGGCGACGTGAGTGAACGCTTGCGGGAAGTTACCCACGAGCCGGCCCAGCCGCGGATCGTATTCCTCGCTCAGCAGGCCGACATCGTTTCGTAGTTCGAGCAATCGATCGAACATCCGTCGTGCGTCCTGCCAACGGCGCTGGAGCACATAGGCATCCACCAGCCAAAAGCTGCAGGCCAGGAAGGCGCCCTCTCCCGGTGGCAGGCCGTCATCGGACGCCGCGCTGTCGTAGCGCATCACGAATCCATCAGCCAGCAGCCGGCGCTCGATTGCTTGCACGGTCCCGCGCATGCGCGGATCGTCCGGCGGCAGGAAGCCGACCTGCGGCAGCAGCAGCAGGCTGGCGTCGAGCTGCCTTTCTTCATAGGACTGGACGAAGCTGCCGAGGTCGCGGTCGAAACCGCGCCGGCAGACGTCGGCATGAATTGCGGCGGCGATCTCCCGCCAGCGATCGAGCGGGCCGTCGAGGCCGAATTGCTCGGCGCTCCTGATCGCCCGATCGAATGCGACCCACGCCATGACTTTGGAATAGGTGAAATGCCTGCGCTTGCCGCGCACTTCCCAAATTCCTTCGTCGGGTTCGATCCAGATGCGCTCGAGGTGGGAGAGAAAGGCCTGCTGCAGGGCCCAGCCGGATTCGCTGGCAGCGAGCCCATTGGATCTCGCCTGATGGAGCGCATCCATCACCTCTCCGAAGACGTCAAGCTGCCGCTGGCCGTGGGCGGCGTTGCCGATCCGCACCGGCGCCGAGCCCTCGTATCCCGGCAGCCACGACACTTCCCACTCGGCCAGGCGTCGCTCGCCGCCTATTCCGTACATGATCTGGGCCTGCTCCGGACTGCCTGCCACTGCGCGCAACAACCACTCACGCCAGGCCTGCGCCTCGTCGTAGAAACCGGAATCCATCAGGGCGAGCAGCGTGAGCGTGGCGTCCCGCAGCCAGCAGAATCGATAATCCCAGTTTCTGATCCCGCCCAACTGTTCCGGCAACGACGTGGTCGGAGCCGCGACGATGCCGCCGGTCGGCCAATAGGTGCAGGCCTTGAGCGTAATCAACGAACGCAGCACGGCATCGGAACAGTGTCCGGTCGGCCGGCATCTTTTCGACCAATTGATCCAAAACCCTTCCGTCACCTCGAGCGCGGACTTGGGAGCGAGCGGCTGTGGAGGCGTCGCGTGCGAGGGAGCATAGCTGAGGACGAACGGCACCATCTCCCCGGCTGCGACGCTGAACTCGCCGACCGTGCGCATGTTCTGCCCGGCGAGGTGCACGGACGTTCGCAACACGACCATGTCCGGCCCGGCAATTGCGCGCAAGGTGCCGTCGTCAAGACGCGTGACCCAGGGGATGATCGCACCATAGCCAAAGCGAAGGACAAGCTCCGTGCAGATGGTGACGCGGCCGCGCTCGCCGACCACGAGACGAACCACGTTCGAATTCATCGCGTGCACCGGCATGAAGTCAACGAGCGTGACCACGCCTTCGCTGCATTCGAAGCGTGTTTCCAGAATCAATGTGTTCGGCCGGTATTGGCGGGTGACACGCGCATTGCGGTCGCGCGGGGCGATCTGCCAATGCCCATGCTCATCGCCGCCGAGCAGCGCGGCAAAACAGGCATCGGAGTTGAAGCGCGGCCAACAGAGCCAGTCGATCGAGCCATTGCGCCCGACCAGCGCGGCTGCCTCGCAGTCGCCGATCAGCGCGTAATCTTCGATGCGGGATGGCATGATGGCCTAATGCGCAAACTCGATGATGACCTTGATGTCGCCGTCCCGATGCTCGAGTGCCTCGTTCCAGCGCTCGAGCGGGACACGCCGCGTGATCAACCGGCCCAGCCAGGTTCTGTCGGCGCGAGCGAGCGCCTCCGCCGCCATCTCGTAATGCCGATGGTTGGCGTTGACGGTGCCGAATACAACCTCATTGTTGAGCACCATGGCGCGATTGAGCCCGCCGATATCGAGATCGAACACCTTTCCCGGTTCGGTGATGCCGGTCAGGCAGACGATCCCGGCAGGTGCCGTCGCGCCGAAACAACCGCGAATGACGGCGAGAGCTCCCGTGCATTCGATCAGGATATCGGGCGCCAGCCCTGCGAGGCTGCTTCCATCGCTGTGGTAGGTCCCGCCGAGATCCTGCACGATCGCTGGCTTCGGTCCCCCCTTGTGGTGATCGAGCACATGCACATCGAGGTCGCGCTGCCTGCCCATGAGGGCGGCCAACAGCCCGATTGGGCCCGCGCCGGTGACGAGCACGGTCCTCGGCTGCCACACGCGGGCGCGGCGTCCGATGCCTTCGATGTGGTCCCAAGCCTTGGCGAGGATGCTGGCGGGCTCGAGCAGCACGCCGAGAACGCCCAATGTCGGCTCGACCTTGACCGCGAATTCGGGCTCAAGGCGGAAGCGTTCCGCGCCGTAACCGTGCCGGTCCTTGATACCCCGCTCGGTGTAGCGCCCGTTGCGGCACATATCCCACTCCCCGGCGGCACAGGCGATGCAGGGCTCCGGGTCAGGCCGGCGCACGATACCAACGACGAGGTCGCCGGGCGCCAACCCGCAACCCCGTGGCGCCGCCTCGACCATGCCCAACGACTCGTGACCGAGAACAAGGCGCTGCTGGCCGGAGGGAGCGGAGCCGTAGGCTCCCATGACGATTTCGCGGTCGGTGGCGCACACACCCAACGCCAAGGTGCGCACCAGTACCGCGCCATCCGAAAGCGGCGGTTCGGGCACATCGTCGAGCCTTGCCGAATTCGCGATGCCGGGGGAAACGGTGATTGCGCGCATCCTTTGCCTTGAATTGCGAAGGTAAACCCCTTACGCCGAAAGTCGAAAAAAGTTCCCGCCGCGCGAAACGAAAATCGGACTGCGCGCGTTGATCCCTTTCTGGTGTGCGAAAAAAGGAGGCAAACCTCATGGAGGCCATCGGGCGCAAGCGATGGGCGATTGCAGAAGGCTACATTCCCTCCGAGAGCTCGTTTTCCGATCGCGCGCTGATCTCGCACGAGACCGCATGCATCCTCAACGCCGGAGACGGCGACGCGCACATTTCGATCACGATCTTTTTTGCCAACCGGGAGCCGGTCGGCCCATACCGGGTGACGGTTGCGGCCCGGCGCACGCTCCACTTGCGCTTCAACGATCTCAACGACCCGCAACCGATTCCCCGGGACACCGACTACGCATCGGTATTCGAAGCGGACGTTCCCGTCATCGTGCAGCACACGCGGCTCGATTCGCGCCACGCCGAGGTCGCCCTCTTATCGACGGTCGCCTACGCGGAAGCCTGACTTGCGGAAGCCTGATTTCATGAGGAATTTTCGTGGCAGGGGATGGTCCAATGGAACTTTTCAGATTTCGGTACGTTGGCGCGAGAGCCGGTCCCGCTGGAGAGGAAAAATATGAAAATTGCGCAGATCGCGCCGCTCATGGAGAGCGTGCCGCCGCGGCTTTATGGTGGAAGCGAGCGAATCGTCGCCTATCTCACCGATGAACTCGTCCGACAGGGTTACGACGTGACCCTGTTCGCGAGCGGGGACTCGGTTTCGAGCGCCAACCTGGTGCCGTGCGTACCAATGGCGCTGCGGCTTGACGCCAATGTTCGTGATCCAATCCCCTATTACATGCTAATGCTCGACCGGGTACGCGAGTTCGCCGACGAATTTGACATCCTGCACTTCCACATCGATCAGTTTCACTTCCCGCTGTTTCGGCCCATAGCCAATCGCACCGTCACAACCCTTCACGGCCGGCAAGACCTTCACGATCTCAAACCCCTGTATGTCGGCTTCAGCGACATGCCGTTGGTATCGATATCCAACGATCAGCGCAGACCGGTCGTGAACAGCAACTTCGTCGCCACGGTTTACCACGGCATCCCGACAAATCAGCACAAGCCCAACTACGCGCCGCGTGGCGGCTACGTGGCGTTCCTCGGTCGCATCTCGCCGGAGAAACGACCCGATCGCGCCATTCAGATCGCACGGGAGCTGGGAATTCCGCTCAAGATTGCCGCCAAAGTCGACAAGGTCGACGAGGCGTATTTTCGCGAGACCATCGCGCCGCTGCTCGATGGGCCTGGTGTCGAATTTATCGGAGAGATCAACGAGCGCGAAAAGACCGAATTCCTGGGCCAAGCGCAAGCGCTCTTGTTCCCGATCGACTGGCCGGAGCCATTCGGGCTATCCGTGATCGAAGCGATGGCCTGCGGCACACCGGTCCTTGCCTTCCGTTGCGGCTCGGTGTCCGAGATCATCAGATCCCGGCGTCACGGGCTTGATGGTCGAGACAATGGAAGAGGCGGTGCGAACGTTGCCGCGGGTGCTGGAGCTCGATCGACGCGCGGTCCGGCGGCGATTTGAAGAACGGTTTTCAGCGACGCGCATGGCCAAGGATTATGTTCAGGTCTATCGTTCGTTGCTCAAACGGCCGTCGCTGCCGACGCGTGAGGCCGCGCGAGCTCCGCTCTCAACCCGAGCCGTCGACGGCTCGAGGTTGCAGCCGGAGCTGGAAAAAGGAATGAACTGACAGGGATTTCATGGCGATTGAGGGCGCCACGCTCCCGAAATTGTTGTTCGACACAGTTCCCGAGGCCCCGTTCTACATTCCGGCAACGGGCCCGGCGGCGCGGCTGCGTCGGACGCTCAAGCACGACGATACCTTCGTCGTGCTCGACAGCCATGGCGATATCGGTGCATCGGCCGGCGGTCCCGACGGGCTTTTCCATTGCGACACGCGCTTTCTCTCCCATCTCGAGCTGTTGCTCAACGGCATGCAGCCCTTGTCGCTCGGCTCCAACGTGCGCGACGACAACACCCTGCTGACGGTCGATCTGACCAATCCCGACGTATATTTCGACGATCACCTGGTCCTGCCCAAGGACACGTTGCATGTCGTGCGCACGATTTTTCTCTGGCGCGATACCGCCTACCAAAGATTGTCGATCCACAACCACGGTGATCGTCCGGTCGACCTGCGCCTGAGCATGCTCTTCGACAGCGATTTTGCCGACTTGTTCGAGGTCCGCGGCCTGCGGCGCGAGCGCCGCGGCGTGCTCACGCGCCGTACCATCCGGCCGGCCACCACCATTTTGAGCTATGGCGCGCTCGACGGGCAGTTGCGACAAACGGTCTTGCGGTTCGACCCGCCTCCGAGCGAGATGACTGCGACCACGGCGTCCTATCGCCTCGCGCTCGCCCCCAAACAGGCGACACCGATCTTCTTCACCATTGGCTGCGGCACTCCGGAGCCCCCGCAACCGGTCCCGCTCCTGCGCGGGCTGCGCGCGGTCCATCGAAATTTGCGCGCCGTATCGCAGGACACGGCCACGATCGAGACCTCGAACGACCTCTTCAACGAGGTGTTGTGCCGGTCGATGTCCGATCTCCACATGCTGATGACCGACACGCCGCAAGGGCGCTATCCCTACGCCGGCATTCCCTGGTATTCGACCACGTTCGGCCGCGATGGCTTGATCACGGCAATGCAGATGCTCTGGCTCGATCCGCGGGTCGCGCAAGGCGTGCTGCGCCGGCTCGCCGCCTATCAGGCCAAGAGCGATGATCCGGCCTCGGACGCCCAGCCGGGAAAGATTTTGCATGAAATGCGCAACGGCGAGATGGCCGCGCTGCGCGAGGTTCCCTTCCGTCTCTACTACGGCAGCGTCGACGCCACGCCGCTCTTCATCATGCTCGCCGGACTCTACGCCGAACGGACCGGCGACGACGCGACCATCGTGGAGCTATGGCCCGCGATCGAGGCCGCGCTCGCCTGGATCGATGGGCCGGGCGATCCCGACGGGGACGGTTTCATTGAATACTACCGCGCGACCGAGGAAGGTCTCGCCAACCAGGGCTGGAAGGATTCCCAAGACGCGATTTTCCATGCCGACGGTCGTCTGGCACAGGGTCCGATCGCGCTTGCGGAGGTGCAAGGCTACGTCTACTACGCCAAGCACATGGCCGCACGCTGCGCCCTGCGCCTGGGCAAGATCGAACACGCGCAGCGCCTCCAGGCCGAGGCCGAGGAGCTGGCCGAGCGCTTCGACGCGAGCTTCTGGTGTCCCGAGCTCGAGACCTTTGCGCTGGCGCTCGACGGCGAGAAGGAGCCGTGCCGTGTGCGCAGCTCCAATGCCGGTCAAGTCCTCTTCACCGGCATCGCCAAGCTCGAGCGGGCGATCAAGGTGGCCGACGGCCTGCTGCAGCCGCAATTCTTCTCGGGATGGGGCATTCGAACGATTGCCAATACCGAAGCGCGTTATAATCCGATGTCCTATCACAACGGCTCGATCTGGCCGCACGACAATGCGCTGATCACGCTCGGCCTCGCCCGCTACGGCCTGAAGCGTTCGATCGAGCGCGTGTTCAAAGGCTTGTTCGATGCCGCCACCTATATGGACATGCGGCGTTTGCCCGAGCTGTTCTGCGGCTTTCAGCGCGGCCGCGGGCGCGGACCCACCCTTTATCCCGTCGCGTGCTCGCCGCAGGCCTGGGCGAGCGCGACCCCGTTCACGCTGATCGAAGCCTCGCTTGGACTGCAATTCGATCCGGCCGCAAACGAAATCCGGCTGCGCAATCCGCGCTTGCCGTCGTTCCTGGACGAGGTGGTGCTACGCAACCTGCGGCTCGGACAGTCCAGCGTGGACCTCAAAGTGCGCCGCCACGCGAGCGAAGTGTCGGTGGAAATCCTCGAGCGGCGAGGACAGATTCAGGTCTCGGTCGTCTTCGGCCGCACGCCCGATCCGGCCGAACCGGATCGCGGTTCACCCGCCAAAGCATGATCTGTATCCTGCGCCGGTGACATCAACCCAGCCACCGGCCATGAACCCGGCCCAGGCAAAGATTTCGTCCGCGACCCGCGTCGTTCGGCGCCCCGCGAACGGAACGCCGCGCCGCGTATCCGCGGATATTTGCGTGCTGGGCGCTGGTATCGCCGGGATTTCGGCGGCACTCGAAGCAGCGCGTCTCGGCCGCAAGGTCGCGCTGGTTGACGGACTTCCCGCGCTGGGCGGACAAGCCGTCAATTCCATCATCGGCACGTTCTGCGGACTGTTCGCTAATGGCCCGCACGGATATCAGTTCACCCACGGGATCGCCGACGGCATCCTGCGCGATCTCGGCGCGCAGGGGGCGTTGCACTACCGCCGCGGCGGGCCGTCGAACACGACCGTGGTGATGTACGACGAGATCGCGCTGTCGCGTTGGATCGAGGAAGCCGTGCGCAACGCCGATATCACGGTGCTCCTCGGCGCGATCGTGCGCGGCGTGGCGCGCGATGGTGGCCGGGTGCGCGAGCTCGATCTCGCCACCCGCTATGGCGATTTGAAGCTTTCGGCGGCCGGCTTCGTCGATGCGACCGGCGACGCGGCGCTGACCTGGGAGGCTGGTTTTGCCTGCCGTGAGCACGCCGGCGGTCCGATCTACGGCACCCAGATGATGGTGCTGGAAGGGATCGACGAGGCGCAGCAGCCGGGCCGCGACGAGTTGACCGCGCGGGCACGCGCCAAGGCCGCGGCCTATGGTTTGGTGCGCACGGACGGATTTGCCTTCGTCTTTCCCGGACGCGGCACGGCGCTGGTGAACCTCACCCATGTCGAGACGCCGCTCGACCCGGTCGCGGCCTCGCAGAATGCCCTTCTTGGGAAGGCGCAGGCGGACAAGGTCCTGCACTTTCTCAAGAGCGAATATCCGCATGCTTTCGGCGCCGCGCGCGTGCGCAGCTATGGCCTGCCGGGCATTCGCCAGACGCGTTGGATCGCCGCTCGCCAGCAGCTCACCGTCGATGCCGTGCGCGCCGGCACGCCGTTTCCCGATGCCATCGCGCGCACCGCCTGGCCGATCGAGCTGCACGATCGCGCCGAAAGCTATGTGTGGGAGCCGTTCCCCGACGACCACGTGCACTACGTCCCCTTCGGCAGCCTCGTTCCGGCCGAAGCCGACAATATCGTGGCCGCCGGCCGCTGCATCGACGGCGACAGCGCCGCGCTTTCGAGCGTGCGGGTCATGGGCCCCTGCATCGCCATGGGAGCGGCGGCCGCCCATGCGCTCGATCTCGCCGGCAGCGGCAGCGTGCAGCAGATCGACATCGCGGCGCTGCGCAAGCGGTTATGGGACAACGTCGAACGAGTGGATTAATACGCTCGCTCCCGTGCGATGCCTCGCGTCATCATCTCCGGAGCGTTGCCGAAGACATCAATTTCTCCTCGACTTCGGTGTAACCGTCGGAGGCGGGCACCGGCATGTCGGAACACGAGCTGTCGCGACGTTGCCCGCCGCATCGACGGTCAGCATCATGAGCGCTCCTTTCTGAGCCGCGCGGCTTGCGGCCGAGTTGACGCCCGGCAGCGCATAGATGTTGGTCCCGGTTCCGAACATCATCTGGTTCGCGGCAGTGGTCTGGGCTCCAAATCCAAGCGCGGTGCTCGAAGCGAAATTAGCCGAGGTATTGCTGCCAATTGCCGTGCTGAAGTTGACGCCCGCGCTCCCCGCCGTCGCGGTGTCGCCGACCGCCACGCTGTCATTGCCGAACGCGCGCGCCGCAAAGCCAATCGCCGTGCTGGCAGCCCCACTTGACGCGGCACCCTGCCCCACCGCCACGCTCCCTTGCTCGCTCGCCGTCGTGCCAAGCCCGAATGCCATCGCCGAAATCGCGCTGGCGTTGGCATTGGAGCCGAAAGCCACCGCCGCATCGGCCGTCGCCTTTGCATTGATGCCAATCGCAGTGGCGCCGGTGCCGGGACTCGCCGTCGCGCCTGAGCCACACGCCAATTCGCCATTGCCGGCGTTCTGAACGCAACTCGCCGGCGCACTCGGCGGCATCACGGTTTGCGCCTGCGCCGCCACTCCCGCGAGGAGCGCGATGCCAAGTAGTGCGAACGTGGACACGAGAGGACTGGATCTCCATGTGCGTGGCATGATTCTACCCCTCCTGATCTAAGCGTATAGGTTGTATTTATGGGGCTTATATTATCAGAAGTATGGTTCCGGCGTGCGGGTGACTAGGCCCGGAATGAGCGTCCAGAGGCGGAGCGTCGCGACCGTCCGGGGGAGCAGGCCAAGAAGGAAACAGTAGCTTAGCGGGCTCCCAGCCACGCCACCGCATCGATCTCCACCAGGCAATCCGGGCGCAGGGCGTCGACAGCCATGGTGAGACCGGCGGGCATCCAGGGGCTGCGCAAGCGCCGCTCGAACTCGCCGGCATAGGCATCCAGGAACACCGAGCGGTCCTGTCCGTCGAGCAGATAGACGGTGGTTTTCACGATATCGTCCATCGTTCCGCCCGCCGCTTCCATGATGAACTGGAGCTGCCGCACGCATTGCTCGGTCTGGGACCGCAAGTCGCCGACGAAAAGCGTCTGCTGCGCGACGTCGACGGCGTCTTGGCCCGAGATGAACAGCCAGTCGCCTACTCGCACGCTCTGGGCGAACACGCGCGGCGTCCGCCGGACAAAACTGCTCTCCACGTATTGGCGGCGCGCACGCGTCGCGAGTGCGTAGGAGCGCTGCGCCACGCCCTGCCCAAGCGCCGGGCTGCCGATGCGAGAGTTGGCCGGATACTCGTTGGGGGGGAAAATCGGATCGAGCTTCGCGGTACGCTCACGCCCGTAGGCGTCGCGCACGCTCTTCGCGGCCATGTCACGCAGAAATGCCCAATGCCGGAATGAATCTTTCAGCCCGAGACCCGCTGCCCGCAGCACGGCGTCCATGCGTTCGAGAACGATCGTGCTCGGCCCCGTCGTCTCTTCCGGTGCATCCACGCTGCCGACAAAAACCAAATCCCCCACGCGGACGGCATGGCAGGGGGCCCCAAGCGGAAGCGGTACGCCCTCAGCCACAACCGGCGCGCGGTCGCGATTGGTTGAGGCGACAGCGTCCACCCGTACCAGCCGGTCGGCCCCCAGGCTGGTCACCCCGACGAAACAGGTGGTGGGCGCACGCTCGCGCCGGAACGCTTTCTGGAGCAGCCCGGCGATCGCCGGCGCGGCCGAATAGTCGGTCAGCAGCACCTGCAGGAACACCAGATCGTCCGGGCCCTGACCGACGGACGCGAGGGTGCGGCGAAGGTTCTCCAACGTCCGCCCGGCCTGGGGCACGGCGCCTGCCGGCATCTCGCCGGCGCCCGACGCGTCCTGGGCAACAAAGGTAAGATCCCCGACGGCCGCCCCGATCGAAAACGCCGGATCCTCGGACGCTGGCCATCGGGCTGTCCGAGGCAGGGAAGGAGCCGGAGCGCCCCGAGCCATGCTCGAGGAAAGCAAGGCGCTTGCGCACGCCGCTCCTGCCGCTCCGCCCAGGAATGCGCGTCGCGAGAGCGGCGAAGCTCCAAGCGTCGGGTCAGAGCTCCACATATCTGTATCCTCCTGACCACGTATATTTGCATTTGGGGCGCAAAAGAAGGAGCTTCCTGCGCGGCGGACCCGTCGTCCGGCGCCCGCCTCACCCCCGCTCCGCAATAGTCAGGAATGTCGATCTGCCGCCAATGACGGACTTCGATCAAAAAACCGAGACCGGGGAAACCGGCTTCCGCTTCATCGGCAAGCCTATGGTCCGCGCGGAAGATGGGCGGCTGATCACGGGTCGCGGCCGCTTCAGCGATGATTTCGGCGTCGAGGGGCAAACCTGCGCCGTGATGGTGCGGTCCCCGCATCCACATGCGCGCATTCTCGGCATCGAGGCTGCGCGCGCGAAGGCGATGCCGGGCGTGCTCGGCGTCTTCACCGGCGCCGACTGCCTTGCCGACGGGCTCAATGCCATCCCGCACGATCCGCTGCCCAAGACCAAATACGACATGAAGCTGCACGCCGCCGGCGGCGGCACCATGTTCATCGGTCCGCACCTCTTGTTGCCGACCGACAGGGCACGCCATGTCGGGGAAGCCGTGGCGATGGTCGTGGCCGAAACCGCAGCGCAGGCACTCGATGCCGCAGAAGCAGTCGAGACCAACTACGAAGTGCTTCCGGGGGTCTACCACTCCGAAGACGCGATGCGGCCGGGGGCGCCTGTGGTCTGGAACGAGGTGCCGGACAACATTCTGGTCGATACGGTGTTCGGCGATCGAACGGCGACCGAGCAGGCCTTCGCGAGCGCCGATCACGTCGTGGCGGTGGACTTCCACATCGACCGCGTGACCGGAGTGCCGCTTGAACCGCGCGCCGCGCTCGGCCATTACGACCCGCAAAGCGGGCGGTACACGCTCCATGCCGGCAGCGGCGGCGCGGTGCGGCAAAAGCGCGAGCTTGCCGCCGTCCTCGGCATTGCGCCCGAAAGCCTGCGCGTTCTTTCCCACGACGTCGGCGGCAATTTCGGCACGCGCAACCGCGTCTTCGTCGAGTTCGGGCTCGTGCTGTGGGCCGCGCGCAAGCTTGGCCGTCCGGTCAAGTTCACGGCGACACGGTCCGAGTGCTTCCTCAGCGACTATCAGGGACGCGACCTCGTCACCAAGGTCGAGCTGGCGCTCACCCGGGACGGGCGCTTCCTCGCCATGCGCGCGATCAATATCAGCAATGTCGGCGCGCGCTGTGTCTCGCTCTCGCCGCTCTCCAAGGGCGCGGGCCTCATCCCGGGCTCGTACGCCATTCCCACCGCCACGCTGCGGGCGATGGCGGTCTACACCAATACCATGCCGACGCAGGCCTATCGCAGCTCCGGCCGGCCGGAGGTGACCTTCGCAATCGAGCGGCTCATCGACACCGCAGCGGCCCGGATCGGCATCGATCGGATCGAGCTGCGGCGCAAGAACCTGATCCCTCCTGACGCAATGCCGTACCGCAACGCCGTCGGCATGAACTACGACAGCGGGCGCTACGAGGACAACATGGACCGGGCGATGGAGATCGCCGACTGGAAGGGATTCGAGAAGCGCCGGCGCGAGGCCGCGAAACAGGGCAAGCTCCTCGGCCGCGGGCTTGCGAACTACGTCGAGTCCTCGATCGGCGCGCCCAACGAGCAGGCCCGGATCACCATTCGGCCGGAGGGACGCGTCGACGTCGTTATCGGCACACAGCCGAGCGGTCAGGGACATGAGACGAGCTTTGCACAAGTCGTGTCCGATCTTCTGCACGTCCCGGTCGAGAGCGTGAAGATCATCCTCGGCGACACCGACGTGGTGAGGGTGGGCGGCGGCTCGCATTCGGGCCGCTCCATGCGCCACGCCGCAACCGTATTCTCCAAAGCCGCGCCCGACCTCATCGCCAAAGGCAAGACCATCGCTTCCGCCATCCTGGGAGCGGCTCCCGACCGCATCGAATTCAGCGACGGCAGGTTCAGCTCGCGCGAGACCAACCGCACTTTCGACTTCCTGGAGCTCGCAAAGGAAGCGGCGCGCCACGAGCTTCTCCCCGAGTTCGAGGACGGCATCGCGGTGGTGACCGACAACGAGATGCACGATCCGGTGTTTCCCAATGGCTGCGCCATCTGCGAGGTCGAGGTCGACCCCGACACCGGCGCGGTGCGGATCACCCGCTACGCATCGGTCGACGACGTCGGCCGCTGCATCAATCCGCTGATCGTGGATGGCCAAACCCACGGCGCGATCGCGCAAGGCGTCGGCCAGGCCTTGTGGGAGCAATGCTACGTCGAGCCCGATTCCGGCCAGCCGCTCATCGGCTCGCTCATGGATTACGGCATGCCGCGCGCGGACACCGTGCCGCCGTTCAAGACCGAAATCGCCGAGGTGCTCTCGCCCACCAATCCGCTCGGAATCAAGGCGGGGGGCGAAGGCGGCACCACCGCGGCGCCGGCGGTCGTGATCAGTGCTATCGTGGACGCGCTGCGCGACTACGACGTGCGCGACATCAAGATGCCGGCGACGCCCTACAATATCTGGAAGACGATCCAGGACGCCAAGCAGCGGACAACGGCGCGGGCGACGAAGAAGCGGGAGGAGATGATGCTGTCGAGGGGTGTTCTGCTGTTGGCGCTCGCCATCGCCTGCGGGCCCGCGCTCGCACAAACATCGCAAAGGCCGATCCAGATCATCGTGCCATTTGCGCCGGGAGCGTCGGCGGATGGTATCGCGCGCACGATCGCGAACGAGCTTGGCCCTCGCCTGGGACGCCAGATCGTGGTCGAGAACAAGCCGGGTGCCGGCGGCTCGCTCGGATTGACGATCCTGGCCAAGGCTCCCCCTGACGGCGACACGCTGAGCGTCGCGGCGACCGGCGCGCTGGTCATCAGCCCGCATCTGCCCGGTGCACCGCCGTTCGATCCGCTGCATGAGCTCGTGGCCATTGCCAAGCTCATCGACGTTCCGCTCGTCATCGTCGCCAATCCCAGCGTCGGTCCGAAATCGATCAAGGAGCTCGTCGAGCGATCGAAGGCGAGCCCTGGTGGCGTGAGCTATGGCTCGACGGGCACCAATTCGGGCCAGCACCTCACGATGGAGCTGCTCAAGAAGGCGACCGGAGCCAATCTCGTCCATGTCCCCTACCGTGGCAGCGCGCCGGCGGTTACCGATCTCGTAGCGGGACAAATCCCCGTCGCGGTCGTCGACCTGACGTCGGCGCATCCTCACATCAAAGCGGGCACGTTGATTGCGCTCGGCGTGCCGCATGTCAGGCGGACCGCGTTGGCGCCCGACATTCCGACGATCGCCGAAGCCGGGGTTGCGGGCTTCGGACGCATTGGCGGATTCATCGGGCTGTTTGCGCCGGCCGGAACACCCGCTCCTGTCGTCAAGCGATACTCGCAAGAAGTCGCATCGATCCTGAGCGTGCCGGAGGTCCGCGACAAGGTCCGGCTCTTGTCTGTTGAACCGGCCTATGAAGATGACGTCACGTTCGCCCGCATGCTGGCCGAGGAATCGGCGAAATGGCGAGAGCTTCTGCAATCGATACCAGTCGCAAACTAGCGGCGTAGGCCGAAAGTCCGCGGAGTCTAAACCCTCCAAATCAAGCAATCAGGTAGATCGGACTCGACCAGGCTTGGTGGCCGTCGCTCTGCGTTACGCGTAGATAGACCGGTAGGTCGCCGCCGCCAGTGTAGGTCACGGTGTGATCGAGTGCGAGGCGCCGGCTCCAGTCCTGCTCGGGCAGACGATAGACGCCGATCCGGCGGCCGAGACCGCCGCCGTCGAAAGTGACAGTGCCGTCGGCAAGCTCGCAAGATTCACCTCGCCCGATACGACGTTGGTTTCAAGCCGGAGCGTGCCACGCCCGGCCTCGTCGAGCCAAATGTCGATGCCCGCGAGATTGCCGGTCGTCACCGAATTCCAGGCGAGCGCGGTGCCGGGCGCGGTTTCCTCCACCTTTCGCTCAGGATTGAGGAAGTTCACCGGCGCGAACCGCGCAAAGCGATTGCCTACGAGCATCAGTTTTCCCTGCCACAACGTTTCGCGGCCGCGGCCACGATATTCCGCGCCCTGCCACAGCACGCGCAGGCGGCGGCCGAGATCGGCGGCGGCGAATGGGCGAACAGTTTGCGCCACGCGCGTGCCATGCAGCACGTCGACCCGCTCGATCGGCGCGGTACCGATGACCTCGGCGGCCAATCGCATCGGCACCGGCCCTGGACGAACGATGTCGCCCATAAGCGCTGCATGGACGGGATATTCGTGGCCGGACGCAAGCTGCGGGTCTTCCGAAAACCCCGTGACCGCTTGAGCGAACGTGCCACGCAGATCGAGGAACAGGCGCGTGCCGGTCGTGCCGTAGTGCCGGCGCCGGCGCAGCGCCTCGAATAGGGCGTCCCGCGTCAGCTCGGGCATCAGGTAACAGGTCAGCCCGCCGATCGCACCGAAGGTCGACGCGCCCGGCCGGGTGGCGCCGGGGCGACCCTTGTGATCGTCGCTGTGGCACACGACGCCGACGCGGTAGCCTTTCTCGAAGGCGTCATGGAGGAGCCACTCGAACGTGCCCCAGGTCGAGTGCACCTCCACGGTGCGTTCGATCCGGCCGTCATGGGCGTATTTGAGGTCCGCATAGCGTCCGCCGACATGCGCAATGACGATGGCGTCCTCGCCTGCAAGCGCGCGGAACAGTTCGTCCGCGGTGTAGATTGCATTGGTCGAGGTCTGGCCGGTAACGAGAATATGCGATGACCGGCGAATGGGACGGCCTTCGCGTCGGAAGAAGATGTTGCGGTCGCCGCCCATGCCAGTATTGCCCGACCATTCGTAGCCGGGCACGCAGACGAAACGACCGGGCACGTCGAACTGCGCGGTCAGCCGGTTGAGCTCGGCCCAGAACGCGTCGGTGATCTGAAAATCGTTGCCCTGGTGGCCGACAATATCGATAAAGGCAGCATCGCGCGCGTAGCAGAAATAACTCTCGGCCGACCCCATGCCGATGGTTTCCCCGCTCTGTCCATGCAGATCGCCCCAATAGCGTCGCAGCGGCGCCTTTGCGACAACGCGCATGGGATTCGCCTGCGGCGAGCTGCTCGCCGTTCGCCATGAGCCGCAGTTCGAGATCGCCGGCTGTATCGGCAACAAGATTTTCCAGTACAAACGGGCCGTTTCCGCGCTTCATCGCGATGCTCTGAGGCAATCCGCGCACCGGCCGCGACGACACCAGCGTGACAACCTGGTCAGCCTCCCCGGTCGGATTGCCCCACACATCCTCGGCGACGATCGCGAGGCGGAAAGGCTCGCCCGCGACCGCAAGCGAGGGCCAGATCGCTTTCCAATGCGCCGCCGCGCCCGGCACCAGCGCAAAGGCCGGCTGCTCCGGCAACTCCGTGAACTCGTAGGTCGCGAAGGCGTCGATCGACGTCTTGAGCTCGACGCGCTCCTCGCAATTGGTCTGCAGCCGGTATCCGGGCGAGCCCTGGCGGCGGTCGCCCATTCGCACCGTGAGCGTGTCGGCGGCGCGCAGATAGCCGCGGCCGATACGAATGAGCAGGGTGTTGGCGTATGGCCGGATGTTGAGCCGGTCGAACCAGACTTCGAGCTTGGCACCGTTGCTCGCCTCGACCGTGGTGAAGTTCGGCGCGGCGGGCCTGTCGAATTGCGGCTTGCTCATGTCGGAGGTGGTCCGCCACGAGATTTTCACCATGCCGGTGTCGTCAATTCCGAAAGTGCCGGCGGTGTAGATCAATGTCAGCTCGACGTGCGAGCCTGCCACGAAAGGCCCGGGCGTCGTGAGTTTGATCGAGCCCATGTGCTCGGGGAGATAGGTTGAGAACGGCATGGCGGGACAAGGGACCTCGATACTGGCGCTGCTAGCCGAGCCGGAGAAGGCCCGATAAGATATCTGATGATGGGCGCAAACGGGCGGCATTTTCGATGATGACTTTGCGGGTCCTCGCAGCGCTCGTGGCCGTCCTTGCGCCGATGACGAGTTGGGGCCAAGCGTGGCCGAGCCGCCCGATGCGGTTCATTGTGCCCTATCCGCCGGGCGGCTCGACCGACGTTGGGGCTCGCGTCATCGCCGACTACCTTTCGCGCGAGCTTGGGCAGCAGATCGTCGTTGAGAACAAGTCGGGCGGCAGCGGCAACATCGGCTTCGAAGCTGCCGCCAGAAGCGCGCCGGACGGCTACACGGTGCTCATAGCGCCCGACCAGGTGACGAGCGCTCCGCACGTGTTCAAGGTGAGCTTCGATCCGCTGAAGGATTTGGTGCCTGTCATCCAGCTTTCACGTCAGCCCGTCGTGCTGGCCGTGCATCCATCGCTCGGCGTAAACTCACTGACCGAATTGATTGCGCTTGCGAAAGAGCGCCCGGGCATGAACTTTGCGACCTCGGGCGTCGGTTCGCAGCAGCAATTTGTCGCCGAGTGGTTTGCGAAGATCGCCGGCATCAAGCTCGACCATGTCCCCTATCGCGGCGGCGGCCAGGCAATCAACGACCTCATTGCCGGCCACATCAAGATCGGCTCGCTCGGGTCTTCCCCGCTGGTCCCGCATTACAAGGCGGGAACCCTGCGGCTGCTGGCGCAATCGACGGAGAAGCGCTCGCCGACCCTGCCGGATGTGCCGACGTATCAGGAAGCGGGCATCAAGGGACTGGTGCTCGACCAGTGGCTCGGCGTCTTTGTACCCACGGGGACGCCGCCGGCGGTGGCCGGCCGCCTCAACGCCGAGATCAACAAGGCGCTCGCCGAGGGGGCAATCCGCGGCAGCTTCCTGCAGTCCGCCCAGGAGCCGGTCGGCGGCAACGCGGACGCATTCTCGCAACTCGTCCGCGATGATTTTGCGAAGTACGAGCGGCTGGTGAAGGAGCTGAACATCAAAGCAGCCAACTGAATGAAGCTCACGGATGAAGAGGAGGCACTGCGCGCCGGTGAATTCGGCCCGGCCGCACAATGGGCGATCGAGCACCAGATCAAGGTTGGGCGGTATCTCGGCGCCGGCGACTTCGTGCCGGTGACGCAAGCCCACATCATGGCCGACACGGAGTCGCTGGGTCTGGCCGGCGTCGAATGGCTCGAACGCATGGCGCGGCTGCCGCCCAAGCAGCGACACGTGCGCATTCCGACCATCACCGATCCGCGCGGGACCGACTTTGCGGCCGCGCACCGGCTCAAGCAGCAGCCCTGGATGCTGGACCTCGAACGCCGCGCGATCGCCGCGTTTGAGGCGCTTGGCGTGTTGATGACGAACACTTGCATCAATTACCAAACCATCATGCCACCGGTCTTGCGCGAGCACGTTGCCTACGGCGACACCGGGGTGGTCATCTATTCGAACAGCGTCTGCGGCGCGCGTTCGAATTTCGAAGGCGGACCGTCGGCGCTGAGCGCCGGGCTCACGGGCCGGACTCCGCGCTACGGCTATCATCTCGACGAGCGGCGCGCGGCAACGCTCGTTGTCGACGTCGGCTGGACCCCCCGCGAGCTAAACGATTGGGGCGCGCTCGGCGCGATCGTCGGCCGATTGGCCGGCGACTATTGGCAGGTCCCCGCGCTCGTCGGCATCGATCGCATTCCAAGCTCCGACGAGATGAAGCACTTCGGGGCGGCGCTTGCGAGCTACGGCTCAGTCGCTCTGTTCCACATGGTCGGCATCACACCGGAAGCACGGCGCGAAGCCGATGTCATGGCAGCCGGTGCTATGCTGCCGCGACACGAAGTCGGCGAAGCCGACATTCGCGCCTTTGCCGCGAGCTACGCGCGCGACATCGATAGCGTCGATCTCGTCGTGTTTTCCGCTCCGCAGCTCAGCCTGGTCGAGATGGCGCAGGTCGCCGACCTGATCGATGGTCACCGCGCCACCATCCCGCTGCTCGTCGTCACCAGTCCGCAGGTCAAGCCGGACGCCGATCGTCTCCGTCTCACCGAGCGGATCGAGGCCGCGGGCGGGACTGTCCTCTCGGGCATGTGCTTCTACCAGAGCTATGCCCGGGAAATGGCGGAAGCGAACGGCTGGAAGCGGCTCGCGACCAACTCGGCCAAGCTCGTCAACATCCTGGGCGGCTATGGCTACCGGACCGCGCTTCTCTCCATGGAAGCCTGCATCGACGCCGCATGCCGCGACGGCCGGATCGCAAGATGAGCAGCAGGACTTTCATTGCCACCGCCGGCATGGGGTGCCGGGTCGAAGGCGAAGCCCTGGTCGCCAGGGATGGATTTTCCGCGCGCTACGATCTCGACCGCTTGCGCGGCGTGTTCTCGCGCCCCGACCACAAGCTCGCCGGCGAGAGCTATGCCGGCCGCGTGCTCGTGCTCGACGCGGCAAAAGGTGGTGTCGCCACGGCGTGGATGCTGCACGAAATGAATGCGCGAGGTGTCGTGCCGGCGGCCCTGGTCTTGAACGTCGTCAACCCGATCATGGTTCAGGGCGCGGCGCTTGCCGGCTTCACGATGATCTCCGGTTTTGATCTCGACATCACGCAGGCGATCCCGAACGGCGCATGGGTCGAGGTCGATCCGACGGGCGAGCGACCGTTCATTCGCGTGGCGCGGCCGTAGCCCGGATGGAGCGAAGCGAAATCCGGGGTTTCTGCCGCGTGGCACGACCGCCCCGCATTCCGCTACGCTCCATGCGGGCTACGCAACCGTCAATTCCCCGTCACGCCGGCGGCCTGGATCACCGGCGTGATGCGGGCGACCTCGCTCTCGACCAGATTCTGCAGGCCCGCGGGCCCGCGGTCCGCGCCCTTGGGCGCCGAGCTGCCGAGATCGACGTAACGCCTCTGAATGGCGGGATCATCGAGCGCCTTGCTGAGCGCGTCCGCGAGCATGGCGACGATTTCCTTCGGCGTGTTCTTGGGGGCGACCATGGCGTTCCAGGCGCTGAAGATGAAGTCGACCCCGGCTTCCCCCGTCGTCGGCACGTCCGGCAAGCTCGAGAGCCGCTCGGGGGCTGCGACGGCATAGATTTTGATGGTGCCGGCCTGGATCTGCGGGATGACGTTGAGCGATTGGTCGACCATGTAGTCGATCTGGCCGCCGACGAGGTCGCGGATGGCGGGTGCGGTGCCGCGATAGGGCACCAGGTTCGGCGTGAGACCAAACTTCGCGTTGAAAACGAGGCCCGACACGTGCGAGATCGAGCCGACACCAGCGTGGCCGTAGCTGAGCTTCGCATGGTTGGCCTTGAGGTAGTCGATGAATTCTTTCAGGGTCTTCGCCGCGGTGTCTTTCTTGGCCACGATCGATTGCGGCGTGTAGTTGACGATGCCCACCTGCGCGAAGCTCTTCGCCGGGTCATATTTGAGGTTCGGATAAAGCGCGGGTGCCGCCGACTGCGTCCCCATATTGCCGACCGCGATGGTGTAGCCGTCCGGCTGCGCCTGGGCGGCGCGGGTCATGCCCAGGGTTCCGCCGGCGCCACCGATGTTCTCGACCACGAGCGTCTGGCCGAGCGTGCGCGACATATGGTCGCCCACAAGGCGCGTGACGACGTCAGTCGGCCCTCCAGCCGCAAACGGCACGATGACGGTGATCGGCTTGTCAGGATATTGGGCGGCTGCTGGTGCGCTCTGCAACGCAAGCGCGAGCAGGCCGCCGGCGATCAGGCGGCACGCGAGCGGCATGGCCTTCCTCCCTCGACCGAGACGCCGCGATGATGGGCAGCGAGCGCCATTTGCGCAAGTGCGGCACTCTGCACCGGGCCGCGCTCGATCGCCGGCGGCATGACGCGCTCAGATCACCTCTTCGGTCTTGTCGTCGGTCTCACCATAGCGGCGCAACGTGGCGGGCCTGGTACCGGCGTAAAGCCTCTCCAGGCCCGGCGCGATCTTGGCGTTCTCGCGTTCGAACAGGCTGTTGCCGGCGAGATCGCTCTCCACCAGGAATGGCCCGAACTTCTCCACGTCGAGCACCCAGACGGCCTGCGCCAGTCCCAGCTCCTCGAGCCAATAGACTCCGGCGACCCGCCTGATGCCGCGGCCGAGAAGCGCGCCGGTGCCGTATCCGACCGTGGTGAGATAGATCGCCTGGTTCGGGACGAAGGACTTGCGGTAGACCTCCGAGGTCATGCCGCCTTTGCCGATGATGATGTTGCAGCCGGATAGCCGGAACCAGCCATCCAGCCATTTTGCAAAACGGAACGATGCCGTCGCGGTGACCGCGCCTACGGTGTAGCTGCCGTCGGGATTGACGGTCGCTGCCGGCGAGCAATGGAAGTTGGCGAGCCCGAGCGCGCCGCGCGAAGCCGGCATTCCGGCGCCGTCCTCGATCGCGCGCTGGTACACACCTTCGCGCGCGGTGAAGATGCGGCCGGCGAGATAGGCGACCGAGCCGATCTCCAAGTTGCGCAGGTCCTCGGTCCGCGCCGGAAGATCGAGCTGAACCGTCTTGAGAGGAGCCATGTGCTACTCCGCTGCCTCCGCCGCCGGCAGTTCCCACTCGACCGTGGAGCGACGCATATAGTCCGTGAACCACATCGGATCGGTGCGGAACGCCGCTCGGCCGTCGGCGAAAATTCGCGCGCAGGCGCGGCGCGAGGACAGGCAGAACATGTGCACCGACATCGGCATGCCGCCGGTGTGGCAATAGCCGACCTCGATGTGGCAATCGACCACCATCGAGGTGCCCATGAACCCCATCGCACCCATGCCGATGCTGTTGCCGAGCGCCTTCAGCTCCTCTTCCAGGGCCGCGATCTTCGGGTCCGGATTGCGCGATCCACGATGCGCAGGCAGGACGCCTGCTTGCCGAGCACCATGGAAGTGTCCTTCGAGCCGCCGAGCCCGACGCCGACGATCGCCGGCTGGCACGCGAGCCCGCGCTTGCCGAAGCCGATCAGCGTGTCGAGGTAGAACCGCTTGATGCCCTCGATGCCGTCGCCGGGAAACAGCATGCGATAGTCGGAGCCGAACAGGCCGCCTTTGTGCACGGTGGTGAGCTCGATCCAGTCGGCGTCGGGATGGAAGGCATATTCGATCTCCGGTGCGCCGATGCCGACATTGTTGTTGTGGTCGGTGCGCCAGAGCGGATGCACGCGATTGGGACGCAGCGGCACGTTGGTCGTGGCGCGCGCGGTCGCGCGCCGCAGCGCCGCCTCCAGCGCGACCGGCCCGCCTTCGATCGTCGCCTCGTTGCCGATCTTGACGTACCAGCGCGGCAGGCCGGTATCGCCGCACATGGCGCGGCGATCCTCCTTGGCGGCCTCGTAGTTCTCCAGCATGGCCTTGATGACGAAGGCGGAGAGATCGCCCTTTTCGGTGTCGGCGCATTTGCGCAGGCCCGCGAGATAGTCCTCGGGGATCTCGATCGCCGCCTTGGCCATCAAGTCCTCCGCGGTGCGCTGAACGGACGACAGGGGAATCATGTTCGCCTCGCTCTACTCGGCCGCGACCTTGTCCTGGAGCAGTGTCTCGCCCGGCTTCACATGGGTGAACTCAACCGGTTGCTCGGTGATCTCGAGACCGCCGGCCGCCTGGCGCGCGACCGTGAAGCGCGATGTCGCGAGGTCGCCCGGCTCCGGGAAATCGGAGCGGAAATGCGCGCCGCGCGAATTCTCGCGCTTGCGGGCCGCGAGCGCAATAACCCGGCTGATCTCGGTGAGCGAGCGCAGATTGAGCCAATCGTGCCACGTCATATTGAAGGCGCGGCCGTCATCCGCAAGCCCGGTCGCCAACAGCTCGGTCTCGATGGCGTCGAGCGCCGCGATGCCGCGGTCGAGGCCCGCCTGATCGCGCACGACGCCGACCTCGTCCCACATCATGTCGAGAAGATGTTCGCGCAGACGGTTCAAATTCCCGGGCTTGCGCGCGAACGGCGCAAGCGCGCGGCCAAGTTCCGCATCCAGCACATCCTCGTCGGGCGCGCGATGGCCTGGATTGGCGGCGATCCAGCGCGGCATCACGTCGCCGGCAATGCCGCCGAACACGGTCGAGTTGGCGACGCCGTTGCCGCCAAGCCGGTTGGCGCCGTGCATGCCGCTCGCGTCCTCGCCCGCGACAAAGAGCCCCGGCCACTCGGTTGCGGTATCCGCCCGGCAGATGACGCCGCCCATGAAGTAATGCGCGGTCGGCACCACCTCGACCAGCCCGCCGGCGAGGTCGAAGCCGCAGTCGCGGCAACGATCCACCATGCCCTTGAAGTCCTTTGCCACCTTCGCCGGTCCGAGATGGCTCATCTTGATGTAGACGCCGCCGTGCGGCGTCGTGCGGCCGGCCTTCATCTCCGCATAGATGGCGCGACTGACCACGTCGCGCGTGGCGCGCTCGAGCTTCTCGTCGTAGTCGCCCATGAAGCGGTGCATCGCGCCGTTGAGCAGGTAGCCGCCTGCCCCACGCAACCCCTCCTCCAAGACGGTGCCGGTCATGCGCGTGTCCGGGCCGGCGAGCAGCCCGGTCGGATGGAACTGGACCATCTCCATGTCGCGCAAGGCAAGGCCGGCGCGCAGCGCCATTGCCAGCCCGTCCATGCTCTTGTCGCCGGATGGCGTGTGGTAGCGATACATGGTCGGCCCGCCGCCGGTCGCCAGCAACACCGCCTGGGCCGCAACGAAGCGGAATTCGCCGGTGCGAATGTCGATCATCAGCACGCCGGCGAGGGCGCCATCCTTCGCCGGAACGAGCGCCACGGCGCGATGCTCCTCGAGGCGGCGGATGGGGCGCGCCCATACCTGCTCCATCAGGCGGTTGATGATCTCGATGCCGGTAAGATCGCCCTTGTGCACCGTGCGGTCGAAGGTCTGACCGGCGAAGGCCTTGCCGTGCAGCGTTCCGTCCGGGTTGCGATCGAAGAAGCAGCCGATCTCGTTCTCCAACTCACGCACGCGCTCCACCGCCGTACACACCAGAGTCCAGGCGAGCTCCTGATGCGGCAGCCATTTGCCACCCTCGATCGTGTCCATGAAATGGCGCTCGACCGAGTTGCCGGGGTTGAGCGCCACGTTGTAGCCGCCCTGCACCATGCGCGTGCAGCCGCATTTCCCGAGCAAGCCCTTGCTCGCGATCGTGACATCGAGATCGGGATTGGCCTTGAGGGCGTGCAGCGCAGCAAACAGACCGGCGCCACCGGACCCGAGGATCAGAATATCGGTCTTGAGACGCTCGAGGGTCATGCGATCCTCAGAACATGCGCGCCAGCAAGATGAACGCGATGACGGCCGACAATCCGGCTGCGATCGTCGCAAGCTGCTTCTGTCCGTCGCGCCAATCGAGATTCTCGATCACCAGGAGCCGCAGCCCCCCTAACATATGCACCATGAGCAGGAATACGAGGCCGCTTTCGGCGAGCTTCACCAGCGGCTGATCGCTCCAGCGCAAGAAGCCTTCGAGTTGCGCCTCGCCGTGGATGGCGAGCCCGAGCGTCAAGAAATGCAGGGGCAGGAAGATGGCCAGCGCCAGGCCGGAGAGCCGGTGCACCAGCGCAGCCATCCAAAGCACGCTCTTGCGATGATTCAATCGCCGGGCCGTCATGACAGCACCACTGCGGCGACCGCCCGCAGCCCGAGGACCAGCAGCGAACCTCCGAAAACCGTGGCGAATATGCCGGCGCTCCGATCCCCAAGCGGCGACCATTCGGTCAAGACGGTGCGGATGCCGATCGCGGCGTGAACGGCCGCGGCGACCACGAAGATGCCGTACAGCGAAGCCCACACGATGCTGCCGCGCGTGCGCGCGAGGATGTCCGCGGCCGTCATTCCTTTGCGGGTCGCGTAGAAGATGACGGCGACATGCACCAGGACCAGCGGCACCATGAGCGCCGCCGTCAGCCGCTGCCAGACATAGAGACGGACGTTCATACCTTGATCTCGCCCTTGAGATAGGCGGCCATCGTGCGGCGCTTGAGGCCTGCGATGGAGGCGGTCGGATTGAGCGCCTGCGGGCAGTGCTCCTGGCAGGACTGGTGCGAGTGGCACGCGTGGCAGCCGCCGGAAGCCGCGACCGCCTGCAAACGCGCGGGATTTCCGGCATCCCGTTCATCGTTCACGAGCGTCCAGGCACGATTGAGCGCCGCCGGCCCGAGATAGTCCGAATTCCAGCGCACGGTATCGCAGGCGGCGTAGCACACACCGCAATTGATGCATTCGATGGCGGCATCGGCGGCGATTCGCGGCGCACTGTCCGGTTTGATCTGCTCGATGGCATCGTCCCGCGTCTTCGACGGCACGAACACGCCCTTCGCCTGCTGCCACTTCTCGAAGAAGGGGCGCATGTCGGCGGCCAGATCCTTGATGAGGGGCAGGTTCTCGAGCGGGCCGATCTCGAGGCGGCCGCGCTCGGCCACGCTCGCGACATGGGTGCGGCAGGTCCAGCGCGGCCGGCCGTTCACCGTCATCGCACAGGAGCCGCACACGCCGACCCGGCAGGCGAAGCGGTATGACAGCGTCGGGTCGAGATGGCGCTGAACGAAGGTCACGACGTCGAGCACGGTCTGGTTTTCGCGCAGCGGGACGCTGTAAGTCTCGTATCGGCCCTGCTGTGTGCCGCGCCAGAGCGACACGCTCAATTCGGATCGCGCGTCGGACATGGGTGTCCGCTTCCGATACGATCGCCCCGCCGCGGCCTTCATGCCAGTCTCAAGTCTAGCAAGCGCAAGCCCTCACCAAAAGCCGACGATTCCGCGCCGTGGACACGGAAAATCCGTCGCTGTGACCCCTCTGCCCCTCCCAAGACGCGCCCGATTGATGTAGCTTGCCCGCGAGCTGCCTTTCCAAGTGGCGACGTGCCGAAGTCGCCGTTTCCATTGCTGCGGCAGCGTAAGTGCCGTCGGCAGGCGCAACACTCAAAATCACGAGTTCCAGTTCCCCGGTGCGATCAGCACTCAACTCCGAACGCCCGCGCTTGCTTGGGCGCATCCGAGCATTTCAGAGGGGACCAATCATGAAGCTGCCTCGCCGTCAATTCTTACATCTTACGGGCGTCGCTATTGCGGGCCTTTCCGCGTCACGGCTGTCGTGGGCACAGGAGTACCCGACGCACTCCGTCACCATCGTCGTGCCCTTTGCCCCCGGCGGAAGCACCGACATAGTCGCCCGCATGCTCGCGCAGAAGCTGGAGCAGCGGCTGGGCAAGACCTTCGTGGTCGAAAACCGGCCGGGAGCCGGCACCATCACTGCGGCGAACGCTGCTGCCAAAGCCGCCCCCGACGGCTATGTGCTGCTGATGGCCCCGAGCTCGACGATGGCGGTCAATGTCACGCTCTACAAGAAGCTGCCCTACGATCCGACAACCGATTTCATTCCGCTCGCGCTTCTTGCCCATGTGCCGTTCGTTTTGATCGTCAATCCGTCGCTTCCCGTCCATTCGCTACTGGAGCTCATCAAATACGCGAGGGAAAGACCCGGGCAGCTCTCCTTCGGATCGGTCGGGCCCGGCGTGCCCCATCATCTCTACGCCGAGATATTGATGAACATGACCGGCATCGTGATGACGCACGTCCCCTACAAGGGCAGCGCACCCGCCTTGAACGATGTCGTCGCCGGACACATTCCATTGATGTTCTGCGACATCCCGCCTGCCATCGGAATGCTGCAGGCCGGCAAGGTTCGACCGCTCGGCGTCACGACCAGGACCCGCGTTCCGGCGCTTCCGGACGTTCCGTCGATCGCCGAAGCCGGTTTGCCCGAGTTTGAAGCGGCGGGGTGGCATATGATGGTGGCGCCCGGCAAGACCCCGCGCGAGGTCGTCGAAAAGCTGCACGCCGAGCTGACCGGAATCCTTACCCTGCCGGAGATCAAGACCCAGATTTTCAAGCTTGGGATGCTTTCCGCCAACAATCCGTCGGTCGATGGACTTCAAAGTTTCGTCAGAGCGGAGATCGTGCGTTGGGGCAAGATCGTGCAGCAGGCCGGGATCGCGGGATTGGAATAGCTCGCCCCGAGCGGAAGTCGGATCGTCCTGTTTCATGCCGTCCGAAGCGTGCGTATGAGTTTCACGATCGGGCGCGCGCCCTCCCCCCACCGGCGCGATGATTATTGGCACGGCCAGCCACTTTCACTAACATCCGCGCTGCAGCTTGCGGGCAACACAATAAGAAAGACTGGGGGAGGCGCGATGAAACGGTTAAATGTGCTCGTGCTCGGCCTGCTCGCAGCATGGATCGCCGCCGGCGGCACCGACGCTCGCCCAGGACAGCTATCCCGTCCGCCCTGTCCGTCTCGTCATTCCATCGGTCCCGGGCGGCGTGCACGATGTGATCGGCCGCGTGTGGGCAGAGAAGGTCAAGCCGCATTTCGGCACCATCGTCATCGACAACCGAGGTGGCGGCGGCGGCCTGATCGGCGCAAATGACGTGGCCCACGCGCAGCCCGATGGCTACAGCATCCTGCTCGGCAGCACGTCGACTCACGTCCTGCTCACGCCCGTCATGGCCAATCCGCCCTATCATCCGGTCAAGGATTTTTCCGCCGTGGCAGTCTTCGCCTATAGCTCGACATCGATCGTCGTCAATCCGTCCGTGCCGGCGCGCACGCTCAGGGAACTGATTGACTACGCCAAGGCCAATCCGGGCAAGCTGTCCTATGGCTCGGCCGGCAACGGCTCGATCACCAATCTCGCCGGCGAGCTGTTCAAGCTGCGCGCCGGCGCGCTCGACATCGTGCACGTGCCGTACAAGGGCATCGGCCAAGGCGTCAGCGATCTGATCGGCGGGCAAATCCCGGTGCTCTCGGCGAATGCTACCGCGCAGATCCTCGATCTCCATCGCGCCGGGAAAGTCCGCATCCTCTCGGTGAATTCGCAGACCCGCATCAGAAGCGCGCCCGACATTCCGACCTCGATCGACGCGGGGCTGCCAGGCATGGTGGCGCAGACCACGTTCGGCATCTTCGCTCCAGCCGGCACGTCGAGGTCGATCCTCGATCGCATCAATGCCGTGACCCAGCAGGCGATGTCTGATCAGCAGTTCCAGGCTGAGCTCATCAGGATCGGCTTCGAGCCGGTGCTCGACGTCGGCCCGGACAAGGCAGCAGGCGTCTTCCAGGATGAGCTCGCGCGTTGGACTCCGATTCTCATCACGCTGGGCGCCAAGCCGGAGTGATCGCACCTGCTGCCTCCCGTACGCCACACAACGAGGAGACGACCATGAACGTGATCCAGCCACCGCAACCCGTTCTCGACAAGCGCGGCGAGCCGCACGTGCGCCGTTTCGAGGAGCAGCGCTGGCTCCTGGACAACATCATCCGCGCCAACGGCATCGACTGGGATCAGCCGCGCTCGCTCTATCTCAGCGGCCCGTGCGGCAACGAGGCCAATGCCGATTTCGCCGGCATCCGCGAGCGCGTGAAGAAGATGGCGGACATCGGGCCGGCCTTCGAGACGGTGGCGCGCCGGCGCGAGGCCAAGGCGAAGGCAGCCGAGGAAGCCGATCACAAGGTGAGCGCGCGCGACAACTACTTCATGGCGGCGGTCCACTGGGGTGCGGCGCAGTGGCCCTACGACCAGAACGACGAGACCAACATCGCCCACAACAACAAGAAGCGCGAATGCTACGGCAAGTACGCCGCGCTGGCGGATCATCGCGTCGAGCCGGTGTGGGTGCCATTTCAAGACAAGGCGATCCCGGCCTGGCTCCACCTGCCGCCCGGCTACAACGGCGGCCGCATCCCGGCGGTGATCGCGGTGCCGGGCATGGACAGCTTCAAGGAAATGCAAGTCGCACTCTACGGCGACCGCTTCCTCAATCGCGGCATGGCGGTGCTTGCGATCGACGGACCGGGCCAATACGAGGCGCCCATGCTCGGCATCTATTTCTCGATGGAGAACTGGATCGCCGCCGGCAAGCCGCTCCTGGACTGGCTGAGCAGCCGGCCCGAGATCGACGCCGAGCGCATCGGCTGCTCCGGCACGAGCTTCGGCACCTTCTTCGGCACCATCCTCACGGCCCACGAGCCGCGCATCAAGGCCTTCGCCGCCATGTCGGTGTGCCACGAGCCCGGCTGCCACACCATCTTCCAGGAGGCGTCGCCGACCTTCAAGAAGCGGTTCATGTACATGTCGGGCATCACCGACGAGGACGAGTTCGACCGCTTCCGCAAGACCATCACCTGGGAAGGCCATGCGGACAAAATCCGCGTGCCCTATCTCGTCGTCGCCGGCGAGTGCGAGGAGCTCAGCCCGATCGAGCATTCCGAGCGGCTGGTGAAGACAGTCAAGGGCCCGAAGCAGATGGTGGTCTATCAGGAATCGCGCCATTCCGTCGGCAACGTGCCGGCGGCCAATCTCGGACCGTTTCCGCCGATCCTGGTCGCGGATTGGCTGGCGGACCGGCTCGCGGGCAAGCCCTTCCCGAGCGAGCATTGGTTCGTGCGATCCAACGGCCAGATCGACAAGACGCCGTACTGATCGCCCAGGCCGGCACATTTGCGCGCTTGAGCAATCACCACGCGTGAAAGTCACGCCAGGGCGAGAGACGGCCATTTGACATGGTCATCCTCTGCAAAACGCAAAGGGAGCGGTCGATGTATTGCGTACATGTCGGCGATGTAATACGGTCGGATCATGAAAACATTGACGGTTCGATTGCCTGAAGCGCTGGTCGCCCAGATCGAAGCCGAGTTGCGCCGGCGCAGACTCTCGAAATCCGACGTGGTGCGCGAGCGACTGACGGGTGCACGGGGGTCGCGTCGGCGACGGCCGGCGTCGCTCGACGCCATCGCCGACCTGATCGGCTCGGTCGACGGGCTGCCGCGCGACTTGAGCGTCCGGACGAAAGAGCACCTGAAGTCGACCGGCTATGGCGACAAGCGCGCTCGTTGATGCCGGTTTTCTCGTAGCGCTCCTCAGCCGCCGCGATGCCAATCACCGGTGGGCGGCTGCGCAAGCGCTGCGCATGCCGCCTCCCTGGACGACCTGCGAGGCAGTGCTATCGGAGGCGTTTCATCTGCTCGGGGAGCGCGGGACCCGGAGCCTCGCGTCGCTGCTTCGCCGAGGCGCCGTCGTCTGCGGCTACCGTTTCGCCGACGACATGGGTGCCGTGCTCAAGCTGCTGGAGAAATACTCCGACGTGCCGATGAGTTTTGCGGATGCCTGCCTCGTCCGCATGACCGAGACGCTGAACGATCCCGTGCTGCTGACCACGGACGCCGATTTCCGCATCTACCGGCGGCACGGCCGCCAGATCATTCCGTGCATGCTGCCGCGCTGAGGCCGGTGCACGATTCGGAGTGCGACGTTAAATCGGTGTGGGTGGAACTGGTCGCTGGTTCGGTTCCTATTTTACGGATGAGGGGTAGGTTTCAACGCATCTGAAAATTTCTCTTAATTAATCAGCAGCTCCGGTGGTCTGAGTCCGCCGCCCCCGGTACCATCTGCATCTACCCGTCCAGCTCGCGGCGGACGATTGCCGCACCGGCAACCATCGCCTCGAGCTTGGCGAACGCCACCTCGCGCGGCAGATACTTGAGCCCGCAGTCCGGCGCCACGATCAGCCGCTCCGGCGCCACGTAAGGCAGCGCGCGGCGGATGCGCTCGGCGACGAGCGCAGGCGTCTCCACGGCCATGTCGCCGAGATCGAGGACGCCCAGGATGATCCGCTTGTCCGGCACCTGCGCCAGGATCGCGCAGTCGAGCTTCGGCTCGGCGGCCTCGATCGAGATCTGGTCGACCCTCGAGGCCGCGAGCTCGGGCAGGAACGAGTAGCCGGACGGCTTGTGCTTCACGCGCGCCGCATAGCCGAAGCATAGGTGGAGCGCGGTTGTCCCCCGCACGCCTTCGACCGCCCGGTCGATGGCCGGCACGGCGAAGCGTCGCGCTTCCTCCGGGCGCGCCTGCAGGAACGGCTCGTCGAGCTGCACCACGTCGGCGCCGGCGGCGAACAGGTCCCTGATCTCCTCGTTCAACGCCGCGGCGCAGGCAAACGCGAGCGCGACGTCGTCCCGGTAGTGCTCGTCGTGGAGCTGCTGCGTCATGGTGAAAGGCCCGGGAATCGTGATCTTGATCGGCCGGTCGGTATTGGCGCGCAGGAACGCCACGTCGCGCGCCTGCACCGGCTGCCGGCGCCGGATCGGGCCGACCACCCGCGGCACGACCTGGACACGACCCGGCGTGCGCGAGGGAATCTGCGCCGGGTGGTCGCTGTCCATGCCCTCGAGCGCGGTGGCGAAACGGTTGGAGTAGCTCTCGCGACGCATCTCGCCGTCGGTGACGACGTCGATGCCGGCGCGTTCCTGGTCGCGGATCGCCAGCAGCGTGGCGTCGTCCTGCGCCTGCTCGAGCCAGGCCGGATCGACGCGCCAGAGCTCGCGCGCGCGGGCACGCGGCGGGACGATCTCCACCAGCAGCCGGCGGTCGATCAGCCAGTCGGGCTGCGGGTAGCTGCCGACCAGCGTCGTCGGCAACAAGGTGTTCGGGGGATTTTCCGTCATTGGGCTGCCGATGCGGTTTCCTGCTGCGTGGCTCTACATTATCCTACGTCGCAGAAACGGCACGCCAGAGAGCGCCGGTCATGCGGCCGATCCGCCGCCACCGCGCGACCGCTGCGGGAGGGATGCATGAAACGCCTGGCATTGGCAGTTCTCCTTGCACTGTCCCCGCTCGCGGGAGGAGCGCTTGCGCAATCCTTTCCCGAGCGGCCGATCACCCTGGTCAACCCCTACGCCGCGGGCGGCCCGGCCGACCTGCTCGCGCGCACGGTCGCCGAGGGGATGAGCGAGGCCCTGGGCCGTCCGGTCGTCGTCGACAACCGCCCGGGCGCGGGCACCGCAATCGGCGCCCGCGCCGTCGCGCAAGCCAAGCCCGACGGCTACACGCTTTTCATCGGGGGCTCGCCGTCGCACGTGATCACGCCGGCGCTGATGAAGGACGCGGGCTACGACGGCATCGCCTCGTTCGCGCCGATCGCCACCGTCGGCGACGTTCCGAACGTGCTGATCGTACCGCCGAGCCGCCCCTACAAGAGCGTGCCGGAGCTCGTCGCCGCCGCCCGGAGCGCGGGCGGCAACCTGACGTTCGCCACGGTCGGGGTCGGCAGCATCCCGCAGTTTCTCGGCATCCTGCTGCAGCTGCGCGCCGACGTGAAGCTGATCGAGGTGCCCTACAAGGGCGGCGCGCCGGCCGCCGTCGATCTGCTCGGCGGCCGGGTCGACCTGGCGTTTCTCAATGTCCCGGCGGTGCTGTCCCAGGTGCAAGGCGGGACGCTGCGCGCGCTCGCCGTCGCCAGCGCGACGCGCGCCAAGGCGCTGCCCGGCACGCCGACCATGGCCGAGGCCGGCTATCGCGATTTCGCGATGAGCACCTGGTACGGAATCTCGGCACCGGCCGGAACCTCGCGCGAGATCATCGGCAAGCTCTATGCCGCCATCGCCCAGACGCTGAACACGCCGAAGGTGAGGGACAAGATCGAATCGCAGGGTGCCCAAGTTTTCCTGAAGAATCCCGAGGAGTTCGCGGCCTACCTGCAAGCCGATGCCAAGCTCATGCTGGAGCTGATCAAGCTCGCCAACATGACGGCGAACTGACTACAAGCTACAAAATCACGTTCGCCTTCGTGAGAAATCCCCAGACGTCGACGACGGGCTTGCCGGCGAAGATCGAGGTCGCGATAGGCCGAATGCGGAGCGCAGAGGATGAACAGATCGCTGCGCTTGATCACCTCGTCGAGCGCAAGCAAATCGGGGTCGGTCGTCACGAACGGATCGGTGGTCAGGACCGTGTCGCAGAGGCTCGCGAGCGCCTTCTTGAACTTGTAGCTGAGCGAGGCGCGGGTGTCGTCGATCTCCGCCTTGAAGGCCATGCCGAGCAACCCGACCGTCATGCGTGAGAGGTCATAACGCCGGCCGAGATCGTCGCAGATGTGGAGCACCAGTCCCTCGTTGACCAGCATGGCGGCGTTGCCGAGGCTGAACTGGTTCTGGGCAAAGGCGGCGAGCTGCATCGTGTCCTTCATCAGGCACGGGCCGGCCGCGAGCCCGGGCGTGGGAATACCGCGGGCACGCGGATAGTTGCGCTTCATCGCGTCATAGACCCGCCGGAAATCGAGGCCGGCCGATTTCGTGATCAGGTAGAACTGATTGGCGGTCGCGAACTCGATGTAGCGGTAGGCGTTGTTGAAGAGCTTGGCCAATTCCGCTTCGCGCGGCTTCACGACGACGAGCTCGGGGACGATGGCCGAAAACAGCTTGCCCGCCTCCTCCTCGGCCGCGGGGGTCGTGCCGCTGATGATCTGGGGCGTTTCCTTCAGCTCCTTGATTCCATGCCCTTGCACCATTCGCTCCGGGCAGAACGCAAGCTTGAGATCACGGTTCTTGCGCTTGAGATAGCCATCGAGCCAATCGGTGGTGCCGGGAAACACGGTGGAGCGCAAGACCAGGAGCTGGCCGTCGACGAGATGCGGCAGCAGCGTGTCGACGCAATCCTGCACCACCTTGCGCACGGGATTGAGGAACTCATCGATCGGCGTGCCGATGGTGATGATGACGGGGCCGGTCGGGAAAATATCCGCAGGCGCGGACGTGAAGACCAGCCGGTCGTGCTTGAGGGCATTCCGAAGCAGCTCCTCGCCGCCATATTCGAGGAAGGGAAGACGACCGGACTTAAGGGTCGCGAGCGCGTCCCGATTCACGTCGTGAACGTTGACGCGGTATCCCGCCTCGGCGAAGGCCAGCACGAGCGGAATGCCGACGTGGCCGCCGCCGCCGACGATGGTCAGATCGGCCGCTTCGAGGCGCGCAGGCATTGCCGCAGTCGGCTCGGCACCGGCGAAATTCATCCAACTACCCCAAGCGTCGGGGCTCGGAGCGGCCCCAGACGCACCGCCCGCGTGATAGCCCAGCTTTCCCCATTATACAAACGGTCGCGGGCCCTTTGCGCGTGCCATCAAAGCTCGCGCGGGACCGGCAAAGGCGTTACCAGCTTGCCGCGGTAGCCCTTCGCCCGCAGCTTGGGCGCCAGCTCGTCGGCGATATGCCAGGAGAAAATGACGGCGCAGTCCGGCTGGTCGGAAAACAGCCGGCTTTCCTCCACCACCGGAATCGACGTTCCCGGCATGCACTTGCCGATCTTGAGCGAGCCCGCGATCTCGCAGACATAATCGATGATCGCCTCGTCGAGGCCGAGATAGTTGACGAGCGTGCTGGCGCGCGAGGGTGCGCTGATCCCGCAGATGCGCGCACCCTTTTCCTTGAGGTCACGGATCATGGCAAGCAGCCTGAGCTTCGAGAGCATCACGTCGCCGCGGAAGGTCTCGAGGCGAGCGAGCATGGCGGCGCCGCGCGGTTCGGCCGCGAGCATCTTCGCGACTGCGTCGGTCACCGGCTGCACGCCCGGCTGCGCGGCATAGACGCGGATCGATCCGCCATGGGTCGGAATCGCCCGCGCGTGAAAGATTTCGAGCCCATGCATCTGCAGCAGGTTGGCGAGGCTGTTGAGCGAGTAGTAGCGCAGATGCTCGTGATAAATGGTGTCGTATTGCAACCTATCCAGCAAGCCGATGAGGTAATGCGACTCGGATATGAACACGCCCTGCGGGCCCAGCAGACCGACGATGCCTTCGACGATCGAATGCACATCCTCGATGTGCGCGAAGCAATTGGCCGCCGTCACCACGCGCGCGGGGCCATGCTCGCGCCTGACGTCGGCCGCGACCGCCGGGGTGAAATAGCTGGTGACGGTAGGAATGCCGCGACCGCTGGCGATTTTCCCCACATCGGTCGGCTCGATACCGAGGACGCGGTGGTTCTTGAAGTTCGAGAGCAGGGTCCCGTCGTTCGAGCCGATGTCGATGACGAGGTCTTGTGGCCCGAGCTTCAGCATGGCCGAAGCTTCCGAATAGAGCTCGGCAAAATTGTCGCGCAACAGCTTGGTCGTGCCGCTCGTGTAGGGATACTCGGGCGGAAAGATGATGACGGGATCGACCGCCAGGCCGAGCTGCACCAGATCGCAATTTGCACAGTGGAGAAGGTTGGTGGGAAACCACGGCTGCTGCCGCGGCACTTCACCGATCGCAACCATCTGGTTCACCGGCGGCATGTAACCGAGCGAGAGCACGGTGGTGAGCGGCGCATGGCCGCAGACCTGGCAGTATTCGACCGGAACGCTGGCGCCAGTGCCGGCGGCACGCGCGACTTTTGCAGGAACCAATGCGATCTCCTTCTTACTGTCGGCTTATGCCGCCGGCGCCATGCTCTCGTGCGCCCAATACCATTTGAGCGTCGGCGGCAATCCTTCGTCGAGCGGAATTCGAGGTCTATAGCCGAGCGCGGCCAGCTTTGAAATATCAGGGCACCGGCGCGGCGCGCTCCCCTCGAGCACGGTCGAGGGGCCGAGCGCGATCTCGCGGCCGGCGATCCTGGCCATGCGGCGCGCCAGATCGGCGATGCTGACCTCTTCCATGGTGCCGACGTGGTAGATGCCGAGGTGCTCGCCCTTCTCGCGCATGATCATCACGCCCTGCACCAGGTCGTCGACGTGGCAGAAGCTGCGCGTCTCCTCGCCGCTGCCCTGGATCGGGAACGCGACCGCGCCGCTCGCATGTGCGGCCATGGCCCGTTTCAGGCGTAAGGCGAATTGCGGGATGACGTGATCGAAGCCCATATCCGGTCCGTAGACATTGTGCGGCCGAAAGATCAGCACCCGCTCGAAATGCTTGCGTCCATGGTTGATGACCATCATCTCGCTGATGATCTTGCCGGCGCCATAGGACAGGCGCGGATTGAGCGGATCGGGAACCACGAGCGGAGCGCGCTCGTCGGTCGGCACATGCGGGGGCGACTGGTAGACTTCCGAGCTCGAGGCGAGGACCAGGCGTCCGACGCCGTGGCGCCGACAGGCGTCGATGACGTTGACGATGCCCTTGACCCCGACATCGAGCACGAGGTCGGGTTGGCTGTAGAACGTCGCGGTACCGTTCACGAAGGCGAGGTGATGCACCTCGTCGACACCGCGCATGGCCGCGTCGACCGCGGCCGCATCGCGAATGTCGCCACGGACGAACTCGATGTCGCGCTCGATCTCCCGCAGCCGACGCTCGGCGCCGCGTGAATTGTCGTCGAACACGCGCACCGTCTCACCCCGCCCGACGAGCGCCCTGACCAGGGCCGAGCCGATGAAGCCGCTGCCGCCGGTCACCAGGATGCGCTGGGCACTCACAGCCGTCCCTCTCCAGCGGGCGGCGCGACGTCGATCCAATGGCCCGAGGCGTGCGCGCGGCGCGCCGCATCGATGAGACATTGCACGCGATGTCCTTCGGCGAAGCCGGGCGATGGGGATCCGCCACGCTCGCAGGCATCGATGAAGCGGTGCACCAGCTGCGCCACTGGTGCAACACGGGAATTGGAGGATCGATCAACATCCGCGTCCTCGATCGCAACCGCCTGCAAGGACTTGTCCGCCCGCGATGCCTGCGTCAGTTCGAAGCCGCGGAAATAGTCGGCGGTCGGATTTGCCAGCACCAGCGTTCCATCCTCGCCATAGAATTCGATGCGGTGACCGGAGCCGAGGAAAGACGCACAGCTCATCTGCAGGCTGCCGCCGGCGCCCGATGCAAAGGCGAGCGCCAATGCAACGCTGCTTTCCGCATCACGATCAGGCAAAGGGAACATGCGGCCGCCGAGACCCGCGATGTGGCCGCAAAACCATTCGAGATAGTGAAAGCAATGGCAGACGAAATTGCCGAGGAGACCGCCGCCGCCGTCACGGCGTGTCTTCCAGCTCTCGAGGCGCAGCCGTGTTGCCTGGTTCTCGACGTTCCAGGTCACGACCACGTGGCGCAGCCGTCCGAGCGCCCCGCCGTCCAAGATCGCCTTGGCGCGCCGCCACGACGGCAGCTCGGGAAAATTGAAGTCGATGATGGTCGGCCTGCCCGCTCCTGCGCGCACAATCGAGCATGGTCTTTGCGCCCGCGAGGTCGGCGGCGAGCGGCTTCTCGACGAAGACGGGCTTTCCGAGATCGAGCGCGCGGCGCGCGACCTCCGGCTGCAGCGCCGGGGGAATCGCGATGGCGACGACCGCAACGGCGCGGTCTTCGACCAGCGCCCGCCAGTCGCCCAGCCCGCGCGCGATATTCGCCGTGCGCGCAAGCTCGGCGGTCCGCGCCGCGTCGGTTCCCGCGAGCGCCACGACCTCGCAGCGCGGGTCGGTGCGAAATGCCGGCAGCAGCACGTTTCTCCCGTAATTGCAGCCGACGATGCCCACGCCGATCACGGCGATCTCTCCGCGGCTCGCAACAGCGGACCGGGCTCGAGGCTGGATGTCGGGGCCGTATTCATCGGTATGGCGGCTCCTCCTTTCAGTCGCCCCGCAGATAGCACATCGGATGCGCAAACGGGAAACCCCAGCTCTCGAGAGCCGTACAACCGGGCTGAAATAGGCTAGGCTTCCCCCGCTGACCGCCACCTCGAACCAGAGCGGTCTCGATCAAACGGGAGGATTCCAAATGTCTGTGGTGTTGTATCGCCTGGCCGGCGTCGGCGTTGCCTGCGTCCTTGGCGACCTCCGCGAGCGCGCAACTGCTCGCCCGCAAGGACTTGTCTGCGGCCATGGCGCTCACGATTGCGCAAGGCGCCATCGCAACCTGCGCGGCGAACGGCCATCGCGTGTCGGTGACCGTGGTTGGCCGCAACGGCGAGGTCCTCGTCCAGGTGCGCGGCGACGGCACCGGCCCGCACACCATGGAGAACAGCTTCAAGAAGGCCTATACCTCGCGCACGTTCCGCATTCCGTCCGGCGATATGGCCAAGCGGTTCAAGGACAATCCGCAGCTCGGCGCGATCTTTCTCACCAACGTGACGACCGGCCAGGGTGCGCTGCCGATCATGGTCGGCGAGGAGGTGATCGGCGCGGTCGGCGCTTCCGGCGCGCCCGGCGGCGAGAAGGACGAAGCCTGCGTCAAGGCCGGCATCGAGAAGGTTGCCGACCAGCTCAAGTGACACGCGGGCGCGACGCCCAATCCCTGCAAGGCACGGAAAGCCATGACGACTCCCTCTCGACCGCGCGCGGGCTTTGCGGTGGTCGCCCTAACGCTGCTTATCGTCTGGGCGCTCCCGGTCAGCGCCCAGACCTATCCCGACCGGCCGATCCGAGTGATCGTCCCGATCGCTGCCGGCAGCGTGACCGACGTCATCATGCGCGCCACCGCCAGCGAACTGGCGCCGCGCATCGGTCAGTCCTTCGTGATCGAGAACAAAGGCGGCGCGAGCGGCATCCCGGGCGCGCAGGCCTGCGCGCAAGCGGCGCCCGACGGCTACACGCTGTGCCTCGTCTATCACAACACGCTGTCGATCAACCCGCTCATGTTCAACAAGCTGCCATACGACGCCGACAACGACTTCACGCTCATCACCAATCTCTACCTGCTGGTCGAGGGGCTGTTCGTAAACAGCTCGCTCAATGTGGACACCACAGCCGGGCTCAAGGCCTACGCGCAGGCGCATCCGAGCGCGCTGAATTACGGCACGCTCGGACCCGGCTCCAACCCGGAAATGTTCTTGAAGTGGATGAACCAGAGCTGGAACGTGAACATCGTCGGCATCCCCTACCGCGGCGGCGGGCCGATCGCGCAAGCTCTCGTCGCCGGCGACCTGCAGATCGCCAAGATGGGGCTCGGAAATTTTCTGGGGCTGCTGGGGACAGGCAAGATCAAGCCGCTCGCGGTCGCCGCCGCGCGGCGTTCGCCGCTGCTCCCCGATGTTCCGACGCTCGCTGAAGCCGGGATCGACTTTCCGCCGTTCGGCTGGTGGGGTCTGGCCGCGCCCAAAGGCATGGCACAGCCAATCGTCGACCGACTCAGCGCCAAGTTCGTGAAGCTTTATCGCGAGCCGAAGTTCGTCGACTATCTGGAGAAGCAGGCGGTATTGCCTGCGCCGGGAACGCCGGCGGAATTCGCCGCCTTCCTCAAGAAAGACCGGCGGGACGCCGAACTCCTGATCAGGATCGCCAATCAGCCGCGCGAGGACTATAAGCCGCAATGACCGCACGCTTTCACGCGTGCGCGACCCGCCGGCCCGGTCGCATGAGCAGCCAGATCGCGATCGAAATGTTCAGCAGGTTCCAGAGCAGGCCGTTGGCGAAGGCGGCCTGGTAGGAGCCGGTAAGATCGAAGATCACGCCGGACATCCAGCCTCCGAGCGCCATGCCGAGGAGCGTCGCCATCAGGATGATGCCGAGCCGCGTGCCGGCCTCCTTCGGGGGGAAATATTCCCGCACGATGATAGCGTACATCGGCACGAGTCCCCCCTGGAACAGGCCAAACAGGGCCGAGATCACATAAAGTGAAAACAAGCCGTCGAAGAAAAGATAGAGGAGCAGCGCCACCGCCTGCAGGCCCGAGCTCAAGAGCAGCGTCGCCACGCCGCCGATTCGGTCCGCGACGAAGCCCGAGGCGATGCGGCTGAAAATCCCGAAGCCCAGCATCAGGGACAGCATCTCCGCACCGCGCGCCACGCCGTAGCCGAGATCGCCGCAATAGGCGACGATGTGGACCTGAGGCATCGACATGGCCACGCAGCAAGACAGGCCGGCGATGAACAACACCGCCTGCAGCGCATTGGGCGAGAGGCCGAGGCCGCCCTGCGCTTCTGCCGCGAACGCGTTTGCATCTTCGAGCCCTTGCATGGGGGCGCGGCGACGCATGGCCAGCAGAAGCGGCGGCATGGCGAGGACGCAGAACACGCCGATGCCGACATGGGTTATCCGCCAGCCCTCGGCCACCATGAAATGATGCAGGACCGGCGGCCAGACGACGCCGGCGAGGTAATTGCCGGAGGAGGCAATGGCGACCGCGATGCCGCGGCGGAGTGCGAACCATTGCGAAATGTCCGCTACCAGCGGCCCGAATGTGGCCGAGGTGCCCAAACCGATCAGCGCGTATGCGAGCGCAAACATGGCGAGATTGGGCGCGAAGCCAGCGGTGGTGAAGCCGATGCCGAGCGCGACTACGCCGCACAGCACGGGCGCTACGATGCCGAGGCGGTCGGACAGCCGTCCCATCGCCACGCCGCCGAAAGCAAAGCCGATCATGGCCAGCGTGTACGGCAGCGACGCGTCCGCGCGCGCCACGCCGAACTCGGCCTGCACCGCCGGCAGCACGACCGGCACCGACCACATGCCAGCGCCGCCGATGGTGCTGAGCACCACGGCGGCAACAAGCCGCCACCAAGCCTGCGGGGAGTCGATCCCGGCGTGGACAGTCCCGGACGTGAGCATGATGATTCGGCGCTTCTTCCGGCGTTCCCTGCGGTTTTCTTGTTCTATGCTTCGAGTCCGACTTCCTTGCCAAGCGGGCGCACGTCACGCAACATCAATCCGGCGAAAAGTCGGCGGGCACCGGCATGGCTGGTGCGCGCTGAAACCATGATCCAAGAAACCATGACATGCTGCGAGGATGCCATACATGCCCGAGATCACGATTCACAATCCCGACGCGCTGGGCAAGCCGCTCGGCCAGTATTCGCAGATCACGCGCGTCAAGGCGTCCGAGTTCCTGTTCATCGCCGGCCAGGTGGCGACGGACAAGGCCGGCAAGACCATCGGCGCGGACGATTTCGACGCCCAGTGCCGACAAGTCTTCGCCAACGTCGAGGCCGCGCTGAAGTCGCAGGGCGCGAGCTTCGCCAACGTCGTCGAGTTCACGACCTATCTCGTGCATTCCCAGGACATCCCGAAATTCATGACGTTTCGGCTGCGTGAATTCCCGCGCATGTTTCCAAACGGCATCTATCCGCCCAACACGCTGCTGATCGTCGACCGGCTGGTGCAGGAGCCGTTCCTGATCGAGGTGCAGACCGTCGCCGCGCTGTGACGCTGCCGTTCGAAGACTGCTGACCCATTCCCCACCCCGCCGGCCAAGCCCCCGTTGGATCGCTCACGAAAACATGCTGTCTTGGCGGCTCAACCGCAACGGATCAAGCCATGCCCATTCATCTCCAGCCCGGCCCGGACACGGTGCACTGGGGCTATTTCGACGCGCGTCTTTCCCCGCAGCTGACCATCGACAGCGGCGAGCGCGTCACGATCTCGTCGGTGTCTGGCGGACCCGAGCTGATGCCCGCCCCGCCGCTCGTCGTTCCGCCGGCGCTTCCCGCCATTCACGCCAAGGTCATGCGCCAGCTCGGACCCCACATCTGCACCGGCCCGATCGCCGTCAAAGGCGCCAGGCCCGGACAGGTGCTGCAGGTCGACATCGAGGCGATCGACGTGTTCTACGACTGGGGCTACAACTCCGTGCGTCCACTCGTCGGCGCCCTGCCGGACGATTTTCCCGAGACCCGCAACATCCACATCGTTCTCGACCGCGCGCGCAAGAGCTGGCGGCTGCCCTGGGGCCAAGAGGTTCCGGTCGCGCCGTTCTTCGGCGTGATGGGCACCGCGCCGCCGCCGGCGTGGGGCATGATCTCGACGGCGCCGCCGCGCCGGAACGGCGGCAACCTCGACAACAAGGAGCTTGTCGCCGGCACCACGCTCTATCTGCCGATCTTCGTCGAGGACGCGTTGTTCTCGGTCGGCGACGGCCACGGCGCGCAAGGCGACGGCGAGGTCTGCATCACCGCGGTCGAGACCGGATTGACCGGAACCTTCCGCCTCACGGTGCGCGACGACATGCGCCTGGAATGGCCCATGGCCGAGATTCCCACCCATATGATCACGATGGCGTTCGATCCCGACCTCGACGACTGCGTGGTGATCGCGCTGCGGCAAATGCTCGATCTCATTTGCGCGCGCGCCGGGCTCGACCGCTACCAGGCCTATGCGCTGGCGAGCCTCGCCGCCGATCTGCGGGTGACGCAGGTCGTCAACGGCAACAAGGGCATCCATGTGATGCTCGACAAGCGTTACCTGAGGCCTATCGCAAATGCCGGGTGAATGTACCCTGCGCGCTGGCAGGCCGCTCAGTCCGCCTCGAGCTTGATCATCTCGGCCACTTTGTTGTCCTTGGGGTCGACGATCACGATCTGTTGCGCGGTGAGGAAAAACCTGTGCGCCTTCACCTGCGGCACCTTCTGTCCGATCTCCGCGGGCATGGGCTTCGGGCTGATGCCCTGGGGTACGGGTTCGCCGACCGCAGGCTGGACATCGGCTGAGGTTGCATCGGCCTTGGCGTCCTTGATGAGCTCCCGGATGGTGTGACGCTGTTCCAGCGTAAGATTGATCTTGGGCGTCGGCACCAGCTCTTCCTGCGGCGGAGCCTGCTGGAGCGGGCTTTGCGCTCCCGGCGTTTGCGAATGCGCTGACGTGCCGACCCACGACAGCGTCAATGCGAGCGCAACGATGATCGACCCCTTGTGCATCTTTTCCTCTCGAGCGGCCGGTTTGTCGCGCGCGACCGGGGTTCGAATGGATTGAACTTTTTCCTACAGGAATGGTTCCATGGAGGGGGCTGCGCCCGAGAGGCGCATCGAATTCGGCCTGCAAAGTCGCCATATTGGGTGCCGTGGCATCAAGGTCGGAAGGATCGGCTTTCCCGGTCATGAGCAGGGCATTCGTCAAGGAACCGGACGGCGCAGACGCATTCGAGGAGCTGCCGGAGCGGCCGGTCTCGGCGCAGCCAAACCTGGTGACCGCCGAGGGGCTCGCGCGCATCGAGGCTGAAATCTCGCGCCTGCAGCAGGAGCACGCGGCCGCCCAGGCCGCCAACGACCGCGGCGCGCTGGCGCGGGCGGCGCGCGATCTGCGCTATTGGAACGCGCGGCGGTCGACCGCGCAGCTCGTTCCCCCGCCTGGCGATTCCACGCAGGTGCATTTCGGCTCGACGGTAACCATCGTTCGCGACGACGGGCGCCGCCAGACCTTCCGCATCGTCGGCGAAGACGAAGCCGATCCCGCGCATGGAACGATTTCGCACGTGTCGCCGCTGGCGCGCGCCTTGTTCGGCAAGCAGCTCGGTGACACGATCCAGGCCGGGCAGTCGCAGGCGGAGATCGTCGAGATTGTTTGAGGCACGGCGGAAATCGTCACCACATGCAGCGTTGCAAACCGAGCAAACCACGCCTATATGTCCGCCACTCCAGATTTTGCCTGCCTTGCTTACTCGCCCGTACCGGGCCTTTCCCAAGAACACGCCAAATCCGGATATCGGCTTGCGCATATGGTTGTGCGGGCCAGACGCCTTGCGCGTTTTCAAGGAGGCCAACATGGCAACAGGTACCGTGAAGTTTTTCAACGCCCAAAAAGGCTTCGGCTTCATTCAACAGGAGAATGGCGGCCCCGATGTGTTCGTTCACGTCTCGGCCGTGGAGCGCGCCGGAATGCGCGGCCTCGTCGAGGGACAAAAGGTCAGCTTTGACATTGAAGCCGACCGGCGGAGCGGCAAGTCTGCGGCAGCAAATCTGCAGGCCGTCTGAGCAATGGCGTGAGGACCGAGCCCGGCGCGAAAAGCGCCGGGCTTTTCATTTTTCAATTGGCGCGGACGTGGGGTGTATCCGCATCTGGAAGTGGATGGCGAATATGGCTCGGAAACCAGGCGCGCGCGCTGAATTCGTACTGTTCGACGTATTCTACGAGGACGGCTCGCAGCGCTCCAACCGCAAGGTGCCGAGCACGGCGCTCGGTGGCATGGACGGTGACGCTCCCGCGCGTGCGATCATCGAACAGCAGGACCGCGCGATCGCGGAGAAGTCGGGCCTCCCGGCGATACCCATCAAGGGTATGCGCCGCTCCGGTGCGAAGTAGGCAGGCGTACTAGATTTCGCTACGATCCGCTGGACTGCGAGGTCCCGCGGCCCCCGGCCCCCAGGCGCGCCGGCAGCGCCGTTGCCTCGCACGGATCGTTCGGCGCCATGGCGCAGGTCTGGCGCAGGTCTAACGTCGGCAGGGAGGTGGAACACCATGCACGTCTTCAGTCTGCTCAAGGAGCAGGAGTGGAATCCGAAGCGCCACGTCGAGAAGGTTCTCGCCGAGATCGGCGAGGGCGATGCGACGGTGGCGTGCTGGGAGCCGGGCCAAATCAGTCCCAACCATTGTCATCCCGACGCGACCGAGATCTATTTCTGCTTCGAAGGCGGCGGCAAGATGCGCACGCCCAAGGAGACGATCGACGTCGTCCCCGGCTCGTTCGTGGTGCATCCGCCCGGCGAGCTGCACGAATACATCAACGGACCGCAGCGCACGCTCCTGTTCCGCGTACGCTACGGCGACGACATGGCGAGCCGCCACTTCGAGTGGCGCGGCAATGCCGAGTGGAAGCAATCGTCGCGGGACGCCGACTACTTCCGCCAGAACCCGCCGGCATGAGCACGCGAACTGCGACGCATGCGCGCGCGGCCTTCCTCAGGGCTGCGCGCTCCACGCCTTGAAGTCCGCCTCCGATACGCTCGGCAGCTTCTTGACGAAGGCGACGATGGTCCAGAGTTCCCGGTCCGGCGTCTCGATGAGACCGAAGCCCGGCATGCCGGTCATGTCGATGCCGTTCTTGATCACCCAGAACAGCTGTTGCGGCGAGCGCGCGTTGGCGATCTCCTTGAGGTCGGGCGGATAGGGACGCATGCCCTCGGAGAACTTGGCCCAGGTCACGCCCGGTGCGCCGTGACAGGTGGTGCAGCCGCGTTCGGAAAACGCGCGCGCCCCCGCCTGCACGGTCGCGGGGTCGTCGATCGGGATCGGCGGCGGCTCCTTGGCGTGGCGCTCGACCGAGGCCTGGCGCACGTAGCTGATGGCCCATTTGATCGGGGCGAGCTCCTCGGCGCTGGCGGCGACGTTGTAGTAGCCGCCGAAGAAGAAGACCCCCGCGGCGAGCGTGGCGAGGATGGCGAGAAGACCAATGAGCGCAAGCGTTTTCAAGGTTTTCATGGTCGATCTCCGGGCTGCATCCGGTTGCCGTCATGGTAGCGCGGACGGCCCCAAAAGCCACGGTGGATGCAGTGCGGGAACTCAATGTTGATCGGACGCCTCGAAAACAAGGGGCGCTTCCTGCGCCGGTCCGCCTCGCTGCGATGCCCCTTCCTTCGCATTGCAACGATCCGATAAGCTGCCCGCGGCCGCGCACAAGGGGCGCACATCGCAGCGACGGAGGATCACCATGGCCAAGGCGTATTGGATAGCGTGCTATCGTTCGATTTCGGATCCGGATGCATTGGCGGCCTATGCCAAGCTCGCGGGGCCTGCGATCTCCGCCGCCGGCGGACGCTTTCTGGCGCGCGGCAATGCCGCCAAGGCCTACAAGTCCGGCGTTGCGCAGCGCGTGGTGGTGATCGAGTTCGACAGCGTGGAGCAGGCGGTCGCCGCCCACGACAGCACGGGCTACCAGGCGGCGCTGAAGGTGTTCGGCAAGGCCGCCGACCGCGACCTGCGGATCGTCGAGGGGCTGGCCTAGGTCCGCTGCCGCGCACGGTATCTTGATGCTGGAGAACCTCTCATGGCGCTCACCCAAACCGGCATCTGCGACTTCGGCTGGAAGGCGCGCGACTTTTCGCTCAGGGGCATCGACGGCAAGACCTATTCGCTTGCCGACGTGCGCGGGCGAGCCGGCACGCTGGTCGTCTTCATCTGCAATCACTGTCCCTATGTGCGGGCGGTCATCGGCCGCCTGGTGGAGGAGGCCAAGGCGCTCGAAGCGATCGGCATCGGCACCATCGCCGTCATGCCGAACGACGCGCGCTCCTATCCCGAGGACTCCTTCGACAACATGAAGGCGTTCGCACGGCAGCACGGCTTCACCTTCCCCTACGTGATCGACGAGACGCAGGCGGTCGCGCGCGCCTATGGCGCGCAATGCACGCCCGATTTCTTCGGCTTCAACGCCAGGGACGAGCTGCAATATCGCGGCCGGCTCGATGCCCAGCGCATGAGCTTCATGCCGCGCGGCCGCCGCGAGCTGTTCGAGGCGATGACGCAGGTGGCGCAAACCGGCGACGGGCCCCTGGAGCAGACCGCGAGCATGGGCTGCTCGATCAAGTGGCGGGATTAGAGGATTGTCATGATCAAGAACTTCCACGTCCTCTATGTCGGCCAGATCGAGCTCGACAATATCGGGCTTGCCGGCACGCCGGCCAACGACCGGCGCTATTCCGACGAGCGGCTGCGGGAGGCGTTTGCGACCGCGCGCGACGTCGCGCAGCTGATGGACCACCTCGGCTACGACGTGCTGTGGACGGCCGAGCACCATTTCCAGCGCGAGGGCTACGAGGTCCTGCCGAACCTGATCCAGCTCGGACTGTGGCTCGCCACCCAGACCGAGCGGCTCAAGTTCGGCTGCGCCTTCAACGTCCTGCCGATGTGGCACCCGATCAGGCTCGCCGAGGACTATGCGATGGCGGACATCGTGACCGACGGCCGCGTCATCATGGGTGTCGGCCGCGGCTATCACACCCGCGAGGTGGAGACGTTCGGCGCGCCTCTGCTCGATGCCGAGGCCAATCGCGAACTGTTCGAGGAGCAGCTCCAGCTCCTGCTCAAATGCTTCAACGAGGACGCCTTCCACTTCAAGGGCAAGTACTACGAGTGCCCGCCGCCGGTCGACTATCGCGGCTATCGGCTCGAGGAGATCACGGTGGTTCCGCGGCCCAAGCACCTGCCGGTCGACATCTGGATGCCGATCGCGAGCGGCAAGACCATCGACCTGATGGCGCGCTACGGCCTCAAGGCGATGGTGACGCTCAACGGCGAGAAGATCCTGGACGACGTCGTGCGCGCCTATCACGCCGCGTGCGAGCGCCATGGCCGCAAGAAGCAGCTCGGCGAGGACATGATCTGGGGCGCCGGCGTCTATCTCGCCGACAGCCGGGAGGAAGCGATCCGCCGGCTCGAGCCCGCGCACGACGAGCGCTACAAGTGGTTCGCGCCGTTCGGGTTCGTGCGCTACGCCGACGAGCAGGGACGCACCTGGGGCACGCCCGGGGCGCCCGCGGGGGTGCCTTCGCTGCGCGACGGGGTCGAGCAGAAGGCCTGGTTCTGCGGCCCGCCGGGCGAGGTGATCGACGGCATCAAATCGGTCGCGGACAAATATCCCGGGCTCGAAAGCTTCATGATCCACTGGGCCGAGGGCATCGCGCCCAAGGAATTCAAGGAGCAGCTGCGCTGGTTCGCCAAGGACGTGATGCCCGCCTTCAAGCGCGCCTGACCCCGCCCTGCCCGCCGCGCCGCCCATCCGTCGCAATCGAGGACGTCAACAGCATGAAGGACAATGTCAAGCGCGTGTTCTACGTGCGCTATCTCGCGCATCCCTGCTACCTCGAGATCATCGCGCAGCGACCCGAGATCCGGATCGACAAGCTCGAGAACGAGACCGCCGACGAGGCCGCCGCCCCGATCATGGCGGCGGCGCACGCCTATCAGATCGGCTCGGCGCGCGACGAGCTGAAGGCGCGCTTCCACGCCCGGCGCGACCTCATCGCGCGCATGCCGAACCTGCTCGTCGTGTCCACCAACGGCGCCGGCTTCGACACCGTCGAGGTCAAGGACTGCACCGCGGCGGGCGTGCTGGTGGTCAACCAGTCCGGCGGCAATGCCGAGGCGGTAGCGGCGCACGTGCTCGCCATGATGCTCACGCTCTCCAAGCAGCTCATCCAGACCAACCACGCGCTGCGGCGCGGCGCCATGCGCGACCGCGCCGCCTTCATGGGCAGCGACATCAACGGCCGTACCATCGGCATCGTGGGTCTCGGCAATGTCGGGCGGCGCGTGGCCGAGCTCTGCCGCGGCCTGTTCGCCATGCAGGTGATCGCCTGCGACCCCTATCTCGACGAGGCGACCATGGCCGCCCGCGGCGCCGTCAAGGTGCCGCTCGACGAGCTGTTGCGGCGCGCCGACTTCGTCTCGATCAACTGCCCGCTCGACGAAAGCACGCGCGGCATGATCGGGGCGCGGGAATTCGCGCTGATGCAGCCACACGCCTATTTCATCACCACCGCGCGCGGCTTCATCCACGACGAGCGGGCGCTCTTCGAGGCGCTGCGGAGCAAGGCGATCGCGGGTTCCGGCATCGACGTGTGGGACAAGGAACCGCCGGGCGCCGACCACCCGCTCCTGCAGCTCGACAACGTGATCGCGAGCCCGCACACCGCCGGCGTCACGCGCGAGGCCCGCGCCAATATGGGCCGCATCGCCGCCGAGCAGATGATCATGATCCTCGACGGCAAGCGCCCGCCCCGCGTCGTCAACCCGGAGGTCTGGCCGGCCTACGCCAAGCGCTTCGAGCAGACCTTCGGGTTTGCGCCGGAGGGATAGCGCGGGCTGCTGCCCGTAGATGGGGTAACGGGCCGGCGTGAGGTTCGCAAGCCGCTCGCTCGCTACGGCGCTGTGGTGGCGCGCTCGCTCGCGGCTTTGGCGGCAAGGCGGTCGTCCCTCAAACTGATGGTGTCTAGGGACCGGAGTCCGGCTGAGCCGGCTCGGAGCGTCGTCGAGGGACGACCATGGACCATTATGCAGGAATCGACGTGTCATTGGAATGCTCGAGCGTGTGTGTGTTGGACGCGAGCGGGCAGATCGTGCGGGAGGCGAAGGTCGCGAGCGAGCCGGAGGCGCTGATCGGCTGGTTTGGTTCACTCGGGTCTGAGGCGGCGAGGATCGGGCTCGAGGCGGGCCCCCTGTCGCAATGGCTGTACCGAGGACTGAAGGAAACGGGTCTTGCGGTCGAACTGCTGGAGACGCGGCACGTGCGTGACGCCTTCAAAGCGATGACGGTGAAGTCGGATCGCAGCGACGCGCGCGGAATTGCACAGCTGATGCGGCTGGGCTGGTTCCGGCCTGTGCATTGCAAGTCGATGGGTGCGCAGGAGACGCGTGCGATGCTTGACGGCTCGCAAGCTGGTGCAATCGAAGCTTCGCGACGTTGAGAATAGCCTGCGTGGGATCCTGCGGGGCTTCGGTCTGAAAGTCGGCAAAACGACGGAGCGGACCTTCGCGCCGCGGATCGGCGAGCTCGTCGCCGGCCATCCGAACCTGGAGACGATCGCCGAGGCGCTGCTGGCGGTGCATGCGGTACTGCTGCGCGAGTTCAATGGTTTCGAGAAACGGGTGCGGACGGTGGCGCGCTCGAATGCACAGGCTCGGCTGCTGATGTCGATCCCGGGCGTCGGCGCCATCGTGGCCCTCACCTACGCCTCGGCGATCGACGAGCCGGCACGGTTCAAATCGTCAAAACGGGTGGGAGCGCATTTCGGGCTCACCCCGAGGAAGTATCAATCCGGCGAGACCGATTTCACCGGCAGGATCAGCAAGATCGGCGACGCCTCGGTGCGCACGGTGCTCTACGAGGCCGCCCACATCATGCTCACGAAGCCGGTCAAGGGCTGCTCGCAATTGAAGAGTTGGGCGATGAAGCTGGCCAGACGAGCTGGGATGAAGAAGGCGAAGGTGGCGCTCGCGCGCAAACTCGCCGTGATCATGCATCGCATGCTTGTCGACGCAATGCCATTCAACGCAGCCGCTGCAGCGGCCTAACAGGAGGAGAACTCGACGGTTTTCGGGCGGGCCACGGCACCAGGCCATCCCGAAGCGACGTCCCTTCGCCGGGACGATGGACAGGTCAGACCGTAACCCATCCAGTGGGCTTTAGGGACCACGCACCCGTAGATTGGTCGGCCTATCCTCTCCGACCCCATCAGGTGGCGGCCTCGCGCCGACCCCGTACAGAAGCGAGACCCCGGCGAATGGCACGAAGCAAAAGGGATTGACCAATCGAGGCCCGTTACAGAAGGATGGGTTGAGCCTCTAGGGCGTTTACGCCCATCCTCGCGGGCTATGGCGAAACCCATCACCTTTCTCGCCCGCGATCGCCGGCGTTCGCAATGGGTTCCGCTGACGCTCAACCCATCCTACGAGCTTAGTTTCGAGTTTGACGCACAA
>CAWHCK010000020.1:0-86536 GCA_963827585.1 uncultured Alphaproteobacteria bacterium
CCAGAGTAAGGGCGCGATGATGGACGTCGGGAGTTGGCTGCGGGGCCTTGGCCTCGAAAGATATGAGGCGGCATTCCGCGAAAATGAGATCGACGAGACGGTCCTGCCGACCTTGACGGCAGACGACTTGAAGGATTTGGGCGTCAGTATTGTCGGGCATCGCCGAAGGCTTCTTGACGCCATCGCTGCCCTGCGCGCTGATGCAAACACGAAAGTACCACTTCCCGACACTCTTTCGACGATCGTCAGGTCCCCCAAAGACGCTGCCGAGCGCCGTCATCTCACCGTGATGATCTGCGATCTGGTGGGCTCGACTGCCCTATCGGCCCGACTCGATCCGGAGGACATGCGCGTCGAGATCGATGCCTATCACGCCGCCTGCGCGCGTATCACGCGAACCTATGACGGCTTCCTCGCCGAGTTCCGGGGCGACGGGATATTAGCCTATTTCGGTTATCCAATCGCGCACGAAGACGATGCCGAGCGAACCGTGCGGGCGGGGCTCGATATCATTGCCGCTGTTGCGCGGCTCGAGACGCGCGCCGCGGAACCGCTCGCGGTTCGCATTGGCATCGCGTCCGGGGTGGTGGTGATCGGCGACCTCAGCCGCGAGGGTGCGTTGCGGGAGCACGCCGTGGTCGGGGACACGCCGAACCTTGCAGCCCGCCTTCAGGCCTTGGCCGAGCCCGGGACGATCGTCGTCGCCGCCTCCACGCGTCGGCTGCTCGGGGATCTGTTTCATCTGCGTGACCTCGGCCGGCACGAGGTCAAGGGTATTGCCGAGCCGGTCGCAGCGTGGGCGGTCGAGGGCGTGTCCGATTCCGAGAGCCGCTTCGAGGCGGCCCACCTGACGGGCTTGACCGATCTCATCGGCCGCGAGGACGAGATCGATTTCCTGCTGGGACGCCAACGCCGCGCCTGGAAGGGCGAAGGGCAGATCGTCCTGATCTCGGGCGAGCCGGGGATCGGCAAGTCCCGCCTTGCGGCGGCTCTCGCCGAGCGCATCGCCGGCGAGCCGCATACGCGCTTGCGCTACCAATGTTCGCCTTACCACGCCAACAGCGCGCTTCGTCCGTTCATTGCCCAGTTGGAGCGAGCGGCAGGTTTCAAGGCAGACGATACATCCGAGCAACGCCTCGACAAGTTGGAAGCGCTCCTCGCTATGGGCGCACCGCGGGTTCAAGTCGTAGCGCCGCTTTTTGCTGCGCTGCTGTCGATCCCGTTCGGCGAGCGGTATCCGCCGCTGGCGCTCAGCCCCACGCAGCAGCGCCGCCAGACGCTCGCGGCACTGCTCGATCAATTTGAGGGACTCGCCCGCCGGCAACCGATCCTGCTCGTGTTCGAGGACGCACAATGGGCGGATGCCACTTCCCTCGAGCTACTCGATCTGACTGTCGAGCGGGTGCGCCAACTACCGGTCCTTGCACTGTTCACCTTCCGACCGGAGTTCGAGCCGCCCTGGGTTGGTCTCCCCAACGTCGGCACCTTGACGCTCGGTCGCCTCGACCGCAACGATGTTGAAAGCATGGTGGCGCGGGTGACCGGCGGCCGCGTGCCGCCCGCTGAGGTGATGAAACAGATCGTCGCCAAGACCGACGGGAACCCGCTGTTCGTCGAGGAACTCACCAAGGCGGTGTTGGAAGCGGGCATCCTCGTCGAGGACACCGACGGCTATCGGCTCGACGGGCCACTGCCGCCGCTCGCGATCCCGGCAACCCTTCAAGACTTTTTGATGTCACGGCTCGACCGCCTAGCGCCGGTGAAGGAGATCGGCCAAATTGGCGCCGCCATCGGGCGCGAGTTCTCTTACTCCTTGCTGTGCGCGGTGGCTGGACGCGACGAGACCGTATTGAAACATGCACTCGCCCAACTCGAGCAGGCGGAACTCGTGTTCCGCCGTGGCGAGCCGCCGGAAGCCATCTACAGCTTCAAGCACGCGTTGGTGCGGGATGCGGCCTACGAGAGCCTGCTCAAGAGCCGCCGGCAGCAATTGCACGGCCAGATTGCGCGCACACTTGAGGAGAGGTTTGCCGACATCGTGGCGAGCCAGCCGGAAATCGTGGCACACCACTTCACGGAAGCCGGCCTTGTTGAACCCGCCATCGATTACTGGCTCAAGGCTGGACAGCACGCAGCCCGACGCTCGGCCAATGCCGAGGCACTAAACCATCTTGCTCGCGGTTTAGAGCTCGTTCCCAATATCGACGACCCGATGCTGCGCAACAAGTCGGAGTTGTTGCTTCAAACGTTGCTTGGCCACTCCCTCCTGGCGACTAAGGGCTGGAGCGTTGACAGTGTGAAGCATGCATATACGCGAGCACTCCAGCTGTGCAAAGAGAGTGGGTTTGACGAACATACCTTGCCTGCCGTCTTTGGTTTGTGGACCTGGAATTTCCTTCGTGCAGCGCTGGGGGAGGCTCAAGCCCTTGCCGAACATTTGGTGAATACAGCCGAGAATGCAGATGACTCGGTTTTCAAGGTTCTTGCCCACGAAGCTTTAGGATTTACCTTATTTGCACGCGGGAAATTTGCCGCTGCCCACGCGGCGCTAGAACGCGGCATTAGCATGTGTGAAGACGGCAAGGCCGCGGCGTATCTTGACCTGTCAGCGCAAGACCCGCGAGTTCATGTAAGGTTATACGATGGCATGGCCCTGTGGTTGCTTGGCTATCCTGATCAGGCGTTGCGGATTTGCGCTGAGGCCCGCCGTTATGCGGATACATCTCAGCATGCGTTCAGCGAGGCAATGGCACGAACGATAAGCCTCCGGGTGCATCAGTTTCGCGGTGAGGCTGTCGTTGTCGCACGGGAGGCTAGCGCGGCAATCGCACTCTGCGAAGAGCATGGGTTTGTGCACTATCTCGCCATGGCTCTGATTTTGCGCGGATGGGCAAGGGCCCAGCAAGGCGAGTTTGAGAAAGGTATTGCTGAGATGCAGGAAGGTTTAAAAAAAGTACGGGCCACCGGCGCCTTATTGTATGAGTCGTATGCTCTGGGGTTACTTGCGGATGCATGCATAAAACATGAACGTTACGGACAAGCGAGTCGACTTTTTGGAGCAGGCGGAAATGAGGCTCGATGAAGAGAACTCCGAACGCTTTTACGCGGCTGAAATATATCGCTTGCTCGGAGAAACATATCTGCGTTCACGCCGAGATCTGGATCAGGCGGAGCGTTATTTGTGTAAGGGCCTTAAGGTCGCGCGCGAACAGAAAGCTAAATCCCTTGAACTTAAACTTTGCGTAAGTATTTATGACCTGTACGAGGTGAGACAAAATGCCGACAAGTGTCGCTCCCAACTCGCCGAGATTTACGGATCTTTTAGCGAGGGTTTTGACACCATGGATCTAGTCAGAGCCAAGGCAAGGTTGAAAAATGCCTGATTAGGATAAGGTATTCGACTAGCTGGTCAATGCGCGTTTATCTTGTCGGTACTCACATGTGAAATGTCTACACCTGGCATGCCAGCTGCGGACGAAGCCCGCCGTTCTATTCCATGCGATATGAGCTCAATCAAGTTTGTGTTTGTGCAGCACGTATCATTTCGCTTTGCACCGCATCGTAGAGTGTAATCCAAGCTTGTTTCAGCTCTGGAGTAAATGCGGGGCCAAACTGCTGTTCCAGGCCCCATATCAGTGCGTCGCCAAACGCGACAAAATGCGATCGTTTCACTCCAAATTGCGCGTGCTGACGACCCGTATAGCTGATAATGGACTGGAATATTTCGCGTTTATCGAGCGCACCGACGATGGCGGCGATCATGTCCATCAGCTTAAGTTGCTGCCGTTCCATATCGCCGGGGAACAAACGTTGCGCATCGGGCGCGAGTTCGAAGAACCGGCTGTAAAATACCTCGGCGAGTTTTCGACGGACTGGCCACAGCGCATCGAATGACTTCCTAATGAGGTCAATCTGCTCGGGCGTCATGATTGAAAAAATGATTCCTACGCCTCAATCGTAGAAGCCGGGGGACATCTTTAGGCTGTCGCGCTGTGCCTTGTCGTGGTTGATCCAGAGCTGCGCGTTTTCCTTCGCCATGATTTCGGCCATGCGCTGCATTGAGGCCGCGGTCTTGGCCTTGTCGAAGTTTATGTCCGGAACGCCGCGATTGTCCCAGTTCGACTTGAAGTGCACGGCGTCGCCCGAGAGCAGGAGTGCGCCAGTCTTCGGCAGCTTGACGAGAAGCGACTGATGGCCCGGCGTATGGCCGGGCGTCGGGATGAGCGTTACGCTGCCGTCTCCGAACACGTCGTGGTCGCCTCCGAGCTTTTGGACCGCGGATGCTCAGGGTTGAAGCGCCGGACCGAAGGGAGCCGGCCACTCGTATTCGCCTTCTGCACCAGCAGCATCGACTGCGGGAACATGGTGATGTTGCCGATGTGGTCGGGGTGGGCTGTGGGAAACCGCAACAAACTTGATATCGGACGGCTTGACGTTCGAGCTGATCGAGCTGGCTCGCGAGCGTCTTCGGCCGCTTCCAATGGGTCGCCCGCGCATCGGCCGGCTTTTGCCCGTCCGGCATGGCGGCGATCGCGTCGGTGACGCCGGTGTCCCACAGCAGCCAGCCCTGGGTGTGCTTGATCAGGTAGCAATTGTCGACGAAATCCATGGACTTGCCGACGTTCACGCCGGGCGACCAGCGCGAAATGTCGCCGGCGACGCCCTTCGCCGCAATTGAGGACGTAGAGCCGCTCGACTCCCGGCATGGCCTGGGCGTAGCTCGGATGGCTGGAGAGCCCGCTCAGCGAAGCAAGGCAGAACGCGGCGGCGATGGTCGAAATTCTGGTCATGGCGCTAATCCCTTGCACCGACATTCCCAGATGAACTCTGGGACCCAGTAGACGATAGCAGACGGCAGGGTTTTCGGCACGAACCGATGGACGTCGATGTCCGATCAGGGTTAGGCGGACACAGCATCCAATTGTAGAATGCACTTCTCCAAAATGGGTGTGTTGAGAGCAAGCACACGCGTTTTCACACGGCCTGGACCCAGGCCGTGTGAAAACTCGTGAGCCGAGCAACCGAAGCGAAAATGCTTCCTCAGCGAATCGGACACTGCCACGCTTGAGGCGGACACAGCATCCAATTGTAGAATGCACTTCTCCAAAATGGGTGTGTTGAGAGCAAGCAAGCACACGAGTTTTCACACGGCCTGGACCCATCTGAGACATGGGCGGCTCCAGACTTTCGCAGCGCAAAAGCATTGTTCGTCCTTCGCTAACCGACGACGGCGCGACAACGGCTCGCCGGCATGCCGGCGCCTCTACATGGCGGCTGAAACGCAGGCAAATGCGGTGGATTCGACCGGAGTTTGCGGTAGCCTGTGAGAGGACAGGAAAGCCAGGCTCGGGGAGGGACAACCGTGACCGCCAAGTACAGCAAGCTTCTTTCGCCCCTACGGATCCGCCGTACCACCATCTCGAACCGGGTCGTCTTCGCCCCGACCTGCCCGACCTGGGTCAAGGATCCGCATGAAGGGATCTTCACCGACCAGGCCGTGGCCTACTACGAGGAGCGCGCCAGATCCGGCCTGGGAATGATCATTCTGGGTGGGCATCTGATCGACAAGGACACGCTCTACACGCCCGTCGGCTTTCCGGGCCTTTGGAGCGACCGGCAGATCTCGGGGCTCGCCAGGGTGGCGAGCGCGGTGAAGCGGCACGGCTGCGCGATCGTCGTGCAATTGCTGCATATCGGATTGCGCGGGTCCGTACCGTTCTTCAAGACCGATCCGGCGGTCGACCCCGACGAGTACACCGCCTACATGCTGGCGCCGAGCCAGATGCCCGCCGGCGAGTACCCCGGCGGGCCTACTCCGAAGGAGCTCGAGGAGCACGAGATCGAGCATGTCCTCAAGAGCTTCGAGAGCGCCGCCGCGCGCGCGATCTCGGCCGGCGTCGACGGCGTCGAGTTTCACCTGGCGCACGGCTACCTGCCGTGGCAGTTCCTCTCGCCGCTCTACAATCATCGCCAGGATCGTTGGGGCGGATCCTACGAGAACCGCCTGCGCTTCCCGGTCGAGGCCATGCAGCGCATCCGCAGACGGATCGGGGATTGGCCGATTCTCGGCTATCGGATCAACTCGACCTCGTTCTGGGAAGGGGATCTCGAGGTCGAGGACATCAAGCAGATCCATCGGGATCTGGAGAGCCGCGTCGACCTCGACTATGTGAACGTCTCAGCCGGGGTGCATCACTCCTTCATCCATTCGCCGATGACGTTCGAGCCGGGGTGGGAGCGGGAGTATTCCCGCGCGGTCAAGAGCGTCTCGACCAAGCCGGTGCTGATCGTCGGGCGGATCAACTATCCGGACGTGGCCGAGAGCATCGTGGCCACCGGCGATGCCGACGCGGTTTTGCTCGGGCGTCAGATGTTCGCCGACGAGCAGTGGATGACCAAGGTGAAGGAGGGCCGCGAGCGCGACATCCGCCCGTGCGTGGCGGCCAACTATTGCTGGCGCGCCGTGATCCGTGGCAGCCGCGTTCAATGCATCTACAATCCGGTGGTCGGGCGCGAGGGCGTCTGGGGCGCCAAGTCGGCGACCAGGGTGCCCTTTCCGAAGCGGGTGCTGGTGATCGGCGCGGGGCCCGCCGGCCTCGAATATGCGCGGGTTGCGGCCGCGCGCGGCAACAGCGTCGTGGTCTATGAGCGCGAGGACAAGGCCGGCGGGCATGTCCTTGCCTACGCATCCCTGCCCAATCGCAAGCCATTCGGCAACATCGCCGTCTGGCTGGCGGAGCAGGCGGCAGGCAACAACGCCGCGATCAGGCTGGCGAGCCCGGTGACCGCCGAGAACATCGATCGGGTGCTCGCAACGGAGCGGCCCGATCACATCGTCGTCGCCACCGGGGCCCGCTATCGCCGCGACGGTTTTCAAGGGCAGACCGGAAAACCGCTGCCGGGTTGGGAGACCGGCAATTGCGTGACCTGGGACGAGGTGGCGCTCGGCAAGACAAAGGTGGCGGGCGAGATCCTGGTCATCGACGAGATGGCCGATGTCGCCGCGCCGTTGATCGCGGTCAAGCTGGCGGGTGAAGGCTCAACCGTCCGTCTCGTGACCAAATGGCCGACGATCGGATCGGACACCGCTCCGGAGGTGTACCTGCATTGGATGTTGACCTATGTCTACGAAGCCGACGTCGAGATGATTCCGAACCATTTCGTGCGCAGCATCCGCGGTAACGAGGTGGAGATATTCAACGTCTATCAGAAGACGAAAGCGCGCCGGATCAAGGCCGATGCGATCGTCATGGCGACCGCGCGCAGCTCCGAGAACTCGCTGTACCATCTGCTGCGAGGGCGTGGCCTGAGCGTCGAGACGATCGGCTGCGCGACGGCGCCGCGCACCGTCTACGAGGCGACGTATGAGGGCCATCGGGCGGCACGCAAGCTCGGACTACAAACCGGTGGGAACGTATGGACAGAGAGGGAGGGACGGTTCCGTCTGAGAATGGGGAGGGAGACAAATGCCCCCATCTGGTGACGTTAGATGCGTCTACAACCCTGATACGCTGCAGGTCATGGGCGCCGCGTTCGATACTGCGCTGCTGTCACTTCCCCCGAATCTACAAGACAATGAAGTGGCGCGGAGGAAGTTGGCGTTGATCATCCTTCGACATTCGCCGCCGCCGCGATACGGCGCCGAGATCAGGTCATCGCCGCCATCGATCTGGGAGCGCGGGCCGGGCGCCTGACGCCTTCCTCTTACGGATGCGGCCCCCACGGCGCCTCGGTCATCAGCTTCACCTCCTGGCTCATCACCAGCGGTCGGAACTTCGAAGCGAACCCCTCGACGAAATCCTTGTTCGCGAACACGGCCGCCCAGTGCGCGCGCCGGTCGCCGTCATCCTTGAATTTCCAGATGTGCACGAGCTGATTGATCATCCCCGTGTCGGCGACGAAATACCCGACGAGGTTCTTGTCGTGGCCACCCTTCTTCAGCGCCGGAAACCCGAGCTCGGTGTAGAGCTTCTGCGCCTCAGCCATTTTGCCGACGTAGAGCGTGTAGGTACGCATTTCGCAGAGTGCCATCGGATTCTCCTCTTTTTGCCGTCATGCCCGTCCGGCGGCGTCAGACACAGGCAGTCCTTGGCTGGAGCATGAGGATGCTCCTGTCAGGAAGGCAGGAGCGAATGGTGGCGCGATCGGCGGATGCTGCGCAAACAGCCTCGGATGTTCCCCCCGGCTCGAGCTAAGCGCGCACTACTCCAGCCTGAACCCTCTCCGCTTCACATAGGCGCCGAAATCCTCGCGCTCCGGCACGGCATAGTGACGGGCCTTCTCCTCGCTCCAGCCGTACTCTTTCGCCTCGCCGAAGCGGGCGACATTGCGTTGAGCGCGGTAGGGGAAGATACCATTGCGCCGCTTGTCGTAGGCGCGCACCTTCTCGTCCGTCGCATCGGTGTAGCGGTCGCGATGCACCGTGAGGCCGAGCGGCAGCCTCGCCGAGACAAACGCCGGCGTGGCCGGTATGCCGACGCCGAGACCCGCCACCGGGAACACATGGTCCGGCAGACCCAGGAGCCCGCTCACCTCCTCGGCGTGATTGCGGATCACGCTGATCGGGCAGCAACCGAGGCCCGCCGCCTCTGCCGCGGCGACGAAGGCTTCCAGCGCGATGGCCGCATCGACCGTCGCGTTGAAGAAGGCGTCGAGATGGTCGTTGGCGAACGTATGACCCCGCCACGCGTGCACCTGCCGCTGGCGCCGGTTGTTACCGAGGAAGACGAGAAGGTGCGGGCAACCCGGTATCCAGTCCTGATCCTTCAAGAGCGCATTGATGCGGGCGCGGATCGCGGCATCCTCGACGATGAGAATGTCCCGCTGCTGCAGGTCGCTCTTCGACGGGGATGATAGCGCCACGGCAGCCAGCGTATCGAGCACGCCCATAGGCAGCGGCTCGGGCTTGAAGCGGCGCACGACACCGCGACCTGCGAGGCGGCGAATGGCCTCGTTACCGGCGAGTGTCTCGGGAACTGCCCCGATATCGCCGAAGCGCAAATCGAGCAACTCTTGCAGGGTCTTCATGAAAGCTTTCTTTCCGTTGTGCCGTCGAGATTACAAGCTAACCTCTTGTATCTGGAACGAGTACGGATTGCCGCTACCGCTGCGGCAGCTCGCCTGCCTACAGTCTACGGTTATCGCAATCATGTGGAGGCTGGCGGCATCGGTGTCGGCCGCGGCTGCGGGCTGCAAAGCAGCGGCCAGGGTGTGGTGTAGGGCCGCCCGCCGGTCGTGTACGCCCCACAGCCGCCCGTGGTGATCTTCACCTGGACCGGCTTTTATTTCAGCGCCCATGGCGTGGCTGGGGGCACACAGACGAGAACGGTTCTCCCTTCAGCTTCGGCCGCTCCGCAATCATCAGACCGGCGGCGGTCGGCGTCGATGTCAGCGGATGGCTTGCTGGCGGCCAGATCGGTGCCAACTATCAGGCTGGCTGACCGGCAAACCTTAACAATTCCTCAACGACCAAATTTCGACCTCTAGAGATTTCTCAACCAACTCTTTCCACGCACGAAGCCGGGGCCCTGTCCATCGTGGGGAGGGGTCACGCAGCCCGATGGGCAGACCCGACCGGCTGGCAGCGGCACCGCGATGAGTACGTCATCCGAAGGACTACTGAGAACGCCGCAACTCCGGGGGAACTTTCGCAAAAGATAAAGGTTGCGCATTTCGTTGAACATGCGACGCCAAAAAGGCGATCCTGATTTGGAGGAAGTTATGGCGACGTTGGTGGGCTTCGGCACGTTCGCCGCTTTACCTGAGGAGCAGATCAGCGAAAAGATCAGCCGGCGCATTCTCTCCGGTGATCAAGGGATGATCGTATGGTGGAGCGTAGGGGCTGGCGTCCATGTCGAGCCGCACAGTCACGCAAATGAGCAGATCGTGTGGATGCTCAAGGGCAAGATGGAGTTTCGCCTCGGCAGCGAACAGCGGGTCTGCAGCCGGGGTGACGTCGTAGTCATTCCGGGAGGTACGGAGCACGAGGCATGGTTCCGCGAAGATACCGAGGTGATCGATTTCTTCGCGCCTCCGCGTGATGACTTCCTACTCGGCGGCAAACCCGCCTACATGAGCGAAGGCTGAACAGATCCCCCGCCGCAACCAAGTCTGGCGCGGCTAGCGAATTGAGATGCGCTGATCCTTGTCGCGAGGTCGAGCCCCGCGCGGTGCCGTCGTTCCCCGATATCGTGGGCGCAGCGTCGGCGTTCGACGCATAAATTGACCTCGAACTGACTTCTGAAGCACCGTCCATTGGAGAAAAGTTGGAGATGCCGAGGAAGCCAAGGTCTGAATTGCTGCTATGTATTTGAAATCATTGGCGCTCCCTAGGGGACTCGAACCCCTGTTTTCGCCGTGAGAGGGCGAGACCTACGGGCGAGCACAAGGCATCACGTCTGTCCTAGGCATCACCTCTGTCCAACTGCTCGGCAGGTATCGCACGCCCTTCGGCGGCTCTCCGCCGGGGCCGCGGCCGGGGTTTTGCGCCTCGCTTGCGGGGAGGGCCGCCCTTAACGGCTCGATCGCCGGCGGGCCAGCCCCCTGGGCGCTATCGCGAGCGAAGGGTTGTTTAGCTCGGTGTACAAGCCGGTTGGAAAGAAATGTCATCCTTGATGCCGACGAACACGCGGCGCAAACCGTCGTAGGGGATGTTTCGTGGCTGGGCGGGCACGATTGAGCGCTGCGGCTTCTAGCCATTCCGTGAATGCGAACTGCACGGTCACCAACGTATCCACAGCTTGGCTCAGCTTCCCGAGCGCGTAATAGGGGGGGCTGGCAATGTGTGCTCCCGTCGTTGAGTTCGCCCCAACGATTACCAGCGCAAGGCGACCGCCTCGAGTTCGCTTTGAGAATTTTGGTTCTATGAATTCGAGCTTCCTCGCTCAGGCAGCGATGATGACGCTCCCCCTTGTCGTTCTTGTCGCAGGGAATCGCCGGGAACAATTCGAAATCGTTGAAACAACACGGGAACAGGTTGCAACATTGCGACATGGACACTGAGTGAGCCGGGAGGGCTAAGTCATTGAAATTAGTGGTGATCCCGGCTGGATTCGAACCAGCGACCTTCAGCTTAGAAGTCTGGTGCAAGGCGTAACACCCGCCGAAGGCGCCGCTCAATGGAATTCTGTGGTCAGCCCACCAGTTGCCACTACACCAAAAAGTCCTTGCGGTTCAAAGCGAGCAGTAGGGGCGGTTGCCAGCACAAGCCCTGATCTGGATTGGTCGGCGCGCGCCATGTCGGATTAAGGTGGCAAGGCCCTGCTCGCCGTGTTCCGCGGACGGGTCGATCGTGCGGATGGCGGGATCAAGAGCCGGTTCGGGACGCCTTCTACGGGATCGCGCCCTAAGGTTCGCTGGGGGACTCCAATGCTATACTGATCTAGGCGCGGGGCCGGTCGGCCAACCGTCGCCGGACACGATCACCACCGCCGTCCGGCTTGCTCCGCGCCAACCTCTCGCGCGGGGCGGTGGAGGCGGTGGTGAGTGAGCACGCGGCGGTGGCGCACAGCTCAATTCGATCGGTTCGCGAAACGGCAGCAAAAGCTACGCAAATGGATCAATTTTGCGGAGATCGCGGAATGGTGCTCGGAGGAAGAGTCCATCCTGCCGAACGAGGATAAGAGAGCAAGGGCATTTGATCTACTGGCAAGCGACCTATTGGCCGGCGTATTCGAGGAGAATGGTCGCTCGCTCGTGCTCTTCCTACATCCCACTCTGAATCCCACGCGGATGACGCGCGAGTGGCTGAAGGAAGCAATTGATCACAGCCTCGACGGCCACCACGGCAGGTCATATCTCGCGCATTGTTGGATTCCGCGGCGGTTGTTTGAGCGTTGGCTTGCGAGACATCGCCTGCCGGAATCTCCACCGCGCTTTGAGCCTCTGGGCGAGCAATCAGTGCAGCTCAAACAGCAATCGCGCAAAAAGCGGCGACCCAGTTTTGAACGCGCGCAAGTCGCAATCAAGGCGCTTTATCCGAACGCCGTGCCCGACCAAGCCATCGAACCAAATGCAAGCTTGTGCCGGCGGGTGAGCAAGAAGCTCAAGGAACTCGAGCTGCCCGACGTTTCAGACGACACGATCCTGCGAGCTGCGGGTCGCCGCAAATAGCGCAAGAACCGCGTTGCGCCAGTTGCCGTCATTGCGGCATGCAACCCCTAAGCCTTGCCCCTAAGCACAAGAACGGCGGCGCCGTGGGCCGACACCGCCGCGATCCTTGTGCTGATCCATCGGCCCGTCCCCAAACAGAGGAGAGGGCCATGAGCCTTCCTCTATATAGCACTCCGTTATCACAAGCAACGCCGCGGCCGCCCCGCCTCTTCCCCATCGGCCGCAACGGTCCGGGATGGACAAAAGCCGCTCGGGCGACCCGCGTAATCGTCACGGCTGCACGTGAAATCCGCGCCGTGGCGAGGACCTTCGGCCGAGCAGGTCGCTGAGGTGATCATCGACAACATCAACCGGCTCGAACTCGCGGAGCCGGATGGTATTGGCGACCGCGTTCGCCGAGCTAGTCCGCACGTCAAACAATTGATCAACCTTGCCGCTGCTCGCATCCCACGGGCGGCGGCTTTCTTCGTGAAAAACCACCATGAGCCCGACACTTTGCTCCTTCTCAACCGAGCTTCAGCTCCTGCTGCCGTTCGTCACATACTGCGGACGTTTCCCAGGAATCTGCCCACTCACGGACCGCAGCTCCATCGCCGACATCTACTGTTACCGGTGCAGCTGCATCGCACCTGGCAACTTTTCAGCGAGATAGGTGTGCTGTGCTGCAGGTTGCTGCAGAACTTGTTCAGGGTGCTGCATGTAACCATGAAGCACGTGTACTTCACCGTGACTATGAAACGCGCTCTCAAGCCACGCTGAAGACAATCGGCACCTCCAGGTACGCGACCGACTCCTCCACCACGTCTTGTGCTGCGCCTATGCGGTAGATGACCAGCCGGCGCAGCTGTGGACCCCCGGCGACCCTATCCCGGCGGAGTTCATTGAGGCGGCGACCAATCCAGCCTGGATCGTTTGCGCCCACGGCGCGCACTTCGAGGACGCGATCGAGCGCTACGTTCTGCATCCCCGCTTTGGCTGGCCTGTCTTCCCTATCGAGACAGCAGCGTTGCACACAGGCAATGGCCTTGGCACTCGGATTGCCGGCGCGGCTGAGTGCGGCCGCGATGCCCTGGAGCTCAGCAATCGAAAAGATGCCGCTGGTGAAAGGTTGATGCACCAAACCAGCAAGCCGCGGCGGCCGCACAAGGACGAGAGACCCGACCGGCATCTATTGGTTTGAGGATCAGGAACGGCTCGAGCGGCTGTACGAATATTGCCGGCAAGATGTCGAGGTCGAGCGCGAGCTCTATACCCGACTGCCGCCGTTGTCGCCGGCCGAGCAGGCGATATGGGAGCTGAGCAGCCAAGATCAACACGCGCGGCTTCCATGTCGATCGCAGCCTTTGCCGAAGCTGCACGCAAGATCGCCGAGGCGGCGGCGCCGGAGATCGACGCGGAGATCGCCGAGATCACCGCCGGCGACGTCACCACCATCAACCAGGTCGCCCGGCTGCATGGCGTGGCTGCAGCAGCACGGCTGCATCATGGAGAAGCTGGACCGCAAGGCGATCGAGAAGAAGCTGCTCGAGCCTGATGATCTGTCGCCAGCAGTGCGGCGGGTGCTGGAGCTCCGGCTCGGCGGCGCTCAGGCAGCAGTGAAAAAGATCGATGCCCTGCTTGCTCGTGCCGGCGATGATGATCGCGTCCGCGGTGCTTTCCGATATCACGGCGCCGCTACCGGCCGATGGTCCGGCGAGGGATTTCAGCCGCAAAACCTAAAGCGCCCTACTGTTGATGATCTCGATGCCGCCATCGCTGCGGTCGCGACCGGCGACTATCAGCACGTGACGGAGCTTGTATCCGCAGCCGCTCTCTGTTGTCGGCGATTGCTCCCGCGCCATGATCTGCTGCTGCTCCGGGGCATATGCTGATCGGCGCGGACTTCAGCTCAATTGAAAGCCGAGTACTGGCCTGGGTTGCCGGCGAAGCAATGGAAGCTCGACAGCTATCGACGGTTCGACGCTACACACGATCCGCGCGACGAGCCTTATTGCGAAACTGCTTGCCGGATATTCCGTGTTCCGTCCGGCTCCTACACAAAGGACAGCCCGGAGCGCAACGTCGGCAAGACCTGTGATCTCGCCTTCGGCTATCATGGGCGGCATCAATGCGTGGCGGAAATTCGAGCCGGATCGGTTCACTGACGATGAGGTAAAGCAGTTCTAACGTCGAGTGGCGGGCTGCACATCCGGCGATCAAGCAAGTTCTGGTACGACGTCGATCGCGCCGCCCTGGACGCCGTTCGTGAACGCGGCCGTGTTGTCCGTTGCGGACCGATCGCCTTCAAGAGCACCGGCGCGTTCCTGCTGTTGAAACTGCCGAGCGGCCGCAAGATCAGCTATCCGCAGCCGCGTGCTGTTGGTGACGAGCAACGGCAGCACGTGACATTTCTCGACAACGCTGCTGGGCAATTCACAGAATGCCGCGACGGCCAAGGTGCTTATGGCGGCCTCTGGACCGAGAATGTCGTGTCAGCGGCATCGCCCGCGATCTGCTCGCCGAAGCGATGCTGCGGATCGAGGCCGCCGGCTATCCGCATCGTGCTGCACGTGCATGATGAGATCGTTGCTGAAGTGCCTGACGGCTTCGGCAGCACCGACGAGTTCACCCGTCTGATGACGCGCAAGCCGGCTTGGGCGCTGGAGCTGCCGATCGCAGCTAAGGCCTGGACTGGCTCGCGCTACTGCAAATGAAAGGAGAGACATTGTTCTGCACCCGGCTGACGCCCGAGCTTCAAACGCAACAGCACATACAAGGAGGCCGCCATGGTTCTGTTCGCATCAGCCTACGATCAGTCGCGCTTCTTCAAGGCGGCCGATCTCACTCGAGAGAAGAAGTTGCGAATCAAGGAGGTAACTGAAGAGCTGATCGGCGTCGGTGCCGATCAGGAGAAGAAACTCGACGGTCTGGTTCACCAACGATGAGCGGGGCTTGCCACTCAACAAAACAAACAACCGGACACTCCGCGGCGCGTTTGGTGATCCCTGCGGTGGTTGGGTTGGAAAGATCATCGTTCGTGTTTCCAACCACGGATGAATTCCGCGGCAAGATGGTTCCGGCCTGCGGGTGCGCATCCCGCCTCCGAAACAAGCCACCGGAAACGGCCAAGCAGCAGCGAAGCCAGCTCCTGCTGAGCCACCGCCGCCACCACCGCCGGCAACGACAACCCTTGCCGACGATTTGGACGACGAGATTGGGTTTTGAGTAAACACCAGCGACGGACTGTGCAGTGCGAGCTGCGCGGTCCGCCGCCGTTTCGTGAGGAAAGGGTGCGCCGTGGGCAGCAACACCGAAGCGAAGCCTAGCACACATCAAGCCGATCTGGCAAAACTGCCGCGCGCGCTGGCGCCGCTGATCGCGCGGCCGCAATGGGCGGTGTGGCGATGGACGCAGAAGCCGGAGGGGAGCTGGCAGAAGCCGCCGTTCATGGCGACGCAGCCGGAACGGCACGCCAGCACGACTGATCCCAGTACATGGTCGGACTACGCCACAGCATTGGCCACCGTGCAGGCTGAGCATGCTGACGGGATCACGTACATTCTCACGAAGGACGACCCGTTCGCTGCCGTCGATCTGGATCATTGCCGCTGCACCATCACCAACAGCGATCGACGTATGGGCGCAAAACTGGCTCGACACCGGCCGTAATACCTATCAGGAAGTGACGCCAAGCGGAGAGGGCTGCCGGATCTGGGGCTTTGCAGACGGCGAGCCGCTTAAACCGTAAGTTCACGCTGGAGATCGACGGCAAGACGATTGCGGCTGAGTTGTTCCGATGCACCAACAAGGCGCTGACGATCACCGGCTACACACTCGATCCCGCGATCCGTGAACTCGGCAACATCAATAACGTGATCAAGTGGGGCCTGGTCTGGGGTGAGCGCCGGAAAGCTGCTGCAGCAGAACAAGCCACGTCGAGCAAAGGCAACGGGTTCGACAGCAGCGGCTGCCGTTACAGCATTGAGGAAATCGAGCAGATCGTGCGGGAAGGACCGCCGGCGGGGGCCAATAGGTCCGACGTGTTCCACGCCATCGTCGGCCATTACGTCGGCTGCGGCTGGGACCTGAAGCGTATTCTCGCCCACCTGGAGCAGCATCCCGAGGGGATTGGCAGCCGCTACCTCGCAGAAGGCCGGCTCGGCGATGAGATCGCCCGCAGCGCTGGCAAGTATGCGCAGACCGAGCTGCCGCTGGGCGGCAACGGCGGCTGGACGGCCAAGGCACCGCCGGAGCCAGAGGAACCGCCACAGCCGGATCAGCCGCCAGAGGATGAACCCGACGATCCAGAGCTCGACGATGATCCAGACGGTGATGATCTCGGCGAGGAGCTGCCGAAGCACGACCCCAACCTGCCGCGGCTCTATGCCCACGGCGATCCCGACGCGCGGCCGATCAAATCCTGGCTGATCAAGGGGCTCATCCCGGCGGTTGGGCATGGGCTGATGTCGGGCCAGTGGGGTGCCGGCAAGACGTTCGCCTTCTTCGATCTCGCAGCCTCTTTGAGCACAGGGCAGCCCTGGCTGGGCCACGTCGTGAAGCGGCAGTGCGGTGTGCTGCTGATCGCCGCCGAGGGGGCTGATGAGGTGCGACTGCGCCTCGACGCCGTGGTGCGTGAGAAGTGCGGCAATATGACTCGGGCGCCGTTCCGCTGGTACGAGACGGCCCCGCTCCTGCTGCAGAAGGGCGCGGTCAAGACGTTGATCGCAATGGCGCGGCAAGCTGAGGCGTCACTGCAGGCAGAATTCGGGCTCCCGCTGGGGCTGATAGGGATCGATACCATTGCCGCCTGTGCAGGCTATAGCCGGGCCGGCGATGAATACGACAATGCGGTCGGCCAAGCCGTCATGAACGTGCTGAAGGCGGTCGCACAGGAGCTCGGGTGCTTCGTCCTGGGCATCGACCACTTCGGCAAGAACCTCGAAGCCGGCACCCGCGGGGCGTCCTCCAAGGAAAGCTCTGGGGATTTGGTCTTGGCGTGCTTGGGCAATAAGGAGCTCTCCGGCAGCGTCACCAACACCCGGCTGGCGGTGCGGAAGCACAGGGGCGGCCGGCAGGGCCAGGAATATCCCTTCAGCTTGCGATTGGTGGAGGCGCCGGAGAAGGACGAGGACGGCGACCCGATCACGACCATGGTCATCGACTGGCTGCCGGCTGGAGCTGCCGCAGCTGAGGCGCAGTCGGAGCCCGATCCTTGGGCGCAACCCCGCCGGCAAGACCAGCGCACGGCGGTGCTGCGGCTGAAGCGGGTGCTGATGACGATCCTGGCCGAGCAGGGGGTTGACCTGCCGATCTCGCCGGATGGCCCAACGGTGCGGATGGTCGATCAAGAGCGGGTCCGCAAAGCCTTCTACGCCGGCACGCCGGCGGACGGCACCCCCAAGCAGAAGCGGCAGTTTCGGTACGCCCAATTCAAGCGGGCGCTCGATTGGGCTGAACAGGAACGGCTCATCGCGATCGGGGAGATCGGCGACATCACCTACATCTGGCTGACCCGGCCTGATCCCGAGGATGCCGAGGAGGAACAGGGCTAGGGGCGTCGACACTTGGCGTCGACACTTGGACCTCCCCTATAGGATTGAAGTGTCGACGCCAAGTGTCGACGCCTGGAAATGCCAAGGGATGCCGACAAATGGCGAGCAAGTATCCCCCGCGTGAGGATATTGGCCACGATCAGCCGCTTCGGCTGGCCGTGGCTGCCGCTCTCGCCTTCCCCGACGGCTCAATGACGAGCAGTGGATTACGCAGGGAAGCAACCCGTGGCCGGCTTGTGATCGAGCGCATCGCCGGCAAAGATTACACCACGTTGAGGGCCATCCAGGAGATGAGGGAGCGATGCCGCGTCACAGCAAGGGCGCCCGGCTCTGGTTGCAGCCAGCCCGGCGGGATCAGCACGGAAGGATCATCGAGCAAGCCGTGTGGGTTATCCGGGACGACAACATCAAGCGAAGCACTGGTTTCGGCCAGGGCCAAGCTGCGGAAGCTGAGCGGGCGCTCGCTGAATACATCGTCAACAAATACCGAGCCCCTCGAATCGGGCACCGCGACCCTGCTGCCTGCAAAGTCGCCGACGTAATTGCAATCTATGCTGAGGACGTCGCCCACAAGCATGTCCGGCCACGGGAAACGGCCGCCCGGCTTGGGCGGATTCTGGACTTCTTCGGCGAGACCACGTTGGCGTGCGTCAATCGCAAGGCCTGTGACGATTACGTCCGGCAGCGTGGTGCAAATGCCGCAGCCCGTCGTGAACTCTGAGGCTGATTGTGATTAAGTTTGGATGAATTGTGTGACGGACGCGCAATGGGAGAAGATGGAGCGTGATTGTCTGGGTAAGAGGACGGACGAGGGGCGCAGCGGAAGAGACAACGGCGGCTTAGTGGAAGCGGTACTTTGGATAGTGAGGAAGGGAAGCGAGTGGAGTGATCTCTAGCCTTTCTTAGGCAACTGGAACACTGTTTTCAAGAGTTACGGCGACTGGATCAAAGAGGGGGTTTTAGTCAGGCTTTTCAAGGTCTGTTAGGACGCTCAGGACATGGAATACGAGATGGTAGACGCCACGATCGTCAAGGTGCACGACGACGGACAGGGCGCAAAAGGGGGACCAGAGCGAGGCGATAGGCGGTTACAAAGGAGGCATGAAGACGAAGATTCTGGCGCTGACGGATGAGCTCGGCAATCTAGTTCGCTTAGTTCTCCTGCGAGGCGATCGCTTGGATAAGGTGGGAGTGGCTCAGCTCATCGACGGTCTCGCCTTTGGCGGCTTCATCGCGGACAAGGCTTTAGACAGCAATTAGATTATCGCGGAGCTCAAGGAGCGAGGCGCGAAGATAGTCATCTCACAGCATAGAAGGCGCGCTTTGACTCTGAGGATCGACGAAGAGCTCTACAAGTGGCGACGACTGATCGAGAATTTCTTCTGTAAGCTCAAGGAATTCAAACGCATCGCCATGCGCGCAGAAAAAAAAGATAAGAGCTTAGAAGCAAAAATAATCTCGCCTAGAGGATTTGAGGGCGGCGATTCGTCACCATTGGGAGGCGGGACTATGTGCAGCCCTGACGCCCGTCGTGCTTCCTGAGCGCGGCCAAGCGCGTGAGCGGTGGCTGACGAGAAGGGAAGCGGCGAGGCTGCTATGGGCGGCCTGGCGGCTGCGGCAGCGGTGGCGTGATCGCCCGAGCGACAGGGTTACAGCGCAACACGTGGCGCGGTTCATCCTTGTGGGCCTCTACACCGGGTACACGGGCAGGGGCGATCTGCGGAGCCGCTTTCATGCCGACGATCGGCCGAGGATATGTCGATCTTGATGCGGGGTGTTCTATCGCCGTGCAGTCGGCGCCAGAGAGACCAAAAAGCGCCAGCCGCCTGTCCGGCTACCGCCGCGGCTGTTAGCGCACCTGCGCCGCTGGCAACGCCGCCGGCTGGCATTGCGATCGGTGGTCGAGTGGAACGGTCAGCCGGTGCGGCGGCTCAACAAGGCGTTCCGATCAGTCCGTCAAGCGGCCGGCTCAGGGGCCGACGTGGTGCCGCATACACTGAGGCATACCGCGATCACATGGCAGGCGCAGCTCGGGGTCCCATGCACGAAATCTGCGGCTTCTTCGGCATGACGCTGGAGATGTTCGATCGCGTGTACGGCCACCACCATCCGGACTACCAGGCGAATGCTGTGAACGCGCTGAGCCGTCGCCCGACAATTTCCCGACAGTTATCCCGCAACCAAACGTGAACGAACGGCCTCGAACGTACCTGTACTTCATGGAAAACATTGAATTTTTCTGTAGCGGCACTCGTTCGGGACGTGGGGGTCGCAGGTTCAAATCCTGCCACTCCGACCATCACTTAGCTTCACCGCCCCGGCCCCAGCGCAAATTCTTTCGGCCTGCTTTTGAACCTCCGCGCCCCCTCGGCCGACTAACAGTACTGGGGAACAGGGGGCTATCATGAACAAGTTGGGCCGCTTTGCGACTGTCGCCGCCGTGGTCATTGCCACGAGCGCCTTCGCCACGGAAGCATCCGCCAATCCATTCGCTTGGCTCGGTCTCGGCTACGGTCAGACCGATAACGGGAACCAGGTCCGGGCCGACCTGCAGCGCCGGACCGTCGAATATCCGACCAACGAGGCGCCGGGCACGATCATCGTCGATACGCCGAACACCTACCTCTACTATGTCCTTCCCGGCGGCAAGGCGATCCGCTACGGCATCGGCGTCGGCCGCGAGGGTTTCACCTGGTCCGGCGTGAAGACCGTCGAGCGCAAGGCCGAGTGGCCGGATTGGACGCCGCCGCCGGAGATGATTGCCCGCTCGCCCTACCTGCCGCGCTTCATGGCCGGCGGCGCGACCAATCCGCTCGGCGCGCGCGCCATGTATCTCAGCGGCACCTTCTACCGCATCCACGGCACCAACGCGCCCTCGACCATCGGCAGCCGCGCGACCGCCGGGTGCATCCGGATGGCCAACGACGACGTGATCGACCTCTACGAGCGCGTCAAGGTCGGCACCAAGGTCGTGGTGCTGCCGGCCGCCGAACGTCGCGCCGCGACCGGGTTCAGCTTGTTCCACTGAACATCGCGTCACCAGTCCGCGCTTCGACGTAACATCTCACGCAACGACGCGCCGGTCCCGCCGCAACGGCAGGGCCGGCGTTTCACATGATCGGCCTGCGCGGCGCCATTCGGTCTGCCGGCCGTAGGCGGCGGCCGGCTCGACCAGATCGGCGACGTCACACTATTGGATTAGTTGCCGAGCTTGTAGCTCTGTCGCGTCTCGGCGCTACACGCGGTGCAGGCGAGCGTGACTTCCTCGCACCTGTCCAGGACCGCGATGGTCCGGATACGCATGGGCGCTCGGCAGTTCGGACACAGTGGAACAAACGGACGTGCTTCGGCGGCGAGCGATTGAGGCTGCATGTCCCCTCCAGGCAGCGGTCTTCGGCGCGCTCCATAGGAAGCATGCAAGGCAAAATTTAGACACGCGGAAACATATGGCTGACGCCGAACCGCCCGCGGCGAACGCTATTTCGGGCTGATCAGTGCAGTTTGGCAGCGATCTCCGCCACGTGCCGGCCTTGATAGCGCGCGCCTTCGAGCTCCACCGCGGAGGGTTGGCGGCTGCCGTCGCCGCCTGCGATGGTCGAGGCGCCGTAGGGCGAATTGCCCATCACCTCGGAGACGCCGGTCTGGCCCTGGAATGCGTAGGGGAGCCCGACGATCATCATCCCGAGGTGCAGCAGGACCGGGTGAAACGTCAGGATCGTCGATTCCTGTCCGCCATGCTCGAGTTGCCGACGACGTGAACACCGATCCGACCTTGCCCACGAGCTTCCCTTGCACCCACAGCCCGCCGGCCTGGTCGAGAAAGTTCTTCATCTGCGAGGTCATGTTGCCGAACCGCGTGCCGGTGCCGAAAATGATGGCGTCGTAATCGGCAAGCTCACTAACCGTCGCAACCGGCGCCGGCTGATCGAGCTTGAACCCCGACTTGCGGGCGACCTCTTCGGGCACAAGCTCGGGCACGCGCTTGACCACGGCCTCGGCGCCCGCTTGGCGCACGCCTTCGGCAACGGCGTATGCCATCTTTTCAATGTGTCCGTACGACGAGTAGTAGAGCACCAGAACCTTGGCCACGGTCATTCTCCTGAATTGGGGGATGGGTGTCACGGCAGATCGAACAGCAGGATTTCGGTGCCGTTCGCCGTTGCGGTGATCGTCAATTCAGGCTCGCCCTCCACTGCGGCGCCGTCCCCGGCGCGGAGCGTCTGGCCATTCACGTCAGCGGCCCCGCGCGCGACCTGAAGCCAGCCTTTGCGTCCGGCGCGCAGCGCGTGCTGGACCTGGTCGCCCTCGTCGAGAAGGGAGGCATAGATGTCGGCGTCCTGGTGGATGACGAGCGAGCCGTCACGGCCGCCGCGCGACGCCAGCAGGCGAAGCCGGCCGCGCTTTTCGCCGTCCGCGAAAGTCTTCTGCTCGTAGCTTGGCGCTAGCCCCTGCCGCTCCGGCAGCAGCCAGATCTGCAGGAAATGGACCGGCTCGCGTTTCGAGTGGTTGAACTCGCTGTGCCGGATGCCGCTCCCGGCGGACATCCGTTGCACGTCGCCGGGGCGGATGACCGAGCCGGTGCCGATGCTGTCCTTGTGCTCGAGCGCGCCGTCGAGGACGTAGGAGATGATCTCCATGTCGCTGTGGCCGTGGGTGCCGAATCCGCCACCCGGCTGCACGCGGTCCTCGTTGATAACGCGTAACGGTCCGAACCCCATGTGCTTGGGGTCGTAGTAATGGCCGAAGGAAAAGCTGTGCCGGCTGTCCAGCCAGCCTAGATTGGCGGTGCCGCGCGCCTGCGCGGGGCGGATCGAGATCATCGGAAGCTCCAGCAGTTGGATGGGTGGATCTGTTGCCGGAGAGATGAACCCGACGCTGCTCGTGGACAATCCCCAAAAGCATGCCAAGTTTGTCTATGATTTGTGGACAATCGGCCCCCCTTCGTTTCCGCGGGGTTGGGCCGAGCACGGTTGGTGGACCCATGGACAAGCTCGCAAGCATGCGCGCCTTCACCAAGGTCGTAGCGCACGGGAATTTCTCGAAAGCGGCCCAGGAGCTTCGACTGTCGCGCTCGGCCGTGAGCAAATACGTGATCGACCTGGAGCGAGACCTCGGCGTCCAGCTACTCAACCGCACCACCCGCAACGTCAGCGCCACCGAGAACGGTCTCGCCTATTACGAGCGCTGCGTTGCCATTCTCGCCGAGCTCGAAGAAGCCGACCTCGCCGTCACGCGATTGCAAGCCGAGCCGCGCGGCATGTTGCGGGTCAACGTGCCCATGTCGTTCGGCACTTTGCATCTCGGCCCAGCCATCGCCGACTTCATGGCGAAGCACCGGCAACTGCAGGTCCACCTGCTCTTGAGCGATGAGCAGATCGATCCGGTCCAGGAAGGGTTCGACGTCACGCTGCGCATCGCGGAGCTGCAGTCGTCAAGCCTGATCGCGCGCAAGATCGTGGCGGTGAACCGCGTCGTCTGCGCGGCGCCTTCGTATCTGAGGGAGCGCGGCACGCCCGCGCACCCCAATGACTTGCGCAATCACGACTGCCTGACCTATGGCCATCGCGCCACTGGCAATCAGTGGAAGCTCACCGGTCCCGACGGCGATCATTGGATCCCGGTTGCCTGGACGCTGTGTGCGAACAACGGTGAGGTGCTCAGGGACGCCGCGGTGAGGGGGCGCGGCATCGTCCTCCTGCCCACGTTCATCGTCGGCGCCGACCTTCAGCAGGGGACGCTGCGGACCATCCTCAGCGAATACAAGGTGCCTGACCTTTTCCTTTATGCGATCTATCCGCCGACCCGCCATTTGTCGGTGAAGGTGAGGCTCTTCATCGACCATCTGGTCGAACGTTTCGGCGGCCGGCCCTATTGGGACCTGGTCGAGTGACGCGAGTTTGCGCGCACAGCTCAGCAGTAGCGGTACAGGCCCGGCGCGATGGCCGGGCTTGCGCGGCACTCCAGAACGATCAATCGGGAGATCCCGAGTCGTAGTCGCGCAGAAGCTGGTTGCGGATGAATGGATCCGAGTCCTCGCCGATCACTCGCCCACCGGTGACCGCATCGTCGGGTTTAACCCTGACGCGCGGACCGCTGATGCCTTCCTCGCCCGTGGCCTCCGTATCGACGGCCGTGCCGCGATCCTGCTGGGCGTACGTCGCTTCGGGAGCGTGGCGGTTCGCCTGGGCATAGGCGCCCTCGGCACCAAGGAGCATTGCCAGCGCCACCGAGGCCACCAGCGCTCCGCTAACGATCTTCGTCATGTTGCATCTCCATCTGTTGAACGGACGGCATCCGAATAACCGCTGCATGCCGAAAATCCTTGATCGGGATTGCCGCACCTTGATGGAGATTGTCCTGATCGCGGCTACGCCGCCGAATGGAACGACCAGGCTTCGTATTATTGCCGCGGTTGGCGCGAGCTTGCGGAAACATCCGCGATGGCGGGCGGTGCCCGATGACGACAATTCGGCCACGCAGCGCGCGAGATCGTTGAAGTTCCGGTGCAATTGGTCGAGCGCAAACGCCAGCGCAAAGACCTGCTCCACGGCATCGTCGGACAAGCTTCGCGTCAAACCCTCGCGGCGCAACGCGGCGAGCTCGGCGCCGAAGCCATCGAGCGCCGCTACTGCTGCATCCAGCGGCGGCGCCTCCTCGCGCGCCAACAGCGCGGCGGCGCAGCCATGCAAATAATGTGCGGCGGTTTCCCCGACCCGCGCGAGGCGCGGTCCGAGCCGTGCCTGCACCGCCTCGGGCAGCGGCACGATGGCCGCGCGTCCGATCATGACCAGGTCATGGCGCAGCCGCAGCAGCGTGCGCAGCAGCGGTCCCTGGTCCGGCTCCGCGGCAAGCCGCGTCATCCGCTCATGCCTGGCCTCGAGCGCAATCGCGTCCAACCTCGCGAACGCCTCGCCGATGCTGTTCTGAACATGCGAGAGCGACGTCTCGTTCCTGTGTCGCGTAAACTTGGCGCACAGTTCGGGCGCGAACCGGGCCATGAGATCGAGCATCTGGGCGGCGGCCTCGATCGCGAGATCATGGGCGCGCGCCGGAAACACGACGAGCGACACCAGGAGGCCGACGACGCCTCCGACCGCGACCTCGATCAGGCGCTCGACGGCCGAAGCGATCGGTCCGGCATGGATGATGGTGGGCGCGAGAAATACCATGACGGCCGTAAACGGCGCGGCGCTGAAACGCGGATTGATCCCCGCGAGGAGGACGGTTGGCGCCACCGCGATCGCGAGGCCCGCCAGCAGCGAAACTTCATCTGCGTGAGGAAAGATGGCGCCGACTGCTCCGGCGTAGATGGCGCCGCCGAGAGTGCCGATCAGATAATCGGTCGTGGCCTTGAGCGACCTGCCCACGCTCAGCTGCGTCAGGACGACCGCCGTCAGCACCGCCCACAGGGCGACGGGGAGGTTCAAGAGGTGCGAGGCCGCCAGGCTGAGCACCGCGGAAATGGTCACCCTGAAGCAGAGGCGCAATTCGACGCGGTGGTTCGCCAGCCAAGTTCGGAACGATTTCCCGGTCGCAGCGATGCGGTTCATGCCAGATGCTCTGAAGTCGCGGGCAATCGGAGCTCCGTCATTCGAGCTTTCAAGACTCCAGGATCAAGGCTTGCCGGCTCTCGCGCGTTGTGCCGTGCGCTCGCGCAGCGAGTCGTAGATGGGTGCGTCGCGCATCAGCGTCGGCACCATCATGGCCATGAAGCAGGCGCCCAACATCGGCAAGAGCGTCGTAACGCTCGCCGTCATCTCGATCACCAGCACAATGCCGGTCAGGGGAGCGCGCACGACGCCGGTGAAAAACGCCGCCATGCCGACGAGGGCGAACGCCACCGGTTCGATCTCCAAACCGGGGAATGCCGATTGGCAGACGATTCCGAACATCAGGCCGAATTGCGCCCCCAGGGCGAGCATGGGTGCGAACAGGCCGCCGGGGGTCCCCGCGGCGTACGACACTGCGCCGAGCCCAAACCGGATGAGGAAAGCCAATGGAAGGAAGGCCAGCGTTTCGGCGCCGGCAAGCGTGCGCTGGGTGATCGCATCACCGCCGCCAACCAGGCCAGGGACGAACCACGCCAGCATCCCGACGGCCGCACCGACCAAGCCCGCGCGCAACTCCACCGGCCAACGCTCGAGCCGCTCGGCCCCCGCCAAAGCTGCGAGCAGCGTGCGATTGTACGCGACGGCCGCGAGTCCGGCCGCGGCGCCCAGCACGAAATAGAGCGGCATCGCCTCGATGCCGGGACGCGCCACGCTTGTACGTGGAAATCCGGAGCGTCACCGAGGAGAACGAGCGCCACCGAAATCGCAGTGGCCGAGGCGCCGAGCGCGGCGATCGCGATGCGCAGCTCGAACTTCCGCACCAGCTCTTCCAACACGAATACCGCCCCGGCGATCGGCGCGTTGAAGGCGGTGGCAAGGCCGGCGCCTGCGCCGGCCGCGAGCAGCACGCGGCAATCCGGCCAGCCGCGGCGGAATACGACTCCCACGAGGCGGCCGATGATGGCCGCCATTTGCACGCTCGGCCCCTCGCGGCCGAGCGCCAGCCCGCCACCGATTGCCAGCAGCCCGCCGAAGAACTTGATCGGGATCAGGCGAAACGGCGCCGGCTTGAGCTCCTCGTGCAGCACCGCCTCGACGTCGGGAATGCCGCTGCCCGAGGCGCGACGTTCGTACCGGCGAACCAGCCAGGCAGCCACGGCGGCCGCGGCGGCGCAAGCTGCGGTCACGAACAGGAAGCCTAACAGTCCTCCGCCGTGCGCCCATGCAATCACCGCATCGCGCAAGGCGTCCGCCTGCACCAGCGAAAGGCGAAAGAGAGCTCCGATGAGGCCGGACAGGGCTCCCACGACCAGCGCCAGCGCGGCGAGCACCAGCAGGCTGCCGTGGCCTTCGGCGGTATCGGCAGCGAATTCCCGTTCAGGGTGCATCCGGTCGCAATGTCGAATTCAGTGACTTTGGAGTGATCCTTTCTGCTATGAGCAGCGCAGTCAATCGACCGCAACGGGCGCGGCGCAGTTTTCGCGGCGCGCTCGGCATCGCGCGGATCCCTCGCGATCGTCGCGGTTCCATCGCCGCTGGCCTGAGCTTGCGGCGCCATGACCCGCTCGAGGCGCGCGAACGCCCTTGTGCGGGGCCATCGTTGCCGCATATTTTCGTTCGCAAGTTCGCAACCTCCAAGGTGGATTTCGCTCCAAGAAACGCCGGCAGCAGGAGAGAAACGTTATGAAGCCAAGCGTGAGTTTTGCTCGTCTTTTTGCGGTGTGCTTGACCGGCGTCACGCTGGTCGGGATCGGCCAAGCCTTTGCGCTCGATTACCCGACCCGGCCGGTGCGTTGGGTCGTTACCTATCCCCCCGGCGGAGGCACTGACATCACGGCGCGCATCGTGGGGCAATGGCTGTCGGAACGACTGGGCCAGCAGTTCATCATCGAGAACAAGCCGGGTGCGGGCAACAATATCGGCACCGAGTCGGTCGTCAACGCGCCGCCCGACGGCTACACACTCCTCCTGGTCAATCCGGCCAACGCGATCAACACCACGCTCTATTCGAAGCTGTCGTTCAACTTCCTCCGGGATATCGCGCCGGTTGCCGGAATCATGCGGGTGCCGAACGTGATGGAGGTGAATCCGTCGGTACCGGCCAAGACGGTTGCCGAGTTCATCGCCTATGCCAAGGCCAATCCGGGTAAGATCAATTGGGCGACCTCGGGCAACGGCACGTCGGTCCACCTCTCGGGCGAGCTGTTCAAGATCATGGCCGGCGTTCAGCTGACGCACGTGCCCTATCGCGGCTCGGCGCCCGCGCTTACCGACATGATCAGCGGCACCGTGGACGTGATGTTCGACAACATGCCGCCCTCGCTGCCGCACATCCGGGCCGGCAAGCTCCGCGCACTCGCAGTGACGACGAATGTACGATCCGACGCGCTGCCCGACGTTCCCACCGTCGCTGAGACGGTGCCGGGCTACGAGGCCAGCGCTTTTTACGGAATGGGCGTACCGAAGGGTACCCCACCCGAAATTATCGACAAGCTCAACAAGGAGATCAACGCCGGTCTCGCGGACCCGAAGATCAAGGCGCGTCTTGCCGAGCTCGGAGGCATGCTCATCCCGGGTAGCCCAGCCGACTTCGGCAAACTCGTTGCCGACGAAACCGACAAATGGGCGAAAGTGATCAAGAGCGGCGGCGTGACGCTGGAATAAGCGAAGCCACGCGCGCCGCCGCGCCCACGGGAGCTCGGCGGCGGTCAGGCGCCGATTGGGCTCGACCCCCGACGGCGCCGTCTCGTCGCGATCGCCTGCGTCACGATCCAGGCGGCGCCGGCGGACATCGGACCGATCAGGATGAGGTTGTAGCGCGTGTAGTGGTTGGCGACCGCGGCGTGCAATCCGAGCATCACCAGGGTGGGCGCGGCATAGAGCAGGAACAGCGGCTTCGACCGGCGCACGGCCAGGACGCACGCGCCGGCGAACAGCGGCACGAGCACGAGGCCGAGCAGCCCGCCGGCCCACATGCCGCACCACGCCAAGGGCACGCTGACCAGCAGGTAGCGCCACCAGCGCTGGCGCATCTCGTCGGCGATCACGTCCTTGATCACCGGATCAAGGCGACCATGCGCCGCGATCAGCTGGTCGCGATGCAGGCGGCCGGCGCGGAAAAAGCTGCCGGGCGTGTCGTAGGCGAACCTTGCCATGGCCTGCGGGCCGAATGCCCAGTCGATCAGCAGGCTTGCCGATCTGCGGCAGGCAGTACGGGAACGCCAGCACGAATTCCCGCGCGCTCATGTCGTCGAAAGCGAAGCGCTCGATCAGCGTGGCGGAGCCGTATTCCTCCGTCAGCCCCCATTTTCCGACCGAGACCGCATTGCGGACGAGCCACGGGCCGACGACCACGAGCCAAGCGAGAAGGAAAGCGAGCGCATGGTTGACGACCGCGCGCCAGGGCGCGGGCGAGAGCCAGCGGCCGTTGATGGCGATCAAGACGACCACCACCGGCGCCAGCACCACAAAGGATGGCCGCATCAGGCACAGCAGTCCGAACAGGCACCCCACGACCAGGAGCCGGTAGAGACGCGGCGCCTTCAACGCAAGCACCAGCGCAAGTGCCGCGCCGCTGTAGAGCGAGAACGTGACGCTCTCGGTCATGACGAACGAGAACAGATCCGCATCGGGGAGAAGCGCAAGCGTGGCGAGGATGCCCGTGAGCCAGAACACCGCGCCGCTCGCGAATATGATCTCGGCGGACAGCGCAATGGCCAGCACTCCGAGCGCAAGAAATGCGGCGTGCATGAGGTGCATGGGCCGCGCATAGACCTCGCATTCGGCGCCGTCGCGGACCTTGTGGTTGGCCTCGACGCTGCAGTCGACTGCCTTGGCGAAGCGGCTGTCGATCGTGGTCGCGGCAACGATGAGCCAAGGGTAGAGCGGCCCGAAAAACCTGCCGGGCGGCGGCGCCGCGGCCGTGCTGTTCACGTCATCGAAGATGCCGTTGCTGAAGACGCCGTGGTGATTGAGATCGTAGGCAATGGTCAGATAGAACGATTGATCGAAGTCGCTCAGCCATTTCGGCGGCCTGGTCAGGATTGCCGCGGCCAGGACCGCAAACACGAGCAGACCGAAAACAATCCTGGCGCCACAGTCGAACAACCTGTCCTTCATGGGATGGACGCTGCCATGGCGCAACGCGCGAGCCTACCGAACGCACCTGCGACAAAGTCGTCGCCGCGCCGGAGGTCCGCCCGCGGGTTGCCCCGATATCGGCTCCTCTTCATGTTTGGTGCCGGGCAGGATAGAGTGCGGTGCCTCACCGGATAGTCTCAATGAACCGTAAGCGTCCCGAGGATCTGCGCAGCCATCGTTGGCTCGGCGTCAACGATCTGCGCTCGTTCGGCCACCGTTCGCGGCTGCGCCAATTCGGCTATGATGCCGACGACTGGGCGGGCCGGCCGGTTATCGGCATCATCAACACCTGGAGCGAGATCAACGCCTGCCACGCGCATCTGCGCGCGCGCGCTGAGAACGTCAAGCGCGGCGTGCTGCAAGCGGGGGGCTTTCCGATCGAATTGCCGGCGATGTCGCTGGCGGAACCCTTCGTCAAACCCTCGACCATGCTCTATCGCAATTTCCTCGCGATGGAGGCGGAAGAGCTGCTGCGCAGCCATCCGCTCGACGGCGCGGTGCTGCTCGGCGGTTGCGACAAGACCACGCCGGGCCTGGTCATGGGCGCCATCAGCATGGGAGTACCGGCGATCTACGTGCCGGCGGGCCCGATGCTGCGCGGCAACTGGCGCGGCGAGTACCTCGGCTCGGGCTCCGACGTGTGGAAATACTGGATGGAGAAGCGCGCCGGCAACATCACCGAGGAGCAATGGGGCGAGATGGAGAGCGGCATCGCGCGCTCCTTCGGCACCTGCATGGTGATGGGCACGGCGGCGACCATGATGGCGATCGCCGAAGCGCTCGGCCTCACGCTGCCGGGCGCGTCCTCGATCCCGGCGGCCAATTCCAGCCATCCGCGCATGTGCGCCGTCGCCGGCCGCCGGATCGTCGACATGGTGTGGGACGATCTCACGCTCGACCGGATCCTGACGCCGGCTGCCTTCGACAACGCCATCAAGGTCCATATGGCGATGGGCGGCTCGACCAATGCCATCATCCACGTGATCGCGATGGCACGGCGCGCCGGGATCGCGCTCGACATGCAGCGGTTCGACGACATTTCGCGCCAGATTCCGGTGCTCGCCAACGTCCGTCCGTCGGGAAAATACCTGATGGAGGATTTCTTCTATGCCGGCGGCTTGCGCGCACTGATGCACGAGCTCAGGGACAGGCTCGATCTCTCCTGCATGACGGTGACGGGAAAGAGCGTCGGCGACAACATCGCCGGCGCGGAAGTCTATTTGCGCGACGTGATCCATTCGCTCAATGATCCGATCTATGCCGAAGGCGCGACCGCCGTCCTCACTGGCAATCTCGCCCCGCGCGGCTGCGTGATGAAGCCGGCCGCCGCCGACCAGCGCTTCCTCAAGCACCGCGGGCTGGCGCTCGCCTTCGACGACTACAACCACATGGCGCGCGAGGTCGAGCGGGATGACCTCGCGGTCACGCCCGACCACGTCATCGTGCTCAAGAATGCCGGCCCCAAGGGCGGCCCCGGCATGCCGGAATGGGGCATGCTTCCGATTCCGAAAAAGCTGGTGCAGGCCGGCGTGCGCGACATGGTGCGCATCTCGGACGGACGCATGAGCGGCACCAGCTACGGCGCCTGCATCCTGCACGTGGCGCCCGAGAGCTTCGTCGGCGGCCCGTTGGCGTTCGTGCAGACCGGCGACGCCATCGAGGTCGACGTGCCGGCGCGCCGCATCCATCTGCATGTCGGGGAGGAGGAGCTCGACCGCCGCCGCGCGGCCTGGAAGCCGCCGGCGCCACGTTATCCGCGCGGCTACGGCGCCATGTTCTCCGCCCACATCGGCCAGGCCGACGAGGGCTGCGACTTCGATTTCCTCGCCGGCAAGGGGCAGGTTCCCGAGCCGGAAATTCATTGAGCGCCCAACCCCGCCTGCCGAGGACTTGATGAAAATCGGACTTTTCGACCACGTCGAGCACGGCGAGCGTCCGCTTGCGACCCTGTTCGACGAGCGGCTCACCTTCGCCCAAGCAGCCGACGAGGCCGGCATCTATTGCCTGCACGTGGCGGAGCATCACGCCACGCCGCTCAACATGGTACCGGTGCCCGGCGTCTACCTCGGCGCGGTGGCGCGCGCGACCAAGCGCATGCGCCTGGGCCCGCTGGTCTACCTCCTCCCGCTCTATTCGCCGCTGCGGCTGATCGAGGAGATTTGCATGCTCGACCATCTCAGCTACGGGCGGCTGGAGGTCGGCGTCGGCCGCGGCGTGTCGCCGTACGAGCTCAAATACCACAAGATCGAACACGCGGATTCGCGCGAGATATTCATCGATGCCTTCAATTGCATCAGCGCAGGATTGACGGCCGACACGCTCGATTATTCCGGCAAGTACTATCAATTCGAGAACGTCCCGATCGCGCTGCGGCCGCTGCAGCGCCCGCATCCCGCGTTCTGGTACGGCTCTTCGAACACCACCGGTGCGACCTGGGCCGGCGAACACGGAATGCATTTCGTGAGCCTCGGACCGACGCCCTTCGCCAGGACCAATATCGACGCGTTCAAGCAGGCGCTCGCCAAGCGCGGCGGCCCGGCCCAGCCCAAGGCCGAGTTTCCCGGCGGCACCGCGATCGGCGTGCAGCGCCATATCTTCGTCGCCGACACCGACGAGGAAGCCAAGCGCTTCGGCAAGCCGGCGATGGAGCTGCACCTTGCCCAGCTCAACTGGCTGCGAGACAAGCACGGCGTGACCGGCCTGACCTCGCGCCTCAACGTGCCGCGCGGCGCAACCTTCGAGGAATGCGTCGCCGACGGGTCGGCGATCTACGGCACGCCGGACCGGGTATGCGAGGAGATCGAACGGCAAGTGGCCGAGCTCGGCGTCAACTACCTGCTCACCTATCTTTTCCTCGGCGCGATGTCGCTTGCCGACGCGCTGCGCTCGCTGGCGCTGTTCTCGACCGAGGTGATGCCCAGGCTCGCGCGGCTGTGATTGCAGGCGCAAAGGCCCGCTGGCCCTTTGCATCGGACTGTGCGAAATTGCCCGCCAAGCGATGGCAAGAGGTCACTTCCCCATGACGAACAGCAAGGTTACCGGCGTTCGCAGCATCGAGCTCGGCGTTCGCGATCTCCATCAGTCGGCGGAATTCTACACCAAGGTCTGGGCGCTCGAAGAGGTGTCCTCGGAAGGCGACAGCATCCACTTCCGCGCCACCGGCGGCGAGCATCACGTGCTGACCATTCGGGAGCGGCCGACGCCCAGCCTGCTCGGCGTGCACTTCGCCGCCCGCGATCGGGCGGCGGTCGATGAGCTCTGCGCCAAGGCGAAGGGTTACGGCGTCGAGGTCGCGGGCGCGCCGGGGCCGCTGACGGGCAGCGCCGGCGGCGGCTACGGTTTCCGCTTCCGCACGCCCGACGGGCTGCCCATGAGCATATCGTCCGACAGCGTGCAGCATCCCGACGTCGTCTTGGACCGCTCGCGGCCGACCAAGATCAGCCACGTCGTCCTCAACAGCGCGCGGACCGAGGATCAGGTCCCGTTTTTCATCGACGTTCTCGGCTTCAAGCTGTCCGACAGCACCCATATGATGGAGTTCCTGCGCTGCAGCGCGGATCACCACAGCGTCGCCATCTTCCGCAACAACGGCCCCTCGCTCAATCACGTGGCCTACGAGCTGCCGAATATCGACGGCCTGATGCGCGGCACCGGCCGCCTCAAGCAGAGCGGCTTCGACATCGAGTGGGGCATCGGCCGCCACGGTCCGGGCAGCAACGTGTTTTCCTATTTCATCGAGCCGAACGGCTTCGTCGCGGAATACACCACCGAGCTCGACCAGCTCGATGACGCCACGCACGTTCCCCAGGATGCCGCATACTGGCAAAAGGTCATGCCCTTGCCGGACCGCTGGGGCACGGCCGGGGCGCCGTCGAACCGGATGCGGGCCGCCATGTCGGGCGCGCTCTATCTGGGCGAGGAGCAGCCCGGTGACGCGCGCTGCGAAGACATCATCGGCCGCAAGCTCGGCTGATCGACCGATTGCTCCCCCTTTGCCCGGCTTCGTGACGTGCGCTGACGTCGGGAGGCGACCCGTCGCCTCCCGAGGCCGGTTTGCATGAGCGACGATATTCCTTTCGACAAGCGCTTCGAGCTGGCGCCCGAGACGGTGGAAGAGGTTGCGCCCGGCGTGCGGCGCCTGCTCGCCAACAATCCGGGACCGTTCACGTTCAAGGGGACCGTGTCCTACGTCGTCGGCCGCGGTCAGGTCGCCATCATCGATCCGGGTCCGCTCGACGAAACGCATATCGCAGCCCTGCTCGACGCCGTGCGCGGGGAAACCGTCACCCACGTCTTCGTCACCCACACCCACCGCGATCATTCCCCCGCGGTGCCACGGATCAAGGCGGCAACCGGGGCCCTGGTGCTCGCCGAAGGGCCGCACCGCGCTGCGCGTCCCCTCCATGTCGGCGAGGCGCCGCGTTTGGATGCCAGCAACGATACCGAGTTCAAGCCCGACCACGCGCTGGCCGATGGCGAGGTCGTCACCGGCCAGGGCTGGACCATCGAGGCGGTCACGACGCCGGGCCACACCGCGAACCACATGGCTTTTGCGTTCAAGGAGGCCGATCTCTTGTTCTCGGGCGATCACGTCATGGCGTGGTCGACGCCGGTGGTCGCGCCGCCGGACGGAGCGATGAGCGATTACATGGCCTCCTTGCACAAGCTCGCGCGCCGCCCGGAAGCGATCTATCTTCCCGGCCATGGCGGCGCCGTGCGCGAGGCACCCCGCTTCGTGCAGCACTACATCCGCCATCGCCAAGGCCGCGAGTCCTCGATCCTGCATCGGCTGGCCAAGGGCGAAGCCGATATCCCGACGCTGGTGCGAGCGATCTATATCGGACTCGACCCGCGGCTCGTGAAAGCGGCGGGCCTCTCGGTTCTCGCCCATCTCGAGGACTTGGTGACGCGCGGACTGGTCGCGACCGAGGGCGAGCCGTCGATCGAGGGCCGCTACCGCCTGCGGTGACTCTTACTTCTTGGTCTGCTCTTTCTTGCCGGGCGCCGATTTCTTCGCGGGCGGCTGAGCCGGCGGCCGTTCCGGCTTTTGTCCGCGGATACCGTCTTCGATGTCGTTCATCAGGCCGCGCACGCGCTCGGCATTGGCGCCGAAATCGAAAGAGCCGTAGCGCGAGGAGGACCGCGCGTCGATGCGCGCCCCGTCGGTCTCCGGCCGCACGCGGATCACGACGTCGTCGCGAAATCCCATGATCGGGGTGCGTGCAACCGCCTCGATGCGGCCCTCGCGCCGTCCGGCCTGGGGGGCGCGGGCGTCGACAATGCGCCATTTGCGCTTGTTCACCGCCGCGAACGCGGCATCATAGGCGGCCTGCGGGGTGGCATTGGTGCCGAGCGGCCCGATGTCCGGATAGGCCGCGCGTTGCCGCTCGGCGGCATAGAGCCCCGCATAGGTGACCGGATTGGCATCGCGTGGACGCAAGCGCGCCAGCGCCTCGTAGCGCGGCGGATCGATCGGGTCGGTGGTGATGTCGTAGATCCACGGCAGCCGGTACCCCTTGATGCCGAGATAGGCCGGATAGGCAAGGAGCGCGAGCGAGATCGCCATCGCGGACAATGCGGCGCCTATGCCCGCCACCCCCTCCATCCAGATCACGGCGAAGGCGGCGAGGGCAACCAGGAGCGCGATCACCGCCAGCGCGAGCGCGCCGGCGAAGGTCGCGAGCGCCGGCCAAATTTCGAGCAGACCCGCGCGCACGATGATGATCGCGAGCAAGCAGGCCAAAAACGCGAATCCGGCGATGCGCCGCGACCAGATGGCTAGCCGTGACGTCGGCTCCGAGTGGATATGGCGACGCACCATCGGTCCGCCTCACGAGCGCGAGCAGATGGTCTTGAGCGCCGCCCATTCCGCCGGATCGAGAAGGGGCCGCGTGGGCATGGATTTGGCCATTGCTTCGATCAAGGCAACGCGTTCCCGGGTTTCGGGATGATCGAGCAGAATTTTCGGTCCGGGATGGGTGGTTCCCTCGATTCGCATCAGCAACGTCCCAAGCGCGCGCGCATCGCCGCCGATCTTGTTCATCACCGCCACGCCATAGGCATCCGCCGCCGCCTCGACGTCGCGGCTGTAGCTTGTCTGCAGGATGGTCTTGGCCGCGAACACGACCGCACCGCCGCCGACGAAATCGCCGAGCAGCATGCCGAACAGCAGCGAAAGGCCGGCGCCCTGAAGCACCGCTCGCACGCCGTCGCGGTGGGCGACATGGCCGACCTCATGTGCAATCACGCCGGCAAGCTCGTCGGGGGTCTCGGCCTTGTCGATGAGTCCCTGGAACACGTAGATGTAACCGCCCGGTAGCGCGAAGGCGTTGGCCTCGGGCTTGCGCACAACCGCCACATTGAGGGGGGTCGGCAAGCCTGCCGCTGTCTCGATCTCTCTCATGAGCTTGTCGAATGCCGCGCGGCCCGGCTTCTCCTTTGCGGCATTTCCGCATTCGAAAGCGGCATTGGCGTGGCCGGGATCGAGACTCGCGCGCACCTGCCTTTCGATCGCCGCGCCGAGCTTGCGCTCGACCGGGAAAGGAATGAGCGGCGCGAGCCGGTCGGCGATCCGTGGCACGCCCCAGACCGCGACCAGAGCGAGCGAGACCGTGGCGGCGAGGCTCCAGACGATCACCTTGGTCCGCATCCGCCGCTCGTTGCGACCGCTGCGGTCGACCGGCAGCGACCGTTCGTCGATCGCGGCGGCCAATTGCGGGTCGCGGACTTCGAGCCGTGCGAGCACCGGGTTGTCGGCCTTGCCGAGGCGGAGCACGCCGTCGGGCGCCGACAGGTGCTCGAGCCGGTCGTAGGGCCACTCGGCGAGAACGGTCCCGTCGGCAGCGCGAATTCGCAGCACGTCCGGCGCGAGCTCGACCGCGACATCGCGGCGCGCGCTGGTCGCCCCGTCGAAGAACATGCCGTGTCCGGGCGTGGTCATCACGCGCTCAAATGCCGCCCACGCTCAGTGCATCGGCGAGGCCTTCGCCGACCGGGGAGGCCGGCTGCCCGGCAGCCGCGACATGCTCGAGCACGGCAAGATTGGAGATGTCGACGGATTCCACGACGTACCGCCACAGCTCGAGCCGCACGGTCGCTTGATAGATGGTCGAGTAGCCGAGCGCGACCGCAACATAGGCCGCAAGTCCGGCCGCCGTGGTGATGATTTCCTTCGGTATCGAATCAAGCTCCCCGGTGAATCTGGCGAGCACAAACCCGGCGGGGACCACGACTGCCGTCGCTGCCAGCGTGAACAGCAGCGCATACAACAGAAAGCGCGCATAGATGCCGAACACCTGGGCGGTGCGCAAGCGCGACGTCACCGTCACGTCGCCGAAGCGCAAACCGGACGCCCACCAGCGCAACACGATGGCCTGAAAAATGGGGTAGAGGATGGCAAACGAAAGCAGGAGCCAAATGCCGGTCAATCCAGAATAGACGACCGCGCCGGCGAGCCCGCTGACCTCCAGCCAGCTCGACAGGTCGTCACCGCCCGACGCCGCCGCCAAAGCGCTCCAGTTGATGGCGGACAGCGTTGCAAACAATCCGACCAGGACCGGCACGACTGCGAGCAACCACAGGACGAAGCCGCGCAGGAGAAGGACCAGGCCCGAGCCCTCGAAGCGGCCCTGCAGGTTCCCGAAGAAGGTGTTGCGCATCTTGAAGCGCTCGAGGCGAGACTGCGCGAACGGGTAGACAAGCCCTGCCGTCAGCACGATCAAGGTCCACCAGAACAGGGCACAGACGGCGTAATGCCAAGCCGAGCCGGTCTGATGAAAGCGCACGCCGCGATAGACCGTGCGGGTGAGCCGGTAGCGCCGCGCCCGGTAGACCGCATAGTGACCGAGAAATGTCAGGACCAGGAGCGCGATCAATGTCGACAGCTCGCCGAGACTGAGTGTGATCAGGAAAAAGACGACGTAGAGCGGAACGAGGATCGCGATCGCAATCAAGAAGCCGAGCAGGAGCTCGCGTGCGGTTCCGGTATATTCGAAGCTCTGGCCCGCGAGCTCGGTGTTGGACCACAGGAAGCGGCGAATGTCCGTCGTCAGCCAGAACCGGTAGAGGCCAAGCGTGGCCATCAGCAACACGGCGCCATGCACAAGCAGCCGCCAAAACGCGCGCGCATCGCCGCGGAAGCGGACTATGCCGCCTGCGGGCGCAACACTGCCGACTTGCGCCGCGGGTACGGTCGCATCGATGGTGGTCATGCCTTGGCTTCCCGGAAGGGACCGCGGTGATCGAGCCCGACCTTAGCGTATCGCGCCGTGAGGGTGCGAAAGTTCAGGGAACCGATAGCGCTAGTCGGGGGCCGGCGACAAGGCTCGTGTCTTCGGTGAGCACCGCGGGGCCTCCGGCCGATACCAGGGCCATGTCTTGTACCAGGAGCCATGTCTTGTACCAAGGCCATGTCTTGTACCAGGGCCCTTGCGCCCGAGCCCAGGCGCCGCAGATCCTTGGTTTAGCGCACGGCCACGGCAGCGGGCAGAACAAAATCCTTGAACCGCTCCCGCAGCACCGTCTTCTGGATCTTGCCGGTCGCGGTATGGGGGATCTCATCGACGAAGACGACCTCGTCGGGCATCCACCAACTGGCGATCCTGCCCCGCATGAACGTCAAGATCTCGTCCCTGGTGGCCGATTGATCCTTCCTGGGAACGATGACCAGCAAAGGCCGCTCGCCCCACTTCGGATGCTTCACGCCGATGACGGCAGCTTCCGCCACCTTGGGATGGCCGACGGCGAGGTTCTCGAGCTCGATCGAGGAAATCCATTCGCCTCCCGACTTGATCACGTCCTTGGCGCGATCGGTGACGTGCATGTAGCCATAGCGGTCGATGGTGGACACATCGCCGGTATCGAAGAAGCCTTCGTCGTCGAGAACGTCGCTGTCATCCTTGTAATAGGCCCTGGCCACGCAGGGTCCCCGTACCTTGAGGCGGCCGAAGGTCTTGCCGTCCCAGGGCAGTGGGCTTCCGTTGTCGTCGGTGATCTTCATCTCAACCATGAACGGCGAGTGCCCCTGTTTCTCCTGAATGTCGAGCCGCGGGTCTCCTCCAAGCCCGGCATATTCCGGCTTCAGGGTGCACATGGTGCCGAGCGGACTCATTTCGGTCATGCCCCAGGCGTGGATCACCTCGACGCCGTAGATGTCCTGGAAGGTCTTGGCCACGGCGCGCGGACAGGCGGAGCCGCCGATGACCACTTTTCTGAGGTGGGGCAGCTTGCTGCCGGTCGACTCGAGATGTTGCAGCAGCATGAGCCAGACCGTCGGCACTGCGGCGGTGCAGGTCACCTTGTAGCGGTCGAGCAGCTCGAAGACCGACGCCCCGTCGAGCTTGGCGCCGGGCATGACGATGGACGCACCCGCAATCGGCGCCGCGAACGCCATCGCCCAGCAATTGGCGTGGAACATGGGCACGACCGGCATCACCACGTCGCGCGACGAGTAGCCCTTCATGTCGCACGTGTTCGCCATCAGCCCGTGCAGGACATTCGAGCGGTGCGAGTAGAGGACGCCTTTCGGGTTGCCGGTCGTGCCCGAAGTGTAGCACATGCCGGCGGCGGTATTTTCGTCGAACCTTTTCCACGCATAATCGCCGTCGGCCTCGGCGATCCACTGCTCGTACGGGACCGCGTTCCGGAGCGAGGTCGCGGGCATGTGGGCGCTGTCGGTCAGCACGACGTAGCGCTCGAGGGTTGGGAGCTTGTCGGCGAGCTTTTCCAGGAGCGGGATGAACGTCAGGTCGACGAGCATCACGCGGTCCTCGGCATGGTTGACGATCCAGGCGATCTGGTCGGGAAAGAGCCGCGGATTGACCGTATGATAGATGGCGCCGATCCCCATGATTCCATACCAGGCCTCGAGATGGCGCCACGTGTTCCAGGCAAGCGTCGCCACGCGGTCGCCGAGCCTGATGCCGTCGCGGTCAAGCCGCTGGGCGAGCCGCAACGCGCGTCCGCGCACCTCGCCATAGGAGGTGCGGTGGATCGCGCCTTCGACCGAGCGCGTCACGATCGGTCGCTCGCCGTGGTTGGTCGCGGCGTGGTCGATGATGCGATGGCAGAGCAGCGGCCAGTCCTGCATCAGCCCGAGCATGGCGTTTTCCCCTGGTTCTTGCTTATGGAATCGAGAGCGCTACCGCGGACAGTCATACGTCAACCGGGTCGACTTGGTTGCATGCGCAAGGCCACATGCCACTCTACGGCAGCACGCGCCTGAAGGTTACCGGCGCGGGGCTGCCGCGCAACCGCAGAATTACCTGGTGCCGGCATTCGCTCACAGGCGCACGAGCCACGCCGGCAGATCCGCGACCGAGTCGATGACGGCGTCGGCATGGGGGGCAAGGAGGTCGCGAGGGATCGGCCCGCTCGGCACGGCGATGGCGATGGCGCCGGCGGCGCGCGCCGCGGCAAGGTCGTGAACGGTATCGCCCACGACCGCGACCTCCTGCGCTTGGACAGCGACGGCCCGCGCGAAAGCAAGCACCGGCTCGCCGCTGGGCTTGGCGCCAAAGCCGGAATCGTAGCCGGCAATGAAGTCCAAGAGTTGTCCAATCCCGAGCCGCGCTGCCTGCGCCCGCGCGTTCGCTTCGGCGTCGTTGGTGATGATCCCGAGCCGGTAGCCGCGGCGGCGAAGCCCGCCGAGCACCGCCGGCGGCTCCCCGATCGGCTTCAGATGTTCGAGCCCGCTGACGTGGAACAGCCGATCGATCTCGGCGAAGAAGTCCCCGGTCGCCGGCCGCCCGAGCACCTGCGCCCAGAGGCGGCCATAGTCGGGTGTCGCCCCGGCGATGAGCGGCGACCCCGCCACAAATCGTCGCTCGCCGGCGACGAACCCGCTCGCCGCGGCTAGCCGGTCGTAGATGGCCTGATCACCGGCGGCAAAATGCGCAATCACCGCGTGCGTCGCCGGACCCCAGGTGCGCTGAAAGTCAATCAACGTGCCGTCTTTGTCGAACAGGATGGCGCGGATCGGCACGTCAGCCAAACCGCGCGAGGGAAAACCGCGCGATGTCATGGGGTGTTGCCCCGGTGATGGCGAGGTCGGCGAGGGCCTTGCCAATAGCAGACCGGGAATTTTCGCTCCGTTTCATCCCGACGGCACGCTATCATGGTTGTTCCTGTAAAAGCCGTTCGATGTCGAGCGGCCGCCATAAGGCCGCAATCCTCACGGAAATCGCTACGGTGAAGCTCCTTCCAGCGCTCCTTATTCTCATGGCCCTTTGCGACCTGACCGCCGCGCTGGCTGTTCCGTTGCCGCGGCCTCGCCCGGCGGAGGCGGCGACAGCCGCGCCGCCGCCGGAGGCATCTGCGGAGGAACCCGCGCCATCGGCCTGCCGGTTGCGGCTCACGGCCGAATTGGCGGTTGCGCCGTCACTACCCCCGGTGGTCGGTCCCGGCGAGTGCGGGGTGGAGGACGGCGTGCGGCTCGAAACGGTGCTGCTCCGCGACAAGACGCGGGTGGCGGTGACGCCGCCCGCGATCCTTCGCTGCACGTTTGCCGAGGCGGTCGTGAGCTGGGTGCGCGAGGACGTGGCACCTGCCCTGCGTCATCTCGGGAGCGCGCTCAGGAGCATCGACAATTACGCCGCCTACGACTGCCGCGGCCGCAATCGGATCGTCGGCGCGCAGCTGTCCGAGCACGGCAAGGGCAACGCGCTCGATATTCGTTCACTCAAGATGGTCAACGGCGCGGTGGTCGAGCTGACCGACCCGCACGTGTCCAAGGATTTTCGCGAGCGCCTGCGCAAGAGCACCTGCGCCCGTTTCCACACCGTGCTCGGTCCGGGCTCCGACGGCTATCACGAGAACCATGTGCACGTGGACCTTGCCGACCGTAGGGGCGGCTACCGCATGTGCCAATGGGACGTGCGCGAGCCCGGCGAGGAAGTCGCGGTGGTGCCGCTGCCGCTGCCGCGGCCGGCATCCGCGAGCCATGCTGAAAAGAACGATCAGCGGTAGCCTTGCCGGGCGCCGCTCATCGCCGGCATGAGCGCAAGTGCCACGTACCACGTCCTTGCGCTTCGACGCCTATATCGCCGCAAACGGAAAGCAAAGTCATGCCCCCGCTCAGCAACCTCGCCGTCCGCGACATCGAGACCGTCGTTCACCCCTACACCAATCTTGCGCTGCTGCGCGAAACCGGCCCGCTGGTGATCGAGCGCGGGCAGGGCGTGTTCGTCTACGACAGCGAAGGCAAGGCCTATATCGAGGGCATGGCGGGGCTGTGGTGCACCGCGCTTGGTTACGGCAACGAGGAGCTGGTCGAGGCCGCGGCGGCGCAGATGCGCAAGCTCCCATTCGGCCACCTTTTTACCGGCAAGAGCCATGACCCCGCCATCGAGCTCGCCGAAAGGCTCAAGGAGATCGCGCCAGTACCGACGTCCAAGGTGTTCTTCTGCGCTTCCGGCTCGGAGGCGAACGACACCCAGGTCAAGCTCGTCTGGTACATGAACAATGCGCTCGGACGGCCGCGGAAAAAGAAGATCATCAGCCGCTTCAAGGCCTATCACGGAGTGACCGTCGCGGCAGCCTCGCTCACGGGGCTGCCGAACAATCACCTGGATTTCGACCTGCCGATTGCGGGAATTCTGCACACGGCCTGTCCGCATCATTACCGCTTCGCTCATGCGGGCGAGAGCGAGGCGGATTTCGCGCGGCGGATGGCGGGCGAGCTCGAGGCGATGATCCGCAAGGAAGGCCCGGACACGGTCGCCGCCTTCATCGCCGAGCCGGTGATGGGTGCTGGTGGCGTGATCGTGCCGCCGAAAACCTACTTCCAAGAGGTGATGAAGGTCTGCCGCGCATACGATGTGTACATGATCTCCGACGAGGTGATCTGCGGCTTCGGCCGGCTGGGGACCATGTTCGGCTGCACGGCGCTGGGATTCGAACCCCACTCGGTGTCGGTGGCGAAGGCCCTGACCTCGGCCTACCTTCCCTTGGCGGCGGTGACGGTGCCGGAGACGATGTATCAGGCGATGCTGGACGAGAGCCGCAAGATCGGCACCTTCGGCCACGGCTTCACCTATTCGGGTCATCCGGTGGCGGCGGCGGTGGCGCTCAAGGCGCTCGATATCTATGCCCGCGAGCGCATCGCCGAGCAGGCCGCGCGCAAGGCGCCACATTTCCAGGCGCGGCTGGCCGCGCTGGGAGAGCATCCCCTGGTGGGCGAGGCACGCGGGCTGGGGCTCGTCGGTGCCATCGAGCTCGTCGCCGACAAGAAGAGCAAACGTTCGTTCGACGGCAAGGTGGGCGTCGCACCGCGCGCGGTGCGGTTCGCGGAGGAGGAGGGACTGATCGTGCGCTTCATCGTCGGCGACATCGTGTCGATCTGTCCGCCGCTCATCATCGCGCCAGCGGAAATCGACGAACTGTTCGACCGCCTCGGCCGCGCACTCGACCGCACTCTGGATTGGGCAAGGCGCGAACGCCTGGTGGCAGCCTGACCCGCGAATGAAACGGCGTCGGGCTCATGCCCGACGCCGCTCCCAGCCCCCTCGAAGCTTCACTGCATCCGCGGATCGACCGCGGTCGCGACCCGCGGATTGATTGGCGAGTCACCCGCCTTCGGCGCCAGCACCACCACGATCGCGCCCATTCTGACGCGGTTGTAGAGGTCGATCACGTCTTCGTTGAGCATGCGGATGCAGCCCGACGAGATCGCCTGCCCGATATATTCCGGCTGGTTGGTGCCGTGGATGCGGAACAGCGTGTCCTTGCCGCCCTGGTAGAGATAGATGCCGCGGGCACCCATGGGATTTTGCGCGCCGCCTTCGACGAAGTTGGGAACGTCGAGCCGCTTTTTGATCTCGGCCGTCGGCGTCCAGCTCGGCCACTCTTCCTTGCGGCCGACCTTGGCGATGCCGTACCACGACAGCGCCTCTTCGCCCACGATCACGCCGTAGCGGATCGCCCTGCTGTCCGGCAGCACATAGTAGAGGTAGCGCGCGTCGCTATCGATGACGATCGAGCCCGGCGCTTCCTTGCGGTGATATTGCACGATGGCGCGCTGATAAGCCGCCGGAATGGTCGGCTTGGCATAGGGCGCATCCGCGAGCAGCTTCTTGTCGCGCGGAGTGAGATTGGCCTCGGACGCCGGTTCCAATGTTGTGTGCGCGCATCCAGCGAGCAAAAGCCCGACCAGAAGACATGCGATTCCCCGTACCGCCATACCTGCCCCTCACGCTCTCTGGCGCGCCCCTACATCGGTTTCCCCGAGTCCTTTCGTCGTTCCCAATTAGCTAACGAAAAGGACCTTGCAGTACCAGAGCCATCATGGCTCCAATTCGATAGTCCCCCGAACCTGTTGCAGGAATGCCGCAGTTTGGACCCATGCTGTGGAAAGTTGCCTCTGCTCGCGACCGGAATGGGTTTGCCGGCCCTAGCCCCGGCAATCTAACCCGCAATGTCTTAACCCGAGGTTTACCATGTCGTGCCGACCCAAGATCGGCAGGCCGGTTCGATCACGGCAGAACGATGCACATTGGGGCGCGCGCCGACATCAGTTTTTCGGAGGTCCAGGCGCGCCGAACCACGCTCTCACGTCGGTTACGCTTCGTTTCGAAATGTCATGATACGACACGATTTGTTGCGCATTTCGGCCGCACTCGCCCGTCATCTCGATGAACCGCGAAGCGTTCCGAAAGGACAAATAAGTGAGTCCAAGAATTGAGGGTTCCACGGAGAAGAAAATGACCAAGAACAATGCGGCTCAAGCCAGTGAAAACGCCCGCCACCAGGAGGCAAATCAGGAGGCAAATCTCGACAGCCGCTACGGCGAGATCGGAATCTCTGCGGTTGCTGCTGCGTTGCAGTATCAGAGCGAGGTCAAGAACCCGGCCTATGCGCCGTGTGTTCACCAGCTCGAGAAGTGGATCGCCGATATGGCGGCCTGATCGCACGGCGCACGGCGCGGGGCGCCGTTGCCGGCTTCCGCCAGCATCCCCTTCCTCCGGCATCCCTTGCACCGCCAAGTCCGCTCGGCCTCGAGCCGGGGTCCTGGCGTCCACCCAGGCATTGGTCTTGCGGGACGGGCTCGAATTGGGCCATCACTGGCGCCATCATGTCGCTGGCAGCGCGCCGCGCTGGCTCGCGAGAAACAATGCGCCGGCCGGCGGAGGAGTCATGCTGTGGGTTTATGTGCCGCGCGGCAGCTGCCTTGAGCGCATTCCGGTTACGTCCGAAGGCGACGTGCCCGACAACGCGGTTTGGTTCGACCTCGTCAACCCCAGTCAGGAGGAAGACAAGATCGTCGAGCGTCGCGTCGGCATTGCCATCCCGACGCGCGAGGAGATGCAGGAAATCGAGGTCACGAGCCGCCTCTACGTGGAAAATGGCGCCCGCTACATGACCGCGACGCTGATGTGTCAGTCCGACACCGACACCCCCAAGACCACGCCGGTGACCTTCATCCTGTCGGGCCATCGGCTCATCACGGTGCGCTACGACGAGCCCCGCCCGTTCATGATCGTCGGCAACAAGCTTGCCCGGCTCTGCTCCCCGGCGGTGAGCGGGGAATCGGTGCTGATGGACCTGCTCGACGCGGTGATCGACCGCGCCGCCGATATTCTCGAGCGGATCGGCACTGAGGTCGACCAGGTGTCCCATGATATTTTCGAGCCGGAAGGTGCCCCGGCCGACCGCTCCAAAAGCTATCACGTCATTCTGAAGACCATTGGTCGCAAGGGCGATCTGACCTCGAAGGTGCGCGAGAGCCTGGTTTCGATCGGCCGCCTGCTGCTGTACCTCGCGAACGAGGCCGACAGCATGCGTTGGGCCAAAGAGCAGCGCGCGGTGCTCAAGGGCATGCAGCGCGACGTGCAATCGCTGTCCGACCACGCCACCTATCTCACCAACAAGATTCAGTTCCTGCTCGACGCCCTGCTCGGCATGGTCACTCTGGACCAGAACAACGTCATCAAGATCTTCTCGGTCGCGGCCGTCGTGCTGCTGCCACCGTCGCTGGTCGCCACGATCTACGGCATGAACTTCAAGCACATGCCCGAGCTCGACTGGTTTTTCGGCTATCCGTTCGCACTCGCGCTCGTGCTCATGGCGGCCGTGCTGCCGTACTATTTCTTCAAATGGAAGAAATGGCTGTAACAGACGACGGAGGACGGACGACAGAGGACAGATGATCGTTGTCCTCCGTCGTCCGTCCTCTGTCGTCCGTTTGTCAGACGTGCTGACCGCCGTTGATATGGATCTCGGCGCCGTTCACGTAGGACGAGGTCTCGGTGCACAGCACATAGATGATCTTGGCGACCTCGTCGGGCGTGCCGAGGCGATGCAGTGGAATTTGATGGGCCACGATTTCTTCCGTGCCGGGGGAGAGGATCGTGGTATCGATCTCGCCTGGCGCGATGGCGTTGACGCGGATGCCGAGCGGGCCGAAATCCGCCGCCATCTCGCGGGTGAGCGACGCCAGTGCCGCTTTCGAGGTGGCGTAGGCCGCGCCCGCAAAGGGATGCACGCGCGAGCCGGCGATCGAGGTCACGTTGACGACGGAGCCCTTGGCGGTCTTGAGCTCCTGCAACAGGCCGCGCGCGAGCATGATCGGCGCGAAGAAGTTCACGCGAAAGACGTGGTCCCACACGTCGACCGTGGTGTCGATCGAGGACAGCCGCGTGCCGCCGTCGGCCTTGGGCGAGATCGCGGCGTTGTTGACGAGGGCATGCAGTTCGCCGTTCTCGAGCCGTTGCTTGATCTCGGCGATCGCCGAGAACGTATCCTCGGGATCGGCAAGGTCGACCTGGATGTGATCCTCGGGTCCCATCTCCCACGGGCAGTTCTCGGGGAAGGCGTGGCGCGAGCAGGTGATGACCCGCCAACCGGCCGCCGAAAATCGCTTGACCGTGGCGTGGCCGATGCCGCGGCTCGCTCCGGTGAGCAGGAGGGCGCGGCGCGGCTGGTTCGAATGCGGCGTCGCCATGAAGGTCAAAATCCCAAAGCCCCAGCGCATGCTAGAGCGGTTTGCGTTGCGGTGGAATCGGAAACCATCCCTAACGTCGTTGCGCCCGGCGCGTTTTCAAGAGCGCGTTGAGCAAGGAGGCCCCCCGCTTTTTCGTTCGAACCGGCTCCAACTGCCCCATGTTTCACGGATAGAGCCGCGTCTTGCGCCACGGCCCTGCAAGCGTCTCGCGCCGGAACTCGAGGCGGTCATGCAGCCGGAACGGCCGGTCTTGCCAGAATTCCATCAGCAGCGGCCGCAGGCGATAGCCGGTCCAATGCGGCGGCCGCGGAACCGCTCCCACGGCGAATTTGGCGGTGTAATACGCGATCGCCTTCTCGAAGGCATGGCGGCTCTCGAGCGGCGCCGACTGCTTGCTGGCCCAGGTGCCGATCTGGGTGAGGCGCGGGCGGGTCGCGAAGTAGGCGTCGGCTTCGGCATCTGCAACCCGCTCCACCGGGCCACGCAGGCGCACCTGCCGATTGAGCGACTTCCAGTGAAAGAGCAACGCGCCTTTGTGGTCGCGATCCAATTCCTGTCCTTTTTGGCTGTCGGTATTGGTGAAGAAGACGAACCCCTCCTCACCGAAACCTTTCATCAGCACCATGCGGACATTGGGCAGGCCGCCGGCGTCGACGGTGGCCAGCGACATGGCGGTGGGATCGCGGGGCTCGCGGCGGGTCGCCTCCTCGAACCAAGCGGCAAACAGCCGCAAAGGTTCGTCCGCCTCGGTGAAATCACCACTCGTTAACCCACTCGGGTGTTCTATCGGGACCGAGTCCGACATTCTGCGGAGTACCCACATCGTGGCGCCGGCGCCAAGCTCTTTCTCCCGGCAACTCCGTTATAGAGGAACGCCGCGCCGATGGCACGGCGCGCTCAGCCGCCTGCCGGCGGGGGCGTGCTTTCTGGCGTTGGCCGTCGCCGGAGGCGGTTGCAGCTTCTCCTATCAGCTCGACAGCATGCTTGCGAAAAAGGACGGCAGCCGGGCGGACCAGGCCGGCTCGCAGACGCCTGCCATGCCCAAGGCGACCCCGGAGGCGCCGGCCGAGGGCGACCTTGCCGTCGCCCGCGCCGCTGTGAGCGAAGTCCTGAGCAGGGGTGGCAAGCACGCCAGCGTGCCTTGGGAGAACCCGAAGACCGGTGCGCGCGGCACCGTCACTCCGCTCGCCTCCGCCTACCGCCAGGATGGGATCACCTGCCATGATTTTCTCGCGAGCTATGTGAGGAACGGCAGCGAATCATGGCTGCAGGGCGAGGCCTGCCGCGCCGAACGCGGCAAGTGGGAAGTGCGCAATTTGCGGCCACGGAGCAATACCTGAGGCGCGGGACGCCAAGAGCGCAAACCTCCGCCGGTTCCTTGGATGGCCGCTCATCGTTGCAGTCGGCGGCGGCGCTCCCCACATTGTGACAGTGTGGGCGGGGGACTGCCCGGCATGACGAGTGGCGACCTGCCTGGGAGGGAATGAGGATGCGCGACCCCTATGACGTCCTGGGGGTATCGAAGAACGCGAGCGCCGCGGAGATCAAGAGCGCCTTCCGGCGGCAGGCCAAGAAGCTGCATCCGGATGCCAACAAGCACGACCCGAAGGCAGCTACGCGCTTTGCCGAGTTGAACGCCGCCTACGAAATCCTGGGCGAGGAGGACAAGCGCAAGGCCTTCGACCGCGGTGAAATCGACGCCGAGGGCAAGCCGCGGTTCCAGGGTTTTGAAGGCTTCGGTGCCGGGCGCGGTTCGCGCGGCGGCTTTGGCCAGGGCAGCCATTTCGAAACCTTCACCTGGGGGACCGACGGCCTTGGCCGCGCGGGCGGCCGCGCCGGCGGGGGATTCCGCGGCTTCGGAGGCTTCGAAGATATTCTCAAGGAAGCGTTCGGCGGCGCCGCGCGCGGCGCGCGGCCGGGCGGCGGCTTCCAATTCGAAGACGATCTCGTCGGCGCCGGTCAGGACATCGCGGCAACGCTCACCATCACGCTCCCGGAAGCGGCCAAGGGCACGAAGAAGCGCGTGCAGCTTCCGACCGGCAAAGAGGTCGACGTCAAGATCCCGGCCGGGCTGAATGATGGCCAGACGATCCGGCTGAAGGGGCAGGGGCTCGCCGGCTCGGGCGGACGCGTGGGCGATCTCCTGATCGCAGTCTCGGTCGCGCCGCATCCGCTGTTTGCGCGCGAGGGCGCCGACTTGCGGTTGGAGCTGCCGATTACGCTCGACGAAGCGGTGCTCGGCGCCAAGGTGCGCGTGCCGACCCTCGATGGCGCGGTCGAGCTAGCCATTCCCGCCGGCACCAATTCGGGACGCACGTTCCGCCTCAAGGGCAAAGGCTTCCCGGCGAAGGATGGCACCGGCGATCTGCTCGCCGCCGTGCGCATCATGTTGCCCGAGGGCGGCGATGCCGAGCTCGATGCGCTGATGCGCAAGTGGCGGCAGTCGAAGCCCTATGATCCGCGCAAGGATATGGAGTGAGCGATCGGCGGCGCACTAGAATTCTTCGGTTCTTGCCTGCAGGTCGAAGATTGACCCCTATTGCCTCGCCGGCGGCGCGCTCTTGTCGATCTGGTCATAAGCCGCCTGCGCGACGCTGACGAGACGCTCGCGGTCGGCCGGTCCGCTCACCACATAGGCGAGCCCGCGCTCGACCCAGTACAAGGCGGCGAAGCGCTCCCCCGCCCGGTAGCGCATGGCGGTCTGTGGCGAATCCGTGCGCGCATAGTAGATGGTGAAGCGCTCGCCGGACGGGCCCTCATACATGCAGAACGCCGCCGGGCCGAACGGCCCCGGCAAGAGGCGTCCGCCCACCAACTTCAATCCGCTCTGTTCGAGATCGGGTATCCGCAGCTCGTAGTCGAGGCGCTTCGACAGCCATTGGACCAGATGCGGGCGCTCGGCGCCGGTGACCTCGACCGGATGGCGCACCTCGACCACATAGGTGCGATGGGCATCGAGCGCCTGCGCGGTGAGGATGTCGAAACGGCTCGGCGCCGCCGCCGCCGCGCCATGCGCCAACCAGCCCACGACGCCGCCGGCGAGAAACGCCCCGATCACCGCCGCGGCCGCGATCGCACGCCAGGAGCGTGCGCCACGGGCGAGCTTGTCGAGATCGAAGCGAGCCGGCACGGGCTCCGCGGCGACCGCGCCATAGCGCGTGCGGATCGCATCCGCCTGCGCCCGCCACTGGGCAACGCGCGCGACATCCTCCGGATGCGACGCGAGCCACGCCTGGACCGCGCCTCGGCGATCGGCCGGAAGCTCGCCGTCCACATAGGCGTGAAGCTCGTCCTCGGTCACGGGTGAATCTTGGTCCGTCATCGTCTTCTTCCTTGACTTATTTGATGCGGCGAAGTGCGGGGCGCTCGCCGTCGAGATAGGCTTTGATCTGCATGCGCGCGCGTGCGAGTCGCGACATCACGGTCCCGATCGGCACGCCTTGCACCTCGGCGACCTCGCGGTAGGTGAGGCCTTCGAGCACGACCAGGAGAAGCGCCACGCGTTGATCCTCGACCAGCGAGGCAAGCGCCCGCTCGATGTCGCGCGCCCCGGCCTCGGGGCCCGCCGCGTCGGGGGCATCGTTGTCGTCGATGGCCTGCACGGCGGGACGCCGCGCCAACGAGCGCAGCCGGTTGCGGTTGAGATTGGTCAGGATGGTGTAGAGCCAGCTGCGGAGGTCGCCGCCATGAAACAGATGCTCCGACCGCAGCGCCCGCACCAGCGTGTCCTGGACCAGATCGTCGGCGAGTTCGGCATTGCGGGTGAGCGCCCGCGCATAGCGCCGCAATGCCGGGACCGCAGCCTCGATCCCCTGCCGGAATCCACCCAACGCGTTCTCCCTTCCCAGCGAGCCACAGTACCTTGCCCGTTGTACCTCGCCCGTTCGGACGATCCACCAAGTGCGTGGACACTGCGCCCGACGCGGCTTGCGCGTGCATCATATCACCGGGACAAACACCCTCGCGGGCGCGATATTCCTGCCGCGTGATGGTGTGAAAGCGTCGGCAATGGCGGCTGCTTGTGGGGTCCTGCCCCCTGTGTCATAGGAGGCCGACGGTCGGTGGCGCAACGAGGAAGAACATGCCGGAAGCCTCGGGTCTCTTGCGCGGCAAGCGCGGCCTGATTCTGGGGGTGGCCAACAACCGGTCGATCGCTTGGGGCATCGCCAAGGCTTGCCATGGGCACGGCGCCGAGCTTGCCTTCACCTTTCAAGGCGACGCATTGAAGAAGCGGGTCGAGCCGTTGGCGCAAGACTGCGGTGGGCTGGTGGTCGGGCATTGCGACGTCACCGAGCCCGCCACCATCGATGCCGCTTTCGCGGCGGTTGCGGCCAAATGGGGCGCGCTTGATTTTCTCGTGCACGCCATCGCCTTCTCCGACAAGGATGAACTCTCGGGGCGCTATATCGACACAACGGCGGACAATTTCTCCAAGACGATGCTGGTGAGCTGCTACTCGTTCACCGCGCTCGCGCAACGCGCGGAGAAGCTGATGCCGCGGGGCGGTTCGCTGCTCACGCTCACCTACTACGGGGCCGAGAAGTGGATGCCCCATTACAACGTGATGGGGGTCGCCAAGGCGGCGCTCGAGGCTTCCGTGCGCTATCTCGCCGCCGATCTCGGCGAGAAGAGCATCCGCGTCAATGCCATCTCCTCGGGTCCGATCAAGACACTGGCGGCGTCCGGCATCGGCGACTTCCGCTACATCCTCAAATGGAACGAGCACAATGCGCCGCTCCGGCGCAGCGTGACGATCGAGGAGGTCGGCGACACCGCGGTGTATTTCCTTTCCGATTTGTCGCGCGGCGTTACCGGCGAGGTTCACCATGTCGATGCCGGCTATCACATCGTCGGGATGAAGCACCCCGACGCGCCCGACATCGTGGTCGGCAAGGAGTGAGGCAACCTCGAGCGCTGCAAGCCTCCATGCCATCGCCCGTCATCTATTACGTCCGCCACGGCCTCACCGATTGGAACGCCCAGCAGCGTCTGCAGGGGCGGCACGACGTGCCGCTCAATCCGCAAGGCCATGCCCAGGCGGTCCGTTGCGGCGAGATCTTGCGCGATCTGCTGGTGCGCGACGGCCGCGCGCCGGAGCGCCTCGACTACGTATCGAGCCCGCTCATACGCGCGCGCAAGACCATGGAAATCATGCGCGCCACGCTCGGCCTCGAGCCCGGCCATTACGGGATCGATACGCGGCTTGCCGAGATTGCGTTCGGCGAATGGGAAGGCCTGACCTATGCCGACGTGCTGGCGCGCGACCAGGACGTCGTCGCCAGGCGCGAATCCAACAAGTGGAGTTTCCTGCCGCCCGGCGGTGAAAGCTATGCGGAGGTCACCGTGCGAATGCGCCAGTGGCACGAGACCGTCGCCGGGGACACCGTCGTCGCCGCCCATGGCGGCACCGCGCGCGCGCTCATTGCGCATCTCGGATACGCACCGCCGGAGGAGGCCACGCATTATTCCATCGATCAGGGGGTGGTCTATGTATTCGGGGCTGACGGGATCGCGCGCTACGGGTGACAGAGGTCAGTAGTCAGTAGTCAGTGATCAGCAATGGCGGACGGACCGCCTTCTGATCACTGATCACTGATTCCTGGAGCGGGCCATTTGACCCCGGCTGGCACGCGGGCTACCACACCGCCGTGGGTGGAATCCTATGTCGTTCAATACCTTCGGCCACCTTTTCCGGGTCACGACCTTTGGCGAAAGCCATGGGGCCGCGATCGGCTGCGTGATCGACGGCTGCCCGCCCCGCATCCCGCTGACCGAGGCCGACATCCAGCCCTATCTCGACAAACGGCGGCCCGGCCAGTCGCGCTTCACCACGCAGCGACGGGAGCCGGACGCGGTGAAAATCCTCTCCGGCGTGCTCATCGATGAGGCCACCGGGGAGCAGGTAACCACCGGCACGCCGATTGCGCTCGCGATCGACAATGTCGACCCGCGCTCCAAGGATTATTCCGACATCAAGGACAAGTACCGGCCGGGCCACGCCGATTACACCTACGACGCCAAGTACGGCATCCGCGACCATCGCGGCGGCGGCCGGCAATCGGCGCGCGAGACCGCCACGCGCGTTGCTGCCGGTGCAATCGCACGCAAGATCGTGCCCGGCATGGCAGTGCGCGGCGCGCTGATCCAGATGGGCGAGCACATGATCGAACGCAGGCGCTGGAACTGGGCCGAGGTCGAGCGCAATCCGTTCTTCTGTCCGGACGCGGAGCAGGCAAAGCTCTTCGAGGACTATCTCGACGACATCCGCAAGCGCGGCTCCTCGGTGGGCGCCGTCATCGAGATCGTCGCGGAAGGCGTGCCCGCGGGCCTCGGCGCCCCGATCTACGGCAAGCTTGACGGCGATCTCGCGGCCGCGCTCATGGGCATCAATGCGGTCAAGGGCGTCGAGATCGGCGCCGGCTTTGCAGCCGCGACGCTCAGCGGCGAGGAGAACGCCGACGAAATGCGCATGGGCAACGACGGCAAGCCGGTGTTTCTTTCCAACCATGCCGGCGGCATTTTGGGCGGCATTTCGACCGGACAGCCGATCGTGTGCCGCTTCGCGGTCAAGCCGACCTCGTCGATTCTGACGCCCCGGCGCACGCTCGATCGCTACGGGGCCGAGACCGAGATCAGCACCAAAGGCCGCCACGACCCTTGCGTCGGCATTCGCGCGGTGCCGATCGGCGAGGCCATGGTGGCGTGTGTGATCGCCGATCACTATCTGCGTCATCGCGGGCAGGTGGGCGAGCCGCCCGCATGGCCGTTCGCCCGCGCCTGATCAGGAGGTCAACGAACGGTGCTCGACAACTATCAACGCGTGGAAGCCTTGATTGCCGCCTTCGCGGCGGGTGAGATCGTCGTCGTCAGCGACGACGACGACCGCGAGAACGAGGGCGACCTGTTCGTCGCGGCTTCGGCCTGTACGCCCGAGAAGATGGCCTTCATCATCCGCCATACCTCCGGGATCGTCTGCGCGCCGCTCTCCGCCGATGAGGCCAAGCGCCTGCATCTCGATCCCATGGTGGCGGCGAACGACGCGCCGCTCGGGACCGCCTTTACGGTCTCGGTCGATGTCCGTCATGGGCTGACCACTGGCATCTCGGCCGAGGAGCGCACCAATACCGTGCGGGCGCTCGCCAACGGCAATGCCGGCGCGTCGCGATTTCGTGCGGCCGGGCCACGTCTTTCCGCTCGTCGCCAAGGACGGCGGCGTGCTGATGCGTTCCGGCCATACCGAAGCCTGCGTCGATCTCTGTCGGCTCGCCGGGCTGCCACCCGTGGGGGTCCTTGCCGAGCTCATGAACGACGACGGCACGGTGACGCGCGGGCCGGCGGTGATCGCCTTTGCGGAGCGTCACAAGCTCAAGCAGATCTCGATCGCCGATCTCATCGCCTACCGGCAGGCGCGCGACAAGCTCGTCAAGCGCATCGGCGAATTCCCGGTGCAGAGCAAGATCGGGACGCTCGCCGGCTATGCCTATGTGACGCCGTTCGACGCCATTCAGCACATGGCATTCGTCTACGGCCGGATCGGCGACGGCAAGGACATGCTGGCGCGCCTGCATCGGGCGGACATCATCCGCGACGTCTTCGGTGGCGCCAATCCCATCCACTCCTCGTTGCAGCGCTTCAAGCAGGAGGGCAGGGGCGTGATCGTGTTCTTGCGCGACGGCGCGGCCGGCGTGCCCACCCATGCCATCCCGCAGTCAGGCTCGACCGGTTCCGAGGTCGCGCGCTCGCGGCAATGGCGCGAGGTCGGGCTGGGCGCCCAGATCCTCAAGGATCTGGGCATCACCTCGATCCGCCTGCTGACCTCGGCCAAGCTCACCTATGTCGGCCTCGCCGGCTTCGGGATCGAAATCACTTCGACCGAAATGATCGATGATCGTGCCCCCCGCGACTAGGGCCGGTCCATGTGCACCGATCCCTCGACTTGTCATTCCGGGGCCCGAGCGCAGCGAGGGAGCCCGGAATCCATAACCACTGCATGGGAGTATGGATTCCGGGCTCGCGCCACCCAAGTCGGCTATCGCCGACTTGGGCAACATAGGCGCCGATCTCGGGTAAACCCGAGATCGGTGGCGCGCCCCGGAATGACGACGGAAAGATTGGGAGCCAGCGGAAACAGCGACGCGGGCCTCCGGTTCCAGTGGAAAACGCGCGTCCAACGCAATGGCGTTGATCGGCCATGCGCCCGCCCGCTTTCTTCGGCACGGTGCCCGTGCCACCATGAGGGGCCGAGGAGAACTTCCGCCGACGGAGGGACGGATGCGGACACGTGCATCGTTGACGTGGATCCTGACGGCAGGCGTCGTCGGCGCGGTGCTGGCGCTGACAGGATGGACCTTCGCCGCGCCGAGCTCGGCGCCTCGGTTCGCCGACAAGAGCCCGAACGCGATCCCGGTCGATGTCGAGCTCGTGCTCGCCGTCGACATATCCTACTCGATGGATCCGGAGGAGCAGGCGCTGCAACGCGAGGGCTACATTACCGGCATCACCTCGCGCGACTTCATGCAGGCGCTGCGCGGCGGCCAGCACGGCAAGGTGGCGATGACCTATTTCGAGTGGGCGGGACCTTACGACCAGAAGATCGTGGTGCCGTGGCGGCTGATCGACGGGCCTGAGGCCGCCGATGCATTTGCGAACGAGATCGTGCGCGCGCCTTATCGCCGCGCCTCGCGCACATCGATTTCGGGCGCGCTCAATTTCGGCAAACCCTTGTTCGACGGCAGCGGCTATCGCGGCTTCCGGCGCGTCATCGACGTCTCCGGCGACGGTGCCAACAACAGCGGCCCGTTCGTCACGCTCGTGCGCGACGAGGTGGTCGCCGCCGGCATCACCATCAATGGCCTGCCGATCATGTTGAAGCGACCGAACTCGTTCACGATGGATATCGACAATCTCGACGTCTATTTCGAGGACTGCGTGATCGGCGGCCCCGGAGCGTTCGTCATCCCGATCCGCGAGCGCGAGCAGTTCAAGGAGGCGACCCGCACCAAGCTGGTGCTGGAAATCGCCGGCCGCACGCCCGAACGGCGCGTCGTTCCCGTGCAGGCGCGGGCGCCGCGGGTGTCCTGCACGGTCGGCGAGCAGATGTGGCGGGAGCGCTGGGGGAACTGACGACGGACGACGGATGACAGACGATACGACGGCAGGACTTACGCCTGTCCGTCGTCTGTCCTCTCGAACAGCGCCACCAGTTCCACGTGGGCCGAATAAAGGAACTGATCGACCGGCGTCAGGCGCACCAAGCGATAGCCGCCGTCGACCAGGATGCGGGCGTCGCGCGCGAAGGTCGTGGGATTGCAGGACACCGCGACCACCATCGGCACGGCCGATGCCGCGAGCGCGCGCGCCTGCGCCTGCGCACCTTGGCGTGGCGGATCGAATACCACGGCGTCGAATCCTTTGAGCTCAATGGGTGCGAAGGGACGGCGGAAGAGGTCGCGCTGCTGCGCCGAGATCGGCTTGAGCCCCTGCGCTGTTGCCGCGGCGCGTTGCAGGCTCGCGACCGCATCCGCGTCGTGGTCGGCCGCGGTGACCCGGACGCGTTCGGCAAGGCGCAGCGCGAACGGTCCGACGCCGCAGAACAGGTCCGCCACCGTGCGCGCGCCCTCGCAGTGCGCCGCCACCAGCCGCGCCAACGTGGCTTCGCCCGCCGCCGTCGCCTGCAGGAAGGCGCCTGCAGGCAGGGCAACCCCGGCGCGGCCGATGCGCAGTGTCGGCGCCCGTCGCTGCGCGACGATCTCGCCGTGGCGGGTGAGCCGCGCGAGGTCGCGGCGTTCGGCGATTTGCGCGAGCCTAGCCATGGAAGGGGCCGTCAGCGGTCCTGAGCCGCGCACGTCGACGTCGAGGCCGGCGTCGGTCGCCGTGACCTGGACGTCGAGCGGCTTGCGCGCTCCCGCGAGCGCCTCGGCAATGGCCCAAGCCGTCTCGATGGCGCCGTCGAGACCCGGCGCGAGGATGGGACAGCGGTCGATGGCCACCACGTGGTGGGCCTTGAGCGCGGCAAATCCGACCTCGAGCACGTCGCGGCCTCCCCGCCGGGCGTGGAGCACGGCGCGGCGGCGCCCCTCGCCGTGAGCGTCGATCAGATCGTCGACCGGTGCGTCGAGCCCGGCCTGGGCCAGCGCCGCGGTGACCAGGCCCCGCTTCCAATCCCGGTAGCGCGCCGTAGCCAAATGTTGGAGCGCGCAACCGCCGCACACGCCGAAATGCGGGCAAATCGGTGCGATGCGATCGGGGCTGGCGATGTCGACCTTGATGAGGTGGCGGCGATCCGCGTGGCCGGGCCATGGATCGACCTCTGCGGTCTCACCCGGCAGGGTGTAGGGCACGTGGAGCGCGCCTGCGGCCGTGTCCGCAATGCCATCGCCGCGCGAGCCGAGCCGGGCGATCACCAGGCGCTCCACCATGCAGCTTCGATAGCCGGCGCTCGACGATGCGTCCAGATCAACGGCGGTCGCCGCATGAGCCTGCTAAGGCGTGCTCTGCGGGCGGAGCACGTTGGCGGTTGGCGCCGCCGCATCTGATTCGGTCACCGAGGGCAGATAGCCGCGCCACGTCAGGCTGTGAAACCGCCAGACCAGTAGTGTGGCAAATGTCCCGACCGCGATCGAGAAGCCGATCCAGATGCCGATCGCGCCCAGGCCGGCTGGGAAAGCCAGGCCATAGGCGCTGCTGAAGCCGATGAGCCAGAAGCTGATGGCGGCAAACACCATGGGAACACGCGTGTCATTGAGCCCGCGCAAGGCGCCGGCGGCGATCGCTTGCACCCCGTCGGTGATGAAGAAGCTCGCGCCGACGAGCAGCAGCGTTGCGGCAAGTGGCGCCGTGTCGGCCCGCTCGGGTGCCTCGGCGCCGAGGAAGAGCAGCGGAATGACGTCGCGTAGCGCAACGACGATCGCAGTCACGGCCAGCATGATGGCGGCGCCCAAAGCGAGCGCACCAAAGCCGGCCCGGCGTGTTGCAACCGGGTCGCGGCGTCCCACGGCGTGTCCGACGCGCACGGTTGCGGCGAGCGAGATGCCGAACGGCACCATGAACAGGATCGTCGCGATCTGCAGTGCGATCTGATGCGCGGCAAGCGCGGTCGTGCCGATCCAGCCCATCAGCAGCGCGGCCGAGGAGAACAGCCCCCATTCGAGCATGAGAGCGCCCGAGATCGGTAGTCCGATGGCAAGGAGCTTGCGCATCAGCTCCCAGTCCGCCCGCCAGAACCGCCCGAGCACGCGATACTTCTTGAACGGGCGGCAGATGTAGCAAACCCAGATTGCGGCGGCACACATCGCAAGATTGACCACGGTGGTCGCCAGCCCCGCGCCGAGCAGATCGAGGCGCGGCAGGCCGGAGGCGCCGTGGATCAGCGCATAGGCGAGCAAGGCATTGGCCGGAATGGCCGCGAGCGTGATCCATAGCGCCGGTTCCGGACGATTCACTGCGCCCATGAAGTTGCGCAGCGCGATGAAGCACCAGGCGGGGATCATCGACCAGGCCAAGCCGACGAGATAGCGCGCGGCAAGCGCCGCCGTGTCGGACGACTGGCCGGCCGCCATGAGGATCTCCTCGCCCCAAAGCTGCGCGATATTGATCGGAACGCCGAGCATCACGGCGGCCCACAGACCCACGCGCAGCGCGCGGCGCACCATGCGAGGCTTGCGCGCGCCGAAGGCCTGTGCGGTGAGGGGCGCGACCGCTGACACCGGCCCCATGCCGAACACGAAGCCGGCGAACAGAATGAGATGCGCGAGCCCGACGGCCGCGATCGCGCCATCGCCGAGCCGCCCGATCAGCGCAAGGTCGGTCGTCATCATGGCGATCTGGCCGACCTGGGTCAGCGCGATCGGCCAGGCGAGCTTGACCGTTTCGGCGATCTCGACACGCCAAACCGTGCGCGCGCGCGGCACGGCGGGCGTCTCGACGGTGACGGTTGCGGGCAGGGTCATGGCGCGGCACCATAACGCATGCCGTGGCGAGAGAAAGGCGCAGCAGGCGGAATGCTAAGTGCGATGCGCCGCCAGGAAGAATTCAACGTTGCCCTCGCCGCCGGGGATCGGGGAGGGGAGGATGCCGGCGACGTGCCAGCCGCGCGCTTCGACGAATGACACGATGTCGTCGCAGACCGCGGTGTGAACACGAGGGTCACGCACGATGCCTTTCTTTGCATGACGCCGGCCGGCTTCGAATTGCGGCTTGATCAGCGCGATCAGGCAAGCCGGCGGCTGCGCCAGCTCGAGCGCCGCCGGCAGGACGAGCTTGAGCGAGATGAAGCTCGCATCGACGGCAATGAAGTCGGGCCGCTCGGCAAGCCGGGTCGGTTCGAGCCCGCGAATGTCGGTCCCTTCAACGGACACGATCTCCGGCCGCGTGCGCAGGCTCGGATGCAGCTGGCCGCGACCGACGTCTACGGCATAGATCCGCCGCGCGCCGCGTGCGAGCAGCACGTCGGTGAAGCCTCCGGTCGAGGCGCCGACATCGAGGCAGACGCGGCCGCGCGGATCGAACATGGGATCGAAGCGAAAGTGATCGAGCGCGGCCGCGAGCTTCACCCCGCCGCGCGACACGTAGGGGTGCGCGGGCTCGGCGCGCAGGGTCGCGTCGGCGGAAATTTCGTCCGACGACCTCTCGACCATGACGTCGTCGGCCGTCACGCGACCGGCGGCGATGGCAGCCTGCGCCCTGGCGCGGCTCTCGAACAGACCGCGCTCGACGAGCAGACGATCGATGCGAATGCGGGAGGCCATGACTACGCCACCTGCGCCGAAACGACCAGCAACGCCCCGCGGATCAAAGCGGTACGTAAACCGGACTCCGGAACAAGTAGCGATCCCTCGCCGTTAATTCCAGCCGGCTCGCTGTGAGTCGAGTCGTGGAGCGGGCGTTCGTTCATCACCAGCCCGGGTCTGATCAACAGGGAATTGAACCATGGCACGACGATATTCGCGCGGTGCTTCGAAGGACGTCGAGCGCGCAATGCGAAAGCGCAAACGCGGAACCCTCAAGAGCGGCCGAAGCGGAAGGAAGGTCAAGAGCCGCAAACAGGCGATCGCCATCGGGCTCTCGGAAGCGCGCAAGAAAGGGAAAAAGGTTCCGCCGAAGCGCTCCGGCCGCAAGCGCAAGTCGAGCTGAGATACGTCGATCGGGCTTACACGCGCCCGAGCTTTACCGTCTCGCCATGCAGGTTCTGGCCAAGCGCCTCGAACGCCTTGGCGACGATGCCCTTGGCGTCGAGGCCGGCTGTGGCATACATCGCCGCGGGCGAATCCTGATCGATGAAGATGTCGGGGAGCACCATGGCGCGCACCTTGAGCCCGCTGTCGAGCACGCCGTTGTCGGCGAGTGTCTGCAGCGCGTGGGCGGCGAAGCCGCCGATGGCGCCTTCCTCGATGGTGATGAGCACTTCGTGCTCGCGCGCAAGGCGAAGCAGGAGATCGGTGTCGAGCGGCTTGGCGAAGCGCGCATCCGCGACCGTGGTCGAAAGCCCGAGCGCGGCAAGCTCGTCCGCGGCCTTGAGGCATTCGGCAAGCCGCGCGCCAAACGAGAACAACGCCACTTTGGTGCCCTCGCGCAACACGCGTCCTTTGCCGATCTCGAGCGGGCGCCCTTCCGTCGGCATCGGCACGCCCATGCCCTCGCCGCGCGGGTAGCGCAGCGCCGACGGACGGTCGTCGATGGCGGCGGCGGTCGCCACCATGTGCACGAGGTCCGCCTCGTCGGCCGCCGCCATGATCACGAAGCCCGGCAGGCAGCCGAGATAGGCCACGTCGAAAGCCCCGGCATGGGTCGGCCCGTCGGCGCCCACGAGCCCGGCACGGTCCATGGCGAAGCGTACCGGCAATCGCTGGATCGCGACGTCGTGCACCACCTGGTCGTAGGCGCGCTGCAGGAAGGTCGAATAGATGGTGGCGAAAGGCTTCAGGCCTTCGGTCGCGAGCCCCGCGGCGAAGGTCACCCCGTGCTGCTCGGCGATGCCGACGTCGAAGCAGCGCTCGGGAAATTCCTTGGCGAAAAGATCAAGCCCGGTTCCCGACGGCATCGCGGCGGTGATGGCGACGATCTTGTCGTCCTTCTTCGCCTCTTTGATGAGAGCCTCGGCGTAGACCTTGGTATAGGCCGGCGCGGCCGCCTTCGACTTCGCCTGCGCGCCGGTCGCGACGTCGAACTTGACGACGCCGTGATACTTGTCGGCCGACTTTTCGGCCGGCTCGTAGCCCTTGCCCTTCTTCGTGACGACATGGACGAGGAACGGCCCGTTCTTGGCGTCGCGCACGTTATTGAGCACCGGCAGGAGGTGATCGATGTTGTGGCCGTCGATCGGCCCGACATAGAAGAATCCAAGTTCGTCGAACAAGGTGCCGCCGGTGACCAGGCCGCGGGCATATTCCTCCATCGCGACCGCGCGCTGCTCGAGGAAGGGCGGCAGCAGCTTGGCGAGCTTCTTGACGGTATGACGCACGGACCGGTAGGTGCGCCCCGAGACGAGGCGCGCGAGATAGGCCGAGAGCGCGCCGACCGGCGGCGCAATCGACATGTCGTTGTCGTTGAGGATGACGATCAGGCGCGAGTCCATGGCGCCGGCATTGTTCATGGCCTCGTAGGCCATGCCGGCCGACATGGCGCCGTCGCCGATCACGGCGATGACGTGGTTGGATTTGCCTCCGAGGTCGCGGGCTACCGCCATGCCCAGCCCGGCCGAGATCGACGTGGATGAGTGCGCCGCCCCGAAAGGGTCGTATTCGCTCTCCGCCCGCTTGGTGAAGCCGGAAAGCCCGCCGCCCTGACGCAGCGTCCGAATGCGGTTGCGCCGGCCGGTCAGGATCTTGTGGGGATAGGCCTGGTGGCCGACGTCCCAGATCAGGCGGTCGTCCGGGGTGTCGAATACGTAGTGGAGGGCGACGGTGAGCTCGATCACCCCCAGCCCGGCGCCGAGATGGCCGCCGGTCACGGCGACGGCGTCGATGGTTTCCTGGCGCAGTTCGTCCGCGAGCTGGCGGAGTTGCCCGGTTTCCAACCGTCGCAAGTCGGCCGGCGTCTGGACCAGGTCAAGCAGGGGCGTCTTTGAAGATTGGGACACAGGGTAAGCTCCACCGACTGAATCGGCCGGTAACCTAACGGGTTGGCTAGAATTTAACCAGCTATGATGCGGGGCTAAAGCAAGAACGCTGGGAAGTGCTTAACGCATCTGGGTTTTTCTGTCACGTTCGAGGGAACTTGGCACTCGGATCCAGCGTTTTTCTTCGATGTCGCCACGGGGGAGCGAGTTGCGTCATGGCACCACGTGCGAATTGGAAGGGCTACCTCAAGCTATCCCTCGTATCCTGTGCCGTTGCCCTGTTCCCCGCGACGACGACCCGGGACCGGGTCCGCTTCAATGTCATCAACCGCGAGACGGGTAATCGGGTCCGTTACGACGTGGTCGATGCGGAGACCGGGGAAGAGGTTCCGCAGGAAGAGCGGGTCAAAGGCTACAAGGTCGATGCCGACAGCTACGTCCTGCTGGAGGAGAAGGAACTCGACGACGTCGCGCTCGAGAGCACCCACACCATCGAGATCGAGAGCTTCGTCGAGCGCGCGGAGGTGGACGAGCTCTATCTCGACGAGTCGTATTATCTCGTGCCCGACGACAAGGTGGGATACGAGGCATTTGCGGTCATCCGCAAGGCCATGCGCGACGAGGGGTTGGTCGGGATCGCGCGCGTGGTGCTTTACCGCCGCGAGCGGCTGCTGATGCTGTCGCCGCGCGGCAAGGGCATCGTCGGGACTTTGCTGCGCTACAAGAACGAAGTGCGCGATGAGCATGACTATTTCGACGACATTCCGGACGTCAAGGTCTCGAAGGACGTGCTCGACCTGGCGAAGCACATCCTGGAGACCAAGAAGGCCAAGTTCGACCCGTCGAAATTCGAGGATCGCTACGAGACCGCGCTCAAGGAGCTGATCGCCGCCAAGCAGGCCGGCAAGAAGCCGCCGACGTCGCCCCCGCCGCGACCGAGCAATGTCATAAACCTCATGGACGCCTTGCGCCGCAGCGTGAAGGCCGAGCAGCACGCCGAATCATCCGGGGCGGGCCGCGGCAAGGCGCACAGGCGCGCAGCGCCCAAGGCGAGGGCGCAAAAGCGCGCGCCGGCCAAGCGCAAGAAGCTCAAGCGTGCGAGCTGAGCCGTGGGCCTTCAGGTATACCGCAAGAAACGCAAGTTCGACGTGACCTCGGAGCCGCGCGGACGTACCGCGCGCACGAAGGGAAATCAGTTCGTCATCCAGAAGCATGCGGCGCGGCGCCTGCACTACGACCTGCGCCTCGAGCTTGATGGCGTGATGAAGAGCTGGGCGATCACCCGCGGCCCCAGTCTGGTTCCGGGCGAGAAGCGCCTTGCGGTCCACGTGGAAGATCACCCGATCGAGTACAACGCGTTCGAGGGAACCATCCCGAAGGGAGAGTACGGCGGCGGCACGGTGATGATCTGGGACCGTGGCCGTTGGTACCCGGAGGGCGACCCGCACGTCGGCCTAAAGAAAGGGCATCTCGACTTCACCCTCGAGGGCGAGAAGCTGCGCGGCCGATGGCATCTCGTGCGCATGCACGGCAGGGCGGGAGAAAAGAAGGAGCCGTGGCTCCTGATCAAGGCCAACGACGACGAAGCTCGCAATGCGCAGGATCCAGACATTCTCGAGGAGCGGCCGCTCTCGGTGGTGAGCGGGCGCTCGATCCCCGAGATTGCGGAAGGCAAGGGCAGCAAGCGGGTTTGGCATTCGAGCAAGAGCGTGCAGGAGAACGTCAAGGACGGCGCGACCAAAGGCCATGCATCGTCGCGGCGCGCGAGCGCGAGCAAGGCCTCGCAACCGAGCGCGCGCACCCCGCGTCGTTCGACGACCTCGAAGCGAACCACCAAGAAAGGCGCGACCAAGAGCAAGAGCGAAGATAAGGAGTCCCGACCCCACGAAGCACCGTTGCCGGACTTCGTGCCCCCCTCGCTCGCCACCTTGCGCGCGACGGCACCAGGCGATGAGGGCTGGGTGCATGAGATCAAATTCGACGGTTATCGCATTCAGGCCCGGCTCGACCAGGGCAAGGTCCGTCTCTTGACCCGCAAGGGCCTCGATTGGAGCAGCAAATTTCCCAACATCGCAGCGGCCGTCGCCAAGCTCCCTGCACGCACCGCGCTGATCGACGGCGAGGTGGTGATCGAGGGCGAGGGCGGCATTTCGAGCTTTTCCGGGCTGCAGGCGGCGCTCAAGGCAGGCGAGCGCGAACGCTTCGTCTACTACGTCTTCGATCTCCTGCACCTCGATGGACGCGATCTGGCCCACTTGCCGTTGATCGAACGCAAGGCCGAATTGGCGCGTCTCGTCGGCTCGGCCCAGGACGGGCCGATCAAATACAGCGAGCATTTCGAGGAGCCGGGCCCGTCGATGCTGCGTCACGCGCGCCAGCTGGGCCTCGAAGGCATTGTCTCCAAACGCGGGGATGCGCCCTATCGCTCCGGCCGGTCGGACACCTTCATCAAGATCAAATGCGTGAACGCCCAGGAATTCGTGGTTGGCGGCTATTCGCCGTCGACGGTGACGCCCAGAGCGATCGGCGCTTTGGTCGCCGGCTACTACGACCGCGGCCGCCTCATCTATGCGGGCCGCATCGGCACCGGCTACACCCAGACCGTGGCGCGGGACTTGTGGCAGCGGCTGCATCCGTTGGAGATCGACGCGCCGCCGTTCGAGGAGATTCCACGCGAGGAAGTCCGCCGCCGCGACGTCCGTTGGGTCGCGCCCAAGCTGGTGATCGAGGCGCAGTTCCGCGGCTGGACCGCGGACGGGCTCGTGCGCCAGGCGGCGTTCAAAGGCGTGCGCGAGGACAAGCCGCCGCAGGAGGTCGTTCGCGAGATGCCGGCGGTGACCGATGCAAGCGAGGGCGATACGACGAGAACGGAACCGAAGATCGCAGCCGAGGCGGCGAAGGCGATGACAAGGACCTCCAAGACGAAAGCGCGGCCGGGCTCCCGGAAAGGCGCGGGCGGCAGGGCTGAGCCTGCGGACGGCGGGGGCGTGCGCTTCACCCACCCCGATCGTGTCTATTGGGCCGATGTCGGCGTCACCAAGCAGGACTTGGCAAATTACTATCGCTCGGTCTGGGACTTCATGGCTCCGCAGGTCGTGAATCGGCCGCTCGCCCTCGTGCGCTGTCCCGACGGAACCGCGGGCGAATGCTTCTTCCAGAAGCATGCCTCTGCCGGCCTGACCGAAAAAAGACTTCGCACGGTGATCGACAGCAAGCGACGGCAGATCATCGCGGTGGAAGACCTCGATGGTCTGCTCTCGCTGGTGCAGGCGGGCGTGCTGGAAGTGCATGTGCGCGGCTCGACGATGGATCATCTCGACCTTTGTAACCGCATCGTCTTCGACATCGATCCAGGCGAGGACGTGCCCTGGGCAGGCGTGGTGGCGGCCGCGCGCGACGTGCGCGATCGGCTCGCGGCCGTCGATCTGCAAAGCTTCGTCAAGCTCACGGGCGGCAAGGGCCTGCACGTCGTGTTGCCGATCGAGGGCGCCGATTGGGATGCCACCAAGAGCTTCGCACAGGCGATTGCGCTTGCCATGACCGCCGACGATCCCAAGCGCTATGTGGCCAAGATGACGAAATCCCTGCGCACGGGAAAAATCTTCGTCGACTACCTGCGCAATTCGTTGGAGCAGACCTCGGTCGCTGCCTATTCGACCCGCGCGCGCGCGGGCGCGCCGGTCTCGGCGCCGGTGACGTGGGAGGAACTGGGCCGGACCAAAGGTGGCAATCAATACACCGCGCTCAATCTGGGCAAACGCCTTGCCGGCCTCAAGGCGGACCCATGGGCGGACATCGGACGCGTGAAGCAGAAGCTTCCGGATTCGCGGACGTTGCGACGGCGGTAGTCACGTTATTGGCTCGTCCTCAACCTCTCGCCGTCGTCCCCGCGCAAGCGGGGACCCATATTCCAGAGGTCGGTGTTCATGGGTCCCCGCTCTTCGCGGGGACGACCGAATTGAGCATGACTCGTATCAAGTCACCGTTTATTCCGGCAGCGGGATGAACTCCTTGTCGTCGCCCGGCACGGTGTCGAAGCGGGCGAGCTTCCAGTCGGCCTTGGCCTGCTCGATGCGCTCCTTGCGCGAGGAGACGAAATTCCACCAGATGTGGCGCGGCCCGTCCATGGCCGCGCCGCCGAGGAGGACGAGGCGTGCGTCTCCCGCGGCCGTCACCGTAATGGCATCGCCGGGACGAAGCACGAGCAGGCGGCCGGGGCTGAATCGATCGCCGGCAATGTCGATCTCGCCCGAAATGAGATAGACCGCGCGCTCCTCGGTGTCGGCATCGACCGGCAGCGCGGTGCCGGCCGCGAGCGTCACGTCGGCGAACAGCGTCTCCGACAGCGTCGATACCGGCGAGCGCTCGCCATAGGCGTTGCCGGCGATGACCCGCACGGTCTTGCCCTCGGCGCTCACGAGCGGAAGGGCTGCGCTGTCATGGTGGGAGAAGGCCGGAGCGGTTTCCTCCTCGGCGGCCGGCAGCGCCACCCAACACTGCAGGCCGTGGATCGGCTCGCCGTCGGTTCGGTGGTCGGGTGCCGTGCGCTCGGAATGGACGATGCCGCGACCTGCGGTCATCCAGTTGACCTCGCCCGGACGGATCGCCGCGGCGGTGCCGAGGCTGTCGCGATGCATGATCTCCCCGTCGAACAGGAAGGTGACGGTGGCGAGGCCGATATGGGGATGCGGCCGCACGTCGATGCCCTGACCGGCGCGAAACTCGGCCGGCCCGAAATGATCGAAGAAGATGAAGGGCCCGACCATGCGCCGCTTGGCGTGAGGGAGCGCGCGGCGCACCGCGAAATGGCCGACGTCCACGCTGCGCGGCACCACGATGAGGTCGATGGCGTCAGCGGCTTTCGCATCGCCGGGCGCCGGATCCTTGGCCGGAAAGAAGCTCATGGTCGTTCACTCCGTGCCGATCCCCGCCTGCGTTCCCTGCAGGAGACGACGGTATCTTGTCATTACCATGAAGGCGGACCGACGCGATGGGGAAGCCGCGTCCTGCCGACAAGTGCGCTTGCGCTCGGCGGGTGCCGATCAAGCCGTGGCGAGATCAGGGGACGTCGAGCGGCTCGGTTCCGGTCGGCTTGCCGGAGGCATCGAGGGTGATCTTCTCGACGCGGGCTTCGGCTTGGCGCAACACCTCCTCGCAGCGGCGCTTGAGCGCTTCCCCACGCTCGTAGATCGCGACCAACTCCTCGAGCGGCACCTTGCCCTCTTCGAGCCGCCGCACGATCGATTCGAGCTCCTCGATCGCCCGTTCGAAAGGCAGGCTCGTGACGTCGGAATGGGGATTGTCGGCCATGATCGGGTCCGGTGAGTCGCCCTCTATATAGAGTAGCCGGTGCAGGGGGGCCACTGCCGCGGCAAGCACTGCCGCGGCAAGCATCACGGCCGCAAGTGTCGCTCACCCCTGCAGCAGCGCGGCGACGTGGGCGGCGGCCGAATTCGCCAAGCCTTCGAGGTCATAGCCGCCCTCGAGCACCGACACCACGCGGCCGCCGGCGCTCGCGTCGGCGATCTCCATGAGCTTGCGCGTGGCCCAGTCGAAGTCGGCTTCGAGCAGATTGAGGTTGGCGAGCGGGTCGCGCATATGGGCGTCGAAGCCCGCGGAGATCACGACCAGGTCGGGCCGGAAGTCTCGCAGTCGCGGCAGGATCACGGTCTCGAACGCGGCGCGAAACGCGTCGCCGCCATCGCCCGGGCGCAGCGGCGCATTGACGACCGTGTTGTGCTCGCCGCGTTCGCTCGCCGCGCCGGTGCCGGGATAGAGCGGCATCTGGTGGGTCGAGGCGTACATCACCGTGCGGTCGGACCAGAAGATGTCCTGGGTGCCGTTGCCGTGGTGGACGTCGAAATCGACCACGGCGGCGCGCTCGAGGCCATGCCGTTTCTGGGCGTAGCGCGCGGCGATGGCGGCGTTGTTGAACAGGCAGAACCCCATCGGCCGGGCGGTCTCGGTGTGGTGGCCGGGCGGGCGCGTGGCCACGAAGGCGTTCTTGGCGTTGCCGGCCATCACCTCGTCGACTGCGTGAAGAGCGCCGCCGGCGGCGCGCAAGGCGGCCTCGAAGCTTCCGGGCGACATGGTGGTGTCGGCATCGAGCCCGACCAGCCCCGTCTTCGGCGTCGCGTCGCGGATGGCGGTGACGTAGGCCATGGGATGACACAGCGCGATGGTCTCGAGCGCGGCGGGCGGCGCCTCGGCGCGCGCGAGCGCCTGGAAGCGCTCGTGCGCGAGCGCGCGGTCGATGGCGCGCAGCCGGTCCGGACGCTCCGGGTGGCCGGCCGGCGTGAGGTGGTCGAGGCACGCGGGGTGAGTGATCAGCAGGGTGGACATCTGGCTACCCGCGAGTGGCGCGTCGCAACCACTTAATCCCACATCGCCGGCGAGGGAAACCGCTCATTCCGATCTTTCCCCGGTGACGCGGACGCCGGGCGGCGGCGCCGAATCGTCCGGGACGAAGAAGGTGGCGGCGAGCGGCTCGCCCGGATCGACCCGATATTTCTCGAAGTCGGTGATGCCTTCGGCCGCCAGGAAGGCATCGTCGATGAGGAAGTTGCCGGTGAAGCTGCGCGACGGCTTCTGGAACACGAGATAGGCGGCGTCCGCCATGATCTCCGGGCTGCGCGACATCCGCATCACGCGCTCGCCGCCGAGCAGGTTCTTGATGGCCGCGGTCGCAATGGTGGTGCGCGGCCACAGGGCATTGACCGCGATGCCCTGCTCGCGCAGCTCGCCGGCGAGGCCGAGCACGACCAGGCTCATGCCGTACTTCGCGATCGAATAGGCGGTGCTGCCGGCAAACCATTTCTCCCGCATGTCGAGCGGGGGCGAATTCATCAGGATGTGAGGATTGCCCGCCTTCTCGAGATGCGGGATGGCATATTTCGACACCATGAAGGTGCCGCGCGTGTTGATTTGATGCATCAGGTCGAAACGACGCATGTCGGTGTCCACGACCGGCGTGCGCTGAATGGCGCTCGCATTGTTGACCACGATGTCGAGGCCGCCGAAGGTCGCAACCGCCCGCTCGATTGCGTCTTTTACTTGCGCCTCGTCACGCACGTCGACCACGAGCGGCAGCGCGTTGCCGCCGGCCTTCGCGATCTCGTCGGCCGCGGTGAAGATGGTGCCGGCCAGCTTCGGATGCGGCTTGTCGGTCTTGGCGGCGATGACGATGTTGGCGCCGTCGCGCGCGGCGCGTAGCGCAATCGCGAGCCCGATGCCGCGCGATGCGCCGGTGATGAAGAGTGTGCGGCCCTTGAGCGACATGACTAAGCCAGCGCCGCGTCCGCTTGGGTGACGCTGTCGGCGCTTTCGACCACCGTACGCTCGAGGCTGCCGGCCTGCACCGCCAGGTTCTCCGCAAAGAAGCGGGCGATGGCCGTGCGTCCGGCGGCGTCGGCGCCATTCCCGGCCAGTCGCATGGCAGCGAGCGCCTCCTCGGCGAGGAGCGCGCCGCCGGCCGCGAGCGCAAACAACCGCAGATAAGGCGTCGCCCCCGCCAGCGCCCTGTCGAGGTCGTTGTGCTGGCTGCCGAGCAGCCACTGGGTTGCGCGATCCAGAGAATCGACCGCGTCCTGAAGCCGAATTCCGGTCCAGCCGAGCGCCGGATCATTGGTGGCATTGACCGCTTCGACCGTGCGCCTGATCCCGCAGATATAGGCCTTCACCGCGGCGCCGCCCGACAGCGGCAATTTGCGCGTGATGAGGTCGATGGCCTGGATGCCGTTGGTGCCCTCGTAGATCGCGGCGATACGGGCATCGCGGTAGTGCTGGGCGGCGCCGGTCTCCTCGACATAGCCCATGCCGCCATGCACCTGCACGCCGAGCGAGGAGACCTCGTTGCCGACGTCGGTCGCGAACGCCTTGGCGACTGGGGTCAGCAGCGAGGCGCGCTCGTGCGCGGCCTTGCGCGCGGCCGCGTCCGGGCTGCGCTGAGCGCGGTCGAGCGCGACCGCGGTGGCGTAGGCGATCGCGCGCGCGGCGCGGGTCAGCGCGCGCATGGTGAGCAGCATGCGCTTGACGTCGGGATGCGCGATGATCGGGCTCGAGCCCGATTGCGTGCCGGTTGCACGCCCTTGCTTGCGTTCGCGCGCATAGGCCATCGCCTGCTGGGTCGCGCGCTCGGCGATGGCGACGCCCTGCAGCCCGACCGAGAGCCGCGCCTGGTTCATCATGGTGAACATGCAGGCCATGCCGTGGTTCTCCTCGCCGATGAGGAAACCGGTGGCGCCGCCGTTGTCGCCGTAGACCATGGTGCAGGTCGGGGAGGCATGGATGCCGAGCTTGTGCTCGATCGAATGCGCGCGCACGTCGTTGCGCGCCGCGAGCGAGCCGTCGGCGTTGAGCAGGAACTTGGGTACGAGAAAGAGCGAGATGCCCTTCGTTCCCGCCGGCGCATTTGGGAGCCGCGCCAGGACCAGATGAATGATGTTGTCGGTGAGATCGTGCTCGCCGTAGGTGATGAAGATTTTCTGCCCGATGATGCGGTAGCTGCCGTCGGCGGTGCGCTCGGCCCTGCTGCGCAAGGCGCCGACGTCGGAGCCGGCCTGCGGCTCGGTGAGCTGCATGGTGCCCATCCATTCGCCGGAGACGAGCTTGGGCAGATAGGTGCGCTGAAGCTCGGCGCTGCCGTGCGCCGCCAGCGTATCGATGCCGGCCATGGTCAGCAGGGGACCGAGGCCGAAGGCCATGGCGGCCGAGTTCCACATTTCGATGCAGGCGGCGTTGACGGCGTGCGGCAGCTCCTGGCCACCCCATTGCGCCGGCGCAGCGAGCCCGTTCCAGCCGGCCTGCGCCCAGGCGCGGTAGGCCTCTTTCCAGCCCGGCGCCGTGGTGACGGCGCCGTCCTCGAACAGGCTTCCGTGGCGGTCGCCGATCGGATTGAGGGGCCCAAGAACATCGGTCGCGAACTTGCCGGCTTCCTCGAGCACCGCGTCGACCACGTCGTCGGTCAGGTCGCCGTAGAGGCCCTCGGCCAGTGCCGTACCGAACCCGGCCGCGCTCTTGAGCGCAAAGGCAATATCGGCAACCGGCGCCCGGTAGGTCATGCTCTGGTCTCCGGGTGGGGACGTCGTCCCGTGCTGATGGTGGCCGCTCAAACGGCCGCGTCGGTGAGCGCTGCATCTGTCGCGCCCCGGGAGCTTAAGAGAAAGAGGAGCTCGAGGGACGTCGCATGATGCTATCATGCCAATCTAGCCCCGGCGCGTCTTCGGTCAACCGCGCGCTGGCGACCGCATGGGCCTGGGCCGTTGCTTGGTCCGAGTCGCGCCGCTATATGGTCCGCGCGCCGTGGCGAAGCGCGCACGGCCTGATGGGGCGTAGCCAAGTGGTAAGGCAGCGGATTTTGATTCCGCCATTCCCAGGTTCGAATCCTGGCGCCCCAGCCAGATAAGCCCGTTATTATTGCGTTTTGTTGCATCGGAATAATCAGCATTCCCGGAACGGAGTGCGAATATCGGCCCACCAAAAGCCGGCACAGTGAATTATTCCGTTCCCCCTGCGTTCATTGCGGTTTTCACCCCTGCGGCGTTTCTCGGCCTGGTCATGTCCAATTCTTCCGCCGCACATTTCCCGGCACGCGCCAGCCGCTGTTCGATCTCCAGGAAGGCATAGGCTTTCTGTGTCTGCGTCACGCCCTGGTGCCCAAGCTGCGCCTGCACCATCTCGACCGACCAACCATGGTCCTGGAGCAGCCGGCATCCATGGGTGCGCCGCAGATCGTGCCAGCGGAGATCACAATTTTTGCCCGTCTGGCTGCAGCCTTGAAGCCGCGATCGAAGTGGCGGAAGCGCGCGCCGTCACGGTGCCAGAACACGAACCGTGACTTGATGTGGCGTGGAAGGGCGCGAAGGACCGAGACTGCGGGATCGAGCAAGACGACTTCTCGCGTCTTGCGGCCCTTGGCACGCGCTGCAGTGATCCGCGCCACCTTGCGCGCAAGATCGATGTCCTCCCACGTCATGTCCAGTTGCTCGCGCAATCTGAGACCGGAGTTGAGCGCGACAACAATGGCGGCGGACAGCATCATATCGTTGCGCGGCCCCTTGAAGCGCCTGCGATCAGGCTTCCCGGCGGGCGGGCAGGCGCGCAGGCCAGCTTCTGCGATCAATGCGCTGTTCCTCGGCATGGCTGAGATAACGGGTCCGCGCCTCGCTCTCGCGCAAGCCGCGCTTCCTGGCCCGCTTCAGGAAGGCCGAAACGGGATTCACATCGACGATTTCCCGCTCGATCGCAAATCCGAACAGCGACGACAGGCAGGCAAGATCGCGCCTGATCGTCGGTGCGCTGACGCCGGCCGAACGCCGTGCCGTCTCGAATTCCACGAGCTGGGCCGAGCCGATCGTGTGGAGCATCATGTGGCCAAGCTCGCGGTCGAGATGGGCCAGCGACACGCCATAGCGCCGCGCTGATTGGTGCCGGATGTTTGGCAGGTGCTCCCTGATGAACCGGTCGGCGATCTCATTCAGCGTAACCAGCGGCTTCTCGCCCCAGGCGGCGGCCTCTAGCCGGTCGAGCCATTGTCCAAGACGCTTGCGAGCGACGCTTTCAGATCGCGTCTGCAGGGATTCCCTGAACTCCTGGCCACCCCTTTGGACGCGGCCCCACCACGTCTTTCCGCGCTTATATATCCCGGCCATGATGACACCCGCCGACCCTGTGAATTCCACCAGCGATGAAACACGGCACGATCGAAGACCCAGCAACCGCCCTTGCCGGCCGGCTGTCTTGCGCCCGGTATCTTTCCTCTAGCAGCGAGCTTGATCCAGTAACGGGTGGAAAAACCATACTCCTGGGCGATCTCCACAGCCTTCGCGTATGCCGGGCGCGCGCGGTTCATCGTTCGACCAGCTCGCCACGGGCGGCCTGGGCTTCGCCTTCCGTCGCAGTGGCAATCTCAATTCTACCGGCCTTGTCGATCAGGACCCGGACGGCGCTGTAGCCGGCGGCGCGAACCGCCTTCAACGCCCGCGTGATGTCGGTCTGACGAAATGTCGAGGGGGATTTGCCCATAGCTGCACCCAACAACAGAGACCCCGGCTGACAGCCGGCGGGTTCAGGTTGTTGCTCATAGTCCGCTACAGAGGCTTTTTGGCACGATAATCGCGCGATTAGCGCCTTTATAGGTCCGACTGCCGTGCATTGCAAGCCGGTGGGGCCGTTATCGCAGAGCCAAGCGGACCGGCAGCCCAATCCTTGGGGCAGACGTCAAAGCACGCAATAAGTGCCAATTCGGCGGGCATTTCCTCGCGGGCATCGATGCCGGGGCAACAGCGGGGCTACAAGCTGGAGCGCCTGACGGTCAACCGAATAGCGTGAGCGCTGGTGGGCACTGGGGTAGCACCCGGTGCGCCGATCCGCAGGGTGCTCCCTGAGCCTCGAACGCAACTCAACGGTCAACAGCGGGACGCACCGTGGTCGTCGCCCCTTTCGAATCAGTCGGCCCGGCCAACCACTGCCGCCAAGCCGCTTGAAACTGCGCCTTGGCTTCGTCCAGCGTCGCTACCTGAGCCCGCCCTCGGGTGGACGTACACGATGATCGACCAGAACCATCGCAGGTCCCGCGGGCGTGCCTGCGCCGGCATAGATGCGGCCAACCGGCTTGCCGTTGTCCAAGATCGTCCAGTCCTGGCGGTCCGCATAGACCGGCGAGTGCCCGCCGGTCGGGCGCATGGTCAGCGGCATGTTCGCCACCTGTGATTAGCACGAGATATCTCGGGGGTTACTAGTTTGGTCCGGGTAGTGGCGCTTGCCAGCGTGTTAAATTTCAGAGGCCGGCGAATCAGAAGGGCGGTTCGCTCGTGAGGCGAACCCGCCGTTGAAACGTTTGGCATTTCTGCCTTCTCCAAGCCGTGTTCACCCTCATGTTCTTTCGCGACTGGTTGCTGCATCGCCCCCCAACCGGTGTCTTGCTGGTCGTCGCACTTTTGGTGTTACTAATGGGCCTTTTCCCCGGATCGCAAAGGCCACTCGGTCCTCCATTAGCCCAGGAGACCAGCCGTACCATGGACGCACCTCCCAGAGATTGGGCGCGACCGAACTGCGAACGGCCCACAAAACCCGACGAGGCCGATTGGTGCGAGCAGCGGCGGATGGCAGATGCTGCAGAGTGGCAAGTTTGGGCTAGTGCCATAGCCTCTCTTCTTTTGGTGTTTGCTGCCGTAGCTTCTGGTCTCGCAGCCAAAGCTGGCATCGAGGCGGTCCAGATCGCGAGACAAGCCTACCTCGCCGAGCACCGAACCTGGCTTCAGGTCGACTGCACCGAACCGGGGCCGGTGACTTTCGATGGTGATGAGATAGCCCCCGAACCGACCGGACACGGTCTCCCACTTGGCAAGTGTGAGGCATACAACCGTGTCTATGACCAATCCTGCGGATCGAGTTGAGATCATCACATCGGTTCAGCGCCGTCGGCGCTGGACAGCGTCTGAGAAGGTTCGGATCGTCGAGGAGACGTTCGAGCCGGGCATGACGGTAAGCTTGGTGGCTCGCCGACATGGCGTTGCCCCGAACCAGCTCTTCACGTGGCGCCGGCTGGTGGCCCAGGGGGCGCTGACGGCCGCCGGCAGCGGCGAAGAGGTCGTGCCGGCGTCGGATTACCGAGCCTTGCAGAGCCAGGTGCGCGAGCTACAACGACTGCTCGGCAAGAAGACGCTGGAAGCCGAGATCCTCAAGGAGGCGTTCGAACACGCCGCGGGGTCAAAAAAACGGCTGCGGCTGCCGCCGTCGCCGCCGAAGGACGGTTCCCGATGAAGACCGTGGCGGAGGTGACGGGAGTCTCCCGCTCCAATCTGATCGAACGCATGCGAGAGCGACCGAAGAAACGGATTGGCCGGCCGCCGCTGCCAGACGACAAACTCGTGGCAGAGATCAAGGCGGTGATCGCCGAGCTGCCAACCTACGGCTACCGACGTGTCCACGCCATCCTCAAGCGCCAAGCGCTGGCCGCTGGCTTGAAGCCGCCCAATCACAAGCGGGTTTACCGGGTGATGAAGGTCCACGGCCTGCTGCTTGATCGCCATGCCGGCGGCGTCGAGCGGCGACATGACGGACGCATCGCCGTCGATGCGCGCAACCGCCGCTGGTGCTCCGATGGCTTTGAGATCGGCTGCGACAACGGTGAGCGGGTGCGGGTCGCCTTCGCGCTCGATTGCTGTGATCGCGAGGCCATGAGTTTCCTCGCTACCACAAGTGGGGTCAGCGGTGAGGACGTTCGTGATTTGATGCTCGCTGCCGTCGAGCATCGCTTCGGGCTGGTCAATCGCCTGCCGGTCACCATCGAGTGGCTGTCCGACAATGGCAGCTGTTACGTCGCCGGCGAGACACGCAGGTTCGCTCGCGACATCGGCCTCGAACCGAGAACGACGCCAATCGAAAGTCCACAGAGCAATGGAATGGCCGAAGCCTTCGTCCGTACGATCAAGCGCGACTACGTCCGCGTCAGTCCGTGCCCGGATGCACAGACCGTCATGCACCAGCTATCAGCTTGGATTAATCACTACAACGAGGTTCACCCCCACAAGGCTCTCGGATATCGTTCACCGCGTGAGTTCATCGCAGCTCACGGAAGCTCGTGACCGTGTCCGGTCGTTCGGGGGCTACAACAGGTGATAAAATTCGCATGCAAGTTAAATTTGTAGCGAAGAACATTGGAAATGTTCCCGCCGTCAACGTCGTCCCAGGATGCAAGATATACCGATCGCGTGGACTTTATGTATTGAAGAATGCCGTCGACCACCTTCTCGGTTTTCAGAAGCAGATCATTGAGATCTCTCCGGGAACAATTATCATGCCATCGCAAACATTTGAGTTCGATTTCGGTGCAGAGCACCGAGACTCGATCCGCCACCATGGAGAGAGCGATGAAAATGCGGGTTGCGGATCGACCGGCTTGTCTCTCCGCAGCGCTCTGTGTGCACTACAAATCGGCGGCATCTGGCGATTGGCACTATACCGCCTGTGTCTTTCGCATCGACAGAAGGGATGGAATGGAATGGACCCCCGACGGGGGCACCTCTGTTCCTGAAAACAATATCATTGCAAAGCCCGTTTACTCCGAAAGCAAAATGACATAAGCGAAATCCCGAATGGTCGCCGGCCCATCACCGACCCAATCCTCTTCCGCCTCCGCCTCCCGCCTCCCGCTTCACCGCCGGCGCGTTTAGCTCATTGACCCGGCATGCAATATCCAAACTCCGAAACGATGTGGCTGCCGTCGCCTCTCGCACCCGTCAAGGAACGTGAAAATTCACGATGATCGGGCGAAATAGAGAACGCTTCGTTTGCGGTAGGATCCCAGAAGTGAATTTCACCAGTAGCGCGTCGCTGTGCCCGCACTTCGAAAGGCGATCCGCAGTCTCGACCTGCACACCGCAACACCCGCCCAAGTTGCTTGTCGAGGTCCAATTCGAATGTCCATCGGTTGGGCATAGCATCTTGCAGATTTTTGCAGCCCTTTCCCTGCTCACACATGTGCCGAGATTGTTGGACGCAGTTGAGCTTTAAACCTTGGCCAAGCGCGCTGCTGATGGAACCATTAAAAATTACCCATGCAAGGCTGCTGCACAGTAATCTGTTGATCCGCATTATTTCCCCCAGTCCTCTTCTGCTTCCCGCTTCACCGCCGGCGCGTTCGGGTTCTTGAACTTGAGCCAGTCCTTGGAGCGGCCGGAATTCTAGCTCTGCTTCTGCGCAATCTGCTGTAGTAGTCAGTCTACAGTCACCTCAAAACTTATTGGACATTTCGCATTTCGGTTTTCTTCCGGGATCGGTGCTACTGGCATAAGTCCTGGGAATAGGAGGTGCTTGGCTGCCCAAGAAACGAGAACTACCTCGCCTAGATGGAGGAACTGGTGAATTGCCAAGTCCATGTCGGCGCAGATTGATGACGGAGTATCTAACGGCACATCGCCTTTTACTCTGAACCAAACAGGCTCGGCGGCTTTGCCATCGGCATCTCGAGTGATGTTCTGGATCACCAGCTCGCCCGAATACCCTCCTGGGTGTTCCACGGCATTGCGATGGTCGATGGAGTACTCTACCCAACCGACGGCCTCCTTAAAGAATTTTGTTCTCGAATAGTTCTCGCCAAATAACTTCAGAGGCAAATTTGACGAGCAACTCGCCTCCCTTCTTCTTCGGCCGAGAAAACTCGCGGGCCTCCTTGAAGTTTGTACCGTAAAGAAGGTTGAAGACCTTCAGCAGGTCTCGAATGTAGTTCTTGATTTCGTACAAGAAGGTACGACACTCCTCCTCAAGGCGGAGTATGTGGGGGAAGTCAGCGACCGTTGGCGTGGACGCCATTGCCGCACTGAGCTGCGATTGAAGTCGCTCCCTGATCTCCCAGCAGTGAAGGAGCTTCCTTGTGAGAGAGCCTCTATAGAGTTCTACGACTTGTCGTTTCGTATGCTCGGCAATGTCGCAGAATTTTATGATTTCCAGAGTTTGCATGATCAGTCGCGCCACAATTGGATTCGAGGCGCCGTGATCTAAAATTTTTTTGAATATAAAGGGCATTGGCGCTCTTTTCTTTTTGCTGATTGCTCACTCTCTCACCAAATCACGCAGGTCCCCGCTCGGCGGTCGCTCGGCAGGTGAAGGAAGGCAGGGCTCGATGAAGGCGGGGGAGCAGCAGCATGGCGGGGAAAAATAGAGCGCAGGTGCCGGGGAGTCAGGAGGAGTCGAGGAGCTACGCGTGCTGCCACAGCTGGTCCAGCAAAAAGCGGGGTATTAGATTAGCACTACTTTGGCAGATTTTGAGCGGCGTGGGATTCCCAAATCAGTTTTTCTGTAACTCATGGGTGGTCGGCTTTTGGAGGGGCCGACCATGGTTGGCAGGACGTCGGATTGGAAAGAAGAGCTTGGACGCTTTCTCAAGCCGTTTCTGGATCGGTTGGGTCACAAGGCGCGGCGACACATGTGTCCACTCTACGTGTCGGGGCTGATCGGTCCTGGCGATCGCAAGAGCATTCACCCGATTGCGGAGCGGCTTGCGCCTGGCGAATACGATCAATTGCACCACTTCATTGCGGCCGGGGTCTGGGATGCAAGGCCTGTGGAGACAGAACTGCTTGTTCAAGCGGATAGGCTCGTCGGGGGCAGCGATGCGGTGCTGGTGATCGACGACACCGCAATACCCAAGAAAGGCACGCATTCGGTAGGTGTCGCTGCGCAATACGCTTCGGCGCTGGGCAAGACCGCCAACTGCCAAACCCTGATATCGCTGACGCTTGCGCGAGGCGAAGTACCGGTCATGCTGGCGTTGCGGCTGTTTCTTCCCGAGAGTTGGACGAGCAAGCGGGCTCGGTTGGAGCGAGCGGGTGTTCCGGCCGAATATCGAACCGCACGAACTAAACCGGAGATGGCTTTGGCGGAGATCGATCGTACCATCGCGGCCGGTGTGCACTTTGGCTGCGTGTTAGCGGATGCCGGTTATGGGCTGAGCGCGCCGTTCCGCCAGGGGCTCACAGCTCGCAAACTTGCCTGGGCAGTCGGTATCCCGCGGCACCTCAAGGTGTACCCTGCCGATGTGCAGATGATCTGGCCGGTTGCCGGGACGCGGCCGTCCCCGTCAGCGGCACGTTCCTGACATCCTATCGATGGCGGCTGAAGACATGCTGGCCGGTGCCAAATGGCAGAACATCAGTTGGCGCACCGGAACGAAAGGAAAACTCAGGGCTCGTTTTGCTGCTGTACGCGTGCGGGTCGCCGACGGACCACCGCAGCGGATCAGGGACAAGGGTCAGCAACATCTGCCAGGGGACGAGGCTTGGCTTATCGGCGAACACAGGATGTCGGGAGAGAAGAAATACTATCTCGCCAACCTGCCGCCGAAGACCGACCTGCGCACCTTAGCGGCCACCATCAAGGCGCGATGGATTTGCGAGCAGGCTCACCAGCAGATGAAAGAAGAACTTGGTCTTGATCACTTCGAGGGACGATCATGGCAAGGCCTTCACCGTCATGCACTCATGACGATGATCGCATATGCCTTCCTCCAGCATCGCCGCCTCGCAACAGCAAGGCGGGAAAAAAAGAATCAACGGGCCACCGCCCCAGCCGACTTTGCCAGCCGTGCGCCACGCCATCCTCGAACTCATCGTTCGACCACCGCCGCAGCGATGTCCGCATTGCCGAAAATGGATTTGCAACGAGCAGCGGCGTGAGTAAATCTGCCAAAGTAGTGTTAGGCCGTGTACTCATTTACCGCGCAGATCGCAACGCTGCGGGCGCAGAAAAATTGGAGGCTGAGAGGCGGGCGTGCTGATCGCAGATTTCGTCGTGCCTACGTTCCATTCATGGAACTTACCGGCGGCAATTGTCACAAAACTGTTCTCGCCATTATCGTCGATCAGGCGCATAGTGAACTCTACGCCAGCGTCCTCAGGAAATGTCTGCTGAGCGGGAAACCGGGGCTTATGTCTCACAAGTTGGGTTGGGTTGCCGCTAGCTAACGGACGCATGCTCGTTGCTGCCTGCGGTCTCATAGAGGGGTGACTGCCATGAAATCGAAGCTCAGCGCGGCGCTCGCCGCCTCTTGGTGCGGTCTGGCTCGTGTACGGCTTGATCTCAGCATCTTGGCCGTGGTGCTCTTCACCGTCGTGCTTTCAATTGCTGCACCCGCCCGTGCCGACACGGTCTTCGATCTTACCGGGACATTTAATGACGGCACCACTGTTTCGGGCACTCTCACGATTGACTTGACGATTGGCCAGATCGACGCTGCCAACCTGATCTATGGTAGCAACACTTATTCAACCATCCTGCTGCAGCAACCATTCACCGGTATCACCGCTCCTAGCCAAACACCGGTCCCGGTATCTTACCTTGTGCACATTGGAATTAGTTCATCTTTCCCGCGCATTGACCTGGCTATTCCCGGAACTTCGGCGGTTAACTCACTCGTCTCATATGCGGGTGGCAGTCTCTGTTCCTTTTCTGCCCCTTGCGGGCCGGACCAGTCAGGTATTAGGTGGGCAAGCGCCTTTTTTTCTTCCTCCGGGACGGGGATGGGCCTCCAGACGGGAACTTATCGCGGTCCCCGGCCCCATCGTTGGCGCTGGCCTACCCGGCCTAATCCTCGCCAGCGGTGGGCTACTCGGTTGGTGGCGACGGCGGCAGAAAGATCGCCTGAGCATTCGGCTGCAACGCGCACAGTCATTTGCGGCAGCTAGCGGTCGCCGGACAATTCTCAATTGTACGCGCCCTAACGCCTAATTGGTCTTGTCGAGCGCGTGCCGCCCGAGTGCAGCAGTCGGCCACGAGCGTGACGACCGGCTAGCGGGCTTGGCGTCGTGTCCTTGTCGTTGTCGTTTTTCGACACGTTCCACCCTGGCAGGCCCGGTTCTTGTCCACCTCCGGGAGCGTTGCCCCTCGTGTCGGGGTGAAGGATCTTGTCGATCGCGGTTCGTGTTTCGAGGGACATGAGCCCCTGCTTGGTCATCGCATCCTCGTGGTAGTGCCTGAAGTGAGCGCAGCTCCTGGCTGAGGTTCCGCACCCTGGTCTTGAGGCCCTTGATGATGCGCTCGCGCTCCTCGTCCGGCGGCAGCGGGGGTTTCTCGGCCTTGGGTTTGGCCTGCGCGCCGCTCGTCGCGAAAGCGCACCTGTGCGACCACGGCAAGCATCTCGTTGGGTCAGCTCAGCGATCTGCGCCTTAGCCGCTGCCAGCTCCTTTTGGAGCGCGTCGATCGTGGCGGCCGCATGGTCAGCGCCCGGTTTCGGGGGAGGCTTGTCCACGCCGTGCTTGAGGCGGTACCGCCGCACGCGCTCGGCCCCGGTCATCGCAGTCTTGCCGATCGGCGGGCGGGCCCATCGTACTCTCCATTCCGTTACCAACCGCACTGTAACGAAATGGCTGGCGTCGCTGCCTTGTAACTATATTAGTCTGATAGGCTCGTGGACCGCAGGGGCAGGGTTCTCAAGTCCCACGCCGGATCTTCTCCAGCGCCGCACTCGCAAGCGCGTAATCGCCCAGTCGTGTCCGCTTTCGGGCAAACCGGACATCGAGCCGACATCGCCGAATGACCGAGTCTGACCCTGAGCGGTCATAAGCCCAGTCGAAATCCTGCAGTGCAGCGGTCTCCTGCCGTATTGAGGTGTGCTATTCTTTCTGTCGGAAGCACGGGAGGCATCGGGCAGTGAAACGCCGCGAGTTCATCACGCTGCTCGGTGGCGCGGCAGCCACGTGGCCGCTTGCGGCACGGGCGCAGCAGCCGGCGATGCCGGTGATCGGATTCCTGAATGGACAATCGGCTCAGGCGTTCGCTCCCGTAGTGACCTCTTTCCGCCGTGGCCTGAACGAAGCCGGTTACGTCGAGGGTCAGAACGTCGCGATCGAATATCGCTGGGCGGAGGGACGAGTGGATCGGCTGCCGCCGCTCGCGGCTGATCTCGTTCGACGTCAAGTGGCCGTGATCGCCGCAACCGGAGGCAACAATTCGGCGCTCGTCGCCATGCAGGCGACCAGTACAATCCCGATCGTCTTCACGAGCAGCGACAACGCGGTCGAGCGCGGCCTTGTCGCCAGCATCAATCGGCCGGGCGGCAACGTCACCGGGGTGAGCTGGTTCAGCGCCGAACTCGGACCCAAGCGGCTGGGGCTGCTGCACGAGCTGGTCCCCAATGCGACAATCGTCGCCCTCCTCATAAATCCGAACAATCCAGAATCAGTGCGACAGCCTGCGGAGCTGCAGGATGCGGCACGCGCCATCGGGCTGCAACTCGTTGTCCTGACTGCCACTACCGCGGGCGACATCGACACCGCGTTCACGGCCATGGTGCAAAATCGCGTCGGCGCGCTCCTCGTCGGCAGCGATCCGTTCTTTGGGAATCGGCGCGAACAAATCATCGCGCTGGCGGCGCAGCATGCAATTCCGACCATCTATGCTGATGCCGGACGTGAGGTGGCTGGGGCCGGTGGCCTCATGATCTACGGAAACAGCCTCACGGACGCCTATCGCCGGGCCGGCATTCAGACTGGGCGAATTCTCAAGGGCGCGAAGCCGTCGGAGCTGCCGGTCGATCAGGCGACCAAGTTCGAGCTGATTATCAACCTCAAGACCGCCAAGGCGCTCGGCCTCGAAGTCCCGCCGACGCTGCTCGCCCGCGCCGACGAGGTGATCGAGTGAAGGGAGCCAATGACCGCTTATTGCACTGATCGACAATTCGGGATGTCTGCGTTGACGGTGGCTATCGGGGGTAACCGGACGACGAGGACATAGCGAGTGGGGGCGAACGCATGGCCAAGTCGTTCAAAGACTACGAGCAAGAGGGCTGGAGCAAAAAGGCTTCTCAATATGAGCGTGTCACGCTACCGCTCACGAGCCAAGCCTTCGAACCAATCCTGGCATCCTTTGGTGACCTGACAGGCAAGAGGCTTCTGGACGTGTGCACGGGGCCGGGCCATCTGGCGGGCGAAGCGGCGGCGCGCGGGGCATTGGTGGACGCCGTCGACTTTTCGGAGGCGATGGTTCGGGAAGCAAAGGTTCGCTTCAGCGGAATAGGTTTCATGGAAGGAGATGCGGAGGCGCTCCCCTATGACGATGTCAGCTTCGACGCGGTGGCTTGCTGCTTCGGGCTCCTCCACTTGCCCGATCCAGCACAGGGAGTGCGTGAAGCTTATCGTGTTCTAAAGCCTGGCGGCCGCTATTCCGTCACCTTGTGGAATGGGCCCGAACGCGGCGGCGATCTTTTTAAGGTAATTCTTCAAACCGTTTCGACAATCGCGGATATGAACGTCGATCTGCCGAAGGCGCCCCCGATGTTTGAATTGTCGGAACCGGGGAGGATCGAACTATTGATGAGCCACGCGGGGTTCACCGATATTCGACGTATCCCGATAGCTTCGGCATGGCGGGCCCGCCGTGCGGAGGACATCGTGGAATTGCTCAACTACGGAACTGTCCGAACCTCCCTTATCATCGATTTACAGAAACAGGAAGTCCGCGAGCGGATTATGGAAGAACTGGTCAAAGCGTTCCGGCCGTATGAGAGGGGCACGAGCTCGAAGTGGGTTGTTCATCCATCATGGCCACGGGTGTGAAGACGCACTGAAGTTGATCAACTCGCCGCACCGTGAGCACCGCGTCCCGGAACCGGAAGAAGCCGCTTCCATCACGCGCCAGCGCTGAGCCTGGCGGCTCCAAAAATGTAATTGCTGCCTCTGGCACTTCTGAGACGTCCGCTGATGTCCGCTACACGGCCGCTTTCAGGGTAATCCCGGACATCAAGCGGACATCGCCTCCTGGGGAGAGGGACGCGACAACCGTTTCGCGGAGATCGCGGCCGAGTTCATCCGGCTCAAGGTCGATGTCATTCTCACTTATGCAACCTCGTCTTCCATAGTGGCAAAGAAGGCGACGGCGATCATTCCAATCGTGTTTGTCGCTGGCGACCCGGTCGGCACGGGCCTCGTCGCTTCACTGGCGCGACCGGGCGGCAACATCACCGGCTTGTCGATCCAGCAAACCGATCTTGCCAGCAAGCGCCTCGAAATGTTGCGCGAGGTTCTACCCAGTCTCCGCACGCTGGCGATCTTGGTCGATATCGGCAGCCCAGCCTCCGTGCTGGAAATGCGCGAGGCTCAGGCAGCGGCGCGCACGCTCGGCCTCGATGTGGTCACATCGGAGGTTCGGGAAGCCGAGGATATCGCGCCCGCGTTCAGTCGCTCAAGGGGCGCGCGGATGCTCTTTATGTCTCTGCCGCCCCGCTTCTGACGACCAATCGGATTCGCATCAGCACCTTGGCGCTGGGCGTCGACTGGCGACCATGCACACTTTCGGGAATACGTCGAAGTCGGAGGGCTGAGTCCCGGACCTGTTTCGCCGCGCCGCCGAATATATCGACAAGATTCTACGCGGGGCGAAGCCTAGCGACCTGCCGGTCGAACAGCCGACCAAATTCGATTTCGTCCTCAACATGACCACCGCCAAGGCGCTCGGCCTCATCGTTTCACCGACGCTGCTCGCCCGCGCCGACGAGGTGATCGAGTAAACACGCAGTTTGCTGTGGTGCATTTCGTCGCTAATGGCACGAAGCTGCCGATCCGGGATGTCTGCTCAACGGCCGCTGTCGGGGTAAGCGGACGAGATATGCTCAGGCTGAGTTCTTCTCATTTTGACCCAGGCCGTGTGAAAACTCGTGAGCCGAGCAACCGAAGCGAAAATGCTTCCTCAGCGAATCGGACACTGCCACGCTTGAGGCGGACACAGCATCCAATTGTAGAATGCACTTCTCCAAAATGCGTGTGTTGACAGCAAGCACACGAGTTTTCACACGGCCTGGACCCATGTCGGACAACGGCCCGCCTGTGTACCGCGAGCAGCCACCTCGATTCAGAACGTTTCAGGTAGTCATCGGCCGAAGGTGTTTGGCGGGTAAACCGGGCGCGCTCGACCTGCGCAGGCGGTCGCTGTTGGTATGATCGAAGGGAACTCCGTGGAGAGAGAAACTGCGGTGTCGCGTCGTGTCAACCTTCAGTGTCGTCTCAATCTCCGCCACATGCATTAAGCTGCACACGTTTCAGCCGCTCTTTTAGGTTCGGAACGAGCTTCTCCGCGTTGGCGCCATCGAGAACATTCCGAGCTCCCGACCCGAGCGTGCCCACGGCCTTAACGTATGCGACAACCTCATCGTCGTGACGCACGGCCTGAGGATAGTCGGTTGCGAATACGACTTGTGAGGATGGCAGCTCCGCTAGGCCGAGGCGCATCCATTCGGCGCCTCGCTCGGCGACATGATCGGGGCCTGACCAGCCGGCACAATCGTAAAACAATCGATGCTGTAGATAATGATCAAACGGCTCTCGTGGCATCCGGGAATGCCGCGGAATTTGCGCTGTACCACTTTTCTCACGATCCTGAAGCCCCCTGATGCGCGGGAGGAAACCACCGATGCCGCCGCCGAAATGCGAGACCTGAACCTTTAATGAGGGAAGCTCATCGAGGAGGCCGCTATTGATCAGCCGCACCGTCGCCACCATCAGCGAAAATTCCCAGCCGAGCATGCGCCAGAGGTCGTCCGCATCCATGTACGCCCAGCCTATGAGTTGCGGCGGGGGATGGATGAAGACATAGACCCCGAGGTCGGCAGCCACCCTCCAAAAGGGGCGAAGCTGGGCGCGTCCAGAGGCTGTCCTTGAACCTCAGAGGCGATGACGATCCCGGGGAAGCCGAGCTCGACGGCGCAGCGCTTAAGCTCGGCCCCTGCCTCTTGCGGATGGAGCGCCGGGACGTGCGCAATCCGATGAAGCGGCCGGGATGATCCTGTTCGGCCTGGTGCATGCGGTCATTGATCAGGCGGCAGGTAGCAACGTTCGGCTGATCGAAGCCCGAGCCGCAGGAGAGCACCGCAACGTCGATGCCCGCCTTGTCCATCATTCGCACATGCGCAGGAAGATCGGCGAGCAGCGGATTGAACCGGTAATTTGGATTGCCGTTTTCGTCGAGCCGAAGGGATCCGTCGCCCTTGCCGGTCTCCATCAACTCGGGCGGTGTATAATGATGCTGAAAATCAACAAGCATTTAAGTTGCTCCAGAGGGATGGCGCTCGAAAGCAGCAACTCCTCAGCGCTAGCGTCCACAAGCGACATAAGGAAAAAGGCTCCTTATTAGGTGGTGAGGTGACCGTGGGGCCCGGAAAGTATGACGGTTTTTGCAGAATGGTCCGCATTGCATACACGCCGAAACCAGTCATCTCCCTATCGAAGGAAGCATGTGGCTGCCTGAGTGCCACGACAAAGGTACCAAGAGGTCTCCCGTTGAAGCTGAATACCGAAGCGGATTGCACCGAGTGGATGCCAAGGCCAAGGTAAAGACTGCGCCAGCTCATATAGAAACCGTCTTCAGTCGCGGTGTCGCTGCATGAGATGGTTTTTTGCTCACGCACCGCCTTCGCGCAAGTTCCGAAAATCGGCGAGCTGATGGGGACATGACGAAGCGTGCTGAAAGGCGAGGCTAGCAGGCTGGGATACACAACCCTCTCAAACGTAGCCGAGCGGCTATCAATGAGGGTACCGCCCACGATGGCACCTGACTGAAATTGTTCCGCCAACGCAGATAATGCGTTCAGTGCTTCATCAAGGGGCACATCCTCGTCCGTCACGCGTACGAGGAAAACTAACGCCTGTGCCACTAGCTCCGCTCTCTCCATAAGACAGCTCACGAGTGACCGAGACAATTTCCGGTCATATTTTACCACGGGTTGTGGGTCTGTCTGATGCTAATTCCAACTCCTGATGTCGTGAAGGAGACGCCCAGCGCGGTGAAGCGGGAGGTCGAACAGGATCGGGGCCGATGATGCCTCCGCTGCTGCGACCGACAAGCCCCGCTTCGCTACCGCAAAGATTACACCGTCACGGCGAGTGGGGATGGTCAAATCAACGAAGACCGCGGCGGCCCCGATCCCCTGCGCTGGTTCTCCTTCCTGCCGATGAGGTGATCATAGATATGCTGTTTGCTGCGGTGCATTAAGTCCGTTTGTGGCACGAAGCTGCCGATTGCGGCGCTGCGACATCACGGCAGATATTGAGGGTAGAACGGACATGTCACGGACGTCGCGAAACGGCCGAGTCTGCCCCCAACCGTCGGGGCGGGCGCAGAACAGGGCATTGCGCTCTCGTCTTCCAACCCACGCTGACCGATGTCCGCGCCGAGGTGACGGAGGCCCCTCGCTCAGACGGAGGCGGAAATTCGCGAAAGAGGGTAGTGTTTCGACGTACCCGGGTCGCGCCCGCGACTGCCTCCCGCTCCGGGCGGTTTTATACGAGAGAATGGCGTGGACGCTGAATAAATCGGAACAACATACAGATTTTCTATCGTACTCCGGGAAAAACTCTTGAAGCTAGCCTGCTCCAATTTGCGATTCAGTAGCTCCTGAAAGATTTGAATGCGAAGGTGTGACATATGAGCGGGACCAGGCGAAATCGGAGCGACAGATCAAAAAGTCTGAAACTACGCATCCAGAATTCCGTTGCGGCTATATTTCTCGCCTCGCCGTCTACCTTCGACGCCGGCGCCACGCAGTGGATGGAACTCGCATATGCTGACGCCTTCGACGTTCCGATTTTCGTCCTTCTCCACCAAATGACATTCAAGACCCTTAGAAGTAAGGAAGAAGGTGTTCCCCCACTGCTCCTCGAGGGACAATGCAATCCAGCGTCCGAATGGAAGAGCGTGGTCGGCGCCATACGGCGCACTCTCGTGATCA
>CAWHCK010000021.1:0-10673 GCA_963827585.1 uncultured Alphaproteobacteria bacterium
TAGAATAAACGCTCCGACGCACTGGTCCACATCATCGCCGTGAACCTTCGCCTTACATTGGTCGCGCTGTTCGGTTTGGCCTCGCGCTCCGCAGCCGCGGCGCTCGCGCTTGCGCTCGTTTGGGCGTGCAGCAGCGCCGCCGAGCCTGGTTATTCGTTCGACGCGACGCCGGGCAGGCTGCCGAAGACGGTGGTCCCCATCCATTACGCCATCGAGCTCGAGCCCAATCTGCAGAGCCTCACGCTCGCGGGCTCCGAGGTCGTGGACATCGACGTGCGCGAGCCGACCGCGCGGCTCGTGCTCAATGCCGTGAACATGACGCTGACCGCGGCCACCATCGACGACGAGGCGCAAAGCGCCGACATCGCGCTCGATGCCGCGTCGCAGACGGCGACGCTGACCTTCCGCCAGCCGCTCGCCGCCGGCCGGCACCGGCTGCGCATCGACTTCACCGCCCACATCAACACGTTCGGCCGCGGGCCTGTTCTTCGTCGATTACCCGACCGGCGCGGGCACGAAGCGGATGCTGTCGAGCCATCTCGAGCCCGCCGATGCGCGCCGCATCTTTCCCTGCTGGGACGAGCCGGCCTTCAAGGCGACCTTCGCGCTGACCGTGACCGTGCCGCGCGCGTTCCTCGCGGTCGGCAACATGCCGGTCGCGCATGAGGAGCCGGTCACGCCCACCCTGAAGCAGGTCCGGTTCCTGCCGACGCCGAGAATGTCGAGCTACCTGTTCGTGCTGGCCGCGGGCGAGCTCGAGCGGCTCTCGACGCAGGTCGATGGCGTCGCGGTCGGCGTCGTCACCACCAGCGGCAAGCGCGAGCAGGGCCGTTTCGCGCTCGATAGCGCGGTCGATCTCCTGCGTTATTTCAACGACTATTTCGGCGTGAAATATCCGCTGCCCAAGCTCGACCTGATCGCGGTCCCGGGCGGATTCGGCGGTGCCATGGAGAATTGGGGCGGCATCACCTTCTTCGAGAGCCGGCTGCTGTTCGATCCGGCATCGAACGCCCCCACCGCCCGGCGCGGCATTTTCAGCATCCTCGCGCACGAGATGGCGCACCAATGGTTCGGCAATCTCGTCACCATGGGCTGGTGGGACAATCTCTGGCTCAACGAAGGCTTCGCCACCTGGATGCAAGCCAAGGCCGCCGAGCGCCTGCACCCGCAGTGGCGCGCCTGGCTCAACAGCAACGACCAGAAGCAGTTCGCCATGAATCTCGACGCGCGGCGATCCTCGCATCCGATCCAGCAGCCGGTCGCCAACGAGAGCGAAGCCATGGCGGTGTTCGACGCCATCACCTACAGCAAGGGGCAGGCACTCATCCGCATGCTTGAAAGCTATCTCGGTGAAGGCGACTTTCGCGCCGGCATCCGCAAATACATGGCCGATCACGCCTACGGCAACACGACCACCGCCGATCTGTGGCGGGCGCTGGAGGCATCCTCCGGCAAGCCCATCGCGGCGATGGCCGCGACCTTCACCGAGCAGGCGGGCGTGCCGCTCGTCGTCGCCGAGGTTACCTGCGCCGGCGATGAGCAGCGCATCCGTCTGCGACAAGACCGCTTCACCCTCCGCGATCCGGATGCCGCGCCCCGGCGGTGGCAGGTGCCGATCGCCATCGGGCCGCTGCGCAGCTTGCGCCCGTCGGCAACGCTGCTGCTGGAGGCGCAAACCGAGATCGCGGCCGGGCGATGCGGCGAGCCGGTCAAGCTCAATCTCGGCGACATCGGCTACTACCGCGTCGAGTATGACGCCGCGGGCCGCGCGGCGCTGGCGAAGTCGTTTACGCTGATGGCGCCGGCCGATCGCGTGAACCTGCTTGCCGACGGCTGGGCGCTGGTGGAAGCCGGTCGCGCGCGAGCCCGCATCCTATTTCGAGCTGATCGAAGAGATCGGCAGCGACGACAATCGCGCGGTGTGGGAGCAGGTCATCCGCGCCTTCTCCCGGCTCGATCATCTCGCGCGCAATCGCGCGGAGCGCCCGGCGTTGCAGGCCTATCTGCGCGCCCGGCTGCGCCCGCGCTTCGACCGGCTCGGTTGGGATGGTGCCGGCGCCGGCGGCGACGACGGCGCGCTCCTGCGCGCCCGGCTGATCCGCGTGCTGGGCGAGCTCGGCGACGAGCAAATCCTGGCCGAGGCCAAGCGGCGGTTCGCCGCCTTCCAGCAGGATCCGGCGGCGCTGCGGCCGGCGCTGCGCGAGCCGATCACGCATCTCGTCGGCATTACCGCCGATCGCGCGACCTATGACGTGCTGCTCGCGCTCGCCCGTGCCGCGACGAGCACCAACGAGCGGGTGCGCTACTATACCGCCGCTGCGAGCGCACGCGATCCGGCGCTGGCGCGCGCCACACTCGACCTCACGCTCACCGATGAACTGCCGAACACGCTCGTCGGCAGCGTCATCAACGCGGTGGCATCGGCGGGCGAACAGCCCGATCTCGCCTGGGCCTTCGTGCAGGCAAATTTCGAGACCTTGTCGGCCAAGCAGGGACCGTCGTTCCGCAACTACTTCGTCTCCAACTTCATGACCAATTTCAGCGACGCCGCGCGGGCAGCGGAGCTTGCGAGCTTCGCGCCGGTCAACGCGACCTCGGGCGGCAAGATGGTGGCCGCGCGGGCCGAGGAGGCGATCCTTCTCAGCGCCGAAGTAAAGGCGCGCGCGCTGCCGGCGCTCGATGAATGGATCAAGCGCCGCAGCGGGCGGGACTGATGAAAATCACGCAGCGACGGGTGCGCGTTGATGACGCTGCGCTAGGCGGGCGGCCGAATTCTCTGGAGGACTCATGCCCCAGACTGTTGAGGGTTGCACGGCTGTTCGCATGCGAATGCTGCCGTTGTGTCTCGCGCTCGCGTGCGGATTGACCCTCGGCGGGGGCGCCGGCCGCGCCGACGAGCCGACGGTCCTGCGGGTCAATGCCTTCCCGCAGGCCAAGACCCTTCCGCTGCATGCCGGCATCGCCAAGGGCATCTTCGAAAAGCGCGGCTTCAAGATCGAGCTCCATCTCACGGACAATTCCCGCAACCAGCGCGATGGCCTCGCCGCCGGCAAGTTCGATGTGGTGCATTCGGCGGTCGACAACGCGCTCGCCATGATCGAGGTGGCCAAGCACGACGTGGTGATCGTCACCGGCGGCGACAGCGGCATGAACGAGTTCTTCGTCCAGCCGGACGTGAAATCGTTCGCCGACATGCGCGGTCGCACCCTCGTGGTCGATGCGCCCGACACCGCCTATGCGCTGCAGGCGAAGAAAATCCTGGCCATGCATGGGCTCAAGGACGGCGCCGACTACACGGTCAAGCCGGTCGGCGCCGGCGTCTACCGCTTCAAGGCGATGGTCGAGAGCAAGGACAATGCCGCCGCCATTCTCAACCTGCCCTTCACGGTGCAGGCCGAAGCGCTCGGCATGAAGAGCCTCGGGCGGACCATCGACCTGCTCGGCCCCTACCAGGCCGGCGGCGCCTTCCTCATGCGGGCGTGGGCGCGCGAGCACCCGGCGACGCTCGAGCGCTACGTCGCCGCCTATATCGAGGCGCTGCGCTTCGTGCGCGATCCCGCCAACCGCGCCGACAACATCGCGCTCCTCATGGAGAAGCTGAAAATTCCCGGCAAGGAGGCCGAGCGCACCTACACGTTGCTCATGGACCCCGATTTCGGCTTCACCCCCGACGCCAAATTCGACCTCACGGGCTTCAAGAACGTGCTGGCATTGCGCGCCGAGATCGAAGGCGGCACGCCGGCCGCGCCCGAGCGCTACATCGACCTCGGCTATTACGAGCGGGCGCTTACGCGCGTGGGGCGCTGAGGGTACAGCGCGGCAGTCGGGGCCCTGTTTTTCCTGTAAACAACAGAAGAAAAAAACAGGAGGCGATCCCGCCACCCGCCTGCGTCAGTACGGATTGCGGAAGACCGGCAACAGCACCGCCAGGATGTTACGCGGCAGCAGGCCTTCGGCGGCGCCCGCCAGAAGCGTCGCCTCCCACAAGCCGGGCGGGATTCCATCGGTATCCTCTGCGGCGAACCCTTCATTTTCATTTTCCAACCGATTTCTTTCCAGGATCAAAAGCAAACTCTCCACGTGCTTCTCCAGATGTGCATGGGCCGCAGCGTCGTCGCCGCCGCGAGCCGCCGCCGCTGCCAGGACCAGCTGCAACCGACAATACTCGTCGATTCGGCCGTCATCGAAACCCTCGATGAGCGGCTGGTCGCGCGGATCGTACCGCTCGGCAAACTCCGCTGCGCCGCGCCAGTCGCCCTCCTCGACCAGAGCGTCGATCACGACTTCGGAGATTGGCGTGAACGTGCGAGACGGCATCTCGGCAAGGCGCGAGAGTTTCGCATAGTTGCCGCGTTGGGCCGCGACGCGGACCTGCGCCGTGCGCAAATGATCGAATACGGAGCTCGAATTGAACGCAAGACCGCGATCTGCATGTTGTATGGCAATTTCCTGGGGCGCGAACGCGCGACGCAGCTCGGCCACCGCTTCCGCCGCCGAAGGGATGCTCTCGAACGCGGCGATCTGCATGGCGGCTGCTTCCTCATAGCCCGGCGTTTGCGCGTGCCGCGCCAGCGCAGGTACGCGCACGTCGTTTCGTCCGGAGCGGACCCGATAGGTAAGAAGTTGCCAAGCCCGTTCCCCCGCCGCATGAGGGACCTTGCGGTTGAAAGGAATTACGGCGAGCCGTGGCAGCACCGTGTCGACGTGGCCTTGCAGATATGCGTGCTTCCACAAGTGGCTTTCAGTCGACATGTGGACGTATGGGCTTCCGCCGTCCTGATGGGCTCGCTCGAGAATTGCGAGCGCATTGTCCCAATCTCCGGAGTTGCCGAGCTCGACGGCCGCGCCTACGGCAAACGTTTCACCAAGCCGGGCGGGCAAGTCGGCGTGCAGCGCGCGGATCACAGCCCCGCGCCCGAGCAGGACCAGGGGCGTACTGAGGCCGGTGAATGCAAGGCTCTCTTTCTCCTCGTCCTCACCGCAGTCCGTAAATGTCCGTGCGGCATGCGCAATCTCTTTGGAAGTGCCCCGCCGCAGCGCCTTCCAAAACGTGGAGATGTCATCGAGCGACTTTTTTCCGAGCGAACCAAATTGAATTGTCTTGCCGGGCTTGCTCTCCAGCCGCTGCCGAAGCCAACCCTCGGCGCGGTCGGAGAGGCCGGCGCGCTCAGCGAGTGCCAATCTACTGAAGATGCCTCCGATCGCATGATCGCGGATAACGGTTGAAAGCCCCTGGTCGAAACTAATCGTTTCCACGTCGGTCCGTTAACGCATCGCGTTTGGTACAATAGGTTACGGCGGCCTCTGCAAATTATCTCATTAGGCCACGTGATGACAACAGAGATGCGCAGAGTGGGTCATACTCCGCTTTTCCGTATACCGACCCTTCACGCTTCCACTACCGCGGCCGCACCTCCATGATGATGATCCGTTTCTCGCTACCGTAGCGCTGGACAACGAACTCGCCAATTTCCTTGATCCGCGCCAGTGTCAGAGGCTGCCGGCCGGTCTTAATGTCATAGACGCAGACTGTGCCGTTCTCCGGATTCTCAAGCACGTCGATGCGTATCGTGCCCTGCTGGCCGTATCTGGGGAGTGCGGCAAAAGGATCCTCAGCTAGGGCCTTGAGAAGTGAAAACTCCGCCCTGAAATTCGGATCTGCGGGCTCATCCGGCGACCGCGGCTTCTGCGTAAGGGGGTTAAGGCCGTTTACTTTCTGAGCTATGATCGTATGAACCGCGGTTCCGAATTGAGAAGGAGTCCAGTCGTCTCTCGCAAGTCTGGCCTCTCTAGCCGCTTCGTTCGTGTAATTCTGAACATCGACGTGTCGGTCACAGATTTTCTTGAGCTCCTTTCCCGTCAACGCACTGACCCTGACAGGTTCGGCCCGCTCGGCCGGATCGGTATTTGTCTTGGAATCTCTGTACTCGAGCACCCGCGCGGGAAGCGAAATGATAGCGGTGCGGTCCGCGCTATTGCGGCTCGAAAGCCACGTAAACAGGACCAGCCCGCCCTCGATGGCCTTCTGGGTCGCTAGGCGCCCAGCCGCGGCAGCCGCTGCCGCGCCGACCGCACCAGCAGCGGCGCCGATGGACTTGCGAAGAAGCGCGAGCTGCACCTTCGGCGCTTCAGGGCCGGCATCTCCCAACACCGACGCGCTCAGCAGCCGCCCATCCTGGTCGTAAATCTTCTGGACGTCGCCCGTGTTCTCGAAGATGAACCTGCTGCCGTCGGCGGTGACGACCGTGTGGCGTTCGTCCCAGCCGCTGGCGTCGGTCTCATCGAATTGCGAGACGATCCGGCTGCGGTCGCGGTTGAACACGCGCTGCTCGGCGAGCGTGCCGTCGGGCCGGAAGGTGTCGACATAAGAGCCCCAAGGCTCTTTGCCGGAGCGGTCGACCACGACGTCGCGCTTGGGTGCGGCACCGCCGCCGCCCGGTTTGTCAGTCCATTGCCCGCCGTCGGGATGGCCGGCAGGAATCCGCGGCTGGTTGGGGTCGAAGCCGTCTTGGCCGTGTGACGGATTTGAGAAATCGGACATGACACCTACAATCGGGTTGAGTCACGTCGGCCCGCCCACGGCTGCGCGACGCGCATCCCGGTTGAGCCGAGGTCATGAGTGAGTTCAGGAAGGCCGATCGATCGTGGACGACGAAGGCGCGGCCCGCGTCGGGCGAAAGGACCCGGCGGCAGGGCCATCGCGTCGCCAGGCGCGATCACGCGATCGCGCCAACGAAACCGTGACTACGATTGCCTGTCGTTAGAGCATGATCCGGAAAAGTGGGTACCGGTTTTCCGAAAAGATCATGCTCAAACAAAAAGCTAGAGCGTGATTGCGACTCAACCTAAAGCAATCACGCTCTAGCGCTCCGAGCCGGTGGGAAGCGGCGCAACTTCGGGCGCCGCGATGCCCTACGGCGGCGCGGCACCGGTGTTCCTTGCGCAATTTTGGAGAATGCGCCTTTTATAGGTGACTCACGTAACGTAGTCAACAGCTAATTACGATCCGTCATTGCGACGGAGAAAACAGGGGCTGCGCAGCCCGCCCCAACAGCGCGGAATCCTTGACAGTTTCGGCGCCAGCCCCTATCTCCCGGCCAGCGACTGGCACTCATTCATCCAGAGTGCTAACGCCCACCAGATCTTGCAAACCTGTCAAACACTTAGCCCAACGCCTGTGAGGACAAAAGGTATGGCCAAGACCAAGTTCCGTCCCCTGCACGACCGCGTGGTCGTCAAGCGTATCGATGCCGAGGAGAAATCCAAGGGCGGCATCATCATCCCCGACACCGCCAAGGAGAAGCCGTCGCAGGGCGAGGTGATCGCCGTCGGCCCCGGCGGCCGCGACGAGAGCGGCCAGCTGGTGAAGCCCGACGTCAAGGCCGGCGACAAGGTGCTGTTCGGCAAGTGGTCGGGCACCGAGGTCGTGCTCGACGGCGAGGACCTCCTGATCATGAAGGAGTCCGACATCATGGGCGTGATCGCCTGACCGCAACCTCGTCCCCAGGAGCGGGCGAAGCCCGCGTCTCGAAGGACGAGATCACAGACATCACGGGCCTCATCCTTCGAGACGCGCCGTTCCGGCGCTCCTCAGGATGAGGAGCACACACAGACGAACCTGGAGTGACTTGAAATGGCTGCAAAAGACGTACGATTTGCCGGCGACGCGCGCGACAAGATGCTGCGCGGCGTCGACATTCTTGCCAATGCCGTGAAGGTGACGCTCGGCCCCAAGGGCCGCAACGTCGTGCTCGACAAGAGCTTCGGCGCCCCGCGCATCACCAAGGACGGCGTGACGGTGGCGAAGGAGATCGAGCTCGAGGACAAGTTCGAGAACATGGGCGCCCAGATGGTGCGCGAGGTGGCCCAGAAGACCAACGACATGGCCGGCGACGGCACCACCACCGCGACCGTGCTGGCGCAGGCGATCGTGCGGGAGGGCGCCAAGTCGGTGGCCGCCGGCATGAACCCGATGGACCTCAAGCGCGGCATCGACCTCGCGGTCTCGGCCGTGGTGAAGGACATCGAGAAGCGCGCCAAGAAGGTCGGCTCGTCGGCGGAAGTCGCCCAGGTCGGCACGCTCGCGGCGAACGGCGACACCAAGGTCGGCAAGATGATCGCCGAGGCGATGCAGAAGGTCGGCAACGAAGGCGTGATCACGGTCGAGGAGGCCAAGGCGCTCGAGACCGAGGTCGAGATCGTCGAGGGCATGCAGTTCGACCGCGGCTATCTCTCGCCCTACTTCATCACGAACGCCGAGAAGATGGTGGCCGAGCTCGAGGACGTCTTCATCCTCCTGCACGAGAAGAAGCTCTCCGGCCTGCAGGCCATGCTGCCCGTGCTCGAGGCGATCGTGCAGGCGGGCAAGCCGCTGCTGATCGTGGCCGAGGACGTGGAAGGCGAGGCGCTCGCCACCCTCGTGGTCAACAAGCTGCGCGGCGGGCTCAAGGTCGCCGCCGTCAAGGCGCCCGGCTTCGGCGACCGCCGCAAGGCCATGCTCGAGGACATCGCGATCCTCACCGGCGGCCAGCTGATCTCGGAAGACCTCGGCATCAAGCTCGAGAACGTGACCACCGCGATGCTCGGGCGCGCCAAGAAGGTCATCATCGAGAAGGAGAAGACCACGCTCGTCGACGGCGCCGGCAAGAAGAAGGACATCGAGGCCCGCGTCCAGCAGATCAAGGCGCAGATCGAGGAGACCACCTCCGATTACGACCGTGAGAAGCTGCAGGAGCGGCTGGCCAAGCTCGCGGGCGGCGTCGCGGTGATCCGCGTCGGCGGCGCCACCGAAATCGAGGTCAAGGAGAAGAAGGACCGGGTCGAGGACGCGCTCAACGCCACGCGCGCTGCGGTGGAAGAGGGCATCGTGCCGGGCGGCGGCGTTGCGCTCCTGCGCGCCAAGAAGGCGGTCGGCAAGATCAGCAACGACAACTCCGACGTCCAGGCCGGCATCAACATCGTGCTCAAGGCGCTGGAAGCGCCGGCGCGGCAGATCGCCGAGAACTCCGGCGTCGAGGGCTCGATCGTGATCGGCAAGATCCTGGAGAACAAGTCGGAGACCTTCGGCTTCGACGCCCAGACCGAGGAGTATGTCGACCTGGTCGACAAGGGCATCATCGATCCCGCCAAGGTCGTGCGCGCCGCGCTGCAGGACGCAGCGTCGGTCGCGGGCCTCCTGGTGACCACCGAGGCCATGGTCGCGGAAGCGCCGAAGAAGCAGGCTTCGACCCCGCCCATGCCGGGTGGCGGCGGAATGGGCGGCATGGACTTCTGAGTCGCTCGAACATCACGACAACAACGAAGGGCGCGGCGCAAGCCGCGCCCTTCGGCTTCGAGGGCTCAGTTAGGGTGCCTCTGCTGGGCCAATGGAACGAAGGATGAGCAGCACCGAGGCCGATTCGTTTGCGCGCGCGCTCTCGCTGGAGATCGCGGCGAGCGAGCTGCTTCGCATGCGCGTACTCTCCGTCGCGCTTGGCGTGCTACTGGTGCTCCTCGTGGCGATTTTCGGGTTGGCCGGCGAAGCCGTGCAGCACCTCTTCATCAAGCCGGTCCCGTGGTGGCTTCCGATCGCCGCGTTGGGCCCGTTCCTCGCCTACGAGCTCACTGCGCAGCTCCTCCTCCGCGCCCGCATCGCACGCGGGAAAGGAATGCCGGTCGCGGCGCGCTTCGCCAATGCGGTGGTCGAAACCAGCCTGCCGACGGTCATCCTCTGGTCGGCGAGCGACTATGGCGGCCCGTCCCTGGCGTTCAGCGCCTGGCCGTCCATGCTCTACTTCCTGTTCATCGTCGCCGCGACGCTGCGGCTCGAGTTCGTGCTGCCGGCGTTCACCGGATTGGTTGCCGCGATCGAATACCTGGCCCTGGCCGTCCTGCTGCTCCCGCTGTCGGCCCATAGCGCCGACCCGGTGCTGACGCCGTTCTTTCACATCACCAAGGCCGTCACGATGCTGGTCGTCGGCGTCGTGGCGGGGCTCGTGGGCATGCGCTTGCGCAGCAAGTTCATGCACGTGATCGAGGAGGCCACGGCGCGCGAGCACTTGACCAACCTGTTCGGGCAGCATGTCTCACCAGCGGTCGTCGAGCGCCTGCTCGACCGGCCGGCCAACTCCGCCGGCGAGCTGCGCGAAATCTGCGTGATGTTCCTCGACATCCGCGACTTCACCGCCTACGCGCGCGGCCGTACGCCGGAACAGGTCGTCGATCTCCTCAACCGTGTCTTTGCGTTCGCGATCGACGCCGTCGATCGCCATCAGGGGATCGTCAACAAGTTCCTCGGCGACGGGTTCATGGCCATGTTCGGCGTGCCGCTCGATGATCCGAACGCGGCCGCTCATGCCGTCGCGGCGGCGCGCGACATCCTGGCCGAGGTCGACCGGCTGGACCTGACCGACGGCGATTGGCGGCTGCGCATCGGGATCGGTCTGCACGCCGGCCTGGCCGTGACCGGCAATGTGGGCTCGCCGCGGCGCAAGGAATTCACGGTCATCGGCGATGTGGTGAATCTCGCGGCCCGGATCGAGCAGCTCAACAAGGATTTTGGCTCGCGCCTTCTTGTCTCCGAGACCGTGAGCCAGGCACTCGGTGCGGCGCGCGGCAGTGCGATCCCGCTGACCGCGTCGGTCAAAGGTTACACCAAGCCGCTTCCGGTCTGGCAACTCGACTAAATTAGCCGT
>CAWHCK010000022.1:0-58762 GCA_963827585.1 uncultured Alphaproteobacteria bacterium
TCAACTCACCCATGAAGTGAGCTTGGTCTCGATCACCTCATCGACGTCGCGCCTTGGACATTAGCGGTAGAGCAATTGTGGCGGCCACGGCTCCGGTCGGCGCCAGCCGAGGCTTGCAGTTTTGGCAGGCAGTTCACAGTTGACCGGAAAGTTCGCCTTCGGCTTGCACCGGCATAGTCCGGCGCGTTCGGGCATGTTCCTTACAAGTCCCTCGTCCAGAACGCCAATATCGGCGTTTCCGAGGCGAGATCGACGTTTGCGGCCAATCCGTCCTCCACGCGGGGACCACGAGCAGCCGCGGAGAGGGCAGCCGGATGGCCCGCTCCGCGCAGGTAGCTGATGGAGGCGAGTATGAGCACGATTTCGAGCGTGTCCCCTGAGACGCGCGGAATATCCGGCAATCATGGACGGGTCGCCTGATGGCCACCTTGAAGCGCTGGTGGTGGCCTACCTCACTTGGCGCATCGAGCAGGCGGCGATCAGCGAGCTTTTGTCGATGAACGACCGCGCGCTCAGGCACATTCGCGCTCGACCCCGCTCGGGAATTCCGCGCGCCGTGATGGGTGACACGCCAATGCTGCTGAAGCAAGCCCGTCGGCCTACACAGCCGGTGGGGTTGGCTTGTCAGTCTGTCTGCGGTCCGGGCTAGGATCATTCGTTCGCCCGCGCAATTGCGGAGCCGCACAGTCACGGCAAATGAGCAGATCGTTTGGATGCTCAACGGGAAGATGTTCCGCCGCGGCACCGAACAGCGGGTCTGCGGCCCGGGCGACTCGTTGTTATCCCGGGAGGCACGGGGCACCAGGCTTGGTTCCGCGAAGAGACCGAGGTGATCGATGTCTTCGCGCCTCCGCGCGATGACTTCCTAGTCGGCGGCAAACCCGCCTAGCATAAGCGAAGGGTGAAAGTCCGCTCCGCTTCTCGCTCGCGAGTTTTTCGACGCGATGCTTCAGCCGATCGAGATGCGCTGATCGTGTCGAAGGCTCGAACCCGCGCGTGCTTCTTCACCGCAAGCGTATTTGCACACGCAGACCTCGCCCCAGCGAGTGCATCCGATATGAGGAAGCAGCGCAAAGCGTCGGGCCGACCTCCAATACGGCTACGGACACAGCGCGGACACAGCCATTTGCTGAAAACTTTCGATACCCCTAAGTCATTGATTTATTGGCGCGCTCGGAGGGATTCGAACCCCCGACCCCCAGATTCGAAGTCTGGTGCTCTATCCAGCTGAGCTACGAGCGCCTGGCGCTTTCCTAGCGAAGAGCGCCGTCGATTCCAAGCGTTCGCATGATGCGACAGCCGGCGCGACCACTCAATCGCAGCCTCGGGCGCGCCGTGCTATGAGCACGGATCGACAGCAGCAGAGGAACGACAATGGCCGTGCCCGATCTTCCGTCCTTCACCAGGCTCCTCGGTGTGAACGTCCTGCATCGCTCGCCCGAACGCACCGAGGCGGAGCTCGCCGTGCGCGAAGACTTGTGCAATCGCCGCGGCGTGCTCCATGGCGGGGCGGTCATGGCGTTGGGCGACACGCTCGGCGGGATGACCGCAAGCATCAGTCTTCCCGACGGCGGCCGCACCGCGACGATCGAAAGCAAGACCAATTTCTTCGCCGCCGTGCCCAAGGGCGACACCGCGCGCGCAATCTGCATGCCGTTGCACCGCGGCCGCACCACCATCGTGCTCGAGACCCGCATCACCCGCGGCGATGGCAAACTTGCCGCGATCGTCACGCAGACCCAACTGATCTTCGATCAGAAAGAATGACGTCCCCCCTCCCCGCTCTCGAGCGGCCCGGATCCCTCCCCGAATTCACTCCTACGAAGGCACGGTTCCATAGCCACCCGAGTTCCATGGCAGGAACCAGGAGCCGCGTCGGGGGTTGTCCGTGCACCCTCATCAGATGGGAGATCGCCATGACGGACCCCAGAGACTTCGATCGCCGGACGGACCTGGACCTCCGCGGGATGGACATGGACAGAATGGGCTCCGCTACCCCTTGGGGCTGGATTGCAGGCGCCGTGTTCATCATCGTCCTGCTGGCGCTCGTGTTCACCAGCAGCGAAGGAGACCGGACGGCGCGCGAGGGCACGAGCCCGCCTGCCACCACCGGAATGGCGCCGCGAACGGCGCCGCCGGCCATCGCAGTGCCGCCGGCCGAGACGCCCTCGACGACGGGCCAGGGCGGCCAGCGCGGACAGTAATAGCAATCGTTTCGACGTGCGGTACCCCCGGCTCAGTAGGCCGGGGTTACCTTTTTCACAATTCTCCCGACAGCTGATCCGGAACTCGCTGGCCGAAGACGCGCCGCACGAATTGCAACCTCAATTCTGGATCTTACCTTCATAGATGAATATCCGCCTTACCTTTTCCCAGAATTCTCCGCCCATCAGCACGACGCTTGCGACAAAGGCCAGATCCATTGCGGCCAGAATGTAGATGCGCACGTTTCCACCCGGCAGAACCGCGGGGAAATACGCGTAGAGATAAGCCGGAAGCCAACTCAACAGGATAATCGCAAGTCCCGCATAGTACCTTGCCTTCGATGCCGGCTGCTCGAGGACCACTCGGCGCAAGGCGCTCGTCGCTTTATGCGCGAAGTATTGGAAGGTGTCTTTTCCCAACAACACGACCGCAAGGATGCACAGCACTTCCGGAGCCCCGGCGAGCAATACGCCGGCCAGAACCGCCGACTGCGCCGTCGACAGCCCCAGCACAGGTACGAAGAGGGCGCACAGCGGCAGGATGACCGACAAGAGCATTGCCGCCACTCCGGAATAAAAGCGCCAATCGCGCTTGAGTGCCGGCGGCTTCGCGACGTCCCCCGATTTTTCGTCCGCGCTCACGTGATCATCCTCCGGCCTGTCAGTCGCCAGCCGAAGGCTCGCGGGCAATATCGAGCTCGGCGCGCGTGACCGCGACATCCCCGGCGGCGGTCAGGCGGACCACGTTGACCGTGCCGGCATATTCCGGCGAGCCGGAATAATACGCGGCAACACCGCCCACCTTCGCCGCCCGGTTCCAGTGCCCGAGCGCGATGTAGTCGGCGCCGACAGCCGCCAATTCGTCGTCGCCGATGAGCCAGGACGGACGCAGCGTCGTCGTTCGATCCGGGACCGGGACATAGTGTCCGTGCGCCATCGCGATCTGCCAACGCGTCGAGCGCGGCCGACGCCGCTCGAACGGGATCATGTCGCCATAGTCGCGGTGGGGACGGCCCCAGACCTCGAGCCCGAGATCGGACAACACCACGGCCTCGTCGTGGGTGACGCCGAGCACGTGAAGGTTTGCGACTGCGGCGAGCGCGCCATGGCGATAGACCGCCTCCGGGACCGCGGGATCGTGGTTGCCGGGCAAAAGCACGACCGGCAGCGCCGCGGCCGAGATCAGTGCAGCGGCGCGATCGAGCAAATCGAGCGGCAAGCGGTGGCAATCGAACGTGTCGCCGGCAAGCACGACGACGTCCGCGCCGGCGCCGCGCGCCGCATCGAGCACGCCGGCGAGACCCGCCGTCCCGTCGCCGCCGTGCAGCCGCGCCGTATAGTCGTGGTCCATGTGCAGATCGGAGCTGTGAACGACCACGATATCCGTGGCCGGCGCGGGCATTGCGAGCGGCATGACGGCCGAACATACCGGTTGGAACATCCTTGGCAATCGACGCGGGTGGACGAATGAATTGCTGATGGAGGCGCCCTCTCCCGCTTCGATCGCGGCGGTGCCAGGATTTTAGTCACAGTCCGTGCACCGATGCAGGGCCATGAGTTTGCCCAGGTTGAGGGTTCTCCTCCCCGCAAGAGCGCGTATCGGGGAGCGTCAACATGAATTCCAACCGCAAATATCGCAGCAATGCGGAAGATTGCCTGCGGATGGCAAACATGGCCCAAAATAGCAGCGACAAGCCCTTCTGGATCAACTTAGCGCAATCCTGGCTGCAGCTCGCCGAGCAGTCGGCGCACAAGGACGACGAGCTGGAGACGCACGAGGCCAGTGTCGGCTCGCGCAGCCGCTAGAGCGTGAATTGCTTTAGGTTGAGTCGCAATTACGCTCTAGCTTTTTGTTTGAGCATGATCTTTTCGGAAAACCGGTACCCACTTTTCCGGATCATGCTCTAAGCCTTCGCCTCGGCTCCTTTGCGCCGCGACAGATACCAGGCCACGGCTGCGGGCACGCCGAAAATCGGAATGAATGCGCCGATCTCGTTCAACAGCGGGATGCCAGCCTGCAGCACGCCGACCGCGCCGTTGGCGAGCGACGCCGCCAGCCAGACCCAGATGAACGGCCGCGCGCCGTCGACCGCGTGCCCGCTCCGGCTGATCAGGCGGGCAACGAGAACGAACGCTGCGAGCACGAGAAGGCCGACGACGGTGAACACCAGAATGTGCACGTCAGTCCACCTTGGCGCCTGACGTCCTCACCACCTCGGCCCATTTTGGGATTTCCGACTTCAAGTAGGCGCGCAGCTCGGCGGGGGTACCGCCCACGACGTCGACGCCGAGATCGGTCAGCGCCTTGCGCACGGCCGGATCGTTCACGGTCGCGGCGGTGGCGGCATGCAGGGCCGCTATGACCTCCTTCGGCGTCCCCGCCGGCGCGACCAGCGCATGCCAGGTGGTCGCCTCGAAGCCGGGAAAGCCGAACTCGGCGATGGTCGGGATCTCGGGCAGGACCGCCGTGCGCTTGAGCGTCGTGATCGCGACCGGCCGGATCGCGCCGCTCTGGATGTGCTGGAGCAGCGGCGACGGCGGATTGAACGCCATCGGCACGTGCCCGCCGATCACGGCCTGCAACGCCGGCCCGGTACCGCGAAACGGAACATGGGTGATGTCGATTTTGGCCTCGATCTTGAGCAGCTCGCCGGCGAGATGTGCGGGCGTGCCGTTACCGCCCGAGCCGAAGCTGAGCTTTCCCGGGTTGGCCTTGGCGTGGGCGATCAGCTCGCGGAACGACTGCGCCGGCACCGCGGGATGGAGATAGAGCACGTTGGTCTGGGTTCCGATCAGACCGATCGGCTCGAAGTCCTTTTCCGGATCGTAGCCGATGTTCTTGTAGAGGCTCACATTGATGGCGAGCAGGCTGCCGGTGGCGAGCAGCACCGTGTAGCCGTCGGGTGTCGCGCGCGCGACCGCCGCGCCGGCGATGCTGCCGCCGGCACCGGCGCGGTTCTCGATCACGAACGGCTGCTTGAGAACCTCCTCCATCTTCTTCGTGAGAATGCGCGCCATCACGTCGCTCGGCCCGCCGGGCGCAAAACCGATGATCAGCGTGATCGGCTTGCTCGGATAGTCGGCCGCGGGCGCCGAGAGTGCCGAGCCGACAAGCGCAACGCAGGCTGCAAGAGCAATCGCCGCCTTCATCGTTTCCTCCATGCCCGGCTTTGTTGTGTTGTGAGCGGGCTTCCGTCGGCATCATCGCGCAACGCGCATCCACCGTCAAAACAGCCTGGTTTCTTGAGATCGCATTGTCTACGGGGCGGGCGCGCCGATCGCGACCGGCCGCACCGGCGATCCCGACCCCCCTTGCGTGCGCAGCGGCAGGATGATGGTGCAGGACAGCCAGACCTTGTCCTTCGCCATCGCTCCGAGGTTGGCGTTCTGGATGTTGTGGATGCCCGCTTGCGTCAGATTGTGGTGATGGATTGCGAACGGCAGGCCGGCGGGCGTTCCCGGCGCCGGCGGCGCCCTGCCCTCCAGGAAGCCGTCGGCCACGGGATCGGTGAACGGGTTGTCGAGCGCCACCAGCACGACCGCCTTCTCCTCCAGATATTTGGCCGCGTCGTAGGAGAGCCCCGGACCCTTGGTGTAATAGAACTTCTCCGTGTCGGGGTCTTTCCAGTTGTCGCCCCAGCCGGTGTAGACGTAGAGCACGTCGCCGGGGACGAGGCCGCGGCGCTCCAGCCCCTGCGCCTTGAGCATCGCCTCGATATCCTGCGCGGTCACCAGCTGTCCGGGCTGCATGGGGTTGCCGCCGCCGAGATGCGCCTTGGCATCGAGCAGCACGCCGCTGGTGACGATCGGCGGCACCTTGTCGATGCCGAGCTTTCGCAGCGGAGAATTCGGCGCGGGCTTCACGTCGCTCTGCTTGTATCCGCCGTAATAGGTTGCGCCGCCTGCCGGAAACTCGCCCTTGCCGTCCCAGGCCTCGGGCAGCACCGCGAAATGTCCCAAGGCGTCCATCTGGGTTCCCTGCTGGCCCGGATCGCCGCTCGCGATCTCGTCGGCATTGAAAGCGTGCCGGGTGCCCTGGATGCCCACCGTCGGCTTGGGGTTCTCGCGCAGCGGCACGGCAAACGGCGATTGCGGCATGGTGTTCGAGCGCGGGAACGAGAGCTCGTAGGATTTTGCGTTCGGGTTGGCGAGATAGGTCGCGCAGCGCTGCCAGGTGGCGGGGCCGAGCGTGTTCGCCATCCCGATCTCGTCGCCCGCGGGCCAGGGCGGGCGGTTCTGGGCGCCGGCGGGAAGCATGCAATGGCCAGCGCAAGGACCGAAGCAGAAGCGCGAAGGACGTTGTTCATGGTGACCTCCTCGAGCCGGCGACGACAGGTCCGAAGTACCCGCTGCTGTCGCGAAAAACTACCATGTTTCCATGCGGTCGTTGCGGGCCAACGGCGCCATTTTCGTCGGCCGCGGCCGCACAGGAGCGAGTCCATGGCGCGTTTCGTGTTTCCTGTTTTCCTGTAAACAACAGGAAAAAATTACAGGAGACCGGCACCGGAATACCGCGTCGGCATGGAATGTCGGCATCATGGAATGAAGCGGCCGGCATGGTCTCCCTCCTGGGCTTCGTGCGTACTCATGGTGCGCACTCCTGGAGACCATTTATAGATCACTTACGTAACGTAGTCAAGTAATAACTACAGCGGCAAATTATCGTGCTTCCTCACCGGCATTTCCACCCGTTTGTCCCGCAGCATGGCGAGCGCGCGGGCCACGCGGGCGCGGGTGGCGTGCGGCATGATCACGTCGTCGATATAGCCGCGCTCGGCGGCGACGAAGGGCGAGAGAAAGCGATCCTCGTATTCCTTGGTGCGGGCGGCGATCTTCTCGGCGTCGCCGATGTCGGCGCGGAAGATGATCTCCACCGCGCCCTTTGCCCCCATGACCGCGATCTGCGCCGTCGGCCAGGCGTAGTTGACGTCGCCGCCGATGTGCTTCGACGCCATCACGTCGTAGGCGCCGCCGAAGGCCTTGCGCGTGATCACGGTCACCAGCGGCACCGTCGCCTGCGAATAGGCGAACAGGAGCTTGGCGCCGTGCTTGATCAGCGCGCCGTATTCCTGGTTGGTGCCGGGCAGGAAGCCCGGCACGTCGACGAAGGTGACGATGGGAATGCCGAAGGCGTCGCAGAAGCGCACGAAGCGCGCGGCCTTGCGCGAGGCATCGATGTCGAGCACGCCCGCGAGCACCATGGGCTGGTTGGCGACCACGCCGACGCTGCGCCCGGCGACGCGGCCGAAGCCGGTGACCATGTTCCGCGCGAACGCCGCCTGCAGCTCGAAGAAGTCGCCCTCGTCCACCACCTTGAGGATCAGCTCCTTGATGTCGTAGGGCTTGTTCGGGTTGTCGGGGACGAGGGTATCGAGCGACTTCTCCTGGCGCTCGAGGTCGTCGCGCGACGGCCACTCGGGCACGCCGGCTTCGTTGTTGGCGGGCAGGAAGTCGATGAGCCGGCGCATCTGCAGCAGGCACTCCACGTCGTTGTCGTAGGCGCCGTCGGCAATGCCGGACTTGGTCGTGTGCACGACCGCGCCGCCGAGCTCCTCCGCCGTCACCACCTCGTTGGTCACGGTCTTCACGACGTCGGGACCGGTGACGAACATGTAGCTGGTGTCGCGCACCATGAAGACGAAATCGGTCATGGCCGGCGAATAGACGTCGCCGCCCGCGCAGGGGCCCATGATGACGGAAATCTGCGGGATGACGCCGGAGGCGATGACGTTGCGCTTGAACACCTCGCCGTAGCCGCCGAGCGCGGCGACGCCTTCCTGGATGCGCGCGCCGCCGGCATCGAACAGGCCGATGATGGGCGCGCGCGCCTTCATCGCCATGTCCTGGATCTTGGTGATCTTCTGCGCGTGCGCCTCGGACAGCGAGCCGCCGAACACGGTAAAGTCCTTGGCGAAGGCGAAGACGGTGCGGCCGTTGACCGTGCCCCAGCCGGTGACGACGCCGTCGCCCGGTATCCGGCTCTTCTCCATGCCGAACTCGGCGGAGCGGTGCTCGACGAACATGTCGAACTCCTCGAACGAGCCCCTGTCCATCAAGAGCTCGAGGCGCTCGCGCGCGGTGAGCTTGCCGCGCTTGTGCTGCGCGTCGATGCGCGCCTCGCCGCCGCCGGCGCGCGCCCGCACGCGGCGCTCTTCGAGCTTCTCGAGGATGTCCTTCATGGCCGCCCCATACCTGCGTCCGACCGGAAAACCATAGCACGTACCGCTATTTGAGGGTAAGCTGTGGTCGGATCAATCGAGGGGAGCAGATCATGGCAAAGGCGCTTCACACCTTAACCGCCGCACTGGTTCTCGCGCTGATCGTCGCGGCTGCGCCCGCGACCGCGCAATTTCCTCCCACTCCCGACGACGCGGCGGCCGCCAAAGGCAAGAAGGGTGCCGCGCCCGCCGCCCCCGGCATCAACGGCAACTGGACCGGCGAGCTCAACCAGGTCGGCAGCCAATCGCCCTACAAGTTCGAGCTCGCCATCGGTCCCCGCGGTGTCGAGACGAAGTACCCGGATCTCGATTGCATCGGCAAGCTCAGCCGCGTGGGCGCATCGAAGTCCTATGTGTTCTTCGCCGAAGTCATCACCAAGGGCCAGGCCGACAAAGGCGGCCGCTGCCCGGACGGCACCCTGACGGTCGCGCGGCACGGCGACGATCTCTCGGTCGGCTGGTTCGGCGTCGTGCAGGACACGACCGTCGTCGCCTACGGCACGCTCAAGAAGAAGTAAGATCGAAGCTTGATTGTGTGGTCGATTGCCGGACTCGCGTCAGGTTGCCTGCAACACCACCGCGGCCGCCTGCATCTCCGCGAAACGAGCCGCGCGGCGCTCGAGCGCGAGCGGGTCGCGGCCCCAGGCATCCATGTTCCAGTCCTCGTCGACGTGCGCCGCTGCCCAGGCGGCATCGACCGAGAGCGCGCCGCGCGCGAGCGCGAGCGCAATCAAGGCCGAGCCGGTGAGCGTGGTGACCGAATGAAGCGCACCCAGCCGCCAGGGCTCTCGTGGCACGGCTTCGCAAGCGGCAGCGAGCGCGCGCGCGGGCTGCGTGACGAACACGATCCCCTCCCCCAGCACGAAGCGCGCGCCCAACGCGTCGCGCGCCCAGGCAAGCACCGGATCCCAGGCTTGGCCTTGCCGCGCGACCAACCCCGCGGGGCCTCCCGCGCGATAAACCACGAGATCGCAGCCAAGATATCTCTCCACGTCGGCCGCCACCGCCGCCGGCGCGGCGGCCACGCCGTCGATGATGGTGTTGGCGAGCCGCGTCAGCGGCATCTTGGCCGGATCGATGACGTCGCGCTGCGCCTGCCATTCGGCGGCCAGCGCCTGCGCCAACGCGCGCGTCGGCGCCGCGAGGGCGCGGCGCGCGGGCGTCCGCACGGGACGGCCGTCGAGAACAACCCGGAACTGGCCGTCAGCTTCCTCGACCTCGGCGCGCTCGTAGAACCGCTGCGGCAATCGCGGCCGCGACCCGCGGCGCGCCGCTTCCGCCGGGTCGAGCGGCTCCTTCGCGAATATCTCCTCGAACAGGTCGCGCATGCCGTCAAAGATGGGCTGCAAGCCGCGATCATTCAACGGCTTTGACCTGCCGAGCTCGCCGACCGCATTCATTCGAAGCGAGAACCGCTCTCCTTGATTTTGCTGCCGCCGCGGCGGACACTACGCATCCGGGGACCGAAAGACCATGAGCGCACCGACCGAGCCCACGCGATCCTACGCCAGCCTGGCGCCCGGCGATCCGGCACCCTGGTTCCATCAGCGCTCGACCAGCAATCCGAAATATGCATTCGACACGGCGGCGGGCCGCTATGTCGTGCTGTGCTTCTTCATCTCGGCCAGCGACGCCGTCAGCCGCGCCGCCATCGAAAGCGTGCTGAGCAACGAGTCGCAATTCGACGACGAGCGGTTCTGCTTCTTCGGCGTGAGCATCGATCCACGCGATGAAACGCAGCAACGGGTCCGCGAGAGCCTGCCGGGCATTCGGTTCTTCTGGGACGCAGATGGAACCGTCAGCCGTCTCTACGGCGCCATTCCGAAAGATGCGAAGGCAGGCGAAACGAACTTCCCGGCGCGCCGCTTCTGGGTCGTCCTGGACCCGACGCTGCGGGTGTTGCGCGTCGTCCCGTTCGCGGCGGACGGCAACAACGCGGACACTCTGTTCAGCTATCTTCGCCAATTGCCTCCGCCCGACCGCTTCGCCGGCATCGAAGTCCAGGCTCCGATCCTGTTCCTGCCGAACGTATTCGAGGCGGAGTTCTGCCGTCATCTCATCCGCGTGCACGAAGCCGACGGCGGCGCAGAATCCGGCTTCATGCGCGACGTGGACGGCAAGACGGTCGAGATCCACGACTACCAGCGCAAGCGCCGCCGCGACCACATCATCGAAGACCCCGAGGTCATTCGCCAGTGTCAAGTCCGCGTCCTGCGCCGCATCAGGCCGGAGATCTTGAAGGTCTATTCCTTCAACGCCACGCGCATGGAGCGTTACATCGTCGGCTGCTATCTAGCCGAGGACGGCGGGCATTTCCGGGCGCACCGGGACAACACGACCAAAGGGACGGCGCACCGCCGCTTTGCGGTTTCGATCAACCTCAACGCGGAGTTCGAAGGGGGCGAGGTGAGCTTTCCCGAATACGGACCGCGCAGCTTCAAGCCGCCGACGGGCGGAGCCGTCATCTTTCCCTGCGCATTGCTCCACGCCGTCTCGCCGGTCACGCACGGCCGGCGCTACGCGTTCCTGCCCTTCCTCTATGACGAGGAGGCGGCCAAGATTCGCGAGGCCAACAGCCAATTTCTCGCCGAGGGCGGCGGCCTCTACAAGGCGGACCAACCGGGGAGCAAGGCAGAGCGTTCAAAATTGCAGTGAGATGCCGGCCATGGTGCCGATCGTGCGGACCACCACGCGAACACGGCGACGGAAGAACCAAGCCGCCAGATCTCCGAACCGGCAATGAGATTCCTTCAGGTCATCCCTCGGCTCGATCCGGCCTGGGCGGCCCGTTCAAGCGAGGGCGCATGAAATTCGGAATTTTCGACCACCTCGATCGCAATGACCTCGCCCTGCACACGTTCTACGACGAACGGCTGAAGATCGTCGAGGCCTACGACCGCGGCGGCTTCCACGCCTATCATACCGCCGAGCATCACGCGACGCCGCTCGGCCTCGCCGCCTCGCCCAGCGTTTTTCTCGCCGCGGTCGCCCAGCGCACGCAGAGCCTTCGCTTCGGTCCGCTGGTCTATACGCTTCCGCTCCATCATCCGCTGCGCCTGGTCGAGGAGATCTGCATGCTCGACCAGTTGAGCAAAGGGCGCTTCGAGCTGGGCGTGGGCCGCGGCATCTCGCCGATCGAGACCGCCTACTACGGCGTCAACCCCGAGCATCGGCAGAAGATGTATCTCGAAGCCCTGCAGATCCTGCGCCAGGCGCTGACCAGCCGACAGCTGACGTTTCGCGGCGAGTTCTACGACTATGCCGACGTGCCGATGGAGCTCGAGCCGTTCCAGAAGCCCCATCCGCCGTTCTGGTCGGGGACCGGCACGCCCGAAGGCGGCGAGGCCGCCGGTCGCAACGGCTTCAACGTGGTCGCCAATACGCTCACCCCGGATGTGCGCAAGATCACCGATCGCTATCGCGCCGCGTTCAAGGCGACGCATGCTCCGCTCATCGGGCTTTCCCGCTTCGTCATCATGGGCGAGACCGACGACGAGGCGCTCACGATCGCGCGCCGCGCCTATCCGCTCTGGCACCGGCACTTCCACCATCTCTTCCGCCTGCACGGCACCACCCCGGAGATGGGCGAGCGGCCGCCGCACTTCGACCAGATCAAGGACGGCGGGCGCGGCATCGCGGGCTCGCCGGCGACCGTCACGCGCATGATCAAGGCGCAGATGGAGGAGGCCGGCACCAACTATTTCGTCGCCCAGTTCGCCTTCGGCGACCTCACATTCTCCGAGGTGATGCGCACGGTCGATCTGTTCGTGCGCGAGGTGATGCCGGCGCTGAAGACCGCCTGACGGTTGGCGGCATCACGGCCAATTGCCCACCGAACTGCGGCGCGACGACGGTCGCGATACTGGCCGTGTCGCCGCTGCTGATCCGTCGCGGGGCGTCGTCCATACCGCATTGCACCATGGGACCGCGACCAAGACGTCAGAAAGTTCAAATAGTTAGCTGCCAGTCTGGATCGTGTTACGCAATTTTTACCAGACCCGCTGCTACCCTGCGGCCGCGCTGCAGTGCCACGTAACGTTGCAGGTTGTAAAACTCTGTTATGACGAATGTATCGGTGGAATTTCGGGGGGGTCTCCACTACTATCCGCGCCGGAATCGGCGGACCACAAGCCGGACGTTGGAGGAAGGCCGGCCGACGCTTGATCGCGCATGGTTCTCGAGGGGCGCGCGGCAAGCGTGCGTGCAGAGGAGTAAATGAAACCTACCGACATTTCGGCGCCGGACTACTTCCACAAGGTCGTGGATTGTCAGTGGGCCTGTCCGGCACACACACCCGTCCCCGAATACATCCGTTTGATCGCGGCCGGGCGCTACAGCGACGCCTACATGGTCAACTGGAAGTCCAACGTGTTTCCCGGAATCCTCGGGCGCACGTGCGACCGGCCGTGCGAACCGGCCTGCCGGCGCGGACGCGTGGAGAAAGAGCCGGTGGCGATCTGCCGCCTCAAGCGCGTGGCGGCCGACTTCAAGGACGACATCCGCGACCGCCTGCCCAAGCCGGCTGCCGTCAAGAATGGGAAGCGCATCGCGCTGGTGGGCGGCGGCCCCGCCTCGCTGACGGTGGCGCGCGATCTGGCGCCACTCGGTTACCACTGCGTGGTGTTCGACCAGGATCCGAAAGCCGGCGGCATGATCCGCACCCAGATCCCGCGCTTCCGCCTGCCCGAGAGCATCATCGACGAGGAATGCGACTACATCCTCGATCTCGGCATCGAATTCCGCGGCGGCACGCGCATCGACAGCCTCAAAGCGCTGCTGGCCGAGGGCTGGGACGCGATCTTCGTCGGCTCCGGCGCGCCGCGCGGGCGCAACCTCGACATTCCCGGCCGCAAGGAAGCCGCGGCCAATATCCATATCGGCATCGACTGGCTCTCATCGGTCTCCTTCGGCCACGTCACCAGCATCGGCAAGCGCGTCATCGTGCTCGGCGGCGGCAACACCGCCATGGACTGCTGCCGCTCCTCGCGGCGGCTCGGCGGCGAGGACGTGAAGGTCGTGGTGCGCTCGGGCTTCGAGGAGATGAAGGCGTCCCCCTGGGAAAAGGAGGACGCCATGCACGAGGATATCCCGATCCTCAATTACCTCGTGCCGAAGGAGTTCACCCACGAGAACGGCCGCCTCACCGGCATGCTGTTCGAGAAAGTGAAGGCCGAGTACGACGCCAAGGGTCGGCGCAACCTCGTTCCGACCGGCGAGCCGGATCAGCACTTCCCCTGCGACGACGTGCTGGTCGCCGTCGGCCAGGAGAATGCCTTCCCCTGGATCGAGCGCGACATCGGCATCGAATTCGACAAATGGGACATGCCGAAGGTCGATCCCAAGACCATGGCGTCCACCCATCCGAAGGTATTCTTCGGCGGCGACGCCGCCTTCGGCCCGAAGAACATCATCTGGGCGGTCGCCCACGGCCACGATGCCGCGCTGTCGATCGACAAGATGTGCGCCGGCACGGACATCAACGATCGTCCCCTGCCCATGGTCGAGATCCTCAGCCAGAAGATGGGCATCCACGAGTGGAGCTACGACAACGACATCGCGCTGGACCGGCGCTATCGGGTGCCGCTGCGCGACAAGGTGGTCGCGCTGCGCGACATCAAGGCGGAGGTCGAGCTCGGCTACGACGTGGCTCTCGCCCTCAAGGAGGCCGATCGCTGCCTCAATTGCGACGTGCAGACAGTCTTCACCTCGTCGCTGTGCATCGAGTGCGACGCCTGCGTCGACATCTGTCCGATGGACTGCATCACCTTCACGGCGAACGGCGAGGAGGCCGATCTGCGCACCCGCCTCAGGGCGCCCGCCCCCAACGTCACCCAGGACCTTTACGTCGCCAACGATCTCAAGACCGGCCGCGTCATGGTGAAGGACGAGGACGTCTGCCTGCACTGCGGGCTGTGCGCCGAGCGCTGCCCGACCGGCGCCTGGGACATGAAGAAATATCTCATCGACATGACGCATGCGGATGACCTATGCCGAGTAGCAGCCCGATCAGCAGCGTAAACGACTTCGTCGTCCGCTTCGCCAACGTCAACGGCTCGGGCTCGGCCAGCGCCAACGAGCTGTTCGCGCGCGCGGTGCTGCGCATGGGCATCCCGGTTGCCCCCCGCAACATCTTTCCCTCCAACATCCAGGGCCTGCCGACCTGGTACGAGGTGCGCATCTCGGAGGCCGGCCATCTCGGCGCGCGCGGCGGCACCGATCTCATGGTCGCGATGAACCCGCAGACCTGGGACAAGGACGTGGCGGGGATCGAGGCCGGCGGATACCTGCTCTACGATTGCACCAAGCCGATCCCGAAGTCGAAGTTCCGCGACGACATCACGGTCATCGGCGTGCCGCTGACCGAAATCTGCAACCGCGAATACACCGATCCGCGCCAGCGCCAGCTGTTCAAGAACATCGTCTATGTCGGCGCGCTCTCCGCGCTGCTCGACATGGACATCAAGGTGGTCGAGCAGCTCGTCGCCGAGCAGTTCAAGTCCAAGGAAAAGCTGATCCAGTCGAACCTGCATGCCCTCCATCTCGGGCGCGATTGGGCGCTGACGAATCTGCAATGTCCGATCGGGCTGCGGCTGCGCCCCGCCAAGACGGTGGGCGACCGCATCTTCATCGAGGGCAATTCGGCCGCGGCGCTGGGCGCGGTCTATGGCGGGGCCACCGTGTGCGCCTGGTACCCGATCACGCCGTCGTCCTCGCTCGCCGATGCCTTCACCAGCCATTGCCGGCGGCTGCGGGTCGATCCGCAGACCAAGCAGAACCGGGTCGCCATCGTGCAGGCCGAGGACGAGCTTGCCTCGATCGGCATGGTGATCGGCGCCGCCTGGAACGGCGCGCGCGCCTTCACCGCCACCTCGGGTCCCGGCATCTCGCTGATGCAGGAGTTCCTGGGCCTCGCCTACTTCGCCGAAATCCCGGCGGTGATATTCGACGTGCAGCGCGCGGGGCCTTCGACCGGGATGCCGACGCGCACGCAGCAATGCGACCTGATCTCGTGCGCCTATGCCTCGCACGGCGACACCAAGCATGTGCTGCTGTTTCCGGAAGATCCGGCCGAGGCCTTCGATTTCGGCGCCGACGCCTTCGACCTCGCCGACCGGCTGCAGACGCCGATCTTCGTCATGCTCGATCTCGACATCGGCATGAACCACCGGCTCTGCCGCCCGCTCACCTGGGACGACAAGCGCCGGTACGACCGCGGCAAGGTGATGACCGCAGCCGATCTCGATGCCGGCAAGGATTTCGGCCGCTATCTCGACGTCGACGGCGACGGCATCCCGTATCGCACCTATCCCGGCACCCATCCGAGCAAGGGCTCGTTCTTCACCCGCGGCACGTCGCGCGACCGCTACGCGCGCTACACCGAAGAGGGCGCGCCCTATGCCGACAACATGCAGCGGCTCATTCGCAAGTTCGAAACCGCCAAGGACCTCGTTCCGCGCCCGCTGCAGGCCAATGCGGCCAAGCCGACCAAGTACGGCGTGATCTACTACGGCTCGACCTCGCCCGCGATGGACGAGGCCATCCACATGATCGAGGCGCGCGGCCAGTCGCTCAACCGGCTGCGGGTGCGCGCCTTTCCGTTCCATTCCAGCGTGACGAGCTTCGTCGCCGAGCACGACTTCATATTCGTGGTCGAGCAGAACCGCGACGCGCAGTTGCGCTCGCTCATCGTCAACGAATGCAGCATCGACCCGATCCGCCTGGTGCCGATCCTTCACTACGACGGCACGCCGATCACGGCGCGTTTCATCGCGCACGCCATCGGCGACCATCTCGACGCGCTCAAAGTCACGCCCTTGCGCAAGGTGGTGTCGTGAGCGGACGGCCGGAACACATGGACAGACCATGACCTACATCACGAAACCGAAATTCCACCATCCGGCGCTGCCGAAGAACGCGCTCGGCTATACCCATCGCGACTACGAGGGCTCGGTCTCGACGCTGTGCGCGGGCTGCGGCCACGACTCGATCTCGGGCGCGATCATCGAGGCCTGCTTCGAGCTCGACATCGCGCCGCACCGGGTTGCCAAGCTCTCGGGCATCGGCTGCTCGTCCAAGACCCCGACCTATTTCCTCGGCAACTCCCACGGCTTCAACTCGGTGCACGGCCGCATGCCCTCGGTGCTGACCGGCGCCAACCTCGCCAACCGGGATCTGATCTATCTCGGGGTCTCGGGCGACGGCGACTCCGCCTCGATCGGGCTCGGCCAGTTCGCGCATGCGCTGCGCCGCGGCGTGAACATGGTCTATGTGGTCGAGAACAACGGCGTGTACGGCCTCACCAAGGGCCAGTTCTCCGCCACCGCCGACCGCGGGTCGAAGTCGAAGCGCGGCGTGATCAACGCCGACAATTCCATCGACCTCGTCGCCATGGCGCTGCAGCTCGGCGCCACCTTCGTCGCCCGCTCGTTCTCCGGCGACAAGGAGCAGATGGTGCCGCTGATCAAGGCGGCGATCGAGCACGAGGGCGCCGCCTTCATCGACATCATCTCCCCGTGCGTCGCGTTCAACAATCACCTGGGCTCGACCAAGAGCTTCGACTATGTGCGCGAGCACAACGAGGCCGTGAACCGGCTCGACTTCATCACCGGCCGCACGCCGATCACGGTGGCCTACGAGCCGGGCTCGGTCGAGGTGGTCGAGCAGCACGACGGCTCCAAGCTCGTGCTCAAGAAGGTGGCCGCCGACTACGACGCCCACGACCGGCTCGGCGCCATGAGCTTCCTGCAGCGCAACGCCGCGGTGGGCCAGGTCGTCACCGGCCTCCTTTACGTCGATCGCGAGCCCGAGGACCTGCACCGCCACTTCAACACCGTCGCGGCGCCGCTCAACTCGCTGGCGGAGACGGAGCTGTGCCCGGGCTCGGCGATGCTGGACAAGATCAACGCCAGCCTGCGGTAGCGCTCGTGTCCCGGACGAGCGAGCGCGAAAGCGCGAGCGAAGAGCCGGGACCCAGGGCCACACGGTGGTTATTTGATTTGCGCTTCGCGAGTTTCGCGCTGGCTCCCGGGTCTCGTTCCGCTTCGCTGCACTCGCCCGGGACACGAAGGCGCGTCACGCCTGGGGCTTTATTCACCCGCTTACCCCTTGCGCCATGGCTTCGTCGCGCACGCCTCCTTCACCGCCTCCATCATCTCCTTCGGCGGCCCCATCGGCACGCTCACCGCGATCGGCTTGCCGGTCTCGAGCACGCTCTTGAGGCTGGAGAGAATGAACGGCCAGCCCTGGCGGCCGCCGGCGAGGATGGCGTCGGGGACGTCCCACTGGTGGGATTCGGTCATGGTCAGCTTCACGCTCCCGCCCATCGGCTCGATATCGTAGGTCACGAGCGATTCCGGCAATTCGCGGAACTCCTCGAGCCCCTCGACGCTCCAGGTCGTTGCGAGCCGGCGCGGCGGATCGTATTCGATCACCCGGCCCTGCACGTGGACGCGGCCGTCGGGCGTGCGCAGGATGAAGCTGCCGCCGGCCTTCGGCTCGAGCTCGATGCTGTGGCCGAAGAAGTATTGGCGCGTAAACTCGGCCCGGGTCAGCGCCTCCCACACCTTCTCCGGCGTGCTGGCGATGTAGGTGACGTAGACGGTCTTGGGCACGAATTTCGGCTCACTCATCTTGCTCCTCCAAGCTGCGCTTGAGCGCGGCGAGCGCGCCCAAGCGATGGCGCTCGTACTTGCCGACGACGGCCGGAAATCCCAAGCTCTATTCTTCCGGCGCCTCGACGATCGGGTCGTAGCGCTTGAGGTCGAGGCCGATGAGATTCCACGACTGCTGCATGTGCGGCGGCAGCGGCGCCGTGACGTCGACCGTTCCGCCGCGCGGATGCGGCACGACGATGCGGCGCGCCAACAGATGCAGGCGGTTCTGCATGCCGCCCGGAAGCTCCCAATTCTCCTTCGAAAAATATTTGGGATCGCCCACGATCGGATGCCCGATATGGGCCATGTGCGCGCGCAATTGGTGGGTGCGGCCGGTCACCGGCTTGAGCGAGAGCCAGGCCAGTTGCCGCGCGGCGGTGTCGACCACGGCGTAATAGGTCACCGCGTGGCTCGCCCCTTCCTCGCCGTGGCGGGCGATGCGCATGAACGAATCGTCCTCGCGCTCCTCCTTGGCCAGGAAGGTCGAGATGCGGCCCTGGCGCGGCTTGGGCACGCCCGCAACCAGCGCCCAATAGACTTTCCGCGCCGAGCGCGAGCGGAAGGTCTTGGCCAGCGCCGACGCGGCAAACCGTGTCTTGGCCACCAGCAGGCAGCCGGCGGTGTCCTTGTCGAGCCGGTGCACCAGGCGCGGGCGCTGGCCGGCCGCGTCGCGCAGCGCGTCGAGCATGCCGTCGAGATGGCGCGTGGTGCCGGAACCACCCTGCACCGCAAGCCCCATGGGCTTGTCGAGCACCAGCACGTCGGCGTCCTCGTAGAGCGTGATGGACTTGAGGAAGTCGCGGGTCTTGGCATCGCCTCCGGCCGGCGACGCGGCTTGGGCTCGTCCAACCGCAGCGGCGGGATGCGCACGGCCTGCCCGGCCTCGAGCCGCTGCTTGGGCTGCGCGCGCTTGCCGTTCACCCGCAGCTCGCCCTTTCGGATGATGCGCTGGATATGGGAGAACGACAGCCCCGGAAACCGCGCCTCGAGAAAGCGATCGACGCGCATGCCGGCCTCGTCGGCCGTCACCTTGCTGGTCTGCACGCCGGTCGACGACGCCGGCCGCTCGGCGACGGCGCTGCCCTGGCCACGGCGCTTGCTTGGCTGCCGCGCTCATGGGCACCGCCGCAGCGCTTCGGCCCGCGCGCCGGCCCAATCGAGAACGAGCTCGTCGCCGCGCATGCGCAGCGTGATCGGCAACATTGCTGATGGCACCCTCCCCCCAGCAGCGCGCGCCGATGTGCCAGGCATCGCGCACCCGATAGCTCGTTCGCACCACGCAGGCGCCGTCGCGCCACGTGAGCGCAAGTGGATTGACCAGGAGCAGCGACGCCGCGACGCTCTCGTCTGCGCAGGCCTGCTCCGTCGGCCGCCCAGCGCCCATCGAACGGCGCGCCCGCAGGCGCGGGCGCGGCGAGCACGACCGCGCTCGCCGCCAGCGCAGCTGCCAGCCCTGCCCTCACCGCTCGCCCCGCTCTTTCCTGAGCTTCGCCCAGTAGTCCAGCCGCTTCCTGATCTCGCGCTCGAAGCCGCGCTCGGGCGGATCGTAGAAGGTCTGCCGGCCGAGCTGCTCGGGGAAGTAATCCTGCCCGGAAAACGCGTCCGGGGCATTGTGATCGTAGTCGTAGCCTTCGCCGTAGCCCTCCGCCTGCATCAGCCTGGTCGGCGCGTTGAGGATGTGCTTGGGCGGCAAGAGCGAGCCCGCTTCCTTGGCGGTGCGCATGGCCGCGCCATAGGCGGCATAAGCGGCATTCGACTTCGGCGCGGTCGCGATGTAGATCACGGCCTCGGCGATCGCCAGCTCGCCCTCGGGCGAGCCGAGAAAATCGTAGGCGTCCTTGGCGGCATTGCAGATGACCAGCGCCTGCGGGTCGGCGAGCCCGATATCCTCGACCGCCATGCGCACCACGCGGCGCGCGATGTAGAGCGGGTCCTCGCCCGCATCCAGCATGCGGCAGAGGTAGTAGAGCGCGGCGTCGGGATCGGAGCCGCGCACCGACTTGTGCAAGGCGCTGATCAGGTTGTAGTGGCCGTCCTGCTTCTTGTCGTAGATCGGCGCCCGCCGCTGCACCACCTCCTGCAGTTTCGCGGCGTCGAAGGTCTCGCCCGCCCGTGCCGCCCGCCACACCTCCTCGGCCAGCGTGAGCGCGGCGCGGCCGTCGCCGTCGGCCATCCGGATGAGGGATTGGCGCGCCTCGCCATCGAGGGGAAGCGCCTTGCCTTCGATCGCCTCGGCGCGGGCGATGCAGCTTCTCGACCGCGGCGGCATCGAGCGGCTTGAACACCAGGACCCGCGCGCGCGAGAGCAAGGGCGCAATCAATTCGAAGGATGGATTTTCGGTGGTCGCGCCCACCAGCACGATGGTGCCGTCCTCCATCACCGGCAGGAAGGAGTCCTGCTGCGCGCGGTTGAAGCGATGGATCTCGTCGACGAACAGCAGCGTTCCCTGCCCGGTCTCGCGCCGGGCGCGCGCCGCATCGAACACCTTCTTGAGGTCGGCGACGCCGGAGAAGATGGCGGATATCTGCTCAAAGTGCAGGTCGGTCGCCTGCGCCAGGAGCCGCGCCACCGTGGTCTTGCCGGTGCCGGGCGGTCCCCAGAACACGAGCGAACCGAGCGTGCGGGTCTCGAGCAGGCGCGTGAGCGCGCCGTCGGAGCCGAGCAGATGATCCTGGCCGACGACCTCGCCGAGCGTGGTCGGCCGCAGCTTGTCGGCAAGCGGCCGCGGCGCGGCGCGCTCGAGACCCGCCGCCGCGAACAGGCTCGGCCCCCCGCGCTTGGCGCGCGGCGGGCTCATCCCCGCAGCTCCACCGACATCTGCTGGCCGCCGCGCAGGATGGTGATGCTCCAGCGCCGGCTCTGCTGGCCGGCGGCGCGCTCGAGATCGCGGGTCTTTGCGATCTTCGCATTGTTGACCGCGACCACGAGGTCGCCGCGCCTGAACCCGAGGTTGTGCGCCGGCGAACCGTTGGCGATGTCGACAATCACCACGCCTTGGGTCGAAGGATCGAGCCGCAGGTCATCGGCGAGCGCCGGCGACAGGTTGGAGACTTTGGCGCCCTGGAACGGCGACGGCGACGCGATGACGAGCTCGTCCTGCGGCGTGTCGGGCACGGCCTCGAGCGCCACGGTCAACGTCGTCTCCTTGCCGGCGCGCACGATGCCGACGCGCGCGGTGCCGCCGATCACCTTGGTTGCAAAGCGGTAGTCGAAGGCGTTGTGGTCCTCGACCACGAGCCCGTCGATGGCAACGATCAGATCGCTGGTCTTGAGGCCGGCCCGCGCCGCCGGGCTCCCCGGCGCCACGCTCGCGATCAGCGCGCCGGCCGGGCGCTTGAGTCCGAGGCTCTCGGCGATCTCGGGCGTCACCGCTTGCAGCCTGGCCCCGAGCCACGGTCGCCTGACCGTGGACACGCCGCTCTTCGCCGACGCGACCACGACCTTCACCATGTTGGCCGGAATGGCGAAGCCGATGCCCTGCGAGCCGCCCGAGCGCGAGAAGATCGCGGTGTTGATGCCGACGAGCCGCCCGCCGAGATCGACCAGCGCCCCGCCCGAATTGCCGGGATTGATGGCGGCGTCGGTCTGGATGAAGAACTGATAGTCGGTGATGCCGACCTGGGTCCGCGCCACCGCCGAGACGATACCGTGGGTCACGGTCTGGCCGACGGCGAAGGGATTGCCGATGGCGAGCACCAGGTCGCCGACCTGAAGCGCGTCGGAATCGGCGAATTCGAGCGCCGGGAAGCGCTCGCTCTGCGCCTTGATGCGCAGCACCGCGAGGTCGGAGCGCGAATCCTTGAGCACGATCTCCGCTTCCAGCTCGCGCTTGTCGGCGAGCGACACCTTGACCTGGTCGGCGCCCTCGATGACGTGGTGGTTGGTGACCACGAGGCCCGATGGGTCGACGATGACGCCCGAGCCCAGCGAGCGCTGCACCTGCTCGCCCGGGCCGCCCGGACCGCCCGGCACGCCGAAGAAGCGCCGGAAGATCGGATCGTCGAACAGCGGATTGCGCACGGCGACCATCTTGGCGGCGTAGACGTTGACCACGGCGGGCGCCGCGCGCTGCACCACCGGCGCGTAGGACAGCCGCAGCTCGCTCGGCGAGGACGGCACGCGGCGCTCGAGGTGTCGCTCCTGCGCGGAGGCCGTGAGCGGGGCGGCGCCAACGGCGAGCGCGACGGTCAGCCAGGACAGATGCCAAGACACATTGAGCTGCAAGGACATAGGCGAATCCGGGGGTTGCGGCGGGGGAGATATAACCCCAAGGTCGCGGCAATTGAAGGGCGCATTGAGGACCGCCCGCGGCTGTGGGACAAGGTCTCGGATGCCGCCTAAACTGCCCCGCCGTTTCCTATTCCCCACCGAGGCCCGCGTGGATCGTCCCCCTGCCGAAGCGAATGCCGGCGCGTCGCAAACCGCCGCCGCCGTGGTGATCTATGCGGTCGCCTTCGTCACCGGCGCCATCGTGATGAGCTTCGAGATGCTGGGATCGCGCTATCTCAATCCGTATTTCGGCAGCGGCATCTATACCTGGGCCTCGCTCATCTCGACGGTGCTGATCGCGCTCACCGCGGGCTACTTCCTCGGCGGCGCACTTGCCGACCGCACCGCCTCGCTCGCGGTGCTGGCCCTCACCGTGATCATCGGCTCGGCCTATCTCCTGGTGCTGCCGAGCTTCGCGCCGGCCGTGCTCGAATTCGTGCTCGCCGGCATCGACGACATTCGCGCCGGCAGCCTGCTCGCGTCGCTCGCCCTCATGTTCTTCCCCGTGGCCTTTCTCGGCATGTATTCGCCGTTCGCGATCAGGCTTCTGCTGCGCTCGGCCCAGCGCTCCGGCCGCGTGTCGGGCGCGGTCTACGGCGTCTCCACCGCGGGCTCGATCGTCGGCACGCTCGGCACCACCTTCTTCCTCATTCCGACGATCGGCTCGCGCGCCATCACGCTCACGCTCGGAGCGCTCGGACTGATCGCGGGCCTGGCGTTGCTGGCGCTGGCGCGTTTCGAGCGCCGCGCCTATGCCGTTCTCGTCATCGCCGCGCTGGCCGCGCTGACCGCCCCCGGCGGACGAGCCGAGAGCCTGATCGACGAGGGCATTCGCGCGGCGATGGTCGGCGCGTCCCAACGGCCGGCTCGCCCACATCGAGACCGAATACAACGACGTCTTCATCACCAAGCGGCAGAATCAGCTGGTGATGTCGTTCCAGGTCAAGGGCTGGGACTACACCGAGTCGGTGGCCAATCTGCTCGATCCCGACGACCTGCCGTTGCGCTACGCGCAGGTGATGACGATCGCGACCATCTACCCCGAGACACCGCGGAAAATCCTCATGCTCGGGCTGGGCGGCGGCTCGATCTCGACCTATCTCGGGCGGTTCATGCCGGAGGCGCTGATCACCACGGTGGAGATCGACCCCGGCGTGATCAGCGCCGCCAAGACCTATTTCGGTCTGCGCGAGACCGAGCGCATGCGCTATCGCGCCGGCGACGGGCGCGTCTTCCTCACCCGCAGCAGCGAGCTCTATGATCTCATTCTGCTCGACGCCTACCGCGGCGGCTACGTGCCGTTCCATCTCCTGACGCGGGAGTTCTACGCGCTGGTCAAGGCGCGGCTTGCCCCCGGCGGCGCCGCCGCCTTCAACGTCCACGACGGAACCAAGCTCTATGCCTCGACCGTGAAGACGCTCGGCGAGGTCTTTCCCGCGCTCGATCTCTATCCGACCGCGCGCGGCGAGGTGATCGCGCTCGCCACCGCTACGGCGCTCGACAAGGACACGCTGGAGCGCAGGGCGGCGGCGCTCCAGGCCCGCCACGGCTTCCGGTTTGCGCTGCCGCAGATCCTGCAACGGCGCCTGGACAGACCGCAGGTGGAGGTCCACGCAGCCAAAGGCGACGTCATCACCGATGATTTTGCGCCGGCCGACGTCTACGACGTGATGGGCAAGGAGCCGAGCCGGCGGAAGTAACACCAGCAGCACCACACCACGATCCGTCATCCTGAGGTGCCCGCGCTCTTGCGCGGGCCTCGAAGGATGAGCGGCCCCCGCTCGTTGGGGCTATCACTCCCTGGCCGGCACCGTGCGCAAATAGGCGACGACGTCGTTGAGATCGGCATCGCTCATGCGCGCATAGAGCGGATAGCCCATCGGCGGCTTGAGCGGGCTGCCGTCCTTGCGAACGCCTTGTGTGATCGCGCGCTTGATTTCGGCATCGGTCCAGGCCCCGATGCCTTTCTCGCGATGCGATGTGATGTTGCGCGCCACCGCCACGCCCCACGGCCCCTTGAACTCCTGCCCGCCCTTGCCGAGCCCGTTTGCAAAGTCCAATTTTCCGTTCACCTGCGGGGTATGGCACTCCATGCAGTGCGCGATCGTGACCTGATAGAAGCCGCGCTTGACCGGATCGGACAGATCGGCAGGAGACAGCGGCTTGTCGGCACCGGGAGGAATTTCGGCGTGCAACGCCGCCTTGTAGACCGGTGCCTGCACCTTGTTGGCGACCGCCGGCACGGAGCGCAGATACGCCACGATGGCGTCGAGATCGCCGGGCGTGAAGACCCTGTAGAAGCCGTAGGGCATGATCGGCGCGATCGACGTGCCGTTGGGCCTGACGCCATCCACGATGGCGCGCTTGATCTCGCCGTCGGTCCAGGCACCGATTCCGGTTTCGCGATCGGGCGTGATGTTCGAGCCCTTCACCTTGAACGTCGGGGTGTCCCACTCCTGGGGACCGCCCGAGAGCTGCTTGTCCATCGCGAACACGCCACCCGGGCCGCGCGGGGTGTGGCAATTGCCGCAGGTCAGCACGCCGTTGACGAGATAATTGCCGCGTTCGACCGGGCTCTGCGCGTTGGCTGCAACCGTCGCCGCCAGCAGACCGAGAAGCCCGAACAGTCCAGACCACAGCATACGTTCCTCCGCCCACTTCGGAATCGTTCCAGTCGGCCGGGACGATAACCTTTTCGCCGCTGATGCCAACCGGATTCGGCAGGAAAGCTTCGGCGGGACATGAGACGCGGGAAAGTTGCGGGTCGAACCGTGCAAGGCCTTGGCTCACAAGGCCTGGCTCACAAGGCCTGGCTCACAAGGCCTGCTCACGCTGCTCACTTCGCGCCTGCCGCCTCCAGGATGGCGACCATCGCGGCGTAACCGCGCTGGCGGGCGTGGGCCAGCGGCGTGACGCCATCGCGGTCGGGAATATTGAGGTTGGCGCCCGCGGCGACCAGCAAACGCACGATCTCGGTGTGGCTCGGGCCGCCGTCGCCGAGGATCACCGCTTCCATGAGCGCGGTGAAGCCGAGGTGATTGACATGATTCTTGTCGATCGCGGTTGCGAGCAGCAGCTTGACCGCCTCGACGTGGCCGCGATGGCAGGCCGGGATCAACGCGGTGCCGCCGAAGCGATTGGTGCTCGCCAGGTCCGCATCCGCCGCCAGCATCAGCCTGAGGATGTCGACCCGACCGTCGGCGCCGGCGACCAGGAACGGCGTGTCCTGGACGAGGTCCTTGGCATTGACGTCGGCGCCTTCGTTGATGAGGAGGCGGGCGACGTCGACGCGGTTGCGCTGGGTTGCCGCCAGCAGCGCCGTGCGGCCGCGGCCGTCGCGGGTATTGACGGGCACGCCCTCCGCCAGCAGCCGCCGCACGATCAGCGTCTCGCCGCGCTCCGCCGCCGCGATCAACCCATCCTGGGCGGCAGCGGTTGTGCAGAGCGCCAGCAGCGCGCCAAGTCCGAGCAAGGGCAACGGAGGGAGCGCATGCAAAAGGGCGGCGCAAGCCGCCCTTAGCGCATGTTCCGGAAAAGTGGGCACCGGTTTTTCCGATCAGAACATGCGCAAAATCGAAAAACTAGTGCGTCACGACCGATGCACGCCGCGCGCTCACGCCGGGGCGGGCGCCTCTTGGGCGGCAGCCGTCTCCGGAACCGGTCCGGAATCCTGCCCCTTCGCATCGACGTCGCGATCGACGAACTCGATCACCGCGACCGGGGCGGAATCGCCGTAGCGGAATCCCGCCTTGAGCACGCGGGTATAGCCGCCGTTGCGGTCCTTGTAGCGGGGGCCGAGCACGTCGAACAGCTTCTTGACCATGGCGAGGTCGCGCATTTGCGCGATCGCCTGCCGGCGCGCATGCAGGTCGCCGCGTTTGCCGAGCGTGACCAGCTTCTCCACGATCGGGCGCAAATCCTTCGCCTTCGGCAGCGTGGTCACGATCTGCTCGTGCTTGATCAAGGCCGCCGCCATGTTGGCGAACATGGCGCGGCGATGCTCGTTCGTGCGGTTGAGCTTGCGGTGGGCGTTACCGTGGCGCATGAACGTCTCCTGTCGGAGACAGGATTCAGAAGTCAGCGATCAGTAATCAGACGTTCTGATCACTGACCTCTGATTACTGATCCCTGACTCAGTAATGATCCTCGAACCGCTTGGCCAGCTCGTCGATATTGTCGGGCGGCCAGCCCGGCACTTCCATGCCGAGATGGAGTCCCATCTGGGCCAGCACTTCCTTGATCTCGTTGAGCGACTTGCGCCCGAAATTCGGCGTGCGCAGCATCTCGGCTTCGGTCTTCTGAACGAGATCGCCGATATAGACGATGTTGTCGTTCTTGAGACAGTTGGCCGAGCGCACCGAGAGCTCGAGCTCGTCCACCTTCTTGAGGAAGGCCGGATTGAAGGCCAGGTCGGGAATGGCCTCGGTCACGATCTCCTTGCGCGGCTCCTCGAAGTTCACGAAGACGTTGAGCTGGTCCTGCAGGATGCGCGCGGCGTAGGCGACCGCGTCGTCCGGGCTCAGCGCACCGTTGGTCTCGATCTGCATCGTCAACTTGTCATAGTCGAGAATCTGGCCCTCGCGGGTGTTCTCGACCTTGTAGGAGACCTTGCGCACCGGCGAATAGAGGCTGTCGACCGGAATCAAGCCGATCGGCGCGTCCTCCGGCCGGTTGCGCTCGGTGGGGACATAGCCCTTGCCGGTGTTGACCGTGAACTCCATGCGGATCTCGGCGCCTTCGTCGAGCGTGCACAGGACGAGGTCCGGGTTGAGCACGACGATGTCGCCCACGGTCTGGATGTCGCCCGCGGTCACCGTGCCCGGGCCCTGCTTCTTCACCACCATGCGCTTGGGCCCGTCGCCCTGCATCTTGATGGCGATGTCCTTGATGTTGAGCACGATGTCGGTCACGTCCTCGCGCACGCCCGGGATCGACGAGAACTCGTGCAACACGCCGTCGATATGGACCGACTGCACCGCCGCGCCCTGCAGCGAGGACAGCAGGATTCGTCGCAGCGCGTTGCCGAGCGTCACCCCGAAGCCGCGCTCGAGCGGCTCGGCGACCACGGTGGCCTCGCGCTTGGGCTCGGCACCGGCGGACACCTGGAGCTTGTTCGGTCGGATCAGTTCCTGCCAGTTCTTCTGGATCGTCACGTTGGCACCCATCGCTTTGAGCGGCGCGGCGGCCCGCGCACCCCACTCCGCCCCGTGGGAATTTTCTGCGGCGGCGGACTCCTCGGGAGTCCGCCGGAAGAGAACATCGTCGGTCATACTCGGCGCCTTTTGCGTGGACGACAGCCGTTGTGGGGGATCGGCGTGACGTCGCGGATGGAGGTGATGGTGAAGCCGGCCGACTGCAAGGAACGCAACGCCGAATTCGCGGCCGGAGCCCGGTCCTGCGACCTCGACCTCGAGGGTGCGCATCCCGTGCTCCTGCGCCTTCTTGGCGGCGTCTTCGGCGGCCACCTGCGCCGCATAGGGCGTCGATTTTCTCGAGCCCTTGAAGCCCATGGTGCCGGCCGACGACCAGGCGATGGTGTTTCCCTGGGCGTCGGTGATGGTAATCATGGTGTTATTGAACGTCGCGGCCACGTGCGCGACGCCGGAAGCGATGTTCTTGCGTTCGCGTCGGCGAACGCGGGTAGCTTCTTTGCCCATTCTCGATCCTCTCGCGGCGCGGCGCTGCGGCGGCCGGGCCGATGACTGGTCCTGTGACCACGCAGCCGAGCTCGCGCAGGCTGCGTCAACTCCGGGCTTACTTCTTCTTGCCGGCAATCGGCTTCGACGGCCCCTTGCGGGTGCGGGCATTGGTATGGGTGCGCTGGCCGCGGACGGGTAGCCCGCGCCGATGCCGCAACCCACGGTAGCAACCGAGGTCCATCAGACGCTTGATGTTCATGGCGACCTCGCGCCGCAGGTCGCCCTCGACCAGGTAATCGCGGTCGATGACTTCGCGGATCTGCAGCACCTCCTGGTCGGTGAGCTGCGACACCCGCCGCGCCTCCGGAATCCCAACTTTCGCCATGATATCATTGGCCTTTTGAGGCCCGATGCCATGGATATATTGCAGCGCAATCACGACGCGCTTGTTGGTCGGTATGTTGACGCCGGCGATGCGGGCCACGGCCATTCACTCCTGTTTCCGGCTCAATCACAGCGGCCGGCGATCGTTCCCGAGGGGGTTCGCAAACGATAACGCGACACCCTCCCCGTTCCCCGGGGCCCGGTATCGTCCGACCTCTCGACTTGGATGGGCGTTATTAATGGATTCAACGGCGTTTCGTCAACCTCCGCTGGCGATTGCTTTTTCGTGAACCGGCCGTACCGGTCCGGCCCGCCGATTTGGCGGCTTTTCCCTTGCCTTGCGAGGGCTTACCGCCAGGATTTCGCGCTCCCGCGGCCTTTGCTGCACCGCCCGCAGCCTTGGTGCGCGATGCCTTGGCGCGTGATGCCTTGTTCCCTGCAGTCTTGTTCGCTGAAGTCTTGGCGCCTGAAGTCTTGGCGCCTGAAGTTTCGGCGCGTGATTCCTTGTTCCTTGAAGTATTGGCGCCTGCAGTCTTGGCGCCTGAAGTCTTGTTCCCTGAAGCCTTGGCGCCTGAAGTTCTGGCGCCTGAAGCCTTGCGAATCGCCGTCTTGGGCGGCGCGGTCTCGGCCTGCGGCTTTTCGGCCGCTGGTTTCTCGAGCGGCAGCTTTTTGGCCGGCGCCTGCTGGAGTGCCCGGTCGATGGCCTTCGACACTTCCGGGATCGGAGCCATGCCGTTGACCGACCGCAGCACGTTCTGGAGCTGGTAATACGTGGAGAGCGGCGCGGTCTGGTCCCGGTAGGCCAAAATCCGGCGCCGCAGCACATCCGGGTCGTCGTCATCGCGTAGCGTATCGCCGCGCGCCTTCGTCTCCGCGATCCGCTTTTCGATCCGCTCGAGCAAGGCGCCCTCGTCCACCTTGAGCTCGATCACCGCATCGAGCGTGAGACCTTTTTCCTTGAGCATGCGGCCGAGCGCATGCGCCTGCGGCACCGTGCGCGGGAAGCCGTCGAGAATGAACCCGTTGCGGGCGTCGGGCTCGTCGATGCGGTCGGAGACGATGGCCACGACCACTTCGTCGGGCACGAGCTCGCCGCGCGCCATCAGCTCCTTCGCGACCAGTCCGACCGGCGTTCCGGCATCGGCCGCCGCACGCAGCATTTCGCCGGTCGAAAGCTGCACCAGCCCATGCTTAGCGACGAGGCGTTGGGCCTGTGTGCCTTTCCCGGCCCCCGGCGGGCCGAGCAGTATCAATCTCATCTACGCCGCCCCCGCAGCTTCGACCGTTTGATCAGACCTTCGTATTGGTGCGCCAGCAAGTAGCCCTGGATTTGCGCCACCGTGTCCATGGTGACACTGACCACGATCAGGAGCGAGGTGCCGCCGAAATAGAACGGCACCGCCGCATAGGAGATCAGAATCTCCGGCAAGAGACAGACGAGGGCGAGGTAAGCGGCGCCGATGACCGTGATGCGCGAAAGCACATAGTCGATGTATTCGGCCGTGCGCTCGCCCGGCCGGATGCCGGGGATGAAGCCGCCGTGCTTCTTCAAGTTTTCCGCGGTCTCCGTCGGGTTGAACACGATCGCCGTGTAGAAGAAGGCGAAGAAAACGATGAGCCCGACATAGAGGAGCAGGAACAGCGGCCGGCCGTGGCCGAGCTCGGTGGTGATCCAAACGAACCACTCCGGGCCCTGGCCGGCGTTGAAGTTGGCGACCGTGGTCGGCAACAGCAGCAGCGAGGAGGCAAAGATCGGCGGGATCACGCCCGAGGTGTTGAGCTTGAGCGGCAGATGCGAGGACTGGCCCTCGAACATGCGATTGCCGACCTGACGTTTGGGATACTGGATCAGCAGCCGGCGTTGGGCGCGCTCCATGAACACGATGAAGGCGATGACCGCGACCGCCATCACCAGGATCACGATGATCAGTCCGGTCGACAGCGCGCCCTGGCGGCCGAGCTCGAGCGTGCCGACGATGGCGGACGGCAATTCCGCCACGATACCCGCGAGGATGATCAACGAGATGCCGTTGCCGATGCCGCGCGAGGTGATCTGCTCGCCCAGCCACATCAGGAACATGGTGCCGCCGGTGAGCGTGATCACTGTCCCGATCTTGAAGAACCAGCCGGGATCGGTGACGACATTGCCGGCTCCTTCGAGGCCGACCGCGATGCCGTAGGACTGAAAGGCCGCGAGCACCACGGTGAGGTACCGCGTGTACTGGTTCATCACCTTGCGGCCCTGCTCGCCCTCCTTCTTGAGCTGCTCGAGCGTGGGCGAGACCGTCGTCATCAACTGGATGATGATCGAAGCCGAGATATACGGCATGATGTTGAGGGCGAAGATCGCCATCCGGTGGATGCCGCCGCCGGAGAACATATTGAACATGCCGAGAATGCCGCCCGCCTGCGACCGGAAGATCTGGTCCCAGGCCGAAGGATCGATGCCGGGCAGCGGGATATAGGTGCCGAACCGATAGACGAGCAGCGCGCCGAGGGTGAACCAGATGCGCTTCTTGAGTTCCTCGGCCTTGGCGAGCGCGGAGAAATTGAGATTGGCGGCGAGTTGTTCTGCTGCAGAAACCATCGGCTGGAAGCTCCTGTTCCGCCCCCCGAGAAACCAGGCGCTCGCTCGGGCGCCCCGACCTATATAGGCATCAGGCCGCCTCTTCGCCCGTCTCGCGCTTCGGCGCCAGCAGGGCGACCGAGCCGCCGGCCTTCTCCACCGCCGCCACCGCCGATTTGGACGCTCCCCAGACCGAGAAGGCGAGCTTGGCCTTGATTTCACCGGAGCCGAGCAGCCGAACCCCGTCCTTGGCCCTTCGCAGCACGCCCGCCTTCACCAGCGCCTCGGCATCGACCGTTGCGCCGGCATCGAGCTTGCCGGCGTCGATCGCCGCCTGGACCTTGTCGAGATTGACTTCGTTGAGCTTGGGCGCGAACGCCGTGTTCTTGAAGCCGCGCTTCGGCAGCCGGCGATGAAGCGGCATCTGGCCGCCCTCGAAGCCCTTGATCCGCACGCCCGAGCGCGCGGTCTGGCCCTTGCCGCCGCGACCGCCGGTCTTGCCGGTGCCGGAACCAATGCCGCGGCCGATGCGGGTGCGTTTCTTGCGCGCGCCCGCGCGATCGGCGAGTTCGTGCAGCTTCATCGGGTCTCTCCCTCCTCCACCACCCGGACCAGATGCCTGACCTTGGCGATCATGCCGCGGGTCTGCGGGGTATCCGGCAGCTCCGCGAGGCGTCCGATCCGGTTGAGACCGAGCCCGATCAAGGTCTCGCGTTGGGTGTGATGACGGCGAATCGGGCTGCCGATCTGTTCAATCTTGATGACTTTGTCGGTCTTGCTCATGTCGGCCTCCCGGCGCGCGTGGCGAGTTTCAGTCGGCGGCCTGCTCGCTCTCACCCACCTCGCGGCGGCGCGCCTGCAGCGTCGAAACCTTGATGTTGCGCCGCGAGGCCACGGAACGCGGCGAGTCCTGGCGCTTGAGGGCGTCGAAGGTCGCCCGCACCATATTGTACGGATTGGACGAGCCGAGCGACTTCGCCACCACATCCTGCATGCCCAGCGTCTCGAATACGGCGCGCATCGGGCCGCCCGCGATGATCCCGGTGCCGGCCGGCGCCGCCCGCAAGAATACGCGCCCGGCGCCGTGGCGGCCGGCCACGTCGTGGTGCAGCGTGCGGCCCTCGCGCAGCGGCACGCGGATGAGACCGCGCTTGGCGGCGTCGGTCGCCTTGCGGATCGCCTCCGGCACTTCGCGCGCCTTGCCGTGGCCGAAACCGACCCTGCCCTTCTCGTCACCGACGACCACGAGCGCGGCGAAACCGAAACGACGCCCGCCCTTCACCACCTTGGCCACACGGTTGATGTGGACGAGCTTGTCGGTGAATTCACTATCGCGCTCTTCCCGTTCGCGGCGCTCGCGTGGTTCACGTGCCATAATCTTGTTCCAACCTGCTTTCGTCTGCTTCGTTCAGAGGACCGACGACGGACGACGGACGCCCCTCTGTCGTCTGTTGTCCGTCGTCAGAAATTGAGGCCGCCTTCGCGCGCCGCGTCCGCCAGCGCCTTGACGCGGCCGTGGTAGAGATAACCGCCGCGGTCGAAGACGACATCCTTGATGCCCTTGGCCGACGCCCGCTCGGCGAGCCGCTTTCCCACAGCCTTCGCCGCCTCGATGTCGGCGCCGGTCTTGAGACTGTCGCGCATGTCCTTCTCCAACGACGACGCGGACGCAACCGTCTGCCCGTTGGCGTCGTCGATCACCTGCGCGTAGATATGCTTGGACGAGCGGAAGACCGAGAGCCTGGCGCGGCCGCCGGCGGCGCGACGGATGTTCCGCCGCACCTTCGCCATCCGCCGCAACGTCCGGTCAGCGACTGTCGCCATCATGCGCTCCCATCACTTCTTCTTGCCTTCCTTGCGGAAGATTTGCTCGCCGCCGTACTTGACCCCCTTACCCTTGTAGGGCTCGGGCTTGCGGAAGGCGCGGATCTCAGCGGCGACGTGGCCGACCTTCTGGCCATCAATTCCGCTGACCACGATCTCGGTCGGCTTGGGTACCGCGATCGTGATCCCCTCCGGGATCGGATAGACGATGTCGTGGCTGTAGCCGAGCTGGACCTGCAGGTTCTTGCCTTGCAACGCAGCCCGGTACCCGACGCCGGTGATCTCGAGCCGACGCTCGAAGCCCTTGGTCACTCCCGTCACCACATTGTCGAGCAGCGACCGGTAGGTTCCCCACATGGCCCGTGCACGCTTGGTCTCGACGCGCGGATCGACCTTGATTCCGCTGCCTTCCACCTTGGCCGCGACGTCGTCATGCAGCACGAGCGAGAGCGCGCCCTTCGGCCCTTTCACGTTGACGACCTGACCCTCGACGCTGGCGGTGACGCCGGAGGGGATCGCAACAGGTTTCTTTCCTACACGAGACATGGCTGTTGATCCGTTGGTTGCGGCCTAGAACACCGTGCAGAGGATTTCTCCGCCCACATTGTTGTCGCGCGCATCGTGATCGGCCATCACGCCCTTCGGCGTGGACAGGATGGCGACGCCCAAGCCGTTTTTCACGCGCGGGAGCGCCTTCACCGAGGCATAGACCCGCCGCCCTGGCTTCGACACCCGCGAAATCTCGCGGATCACCGGCGCGCCATCGAAATATTTCAGCTCGATCTCGAGCTCCTTGCGCCCGCTTGCGTGCTCGACCGCCGCGTAGCCGCGGATGAAGCCCTCGGTCTTGAGGACGTCGAGCACGCTGACGCGCAGCCTGGAGGCCGGCATCGACACCTTCGACTTGCTGCGCATCTGCGCGTTGTGAATACGCGCGATCATGTCGCCGAGCGGATCGTTGACGCCCATTGCCCGGCCCTCCTTACCAGCTCGACTTGACCAGGCCCGGGATCAGCCCCTTGGAGCCGAGTTCCCGAAGCGCGATGCGCGAAAGCTTGTGCTTGCGATAGAAGCCGCGCGGCCGGCCCGATACCTCGCAGCGATTGCGAATGCGGGTCGCCGACGAGTTGCGCGGCAGCTCCGCGAGCTTGAGCGCAGCCGCGAAGCGCTCCTCCATCGGCTTGGTCTTGTCGCGCGCAACCGCCTTGAGCCGCGACCGCCGGCCCGAATACTTCTTGGTCAACTTGCGTCGCCTGTTGTTCTTCTCGATCGAACTCTTCTTCGCCATCAATATCTCCTGGCTTTCCGCGTCTGAGGGGTCGCCCTCACTGCCGGAACGGGAAGTTGAACGCACTGAGCAGCGCACGCGCCTCGTTGTCGCTTTTCGCGCTGGTGCACACCGTAATGTCCATCCCCCAGACATCGGCCGCCTTGTCGTAGTCGATCTCGGGAAAGATGATGTGCTCCTTGATGCCGATCGTGAAATTGCCCCCGCCGTCGAAGCTCTTCGGCGACAAGCCGCGGAAGTCGCGCACGCGCGGGAGGGCGATGTTGATCAGCCGGTCGACGAATTCGTACATGCGGGACTTGCGCAGCGTCACCTTGCAGCCGATCGCCTGGCCATCGCGCACCTTGAAGGTGGCGATCGACTTTCGCGCCTTGGTGATTACCGCCTTCTGGCCCGCGATCAGGCCGAGATCGTTGGCCGCGGCCTCGACCTTCTTGCGGTCGCTGACGCCTTCGCCGATGCCCATATTGATGACGACCTTCTCGATCACCGGCACTTGCTGGCGGCTCGTGTAGCCGAACTCCTCCGCCAGCTTCTTGCGCACGACCTCCTCGAAATAGGTCTTCAGGCGCGGCGTGACGCGCTCCTCCGGCTTTTTCGCCTTCGGCGCCGCCGCGGCGGCCTCGCTCTTGGCGGCCTTGTCGCCCTTCTCGGGCTTGCCGCCCTTTTGCTGCGCCTGTTGGACCTTGTCGCCCTTCTCCGGCCGCGGCGCCTTGTCCGACTTCGCGGGCTTGCCGCCGCCCTTGGCTTTGGCTTTGGTTTCGGTGTCAGCCATCGATCTCAACTCCCGAACGCTTGGCCACCCGTACCTTCCGTCGATCGTCGCCCTGGCCCACGAACTTGAAGCCGATCCGCGTCGGCTTGCCGTCCTTGGGATCGGCGATCGCAAGATTGGACAGATGCACCGTCGCCTCCTTGGAGACGATGCCGCCGTCCTGTTGCGCGCTCTGCTTCTGGTGACGTTTGACCAGGTTGACGCCCCGCACCAGGGCGCGGCCGGCATCGGGGCGCACCTCGACGACCTCGCCGGTGCGGCCCTTGTCGCGGCCGGCCAGCACGATCACCTTGTCGCCCTTGCGGATCCTCGCAGCCATCACAGCACCTCCGGCGCGAGCGAGATGATCTTCATGTGGTTCTTGGCGCGAAGCTCGCGCGGAACCGGTCCGAAGATGCGGGTGCCCACGGGCTCCATCTGCGGATTGATCAGCACCGCGGCATTGCGGTCGAAGCGGATGATCGAGCCGTCGGGACGCTTGATGTCCTTCGAGATTCGCACCACCACCGCCTTCATCACCTCGCCCTTCTTCACGCGCCCGCGCGGAATCGCCTCCTTCACCGACACGACGATCACGTCGCCGATGGTGGCGTACTTGCGCTTCGAGCCACCCAGCACTTTGATGCACATGACGCGGCGCGCGCCGGAATTGTCCGCCACGTCGAGGTTGGTCTGCATCTAAATCATGACGCCACCCTCGTCCTCTTGCTTCCAACGCGCATTGCGCTCACACGACCTTCTTCTTCTCGCCGCGGATCACTTCCCAGCGCTTGAGCCGGGAGAGCGGACGGCGCTCCTCGATCCACACGACATCGTCCACGTGGTATTCGTTGGTCTCGTCGTGGGCGTAATATTTCTTCGTGCGCCGCACGGTCTTCTTCATCACCGGATGGGTGAAGCGACGCTCGACCCGCACCACGACGGTCTTGTCCTGCTTGTCGCTCACCACGACGCCCTGCAGCGTGCGCTTCGGCATCTCTCGCTTACTCCGACTTGGCTTTCGAGCGCGCGGCGCGCTTCGATTTGGTTGACCCAGGCGCCGACACGCCGGCGCGTTTTTGCGCAGCGATCGTCTTGATCCGTGCGATGTCGCGGCGGACCTGCCGCACCCGCGAGGTGTTCTCGAGCTGCCCCGTCGCCCGCTGGAAGCGCAGGTTGAACCGCTCCTTCTTGAGTTTCAGAGCCTCGTCGTCGAGCTGATCGACGGTCATGGCCCTGAGATCACCCGGCTTCATGCTCGCTCCTCAACCTATTCCGCAATGCGCTCGATGAAGCGCGTCTTGATCGGCAGCTTGGCGGCGGCAAGCCCCAGCGCCTCGCGCGCGATTGCCACCGGCACGCCGTCGACCTCGAACAGGACGCGTCCCGGCTTGACCCGGGTCACCCAGAATTCCGGCGCGCCCTTGCCCGAACCCATGCGCACCTCGAGCGGCTTCTTCGACACCGGCACGTCCGGATAAACGCGGATCCAGACCCGCCCCGCGCGCTTCATATGGCGGGTGAGCGCGCGCCGTGCCGCTTCGATCTGACGCGCGGTGACGCGCTCCGGCTCCAGCGCCTTGAGCCCGAACTGCCCGAACGCAAGCTCGACGCCCGAGGTCGCAAGCCCTTTGATCCGGCCTTTGTGCGCCTTGCGGAATTTCGTGCGCATCGGTTGCAGCATGGCTCTTGGCCTTTCTCAGTCTCTTGATCCCGCGGCTCAGGACGCGTCGCGGCGCGGGCGCCCCGCCTCGCCTTCCGCCATCTTCTTGTCCTGCGCCATCGGGTCGTGCTCCATGATCTCGCCTTTGAAGATCCAGACCTTGACGCCGCAGGTGCCATAGGTCGTGAAGGCCGTGGCCACGCCGTAGTCGACGTCGGCGCGCAGCGTATGCAGCGGCACGCGCCCTTCGCGATACCACTCCATGCGCGCGATCTCGGCGCCGCCGAGGCGACCTGAACAGTTGATGCGGATGCCGCCGGCGCCGAGCCGCATAGCCGACTGCACCGCGCGCTTCATCGCGCGGCGGAACGCCACGCGGCGCTCGAGCTGCTGCGCGATCAATTCGGCGACGAGCTGGGCATCGAGCTCCGGCTTCCTGATCTCGACGATGTTGATCACGACGTCGGACTTGGTGAGCTTGGCGACTTTCCGGCGGAGCTTCTCGATGTCGGCCCCTTTCTTGCCGATGACGACGCCGGGCCGCGCCGACTGAACGGTGACGCGGCACTTCTTGTGCGGCCGCTCGATCACGATCTTCGACACCGCCGCCTGCTTGAGAATCCTTCATCAGCTCCGCGCGGATCTTCATGTCCTCGTGGAGCAATTGCCCGTACTCGTTCTTGCCGGAGTACCAGCGCGAATCCCAGGTGCGGTTGATGCCGAGCCGCAACCCGACCGGATTGACCTTTTGACCCATTGGTTACCTCTCTCAGGAAGCCGCCGCCTCGGCCTGACGCACGACGATGGTCAGGTTCGCGAACGGCTTGAATATCCGACCCATGCGACCGCGGCCGCGCGGATGAAAACGTTTGATCACGATCGCCTTGCCGACATGCGCCTCGGCGACGACGAGATCGTCGACATCGAGATCGTGATTGTTCTCGGCATTGGCAATGGCCAATTCCAGGCATTTGCGCACATCGCGGGCGATGCGCTTGCGCGAGAATTCGAGATCGGCCAACGCCGCCGCCACCTTCTTGCCGCGGATGAGCTGCGCGACGAGATTGAGCTTCTGCGGGCTCACCCGCAGCATGCGGGCGACCGCTTTGGCTTCGTTATCGGCCAGCGCGCGTTCGCGTGCCTTCTTGCCCATTTCGCCCTCTCAAGCCTTACGAACTGCCGCCCGCCGGCGCCGACGCTGCACCGGGCGACGCGGGACCGGCCGCGCGCTTGGCTTTGCGGTCCGACGAATGCCCGTAGAACGTTCGCGTCGGCGCGAACTCCCCGAATTTGTGACCGACCATCTCCTCGGTCACCAGCACCGGGATATGCTTTTGGCCGTTGTAGACGCCGAATGTCAGTCCCACGAACTGCGGCAGGATGGTCGAGCGGCGGCTCCAAATCCTGATCATCTCGTGGCGGCCCGACGCGCGCGACGTCTCCGCCTTCTTGAGCAGATAGCCGTCGACGAACGGACCTTTCCAAATCGAACGCGCCATGATGGGTCCTCGCCTACTTCTTCTTCTTCCGCGCGTGGCGGCTGGAAACGATGAACTTGGTGGTGGACTTGTTCCTGCAAGTCTTCTTGCCCTTGGTGGGAAAGCCCCAGGGCGTGACCGGGTGCCGTCCGCCCGAGGTGCGACCCTCGCCGCCGCCATGGGGGTGGTCGATCGGGTTCATCGTCACGCCGCGATTGTGCGGCATGCGCCCCATCCACCGCTTGCGCCCGGCCTTGCCGATCGAAACGTTCATGTTGTCGGGGTTGGACACCGCGCCGATGGTCGCCATGCAGCGGCCATGCACCAGGCGCTGCTCGGCCGAGTTGAGCCGCAAGATGACGTAGTCGCCGTCGCGGCCGACGATCTGGGCATAGGTACCGGCGGAGCGCGCGATCTGCCCGCCTTTGCCGATCTTGATCTCGACATTGTGCACGATGGTGCCGATCGGAATGTTGCCGGCCGGCATGGCATTGCCGGGTTTCACGTCGGCATGCTCGCCGGACACGACCGTATCGCCCTGCGCCAGCCGCTGCGGCGCCAGGATATAGGCGAGTTCGCCGTCCTGATATTTGATCAGCGCGATGAAGGCGGTGCGGTTGGGGTCGTATTCGATGCGCTCGACCGTGGCCGGCACGTCGAATTTGCGGCGCTTGAAATCGACCTTGCGGTACGCCTGCTTGTGACCGCCGCCGCGGAAGCGCACGGTGATGCGGCCCCTATTGTTGCGCCCGCCGCTCGAGCTCTGGCCTTCGGTGAGCGTCTTCACCGGCGCGCCGCGGTAGAGGCCGGAGCGATCGACCAGGACGAGCTGGCGCTGGCTCGGCGTAACCGGGTTGTAGGACTTGAGTGCCATCAGCGCCGCTCCGTTACAGGCCCGTCGTCACGTCGATCCTGTGGCCCTCTTCGAGGGTCACGACCGCGCGCTTGACTTCCGACTGCTCGCCCACGCTCCCCTTGAAGGCCTTGATCTTGCCTTTGCGAACATGGGTGTTGACGCTCTTGACCTTGACGTCGAAGAGTTTCTCGACCGCCTCCTTGATCTGCGGCTTGGTCGCGTGCCTCGCGACCTTGAACATCACCTGGTTGCGCTCCGAGGCGAGCGTCGCCTTCTCGGTGATGACCGGCGCGATGATCACGTCGTAGTGGCGCGGATCGCTGGTGCTCATTTGAAGCGCGCCTCCAACGCTTCCAGCGCCGACTTGGTCAGCACCAGCATTCGTCGCCGCAGAATGTCGTAGACGTTGATCCCCTGCACCGGCAGCACGTCGATGTTCGGGATGTTGCGCGCCGCCAGCGCGAAACTCGCCTCCACCTCGGCGCCGTCGATGATGAGCGCGCTGGTGAGGCCGAGCTTGGTAAAGTTCTTCCGCAGCGCGGCGGTCTTGCCGTCCTTCACCGTCGCCTTGTCGAGCACGATGATGCCGCCGTCCTTGGCCTTGGCCGACAGGGCGTGCTTGAGGGCGAGCGCGCGCACCTTTTTAGGGAGATCGATGGCGTGGCTGCGCGGCGTCGGCCCGAACGAGCGCCCGCCGCCGCGGAAAAGATTGACCCTGGCCGAGCCATGACGGGCCCCACCGGTGCCCTTCTGGCGGTATATCTTCTTGCCGGTGCGGTGGATCTCGGCCCGGTTCTTGACATCGTGCGTGCCGCGCTGGCGCTTGGCGAGCTGCCAGCGCACGTAGCGGTGCAGGAGGTCCGGACGCGGCTCGAGGCCGAAGATGGCATCCGGCAGCTCAACCGAACCCTCCGCCGTGCCGTCGAGCGACGTGATCTTGAGCTCCATGTCAGGCGCCCTCCGTCTCGGCCACGCCTTCGGCGGGCGCCGCGTCGGCCTGGCCGGCTGCCGCGCCCGCGTCGGGCAGGCGGAACTTGCCGGGCTTGGGGGCCTCCTTCGGCAGCTTCTTCTTGACGGCGTCGCGCAGCATGATCCAGCCGCCCTTGGCGCCCGGCACCGCGCCTTCGACCAGGACGAGGCCGCGCTCGACGTCGGTCTGCACCACCTTGAGATTGAGCGTGGTGACGCGCTCGACCCCCATATGGCCCGGCATCTTCTTGTTCTTGAAGGTCTTGCCCGGGTCCTGCCGGCCGCCGGTGGACCCGATCGAGCGGTGCGAGACCGACACCCCGTGCGAGGCGCGCAGGCCGCCGAAGTTCCAGCGCTTCATGCCGCCGGCAAAGCCCTTGCCGATCGAGGTGCCGGTCACGTCGACGAATTGGCCGACGACGAAATGATCGGCGGTGATCTCGGCGCCGACCGGGATCAGATCGCCTTCGGCCACGCGGAACTCGGCGAGCTTGCGCTTGGGCTCGACCTTGGCGACGGCGAAATGGCCGCGGTCGGCCTTGGTCAGGTTCTTGGGCTTGCGGGTGCCGGCGCCGAGCTGCAGCGCGACGTAGCCGTTCTTGTCCTTGGTGCGGTGCGCGACGACCTGGCAATTGGCGAGGCGCAGCACCGTCACCGGCACATGCTCGCCGCCGTCCGTAAAGACGCGGGTCATCCCGACCTTCTGTGCGATCACCCCGGAACGCATGATTGGTGTCCCTATCCTTCTCGTCGCGCGCGGCTCAGAGCTTGATCTCGACGTCGACACCGGCGGCGAGATCGAGCTTCATCAGCGCGTCCACCGTCTGCGGCGTCGGGTCAACGATGTCGAGCAGCCGCTTGTGGGTGCGCATCTCGAACTGCTCGCGGCTCTTCTTGTCGACGTGCGGCGAACGGTTGACCGTGAATTTCTCGATCCTGGTCGGCAGCGGAATCGGGCCGCGCACCTGCGCGCCGGTGCGCTTGGCGGTCGCCACGATCTCGCGCGTCGACGCATCGAGGATGCGGTGATCGAACGCCTTGAGCCGGATCCGGATATTCTGGCCGTTCATGATTGCTCCGATGGCGGATGGCAGAGGACGGATGGGCGGACGGTAGAGATTGGTCCCGTCACATCACATGGTCTGTCGTCTGTTGTCCGTCGTCTGTCCTCTGTCACTCGGTGATGGTTACCACCACGCCGGCGCCGACGGTCTTGCCGCCCTCGCGGATGGCGAAGCGCTGCTTCTCCTCCATCGCGATCGGCGTGATCAGCTCCACGTCCATGGTCGCGTTGTCGCCGGGCATGATCATCTCCGTGCCCGCCGGCAGCGTGCATTGCCCGGTCACGTCCGTGGTCCGGAAGTAGAACTGCGGACGGTAGTTGTTGAAGAACGGCGTGTGCCGGCCGCCCTCCTCCTTGGTCAGGATATAGGCCTCCGCCTTGAACTTCTTGTGCGGCTTCACCGAGCCCGGCTTGCACAGAACCTGCCCGCGCTCGACCGCGTCCTTGTCGATCCCGCGCAGCAGGCAGCCCACATTGTCGCCCGCAACTCCCTCGTCCAGCAGCTTGCGGAACATCTCGACACCCGTCACCACCGACTTCTGCGTGTCGCGAAGCCCCACGATCTCCACTTCCTCCCCGACCTTGATCTTGCCGCGCTCGATCCGGCCGGTCACCACCGTGCCACGCCCAGAGATCGAGAACACGTCCTCGATCGGCATCAGGAACGGCTGGTCGATCGGACGCTCCGGCAGCGGCACGAACGTGTCCAGCGCCTCATAGAGCTTGAGGATCGCCTCGTCCGCCGTCTCACCCTTCTCGCCGTTGAGCGCCTTGATCGCAGAGCCGCGGATCACCGGAGCCTTGTCGCCAGGGAACTGGTACTTGGTCAGAAGCTCGCGCACCTCGAGCTCCACCAGATCGAGCAGCTCGGGGTCGTCAACGACGTCAACCTTGTTCAGGAACACCACGATGTACGGAACCCCCACCTGGCGCGCCAAAAGAATGTGCTCGCGCGTCTGCGGCATCGGACCGTCCGCCGCCGAAACCACCAGGATCGCCCCGTCCATCTGCGCCGCACCCGTGATCATGTTCTTGACGTAGTCGGCATGCCCGGGGCAGTCGACGTGGGCGTAGTGCCGCTTGTCCGTCGAATATTCAACGTGGCTCGTCGCAATCGTCAAAATCTTGGTCGCGTCGCGCCGACCCTGGCTCTCCGACGCCTTCGCAACCTGGTCATAAGGCACGAAGTTCGACGTCCAGCCCTTGTCCGCCGACACCTTCGTCAGCGCAGCCGTCAACGTCGTCTTGCCGTGGTCGACGTGACCAATCGTCCCCACATTGCAATGCGGCTTCGTGCGTTCGAATTTCTGCTTGGCCATGGGACTCTCCGTCTCGTGATCTTCTTGCTTTGACCCGTCAGGCGAACTTCGCCTGGATTTCTTCGGCGACCGCCCGCGGCACTTCCGCGTAGTGGTCGAATTGCATGGTGAAGGTGGCGCGGCCCTGCGACATGGAGCGCAGATTGCTCACGTAGCCGAACATGTTGGCGAGCGGCACCATGGCGTTGACGACATTGGCGTTGCCGCGCATGTCCTGGCCCTGGATCTGGCCGCGCCGTGAATTGAGGTCGCCGATCACGGAGCCGGTGTACTCCTCGGGCGTCACCACCTCGACTTTCATGATCGGCTCCAGCAGGACGGGCGAGCCCTTCTGCAGCGCCTCGCGCAGCGCAGCGCGCGCGCAGATTTCGAACGCGAGCGCGGACGAATCGACGTCGTGATAGTCGCCGTCGATCAGCGTCACCTTGAGGTCGACCACCGGGAAGCCGGCGAGCACGCCGGAACCCAGCACCAACTCCAGGCCCTTCTCGACGCCGGGGATGTACTCTTTCGGCACGTTGCCGCCGACGACCTTGTTCTCGAACGCAAACCCTCCGGCCGGCGGCAATGGCTCCGCGACGATCTTGACGCGGGCGTACTGCCCGGACCCGCCGGTCTGCTTCTTGTGCGTATGGTCGACGGTGACCTGCCTGCTGAGCTTCTCGCGATAGGCGACCTGCGGCGCGCCGATATTGGCCTCGACCTTGTAGGTGCGCTTCAAGATGTCGACCTTGATGTCGAGATGGAGCTCGCCCATGCCTTTGAGGATGGTCTGGCCCGATTCCTGGTCGGTCGTGACCCGGAACGACGGGTCTTCGGCCACCAGCTTGGCGAGCGCGACGCCGAGCTTCTCCTGATCGGCCTTCGACTTCGGCTCGATCGCAATCTCGATCACCGGATCGGGGAATTCCATCTTCTCCAGGACCACCGCCTTCTGCGGATCGCACAGCGTATCGCCGGTGCGCACCTCCTTGAGGCCTGCCAGCGCCACGATGTCGCCGGCATACGCCTCCTTGATGTCCTCGCGGTTATTCGCGTGCATCAGGAGCATGCGGCCGATACGCTCTCGGCGATCCTTGGTGGAGTTGATGACGCCACTGCCGCTTTCGAGCCGGCCGGAATAGATGCGGCAGAAGGTGATGGTGCCGACGAACGGATCATCCATGATCTTGAAGGCGAGCATCGCCAACGGCTCGCTGTCGGACGGCTTGCGCACGACCTCGTTGCCCTTGTTGTCGATGCCCTTGATCGGCGGCACGTCGAGCGGCGAGGGCAAGAAGTCGACGACCGCGTCGAGCAGCGGCTGCACGCCCTTGTTCTTGAAGGCGGAGCCGGCGAGCACCGGAAAGAACGCGCCGGTGATCACCGCCTTGCGGATCAGGCGCTTGAGCGTCGCTTCGTCGGGCTCTTTGCCGTCGAGATAGGCAGCCATGGCATCGTCGTCGAGCTCGACCGCCGCCTCGACCAGATTCTCGCGATATTCCTTGGCCTGCTCCATCATGTCGGCCGGAATCTCGACATCGTGATACTTGGCGCCGAGCGACTCGTCGTCCCAGACGACGCCCTTCATGCGCACGAGATCGACGATGCCCTTGAACTGCTGCTCGGCGCCGATCGGGAGCTGGATCGCCACCGGCTTGGCGCCCAAGCGATCGACGATATCCTTGAGGCACTGGAAGAAATTGGCCCCGACCTTGTCCATCTTGTTGCAGAAGACGATGCGCGGGACCTTGTACTTGTCGCCCTGTCGCCAGACCGTCTCGGTCTGCGGCTCGACGCCCTGATTGCTGTCGAGGACGCATACCGCACCGTCGAGCACGCGCAGGCTCCGTTCCACCTCGATGGTGAAGTCGACATGCCCGGGAGTGTCGATGATGTTGAGCCGGTGCTTCTTGCTGTCCGGCGGCCAGAACGCGGTGGTTGCAGCCGACGTAATGGTGATGCCGCGCTCCTGCTCCTGCGCCATGAAGTCCATGGTCGCGGCGCCCTCGTGCACCTCGCCGATCTTGTGGCTCTTGCCGGTGTAATAGAGGATCCGCTCAGTCGTCGTCGTCTTGCCGGCATCGATGTGAGCCATGATGCCGAAATTGCGGTAGTCCTCGATGGAATGGCTGCGGGGCATGCGAATCTAAGTCCTTGATCTCGTGCTGGCCGTCACCAGCGATAATGCGAGAACGCCCGGTTGGCCTCGGCCATGCGGTGCGTGTCCTCGCGCTTCTTGACGGCGTTGCCCCGGCTGTTGGATGCATCGAGCAACTCGGCCGAGAGCCGCTCCGTCATCGTCTTTTCGTTGCGCTCGCGCGCGGCCGAGATGATCCAACGGATCCCGAGCGCCTGCCGGCGGGTGGTGCGGACCTCGACCGGCACCTGATAGGTCGCCCCGCCGACGCGGCGCGAGCGCACTTCGAGGGAGGGCATGACGTTGTCGAGCGCCTGCTCGAAAACCGAGAGCGGGTTCTGCTTGGTCTTGCCCTCGATGATCTCGAGCGCGCCGTAGACAATGCTCTCGGCCACCGACTTCTTGCCGGCGCGCATGATCGAGTTCATGAACTTCGAAACCACCAGATTCCCATATTTCGGGTCCGGATTGATTTCGCGTTTCTCGGCGCTGTGACGGCGCGACATCAGCTTGGTCCTTGATCCCTATCGTTTCCTGCGTCAGGCCGGGTGGCCCGGCCTTGGTTTGCCTCTCGGGTTCCCCGGTCGCGCTCGGCTGCGCCTCGCTTGCCCGTGGATCTACGCAAAACGACCCAATTACTTGGGTCGTTTTGCTCCGTATTTGGAGCGCCTCTGCTTGCGGTTCTTCACGCCCTGGGTATCGAGCACGCCGCGCAGAATGTGGTAGCGCACGCCCGGCAGGTCCTTCACGCGGCCGCCGCGGATCATCACCACCGAGTGTTCCTGCAGGTTATGCCCCTCGCCCGGGATGTAACCGATCACCTCGAAGCCGTTGGTGAGCCGCACCTTCGCAACCTTGCGCAGGGCCGAGTTCGGCTTCTTCGGCGTCGTGGTGTAGACGCGCGTGCACACACCGCGCTTCTGCGGGCTCTCCTGCAGCGCCGGCACCTTCTTCTTGGCGTGCTGGATGACGCGCGGCTTGCGGATCAGTTGGTTGATGGTCGGCATCGTCTCGTCTGCAATCCTTCGCCCTTCTCACCCCTCAGGCCGGGGAAAAGAAAGGAATGGGTTTATCCGAACGCGCAAAGCGGAAGAGCGCCTTCCGCTCCCGGTGCGTTCGGCGCTCATCCGTTTTACAGAGGACCGCGCCGCGCGAGCGCGAAGCGGTCATGCACTTCTCATCTGACCCGTCGTCAGAGGCAGCGTCTGAGCTTCATTCCTCGAGGCTGGTAAGGCCCATCCGCAGCCGAAAGAGATTTCGTGATCTCAATGGTTTAGCGGGGTTCGGGCAAGCCGTTCCGAGCAAGCGAAGCTCACCGCCTGCCGAAAAGTGGGCGGTATGTATCGGCGGGTGGGGCCGAAGTCAAGGCGCAAGGGGCCGATATATCGCGGTTTTCTTGGTCTTCGCCGCTCGGCGGCGCGCCCCGCATGGCGGCACGCCGCTCCATGCCGCAAGTGATCAAGCGCAGTCACCCATCGCGCTTTGGCCGCCTACGCCGCCTGCTTCGACAGCCGCGCCACCTCGCGCTGCAGCAAGTTGGAGTACACGCCCTTGCTGCGCACCAACGCCTGCGGCGGGCCGTCCTCGCAGACCTGTCCCGCCTGCAGCACCACGATCCGATCGAAGCTGCGCAAGGTCGACAAGCGGTGGGCGATGGCGATGACGGTGCGGTTGCCCATCAAGCGGTCCAACGCCTCCCGCACGGCTTCCTCCGAACTCGCTGTCGAGCGCCGAGGTCGCCTCGTCAAGCAAGAGAATAGGGGCATCCTTCAGGAAGGCGCGGGCAATGCCGATGCGCTGCCGCTGTCCGGGCGACAGCTTCAGGCCGCGGTCGCCGACGATGGTTGCGGCGCCCTCCGGCAGATTTTCGATGAAGGAGGCGCAATTGGCCGCGACGATCGCTTCACGCACATCGGCGTCGGAGGCGTCAGGCCGGCCATAGCGGATGTTCTCCATGATCGAGCGGTGAAAGAGCGATATGTCCTGCGGAACGAACGCGATCGCCGAGCGCAAGCTTTCCTGCGTCACCCGCGCGATGTCCTGGCCGCCGAGCAGAATGCGCCCCCCCTGCACGTCGTAAAAACGCTGCAGCAACGCGAAGAGAGTGGACTTGCCGCAGCCCGATCGGCCGACCAGTCCGACCCGCTGGCCGGGCTCGATCCGCAGGCTGAAATCGGCAAACACCTTCCGCCTGTCAGGATAACTAAAGGCGACGTTCTCGAATGCGACGGTGGCCCCCGGCCGCGCCAGCGATGTCGCCTCCGGATGGTCGCGCAGACGGTGGGGCACGAGCAGGGTGCCGAGCGCCTCCGACAGCCGCGCCAGGTGCTGGGTGACGTCCACCAGCGCCACCGCCAAATCCCGCGTCGCGTGCAAGATCGACAGGCCGAGCGTGCAGACCAAGACGACGTCGCCGGTGGTGGCAGCGCCGTTCTGCCACAGCGTGATCGCCCAGGCCAACAGCGCGATGGTCAACAGCACCGTGACAACCGCGTGGAACAGGCGGAGCTTTTCCAGGTACAGGAGGCTGCGCCGCCGCGCGGTCATTTCCCGGTCGATGGTGGCGTCGAGCCGGCTGTGCTCGCGACCGATCCCGCAAAACGACCACACCAGGGGCATGTTGCCGACCACGTCGATCATTTCGCCATCGACCGCCGCGGCCTTGTCGGCGAATTCGTGATGCAGGGGCCGGCCGGCGGCGGCGAGGCGGAACATGGTCAACACCAGCACACCGGCAAGCGCCATCAAGGTGGCGGCCATGAGTCCGCTCACCGTGACCACGAGGGCGATGGCCACGATCGTCGCCATGCAGGGCGGCATCACGTTCCAGACGAACATGTTCTGCAGGGTGAAGGTGGCGTTGGACGTGGCGGTGATGCGGCTCGTCAACGTTCCCGGCATGCGATCGGCAAAGTAGCTCGGCGCGTGCCCGGTCAAATGCCGGAACAAATCCCGGCGCAGATCGCCGGTGACGGCAACGAAGGTGTAGCTGGCGATCCAGCTGGCGACCCGCCACAGCAAGTTATCGGCGGCAATCAATGTCGCCAGCAGAAGGAATCCGAACCAGGCGTCGCGGACATGCGTGCCGACGTAAAATCCGCCGGTGAGCGTATCGACCAGAACCTTCACGCCGTACTGCGCGCCCACCGAGCAGGCGACGGCGGCAATCACCGCGGTCACGATCGCCGCATGGGCGATCGGCCGCACCTTCACGTAACGGGCAAGAAACGCAAAGGGACGGTCGGCGAACCGGCAAAAATCTTCCATGCAGTCTGGAACTCCCCGCTCGGATAGGTGCGTGCAGGCAACGCGAAAACCGCGCCGGGGTTTCCTGGGGAGGTGAGTAAAATTGCGGCTATCTGCCGATAAGGTATTGGCGGAGGGTAAAAAATCCAATTTGCGGCGCCCTGACCGGAAAGCCGCATAGCAGCCTCGCAGTTCCCGCAGGGATCCGCGCCGGTTCGTGACAAATTCTTGACGCCGGCTGCGGCTTCTCGGCGTCCGGCCGGGTCTCGGGCAGGAGCAGCCAAACCAGGGCGAGGCCGCAGCCGCCAATGGCTGCGAGGCCGCAAAACGCGACGCTGCTGCCGAAATGATCCATGGTGTAGCCGGCGAGCGCGGTGCTCAGCGCAGCGCCGATGCCGACCGCACTGCCCACGACGCCCAGCCCGAAATTGAACCGTCCCGTGCCGCGCATGATGTCTGCCACCACGAGCGGAAGAACCACGCCGAGAACCGCGGCGCTGACGCCATCGAGGATTTGCACCGCAACAACCAGATAGGGGGTGCTCACGACCGCAAACAGCGCTCCGCGCAGCGCCAGGGCCGCAAAGCAGAGGAACAACAGCGGCCGGCGTCCCCACGAATCGGCCATCCGCCCGACCCATGGCGCGAAGCCTGCGACCACGATTTGCGGCACGACGATGCAGGCTCCAATCAGGGTCGAGGCCCATTCGCTGGAGCGCATGGTCAGGATACTGCCCATCAGCGGCAGCATGGCCGCGTTCGCAAGCTGGAACAGCAAGATACAGCCGGCAAAGATGAGCAGGCGGCGATTCGTCAACACGCTGCGCACGCTCGTGCTCGCAGTGTCGACGTGACCGGCCTTGGGACGCTCGACTTCACTCATGCGGATGCGCCCGAGCGCAAGAATGGCGGGTACCGCAAGCGCCGCGGTGAGAAAGAACACGGCTTGATTGGAGACAAAGTATCCACATGCTCCCATCGCCGCGGCGGCGATACCGTTGCCGATGGAGGCGAAGCGGGCATTGCGGCCAAGTCGTGCGCCCAAGGCGGCGTGGCCGACGAGACCGAGGCTGATGGCGACGACAACCGGCCCGAGCACGCAGCTGGCGCCGGCATGCAGGACGCGAGACGCCATCACCACCCCGAAGGTGGGCCAGATCGCAAGCGCAAGCGCGCTCAAGCAGATCGCCGCCACCGCGACCGCGGCCACCAACCGCGCCGAGCGTACGGCATCGACCAGCGCGCCACCGGGCATCTGACAGGCGAGCGCGACGAGTCCCCCTGCGGTCAACACCAGCCCGATGTCGAACTGGGTCCATGCCTGCGTGGTCAGGTAGATGGCGACGAATGGACCGAACCCGGTCTGAATGTCCGCGAGGAAAAAGGTGAACCAGTCGAGGCCGCGCGCACCTGCCGGCGCCGCCGCAGTTCCTGCTGCAGGCGCCGTTCGCTTCAATGCCGCCGGCAAGGCAACACCGCCACCGGCGCGGCGGTCGAGCCGACCGCCGTCAAACTCCAATGCTAACGTTGACAGCCCACTATCTCCGGCACCGTCGGGGACTTACGGCGTCGGTTTTGGCCGATGCCCCTCTGCATCGGCCCCCCTCACTTGCTCCGATGCCCGATACCGGTCCACGCCTGACCGCGAGCGTCGGAGTTATGCCTGCTGGTGGCTAAGTACACCTATCGCCGGTAACTCAATATGTGCAAACGCGGCAATTTTGAGAATCCCCTGTGAGTTCCATTGAAATCGGTACCATGAGGGGGAGTGAGTTCCAATTTCGCTGCGAGATGGAACTTTGGCCCGGCAAAGGCCGCCGGCCACACGCAATTCATCCCGCGATCCGCGGCGGCCACCGAGGGCTCACTTGCGCTCGAGGATCGCGGCGATCGCCTTGACCTGATTGCGCGCATAGATCGGCAGCCCCGCGCTGATCGAGCTGCCGGTATTGAACGAGCTCTTGCCGGCGAGGACCTGCGCCGGCACCAGATTTCGCAGCACCGGCACGTTCATGAACTCTTTCTTCTTGGCCAGGATGCTGGTCTCGACCGCGAGCGCGATGAACACGGTGACGATGGTCTGCTTGGCGTCCGTCGGATGGTGCTGAAAGACGGCGAGCAACTTGCCGAACTGCATCACCTGGTTGACGTAAAAGATGTTCTGCTCGAGCGCGCCGACCGGCGGCGTGTCGATGCCGGTCAAGCTTGCCAGGCCCATTTCCGTGACTTCCGCAGGCGGACGCAGCGTGAGCTCACTCTCGAACTCCAGGTGGTCCGCAATTTTCTTCGGGGCCTCCCTGAGCTTGTTGGCGATCTGGATGCCGACCGGCAACTTGCCCTCGAACTGGTAGCGGGAATGAAGGCAGATCGTCACCGGTCTTGCCTCGCACCAGCGCCGCAGCGGATGCTGGTTGTGCACGGTGCGCGGATCCTTGGGCGACACCGCCTCGGCCGATGTGATCAAGCGATGCTTGATTGCCGGGTCGATACGCTCGGCGAAAGGAAGCGTCACCAAACCGGCGAGATCGATCGAGCCCGGGGCACGTGCCAGCGCAAACCGCGCTTCCCCGACATACATGTGAAGCTTTTCCTTGAAACGCTTGCGCACGCCGTCGACGGTGACCTCGACATGCGGTTCGAGATAGCTCGGAAACGGACTCAAGAATTGCTTTTCGACCGCTCGCGCCTGCGCCCAATCCTCGAACCGAATAAGGCCGGCATCGGGGTCGATCAGGTCTTCGCCGGGCCGGTCCATGAAGGCGATGGTTTTCGGCTTGAGCTGCTCGACGCCGAGCCCGGCGGGGGATGCAACCTCCGCGATCGTAAACTCCTGCGCATGGCCTGGAGCGCCCGAGCCCGCGGCAAACGCCGCCAAGCCCATGAGCAAGGTGATCGGCTGTAGGCTTCGCATCGCAAGGGTCTTTCAATTTAGTAGCGCCGATAACCCCCGATATAGCCCGGTGGCCGCGGGGTCTGCGTCTGGTACTGCGGCGTCTGGGTCGGATACTCGCGCCCGTAAGGATCGCGTGGCGGCGCGGCCTGATAGCGCGGATCGCGCCAAGGTCCGGACTGGCCGAAGAATTGCCAGGGTGCCCGCCATGGCTCCCGCGCCGCCGGAACGTAGCGGCCATACTGGTCCTGATAGTAGGGCGCCTGACGTTGCTCGTAGTCGCCGTAGGGATATCCCCCAACGCCGTAGTAGCTGCGCTCGCGTGCGACATAGGCGTCCTCGCGCGAGACAAGCCGATACTGGGTGTCGAGGATCTGACCGCTGCGATCGATCCGGAAGCATTCGGTGATCGCCCTTCCGCCGCCCGTCGGCATTTCGCCGGAGTCGAGATCGACCGATTTGCATGCAAGCTGGCGCCTGGCCTCGGGCGACGGCGGGGCGAGCGCGGCTTTGGGCGCGACATTGGCCCACACCGCCTGCATCACCGGCTCGAAGATCGGCACCGCGACGCCACCTCCGGTCGAGCCGCCGCCGAGCGTGCGGCGCTTGCCGTCGGCATTGTCGTAACCGATCCAGACCGCGACCGTGACGTCGTTGGTGAAGCCGACGAACCAGGCGTCGTTCTCGTCGTCGGAGGTGCCGGTCTTGCCCGCCACATAGGGGGAAAGACCGGCGATCGTGCGCGCGGTGCCGCGCGCCAGCACGCCCTGCAGCATGGTCTTGAGCTGGTAGAAGGCGGCGCGCTCGACCGAGGCGACCATGACCGAGGACTTCGGATCGTGGCGATAGATCGTCGCGCCGTTACGCTCGATGGATTCGATCACATGGGGCGACGGCCGCAGGCCTTCATTCGCGATGGCCGCGTAGAATGCCGCCAGATCGACCGGCCGCACCGGCTGGGCGCCGAGCACGAACGGATAGTAGCGCATGCATTCCCGGTAAATCTGCGCTTCGACCGCAAGCCGGCAAAGGCGATCGAGGCTCGCTTCGGGGCTGCCTTCGATGCCGCCATCGAGGAGGTGGACGGTGGCGAGATTGCGCGAATTCTCAAGCGCGCGGCGCAAGGTCAGAATGCCCCCGGCCCCGCCGTCATAGTTCTTCGGCGTCCAATAATCCTGCTCGCGGGCGCGGCCGCCGCCGACGGGCGGCAGCGTGATCGGCTCGTCCAAAACCAGCGTATTGGGCTGCAGCCCCTTGCCGAGCGCCGCCAGATAGCTCAGCGGCTTGATGGCGGAGCCCGGCTGGCGCACCGCCTGGGTCGCGCGGTTGAGCTGGCTCAGCGGATAGGAGAAGCCGCCGGTCATGGCCAGCACGCGGCCGGTCTTGTTCTCCAGCACGACCACGGTGCCCTGCACGATAGGCCGCACGCGCAGCTCCGCCCGCGCCGCGGTCTTGCCCTTGCCCTCGGCCACCCGGATGAGCACCACGTCGTTGAGCACGAGCTTGCGCTGGGCGGCGGCGTTGTCGATCGCGAGCGGAAGAACGCGCCCATCGGCGAGGCCGACACGCCAGGCCTCGCCCTTCTTGCCGCTCGGTTTCTCCACCACCAGCGCCGGCGTCCAGTGCACGTCGTAGAGCGGCAGCCGCGCGCTCGCGAGCGCCCGCTGCCAGGCCGGCCGTTTGTCGCCTGTCTTCTTGTCCGCTTCGACGCGCTTGATCGCTTGCGACAAGTTGGCTTCCGCGCCGCGGAATTGGAGGCGCCCGCCGTTGCGCTCGTAGCGCCACAATCCTTCCTGCAAGGCCGCTTCCGCCGCCCGCTGCAATTGCGGGTTTATGGTCGAGCGCACGGTGTAGGAATGGGCGGTGATCGCTTCGATGCCGGCCACCGACTTGGCTTCGCGGGCGACCTGATCGACGAAGTGGAAGCCGATGTCGCGCCGTGGCCGCTCATAGGCCACCATCGTCGGCAGCGCAGGCAGTCCCCGGCTGGGCAGCTCGATCGCGGCCGCTCCGTCCTCCTGCATGCGGCTGAGAACATAGGCGAGCCGTTCCTGCGCCCGCCCGGGATGCCGGTCGGGATTGAAGTAATTCGGCCCCTTGGTCAGGCCGGCGAGAAAGGCGCCTTCCTCGAGCTTGAGCTCCTTGGCCGGCTTTCCGAAATAGCTGCGTGCGGCGAGCTCGATGCCCCAGGAGCCGCGGCCGAGATAGACGGAATTGAGATAGAGCTCGAGAAGCTCCGCCTTGCTCAGCTCGCGCTCGACCCGCGACGCCACGATCATCTCGCGGATCTTGCGCTCGTAGGTGAGGTCCTCGCCCACCAACAGGTTCTTCACGATCTGCTGGGTGATGGTCGAGCCGCCCTGCGGGCGGCCGGACTGGGCAAGGTTGCCGATGAAGGCGCGGATCAAGCCGCGCTCGTCGATCCCCTTGTGCTGATAGAAGCGCTTGTCCTCGGCCGCGACGAAGGCCTTCTGCACGTGCTCCGGAATATCGGCAAGCACGACCCACACGCGGCGCTGATTCTCCTGGAACACCTCCGCAAAGCGTTCGCCTTTGCGGTCGAGCACCACGCTCGCGCCGGGAAGCTTCAGGCCCTTGAGCTTGGTGTGATCGGGCAGGTCGGCGACCGCCTTGTTGTAGAAATCGATCACCGCGCCGAGATCGACGGCCGGTACCGCGACTTTTTCGTTCTTACAGAACTGCCGGTAGGCGGTGTGCAGATCGGTAAAGTTGATGCCGCGGAACGCCTTGTTCTCGCTGGCGACGGCCTGCGGATCGTCCAAGGCCGTCGCGATGAGCTCCTCGAGGTTGATGTCCTCGATGTCGAAGGCCTTGCGCATATGGGCGCAGCCCGCGCGCAGGAGCTGCGCGACCTGCTGCTGATCCTGCGCGCGATCGAACTGGGTCTTCACCGCCTCCGGTGCGGTCGCGACCTGACTGAGCGCCAGCGCCGTGGCAAAGATCTTGACGAGGAGCGCTTCCATCGGACCTTGCGGAGGCTCGAGTCAAAGGCGAGAACGGCCCCCCCTCGCCAAGTCAGCCTTACAAAATGGCTTTTTGCAGTGCCTGGTTCCCTCGACGGATAAATTTAGTCGGGCTGTGGCCGCTTCGACACGGCTCCTAGACATGGATCGGACACATTGGTTGACGGCGAGCCATAAAGAATGGGGCCGCCCCCGGGCGGCCCCATCGTACCGATATGGTGGAGCGTCACTCCGCCGCCGGCAATTGCGCCGGCTGCGGTGCCTCCGCGGCCGCGGCCTTGGCGGCGACCTCCTTCTCGCGTTCCTCGAGAATGAGCGCGTCGCGCTTGCCGGCGACCTCGCGCAGACCGTTCATCATGGCGCCGGTGCCCGCCGGTATCAGGCGACCGACGATGACGTTCTCCTTGAGGCCTTCGAGCGTGTCGACCTTGCCGTTTACTGCGGCTTCGGTGAGCACGCGCGTGGTCTCCTGGAACGATGCGGCCGAGATGAAGGAGCGGGTCTGCAGCGACGCCTTGGTGATGCCCAGCAGCACCGGATGGGCGACCGCCGGCTTCTTGCCCTCCTCATTCGCGCGCACGTTGATCTCGTCGAACTCGATCCTGTCGATCTGCTCGCCCTGGATCAGGTCGGTTTCCCCGGCGTCGTCGATCTCCACCTTCTGCAGCATCTGGCGAACGATCACCTCGATATGCTTGTCGTTGATCGCAACGCCCTGGAGCCGATACACGTCCTGGATCTCGTTGACGAGATAGGCCGCCAGCTCCTCGACGCCCTTGATGGCCAGGATGTCGTGCGGCGCGGGATTGCCTTCGACGATGGCGTCGCCCTTCTCGATGATGTCGCCGTCCTGCAGGTGGACGTGCTTGCCCTTCGGGATCAGGTACTCCCGCGGCTCCTCGTCCTTGTCCGCCGGCTCGATGATGACGCGACGCTTGTTCTTGTAGTCGCGCCCGAAGCGGATGGTGCCCGAGGTCTCGGCGATGATCGCGGCCTCCTTCGGACGGCGCGCCTCGAACAGCTCGGCCACCCGCGGCAGACCGCCGGTGATATCGCGGGTCTTGGCGCTCTCGGTCGGGATGCGCGCGATGACGTCGCCCGCCTGCACGTGCGTTCCCGGATCCACCGAGATGACGGCGTCGACGGCGAGCTGGTAGCGCGCCTCGCCGCCGCGGGCGAGCTTCATGATCTTGCCCTGCTTGTCCTTGATCACGATCGCCGGGTGCAGGTCGACGCCGCGGGTGGTGCGCCAGTCGGTCACCACGCGCTTGGCGATACCGGTCGAATTCGTCGAGCGTCTCCGACATCGACTGGCCTTCGACCAGGTCCTCGAAGGCGATCGTGCCCTCGACTTCGGTGAGAATCGGCCGCGTATACGGGTCCCACTCCGCAATGCGCTGCCCACGCTTGATCTTGTCGCCCTCGTCGACCAGAACCCGCGCGCCGTATTGGATGCGGTGCACGGCGCGCTCGGTCCCGTCGGGATCGAGCACGGCAACGACCATGTTGCGGACCATGGCGACCGTCTGGCCGTCCGAGTTCTTCACTATGTTCTTGTTCTTGATCTTGATGGCGCCGTCGAAATTCGACTCGATGAACGACTGCTCCGAGATCTGGGCGGCGCCGCCGATGTGGAAGGTGCGCATGGTGAGCTGGGTGCCCGGCTCGCCGATCGATTGCGCGGCGATGACGCCGACCGCCTCGCCCATATTGACCGGCGTGCCGCGGGCAAGATCGCGCCCGTAACACTTCGCGCACACGCCGCTCGTCGTCTCGCAGGTGAGCACCGAACGGATGCGCAATTCCTGCACGCCGGCGGCGTTGATCGCTTCGACCTGCGGCTCTTCCAACAGCGTACCATTCTTGACGACGACCTTGTGCGACGACGGATCGCGCACGTCCTCGGCGGTGGTGCGGCCCAGGATGCGGCTCTGGAGCGAAGCCACCACGGTGCCGGCATCGATGATGGCCCGCACCTTGATCCCCGACGACGTGCCGCAGTCCTCCGTCGTGATGATGCAGTCCTGCGCCACGTCGACCAGGCGCCGGGTGAGGTAGCCCGAGTTCGCGGTCTTGAGCGCGGTATCGGCGAGGCCCTTGCGCGCGCCGTGCGTCGAGTTGAAGTACTCGAGCACCGACAGCCCTTCCTTGAAGTTGCTGATGATCGGGCTTTCGATGATCTCGCCCGACGGTTTCGCCATCAGTCCGCGCATGCCGGCGAGCTGGCGCATCTGCGCCGGCGAGCCGCGCGCGCCGGAATGCGCCATCATGTAGATCGAGTTGACCTGGGCCGAGCGGCCGCCCTCGACCCGCTCCACCGAGGAGATCTGGCGCATCATCTCGTCGGCGATCTGGTCGGTCGCCTTCGACCAGGCATCGACCACCTTGTTGTACTTCTCGCCCTGGGTGATCAGGCCGTCGTTGTATTGCTGCTCGAATTCCTTGGCCAGGGTGCGAGTCTGCTCGATGATCTTCCACTTCGTGTTCGGGACCACCATGTCGTCCTTGCCGAACGAGATGCCCGCCTTGAAGGCATGGTGGAACCCGAGCGCCATGATCCGGTCGCAGAAGATCACCGTCTCCTTCTGCCCGCAGTGGCGGTAGACCTGGTCGATCATGTTGGAGATTTCCCGCTTGGTCATGAGCTTGTTCACGACGTCGAAGGGAATCTTCGCGCTCTTCGGCAGCACCTGGCCGAGCATCACGCGGCCCGGCGTCGTGTCGTACCAGCGCAGGAGCGGCTTGCCCTTCTCGTCGATGCCCTCCCACCGATACCTGATCTTGGTGTGCAGGCCGATCGCCTTCTCCTGCAGGGCATGCTCGACTTCGCTCACGTTCCTGTAGAATCCGCGGACGATATTCTTCTTGTTGGGATACTCGCTTGAGCTGGTCGTCGGAATGGAGCTCCAGCTTCCATTCCCTGGGATCGCCCTCGCTCATGATCGAGAGATAGTAGAGGCCGAGCACGATATCCTGCGACGGCACGATGATGGGCGAGCCGTTGGCGGGGTGCAGGATGTTGTTGGTCGACATCATCAGCACGCGCGCTTCGAGCTGCGCCTCGAGCGAGAGCGGCACGTGCACGGCCATCTGGTCGCCGTCGAAGTCGGCGTTGAAGGCGGCGCAGACCAGCGGATGGAGCTGGATCGCCTTGCCCTCGATCAGCACCGGCTCGAACGCCTGGATGCCCAGGCGGTGGAGCGTGGGCGCCCGGTTGAGCAGGACGGGATGCTCGCGAATGACCTCGTCGAGGATGTCCCAGACCTCGGGCTTCTCCTTCTCGACGAGCTTCTTCGCCTGCTTCACCGTGGTCGAGAGGCCCTTGGCATCGAGCCGCGAATAGATGAACGGCTTGAACAGCTCGAGCGCCATCTTCTTCGGCAGCCCGCACTGGTGCAGCTTGAGCTCGGGGCCGACCACGATCACCGAGCGGCCGGAATAGTCGACGCGCTTGCCGAGCAGGTTCTGCCGGAAGCGGCCCTGCTTTCCTTTCAGCATGTCGGCGAGCGACTTCAGCGGCCGCTTGTTGGCACCGGTGATGACGCGGCCGCGACGGCCATTGTCGAACAGCGCGTCGACCGCTTCCTGCAGCATCCGCTTTTCGTTGCGGATGATGATGTCCGGCGCACGGAGCTCAATAAGCCGCTTCAAGCGGTTGTTGCGGTTGATGACGCGGCGATAGAGATCGTTGAGGTCGGAGGTGGCGAAGCGGCCGCCATCGAGCGGAACGAGCGGGCGCAAATCCGGCGGGATCACCGGCACCTGCGTCAAAATCATCCATTCCGGCTTGTTGCCGGACTGCTGGAAGGCCTCGACGATCTTGAGCCGCTTGGCGACCTTCTTCTTCTTGGCGTCGGAATCGGAGCCCGCGATCTCCGCCCGCAGATCGGCCTGCATCTTGTCGAGATCGAGCCCCTTGAGCATCTCGCGGATGGCTTCCGCGCCGATGGTGGCGGTGAAGCTGTCGCCGCCGAACTGCTCCTGCGCCTTGAGATACTCGTCCTCGCTCAGGAGCTGACGGTCCTCGAGCGGGGTCAGGCCCGGCTCGAGCACGACATAGCTCTCGAAATAGAGGATGCGCTCGAGCGATTTGAGCGTCATGTCGAGCAGCAGCCCGATGCGCGACGGCAGCGACTTGAGGAACCAGATGTGGGCGACCGGCGCCGCGAGCTCGATGTGGCCCATGCGCTCGCGCCGAACGCGCGAGAGCGTGACCTCGACCGAGCATTTCTCGCAGATGATGCCCTTGTATTTCATCCGCTTGTACTTGCCGCACAAGCACTCGTAGTCCTTGATCGGCCCGAAAATGCGCGCGCAGAACAGGCCGTCGCGCTCGGGCTTGAAGGTGCGGTAGTTGATGGTCTCCGGCTTTTTGATCTCGCCGTAGGACCACGACAAAATCTTTTCCGGGCTCGCGATCGAGATTCGGATCTGGTCGAAGACCTGAGCCGGCACCTGCGGGCTGAAAAAATTCATAAGTTCTTGGTTCATAGTCCTCTCCGTGTGGAGCTATCCGTGTCCGAGAACGCACGACAGACGACGGACGACAGAAGGTTCGGCAACCTCGTCTGTCGCGCGCTTCGGTCCGTCTTCCGTCCTCCGTTGTCCGTCGTCGCTACTCCGCCGCCTGCGCGGCTTCGCCGGCCGGCCGTTGCTGCTTCGAATTGTGCAGATCGACGTTGAGGCCGAGCGAGCGCATCTCCTTGACCAGCACGTTGAAGGATTCCGGGATACCGGCCTCGAACGTGTCGTCGCCGCGCACGATCGCCTCGTACACCTTGGTGCGGCCGGCGACGTCGTCCGACTTCACGGTCAGCATTTCCTGCAACGTGTAGGCAGCGCCGTAAGCTTCGAGCGCCCACACCTCCATTTCGCCGAACCGCTGGCCGCCGAACTGGGCCTTGCCGCCCAGCGGCTGCTGGGTGACGAGGCTGTAGGGACCGATCGAACGCGCGTGGATCTTGTCGTCGACCAGATGGTGGAGCTTGAGCATGTAGATGTAGCCCACCGTCACCTTGCGATCGAACAACTCTCCGGTGCGCCCGTCGTAGAGCGTGACCTGGCCGGAATGATCGAGCCCGGCGAGGTCGAGCATGTGCTCGATATCGGCCTCCTTGGCGCCGTCGAACACCGGCGTCGCGATCGGCACCCCGTGGCGAAGATTGGTGCCGAGCTCGACCAGGTCCTTCTCGCCCAGCGACTTGATGGTCTCGTCGTCGCCGTAGATCTTCTTGAGGATGTCCTTGAGCGGCCTGGTGTCGTGCTTGGCGTTGTAGATCTCGACCGCCTGCCCGATCCGCAATCCGAGGCCGGCGCAGGCCCAACCGAGATGGGTCTCGAGAATCTGCCCGACATTCATCCGGCTCGGAACGCCC
>CAWHCK010000023.1:0-29509 GCA_963827585.1 uncultured Alphaproteobacteria bacterium
TTGCCACACCCGGGTGGGCCGTGCAGCAGGACGCCCTTCGGCGCCTCGATGCCGAGCCGCTCGAAAATTTCTGGATAGCGCAGGGGCAGCTCGAGCATCTCGCGGATGGAGCCGAGCTCGCGCTGGAGCCCGCCGATATCCTCGTAGGCGATCCTCTGCGGCAGCACCTCGATGCCGCCGCCGCGGCGGCTGATCTCGATCGTCGTCATCGGCTGGATGACCACAGGCCCTGCTTGGGCCAGGTTTGCAGGAACGGTGAAGTCCTGGCTGCGCGTGCCCATCAGCGTCGCACGGACGCGGTCGCCCTCGAGCAATACCAGTCCTTCGAGAAGACGGCCGACATAACGATCTTCGCCCCCTTTGCGCGCGTAACGCAGCGCCGTGAGCGGTGCCAGTCTGAGCCTTCTTGGCGGGACGGTACTCGGCGCGCTGCAATCGCAGCCGTTCGCCCAGCCCGGCCCCGGCATTGTGACGGGTCAGGCCATCGATCTGCACGATGTGCTTTCCCACGATCCTTAGGAAACGCCGGCATCGCTTTGGCAACGGTTGTTCTCTTTCCGATCAGCCGAATGACATCGCCCGGCGCGATGCCCGTCAGCGTCATGTCGGTCGGATCGATGCGGGCAAGGCCGCGACCGACGTCCTTAGGCAGAGCTTCGGTCGCCTTTCGCATCAGATCGCCGGCGACCGCGTCATTCACTGCTTCGTGCTGCGTCATCACCGCCTCGCTGCCTCATGCCGTCCGCTCAATAGAGACTTTCGCTTTCCTGCATCGCGATATCGGGCAAGTCTCCCAGGTCGAGTCCAAGGAGAGGTCCTCGTCCTGCAGACCAAAATGATCCTTGAGTTCGTGCATGCGCTGCTCCAGCCGCAGCAATGCAAGTCCCAGGCGCTCGACCTCGTCGTCGGCCAGGTGCCCGCCTTCGACGCGATGGATGGCCTGACGCTCGATCAATTGACGCAGCGTCTCGACCAGCGCGAGAACCAGCCGCACGAGGTCATCGGCTGCGGTTTCATCGTCGGTGGCGAGACGGTTCGGCGTTGGGCGCGTCATGATCATGCCTCCGGCGGGCGCACGGTCACAAACGAATAGGGTGCCCATGGACCCGTGCAACTGATCTTGAGCGCGGGGTGATGCGCGCGAACGTCGGCGACTGCCGCGGCAAACGCCGAGGCGTCCTTGCGCGGCACCAGGTACGATGCGACCAAGGTCGTCGATCGTGCCGCAGCGAGCCCCCAGGCGGCACTTTCGGCCGTCGGGTCGAGATGCCGCCTCAGCGCGCGTTCCGTGCCCCTGGCCGCGTCTTCAAAGGCGATCCTGTGGCGGCGGCGCTCGGCTCTCGCGCGCAGATAGCGTGTTCCGGGTGAAGCGTCCGGGCGGCGTCGCTCGTCTCCGCAGCATCGCCCGCGCGCAGGCATTCGGCATCGACACCGGTGACGCGCAGCGCGAATTCGACCCTGCCGCGCAACCGTCGAAGATTGTCGCCGAGTGCGGGAAGCATGGCCGCAAGGCGGTTCCGGAGCATTTCGGCATCGGGAACAAGCGTCCCGAAACGAAGCGGCAGGACGGCGTGCCGCCGCATAAGCGCTTCCAGAACCTGCTCGTGCAACCACACGCTCCCTGGTCCTGCCACAATGGTGCGGCGGGACAGATTGCTCGCGGCGGCGGCGCAGTCTCCGCACGGGACCGCGAACACGCTCGCAGCGTCGTGCCCGGTCAGCGGGGAGCCGCCGAGACTCGGAGAATCGCACGACGCCGTACACGTAAAGCATGGTCATGCACCCCGCTCGTCGAGGAGCGGCGCATCGGCCCGATGTATGGCGCGCATCGTGTGCATGGTCTCGACCGACGCAACCAGCACCTTCAACCCGACATAGATGAGGCCGACGCCGGCCAGCGAAATCGTCGCTTCGCCCCACAGCACGACGCCCTTGCTGAGCGCGCGATCGAGGAGATCGACAATCGCCGTATTCCGCTCATGTCCGATGCGAACCTTCATGGTCAGGCGCTCCCAAGCGAGAAATGGGCGAAGCTGCAAGGCGCCCACGGCCCGTTGAGCTCGTAATCGAATCCCGACCGAGGGGAGACGTCCCGCAACCCGTCAATGACGGCAAGGAATTGGTTCTCCTGCTCGCGCGCCACCAAGAACGCGCTGTTGCAAACCATCTCGTCCGAGCGGCCATGGATTGCCGGCGGCTGGATGCGCAAAGCCGCAGCGGCGCGGGCGGCGGCGGAAAGGAGCCGACCGCTTTCGACGATGCGGCGGATAATCGAGTCGCGGACGCCTTGCGCGGCCCGATGTTCCATTTGCCGACGCATAAAGAAGGCCCGTCCTGCGGACGGCGCGTTGATCTGCGCCGGGCCGGCGCCAACGCCGTCCGCGTCCTGGTTCAGGTGAGAGTGGAGAACATCCTGATCACAAAGATCTTGACGCCCCATTCGCGCGCTCCGTCGACACGGTCGAGCGCCTCCCACAGCGCGTCGCAATGCATTGCCAGCGCTGTTGCCACGCCGTCGTCGTCAGAAAACACCGCTCCGAAACGCAACGGCAGTACTGTGCGCTCCAGGACGACGACCGTGCAGGACGCGATGATGCTCGAGGACCAGGCGCCTGATCCGATCCGGATCGCGCCAGACATCGTCGAGCGGGGCGCTGGCCTGTGGCGGCAGGTCGCTGACGAGCGCAGCCAGCCGACCGCATGCCAGCGCCCGTACGGCACCACCGTGAAGCCCATGGACCGGGACGGGAGCGGCGAGGTCGTCGCCGTCGTGTAAGCGGACGATGCCGTAGGCATAGATGCGCGGTTCGGGGACGGACATGCGTTCCTCAGCTCTCGGCACCGATCCGGGCACCACTTTGCGCCTCCGATGTTCGGATCGAGACAAACATGGCCGGCGCATCAATATCGAGTTCGGAGACACGCGAGTTGCCGTACCGATCTGCGTCGTGGGCGCGCGCATAGCGGACAAGAAGCCTGTAGGCGTCCGACAGGGCCGTCATCGTTGCGGCGTTGTCGGCACAATTGTCTGCCGCGTCCGGATGGGCCGAGCGTGCCAAGCGGCGGTATGCGGAGCGCACGTCCGCGAGGCTCGCCGTGGGTGCGACTCCCAACATGCGGCCGGCACGCTCGATCTCGTCGCTTTCGAGGAGCTCGATCTCGAGCGTGGCGAAGTTTGCGGGCGGCATTGGGCCGATGCAACGGAAGCGCAATCGACCGCCGTACGCGGCGTCGAGCGCCTCGAGACAATGATCGACTTCACCGAGAGCATCGATCTTGACGAGAACGACGAGTTGCAAGACGAGGTGGTCGACCGTCACGGGACTGACGATCGCATCGATCGCCACGGCGCGAAGGGCGTTCGCTACGTGGGTCGCCACGACGGCGCGGCGGCGCTCCAGCGCAGCTTTGACCAACCGGCCAAGCTCCAGGCGCTGCGCCGTGGTCACAGCCGTTCCATTGTCGGCGATTTGCGCCTTGAGCCGCGCAACATCTTCCTCGCCGGCGATATCGGCGAAGACGGCGTCGAGAGCCCAGGTGACGGAGACCTCCAGTTGCGTGCAGGCGCGCAGCTTGGCGAAGATCGAATTGAACAGTGGGCATTCCCGCTCAAGCAGGTCACGTATGCCCTTCTCGTCAGGCATCCGCGTACCGAACTTCACGGGCAGGACCCACGCCGTGCGCATGAGCTGCTCGATCACCTTCTGATGGACGATGAGCAGGCCCGCCAATTCTGTGCGGCTGCGGCCTTTCAAGTCGGGCCCGGTACTGCCGCCGATGACTGCGGAATATGGCCCGGCCGCGATCATGCGGAGACCGTCGGCGATCGCGTCCATGCCGACGAGGGCGTCCCTGCCGCCCGGCTCGGACCGGACGATGGCATAGAGATCGATCGGCTGACCTCCTTGGCGTTCGGCTGCCCTGGCGCTCATGGCAATTGCTCCTGGCCGCACGCGACCAATGTCTCCAGCCGGTCGAGGCGCTCCTGCAGCAACCGGTTCTGCTCCGCCATGGTGCGCGCCTGCGACGACAGGGCCGGGTCGTTTTCCCACCAGTTGATGCCCATCGCGACGGCCTTGTCGACGGACGCGATAAGCAGGCGCAGCCGGATGCTGAGAAGCTCTACGCCGACAAGGCAAATGGTGACGTCGCCTGCGATCACCACGCCCTTGTCGAGAATGCGCTCGAGAATGTCCGCCAGCGCAGAACCTTGTACCGAGTGTTCCATTCGCCCTTCCGACATGACGTCGTTTCCGGATTCCTCGCGACCCCGGCTCACGGGGGCAGAGCGGTCATCTGCCCCACCACGGACGCGATCTTTTCCCGCCAGGCGGAAATGTCGCGGCACATGCGGCAATTCGGATCGTTGTCGTCATAGGCGCGGCAATCGAGCAGCACGCATGCGTGCTGGCGCAGATCATGCGCGGCCCGGCTCATCTCGCTCACGGTCGACGATCCGTTGATCGCATGCGTGAGGCGCCTGATCTCCCCGTCATGTCGTTCGTAGAGGCCAATCGGGCAGTTAATGCCCGTGCAGGCGCGCCGCGGCATCATGTGCCGTCTCCGACCTGATTGCGGAAATATCGCGTGCCGCGGTGGTAGCTGACGACGTCGCCTTCTGTGTCGAGATCGACGTCGTAGCGGGCAAGCACGTCGGTTACCGGCGGAATGCGGTGGAGCTCCACCACCGTGACGGAGAGACGCCAGCCGCCGTCGGATTTTGTGAATGCCGACACGCTGTCGATTTCATAGCCCGTGAGGGTACGGAGCTGTTCCTTTGCGCGCGCGATCAGCTCCACGGGTCGCCGCGGCGCCGATGCCTCCGCGTGCGGCGGCGCTTGCGATGCCGGCGACGCGGTTTCGCTGTGGATGCCAGGCGTCGCCTGCGGATGCGGACGCGACGGCGGGCCGGCGTGGGGTTCAGTCACTTCGTGTCTCCCGGACATCTTTCAACCGCCGCAGCAACATGCTCTCGCGCGCTTCGTACTCGTCGAAATCGATCTGGTTCAGGTCGAGCGCGAGCTCCAGTTCGGTGAGCTCGGCGCGAATTCTTGTTCTCGTCATAGAGCTCGGCATTGACCTGCTCCTCGATCATGCGCGCCAACCACAGCACTCCCCGGATGGGACCGAGAATCGGCGCGGTGAGGGTGCTTCCCAGGAGGCCCATGCCGTCATCCCGCCCAATTGACGACGATGTTGACGAAATTGTACGGCGGTACCGGGCCGAAATATTTGAATATGAGCCGGTCGCTGAACTCCTCGTGCAGCCCGCGCATGGCGTCGTCGACCTGGATCCCGTTCCGCCGGTCGACCAGGAAGGCGGCGTTTACCACCATGCGGTCGCTCACGATCTTGTTCGTTCGTGTCTTGTGGACGAGCGGTCTGATGCGATCGAGAATGGTCTCCTCGTCGCGCGCGCGTTTCTGCGCCAAGGCGTTCTCCACCTCCTCGCCGAGGCGGATGCGCTCGTAGTAGGTTTCCGTCGTTGAACGCCCGGTGAGCGCATCGCGCATCCGACGAATCGTCTCGTTGTCCCGCACCACCTCCGCAATCGCGGCGCCGTCGTACCAGAATGCCTTGAGACCGAGCTCCATCCGGTCGCGCATCTGCTCGAGCAGCTCAGTGAGCTCCTGGTAGCGTGCCGCGAGGAGCCGCTCCTTGATCGTGTCCGCATCCGGCGCAATCGTGCCGAAGCGCACCGGCAGCAGGTCGAACTCCTTCATGATTTCCTCGAGCACCAGCGTGTGCGCCATCATGTTCCGGCGACTGTTCTCGTATTCGATATTGGGAGAGCTGCTCACGATCGCGCCGATTCGCCGGTAATTGACAAGGTGCACGGCATCGCCGCGTTCGCCGATGCCACGCGCGAGGAATTCCCGCGGTTCGGCGCAGGCGATGATCGCGTAGACGTATTGTCCCTCGGCCGGCTCGGTGTCTTTCATCGGTCGTCCTCGTGCGACGCTCAGCGTCGCCTCTCCACAATGTTCGAACGGTATAGCGAACCGACGCTCGCCTCCTTCTCAGATCTTGCGCGCACGGATTTGCAGCACGCCGTTGTTGTATTTCTTCTTCACGCTGTTGCCGTCGATGGCGCCTGGCAGCAGAACCTCCTTGGCGTACCGGCGTTCGCCCTGCGACGAGATGGCCAAGACAGCGTCACGCTGCTCGATTGTGATCTCATCCTCGCGGGCGCCCGGCAGCTCTGCGGTGACCACGATTTCGGTACCCTCGTCGAACACATCGACCAGCGGCTCGCGCACGTCGTCCGCGACGACGCCCTCGGTGGCGGCGTGGATATTGCGGAACGGCTCGACATTGTCCGCGCCGGCGCCGCCGCGGCCGGTGCGAATGCTGATTCCGTAAACCCCGTGCGCCTCATCACCGAGAGGCTCGACCGTCAGGTCGTCACGGTGCTGCACGTGCTTGGCTCCGGCCTCGGCCAGTCTGCCGAGCAAGTCGACGGCGTTCCCGAGCGTGCTGAACAGCCCGCCGATCTCGACCTCGATGCTGTCCTTGACGCTGCCGTCTGGCTTTGCGCTCTTCTTCGCCATCATTCTCCTCCTGATCTCGAACAGGTGGCGCCGCGCAGGTCGCGCAACAAAGGGCTGCGGCGCCGGTGAAGCGGCGGCCCGCCATATATGCGCGGCGCTTCGAACAAGGTCGGCCGCAGGGCCGCGAGCTCCGTGTTGACCTTCGCCAATCTGCTCGCGGCCACCTGCTGCCGGCTCTCGCAGATGACGAGCTCGCGCTCGAGGCGAGCGCGTTCGTTTTCCAGCCGCGCCAGGCGGTTGCCCACGTGATGATGCCCGCGCGGCTTCGCTCCGTTGGCGGGGATTCGCGGCGCCGTAATGCGGCGCCGTGGGGTGGCCGCGTCAGGCCGGCTGTCACGGGTTCTCTGCTCACGCATCTGTCGTCTCCGCCTGCGTGCCGCGGATCGCCGGCGAAGTGGCCTGATCGGACCATGCCTGGTGCTGGTTGGCTCCGGATGTCGCACGGCCCGGGCAATGATGCTCGATAAGACTCAACAGCATCTCGTGCTGCTGTTTGCGCTTGCCGTTGGCCTTTTCGGAAAACGTGGATTTCGCGCCGAGGATGTCGAGGCACACCTGCACGAATTGCGCGTCGTCGATTGCCGCCCGGAATCCTTCCTGCGCCATCATGCGACAGATCATGAGGCTGCTACGCAGCGTCGGCGCCTGGTCGTACTCGCCGGTGTTGCGGAATTCCCGCACCAGATCGATGACCGGCGTGACGGTGGCCGCCGGCAAGCCGGAGCGGGCAGCGGCGATGGCGATTTCAAGCTCGCGATCAGCATGTCCCACGTCGATGGTCACGATGCGGTCGCCAAGCGCATCCTGGGCATCGTGAACGCCGGCATATTCCTGCGGATTGCTGGTGAAGATGACGCGAAAATTCGGGTGCACCTTGATGTACGCTTCGTTCTGGTTCTGCGCCGGGAGCACCAACAGTCCTTCCTCAAGCACGCTGAGAAGCACGTTGTTGGCCTCCGGCCTGGAGCGCGTGAACTCGTCATAGATGAGGGTGTAGCCCTCCCGGCATGCCGTGGTCAGCCGGTGGTCGGCCCAGCGCTGCTCGGCGGTCTCCTCGGTCTTGGTCACGTTATGGACGAAGCGGTCGACGACCTTGCGGACGTGATAGCCGCGCTGGCCGCCAACCAACGTCCCGGTAGCCATCTCTTCATCGCCGGTGATCATGACGATCGGCCGATTGAGCAGCGCCGCAGTATCCATTGCCAGGGTGGTCTTGCCGGTACCTGCAGGGCCGCGGAAATGCACCGAGAATCCCGCATTGAGATAAGCCAGCGCACGCCGGATGATCGCTTCGACAGTCGGCGTCTGCACGAAGTCAGGACGCCGCCGCGGCGCCAGCGCGTTGGCAATGCGCGTGTCTTGCAATACTGCGACGATCGCCATGTGGCAACTCCGCCAAGGCCGCGCATGCGCGCGCCGTGTGTCAGTTCGTTCAGCCCTGCGTCGGTTCGGCGCTCAGGGGCCGAAGTCCCCGAGCGCCGCGCCGTCAAGCAGCGGCAGCGCTGGCTGTCAGGCCGCCTGCCGTCAGGCCGACGGCTTCCGCGTATTTGAGGTAGGTATCGACGCCGACAACAACGACACGGGCTTCGATGGCGAGCAATTCGATACCGACCAGCGAGACGCGCACCCAGGCGTCGACGACAATTCCCTTGTCGAGAATCCGGTCGATCACCTCGGCGAGGCTGCTCGATGCGTTCAGCTTTTCAATTGCCATTCGCGTACTCCTTTCCTTGGGCACCACGGCACTTCTCGTCCGCGATGCAGTCCAACTCTCTCAAATCCGAGCGTGCCGCGCCACGCAGGAGAGTCCCACTCGACCGAGCATGATTCACCGCAACCGAGATGAAGTGCGACGGCGAGAAGGGAAATCCCTCTGACGTCGAGGGAGTCGGTTCGATTTCGACCGATGTGGCGCGCCGCACAGATGGTTCGTCTGCGCACGGTCGGCGTTGTGCGTGCGCAAGTGCGACCGCCGGATGGCTTGCGCCGCGCCATCATCGCACCGCGGCGTCATGCCGTGGTCCGCGCCGCGCGCTAGCTTCCTGGTTCAGGAACCTTATGGGAGGGAAGAGAATCGCGCTCAGTGGCGTCGAAACGGAACGATGCAATCTCTATTTCACGTCGATGTTCCGCCCGGCCGGACAGCTCTCTTTCATGCAGGCGAACGGACTATGGTACTGCATCGGGCAGGTCTGGACCTTCTGCAGCACCTCGATGGATCTCGCTGTTTGATTCGCGTAACGCAAGTCAACGGCGGTTCTCCAGGTCCTTGAGGCCCAGGAGGTCTGCGAGTGGATCGTGAGGCCTTGGGACCGTCGGGATGGGTCCGCCGCCCGGGACGAGGACCGGGGCCGAATCGATCACCTTCTGCACCTGCAGCAACAGTGTCTCGGCCTCCGGACGAATCTCCGCTTCGCGACGATTGATCGGTCCCCAGTGCTTACGGATCGTGCGCAAGCCGACCGCGGCCGCTTCCACCGCAAATGCGGGGCAGGACTTGCAGAGCGCCTGAAACGCAGCGCCATCGCCGCTTCCTTCGTTCGACGAAGCTGATCCGGAAAGGCCTTCGCGGAAGATCGACAGGAATCCGTCCGGATTGGCCGAATACGCCTCGAACAGCTTGGGCAGCTCAGGGCTTGCGCCGCGCGAATTCCAACTTTGCTGGAACAATCCAGCTTCCGCCGTGTCCGCGGTGACGTTGCTGGCAGACCGATCGCGCCCTTCGAAACAGTTGCCGGAGGATTCTCGCATGCCCAGCCCGTAGAGCAGCGCGAACAATCGCCGCAACGTGGTCGAACGGTCGCCGGCCGCCGCACCATACCACGCCAGCGCATCCGAGCTCGTTCCACCGAGCGGCGCCGTCATCGCAAGTGCCGTGGAATCTCCCGCCTTCAGCTTCAGATAAACCCGGGCAAACGTGACTGCGAGACCGTTGATATAGCCGATGGGAGCCATCCCCCTGCCAGACCATGAGTGTCGCGCGAGTGCAGAGTTGCGCGCGAGAGAGACGATCTGATCAATGGTCGACGGCGCGAATGTGCCTCCACTCGACGCGATTGCCCTGAGCGAGGTCTTGCCAAGCAACGAGCTCCATGTGTCCGGTCCCACCTCGCCATCAACCTCGATCCCTCCGAGCAGGCGCTGCGGCTCGCTGACGTCCGGACCCATCGCGCCGCCCTGGAGCATTGGACGGAAAGCGGGATCGTCGGTCGGGGGCGGCCAGCAAACGGCGATGCAGGATGACGATCTGTTCGCGAAGCGTCCGCCGGACAATGAGCATCGGCTCGACCAGCACCGCCAGGTCGGGGAGGTTCTCAACAAGCTCCCCGATGCGGGCCTCAAACTTCACCTTCCCAACCATGCCAACCTTGAGACCGAAGTTACGCAAAGTGCCGCGCAGGTCATTCTCGATTGCGATCGCCTTCGACTGTAGCAGCTTGCGATGTGTCAGCAGCATCCGCAGTTTCTGACTGCGTATCGTCTTCACATGCACCGGACGATAAAGCCCCGCCCGCATCATCTGCGCTATGCCGCGCGCATCGTTGCGGTCCGTCTTGTTGATCTGCGCCTTCAACACCGCTTGCATGTGCCGCGTCTCAACGCAGATCACAGGCAATCCTGCTTCGGCGAGAGCGCTGAACAGCCATTGCGACAGCGGTCCAGCTTCCAACCCAATTCGCTTGAAGTGGTAGGCGAGGTTCTTCAGCACCGCCAACAACGCTTCAGGTTCGCTCGCCACCTTTACTTCCCGAACGATCTTGCCTGCGTCATCCACAATGCAGATGCTCGTCTCCTTGACCGAAACGTCCAATCCAGCAAAATGGTCCATGCTGCGCTTCTCCTTCTGATGCTTGAGGCCGTCTGATGCTTGAGGCCGTGTTCACGGACCTCGTTTCACCATCAGCCTGAAGCGCAGCACCCAAAATCTTCAGCTATCCACAAGCTGCCGGCCGATTACCCCATCTTTCGGGGGCAATGCGGACATCAGCCGGCGATTGCCGGACATCGCGATTTATGAGTACACGCCCTAGTCTCCGTGGTCCAACTCATGGCGGTGTCAAATGGTTGCCGGCATACTCTTGCTGATATCACCAGAGACCTTCAAACTTGCAGCCTGTAGGTCGGGGAGCAAATGTTTCGCATCCGGCGACCCCTCCCGCCCGGAATATCCGACAAAGCCAATGCCATTTGCGAACCTCTACAGCGGAATAAACCATGATCGCGGACGATCGTAGCGCCCGTCTCACCGCGGCGATGGCGGACGCGGGCCTCGATATGCTGCTGGTCTACGGCAACGCCTGGCAGGGCGATTATCTGCGTTACGCCACGGACTTCGGGATCGTCGAAGGACAGGCGCTGGCACTCGTCGGCAATGACGGCCGTGTCACGCTCTATCTCGACAGCCCGCTCGAGGTCGACCGTGCTGAACTCGATTGCCCCGCGGCCGAGGTGATCTACGCACCCGACCTGATCGCCGAGGTCGATGCCGCGCTGGACCGGTTGCGCAATCATCGGATCGGGGCCGCGCCGCAACGCCTGCTGCCGCGCCGGATCGCCGCCCGCGCCAAAGAGCTCGACATCAGCGACCAGACCGCCCTCCTCGATCGGCTGCTGATGAACAAGATGAAGTCGGAGATCGCCGCCATCCGCCGCGCGGCACGCCTTGCCGACGAAGGCTATCGGGTGTTCATGAACGCGGCGCGCCCCGGCCGGGCGGACTACGAGCTGATCGCTGAATCGGAAGCCTTCTTCCGCGCCAACGGCGTCGACGACAATTTCCAGATCATCGGCGTCGGCGGCGTCGAAGTCCGCGGCATGACGCCGCCGAGCGGCAAACGGCTCAAGCGTGGAGATCTGGTCACGACCGAGCTGACGCCCTGCGTCGACGGCTACTATGCCCAGATCTGTCGCACACTGGTCGTCGGCGAGCCCAGCGCCGAGCAGCGCAGCGCGCACGCGCTCTTTCGCGAGGCGATGGAAGCGGGAGTAGCCGTCGTGCGCGACGGCGTCGCCGCCGCCGACATCGCGCGCGCGGAGAACGACGTCTTCCGCAAGCACGGGCTGGGCGAATACACCACCAATAAATTCACGCGCGTGCGCGGGCACGGCATGGGACTGTTTGCCGACAGCAAGCCGCATCTGCTGGAAGACGTCACGACGCGGATCGATGCCGGCATGACGCTGATCGTGCATCCCAACACCTATCACCCCGCCGTGGGCTATCTCGTCCTCGGCGACGCCGTCGTGGTCACCCGGGACGGCTGCGAGGTCCTGACCAAGACCCCGCGCGAGCTTTTCAGCGTTGCGGGCTGACCGGGCCGGATCATGCGACGCGGCTTGATGCAACGGGACCCGCAGGAGCTACCGCTCGCGGCGCTCGACGCGCGAATCGCCCGGCTGCGGGCCGGCATGGAAAGTGCCGGCCTCGACGCCGTCATCATCTACACCAATCTGGTACGGCCGAGCGCGGTGACCTGGCTGACCGGCTTCACCCCCTACTGGTCGGAAGGATTGCTGCTGCTGCCGAAGAGCGGCCGGCTGGCTTTCGCCACCGCGTTGTCGAACCGGGTGGCCGACTGGATCCGCGCCACCAATCCGGTCAGCGATGTCGTCAGCACGCCCCTGCCGGGGGTGCTGCTGGGCGAACGGCTGGCCAAGGACAATTCGGTGAAGCGGGTCGGTATTCTGGAGCTGGATGCCCTGCCGTCGGAGCTCGCCGATGATCTTTCCGCTGCTGCGCCGGCGGTCGGATGGGTCGACGCAAGCGCCCAGTTCGCCAGGGTCCGTCGCGACATCGATGCGGCCGAACAGCGGCTGCTGGCGCGCAGCAATGCAATCGCGGTGGCAGCGCTCGATCAAGCGGACACGACCTGCGACGCAGGCACGCTGGCCGGACTGATCGAAAAGCATGCGCGTCTTGCCGGCGCCGAGGAGATCCATGTCACCGTCGCGCCCGATCTCGCCGCCGACCGCAGGCTGAGGCGCATATCGAAGCCGGTGCCGCTGGCGGATCGCTTCGCCGTGCGTGCGTCCGTCGCCTACAAAGGAGCCTGGCTGCGGCGCACGCGCACGCTCGCAAGCGACCCTGCGGTTGCCCGTGCCGATGCCTGGTTCGACGGTGTCATCCGCGGGATCGACGCGGGCAAGCCGATCGCCGGGCAACTCGCGGCCTGCGTCGAAGCGCTGGCGGGTGCCACGCTCGAGCGTTGGATGGTCGAGAGCTGCGTCGGCAGCTATCCGCTTTCGGTGATCGCCTCGTCGCGCCTGCCCGGACGCGACGCGCCGATCGCGGCCGGATTCGCCGTGCTGACGATCGAATTATCGCTGCACGGGGGTCACTGGATCGGCACCGCACCGGCGATGGTGACGGATCGCGCCTCGTAGAGGGAAATCGCGTCTAACCCGGGGCGGTCATTGCCGGGCCTGACCCGGCAATCCATCCTCTTGGCGAAAAGTGTTTGCGATGGACCACCGAACTCAGGTTTACCTGAGTTCGGCATTTAGGTGCGCAAGTCGGATGAATCCGACTTGCGTGGTCAAGCCCGCGGGTGACGCGTGGGGTGAAACAGCTGCTACATGCCGGCCTTTACCGGCACGAACTGCGTGGTGAACATGACCTTGTCGTCGGGAATTTCCTTCAGCAGGCCCATCTCGATGAAGGACTGCTTGAGCACAGCGACCGCCTTGGGGTCGAAGGTGCCGTCCATGCTGAAGATGCCGATCTGCTCGTCATAGGCGCGGCCGATGACCGCCGGGCTGAGGTTGAGCACCTTGGACGTGATCTCGACGGTCTTGTCCTTGTTCGCCTTCATGAAGGCGATGGTCTCGAACCAGCCCCGCAGGAAGGCACGCACCGTATCCGGACGCTTTGCGATCACGTCCTCCCGCACGAAGAAGACGTGGGTGATGAAGTCATCGACGAACGGCGTGGCCGTCGTGATGACGCGCCATTCCTTGGCCTCCTCCAGCGAGTAGCCGGTTTCGAGCGCGCCGATGTAGCCGTCGATCTGGCCGGTCTTGATCGCCGCGCGCGCGGGCGGCATGCCGCCAATCGGCACCGTGGCGATGCCGTCCGCGCCCCAGCCCTTGAGCATGTTGATGCGTTTGCCGATCCAGTCGGTCAAGGAGCCCACGGTGGTGACGCCGAGCTTCCTGCCCTTGAGATCGTCGACGGTTTTGGCCGGCGAATTGTAGCCGACCATGACCGCCATGTTGCGCGGCACGCCCGCCATCGCCGCGACCGCCTTCGCCGGCACGCCCTTCGCCATGAACGCCATGCCGGGGCCGCTGCCGATGCCCACGTCGAGGCTGTCGGCCGTCAACGCCTGCTGCATCTTGGCGTCCCCGGCCGCGGCCGAGGCTTCGATCTCCAGGCCGTGCCTGGCGAAGATGCCGGTCTGCATACCGACATCCAGCGGGGTGAAGGTCCAGGCGAAGGCCACCGCCTTGCCGACGCGAAGCTTTTCCGCGGCGTTTGCCGGCAAGGCCAGCAGCACGACCAGCAAGCAAAGCAACGCACGGGAAACCTTGGGCATGGCATCCTCCCTTGGCCGACCTACGCGGCCTTGCCGGGGAATCATTACAGAATTCGACAGTTTTCGCCATGGCACCGCGAGTGCGTCGCGTTGACCGGGAATGAGCCTCGCAGCAGACGAGCTTGCATCTCCCGCCGGTTCCATTTGAACGGGATACGCACTAGACTCGTCAGGTCGGCAGGCGACAGACTCCGCAGGTCGGCAGGCAACGGGACAGCTTTCATGCGCATCATCGACTCGCATTTTCACTGGTGGCCCCGCCCGATTTTCGAAAAGCTCTGCAAACGCGGAAGCTTTCCCAAGGCCCGCGTGAATGCGCAGGGCGGTTACGACTACATGCGCCGCGCCGGCAGTGGTCAGCATCTCAACAGCTGGGCGGAGTGGTTCGATCTCGACAAGCAGCTTGAGTATCTGGACCGTCTCGGCCACCAGTTCGACGTCATCCTGTCGATCGGCCCGTTTTCGGTCGCCTTCTCCGACATGCCGCTGGCGGAGGGACGCGACTACGCCCTCATGTGGAACGAGGCGATGGCGGACGCGCAGAAGACATATCCCGGCCGGGTCTGGGCCAGCGCGGCGGTGCCGCTGCAGGACACGCGCACGGCGATCGAAACGGTCGACGATGCGGTCAATCGGCTCGGCCTGATGGGCGTGAACCTTCCCGGCAGCGTCGGCGCCGATGCCCGCATCGACGCGGAGCGGCTCGAGCCGTTCTACGCGCACGTGGAGAAGCTCGGCCTGCCGCTGTTCCTGCATCCGACCGACGTGATCTTCCAGGACATGCTCGACGGCTATGACGGCGCGCTGCATCTCAGCCTTGGCCGCGTCATCGAGGTGAGCGTCGCGGCCATGCGGCTCATCCTCTCCGGCGTGATGGAGCGCCATCCCGGGCTCAAGATCGTGATGTCGCACACCGGCGGATCGCTGCCCTACCAGGCCGGCCGCATGGACAAGAATTCCAAGGCCGCCAAGCTGCCGCGTCCGGTGCAGGACTACATGAAGCGCATGTATACGGACACGGTGTCTCCGCACTCCGCCGGAATGCGGTTCGCGATCGACTATTACGGCATCGACCACGTCATGTACGGCACCGACTATCCGTGCTGGGATCCGGCGGCATGCCTCAAGCTGCTCGAGGACGTCACGCTGACGGCCGCCGAAAAGCAGAAGCTGTTCTACGACAACGCCCGCCGCATCTTCGGTCTCAAGGACGCGCCGACGGCAAAAACGCGCGAGCCGGCAATGGTGTGAGTCGCGGACGCGCGAGGGATCGGGGTCGCATCAGGGCGAGCAACAAACTCGGTGTGCTCCCCTCCCCCTTGTGGGGAGGGGTTGGGGGTGGGGGTCGTAGTTGGCGGACGCGACTCGGAATCACAACTACTACCCCCCTCCCCACCCCTCCCCCACAAGGGGGGAGGGAGCAGACCGAGCAAGCGGCGAGCACGCACACCCTAGAACAAACACGTGCGACAAGCGCAGGCACGAGAGCAGCGCCGTTACTGCCGCGGCGCAAAGCGGTCGTCCACGCTCTCCCATCGGTCGTAGCCGACGAGGCGCTTGTAGTCTTCGAAGTCCATGCCGTCGTTGCGGCGCGCGAATTTGCCCGACTTCATGTCGAGCAGCACGGCCTCGATCGCCTTGGCGGCGTGCATCAGCGTGTCGAGGCCGAGCACGGCGCAGTTGAAACCGATCTCGCCGAGCTCGCGCATCGTCAGAATTGGCGTGTGGCCGCCCATCAGCGGGTTGCAAACCTGCGGCACGTCGAAGGCGCGGCCGATCCGCTCCAGCTCCTGCACGCTGCGCGGCGCCTCGATGAAGATGCCGTCGGCCCCGGCCCGGATGTAGCGCTCGGCGCGGCGCATGGCCTCATCGAGATCGTAGACCTGGCGCGCGTCGGTACGCGCCAGAATCCATGTCTCCGCGCTGAGCCGCTCGGCGCAGGCGGCACGGAGCTTTGCCTCCGCCAGCTCCACCGGTACCACCTTCTTGCCGGCCATGTGGCCGCAGCGCTTGGGCCATTGCTGATCCTCGATCAGGATCGCGCTCACGCCCATGCGCTCGTAGCTTTGCACCGTGTGCACCACGTTCTTGACATCGCCATAGCCGTCGTCGCCGTCCACGAACACCGGAAGGTCGCACGCCGCCATGATGTCGCGCACGGCGGCGGAGATCTCGCCAAAGCCCTTCAAGCCGATGTCGGGCACGCCGTAGCGCGCGCCGACCGCCGGGAAGCCGCCGATGAAATAGGTCTCGAACCCGATGTTCTGGATCAGCCGCGCGCTCAGCGCATCGTGCGCGCCCGGGACGACCAGAAGCCGCCGTTCTTGCACGGCCTTGTCGATGATCTGCCGAAAACTGGACTGCATTGAGCGGCTCCGGAATTGTCGATATGTTCGGCGGGGCAATCCCACCTCGCCGAATTCAAGCGCAGTTCGACCGTCAACACTAGCGCCAGGAGTTTGTTGCGTGATCTTTCTGGCGGTTGATATCGGCGGCACGTTCACCGATCTGATCGGCTTCGACGACGAGGCGGGCGCGTTCCTCCAGGCCAAGAGCCTGACCACGCCGGCCGAGCTGGGCAAGGCGTCATCGACTGCATCCGGCAGAGCGGCGTGCGGCCGGCCGCGGTCAGCGAGCTGATCCACGGCTCCACCATCGCCATCAACACGCTGATCGAGCGCAAGGGCGCCAGGACCGGACTGGTGGTCACGCGCGGCACGCGCGACGTCTACATCATCGGCCGCGGCAATCGCCCGGAATCCTACAATCTGTTCTTCCATCGCCACCGCCCGCTGGTGTCGCGACAGCTCACGCGCGAGGTGGCGGAGCGCCTGCTCAGCTCCGGCGAGGTGGAAGAGCCGCTGCAGACGGCGAGCGTCGTCGAAGCCTGCAAGGCGCTCAAGGCGGCCGGGGTCGAGGCGGTCGCGGTCTGCTTCCTGCACTCCTACGCCAATCCGGAGCACGAACGCATCGCCGGCGCGATGATCCGCAAGGCGATGCCGGACGTCTACCTTTCGCTGTCGCACGACATCCTGCGCGAGTACCGCGAGTTCGAGCGCATGTCCACGACGGTGGTGAACGCCTATATCGGGCCGAAGGTCGGCGGCTATGTGAAGAGCCTGAAATCGAGCCTCGGCGGCATCGGCTTTGCGGGCGATCTCTCGATCATGCGCTCGAACGGCGGCGTGATGACGCCCGACGTCGCGACCGAGCGCCCGGTCGCCATGATGGAGTCCGGGCCGGTCGGCGGCATCATCGCCTCGGCGCGCGTCGGGCAGCAGCTTGGCTTCCCCAACGTCATCTCCTTCGACATGGGCGGCACCACCGCCAAGGCGAGCCTCATTCGCGCCGGCGAGCCGATGCTCGCGCCGGGCTACTACGTCGGCGGCTATGCCAGCGGCCATCCGGTCATGCTGCCCATGATCGACGTGGTCGAGGTCGGCGCCGGCGGCGGCAGCATCGCCTGGCTCGACGACATCGGCGCGCTCAAAGTCGGGCCGCAAAGCGCAGGCGCCGATCCCGGACCGATCTGCTACCGCGGCGGCGGCGCCCAACCCACCGTGACCGACGCCAATGTGGTGCTCGGCCGGATCGATCCGGACAATTTTCTCGGCGGCACGATGAAGCTCGATGCCGAGGGTGCGCGGCGCGGCATCAAGGAAAAGATCGCCGATCCCCTCAAGCTCGATACCGTCGCGGCGGCGCAAGCCATCGTCGATATCTCGATCCACAAGATGTCGCTCGCGGTGCGCGAAGTGTCCGTCGCCAAAGGCTACGACCCGCGTGACTTCGCATTGGTCGCCTCCGGCGGGGCCGGGCCGCTGCATGTCTGCGCGATCGCGCGCGAGCTTTTCATCCCGAGCGTGATCGTACCGTTGTTTCCCTCGCACTTCTCGGCGCTCGGCATGCTGCTCGCCGACGAACGGCACGATTTCATCCGCACGGTCTATTCGGACCTTGCCAGCGTCGATTTCGCCAGGCTCGTGTCGGTGCATGACGAGATGGTCGCCGAGGCCAAGGCCAGCCTGCGTCACGGCAAAGAGGCGCAATATCAGATTCATCTGGACATAAGATATGTCGGACAGGAGTTCACCCTGTCGGTGCCGGTCGGTCTTGCGCAGCTCAAGCGCGGCGATCGCGGCGCCATCCGGACCGCCTTCGACCGGCTTTACGAACAGCGCTACGCGCATTACTCGCCCGAGGAGCCGGTGGAGATGGTCAATATCCGGCTTGCCGCCATCGGCAAGCGGCCGAAGCTCGCGTTCCCGGGCCTCGCGGCGGCCGGCGCGGCGGCGCCGTCGGGGGAGCGGTCAGCGTATTTCAGCAGCGCCGGCAAGCCGGTCACCGCCAAGGTCTATCAGCGTGACCATCTGGCGCCGGCGTGCACATCGCCGGGCCCGCGCTTGTGCAGGAGCACGGCACGACCACCGTGCTGTTCGAGCACGATGCCTGCAAGGTTGCCGCGTCCGGCGAGCTGATCATCGAGGTCGGAGGCAGGCGATGAAGCTCGATGCCGTCACGCTCGAGGTGCTCCGCAACGCGTTGCCGGCCGTCGCCAACGAGATGGCGGCCGACCTGCAGCGGACCTCCTACAACATGATGATCTACGAGGTCCGCGACTATTGCACCGCGCTGCTCGACACCAACGGCGAGCTGATTTCGCAGAATGTCGGCGGCGTCTCCCACTTCGTCGCCGATCTCGGCGTCCTCGTCGTCGACGGCATGAAGCGCTACGGCCGTGACGGATTCAAACCGGGCGACGTCGTCATCACCAATCATCAGGCGGTGGCCGGACAGCACCTCAACAACGTCGTCATCTACATGCCCTATTTCTACCAGGGCGAGCTCCTGATGTTCTGCATGGTGCGGGCGCACTGGATCGACGTCGGCGGACAGAGCACCGGATTTGGCGCCGGGGCGACGGTGGCGGATCCCTGGTTCGAAGGGCTCCAGCTCGACCAGCTCAAGATCTACGAGCAAGGCAAGCTCAACGACACGCTCTACCGCGTGATCAAGGACAACATCCGGTTTCCGGAATCTTCGCTCGGCGACATGAAATCACAAATGGCCGCCTGTCGCCTCGCTGCGCGCCGCATGGACGAGCTGTTCGACAAGTACGGCAAGGACACGATCCTCGCCGCCATTGCGCAAATCTTCGACGAGACCGAGCAGAAGTGCCGCAACGTGGTGGCGCAGCTTCCCGACGGCATCTACGAGGCCGAGGCTTCGATCGATGACGACGGCCTGATCCGCGACGAGGAAGTCCCGATCCGGGTCAAGATCACGATCGCGGGCAGCGACATGACAATCGACCTGTCCGGCTGCTCGGCCGAGCGCAAGGCCGCCATCAATTCGCGCACCTATGCCGGCGCGCGCGTCGCCTACAAGGCGCTCACGGGCCCGCTCGATCCGGTCAACGAGGGCTCGTTCCGCGCGCTCAAGGTCATCATTCCCGAAGGCAACATCATGATGGCCAGGTTTCCGGCGCCGATGTCGGGCTGGAGCGCCATCGTGCCGACGGTGGTGGACACGATCGTGGTGGCGCTCGCCGAGGCGATGCCGGACCGGGTTCCGGCCGGCCATCACGGCCTGCTCGGCGGATCCGTCGTGTTCTTCGGGCTGCACCCCAAGACCAAGCGCCGCTTCATCGTGCAGAGCATCGAAGGCGGCGGCTGGGGCGGACGGCCGTTCGAGGACGGCGAGTCCGCGACGGTCTCGGTGTGCCAGGGCGACGTGCGCAACGGCTCGATCGAGGGTATCGAGCTCAAGTGCCCGGTGCTGGTGGAAAGCCGGGCGTTGCGGCCGGATTCCTGCGGCGCCGGGAGGTACCGGGGCGGGCTCGGGCTCGACATGAAGGTGCGCAACCTGGTCGAGGGCAAGTGGAATTTCGAGCGGACCAGGCGCAGCAAGCGCCCGCCCTGGGGCATCGCGGGCGGCACGGCGGGTGAGCCGGGCGGCAATCTGCTCAAGCTGCCGGGCGAAAAGGCGTTCAAGTGGATTACGGGCGCCAATATCCCGGTGCCGCTCAACTCCCAGGCGATCGTGCGCACCGGCGGCGGCGGCGGCTGGGGCGATCCGCTCGCGCGCGCCGCCGCGCTGGTCGCCGCCGATGCCGCCGAGGGGCTGATTTCCCGACAGGCGGCGCGCGAACTCTACGGCGTCGTGCTCCGCGCCAACATGTCGCTCGACGAAAGCGCAACCCGGCGGCTGCGAGACCGGCTAAGGTCGCGGCGCAAGAGGAAGCCGGCGAAGCGAGCCAAGCCGCAAAAGCGGCCGAGCCCGGCCAACGGGACGAAGCGGCGGTGATCCGGACATTGGCGTTGACGCTTGCCGCCTGGGCGCCGGTCGCGGCGCGGAGCAACGAATCGTTCCGGCCGACATGACAGCGCGCGACGTCGCGATCAGGATCAAGGGCGTCTCGCACGAGTTCGGCGAGCCCGGCGAGCCATTTCACGTGCGCGCGCTGCTCGACACCTCTCTCGACATCAGGCGCGGAGAGCTGCTGTGCCTGATCGGGCCGAGCGGCTGCGGCAAGAGCACGCTGCTCAACATGATCGGGGGATTGCTGCTGCCGACCACCGGTACGGTCGAGGTCGGCGGCAAGCCCATGCGCGCGCCGCTGCCGCGCGAGATCGCCTTCGTGTTCCAGGAGAACGCATTGTTCCCTTGGTGCTCGGTGATCGAGAACGTCAAGCTCGGCATGCTGTTTCAGGGCGTAGCCAAGGCCGAGCAGGAGCAGCGCGCGCGCAAATCGCTGGAGGCGGTCGGACTCAAGGACTTTATGAGCCACTACCCGGCGCAGCTCTCCGGCGGCATGCGCCAGCGCGCGGCGCTCGCCCGCGCCTTGAGTCTCGAGACCGACATCCTGCTGATGGACGAGCCGTTCGGCGCGCTCGACGAGCAGACCCGGATGATCCTCGGCGAGGACCTCTCCGCGCTGCTGGCCCGCGCGGGCAAGACCATCGTGTTCGTTACCCACTCGCTGGGCGAGGCGGTGTTCCTGGCCGACCGCGTGGCGGTGTTCTCGGCGCGGCCGGGCGCGATCAAGGCGGTGATCGACATCGACGAGCCGTACCCGCGCAAGCCGAGCTTCGTCACCACGGAGAAATTCAGCCAGCTCCGCAACACGCTCTATGAGCTGCTGCACGACGAGATCCGCAAGGCCGTGGAACAGTCCGCGGTCGCGGGGCCGGCATCATGAGCGCGCGGCGGGAGCGGCGGGACAAGTGGCTCAGCCGTGGCGTGCAGATCGGCTTCCTGCTCGGGATCGTCCTGCTTTGGTACCTCGCAACCATGTACTGGGGCGTCAGCCATCTGCTGCTGCCCAATCCGGTGAAGGTGTGGGACGAGCTCAAGGATATTCTGGGCAGCGGCGAGTATCTGCCCGATCTGCGGGTGACGCTGACCGAGCTTGCGATCGCGTTTGCGATTTCCTCCACCTCCGGCATCATGCTCGGATATCTGGTCAGTCGCTCGTCCTACATGATCCGGGTGTTCGAGCCGCTGCTCGCCGGCGTCTATTCGGTGCCGATCATCCTGTTCCTGCCGCTCTACGTTCTGTTCTTCGGTCTCGGCATCTGGTCGAAAATCACGCTCGGCGCCACCATCAGCTTCTTCCCGATCGTGCTCAGCACGATTGCCGGCTTCGGCTATGTGGATCGCATCTTCATCAGGGCGGCGTACGCGATGGGCGCCTCCGACCTGCAGATGTTTCGCTATGTGCTGCTCCCGGCCGCGCTGCCGGTGATCCTGACCGGCCTTCGCATCGGTTTCACCATTTCGCTGCTTGCCATCCTCGGCAGCGAAACCATCGCGTCGCTTGCGGGGCTCGGTCACAGGATCGTGCATCTCGCCGAGGCGATGGAGACGGCGCGGATGTTCGCCTACATCGCCTTCGTGGTGGCGATCGCCGCGGCGCTCAACACGATCACGACGTCGCTCGAGTCGCGGGCGAAGCGGCCATGAACGCAACGAGCCCGATTCGCGCCGTGCAGCGCACCCTGATCCGCCGTCTCTGGCTGACGCGGCTCCTGATCGTCGCTGCCGCGCTCCTGCTGTGGGAGATCGCGGCGCGCTGGTGGATCGATCCGCTGTTCCTGAGCCCGCCGTCGCGGGTGCTGCTCTCGCTCGATAGCGTGTTCGAGACGGAAGGCGTGCCGGCGGCGCTGCGCATTACATTCTGGGAGCTGGCGATTGCCTTTGCGCTTTCGGTCGCGATCGGCCTCGTCGTCGGGCTCGCGGTCGGCCTGTCGCGCTTTTCGCAGCTCAGCTTCATGCCGATCATTCTCCTGCTCTATGGAACGCCGCAAGTGACCATCCTGCCGCTGTTCATCCTTTATTTCGGCATCGGTCCGGCGTCCAAGATCGCCTTCGGCGTCAGCCACGGCATGTTCCCGATCATCGTGACCGTCGCCGCGGGCGTTCAGGGCATCAAGCCGATCCTGATGGTGGCGGCACGCTCCATGGGCGCGAGCCGCTGGCAGATGTTTCGCTGGGTCATCTTCCCGCACATGGTGCCCAGCTTCTTTGCCGGCATGCGGCTCGGCATGACGGCGGTGTTGCTCGGCGTTCTGCTCGCCGAGCTCTACGTTTCCGCTGCCGGGATCGGCCATTTCACGCAGATGTTCACCCAGGATTTCGATCCGACCAAACTGCTCGGCCTCATTTCGGTGCTGGCGGCGATGGCCATCGTGCTCAACGAGATCGTGCGGCGCGCGGAGGTGCATTTCGCGCGCTGGCGCATGGATTAGAGAGCGGCGCCCGGCACCATGACCGCATTGCAGACGATGGGTGCATTCGTGGCGGAGGGCGTGCGCGGCCGCGTATCGGCGGCGACACGCGCCACGGCGACGTTGCATGTGATCGATACGGTCGGCGCCTGGATCGCCGGGGCGCATACGGCGGAAGGCCGGGCGCTGATCAAGCGGCTGGCGCCTGCCGCAACATCCGCCGCTGCGCCGAATGACGGCGAGCCGGCGCGTGAGCTCGGCATACACTGCGCGCTCGCTCGGCTGAGCGAGGTTGACAATATCCATCTCGCGTCGACGACGACCCCGGGCGGCATCGTCATCCCGGCGGCGCTGACCATCGCCGCGGCACGTCCCGATACCAGCCCCGAAGCGCTGCTCGAGGCGATCGTCGGCGGCATCGAAGCGATGGTCCGGCTCGGCGCTGCGATCGGCGGGCCGACCGTGCTCTACCGCGGCATCTGGCCGACCTATTTTGCGGCGCCGTTCGGGGTGGCCGCGGTGGCGTCGCGCCTTCACGGCCTCGACGCCGAGCGTACCGCCCACGCGCTGGCGCTGGCGCTGACGTTCGCGTCGCCGGGCGTCGGTCACCACAATGCCGGGACCACGTCGCGCTGGTTCGCCGTCGGTCAAGCCGCGCGCAACGGTTTGGTGGCCGCGCAAGCGGCGCAGGCCGGCTTCACCTCGGACCTGAACCTGCTCGACGGCAGTTTCCTCAATGGCGTCTACGGCATCACGCCGAGCATCGGCGCCTTCACCGACAACCTCGGCCAGCGCTGCGCGCTCGACGACACCTCATTCAAACCCTGGTGCGCCGCGCGCCAGACGATCGCTGCGACGCAGGGTCTGCTCGAGGCGATCGAGGACGGCGTTGCACCCAGACGATCCAATCGGTCGAGGTCCATGTCCCGCCGCCCACTCTCAAGATGATCGATCACGGGGTGACCGCGGGCGATCGCGCCTCGCATCTCACCAGCGTTCACTATCACCTCGCGCTGGCGGCCTGCGACAGGTCCGGGCTGTACGACGTCGGACATTCGCCCACGCGAATTGCCGGCGACGTCCAGGCCTTCATGCAGAAAATCACGGTTGCCGGCGACCCGACGCTGCTCGGGTCCTATCCGAAGGCCTGGGCGGCGCGCACGATCGTTCATACGACCAGTGGACCAAAGGAACGACTGGTGATCCATGTGCCGGGCGATCCGCAGAAGCCATTCGACGACCGGCAGGTGGAAAACAAGTTCCGCCGGATATTGACGCCGGTCGTTGCGGTTGACGCGGACCGGATTGCTTGCACGCTGCCGTTCGGTCTTCGACACGAATCGATCTGCCGCCACGCTGGTGCAGGATGTCGCCCGCGTCGCGCTTGGCGCGGGATCGGCCGCTCATTCATGAGAACAGGGGTTTGCAATGACGTGAGCACGTTTGGTGAAGGCGAAATCCGCAAAGCGCTGCCGCATTTCGATCCGGTGCGTGGCCACACTCAAGCCGCCGCCGTTCGTCGTCGCGCCGCCGTGAAACCGCTCGCGATTCTTCCCCCCATGGCGGGCGATCAGGTATGCTGATCGGAGGGCACGCGATGGTAGGGAGTTGGGGCTTCCCGAGGAGGAGAGATCGCATGCGCAAAGCTCTCGCGTTGAGCGCGGCCACGGCGGTGTGCGTGGCCGCTGCCGGATGGTCGGTCCCGGCGGCCGCGAAGTCCAAGGTCAAATTCAGCGACATCTCCATCACGAAGAAAGTGGACAAGTCATCGCCGGCGCTGATGAAGTCAGCATCGCCCCGGGGACTGCTCCCCAGAAGAGCCGACGGTGAGGGCCCGCGCCTCTACCTGACTTTCAGCGGCTTGTGCGTGCGCTTCCCCGTCGCCTGTCCGCTGGCGGGGTCGCGAGGGCTCGTCACCGCGTCGGTCACCGAACTGGTCACCGACCCGCTCTTGGCGCCAGAGCTTGCAGCGCCGGAACGCGCGCCGGAGCGGTCGAGCGGAAGCACCACCAGCGCGAGCAGCGCTGCCAAAAACAGAGCCGAGTGCGATAGCGATGGCCGCATCGTGACCTCCCTTGCTGCGATCCGACCTGCCGCGACGGATCGAGTTTTTCGACCAGGAGTGGACACTGGCCGCCTCCTCAGTCTATTTGCGCGCCAGACGCTTTGATGATCGGCGCCCATTTCGCCAGCTCCGCCTTGATGAATTCGGCAGCCTGCGTCGGCGTACTGCCGGGCGTTGGATCGATGCCCGCCTCTTGCAGGCGACTGAACACCACAGGATCGGCCAGCGCCTTGTTGACGGCCTCGCTGAGCCGATCAACGATCGGCTGCGGCGTGCTTGCCGGCGCGAGGATTGCGTTCCAGGTATAGCACTCGAAACCCTTCAGGCCCTGCTCCTGCAACGTCGGCAGCTCCGGCATTGCCCGCATGCGCGTCGCCATGCCCGCACCGATCGCGCGGATCGCGCCCGACTGCGCCTGCGGCAGCGCGGTCGGCGTCGCGTCAAAAGCCATCGAAATCTGGCCGCCGACCAGGTCCGACATCATCGGCGCAGAGCCGCGATAGGGCACATGCATGATGTTGAGCCCGCCTGCCAGTGCTTTGAATTGCTCGCCGCACAGATGAAGGATTGAGCCCAGGCCGGAGGAGCCATAGCTGAGTTTTCCCGGGTTTGCCTTGACCAGGGCGGCGGGATCTTGGCGTCAGTCGCAGGAACGGAAGGGTGCACCCCGAGCAGCGTCGGCGTCACCCCCACTTGTCCGATCGGCGCGAAATCGCGAACCGGATCATACGGCATCCGCTTGTACAGTCCCGGATTGATGGCGTGGGTCGCACGGTCGCCATCAGCAGCGTGTAACCGTCAGGCGAGGCCTTTGCGACCAGGTCGGCGCCGATGTTGCCGCCCGCGCCCGCCTTGTTCTCCACCAGGAACTGCTGCCCCAGCAGCTCTCCCATCCTCGCGCCCATGACGCGCGCGACGGTGTCGGTCGGGCCGCCAGCGGAGAAGGACACCACGATGCGGACCGGCTCCGATGGATACCGGTCCTGTGCTTTCGCGACCGTGCCGGCGAGCACGGCCGCAAGGACAACGCCTGCGAGAGCATGAAGCGCCATCGGCCTCAGCCATCGAGCGCGAGACGTGAAGACCTTTCCGATCCGAGCCAGCCGCTCCGTCGTGCCGCTGAATGGTTCGGCGCGACCACCGCGTATGCCGTGCCACCTTTCGCCATCGTGCGGTCCCCCATCACTGGCCGCGGCGCACCGGCCGCTCGATCACTCCCGGTCATCCAGTCCGATGGGTTTCGCTGGCGCTCAACCCATCCTGCGAGCGAACCGCCTGCTCGCAGCCTCGCTAGGCGCGCCCGGCGCGCACGAGGCGACCCGGCATCGCCCGGATGCTCGCCCTGCTCGAAGGTCGGCGTTCCGGCGAGAAGCGTGGCGACGTAGCCGTCGACGCGCTGCACGAAGCGACGCCCGCCGGCAGGAAGATCGTTGACGAGCTCCGGCTGATAGAGTCGGAAGCGGTCGAAGTCGATCAGTTCACATCGGCGCGCAGACCCGGCGCAAGTCGACCGCGGTCCCGCAAGCCGAAGAAATCGGCCGTCTCGCTGGTCTTGCGCTTGACCAACAGTTCGAGCGGCAGTCGAGGCCCCCGCCGTCGGTCGCGGCCCCAATGCAACAGCATATAGGTCGGCACTCCCGCATCCACGATCGAGGCGCAGTGCGCGCCGCCGTCGCTCAACCCCAGGAGCGTCGCCGGATCGGTCAGCATCTCGCGAATTGGCTCATGATCGCCGCAGACGTACTCCACCACCGGGAAAAACAGGAATCGGTTTTCTGCCTCGGTCAAGTAGTCATAAGCGACTTCGTCCGGCGTACGTCCCTCGCGGGCGGCGATCGAGGCCATGCTCAGCTCATCACCCGGCTCGTAATCCGGCGGGTCCCCCATGATGAAAAACCTGTCCAACGGGTCGTAATGAGTTGGCGGAACTGCGCCAGTCTGCTCACGTCCTGCTCGGAAGGCTTCTCGTCCAGGATCCTGCGCCGAGGGCCGGGTCGCGCAACGGTGGAGTTGCTGAGGATGCTCAGGCCGTCGAGCTGGCGGTAGCTCGGCCTGACCGAGAACGGGTTGAGCGCGGTACCGATGCCGAGCTCCGACTCCGATCGGCCGGCCGGCGATCTGCGCCGTCAGCTGTAGGCCCTCGGCCCGCGCTGCATGCACCGCAGCCAACAGCCGCCGCCAGCGCGCCGGATCCTCGTAACGGTCGGTCAGCAGGAACCAGACCGGACGGCCAGTCTCCTTCGCGAGTCGCGTCAGCCAGTCGAGTCGGTTCGTCGTCGAAATCGCTGTTCATGCCGAACGCGCCCGTGCCGGCGTCGCCGAGCGCGGAGCCGATGCCCAACAGCTCCTCGCTTGCCGCATAGCGCGACGAACCATCTCGCCGATGGCGTCTTGTGGGAGTCCGTGCGCGTGGTGGTGAAGCCGAAGGCCCCGACGCGCAATGCTCCGACCGTCAAACGGCGCATCTCCGCGATGTCATCGGCCGTGGCCGCTTCGAGCCGAATGGCGCGGTCGCCCATGACATAGACGCGCAACGGGAGATGGGCGATCTGGGCGGCGATATCGATCGCGTGCGGCCGGCGCTCCAGCGCATCGAGGAAATCGGGAAAACTCTCCCACTCCCAAGTCAATCCGTCGGTCAGGACGACGCCCGGGATCTCCTCGACGCCTTCCATCAAGTCCATCAGCGCGGCGCGGTGCTGCGACCGTACCGGCGCGAAGCCGACGCCGCAATTGCCGAACATCGCAGTCGTGACGCCATGCCAACACGAAGGTCCCAGCAGGGGACCCCACATCGCCTGCCCGTTGTAATGCGTATGCACGTCGACCCAACCCGGCGTAACCAACAGGCCCGTTCCGCGTTGATCTCGCGCCGACCGGGACCCTGCCTGCCTCCGACTTCCGCAATACGCTCACCCGCGATTGCGACGTCACCGGTAAAGGCCGCCTTGCCGGTGCCATCGATAATGGTACCGCCGCGAATGACGATGTCGTGCATCGGGCGCTCCTCCCGGTTGCGATCAAACGATGGTGCGCCTTCCTCATGAGCGATGCAATGCATCCAGCCGCGAGGCGCGGCGCATCAATAGGTTACGGCTGTGGCCCCGAAAGGCGCACCTCACGCTCGGCACGAAATACGTTGCTGTAGAGGCCTGCAATCCACTGACGCCCGCTCGAGGTCACATTGAGGTAGCGGATAGCGGGCTGGATGTGCGAAGAGACGCTGTTCCAATAGAATTGCGGATACTTATCGACCAGGTCCGCCGGCGATCCATAGCCGAGCTGCCTGTTCAAACCAGTCTCTTCAAATTCGTAGTAAAGCGCATTGGCTTTTCTCAAATAGTGAGGGTCGCCAAGTTGACCGATAAGATTTGCGGCCCGTAAGAGTGACCCTTGTTCGTCAATTTCCTTCTCGTCCGTCGGCGATGAATATGGAAATCGCGTGTACCCGATCGCGCGTGCGATCCTTTCGCGGTCGAGTTCCTCGATTGCCGCAACTCGATCCAGCACAAACAGCTTCGACCGCTCAACGTGATATGGCGCGAGCGCGGCATCCGAGGATCCGCGCGGCAATGAAACCTTGCGGCCAGTCCCATCAACAACGTAGCCGTCATCCTCGTCCCCTTTGACGACACCACGGACGTAACCGATATCATGCGTCAGGCAGGCGACCATGAAGTTCGCATAGTCGGCCGGTGTCGACGGCATCAATAGCGCGCGACCCTTGAAGATGTCGTGGCCGGCCAGAGTGACGAGCATCGTATGCTCGACGTTGTGATAGAGGGCATCGCTACTCCCGATGCATTCAAGCGCCAGTCGGGCGGCAAACGGGATGAGTTCGGCTAAGCGCGCATGCGAAGATCCGAACCGATCCTTCATATCGGAGGCGAGGAACGAACCCAGGGCTTCTGCCGCTAGCTCGGGTAGCGTAATCATGCATCGCGACCTGAATGCTTGCTGCTCCACAATAATCATGGATCGGTGGTCGTAGGTCAATTCCCGCGACCTGGAGCGAAATCGCTTCAGATTGAACCGATTGCGGCAGGCGATGATCGGCCGCGGGCTTCACGTGTGGCGCAGGGGCAAACCTTCGGGCACAATACCATCGGGGGGACGAACCTCTGTTTGGAGAGGCATCAATGGCTGAGCTGTCGCACGACGAGGTCGCCGAAATCATCGGTCGGACGAGTGACGTGATCGTTGCGGAGATCATCGGCACCGGAATTACCAAGGATGAACTGGCGGCGGCGTATGCGCGGGTCGTCAGCGACCGCAAAGCCCACCATCCCGGCGCCGCGCTGGAGCCCGGCCCCCTTGCCGAGGTCGTCGATATCCTGGAGCGGGCGCGCGGCCGCGGTATTCCCTCCCTGGGCGAGGCCGGCTCCACGCTCGAATAATCCGGGGCGGTTCGGAACGGCAGCCGTCCCTTTCCCGGCGCACGGAAATGCAAACCCGCCGCGAGGCCTCCCGGCGGGCCTGCATTCCCCTCGCGCCATCTTCGCTTCCGGTACATCCTGCGGTGAAACGAATTGTCGCGAGCGACAACGTCTATATAGGCGCCAATCGTGACTATTCAATGGCCGGCCGGCGGGGCCCGTGCGCTCGAGCGAGCCATGCCTCTGCTCCAGT
>CAWHCK010000024.1:0-35252 GCA_963827585.1 uncultured Alphaproteobacteria bacterium
CGCGTGCGGGCTCTATGACCGCATGCAGCCGCTCTACACCGGCGAGGTCAAGGTCGACGGCGTCGATCTCAATTTCATCGCCATCGATGAGCCGCGGCCGATCTTCGACCGGATGGCGGGCGGCGAGGAATTCGACGTCGCCGAATTCTCGAGCTCCGAATTCGTCCAGCGCTTCTCCAACAAGCAGTGCCCCTTCGTCGCCATCCCGGTGTTTCCGTCGCGGGCGTTCGCCACGGCTTCATCGCCGTCCACCGCAAGGCGGGGATCAAGACGCCCAAGGATCTCGAGGGCAAGCGGGTGGGCGTGCCTCTGCTGACCATGACGGCGGCGATCTACATCAACGGGCTGCTGCAGCACGAATACGGCGTCGATCTCGGCAAAATCCAGTGGGTGCAGGGCGCGATGAACACCGGCGGCGCGCATGGCAGCCCGACCGTGCTGCCGCTGCTCAAGCCCGTGCCGATCGAGCAAAATACCTCGGGCAAGTCGATGAGCGACCTGATCGAGGAACGCGTGGTCGACGCGACGCTGGGCACAAGCCTGCCCGAGGCGATCCGCACCAATCCGGACATCATGCGGCTGTTCCCGAATTACGTCGAGCTCGAGAAGGATTACTACCAGCGCACCAAGATCTATCCGATCATGCATCTCGTCGCCATCCGCAAGCAGGTCTACGAGAAGTATCCCTTCGTCGCGACCAGCCTCTACGACGCGTTCTGCGAATCCAAGAAGATCGCGCTCGAGAAGATGCTCAATCTGCGTGCGCTGCGCTACATGACGCCGTTTCTCATGCGCGATATCGATGAAATCCACGAGCTGTTCGACGGCGATCCGTGGCCGTATGGCCTCGAGCCCAACCGGCCGACGCTGGAAGCCTTCGTCACCTATCTCACCGATCAGTCGTTGATCGCCGCACCCGTTCCGGTGGATGATCTCTTCGTTCCGACCCACTAATCCAGTACGGCGGAACCAAGCGCCGCGTCCCGCCTCCGCCCAGGAGCACGTCAGCGCGAGTCGTCGAACCATGAGCAATCTCGACACCGTCATTCAGGATCTCGTCATCGCCAATCGCATCCTCGCGCGCGAGGAGGTGGTGGACGCCTACGGCCACATCAGCATCCGCAATCCCGACAATCCGAAGCATTTTTTCCTCGCGCGCTCGGTCGCGCCCGAGCTGGTCGAGCGCGACGACATCGTCGAGTTGGGCCTCGACGGGCAGCCGGTGCGCGAGGAGAAGCGCGCGCTCTATCTCGAGCGGTTCATTCACGCCGCGATCTACGAGGCGCGGCCGGACATCCAATCCGTCGTTCACGCCCATGCCGAGGATATTCTGCCGTTCGGCATCGCGCAGGCGACGCCGCTTCGGCCGGTGATCCATTCCGGCAGCTTCATCGGCGCCAACGTGCCGGTGTGGGACATCGCGGATAAATTCGGCGACACCAACCTGCTCGTCACCAACATGGAGCAGGGCCGCGATCTGGCGAAATGCCTCGCCGACAACAACGTCGCGTTGATGCGGGGCCACGGCTTTGCCTCGGCCGGGCGCTCGCTCATCGAGGTGGTGCGGATGTCGGTCTATCTGCCGCGCAACGCGCGCGCGCTCTGCGCGCCAAGCAATTGGGCGGCGAGATCAAGTATCTTCGGCCGGGCGAGATCGATGCCCGCAACCGCGGCTACAGCCCGTATTCGACCGAGACCTGGCGGGCGTGGGAATATTGGGCGAACAAGGCCGGCTGCGGCCACATGCTCACCAAGCCCGATGGTGGACACAAGCACGGCCACAAGAAGTGAAGAAGGAGTGCGGACTTTATTGAGTTTGAACCTGTTCGAAGGAGCGAGCCATGACTTCGAAGCCAGAGCATCTCGAAAGCTATCTGTCCGGTCGCTGGATGCGCGGCGAGGGGGTCGAGACCCGGCTCGTCGATCCGGTCAAGGGCGATGAGCTCGCCACGGTTTCGGCCAAGGGTGTCGACCTCGACGGCGCGCTCGCATTCGCGCGCAAGCACGGGACAGGCCGGTTTGCGACCGCTGAGCTATGCGCAGCGGGGCAAGCTCATCGGCGCCATCGCCGACGTGCTGGTCGGCGAACCGCGCCCGCTATGAAGAGATCGCCATCGCCAATTCCGGCAACACCAAGACCGACGCGGCGATCGACATCGACGGCGGCATCGGCACGCTTAAATACTACGCCCGCCTCGGTGCGGGCCTGGGCGAAGCGCACACGTTGCTCGACGAAAAGCCGGTGCGGCTCGCCAAGGCGGAGAACTATCAGGCCATTCACCTGATGCTGCCGCGCCGCGGCGTCGCCATCCACATCAACGCTTTCAATTTCCCGAGCTGGGGGCTGTGGGAGAAGGCCGCGGTGTCGCTCCTTGCCGGCGTGCCGGTGCTCGCCAAGCCCGCCTCGGCCACCGCGCTGCTCGCGCACGCCATGGTGAAGGACGTGGTCGCGGCCAAAGTGCTGCCCGAGGGCGCGCTGAGCTTCCTGTGCGGCGGTGCGGGCGAGCTGCTCGCAGCGCTGACGTCCGACGATCTCGTCGCATTTACCGGCTCGGCCGACACCGCGGCGCGCGTGCGCGGCCATCCCAACGTGGTGGCACGCAGCGTGCCGGTGAACATCGAGGCCGACAGCATCAACGCGGCGCTGCTGGCGCCGGGCGCGGCGGCGGGCAGCGCCGCCTTCGATGCCTTCATGCGCGAGGTCGTGCGCGAGATGACGGTGAAGGCGGGGCAGAAGTGCACTGCGATCCGCCGCATCTTCGTGCCGGCGGCGCGAAGCGGACGCGGTCGCCGATGCGCTGGCGGCCAAGCTCAAAGGCACCAAGGTCGGCGATCCGCGGGTGGCCGACACCCGCATGGGACCGCTGGTGACGCGCGGCCAGCAGGCGGCGGCGTTCGACGGGATCAGGCGCCTCCTCTCCGAGGCTGCGATCGTCTGCGGCGGCGCCGATGCCCCCGACCTCGACGGCATCGACAAGAACAGATCGGCGTTCGTGGCGCCGACCCTGCTGAAGCTCAACGACGCGAGCAGCGCACGGGCCGTCCACGAGGTCGAGGTGTTCGGCCCGGCTGCGACCGTCGTGCCCTATGGTGACGAGCAGGATGCGGCCGCGCTGGTCGCGCGCGGCGGGGGCTCGCTGGTCGCTTCGGTCTATGGCGACGACCAGGATTTTCTCGTCCGCATCGTGAGCGAGATCGGCCCTAGCCACGGGCGGATACTCGCCGTCGATCCCGCCATCGCAACCGCCCATACCGGGCATGGCATCGTCATGCCCCAATGCAATCACGGCGGCCCGGGCCGCGCCGGGGCGGGCGGGGAATTGGGCGGGCTCTACGGCCTGCGCTTCTATCACCAGCGCCTGGCGGTGCAGGGATCGAGCGACCTGCTGGCGAGCCTCCAGGCCAAGGCCGCAAGCTTGCACTGAGCTTTGCGATCACCCCTCGAACCCGGAAAACAAATCGACTAACGTCGGCGTTTTCAGCGGTCGGGTGGTCCAGTGTCGTCATCGGAGGAAAGAACGGCGCGCAGCTTCGTCGAGCGCCACGGGCTATGGAGCGACGCGCAGTTCGAGGCGGCGGCCAACGCCGACAAATGGATCGAGCAGCACGGGCTCGAGGTCGTGCGCCTGTCGTTTCCCGATCAGCACGGCGTTCTGCGCGGAAAGACCGTGATGGCGAACGAAGCCGCCGCCATGATGCGCAACGGCTGCTCGCTCACGACGACGCTGCTGGCCAAGGACACCGCGCACAAGACGGTGTTTCCGGTCTTCACTGCCGGCGGCGGTTTCGGCATGCCGGAGATGGAGGGCGGCGGCGACTTTCTCATGATTGCCGACCCCACGACGTTCCGCGTACTGCCATGGGCGCCGCGCACCGGCTGGGTGCTGTGCGACATCTATTTCGCCAATGGCAGGCCGGTGCCGTTCTCCACCCGCCACGTCTTTCGCCGCGCGCTGGAGAAACTTGCCAACGCCGGGTTCGACTACATGGCCGGTCTCGAGGTCGAGTTCCATGTGTTCAAGCTCGACAATCCGCGTCTCAATCCGGCCGATGCCACTTGGCCCGGCGAAGCGCCCGAAGTCAGCCTGATCTCCCAGGGCTACCAGTACCTGACCGAAACGCGCTTCGATCAGATGGAGCCGATCCTCGAAATCGTGCGCCGCGAGGTCGTCGCCCTCGGCTTGCCGCTGCGCTCGGTCGAGGTGGAGCTCGGCCCGAGCCAATGCGAGTTCACGTTCCATCCGCAGCTCGGGCTCTCGCCCGCCGATACCATGATGCTGTTCCGCAGCGCGGTGAAGCAGGTCTGCCGCCGCCAGGGCTATCACGCGAGCTTCATGGCGCGGCCGAAGGTGGCGAACGTGATGTCGTGCGGCTGGCACCTGCACCAATCGCTGCGCGATCGGCGCTCCAATGCCAACGCGTTCGTGTCAAGCGATCAAGATCTATTGTCGCGCGCGGGACGCGGCTTCCTGGCCGGCCTGCTCGCGCATGCGCGCGCCGCGGCTGCCTTCACAACCCCGACGATCAACGGCTACAAGCGCTATCGCAGCTATTCGCTCGCCCCCGACCGCGTGATCTGGGGACGCGACAATCGGGGCGTGATGGTGCGGGTGCTGGGCGGACCTGGCGATGCGGCGACGCGGCTCGAGAACCGGGTCGGCGAGCCTGCCGCCAATCCATATCTCTACATGGCGTCGCAGATCTTCAGCGGGCTCGACGGCATGGAGCGCATGCTCGATCCCGGCCCGTCGGCCGACACGCCCTATGAAGCGCAGGCCCTGCACCTGCCCAAGAGCCTGGAGGAGGCACTGCGCGCGCTGCGCGACGACGCCTGCCTGGCCGACGGCTTCGGCAGGGATTTCATCGACTACTATGCGCGCATCAAGGAAGCGGAAATCGCGCGCTACAACTCCGAGGTCACGGAGTGGGAGCAGCGGGAATACTTCGAGCTGTTTTAGACCCTACGCAGCCGAAGCCTCTCCTCAGGAGAAAAGGACGTCGCTCGGATCGATCACCGCGCCGTTCATGAACGTGACGATCTCCGGCGAGGAGCCGCTGTGGTAGTTGACCTGCCAATGGGTGGCGTCGTTCTGGGTGAAGGTCGCGCCCGGCCCGTAGCCGACCAACAGCAGCGAATCGCCGGCGCCGACGCCGTTGCCGGCGAAGTCCACGACGATGTCGCCGTCCGCTTGCCCGACATTGAACACGAAGATGTCGTTGCCCGCATTGCCAACGAGCAGGTCGACGCCGGCACCGCCATTGAGCGTGTTGGCGCCGGAATTGCCGTGGATGTTGTTGTTGAGCGCGTTGCCGGTGCCGGCCAGGTCGCTCGAGCCCTGCAGCACCAGGGTCTCCATGTTGGCCACCAGGGAGTGCGCGACCGCGGAGAACACCGCATCGCTGCCCTCGCCGTTGTTCTCGATCGTCATGTCGAGGGCATCGTCGACGAAGTAGACGTCGTTGCCGGCGCCGCCGACCATGATATCGGCACCGGCCCCGCCGTTGAGCAGATTGTTGCCGGTGTTGCCGTGGAGCGCGTTCGCTTGGCTGTTGCCGTAGCCCTGCAGGTCGCCGCTGCCTTGCAGCACCAGGGTTTCCACGTTCTCCGACAGTGCCAGATGGGCGGTTGAAAACACCGCGTCGGCGCCTTCGCCGGCGTTCTCGACCACGGCATCGCCGGCATTGTCGACGAAATAGACGTCGTTCCCGGCCCCCCCGAGCATCCCATCGGCCCCGGCGTCGCCGTCGAGGAGGTTGCTTCCGGTATTGCCATAGATCACGTTGCTCAGGCTGTTGCCACCGCCCTGCAGGTTGGCGCTGCCTTGCAGGACCAGGTGTTCCACGTTGGCCGACAGCCGCAAATGCGCCGTCGAAAACACCACATCGTTGCCCTCGCTGGCACCCTCCACCACGGCGTCGCCGGCATTGTCGACGAAATAGACGTCGTTCCCGGCGCCGCCGAACATCCCATCGGCCCCGGCGTCGCCGTCGAGGAGGTTGCTCCCGGTGTTGCCATGGATCGCGTTGCTCAGGTTGTTGCCAGCGCCCTGCAGGTCGGCGCTGCCTTGCAGGATCAGGTATTCCACGTTTGCCGACAGCCGGAAGTGCGTCCTGGCATAGACCGTGTCGCTGCCCTCGCCGTCATTCTCGGTCACGGTGTCGCCGGCGTTGTCGACGACATAGGCGTCGTCGCCGGTTCCGCCGAAGAGCTGGTTCGAACCGCCGGAGACGCTGAGCGAGTCATTGCCGGCGTCGCCGTAGAGGTAATTGTTCGCGCCATCGGCATAGAGCGTGTCGTTGCCGTTGCCGCCGGAGAGCTGGTTCTGATTGCCGATGAAATAAAGCTGGTCGTTGCCGTCGTTGCCGAAGGCCCGGAGGAGATTCCCGGTCGCACTGATGTAGTCGGGACCCGGCGTGCCATTGTAATCGCCGCTGGGCGCAGACAGATGCTGCAAGAGAATGCCCATCTGCGGCTTGTCGACGCCGTTCTGCGGCTCGATCGAGAACATGTAATTGCCCCACCAGGGGCCGCCCGCCCAGTAGGTGACGCCCTGCCACGCGCCGGTATGCTGCTGCATGTAGGTCAGCATCCCGTCGAAGGCGGTCAGGCTGGTCTGATCGGTGGTGATGCCGACCTCGCCGAGGAACAGACGATTGCCGGTCGCTTCCGCCCATTGCGTGATGGCGGTCAAACGCTCGACGCCGATCGTCGCAGAGACGACGCCGGCATGGGTGCCGCTGCCGTCGGCGTCGAGATACTGGTGGACCTCGAACGCGAAATTGTGCGCAGGATCCTGAACTCCGGTACCGACGACGGCGGCATTGTCCGTGGTCGTCCACGTCCACGCCCCGTCCCAATAGCTGCCCGGCACCAGGATTTCCTGCGACACCGCCCCGGCGCCGCGGATGGCCGCGATCGCGGCGTTGGCAGAGGAGAGCCACGCGCTCGCCGATTGGTCATGCGGCTCGTTCATCAGCCCGAACATGACATCGGGATTGGACTTGTAGTGAAACGCCAGCTTGCCCCACAAATCGGCAAAGGACGAATTGGGGGTCTCCGCGCTGCCGATCAATGCACCGAAGCCGTAACCGTAGTTGTGCGGCTCGATTTCGATCTTGAGGCCCTTGCCGGTCACATAGTTGACCACGTCGTCGAGCCGGCCGAGCTCCGCGGCGTCGAGCGGTCCGAGCTCCGTGCGCTGGATGCGCTCCCACAGGAACGGCAGCCGAATCACGCTCATGCCCTTGGCGGCGTAGTAATCGACCTCGGCATGCGTGGGGTAGGTATAGTCGACGCCGAAAACGCCCGGGACATTCCAACCGAATTCAGCCCCGGCGAGATTCACGCCGATAAGAAGCGAGCTGGCCATAGGTCCCTCCCGCAGGTCCTTCGATCAGCGTCGCCCGGCCACCTAACTAATCGTTTTCGCGCCGGATTGCGAGATGCGGCATCCGCGGCGGATCGACCGGATGAAGGCACAATGTTGGCATGATGCTTGCCGGGCGCCCGGATTCCGGTGCCGGGATACAACGCGATACAAAAATTGAATGGTGAGCTGCGAGCTCTGCTGATCGAACGAAAAATCACGCGCCGCATATCCTACGGTTCAACGGCGTGGCTTGACATCGGGATTTGCCAGCCGCAGCGGCAGGCCGCGCTCATATGCGACGATCTGCTCGAACGCTTCGCGAAAATAGAGCTCGAAATTGTCCCATTCCGCCCAGCCGAGATGGGGCGTGCAAAGGACGTTCGACATCGCCAGGAACGGGTGATTGCCGTCGACGATGGGCTCCTGCTCGTAGACATCGACGGCGGCATAGCCCGGCCGTCCCCTGCGCAGCGCCTCGAGCAAGGCGCCGGGCGCGATGATTTCGGCGCGCGCGGTGTTCACGAGGAGCGCGGTCGGCTTCATGCGCGCGAGATCGTCCGCGCCGACGATGCCGCGCGTATGAGGCGTCAATCGAACATGCAGGGACAACACGTCGGAGCGGTCGAACAAATCCTCCTTGCTGGCGGCGGCCGTGTATCCGGCGCCAGCGGCCTTGGTGAGGGAGTTCTTCTGGCCCCAGACCAGAATGTTCATTCCCAGTCCGCGCCCGCCCTCGGCGACCAGTTGCCCGATGGCGCCGAGGCCGAAAATGCCCAGGGTCGATCCGCGCAGCCGATGCGACAGGGTGCAGGGCCAGTCTCCGCGCTTCATACGCTCGGCTTCGAGCGCCACGTTGCGACGCGAGGCGACGATCAATGCCAGCGCCAGCTCGGCCGGCGCCACCGGTGAATTGCTCTTGCCGGTCGCCACCGGGATGCCCAGCGCGGTGCAGGCGGGAAAGTCGATCATCTGGGAATTGCGGCCGACGAGCGCGATCAGCTTGAGCTTCGGCAGCCGCTCGAGCAGAGGCCGGGAAAATTCCACCCGTTCGCGGATCGAGACGACCACGTCGGCATCGCGCAGGCGTTCGACGAGCTCGTCGAGATCGCGCGCGGGCGCGCGGTGGCGCGTGACCTCGTGGTGGCGAATGAGCGAAAAACAGTCGAGCTGATCGACCATGTCCTGATAGTCGTCGGGAATGACAATCTTCATCGGGCTGAATTGCTGGGGGGTGAGCAGGAGTTAGTCACGGATTAGGTGTTGCGCCCGAGTGACGGGCGCCAAGGAAAGCCCCAACGCGGCAACCAACGCCCAAAGCGCGCTTGATTTCATGCGAACCGCCGCAGGGACTACCGCGACACCTTCTGCAAATACGCGATCAGGTCGGCGCGGTCGTCCGCATCCGGCATGCCGGCATAGGGCATGCGGTTGGCGGGTACGATCTTCTGCGGGTCGGCGATGAACGTATCGAGGCTCTGCGCCGTCCAGGTGATGCCGCTGCGCTTGAGCGCCGGCGAGAAGCGGAAATCCGCAAGTTCGCCGGCCTTGCGGTTGAACAGGCCGTGTAGGCTGGGTCCCACGTCATTCGCGCCGGCCTCGAGCTTGTGGCACGCCACGCAGTCTTCGAAACGCTTCTCGCCGCGCACGGCGTCGCCGTCGGCCCGCGCGCTGCCGGTCGCCGCCAACAGCGCAAATGCCCAGATGAAGGAGGTTGCGCGCATTGCCAGGGCCGTCATGCCGGCACCAGCGGGCCTGGATTCTTGACGTAGCGATGCTTGATCGCATCCGCCATCCAGTAGGCAAGCGCGCCCACCGGCCCGGTCGGATTGTACGTCGCGTTGTGTGCGAACACGTTGGCGCCGACGGTGAACAGGTTATGGCAATCCCAGCTTTGCAGGTATTTGTTCACGGCGCTGGCGCGCGGATTGGTCCCCATGATGGTGCCGCCGGTATTGTGTGTGCTCTGGTAAGGGACCACCGACCAGGGCTGGGTGCGAGCGGTGGCTTCGTTGAGCCGCGTGGGATTCATCGACTTGGCGATGTCGTTGATGACCTGCGCCGCGTGCCGCCCGATCTTGTGCTCATTCTCCTTGTAGTCGAACGTCATGCGCATCAAGGGCAGGCCGAACGCATTGCGGTAGGTCGGATCGAGATCGTAGTAGTTGTAGCGGTTCGCCATGACGCTGCCGCTCGAGCTGATACTCATCGCAGTCTGGTACCATTTCGCGGTGGCCGCTTTCCATGCTTTGCCCCATTGCGGCGTGCCCCGGGGCACCGGACGGTAGCCGATCGGCAGCACGGTATTGAAGCCGCCCGCAACGTTGAAACCACCGACGAAACCATGCGGGCCGCGATCGAAACTCCAGTTGATGTTGAAGTCGTCGATGGTGGCATTCGACCCACCCGCGTTCATGAACGGATTGAAGTGCCGGCCTTCGAAGAACAGCGTCGCGCCTGCGCCGGTCTGGTAGCAGTAGTTCTTGCCGATGACGCCGGCCTGCGCGGCCGGGTCGTAGGCCGCGCCGATGCCCGAAAGCAACATCAGGTGCACGTTGTTGATGGCGTAGGCGCAGAGCAGCACCATGCCGGCGGGCTGTTCGAACTCCTCGCCGTTGAGCAGGTTGGTATAGGTCACGCCGGTGACGCGCTTGCCATCGGAATCCTTGAGCACCTTGGTCACCCAGGAATGGGTGCGCAGCTCGAAGTTGGGATTGCGCAGCGCGATCGGGATCACTGTTATATCCGGGCTGCCTTTCGCATTGGCCTCGCAGCCGAAGCGTTGGCAATAGCCGCAGTATTGGCACGCGCCGAACTTTGCTCCGTCGGGGTTGGTGTAGGGGCGCGACGCGTTGGCGGACGGTCGCGGGAACGGATGATAGCCGTTGTTCTTCGCGGCCGCGGTGAACATTTCGCTCGCCAGGATCGGCGTGAGCGGCGGCAGCGGATATTCGCGCGCGCGCGGTGCCTCGAACGGATTCCCGCCCGGCTGGATCTGGCCGCGGAGATTCCCGGCCTTGCCCGAAATCGCCGCCGTGTATTCGAACCTGTCGTAATAGGGCTCGAGCTCGGCGTAGGTGATGCCCCAATCCTGGATCGTCATGTCGGCGGGAATGAAGCTCTTGCCGTAGCGTTCCTCGTACATGGAGCGGACCTTAATAATCCGCGCTCGAACGCGAGCTCCCCTCTAATCGTCATCTTGCTGATAGTCTGCATTCGATGGTGCCGCCGTGCTCGGAGCTGTCAAGGCCCAAGCCCTGCGGGTGGTCGCCGAAGAGGCGACCAGCCTTGACAGCTCCTGCGCGCGACGGCTTGCCACTGTGGCGGGTCGGGACGAAGAAACGGGCTTTCAGATCGAACAAAGAAACGAAGGAAGAAAGATGGGCCGTGCTGGTTGAAACTCCTTGACAAAAAAAGCCCCATACAAGGATTCGAGTCACTGTTGTAGTCATATCCAGCGACGGGGTGACCGATCCGTCGAAAGCCTGGATGTAAAAGCCCCCGTTGGCGGGAGACCGGTCAGATCCGTACAGGGGGGCCAGCAACCTGACAGGCCGTAGCAGTAGCGAACCAGCGTAGCCGCGAAAACCGTGCCCGCGTGAAACGGATTGCGGGATTTTGGGAGTGCCGAGCCCTTTGGTCTGGCGAAGGCCAATGTCGATATCGGTGTTCTGGACAGAAACGATGATCGAACTCCCCGAGGTCAGAGAGGGCGGCATGTCAGGACGGAATGAGCAGCGAAAGCCCGGAACCACTTGTGGGTCGCCTAGGCGCTCCCGTACAGCGAAGGCATCGCGTATAAGCCGCCATGCGGTGAAATCGCGGTGTGCCCACAAGTGGGACGGATGGGGCCGATTAAGTGATGACGGACCGGGACACTATAACCCGGACCTGAGCGAGGGCCCCTGGGGCGGAGGAGTAATGATCCTCCAGGCGGCGCGCAATCGAGTTCGCGGCCCGACCAGTGCGGGACAACCGTTGTGACTACGAGGCGCACGAAGGGCGGATGCAAACTGGACGTCGGACGGCGCACGCCGGGAGCGGGCTTAAGCCGCGACGATCCAGGAAGGCACCGCTTGGAAAGCAGCTTCAGCGTACTGGGAAAAGCAGGAATGATAGATAATGAACTCCATGTCGGTCCAACGCCAGGTGTGACCGCTCCAGTGCACGCCCGAACCGCCGACCACCTCGCCGGGCAGGAACGAGCCGAGCCGCCGCATGGGCAGCGCCTCCTGCGACGGGTTGTTGCGGATCGTGATCGTGTCGCGCGCCGTGTTCTGCATGAGGTCGTGGCGCACCACGTAGCGCAGCTCGTCGCGGATGTTCGGTACCGCGTAATCCTTGCCGGTGCTGCGCGTGGCGCCGCGTTCGAGCGCGACCACTTTCAGTCCGGCCTCGGCCAGCTCCTTCGCGAGGATGCCGCCGGTCCAGCCCAGCCCGACGATGACGGCATCGACTTCCTTCAATTTCGTCGCCATCTCGGCCTCCCTCAGCTCATGTCCGCGATGCCGACGGGATCTGCAGGAAATTTCTTATCGCGATATTTCTCGACATTCTCCCGATGGACCGCGATCACGCCGGGGAATCCGATCAGTCGCCAGCCCGCCTTGTTGCGATTGCCGCCGTAGATCGGGTCCGAGAACATGCCTTGCATGACCGTCTGATACAGCGTGGTCCAAAACAACGGCGCCGGCAGCCCGTTGTCGAAGGTTACCTTGCCGGTGGACAATGCGAGGAGCATTTCCTCGCGCTGTTGCTCCGTGAGTCCGTCGAAGGTCTTGCCGTAGGTCTTGCGGCAATGGGCGTTGGTGGCTTCGATGCCGGCGCGATAGAGTTGCGCGGGCGTGAGCGGCACCTGGTAGCCTTGGCTCGGCAGGCCGGGTTTCCACGGCCCCTGCATGTAGAGGCGTTCGCCCTTGCCCCAAGCGCCGGCGAGCGCGCGGTCGATGTAGATATTGATGCCGATGTCGGTGCCTTTGGGCGAAAGCTCGTCGGCGGGCACCATGTGATCGACCAGGGCCTCGACGAAAGCCGCCTCGTCGAGATTCAAGAACGCGTAACCCGGCGTCGCTGGGGCGGTTGCCGGCGCGGCGGCGCCCTGCTGCGCCAGTGCGTCCTGCGGCAGATGGACGGTTGCGGCGGCGGCTGCGGCGCTGCCGGCGACGGCGCCCTTGAGAAAGTCACGCCGCCCAAAACCCTGATCCTGCATGGTGCGCCTCCCTGACTCTGGTTATAAGTTCCCAGATTACATTCCTTCCAAAATGCTCTTTTCGGGTTGTACCGGCAAGACCCTCCCGGGCCTTCGGCCGCGCCGGCGCGGACACATCGGCGCATCGTCCGAGGTGACGCTTGTCTTCGCCGCCGCCATGGTCGATCCTTCCTGTCGGACCTTCGAATTCAGCGGGTGCCATGATCGTGCTGATCGGTCTTGCGCTCTACGCGGCGGTGGGTGTGGCGGTCGCAGGCGCATTCGTGGTGTTCGGCGTCACGCGCGTGCTGCCCGAACCTGCGCCGGTGACGGTCGGCGCACGGATTCTGATTTTTCCCGGCGCCGCCGCACTCTGGCCCTACGTGCTCATCCGCTGGCTGAAATCGCAACGATGAGACGGTCGCACCGATCGGTTCACCGCGTGCTGTGGCCGGTTCTCGCGCTGGCGGTCGCGCTGGGCCTGGCGATGGCGCTCGTGCTGCGGCCGCCGCCCGATGCGGAAGCTCCACAAGCAGCGGAGGGACTCAAGCCATGAGCGCCGGGTTTCGGGCGGTGCAGTGGAACCGAGACAAGCTGGTCTATGACGGCATCCTGCTTGCGGGCGTCGGGCTCTACATCGGCTGCTATCTGATGCTGGCGTACTGGCTCGACCCGCCCAAGGATGAGCCGGCTGCCATCGATCTGCGCATTCGCGCGTTCGGTACCTGCGCCTTCTTCATGCTGACGATCATTCTCTCGATCGGGCCGCTGGCGCGGCTCGACCGCCGCTTCCTGCGCTTGCTCTACAACCGCCGCCATTTCGGCGTGTTTACTTTCTTGGTGGCGCTCCTGCACGCCGCATTCATGGTCGAATGGTTCGCGGTAAAGGGAGAGCTCCCAAACCTCTATGCGGAATTCACGAATCTGCCCGACTACGGCAAGTTCATCGGCTTTCCTTTCAAGGCGCTCGGCCTCGCCGCGCTCCTGACCCTGTTCTTGATGGCGGCAACCAGTCACGATTATTGGCTTGCCTTTCTCACGCCGCCGATCTGGAAGAGTCTGCACATGGCGCTTTACGTCGCCTATGGGCTGGTGGTGATGCATGTTGCGCTCGGCATCATGCAGTATGACCGCAATCCCCTCATCCCGGCGATGCTGGCAGGGGGCTTTGCCTGCGTGACGCTGCTCCATCTCGTCGCCGGCTGGCGCGAGCGAGCCGTCGACCACTGCGGCCCTTGCACCAGCGAGGGCTGGCTCAAGGTCGGGCCGCCGCTCTCGATTCCGGACAAGAGCGCCCGCATCGTGGCGGCGGCGGACGGCGAGCGCATCGCGGTGTTCCGCGACGGGGCGCAGATCGGCGCGCTCTCGAACCTTTGCGCTCACCAGAACGGGCCGATCGGCGAGGGGCGCATCATCGACGGCTGCGTGATCTGCCCGTGGCACGGCTACCAGTACCGATTGGAGGACGGCTGCGCACCGCCGCCATTCACCGAGAAGCTCAGCACCTACCGCGTGCGCATAGCGCACGGCATGGTCGAGGTCGACCCGCGCCCGCTGCCGCCGGGCACGCCGGCGGCGGTCAGGTTTGACGCCTGACGGTGCTCCTGGATTCTTCGATTTTGCGCATGTTCTAATCGGAAAACCGGTGTCCACCCCGGATCACGTCCGGGGCAGGCTTTTTCCGGAACATGCGCTAACGGTGCTCGCCGGCGAGGCGCTCATACTCCGTGCGGACGAGCTCTCGCCCATGCGCGCGTTCGAGGCGGCGAACGGTGAAATGACCACGCGCCACGTCCTGGAAATGCTCGATGAACGCGTAGTTGACGGCACCGCCGCCCAGCGCGCCGACTACCGGAACGGCCTGCGCCGCAACCTTCTGCGTCACCACCACGCCGAAGCGGGACGCGACCTGCGCGAGAAAGCGAACGAGGATCGGGGCGCCTTCCTCGAGAAAGCCCCGCTCCGCGATGAAGCGGGTGGCCTGCGTCACGCTGTTTGCGAGCACGCTGCGCACGGCAAAGTATCCGCTCTCGGCAGCATCGGCCGAGCCGCTCCGTCCGCCCAGCGCAAAGACCTGCAAGCATGACAGCGCCGCCTCCGGATCGGACAGGTCCTCGCCCTCGCTGCGCGCAATTTCTGCGATCGATCTCAGCATGATGACGGTCGAGACCGGAAGCTCGATGGGGAGCGAGGCTAGACCGAAGGCGCCGCCCGCCGCGCCCGATGCCGTGGCCAGCACCTTGTGAAGCAAGGGCTGTGACGTCGTCCGCGTCGTGCGCCCCATGGTCCGCAGCGCGACCTTGAGCGCCAGGTCGAGCGCCTTGGTGGTGGCGGCCGCGATCGCCCGCGACGCAGAGGCGGGGAGCGCGTTCCCGATGAGCTCGATCGGCCTGCCCGCCAGGGCCGCGAGCCGGGCGGCAAGACCGGGATTCTCAAGCAGCTCGACGGCCCTTCGCAGCGCCTCGAGGTCGTCCGGGGTCATGCCGGACGAGCCCAGCTCCCGGCCGTGCGGATCAATGCGTCTCGGTGGGAAAGTGTTCACGGCGGCAACGGGTTTGCGGTGCTTGGACGGGCAAGGTCATCGTCCATGGGAAATTCTCGCTGCGGCCGATTTGTTCCTGCGATAACGGACGTCCCGCTGGCTGTCTCCAGGCACGCGTTCATGAGCGAGCGCCCCTTGCGGGTCGCCGGGATCGGCGCCATTGTCGAAATCTCCATACGTGGTCCCCGCCAATCTGTCCGCCGGCGCTATCCTCACCTCGAGGCACTCGCAAATGAAGGTCGCGCTCCTCGCGCTCACGCTCGTCAATATCGCGTTGACCTGCCTCGGCGCGATGACCGCCGTGATGTCCCCGATGATGTTCGACAGCGGGGGGACGGACGACAGTCTCAAGTGGGCGATATTCTGGAGCATCCTGTTCTTCCCCGTCGTCGCCTTGGTCTGCGTATTCCTGCCCTGGCTGTTCGTGTGGCTCAAATGGCCGCGCGCCGCCCTGGTCGCTTCCGCCATCCCGGCGACTTACGCCGCCATCGTTTTCGCGCTCATGTCCGTGCTGGACGCCATGCGTCCCTAGAGCATGATCCGGAAAAGTGGGTACCGGTTTTCCGAAAAGACCATGCTCAAATAAAAAGCTAGAGCGTGATTGCGGCCCCAACCTAAAGCAATCACGCTCTAGCAAACGACGGCCGTAGCCCCGAGCCTTGGAGGACAACGACATGCGACCGCGCAGGCTCGACAGCCAACCGGACGACAGGCGCCCGCTTGCCGCGCTCATCGCCTGCTTGTGCATTCTCCTGCCACAGGTCGCGCTGGCGCAAGCCGATGTCGCACCCGGCAATCGCGCGCTGAGCACGGCGGTGGCCAAGCTCGTGCGGGACACCGGCATCAGGTCCACCGAGCCCGGCATCGCAGTGCTGGTGACGAAGCCCGGCCGCGTCTTGCTGATGGAGGGCTACGGCCTGGCCAATATCGCGAGCAAAGAGGTCATCGCGTCCTGCACCAGGTTCGACCTCGCTTCGGTCTCAAAGACATTCACCTCGACTGCAGTCCTGATTCTGCAGGACCGGGGGCTGCTCTCGATCGACGACGATGTGCGCAAATACATCCCCGAGCTGCCGCAATATCCGAATGGACCTTTGCGCGTGCGCGACTTGCTCTACCATATCTCCGGCTTGACCGATTATCTGGAGCTCGATTCCATCCCCAAGAGCAACAAGCTCTATTGGGTCAACACCGACTACCTCGCCGCGCTGGGCAAGGCAAAGCTCGATTTCCCGATTGGCAAAAAATACGAATACAACAACACCAACTACATGCTGCTGGCGATCGTCGTCGAGCGTGTTGCCGGGAAGCCGTTCGGCCAGGTCCTCCGCGACGAAATATTCCGCCCGGCCGGAATGAAGAGCACGTTCGTTTATTCCAGCCCGGCCAGTATTCCGGAGAACGCCGCGCCGACCTGCAACAATGCCGTCGGCTACGAGAGCGAAAATAAGCGCTGGGTCCCACGTTGGGGCTTTCCTCCGGGTCATCGGCAGGAAGAACACCTCGAAGTCGGGGACGGAGCGGTCTGGAGCAATTTGGAAGACATGGCCAACTGGGACACGGCCTTGCGCACGAACGAGCTGCTCAAGCCTGCTACGATGAAGCTGGCTCTGACCGGCTCCAGACGGAACAGCGGCTACGGCTTGGGCTGGGAACTCTACCGCGACGGCAGCGGACCGATACATGGCTTCGGCCATGACGGCTATTGGCGCGGTTTCAACACCATGTATTACAACTATCTGACCGACAACAATACCGTTGTGCTGCTCAGCAATCGGGGGAACCTCGACCTCGATAAGTTCTGGGAAAGGTTGGTCGGGCTGATCGGAAAGCACGCGCAGGAATAGCGCCTCAGTGTCCTGAGCTTCGATGCCGGCCTCCTTCGACCAACAAGGTGCAGCGCCGGATGTGTCATTAGTGTCACAGTTAATTTAAATTGTTCGCCCCACGTTGACGGCGGCTTTGTCTGCGCGTGAATTGCGGTGGTCCAATCGCCGCGTCGGGCGGGTAATCCCGAGCGACGTTGGGCGCGTGCGTTCTTGCGTGTGTCCGGCCGGTCGCGCTGACCGTCGGGGGTGCCTGCGTGCGCCCTCGAGGTCGTCGGCGGCGACGGCTCGTTCCGAATCTGAAACTCAGAGGCCATCGAGCGTTAACCGATTGACGTGAGCCCGCGATGGACCGCGGTCACGGTTGTTCGAAGTCTGGCGATGGAGTGAGCGTGTTGCCTAAAGCGAGTGCATCCGCCAGCGATCGATGTTCCCTACGCGTCTTTCAAAGTCGTTTCTCGTGCTTGTCGTGTTACGGCCCGAGTTCCGCCTCAGTTGCGTCGGTCAATAGCAGGTGTGCGACGGGGACTGGCGAGCGCGCCAGCGCACGCTCAGCGAGGAGGGAACACACGATCAGGGCGCGGTGATGGGGGGCATACCGTGACTGGTTTCCTAGGACGAAAATTTCTGACGACGCTGGACCCACGCGGCCTGGCGATATACGCGTTCGACTTGGTCATCGTCGGCACCGCCTACTACGTTCTCGCGAACGTTGGCCTGACCTTGGCCGCGATCCATTCCACCGCCATCCCGATCTGGCTGCCCACCGGACTTGCGGTGGCTGCCGTCCTGTTGCGCGGCATCCGCGTCTGGCCGGCGATTTTCTGCGGCGGCGTTCGCCGCCGGCGCGCCGACCGATGTTGTCGACGCGGCGGCTGCGGACTCGACATTGGCCTCCTTCGCGATTGCGGCGGGCAATACGCTTGAAGCGGTCCTGGGCGGTTATCTGATCAACGTCTGGTCGCATGGCCGCAGAACGTTCGAGACGCCCACCGGGGTCGCAAAATTCGCCCTGGTCAGTCTCGTGCCCAGCACGATGGTGGGTGCGGCGGCGGGCGTCGGCAGCTTGTGCCTGGCGGGACACGTCGACTGGGCGGACGCCATCGCCGTATGGGCCATGTGGTGGCTCCGCGATGCCGCCGGCGCGCTCGTCTTTGCGCCGGTCGTGGTGCTGTGGGGGATCGGCGACTTCCGAAGCTTCAATCTGGGCAAGATCGCGGCCTCCGCCGGGGTCTCGGTCGCAGCCGGCGTGGTGGGCCTCGTCGCCTTCAGTCCGCTGCTCGATCTGGGCATGAACACGAGCGCCTTGGGGCTTCTCGCGATCCTGCCGTTGTTGTGGGCGGCGCTCCGGTGCGGCCAGCGCGACACCGCCACCGCGGCGCTCATCCTCTCCGGTTTCGCGGTTTGGGGGGCGCTCGCGGGCGTTCCGCCTTTCCCCGGGACGAGGCTGAACGAGTCGTTCCTGCCGCTGATCATGCTCATGGTCAGCGTGTCGGTTCCGAGTCTGGCCCTGAGCGCGGATGTGGCGGTGCGCAAGCGCCTGGAGACCAAGTTGCGCCAGCAGGAGCAGATTCTGCGCGCCATGTTCAGCCAGGCCAAAGTCGGCATCGCCCAAATCGATACCGCCGGGCGCTTTACCCTCGTCAACAACCGATTTTGCGAGCTCGTTCGGCGCTCGGCGCCGCAACTGCTGCAGATGCGGATTCACGACCTTACCGACCCCGACGACCTGTCCTCCGTCCTTGATCAGCTCGGGCGCGCCATCCAGACCGGCGAGGGATTCGCCGATCGAGACCAGGAAGGTATTGCCCGACGGCTCGCGCCTGTGGATCCGCAACAACGTCTCCGCCCTCATCGACCAGGGCGGCACCGTGCGCCATCTCCTGGCGGTGGCGGAGGACGTCACCGCGCGCCGCCGTGCCGACGAAAATCTTCAGCGTGCGCACGACGACCTGCACAAAACGGTGCACGAACGCACGGCGAGCCTGAAGAAGGCCAGCGAAATCCTGCAAACCGAGATCGAGCAGAGGAAGCGCGTCGAAGCCGCGCTCAAGCACGACATCGCCGAGCGTCGCAAGGCACAAGAGGCGCTCATGGAAAGCGAATGGCGCTTTCGGATGGTCATCCAGGGCGTCACCGATTACGCGATCTTCATGCTCGACCCGGACGGCTACATCACCAACTGGAACGTCGGCGCACAACGCATTCATCACTACGCGGCGGCGGAAATCGTCGGTGAGCATTTCAGCCGGTTCTATACGGAGGAGGAGCAACAGCGCGGGGAGCCTGCGCGAGCCCTCCAGGTCGCCGCCTACGAGGGCAAGTGCGTCGTGGAGGGCCTGCGCGTGCGCCGCGACAAGAGCCTGTTCTGGGCCAGCGTCGTGATCGAGGCGATCCGCGATGAAGTCGGCACGCTCGCCGGCTTCGTGAACATCACGCGCGACATCACCGAGAGGCGGGAGGCGCAAGCATCGCTCGAGCGGGCGCAGGACCAGCTTGCCCAGTCTCAGAAGATGGAAGCGCTCGGCCAGCTGACGGGCAGCATTGCCCATGACTTCAACAATCTCCTGATGATCGTCAGCGGCCACGCGCAGCTTCTCCGCCGGCGGCTGACCGATCCCAAGCATCTGCAGGCCATCGAGGCCGTCCACTCGGCCGCCAATCGCGGCGAGAGCCTGACCCGCCAGCTGCTGGCGTTCTCACGCCGTCAGCCGCTCAACCCCGTCGTCACCGACCTCAAGGAACGGGTCGAGGCCGTGCATGAAATGCTGGTCGGCTCCCTGCGCGGAAACGTTCAGCTCAAGTGCGACATACCGACCGATGTCTGGGCGGTCGAGGTCGACATCGCGGAGCTCGAGCTGGCCCTGGTCAATATCGCGGTCAATGCGCGCGACGCCATGCCGGGCGGGGGCTTCATCACGCTGTCGGCGCGCAACGTCGCCTTGAAGAAAAGCGATGGGGTGGATCAGCTCGAGGGAGAATTCGTTGCGCTGGCGATGACCGATAGCGGCGTCGGCATCGCACCGGACGTGTTGCCGAGAATATTCGAGCCGTTCTTCACCACCAAGGCGCTTGGCAAAGGCACTGGCCTCGGACTGGCGCAGGTCTACGGCTTCTCGCATCAGTCGGGCGGCACGGTCGTCGCGACCAGCGCGGTCGGCAGCGGGACCACGATCACGATCTATCTGCCGCGCCGGCAGGCAGCGCCGGTCGCGACCGTGCAGGCGCCGCCCACGCAGCCGATCGTGCCCGGGCAGGGCACCATTTTGGTCGTCGAGGACAACGCGGAAGTCGCCGACGTTACGGCCTCTCTCGTCGAGCAACTCGGCTATCAGACCTTACGCGCGCAAAACGCCACGGAAGCGCTCAACAGGCTGCAACGCGGCGACAAGATCGATCTCGTTCTCAGCGACGTGGTCATGCCTGGCGGCATGAACGGCATCGCGCTGGCACAGGAAATCGGCAACCACTACCCGCATATCCCGTGCCTGCTCACCAGCGGCTACAGCGACGTCGTGCAGACGGCGCAGTCGCAGTACACGATCTTGCGCAAGCCGTTCCAACTGCCCGCGCTGGAAAAGGCCATCCGTGAAGCGCTGGAACGCGGCGGTCCGCGGAACAACGGCGACCGGGTTCTCCAATTCGCGCGCTGGCGCGGCACGACCGGGCAGTAAACGTATGGGGTGTCACTGCGCCTTGATGTTGGCCGCGCGGATGACATTCCCCCATTTCTCGATCTCGATTGCGATCTGTTTGGTGAATTCCTCCGGCGTGCTCACGACCGGCTCGAAACCAAGCGTTGCCAAGCGCTGCTTCATGTCGGGCAACGCGATGATCGCGGCGATTTCACGATGCAGCAGCGTGATGATCTCCCGCGGCGTTCCGGCCGGGACGAGGACACCCACCCAGCTGTCTCCCGCGATATCCGGATAGCCCGCTTCCGTCATGGTCGGCACCTCCGGCAGGATGCCCGAGCGGGTCTTGCTGGTGACCGCGAGCGCGCGCAACTTGCCATCCTTGATCTGCGGCACGGCCGGCGTCAGCGCGTTGAAGCCGATCGGCGTGTGGCCGGCGACGACCGCCGCGATCGCCGGGCCGCCGCCATTGAAAGGCACGTGCACCAGGTCGAGGCCGAGCGCGAGGCGGAACTGTTCACCGGCGAGATGGGTCTGCGAACCGGCTCCGCCGGTGGCGTAGCTGTATTTGCCCGAGCCTGCTCTGATGACGTCAACGAGCTCCTTCACGGTGTGGGCCGGAACCGACGGATTGACCGAGAGCACGGTCGTTGAGCTGACCGCCAGCGTGACCGGCGCGAAGTCCTTGTGGGGGTCGTAGGGCACCTTGTCGAACAGCGTCGGGTTCACGACGTAGCTGCTGAACGCGATGAGGACGGTATGCCCGTCGGGCGCCGCCTTCGCCGCCTGGCCGGTCGCGACATTGCCGGTGCCGCCGACGATATTGTCGACATAGAACTGCTTCCCGAGACTATCGCTCAGCTTCTGCGCGATGAGGCGCGCGAACACGTCGGTCGGGCCGCCGGCCGCAAATCCGACGATCATGCGCACCTGCCGCGTCGGATAGCCTTGCGCCCAAGTCTCGACCGCTGAGACTTGCAATGCGGCGGGGAGGGCGGCGGCAAGCTGCAGAAATCGGCGGCGTTCCATGGTGTTCGCTCCCAGATTCTGGCGACGAAACTCGGCACCGAGTTCGGGGCGCGGCTCTCGGACTACCGCGCGCCCTATTACGACCGCTCCTGACGAATCAGTTTCTGAAGGATTTGCTTGTATCGAACGGGACCTACGTCGATCGCCAGAATGACGGGATCGACCGACGTGAGGGCGGAATCGATGATCTCCTGTTGCGCCTCGATCACCGGCGCGTCCTGCTCCTCGAATGCGAACCGGCGCGTGGTCGATATCTTGTCCTGGATCTGCGCGTTCAACCGGTCATCCGCGGTCAGGACGTTGAAGCGCACGGCGGTGAAGAAATAGTGGGTCGTCCGGTCGCTCTCCGGGGTGAGCATGTGGATGGCATGATAGCCGGTCCCGCTTTCGGGGACCGCCCCGGGCATGCAAATTCCCGTCAACAGCCGCAAGTTGCTGGGAGGCATCCAGCGCATGCGCGTGAACTTGTCGACGCGATCGGGCGGCGAGGGCATGAGAATGGCGAACAATCCCGGAGCCGTCGCATCGGGGGCGTGACGCCCGACGACCACATCGTCGGCGTCCTGCTCGACGGTGATCTCCAACTCGACGGTATCCGAATTCCCGAGAATGCCGTCATGGAGATAGGAGGTGTGGCTCAAGTCGAGCAGGTTGTCGATGATGAGCTCGTAATTGGCGCGAATGGTGATCCGGTCCCGTTTGGTCGCGTGCATCTCCGGAACGTTGTCGAGCACGCTGAAGTCCGGCACCTTCGCAAGGTCGGGCGGGCTTTCACCCATCCAAATCCAGATCGCCTTGTGCTTCTCCGTCACCGGATAGCTGCGGACCCGGGCGCGCGGGCGGAATATTCTTCGTTCCATGGGGGTTGAGGACGCAGGCGCCGGACGCATTGAACTCCAGCCCGTGATAGGGGCATTGGACGCGATCGCCATCGACGACTTTTCCCATGTGCAGGGGAGCGAACCGGTGCGGACAGCGATCCTGCAGGGCGGCAACATTCCCGTCGGATTTTCGGAACAGAACGATCGGCTCTTTCAGGATCGTGCGGGCGAGCAGTTGACCCTCGACCAGATCATCGGACCAGGCGGCGACATACCACGCGTTGCGGAGATAGGTTCCGCTGATCATCTTCTTCTTGCTTTCGATGAGCTCGCTGTCGAGCCCTGCCGGGCGTGTCATCGCGTGCCCTCCATGGCCAGCCGCGTCCGATCGAGCAGAGGCGCTTCGACGAAGTCGGAAGTCTCGATCCGCATGGCCGCGAGGATACGATGCCGGGATTATCTTTCGAGGCGTCCGTGCCGGTCAAGGCGGTGTCCAAGCTCGTGTGGCAAGCTCGAAGGTCCTTGACTGCCGGATGCGCTGTGAAACGATGCGCCGCCGGTTTCATTGGCAGTTCGGACTGCCTGGAGTTTTCGGGAATGCGCGACAGGGCGGTTCTATTCGCCGTCTGCGCTACGCTGCTGTCGATGGCGGGAACCGGCGCCGCCTCGGCCCAAGCGGCGGCGCAGGACTATCCCACGCGGCCGGTGCGCTGGGTCGTGGGATTTCCGGCCGGCGGGTCGTCGGACATCGTGGCGCGCATATTGAGCGAGTGGCTGCAGGAGCGCCTGGGCCAGCCGTTTCTGGTCGAGAACCGGCCCGGGGCCGGCAGCAATATCGCTGCCGAAGCGGCGCTCAATTCGCCGCCCGACGGCTACACGCTGCTCTCGGTCACGTCCGCCAACGCGATCAACGCCACCATCAACAAGCGGTCGCTGTCGTTCGATCTGCTCAAGCAGATCGCGCCGGTCGCCGGATCGGCGCGCGGGCCGAGCGTAATGGTGGTCCATCCGTCGATCCCGGCGAAGACGGTTGCGGAATTCATCGCCTATGCCAAAGCCAACCCGGGCAGGATCAACATGGGTTCTCCCGGCATCGGCACGACCGGCCATATGGCGGGAGAATTGTTCAAGGCCATGGCCGCCGTGGATCTCGTGCACGTTCCCTATCGCGGCTCGGCGCCGGCGCTCACCGACCTGATCGGCGGGCAAGTCCAGGTGATGTTCGATGCCATGATCACCACGTTGCCGCACATTCAGTCGGGCAAGCTGCGCGCCCTCGCGGTCACGACGGCGACGCGCTCGGAGGTGCTTTCCAACCTGCCGACGATTGCCGAGACCGTGCCGGGATACGAAGCGGTCATCTGGTACGGCGTCGGCGTGCCGCAGGGCGCGCCGGCGGACATCGTCGGCAAGCTCAACCGGGAGATGAATGCCGCACTAAGCTCCCCGAAAATCAGATCGCAGCTTGCCGATCTGGGCGCGACGCCGATCACTGGCAGCCCGGACGAGTTCGGCGCCTTCGTGCGGTCCGAAGTCGAGAAGTGGGAGAAGGTCATCAGGCTGTCCGGCACGAAAGTGGAATGACGATACTGCCCGCTCGGCATGTCGAAGCGGCGGCGCTCGTCCGGAACCGGCGGTGACGCTCTAGAGCGTGATTGCTTTAGGTTGAGTCGCAATCACGCTCTAGCTTTTTGTTTGAGCATGATCTTTTCGGAAAACCGGTACCCACTTTTCCGGATCATGCTCTAGCCGCTGGAGCGTCAGGGTGTCGACGCACCTGCTCATATTTGCCTCGATTTTCGGGTATGCTGTCTACAAGGGCCGCGCTTGTCCGGCTCCCGAAACAGCGTGGACTGATTTGGACGACAAACGCCGATCACACATGCGGTTTGTATTGGGGCAGTTCGTGGCGGCCAAACTCGCTGCGACGATCGTCGGCATCTGGCTGTGGGGAGCGACCGCAATGGCCGCAGATGGGTTGATCACGATACCGAGCAGCTTCGGCCCGAAAGAGACGATGGATCGGCTCGAAGCCGACATCAAGGCGAGGGGCTTGACGGTGTTTGCCCGCGTCGATCATGGGGCGGGGGCCGCGGAGGTCGGGCTGCCGCTGCGGCCCACCGAGCTTCTGATCTTCGGCAATGCCAAGGGGGGCACGCCGCTCATGCAGGCCAACCAGGCTACCGGGATCGATCTGCCGTTGAAGGCGTTGGTGTGGGAGGATGCCAGCGGAAAGACATGGCTGTCGTATAACGAGCCGAGCTGGCTCGCAATGCGCCACGGGCTCGGCACCGACGCCGCTCGCACGATCGATGCCCTGGCCGCAGCGCTCGGCGCGCTTGCAAAAAAAGCGACCGAACGCCCCTGACGTCGCAGCACGGTTCTACGGGCGGCAATCTTGATCCGCTCGTCCATGAGGATTGAAAGATGAAAGCAGTCTTGAACGGCCACGTGATCGCCGAGAGCGACGACATCGTCGAATGCGGCGGCTACCACTACTTTCCGAACTCGGCGGTGCGCACGCAATGGCTCGAGAAGGCGGCGAAGACCGAGTCGGATTTCGCCTGCCCGCACGGCGTGCAGTTCTATGACGTGGTGATCGACGGGGCGCGCCACGCCCGCGCCGCCTGGTCCTACGAGGCCCCGCGCCCTGCGATGCAGCAGGTCGCCCATCGCTTCGGGTTCTGGGAAGACGTCAAGGTGGGTTGAGCGGCGCCATTTCTGCCAGCTGAAGTCAGCGGGGGGAAGGCGTGTCGCATGTCGGCGCGCCGAATGCGCAGAGGCCGCGTAGGGCCTGCGCGTCGTACGGCGCACCTGTCGGTGCAATGCGCGACCCCGGACATGTGCTCACGTTGCCGTGATGGCGCTCGCGCCTTTGTGTCTGGCCGGCCTCCGGCAAACCAGCCACGGTGTCGGCGCACGAGGGAGGCCAATCATCATGCCGAGCTACAGTCCAGAATTAGTCCAAACAATGCGCGCCGCTCTGGATGAAGTCATGACGAAAATTCCTTCGGAGCAGGCAACGCCGGGAGTCAAGGCGTACCTCGCCGAGTGCATTCTCAAGGCCGCCGCGGAGGGTCAGACCACCTACGAGGGCCTGATAGCCGCAGCCTCGGACCAAATTCAGACAATTCTTTCGATGCTGACCTGAGAGGGGAAGCTATTGGCGATCGGCAAGCGCGAGCTTGCCGCCAAGCGCGACAAACGCGCCGGCGAAAGCACGGCGCATCCACGTCAATACGCGCGGACGCGAGATGACGTGGGTGCGAATCGCGGCGGCAAATAGTCCGTAGCCGACGAAGACCACGAATGTCAGCAGCATGAAAACAGCGCTCAACGCGAACATGCGTGAGAGCGGATGCTGTTCATCGGCGCTCACGAACTGCGGCAGGAATGCGAGAAAGAAAATCGAGAGTTTCGGATTGAGGATGTTGATCAGGATGGCGGAGACGATCACCTGATTGGCCGACCGGGTGCCGGCGTCCTTTTCCACCCTGAGCGCGCCGTGCTCCCTCAGGGCGCTCCAGGCCATGTAAAGAAGATAGGCCACGCCCAGGTATTTGAGGGTCTGGAATGCGAGCGCGCTCGTGTGCAAGAGCGCTGCGAGACCCATGATCGCCGCAACCATGTGCGGCACGATACCAAGCGTGCATCCGAACGCAGCGACGACGCTCGCGCGGGGCCCGCGGGAGAGGCCGGCCGCGAGCGTATAGAGAACGCCGGTGCCGGGTGAAGCGATCACGATGAGCGACGTTACCAGAAAGTCGATGCCCACGATGTCCCTCTCTTGATACGCTGTCATTGTAAGCAACACTGCCACGGAGCGCCAAGCACGCCAGCGCTTGCGCAATGTCGCGGTCGATGAGCCAACCCGTCGCGACGCCGCACGACGTCCCCTGCCGGGCGCGCGAACGCGGAGGATAGCTCTCAGCTAGGACGACCCAGACACCTGGCGGCTGTGCGACAGCAACCGAAGGCGCACGTCCGTCTCCACGAAGTTTTCGTTGACGGCCCGTGCTGCGGCTTCGGGGTCCCTGCGCTCGATGGCGAGGATCAGCCCGTCGTGAAAATGCAGCATGCTGCGCAGAGGACCGAGCGCGAGAATGAGATTGACGTGGCTGGCGAACGCAGCCTCCAGGGTTCTGTATGCGTCGACGTAGAACCGGTTCTGCGAGGCCTCGATGATGGAAAGGTGGAATACGTAATCGAGTCGCGCGAATTCCTCGGCACTGTCCCGCTCGACCGCGACCCCGCAGGCTCGCCAGGTGTCCTGAATGCGATCAAGCTGATCGGCGGTTCGGCGCTCGGCTGCGAGCCGAGCCGCGGGCACCTCCAGCGCGTGGCGGAACTCGTAGAGCTGCTGCAGGCCTTCCGCGGTTTGGGGACGATCGACCTGGCCTTCGGGAATCCCTCGATCGACGACGTAGGTCCCGAGCCCGCTTCTTAATTCGACGATCCCGAGATGCCTGACCACCACGATCGGCGCCGCGCTGGTTCTGCTTGCAGCCAGTTCGGCGCACGCGCAGACCAGAACGATTACGATCGGCGTGCTCGAGGATCAGTCGGGCCTCTACGCCGACGCCACCGGTGCGGGTTCGACACTCGCCGCGCAAATGGCGGTCGAGGATTCGGGCCTTCTCCAGAAGGGCTGGAAGATCAACGTCGTCTCGGCCGATCACCAGAACAAGGCTGATATCGGTTCGAGCATTGCGCGCCGATGGTTCGATGTCGAGAACGTCGATGCGATCGTCGGTCTGGGCAGTTCGAGCGTATCGCTCGCGGTCAGCCAAGTTGCCAAGGACAGGAACAAGACGGCTGTCGTGACGAGCGGCGCCACGTCCGACCTGACGGGCTCGGCGTGCAACGCGAATACGGTCCATTGGACCTACGACACCTACGCACTGGCCAAGAGCACCGGCACGGCCGTGACCAAAAGCGGAGGAGACACCTGGTTCTTCATCACCGCCGATTATGCGTTCGGAGCGGCGCTCGAGCGCGACACGACCGCCGCCGTGGTCACTGCGGTGCCGACCATGCCGCAGGCCGGCACCTATGCGGGGACACTGCATTATCTCAAGGCGGTCGAGGCGCTCGAGGGCGATACGCAGGATGGCAGCAAGGTCGTGGCCAAGATGAAGGAATTGTCCAAGGATGATCCGCTGTTCGGCAAGGGCGAGGTCCGGGCCGACGGCCGTGCCATCCATCCTGTCTATCTGTTCCAGGCGAAGGCGCCCGCGGACTCCAAAGGCCCGTGGGATACTTTACAAGCTCGTTGAAACCGTCCCGGGCGAGCAGGGCTTTCGTCCGATGAGCGAGGGCGGATGTCCGCTGGTCAAGAAATGACGGCGCGCGGCTGCCGTGCTCGATTTCGTTGAGCATGATCCGGAAAAGTGGGTACCGGTTTTCCGAAAAGATTATGCTCAAACAGAAAGCGCGCCGGTCGCGCTAACGCCCTGCGCGCGCCGGCGTCCGTGCAGTCGCGCCCAGCCCGAGCAGCGCCGCCGCGTTCTCATCCAGGATCTTGCGCGCATCCGCCGCGTCCAGGCTCGCGCCGACATAGCTGACCGCTTTGAGGAACCGGTCGCCGGCCTCATACGGAAAGTCGGTGCCCAGCACTAGCCGGTCGGCGCCGAGCAACTCGCAGGCGCAGCGCAAGGCGGGCGCGTGGGTGTGGGCGACGGTGTCGTACCACATGCGGCGCGCGGCGAGGCTCGGCCGCTCCGGCGTGTCCGGCGCCTCCCAGCGGTAGTGATCGTCGAGCCGCTGCAGCACCATCGGCAGCGCGCCGCCGAGATGCGAGGCGATGATCTTCATGCGCGGAATAGCGGCTCGGAATTCCGTGCGTGATGAAATGCAGAATCGCCACCGTGTCCTCGATCGGCGCGCCGATCATCCAGGTGAGGTGGTAGGGGGAGATCAGCGGCGATCCGGCGCCGCAGCCCGCCGGATGCACGTAGAGCGCGGCGCCGCGTCGGTCGAGCTCGGCGAAAATCGGCGCCCAGGCGGCATCGGCCGGCGAGCGCCCGAGGATCGAGGTGGTGATGGTCGCGCCGAGCATGCCGAGCTCGTCCATGGCGCGCGCGAGCTCGGCGAGCGATGCGTCGACATGCGGCAGCGGAAGCGCCGCGAAGGCACGGAAGCGGTCGGGATGCGCGGCGGTCACCGCGGCATATTCGTCGTTGACCAGGCGCGCCGCGCGCACCGCGTGCGCCTCCTCGTCGAAATGCGGCAGCTGCGGCGAGGCCGACAGGATCTGCATGTCGACGCCGGCGCGATCCATCAGCGCGAACCTTGCCGCAAGCTCGGCGCCGCCGCCGGCGCCCAGGCCGCGCTGGGTCGCCGTGTCCGGCTTGCCGAAGCCGGCGAGCAGGTCGAGATACTCGTCGGTCCAATAATGGGCATGCACATCGATCCGCATCGCGATCTCCTTCAGGGGCCGGCCGCGGGTGGCGGCGCTCGCGCCCAGCTACGCTGCCGCCGCGCAGCACTGCACTTCGAGCAGAAGCCCGCTCACCATCAGCGCGGAGACACCGATCGTGGCGCTGATGTATGTATATTGCGTCAGGATCTTCTTGCGGGCCGCAACATAGCCGGCTCCGTTGCTCTTCAAATCCACAATGAAACTTGTCATCTGCAGGATCCGATCGAGATCCGATCCGGCGGCCCTTGCACGCTAAAGTTGTTTGCGCGATTTTTCGATGCCCGATGTTGTTGGCCGCAAACTTGCCGGTTCCCCGTGGATCGCGATTAAGAAAGACCGCCGTCGCGGCGCAGCTGGTAGCGACGCAGATGAGCGGATTCCTCGGCGCCCGTCGCAGCAGACAGCCCGCGCAAACCGGAAGCGAGAGGATGTCATGACGGCGCTGATGAGAACTGTGATGGGAGCAACCATGATCGCGGCCGCACTCGCGGCCACGGCGGCGCCAGCGCAGGAGTTCAAGCCCGACCCGGTCGACGAAGCTGCCGCCAGGCGCGAGGGCACGGTCACCTGGTACACAGCGTCGCCGATCGCCGCCGCCCAGCATATCGCGGACGAGTTCCAAAAGCAGACCGGCATCAAGGTCGAGATGATGCGCGCCAGCGGCCAGACCGTCATCAGGCGGTTCATGGAGGAAGCCGCTGCCGGCCGTATCTATGCGGACGTGCTGACGATGTCCGACATGTCGGCGGCGAATGCGCTGACGCGCCGCGGCCTGTTCGTCCCGTTCAAGCCGGTGGCCTTCGACAAGGTGTTCGCCGAAGTCAAGGACCCGAACGGGCACTATGTCGCGCAGCGACTGACCCTGGTCGGCATTGTGGCGCGGACCGACCGGGTGGCGAGCGCGGACTTGCCGAGGACGTGGACCGACCTCATGCACCCCAAATACAAGGGGCTCATGGTCATGGCCGACCCGTCGTTCGCTTCGCTCCAGCTCATGCTCGTCGCCACCTTGTCGCAAAAGCTCGGCTGGCGGTTCTATGAGGGTCTGCGCAAGAACGACACACTGGTCGTGCAAGGCAACGAGCAGGTATACAACATGCTCAAGCGCGGCGAGCGTGTAATCGCGGCGCAAGGCGGCGATCCGCGCATCTACGCAGGCGGCGCGATGCCACCCAACATGACCGCAATCTTTCCGGAGGTGGGCTCGATCCTGGTGCCATCTCCGACCGCGGTCATCAAGGGCTCGCCCCGCCCGAACGCCGCCAAGCTGTTCGCCCAATTCCATCTCACGCGCACGGTGCAACAGAAGTTCACCGAGGAAGGCCGCCACTCGTCGCGGATGGACATCGATCCGCCGACGGGGCTGCCGCGGCTGGACGAGATATCGTTCTATCGGATCGACTACGATTGGATCGAGACCAATGCGCGGCAGGTCAAGGCCAAGTTCGCGGAAATTTTCCAGTGACATTCTCTCCCTTCCCCGAAGGGAAGCGGCAGCGCACTGGCAGGCTCCACAGCTAATCAGTAACAAGACGCGCACTCGGCGCGGTTCCAACTGATCTCAGCGCTTTCGAACCGGCGTCAGAGCGCTATCCGTCGGCCCATGGTTGGCCACATCCACAAATAGAGCCGGAAGCACGTCAGCTTAGAAAAATGACGATCCCACCCAGGTTCCCCAGGTGTTCACGGCGCTGGCGTATTCGCTGTAGAACCAGATCTGACGCGGGTTTCCCGGATCCGCCGCGACGCCATTGTAGTCGCCCCAGCGATTGCGGCCGCCGTTGTCGAGCCCAACATAGTGTGCCGTGCCGGTTTTCAACACTCCGCTCGGCTGCAGCGTGCCGAGCGGATCTGTCGAACGGCGTCCCGTGTACATGATGGAACCGAACCCGCTTGGGCCCGACCGGCTGAAGACCATCGTCATGTTGCCGTTGTTGTCGGGGCACGATGCCGGAAAAAAGTAATGGAACGCTGCCGTGCCATACACACCCTGCTGAACGACCGACGGTACCGCAGCATTGATCTCGCACCACTGAATCGACGCCCTGTTCGAGCTGCCACCCCAATTGTGCGCGGTCGTGAAGGCCGTCCATATCGAGCCGCTCCTGAAGACCGCGTGCAACACGCGAACATCGCCGGTATTGAGCGGCGGGGCACCGCCGCTCTGTTCGGCGTTCGGCGCCAAGCTGTACGGCGAAATCGTCACTTGTTGTCGGGTCAGGGTCGGTGTTGCGGCCGTCGGGTTCGTGATTCGCCACACGCTGAGGAAATTCCCGCTGGGGAATGCCGAGTTGACCAGATATTCAACTTGGGGCGCGCCGAACGTGTGACAAGGCTGGATGGTGAACGCCATAGTGTTGTTCGCGTTCCTCATCCGGACAAAATCGAAAAACGGAGCGGCGCCTCCGGAGTAAGGACCGGCCTTCGGAATCACTCGAATTTTCGCGTATTGGAATCCGCCATCGAACGCGAATTGGTTCGACGTCACATACAGCGCCTTATTGTCGACGCCCAAAGCAGGGAAGTCGGCCCAATTGTTCGTGACGGTGTTGCCGTCCTTCATGGCATCCAGAGCGTAGTTTTTCCACGGTCCAAGCGGGTTCGATGAAGTGGAAACTGACAGCAAGTAGAACGACTTTTTTGGACTGTTCTTGACTGCCACGGCGAGCAGGACCCAGCGACCCGCGTGCTGATCGTAGAGCGCCTTGGGGTCGAAGACCGTCAGTCCTTGAACCACATTCGCAAACCACTGCGTCAAGGTCTTCTGGGGCAGGGCGACGCCACCGGTCTTGGTGTAGATCGCTACCGAGGAATTCACAGAGACGAGCACATGGTCCGGTCCGGTTGCCATCGTGCAGTCCGGAGGGAGCCAGCCCGTTGCAGCAACGCCGGCGAAATTGGCCGATCCGGTTGGCGCTGCGGCGGGCTCGAGGCCCAGCGCGGCGGGCGCAGCCGCCGTTGGACGTGCGCTCAGCTCGTCCTTTTCCTTGGATGAAGTCCTTGACCTGCTTGGCCGTAACCTTGGCCAGCTTGGCTTTCGGCGCGACGGCTTTGAGGGCCTCGAACCGCTCGTTCGGAATCGGATAACGGCTGGTGTAGGGTCGGGGCTCGCGGACCTCGGGATATGCCGCGGCTCGCGCGTCCGGCTGAGCGGGGTTCCATTCTCGACCGGGGGCGGCTCTGCCCGCGAGCGCCTTGCCTTTGGATCCGGACGGAGCACGTGAACGGCGTGTGCTACGCTTGGCCCGCGTTGACCTCTTCGCCATCGTCCCCTCCCGTTTGGTTCGTATGCTGGCGTTACCTCTTCTTCCTGCCTGACGGATCTTCCTGCCTGGACCTGGACAGCGGCGTACGAACGGTCTTGGCTTTTCGCTTCAGCGAATCGTACTCCTCGTCGGAGACGGGGACGCCCGGGGCCGGCGCCGCCCAGGTGTCGCCGCGCCTGACCTCGGCTGGCCCGCTTTCGTCCGCCATGCCCATCGGGTCAATCGCCTTGCCGGGGGCGGCAGTCCCCGGTTTCGGTTGACCTTGCGCTCGGTCGCTACGCCGCTTCGAGCCTGATCTCAATTTCATCGGTCCGATCCAGGTTGGTGGTCGCTGCAAGCATGTTTCGGAACGGCTGTCGGGTTCCTCGGAGAGTGTCTGCTCCTCTCCCGCGGAGCAAAGCTCACCGCCACGAGCCCCCCTGCACCGGGCCACGCCGCTCGATCAACGAGCTGGGAATACCCGACACCACGGCACCAATCACCAACCAGGTGGCGAGGCTAGAACCCCATGGAGGCTACAACTTGAGCACGAAGTAATTCATTGCGCAACACCTGGCCTCCGAGAAAATGTGCTGCCTTAGGCAGGGTCGCAAATACCGCCCCCTTACCACGTCAGTTGATGCCGGACCCGAAGCGGACCTTGCGGGGTTTGGCAATCAGTCTTGGTTCTATGTCGTCTCTGAAATCCCGCGGCTGAGAGCGGCGCCGACAATGCCGGCGAGCGCAATCATCGCAAGCACGGCGATGAAGCCCCCGAGCGCGAAGGCGGTAGCGCCGCCTGCAACGCCCGCGCTGCCGCCAAGAAAGGTGCAGGCGTTGACGATACCCGAACCCTGTCCCACCTGCGCGGGCGAAAGCGCCGACAGCGCCAGGCGCGGGGCCAAGGCATAAGGCACGGCCAGGCCGGCGCCGATCACGAAAAACCCGACGCCCAAGAGGACCATCCCGCCCTCGATGATGGCCGCGGCGATGATGGAGCTCCCGATCGCGATCAGCGCCATGCCACCGGTCATGGCGTTGCGCAGCCCGACCCTCGCCGCCACGGCGGCCGCTGACAGGGCGAGCACCAGCAGAGCCGCGCTCAGCGGCAGCAGCGAGGCGCCGGCCTCCAGCGCCGTAAGGCCTAGTCCTTCCCGGCTCTGGGCATAGAGATTGAAGTAGAGCAGCAGGCTCATGATGCTGAACATCGACAGCGAGCCAATAGCGACGCCCATGACGAATCCACGCCGCGCGAAGAAGCTCAGGTCGACGAGCGGCGCCTCGATACGCGACTCCACGGTCAGCAGCAGGACGAATGCGGTCGTCGCCAATACGAACGGGCCGACAACGGGGAGCGGTGCCGCCTTCGCATGCGGCAATGCATGCAGCCCGAAGACCAGCGACACCATCAACGTGGCCAGCAAGACAAAGCCGATCCAATCGGCGCGCCGGCTTCGCGTAGCGTGCGCACGAGCGGTTACCGAGCCTGCGGAGGCGAGGCCCGCAATGGCGGTCAACATGAGCGGAACGTCGAGCCAGAAGATTACACGCCAGCCTGTGACGTGCGTGAGCGCGCCGCCGAGCAGCGGCCCGGTGCTGAAGCCAAGCATCAGAAATCCGGTCCAAGCGCCGATCGCTGTTGCCCTGCGCTCCGGCGGCGCGTTGGTGTCGACCGCAGCGAGCGTGCTGGGCACTGCGAACGCTGCCGCGAGGCCCTGCAAGGCGCGTCCGGCCAGCAGGGCAGTTTCCGTGCCGGCGGTGGCAATGATACAGGACGCGACGCCGAACAGCGCCAACCCGACCATCGCTGCGAGCCGTGCGCCAAACCGATCCGCCGCCTGGCCGCCGAGCACGATGAATGCCGCGGAGACGACCAGATAGGCATTGACCGCCCATTCGACGCCGGCCGAGCTGAGGACAAGCTCGGTGCGCATGTTCGGCAAGGCGGCCATGATCGCCGTGCTGTTGGCGCCGACCGCGAACATCGCCAGACACGACGACCACAGGATCGGCGCGAATGCCGTTCGCCGGTTCTCTCGTTCGGCCTGCACGACCATGGGACCTCGCTCTTCTGCATTCTAGTCGACATCGCATGTAACCAAATGAGGTATCGCGATGAGAGGGCAGGCACCGGAAGACCCTGTGGGGCCAACAACGCGAACTCGTAGGTGACCTGGGGTCGTCACGGCTTCTCAAACACCCAGAATGGTCAGACAGGAAAGCGGGCCATGACCAGTCCCCTCCAATCCCCAGTCGTAGCCGAGTTTCTACGAGATGTGCTCGCAGGCGGTGGCTTAGGTGTATGCGAACTCGAGGTGAGAGCCCGAGCGGCTGGACTGCTCGGTGACCGCCGGCGCATCGCCCATGCGAAAACGTTCAAAAGAGCAAAAAAGTCTCTCGGCATGAGATCGGTTCATAATGTCTTCAAATCCAGTTGAGCCTCAACTCGGTGCGGAGTCGTTCTCATGCCCATATTGCGGCGCTCTTGCACATCAATTGTGGTTTGTTCCACGGAAAGGTAGATGACGATGCAGGGACAGGAGTATGCCGTATTCACCGAGTTCTCGCCCGACAACAAGACGATGACTCCGGGCTTCAACGCCCGTGTGTTTACCGACGTCAACTCGCAACGGGGCAACAGTATCCGGTGCGACTTCAAAACCGGCGCGATCACGCTCGCGCCGGGTTCGTATCACATAACGGGGTTCTCCATGTCGACGTACAATTCCGGCGGTGAGCCGCCCGAGATGACCACCGTGCGATCACCCGCCGCAGCCGGCTATTGCCGGCTGCGAACTTACGACCCGAAGGCGACTGTGGACCCATCCAACATGCAGTCCATTCCCAATGAGGATCCCAGCGTCTTCTGTGTCGGAAGTCCGTGCACGCCGAACATGACCCCAAGCCTGTTCGAGGCGTACTACACGACGGAAAAAGAAGTTCAGATCATTCTGGAACACCAGATGGGCCACGCCCCGGACAAGATCTACCTTCGCGTCTACATCGAGAAATCGAAATGGCATGTCTTTGCCAAAATCGCCATCCGCCAGATCTGAAGTCGGGAACGTGCCCGAATTCAGCTTCCTGAAACTGCCGGGCTGGCAATTCAACGGTGAAGCAAAATACGATTTTTGTCGGCTGGGTAAGTAGCTGAATCCAAAGAAGAAATTTTGTGGCT
>CAWHCK010000025.1:0-27272 GCA_963827585.1 uncultured Alphaproteobacteria bacterium
GCCGGTCCGGTTCCGGACACCAGGCTGACGATCACGCCCTGGGCGGAGCTGCTGTAGTCCGCCGTGTCGTGGTCGCTGCCACCGTCGATATCGTCGGCCCCGCTGCCGCCCAGGATGTAATCGTCCCCGCCGAGGCCTTAGAAGATCGGTCGTCGCCGTTGGTGACGCCGTCTAACGCATTGAGGGTCTCGGAAGCGCTCGTACCCCACACATCTACCATGTTCGTTTCCTTTCCTTGTCAGAGCCGAATCCCACACTGGTTTGGTCTCGCGGTAGCAGCGGCCCGTTCACAGGCGCAAGCAAAAACGTATGTTAGATCAATATTTAGGCTGGGGGCGCACAAGCCGGTGCACGGTCGGCATAGTTCCCCACGAGTTCCCGTGAACCGGGCGGGTTGGGCGCGTCCAACGGGCATGACGCCAGCTGCTCCTTCGCCCATCCGCGTTTCCTGCCGCGATCTCCCGGCCCCTGAAGCATCGTACGGGGAACGGGAAGGCTTCATGAAGCGCAACATGCAGCTCGATTTCGTCATCCGCTCGCCGACGGGACGGCCGTTCACTGTCGTCGCCAAGCGCTTCGGTGCGGTCAGGGTCGCCCGCGTGCTCGGGACACCGTCCACCTTCACGCGCGCGCGCCGACACCTGGCCGATGGCCGTGATCTCGTCTCGGTCGTATCAGCGGTGGCGGACGTTTCCCGTGGAGGGCGTGCGGGGCGACGACCGTTACACCGGCCACGGAGCAGCCATCCTGGAGAGCAGGAGCGAGAGCGTGCTGCACTGTTGGACGACACCAGCGCGTGGACGATTTGCATGGAACGCGCGCCGCTGGAGCCGCTGCTCGCCGGCGTCCCTGCGCCGCTACAGCGGTGCCTCCAGGGCGACAACCCGGCTTTGCGCCTCCTGGATCGGCTATCTCGACGGCGCTGTTCGCGCTCGATCAGGACTGCGATCCGATGCTCGACCCTCCACATCCGCGATCTCGCGTCAACGCCCTCGGCGTGCCGGGCGACGCCCAGGCGCTCGTGCGGGAACGCGGCGTTTTTGCGCGCGGCAGAGCGCCGTGCTCGACGATGATCGCCAGCACGCCGGCGAGCCCGGCCTCGATCCGGCGACGTGGCGAGCAGTTGGGCATGTCGGTGCGCTACCTGCACCGGTTGCTGGAGCCGACCGGGCGGACTTCTCGAACACCTGCTGGAGCGCCGGCTCCAGCGCGCACTCGCAAAGCTGCGCGACCCGGAATGTCGCCTCAAGATCTCCGATATCGCCCGGGACTGCGGCTTCTCCGACATCTCCCACTTCAACCGCAGCTTCCGCCGTGCGTTCAGCGACACGCCCTACGGCGTGCGCTTCCGTGCCGCATGTCGCCGCAACGGTTAATCGTCCGGCGGCACCAGGAAGAAGCCCGCGTCCCTGATCGTTCAATGGCTGCTCGCAAATTCGTTTGAGCAGCGATGTCATCTTCGTGTCGACGTCATCCCATTTTCCGCAGCTGCGGCCGCAGGCCGATCTAATCGCACGATTTTACAACCTGCTTAGCCGTTGCGAGGGCGGCCGATGTCCGAAGTGGGTCTTGGCTGCGTGAAAACCCTTCTGCTGGTCATTTTCGCGCAAGATTGATTTAACCAGAATGCTGTCCCCGCATGAAACATTCACCAAAGCCACACACTTGATTCTCTTCTTGCGCGCCGAAGACTGGCTCTCACGTTTTTACGCAGCCAGGGTCAAACTCTGCCGTCTCGAGATTTCTGCGGCACGGCTGCTTCACCCCTGAAACCGGACATTGGTTGGCGCGGCTGGCACGATCGCCTTCCAACGCGGCCCGCGACCGGAACAGCCCGATCAAGGCGCACCAGATCGGTCCGCAAAGATCGCGCATCGATGGGGACTATCAACCAATTTGCGAGCGTCAGTCAGCTGTTTTGGGTTTACGGTAGGGACAGGGAGCGAGTTGAGTAAGAGACGGGTCGTTATGCGAACCTGGCTCAGATGGCTTCGGTCACGACGAAGATCATCGTTGACGCCGTATCCCAACGGCACCCGGCGCACAACCGGTCGCGTTTGACGAATGGATTACGCCTTCGCTTTTGGGAGATCAGCGCGAAGACCTCGAAACTCCCCGGGTCCCTTCAGAAGCCGCCGTTTTCGTTGTTGCTGTTCCTCGGCGGTGGCCGATAAATCAGCGAGTTTGTCAATTTGCTGGCCTGCCATGTGGGAGGCCTTTGTTGCGGCCTGGGGGCTTCGCTGCCTCATTGGCTGTGATCCCGCTAGCCCCAACTCAACCAGGCGGCGGATGGCGTCTGACCGTGATGTAGCTTCGTGTCGAGCGGCCCATTTGTCGATTGCTGTAGTTAGTTCGACCGGCAGTCGAATGGCCGAGACCGGATCACGGCCGGTGGCGGGACGACCGCGCCCTTTTCGTGTAGGCTTCCCCATCATTTGGTAATACCGAAATAGTGAGCCGAGGGCAAGCGCAGCTTAGGGCTTAGCGCATCGTCGCGGCCTCCAAAGCTGAATGGATTTGATCTTTTGCAGAACGCAGCTTGGGCCACGCTGCTGCTGCACAATGTCCAACAAGGTGCGGCTTTCACAGCCATGCCCGAACGCTCGCGACCCCGACTGGCCCCGCGGCCTGCGAAATCATTGCGGTCGCCAGCCAATGACGTTGACTTCAATTCGATGGCCAGTGGTGCCGCTGCGCCAAGCCCCGTCCATCCAGCGACAGGGAAAAGGAAGCGCGTAGGTGCCGTTGTGGTCCTCGCAAAGCAATTCCATTAGTTCTCCGGCTGGCGGTTCGCCGTCTGAGCCGAACTGGTCTAGTCTTTGCTGCCGAGTCACCATTACACGTCCTTTAAACCACGGCCCGGCCCGCCGCTCTCGCCGGCGTCCATAAACTTCATGCGGGCATTCGTCACAGCAGCAGGCCAGGGCGGGCGTCCGTCACGCGCTCACTGTGGCATGTCGCAGGTTTGTCTCACGTTGCGACATGCGACGGGCGCGACAAGGCGGGATCGAACGTCGCGAGGATGCCGTCACTTCTCTTTTCGGTGGGCAGATTTGTGCTTGGATTTTCGGGCACCCATCTTGGCTCTTTTTTCGTGAGCCATGCTGCCGCGGGGGGCCGGGCCATGCGTTCTGCGCCACGTGTGGGCGCAAACTCATTACGATGACCCCAGAACAAAGTCTACTATGTCGCTCCTCTGTCCGACGAAATCGATCTGAAATAGTGTTCGGCGTGCTGGTAGTAGTTTTCTGCCCCGACTATGTTGCCGCTTTGGGCTTCAGCTTGGGCGAGCGCCAAATACCGCTCATAGTTCCTTTGCGCGTTGTGAGAGCCCTTCTGATCGGGGCGAGGCGCATTCGATGACCACCTCTTTGAGTGGCTAGTAAATGGTGCTGTCGGTCTGTGTTGGCGCGTATTCATGTTGGTCTTTCGGCCATTCTGCATGGCTCACTCCTTGGTACCTGGCAGGTGCAAACGCTCCGTATGGCGCACGAAGGACAAGAACCAGAGCTGGCGATGCGCATTCTCTGAAGAGTGAGTTGACTTGGCTGGAAGAGTGAGTTGACCGCACTGTTGAAGCGCGCGCCCGCTGTGCAAGCGTTCACCAATCCATACTGCGCGACTTTAACGGGCGGCCGATCCGCCCCAGCGACGAAGTCTTGTACTGGCAATGGAGGAGATAAGCCTTTCGAGGAAATGTTCACAATTTCTGGAGCTGATTGGTTCAGTCGCCGCACTGCGGACTACACGCGATATATGAACCAACCGTGTATTTATGTGGGGACAGTGAGAGAAACTGTCAATGGAGGACCTCGAAAAATCCCCTCGGCCCTGGGGCGCTGTCGGCTCAATGTGCGCATCACCCCCAAAAGCGGCCATGTAGTCGGCACGGCCTGGGTACCGGCGGCCCAGAGCCCGCTTCGTGGCCGATCTTCGGTGGACTTGACCGCCATTACTGCCGAGTCTGATTCTCGGTACATAGTGGCGCTCCAGCTACCGGTGGATGCGACTGATCTTGGAGCCTTCGAGCGTCAGATTGTACATCAGCCCTTTCTGATCGAAGATGAATCCGATAACCGGACTGCGGATGCTGTTGGTGTCGATCTGCCCGCCAGCCCCAACCGTGATGATGGCGATCGATCCGTCGACGCCGACCTTCCAGCCGTCGGTGCGCTGGAAATTGGCGAGCGCCGCCTCGGTCATGAACATAATGATCACGGATCGCGCCTGCGCACCGAATTGAAACCCGATCGAGGCCGAAATGATGTTGTAGTAGCCGGCGCTGCGGCCGCGAATGTGCAGCGCGCCTTCGCCATATTCGCCGCCGATCCCGAAGCCGGCCTTGACGATTGTCGGGAAGACCAGGATTGCCACGGCCTGGTTGGCAAGGTCCCGCCCCGACCAGACCTCCCGGAAGAAGTCTTCGAGCGTCGCGCGCACGCTCGCGTCGATCTCCGGGGCCGGTGCGGCCTGGGCCCGTGGGACCAGGCAGATTGCTGCAAGCAACGCCACCACGACAATCGTTGATCTACTGATTCCGCCGCGCATCAGTCCCCCTTGTCGGGCCACCGCTCGGGCGCCACCGTAGCGAGCGGCGCGCCTTGGCGATGAGCCGAAATTTGTTTCGCTTCGCGCACGCACTATAACCACGCTTGCCGCGGAAATGGGACCGACATGTGCCCTGTTGGTCCGAAATGTCCCCCGTTAAGTGCTCATTAGAGACCGGGTGCGCGGTCAACCTGTTCAGTCGGCATGAGGCGGTCATCCGCGCGCGTGGCTGAGGAATGCAGGATACTGAACGAGGGCGAACCGACGTCAAGTTCGCGCCCGCCTTCTTCGTTCAATCGAAGGCCGAGAGGAGCAAGCTCGGGTACCTTCATATGGACCGGGAGTGCGAAAGTTAGCACTCCGTGGCGCACAGAGGGCCAAGCTTAAAGGCGATCGCCTGCAAAAGCTGGACTGGGGCGGGTGGGAATATCCGTTGTTCTGGGGTCTGATTCTGTTCGCGATCGCCCTGCGCGGCGGTGGTCCGTAACTCGCTCGACCGCAAACTCGGTTGGGAGTTGTAGGCTTTCGTGCCCCCAAGGATGTCCGAGTCGGGTCAAACTGCGAAGAACTCACATTGAGCATATGTTTTCCGCTTTGCTCCCATTAGCGACACTTGAGCGGACATGGCGCATAGGCAGCTCCGTTCGCCTCCTCTGCGCCCTTCGTATCTCAGCTTCTTGAACTTCTTCGAGCCATGCCTAGTTGTGACGGTTAAGAGCCGGAGCGGTGGGGGCGAGGCTCTTTAATCTCTACCCCCCAATACTGCTGGCCTAATGCGCGATCGGTAGGCGCTACCGTCTTGGCCTAGGATGCTTCTTGCATCCGAGATTGGCTTCGGTGGTGGCCGTGCTGTCACGGCTGTTCTGACGAAGGAGGGCACCTCGGAAACGGGGTGCCCTTTTTCATGCGGTGCCCCGCCCGGTGCCCTGGAGTGGCGTCCGCTAAGGAAATCCACGTTTATTGGGGCTTTCCTGACGATAACACAGCGGGTTGAGCCCGCTGCGGGTGACCCGCCCGTGGAGCTCGCGGCCGAGCGCGTGCTCGCAAAAACGCGCGGCCTCGAGCAGGCCGTCGAGCGCGATGCCGGTGCGGATGCCGAGCGACTCGAACAGATTGACCAGGTCCTCGGTGCAGACGTTGCCGGTATAGCCGCCGCCGTATGTGCACCTGCGCCGGGTGCCCGCCGACGCCGCCGAACGAGCAGTCGAAATAGCGCACGCCGGCCTCGTAGGCCGCCAGCGCATTGACGAGGCCGGTGCCGCGGGTGTCGTGGAGATGCGCGATCAAGGTGACGCCCGGCGCCTCCCGTTGCAGGCGGCGGACCAGGTCCTTCATGGCGGCCGGCGTCGCCATGCCCGTGGTGTCGCCGAGCGCGACGTGGTCGACGCCGGCCTCGTGAAAGCGGATCGCGTCGCCCGCCACGACGTCGGGATCGACGGCGCCTTCGAACGGGCAGCCGAACGCGACCGAGATGGTGCCGATCAGGCGGAAGCGGCCCCGCGCCGCCGCCGCCATCCTGCGCACGTTGTCCCACTGGTCGGCGCGCGACTGCCTGAGGTTTTTCATCGAATGCGCCTCGCTCGCCGACACCAGCAGGCTGATCTCGGTCACGCCGAAACCGGCCTCGAGATCGGCGAGCGCGCGCTCGACCGCGCGGACATTGGCGCAGGTCGCCTTGTAGTGGACGCCCGCGCGCCGCGGCAGCGACTCGAGCAGCGCGCTCGCATCGGCGAATTGCGGCACCACCTTGGGATTGGAATAGGACGTGGCCTCGATGCGGCGGAAGCCGAGCGCGGCAAAGCGCTCGATCAGCGCCCGCTTGACCTCGGTCGGCACGAACTCCGCCTCGTGCTGCAGGCCGTCGCGCGCGAAGCATTCGCAGAGGACGACGTCGGTCATCGCGCCGCTCCCGCGTCGACGCGGGTCGTATCGAGCTTGAATTCCCGGATCGCGTGGTCGCGCAGCCGGTTCTTCTGCACCTTGCCGCTCGCGGTCATGCCGATTGTGTCGAAGCTCGCGACGATGGCGAGATAGCGCGGCACCCGGAAATTGGCGCAGCGGTGCCGCAGAAATTCGATCAGCTCGGCCTTGCTTGCAATCGCTTTGGGTTTGAGCGTGACGAACGCCGCGCCCACTTCGCCCAGCCGCGGATCGGGCACGCCCACGACCTGCGCGGTTGCGACCGCGGGATGCGCGAGCAGCACCTCCTCGACCTCGGCCGGCGCCACGTTCTCGCCGCCGACGCGAAAGGTGTCCTTGACGCGGCCGACCATGCGCAGGCGGCCGTCGGCGGTGAGAACGCCGATGTCGCCGGTGCGCAGCCAGCCGTCGGGCGTGAACGCCTTGGCGGTTTCCACCGCGTCCTTGTAGTAGCCGCGCATGACGTTCCAGCCGCGTACCTCGATCTCGCCGCTCTCGCCCGCCGGCAGCACCGCGCCGGTGTCGCCTTGCGTGATGCGCACCTCCACGCCGTCGTGCGGCTTCGCCAGCCCGGCGATTCGCAGCTCGATCGGATCGCGATAGTCGTTGAGCACCACGTTGGGAGAGGCCTCCGACAGCCCATAGGCCACGCAGACCTCGCGTGCACCCATCCTCTCGATGATGTTGCGGATGGTTTCCGGTCCCGCCGCCGCCCAGCCGCCGCGCAGGCACAGCGGCGCCGGATCGAAGCTCGGATGGCCCATCATGAGCTGGAACAAGGTGTCGTTGCCGGACGTGAGCGTGCAGCGCTCGCGCGCCATCATCTCGAGCGCCGCGCCGGCCTCGAACGTCGGCAGCGTGACCAGGCACGCGCCGGCGACGAGCGAGACCAGGAGCGACAGCGTGGTGCCGGCGACGTGGAAGAACGGCCGGCAGTTGAAGTAGCGGTCGTCGGGCCTGATCCCGAGCCGCAGCCCAACCGCCCAGGCGTTGCGCAGCATGTTGTCGTGGGTGAGCATGACCGCCTTCGGATAGGCGGTCGTGCCCGAGGTGAACTGGATGAGCAGCAGGTCGCTCGGCTCGACCGCGGCGGCCAGCGCATCGAGCGCGCCGTCCGTCACGCGCTCGCACAGCGCAAGGACGTCCTCGAAGCGCTTGCCCGCGGGCGGGATCTCGTCTCCGAGCACGACCAGGTGGCGCAGCAGCGGCAAGGCGTCGCCCGGCAGCGCGCGGTCGATGGCGGGCTCGGCCGCGCGCAGGAACGACAGAAAGTCGATGCTGAGAAAGCGGTCGGCGAGGAACAGCGCCTTCACGTCGGCCTGCCTGAGGCAGAAGGCAAGCTCCGCCGACTTGAAGCGGGTGTTGATCGGCACCGTGACCGCGCCGATCGTGGCAGCGGCGTAGAACAGCGTAACCCAGCGCTCGTCGTTACCGAGGAGGATGCCGACGAAAGTCGCCGCGCCGCACGCCGAGCGCATGCATCGCCTTGGCGGCGCGCCGCACGGCCGCGTGCTGCTCGCGGTAGCTGAGCCGCGCGCTCGTCGTCACCAGCGCCTCGTCGCTCCCGCGCGCCGCGGCCCGCTCGGCCAAGAGCCGGTAGAGCGTCGTCGGGGTCCAGCTCGTGTCTCATGTCGGGCTCTTGAAGCCGGCCATGCGGCTGCGCCAGCTGTCCTCTCCGCGCGCGTCCTGCGTCAGGTTCTCCTCGATCGCGAGCAGCTCGAGCGCCAGCGCGCCGCGCGGATCAAGCTCGCTGCCCTGGTCGATGCAGCGCTTGGCCTGGCGAAGGCCTTGCGCCGACGCCTTGCCGATCGTTTGCGCGATCTCCGCCAGCGCCTGCTCGAGCTTGCCCGCGTCGACGATGCGCGTCACCAGCCCGGCGGTCCTGGCCTCCTCGGCGGTCAACTTGCGGCCGGTGAACATCAAGTCCTTGGCCAGCCGCTTGCCGAGCACGCGCGGAAGCCGCTGCGTGGCGCCCACGGTGCCCCACAGCGCCTCGGGCGTGGAGAACGTCGCCTCCGGCGTGGCGATGATGAAATCGCAGGCCGCGGCGATCTCGCTTCCCGATCCGATCGCGGCCCCGTGCACGACCGCGATGGTCGGCATCGGCAGCGCTTCGAGCGCATTGTAGGCGGCGAAGCCGCGCAGGCGCCGGTTGCGCACGTCGTCGACGCTCATGTCCTTGCGCTCCTTGAGGTCGGCGCCAGCGCAGAACACCGGCCCCGCCCCGCGCACGAACACCAGACGGACGGCGGGCTCGGCAACCGCGGCGGCCGCCGCCGCAACGAGCTCCTCGCACATGGCGCGGTTGAGCGCGTTGCGGCTCTCCGGGCGGTTGAGGGTGATGGTCGCCACGCCGTCGGCGAGGCCGTAAAGCACGGTGGTCATATCGCCTTTGCCTCTTTGAGCTGCGCGATGCGTTCGGGCGAGAGCTTGAGCCGGTCGGCGAGCACGCGTTCGGTGTGCTCGCCGAGCAGCGGCGGGCGGCGGACCGAAGGATCGTCGAAGCCGTCGAGCTTGAGCGGCACCCGCAGCGCCGGGAATTCGCCCACCGTCGGATGAGCTGAATTTTTCGATGAGCTGGCGGGCGGCGACGTGCTCGTCGGTCAGGATTTCATCGACGGCGCGGATCGGACCTTGCGGCACGCCGGCCGCATCGAGCGCGGCGCCAAGCTCGTCGCGGGCTCGCCCGGCGATGGCCGCGGTGAGCTTTGCCATGACCTCGCCACGCCGCCCCAGGCGGCCGGCATTGTCGAGGAGCTCCGGCGCGCTTCCCCAGGCTTCGAGGCCGAGCGCGCGACAGAGCGGCAGCCAATGCTGGTCGCTCGCCGTGATGTGGAGATAGCCGCCGTCGGCACAGAGAAAGCTCGCCGAGGGAACGCGGCCGGGATGCTCGGTGCCGAGCCGCGGTGGGACCTCGCCGAGCGCGAAGTAGCGCGCCGCCGCGAGCGTGAGCAAGGCGATCTGGCCGTCGAGCATGGAGAAGTCGATGTGGCAGCCGCGCCCCTGCGCGGCGCGGCCCGCGAGTCCCGTCAGGATCGCAATCGCCACCCACAATCCCGAGGTCAGGTCGGCGACGGGAAGGCCGGGTTTCACCGGCGGGCCGTCGCGCTCGCCGGTCAGGCTCATGATGCCGCCCATGGCCTGGAAGATGGTGTCGTAGCCCTTGCGGTGCGCCAACGGTCCGCTCTGCCCGAAGCCGGTGCAGGACACGTAGACGATGCGCTCGTTGACGGCGCGGATCGCCGCGTGGTCGAGGCCGTAGCGCCGCAGCGTGCCGACCGGAAAATTCTCGAGAAAGACGTCCGCTCCGCGGGCGAGGTCGCGGATGATGCCCTGGCCTTCGGCACTGCGCAGATTGACCGTGACCGACTGCTTGCCGCGGTTGCAGGCGAAGTAGTAGGCGCTCTCGGCCGCGCCGTCGCGCTCCACGAACGGCTCGAAGCCGCGGGTCTCGTCGCCGCGATTGGGCTCCTCGATCTTGATCACGGTCGCGCCGAGCTCGGCCAGGATCATGCTCGCGAACGGGCAGGCGAGCACCCGCGACAGGTCGAGGATGGTCACATGCTGGAGCGGCTTCATCGCGGCACTCAAGATTTTCGAAACGCGCGCATGCGCTTGTTGATGTCGCGGCCTTCCTCCAGCGCCTGCTCGAACGGCAGGTCGAGCACGCGGTAGAACAGCTGCTTGGTCGCCGCCATGGCCGGCCGGTCGACGGCGGCGAATTTTTCCGCGATCTCGCAGGCGCTCGTCATCAGTTGCTCCGGTGCGATCACGCCGATTGACCATGCCGAGCGCGCAGGCGCGGGCCGCATCGACCGGCTCGCCCGCCGCCACCAGCTCGAATGCCGCCTTGCGCCCGACATTGCGCACGAGATTGGCCATCACGATGGCGGCGACGATGCCGTGCTTGACCTCGGGATAGCCGAGCTTGGCGGTCGAGGCCATCAGCGCCACGTCGCCGGCAAGCGCGAGCCCGGCGCCGCCCCCCATGGCGGCGCCGTTGACGGCGGTGACGACGGGTTTCGACAGCCGTGAAAAGATGCCGTGCAGGTTCATGGTCAGCTCGGCGCGGCGCTCGACGAGGTGGGCCTTGTCGGGCGTGAGCTCCTTGAACTCGCTGAGATCGGCGCCCGCGCAGAAGGCCACCCCCGCGCCCGTGAGCACGATGCTGCGCACGCCGTCGTCCGCTTCGGCGGCGCGCAGGCCGTCGAGCAGCGCCTGGGTGAGCGCGTGGTTGAGCGCGTTGCGCTTGTCGGGGCGGTTCATGGTGAGAATGCGCACCCGGTCATGATTTTCGATCAGCAGCTCGGACATAGGATTGCCCTAGGTTGCGCCGCGTAGGATGGGTTGAGCGGAGCGAAACCCGTCATTCCTCGAGGAGCGAAACCCATCATTCCTCGAGCGGCATGATTATTCGATGGGTTTCGCTGGCGCTCAACCCATCCTACGGTTCTCCTGCGCGTTTCCCGGCCAGGCGGTCATCGACCTCGGCGGCGAGGCGCAGCAAGGCATCCGCCACCTCGACGGGGTAGGGGGCGCCCGGCTCGAGCCGCTGCAGCGGGGCGGGCAGGCGCGCGAGATCGCGCGCCGCGCGCGCCCGGCATTCGTCGAGCGATGGCTGCGGAGCCACGCGCCGGCCGCCCCGCATGACCAGGTGCAGCAGCGGCTCGCCGGCCTGCTCGTCGGTCTCGAGCGAAACGATGTCGCCGCTCATGCGGCCGTCGGATCGGTAGCGGCGCCAGACCTGCTTGCGTCCCGGCCAGGTTGCCTTGCCGGCCGAGCGCTTTCGGCGCGCCACGCCGGCATAGTCCTGCAGCTTGTAGACGCAGTCGAGGGAGGGCACGTCGGACGACGTGGTCAGGCTCGTGCCGACGCCGAACGCGTCGATCGGCGCGCCGGCTCGCACCATCTCGCGCAATGCTGTCCTCGTCGAGGCCGCCGCTGCCGATGATGCGGGTCTCTTCGAGGTCGGCGGAATCGAGGATGGCGCGCACGCTCCGGGACAGTCCGATCAGGTCGCCGCTGTCGAGCCGTACCGCGCCGATCTTGATGCCGAGCGCCGCGAGCCGCGGCGCGAGCGCTGCGACCTTGCGGGCTGCGTTTTCGGTGTCGTAGGTGTCGATCAGCAGCGTCAAATTTTGCGGCCGCGACCGCGCGAAGTTCTCGAATGCCACGCGCCTCGTCGTCGTAGATCTGAATGAAGGAGTGCGCCATCGTGCCGAAGATCGGGATGCCGAACAGCTTCTCCGCCAGCACGGTCGCGGTCCCGGCGAAGCCGGCAATGTAGCTTGCCCGCGCTGCCATCAGCCCGGCTTCGGCGCCGTGCGCGCGGCGCAGGCCGAAATCGATCAGCGTCTTGCCCGGCGCGGCGAGCGCCATGCGGGCGGCCTTGGCGGCGATCAGGATCTGGAAATGCAGGATGTTGATGAGGCGCGACTCGACCAGTTGGGCCTCGGGCAGCGGCGCCGTCACGCGCAGGATCGGCTCGCCCGCGAAGAACACGGTGCCTTCCGGCATGGCGTGGACATCGCCGGTGAACCGAAGGGCCGCAAGATGATCGAGCAGGCGCGATCCGAAGCGTCCGCTCTGCGCCAGCCACTCGATGTCCGCGGGCGAAAAGCGCAGGTCCTCGAGAAAGTCGAGCGCCTGTTGCAGCCCGGCGGCGACCAGAAAGCCCCGCCGTCGCGGCAGATCGCGCACGAAGAACTCGAATACCGCGGTCCCGGTCTCGCCGTGATCCAGATAGGCCTGGATCATGTTGAGCTGGTAAAGGTCGGTCAGCAGGGACTCGTCGCGGGGTCGCTCATGGCTCATCCTTTCGGCGTCAAGCTGGACGGTCCTATCGAGCGAAAATTGAGCTACGGCAACTTTAGGGCCAACATGATGGCCGTGATCCGTCTATCGCGATTGCAAAGCCGGCTCCAATGAATTCGAAGGCGACACCGCCCGCAATCGTCCTGCTGCAGGAGATGTGGACCGCGCTCGGCGGGAACGCAGGCTCCGTTGCCGATGTCGAGGTCGTCGGCGAGGGCGATGCCGTATCGGTGTTCGCCGTCACCGATCTGGCGGGCGCGGCGATCGGCGCTGCCGGCGCGGCGGTGGCGGAGCTGGTGGCGGCGCGCCATGGGACGCGCCCGCGCGTGCGCGTGGACCGCCGATTGTCGTCGATGTGGTTTGCATCATCGTTGCGGCCGCAGGGCTGGAGCGTGCCGCCGGTCTGGGATCCGATCGCGGGCGACTACCGTGCGGCGGACGGCTGGATCCGCATCCATACCAATGCGCCGCCTCATCGTGAGGTGGCCTTGGCGACGCTCGACGTGCCGGCCGACAAGGCGCTGGTCGCGCAAGCGGTGTCGCGCTGGAACGCCGACGCGCTCGAGGCCGCCATCGTCGGCGCGCGGCGGCTGTGCCGCCGCCATGCGCGTCGATCGAAGAGTGGACGGTCGCACGCCCAGGGGCGGGCGGTCGCCGGCGAGCCGCTGTTGCATGTCGGCGCGGGCGATGCCGCACCCGCGCCGACCTGGGCCGTTCCAACGAAACGGCCGCTGCAAGGCGTGCGGGTGCTCGATCTGACGCGGGTCCTGGCCGGACCGACTGCGACCGGTTCCTGGCCGGATTCGGCGCCGAGGTCCTGCGGATCGATCCGCCATGGTGGGATGAACCGGGCATCGTGCCCGAGATGACGCTGGGCAAGCGCTGCGCGCGCCTCGACCTGCGCGATCCCGGAGCGCGTGCCGTGCTCGAGCGGCTGCTGCGCGAGGCGGACGTGCTCGTGCACGGCTATCGGCCCGACGCCCTTGCCGGTCTTGGATTGAGCGCCGAGCGACGGCGACAACTGCGTCCGGTCTCGTCGATGTGTCGCTCGATGCCTATGGTTGGAGCGGGCCATGGCGCGAACGGCGTGGCTTCGACAGTGCTCGTGCAGATGAGCGCCGGCATCGCGGACGCGGGCATGCGGCGGACCGGAAGCGATCGTCCGGTTCCGCTGCCCGTGCAGGCGCACGATCACGCCACCGGCTACCTGATGGCCGCCGCTGCCGTGCGCGGGCTTGCGCAGCGGCTGGCGACCGGCCTCGGCTGCGAAGCGCGCGGCTCGCTTGCCCGCACGGCGGCGCTGCTGATCGGCGCGCCGGCCGATCGGGAACGCGCCGCCATGGCGCCCGAACAACCGAACGACCGAACAGACCTCGCCGAGCAGACGGCGTGGGGCCCGGCGGGCCGACTCGAAACCGCCACTCGTCGTGGACGGGGCGCCGATGGCCTGGGACCTTCCGGCGGGTCCGCTCGGCGTCTCGCCGGCGATGTGGTAGCCGGTCCGGTGCCGCTTCGAATGACGGACATCCGAGATTCGCCGTTCAGTGCCATAAGCTGGTCAACGCGAACTCGTCAGATTCGGCAAAAAAGTAATCAGGTCAGGAAAAACGGCAAACAGCGCCATGCCAGCAACGATGATCCATACAAAGGGCCAGGAAGCGCGATAGATGACTTGCAGCGGCACGTCAGGGGCTGCGCTCTTCAAAGCAAACAGAACGTACCCGAACGGTGGGGTTAGTCCGCCGACAGTCGCGACGATCAGGAACAGAGTCCAGAACCAGATGTCGTCAAAACCATAAATTCGAATGATCGGCTGATATATGGGGACGAGGACGAGCATCAACGCGACCTGGTCCAAAAACATGAACAGAAGGAAAGGCACAGCCATCATCAAGAACAACATGAGTGCCGGGGCCAAGCTCAAGCCGACAACCGCTTGCCCAAGCTCGCGCGCGGCGCCCGTGACGGTCAGCAGCTGACTGAACATCACGGCGGAACACATGATGACCAACAGCAGCGATCCGACCGTCGCGGCCGTGAACATCGCTTCGGTCACGAGTTTGACCGAGAGTCGGCCGTAGAAGGCGGCGAGCAGCAAGGCGCCCAGCACGCCGGTCGCCGCCGCTTCGGTCGGCGTGGCGATCCCAAGAATGATCAAGCCCATGACCATGAAGAACACGAAGGCGGAAGGCAGCATCTTCAAGCCGGCGGCAAACCTGCTGCCGTTCTCTTGTGCAGCGTCGGCGGAAATGTCCGGCGCCAGGCTTGGTTGGAAATAGACGCGGACGACCACATAGGCGAGAAACATCGCCGTCAACACCAGACCCGGGATGATCCCGGCAATGAGCATCTTTCCGGTCGATACGTCCGCAATGGTGGCGACCAGGATGGCCAACACGCTGGGCGGGATGATCGGATCGAGGCTCGCTCCCGCGAGCACTGTCCCTGCCGAGAACTGGGTATCGTATCCACGGGCCCGCATCGCAGGAAAAAGCGAGCGCCCCAGCAGTCCGGCAACCGCCATGGCTGCGCCGGAAAGCGCACCAAGGATTGCCGAGAGCAGGATGCAGACGACGTATTGGCGCCCGCGGAATCGGCCGACCAGTCGATCCAACGAATCGAACAGCACCTCCATCGCCCCCGATCGGAACATGATCTCGCCCATGGCAATGAAGAGTGGAACCGCGGCCAGGACACTGAGTCGTGGCCGTCGTGTAGATGCTGTTCGCGAACAACCCGAAGCCGGCCGGCCCGAACAGGATGAGCACGCCCGTCACGTTCATGACGAGGAATGCCGCAAACAGCGGCATTCCGAGCGCCATCAGAAGGAGGAGGAGCGCGATTGCGCCGGAGATCACCATCCACCAAGTCATGCGACGGCCTCGTCCGTGCGGGCGACGGGCGGCGCCTCGAACAACCGGCGAAGGAAATAGATTGCGCTGCTCAGCAGACCGTATGGCACGAAAATCGATACCCACCATTTGGGTACCGGAAAGGCCAAGACCGTCTCGATGCCCTCGACATACTGTCGCCAGGTCTCGGCCCCGGTGATCCAGGCCCCAATGAGGCAAACCAAGGCCGTGGCGAGAGTAACCGTCCAGTCAGCAGCCGGCGGTATTTCGCGGGCAGAGCGTCCACCAAATAATCGATCGCGATGTGCGCGCCGCGCCGGGTCATTTCCGGCATGGCAAGGAAGATCATCGGGCAGAGCGCGTAGGAGGCAACCGCGTAAGCCCACACGGTCGGTGCGGCCAAGAAGTATCGGGCGACGACCTCATACCAAAATGAAACGATGATGAGTCCGACGGAGAGAGCAGCTCCTGCGAACCCGATCGCGGTCATGCGGTCGTGCAGAGCGCGCAGATGATTCACGGTGTGCACCCGAGGAAGGCGCCGATAAGCTAGTTCGTCATGCCGGCCTTGCGCGCAAGTTCACGCAGCTGCTTTGCTGCATCGCCGCAGCATTTGTCCGCGATCTCCCACTGGCTCGAGCGCCAGACGTCTTGGATCATCTTGCCCTTGTCGTCGGGCAGACGTGCAACCTGGACGCCGTGCTCGGCAAGTTTCGCCCGCTCTTCCTCGACGATCTCATCGCCAACCCGGGCGGCTTCCACCTCGGTCCGGGATCCGGCATCGAGAAGCCATTTTTGTTGCTGTTCCGACAGTCCTCGCCAGCGATTGCCATTGATCGCAAAGAAGACATTCACGGCGCCGAAGGTCGGCTCCACCCGGTATTTCGCCACTTCGTAATGTCTCAGCGCCAGCATTCCGGCAGCGGGCCCGCAAGAGCCGTCCATCACGCCTCGCTCGAGCCCGACATAAACTTCGCCCATCGGCAGCACCACGGGCTCCCCGCCGAGCGCGCGGATGACGCCGTGATAGCTGACGACGCCCCTGATCTTGCGGCCCTTCCAATCGGCTTCGGGCGACAACGGCCTGCGCAGGTAGCAGTGATAGCCGTTGGTGCCTTGCGTGGTCAGCGCCAGGAATTTCAGGCCGTGCGTCTTCTGGTAATACTCGTCGATGAAGCGCCAGATCCCGGCTTCGCGGCGCTTGTCGATGTTGACGTCAATGGAGTCTGCGGCAAGCGCAAGCCCACGACTGCCGACATGATAGGCGCCGTGCGTGTACAGGATGTCAAAAACGCCTGCCGAGACCGGCTGCAACTGCTCGAACGGCGGCACCGCCTCAGGTCCGTTGATCGCAATCGTGAGCTTGCCGTCGCTGACTTCCTTCACGTGCTTCTGAAAGATCAGACCGTTGACATACGAGGGCCGATCATTTTCGGCCCAGCTCGACAGCAAGCGAAGAGTTTGGGCCTGCGATTGTGTCGGCGCGAGGAGCGCAAGCCCGCCAATTGCCGCTGCAAATCGAGCTGCGTTCTTCACCCGTCGCCGTAGCTCTCGCTCGCATTGTCTCCTCCCTATGGTTCTTTGCGAATTCCACGTGATTTGCGCCTCATGTGCAATGCGAGACCGCCCAGCCGCAGCCTCACTTCCACAGCCGTGCCGTGGCGATGTCCGCGCCCTGGCGCATCGCTTTGAACTTCTCCCACACGACGGTCGAATGAACTTCGGTCTTGTAGAGCGCCTGCGAAGAAAATCCGCAGTCGGCTCCGGCCATCACGTTCTCGCGTCCTACCAGATTGGCGAAACGAATGAGCCGCTCGGCGATCAACTCGGGATGCTCGACGATATTGCTGGCGTGCGTGATGACTCCGGGGCAAAGCACTTTCCCATCCGGCACCTTCACCCGCTCGAACAGGTGATACTCGTGCTCGTGCCGCGGATTGGCCGCCTCGAAGCTGTAGCTGCCGGCGTTGATCTTGAGGACATATTCGATGATGTCGGACAGGGCCGCTTCGTAGAGCCGCGGTCCCTCATTGATGCCGTAGCAGGTGTGGAAGCGCACCATCTCGGCGGGGATGCCTTGCAGCGCGCGATTGGTCGCCTCCACGTAGATCTCTGCGCGGCGCTTCTTCTGCGCGTCGTCGAGCCCCGGCTCGAAGAAGATGTCGGGCAGGAACGGATCGTCCACCTGGACGAGAATCCCGGCGGCGGCGATCGCTCGGTATTCCTTGTTCAGCTCGACGGCGAGCGCATGGAAGTATTCCTCGTCGCTCTTGTAGTATTCATTGACGCCTACGCCCGACGGCGCGGTTGCAGGCAGAAATACGCGATGGTCCGGGACACCGGCAGCCTTGGCGGCAGCCTTCACGTTCGCAATATCGACTTGCAGCTTGGCCTCGCCTTTGTACTTCACCGGCCCGGTGCAGACGACCGGAACGATCGGAAGGATCGCACCGCCCATCATCGCTTCCTTGAAATACTGAGCGTAGTATTCGGGAAAAGCCGCGACCTCCTGCTGGAACAGGATGAGCTTCTGATTGGGCCTCGCTTCATAGCCGTCGAAACGTTCGCGAATGTAGGTAAAGAAGCCCGGCTTCGAGTATTCGCCGTCCGTTACGATCTCGATGCCGCACTCGACCTGCTTGCGCACACAATCGGTGACGGCTCGTCCCAAGACGGAATTGAGCTCGCGCTCGTCGTAGGACTGGCCTGCGTATTTTGCCTTGAGCAGATCGAGCAGATGGTGCGGGCGCGGCAGGCTGCCGATATGGGTGGTCTGAATGTGGTCGGTGTTCTGTTGCCCCGCCATGGCCATCCTCCCTCGCAGTCGGCATGAGGCGACCGCTTCCGTTTTTCTTGGTGCGAACTACAGCACAGTCGGGAGCCGCAATCAATTACCAGCATCACTCCCGGTTTTTACCAGCAGAACTCCTTGTATGTACAGCACCTTTGGCCTCGAGCGCGTAGGCCGCCGGCGAACGCATGCGAGGACGGCCGCGGCGGTCAGCCGCCTGATCGAGCTCCAGAACGGCAGGCGCCAAGCCGTCGCCAGACCTCGATGATTTCCGCCCGATCAATCTGGTAAGGCAGCCAGTTGGCGACCAGGAAAACGCCGCGCAGCAGATAGTGGGTCAGCTCGATGAAACGTTGCGCGTTGTCGCGCGGATAACCCGCTGAACCAAGCGTGTCGATCCAAATCCCGTTGAGCACCTGACGCGCGTCCAGCACGATTGGATTGACGATACGCGCCAACGCGCGATCGGAGCGGGCCGCGATCATGATTTCGATCATCGCCCGAAATACGGGCCTGAAGAAGAAATGCTCGGAATCGGTGAGGAATTTTGCCACGGGATCAGCTGACTCCGGTTGCAGTGCGCGCGAGGCATCGCGCATGCTCCACCGCTTCCCGCATGGCGTGCTGCGTCGCGGCTGCGATGAGGTCGTTCTTTTTCGGAAAATAGTGCTCCTGCGCGCCACGCGAGACGCCGGCACGGCGGGCAACGCGGCTGGCGCTGAAGCCGGCGTATCCATTCTCTGCCAGGAGATCTATCGAAGCCGAAAGGACCGCGGACTGCGTCTCGTTCCGGCGTTCAAGCTGCGTTCGCTTCGGCTTTCGACGGCGTCGCTTCATCATCGGCCCTTGCGCGAGATATTGAAACTGGCATCGCCGAACTCACGGTAGTTCATATCAGCTTTCGCTCCTTGAGGCTCGCATGCCCATGCTTGCCGACGATGATGTGGTCGTGCACGGCGATGCCGAGCGGCTTCGCCACCTCGACGATCGCCCGTGTCATCTCGACGTCGGCGCGCGAGGGCGAAGGATCCCCGGAGGGATGGTTGTGCACGAGCCCGTCATTCCGCCTAACATATTGAATTTCCGAAACAGTCCGTGGCCCAAGTAACATGGTAGGAGCTGGGACTGGGGGCTGCAGCCGGTGCTCATCCGTGATCATTACGCTTGATCACTGCGCGTCCCAACGGGTCGTCGTGATGCACGGCAGGTAACCAGGTTTTTCTGATCCCAAGCATCGAGCTCATCAACCGGGTACAGAACTGCTTTACCGATCTTTACGAACGTCGGGCCGATCCTCATCGCCCGCCAGTTGCGTAAGGTTCCGACCGTGACCTCGCCGCGATAGCGCTCTGATACTTCTTCAGGGGTAAGAAATTTCTTGTCTGTCATGCACGCCTCCGGACACAAATGTCGCTGAGAACGATCGGCCTTGAACTGGCGCAACATGCCTGTGCAAACCGGGAGTTGTGCACCAGGGCGCGCGCGCATAAGCCTTGTCGTGAATGTCCTCCTTCCCTCGTCGACCGTCTTGGCTTCGGCAACAGCACGACACCCGGACTTATTCTTGAGGTAGCTTCATCGCTGCTTCTCCTGTGTTGCGTCGCCCGTCGGCGGCTGGTGGGAAGAGGGGTTATCGGTCATTTGAAATCGTCGAGGCTGTCGCCGACCGGGCCGAACGCTGGCTTGTTGTAGCTGCGGTAGGTGGTGATCGCGCCGGTCGAGCTCTGGATCGCGGCGGTCGCCTCGGTCAGCGCGACGACCGGCCGGCCCTGCAGCAGCCAGATCAGACCGGTCTCGTCATAGCGGGACGGGCGGTTATAGCTCGGGTGCGGCGTCGCTGGCGGCGCCGGGAGGCCGACCAGGTCGCGGGCGGTCCAGCCGAGCGCATCGGCCTGCTCGCCCCAGCGGGCGAGGAAGCGCCGGCCGCGATCGACGGCAGCCTGCCAGCGGTCGACCGGAACGAGCTCGGGGCAGCGGGTTTCGAGGGTGGCGAAGGTACGACATAAACGACCAAAGCCCCCCCTTTGGTCGTTTTGGTCGTTTATGTCGTACAGCCCAGCCCGGTCGAGGAGGTCAAGGTACTTACCCATGGCGACACGCGATCCAGCACTCCGTGGGGCGACCGCCTGACTGTCTGATCTCCATCTTCGCCCTGCCCTTGCTCGCCAAGAGCCGGTCAAGGCATCGCCTTCCGGCCCTACGGTCTGCGGCCCAAGGCGCTCGCGGCGAGGGTAGGACGGGATTTCCAGGCCCTGCCAGGAGTCGCTGGCCGGTACCGGAAAGCACAGCGCCTGTGTCAGAAAGGTCAGAAAGGTCGGAAAGGTGCTCAGCGTCATGACACGCACCCCCTTTCTGGCCTTTCTGACCTTTCTGGCGTTGGGGGCCCAGAAAAAAGCAGCGGGTTGACTTGCCACCGATGGATGGCGCGGCCGCCCGTCTTCGTGGTCACCAGCTTCAGCCAACCGGCGCGAACCAAGCCATCGAGCAGGCTGCGTGTCTGTTCGGCATCAAGCCGACGGCCGAGCGCCTCACGCCGGATGTCCAACAGCGATACCTCTGGCTTCCGGTTTGTCCGAATCCAGCACAGTGCGCGGCGGGCGTTGGTGTACTTTTCGGTCAGCCCGATTTGCCGGAGCGCCGCCCGACTGTGCGGCCAGAAATATTCTCGCCACAGCCGCACCGCCGCCTCGACGTACTGCTCGCCAATGGACTGCGGCTCGGGGCCGCCGAGCATGGCCCAGTCCAGGTAAGCCAGCGTGCCACTCAGTCTCAGGACATGGGTGCCGCCCTTGGCGGCCCATTCCCGCTCTCGGCCATCCAGCTCTGGCTTTGCTTGTGCCAGAAAGGCCCGAAAGGTCTCAAAGGTCGCGGTGGCCTCAGCCGATAAATCCACCGTGCTCGGTGCAAAGACGCCATCTGCTTCTGCGGGCAAATCGATGATGCGCGTGAGTGCGTTCTGAATTTCCGGCTCAATCTCGGCAACCTCGTTGGAAAGCGGCATATGTGCCGGTTCTTCCGGCCAAGCAAAGCAGAAGCGCGCATACATGCCGTCATCATCGCCCTCGAAAGCCCTAGCAAGCTTGTCCGGCTGAAAGCCGCCAGCGACGCCCACCAGCAAGTAGTCCAGGACAACCGGCGGCCGGCCCTGCCGCTCGACAACGAAATTCTTGCCATTCCAGGCTTCGAGCCAGAACTCGTTGTCTTGCCCGTTGGAGTAACGCTTCATATTTAAGAAGAGGCGCGCGAGCTCATCGGCAACGAATGCCAAGCCTTGCGGTCTTGCTTCCAATAGAACGGCAATTCGCTCGATCGTGCTGTCCGACATGCACAGTCTCGGGCGCAACAAACGGACCCGGCTCGGTTGCCCCCGCTGGCTTCGGCGGCGCCGGCAAGTTGGCCTCGACCGCCTCCGCTACGGCCGTTCTCCCATTTTTTCTTTTCCGCTTTGGCTTTTTGAGCGCGGGTTTCGTGCTCACGCTGCATGTCCGCGATCTTCTGTTTACGCCCGCGTTCGATGAGCGACAGGACGCGCCTGGTAACGTCGATACCGGGTGTCTTGCCCGTACCGGAAAAGCCGACGAGGCCTATCCACATGGTCAGCGGCTCGGACCATGAGCGGCACGCGCGCACGCGCCGCGCGGTCCCGATGAGACTTGAAGCAATGCCAAGCAATGGCACCGCGACGTGCGCCGGCGTTACACCTGCGCCACGGGCAGCGCGAAGAAGCCAGCCGCCAGCGAGGCTGGCAGACCCCCATCTGGAAATCTGGCAGCTCACCCCGTCTGTCATCGAGCAGCGCCCAATCCGGCTCCTCCCATGTGCCAGTTTCCGCCTTCCGGCCCTCCGTTCTGCTGCTCGCCGTTGCTTTGTTGCTTGCCGCCCCGGCTGCCAGAAAGGCCAGAAAGGTCAGAAAGGGGGGCGCCATCATCTGATGGTTCGCGGTCCGGTAGGTCCGGGTGCGGCTCTTTCTTGCCAGCTTCAATTCCGCTCTCGATGGTTTTCATCGTGGCGCGATGACCGTGCTCGCGAAGGTACTTGTTTGCATCGCAGGCGCCTAACAGAGCGTCAGCCACGGTTTTTTCGTCAATCCACTCGCGCGCGATCAACCTACCCATACGGAAGGCCACGGCATTGAGCGTCTGGTTACGCTTACCGTTCGAGGTGGTGCTGAGTTCGGCGGCCGCACCGTCAAGCGCCGCTGCCGCATAAGCCTGGCCGCGCGAGCCGTCGGTTGCTTCCACTGTTTTCGAGAAAGCCGTGCGTGCATACTCGTCCAGCGCGTCGCTGTTCGGTTTGCGATTTCGGGCGGATGATATCTGCCAGCCACTGTGGCAGTTCGGGTATGGTGCCAGCCTTAAAGGCCTCGGCCAGCAATGGCCTGCCGTTAACGGACTTGCCACCGCTTACCGTCCGGCAGCACTGCTCCTGGTGCGATAACGAAGCCGCCTACGCCCCGCACATCAATGCCGTCTGGCAACTCGCCGCGCCCATTGCCCAGAGCCTTACCCTTAGGCTGCTTGAAGAACAGATGAGCGCCGCCGCGCGCTGTTTTTGTCATCGGCACGTCGGCAAGGTTGCCGCCGTTGGTGCTCACAAGCCGGTTGAAGGCTTTGATGCCGTCATTGCCGCCAGGGTGCCGATCGCAGTCGATGACGATGAGGCCAACGCGCCCGACAACGATGGCCGGCAATGCGGCCGGGTGGACGAGCCACCATTTGTGAATCTGCTCCGGTTCAGTGCTCGCCTTATCCTGCCAGCCACCTAGCAATGGCCGCTTGTCTGGCCCAGCCGGGAAAACAGGTACGCCCGCAGCGGCCAAATCGAGCGCGGCCGCTAAATTTGGCTTATCTGCGGGAGTTGCCGTTGCGGAGGGCGTGTGCATATTCACGCTGTTGGTCTCCGTGGAAGTTGCCGAGGCCGCGCGGGTCAGGCGCGACCTCGGTATTGAGCCTCACCACGGGATTTCGTCGTTCATTTCACTTGCAGGCTCTACCGGCGGTGGCGGCGGCGGTGCTGCTGCCGCCGGCCGTGAAGCGGAAGGCCGACGGATGCGGATGCAGTCCGTTGTTTTTCCTCCCATAGTCGTCTTGGTCGGATACAACTCGATCCGTTGTCCCGGCCAATCTTCCGTGTCGGGAAAGCCCGTGGCGTCGCAAACGGCGTCGAAGTTCGTTACGTTCAATGGCAGCGACTTCTCAGCGTTCTCGAAGTAAAGGACGATCTTCTGCGTTTCTTTGCCGTCCAGACTTTTGAGCGTCTCGTATCGTGCGCTCTCAATCGTGACGATGTGCGGTTTTCCTTTCAGGTCTGCGGCTTTCAGGTATTTGCTTGGGAAAACTTCATCTCGGGTCATGTGCGATTTTTCAGTTGCGGTTGCTGCCTATAGGAAATTGCAAAAGTCCGGGGCAGCGGATCGGACTTGAGCAAGCTGGATTGCGCGCCAAAGCGTGCAGCCGTCAGCGCGTCGCACCACAGCCCAAAGAGTATTGCTGTCAGGTGGCGGCCATGGCTGGCCATCAGGGCCGTCGCTAGTCACGGCGTGTCCAATGATCATCGCCGGTTTCCTGCTGCTTGCGGGCGAGCAAGTCGAGTCCGTCTCCGATCTGGCGCCCGGCGACGCGGTCATCCGCGCTGGTGCACGAATTTCGATTGGCTCATCTGATGATTTTGAGGAACGGCAGCTTCGGTCGCAGCCAAATACTCGGCGCGATTGGTCAGTATGACGATTTTTGTGCTGACGCGGCAACCGGCCGACGGTGAGTCGGCGAGTCCAAATCCGATGCAAACGGGCGCTATTGCGACGCGGGGAATGCCGTGCTATCTAAATCATGATCGACCTTCTTCTTTGCCCCGGTCTTGTGCCGGGGCATTTTCTTGCCCGGGCGCCGGGTTAATTTTGCTGTATTAATTAGGGGATCGCGTAGTTATGACACGGCCTTCGTGGGACGCGTCGAGCGCGCCGTTGAAGTAGTCTGCGCGCTGAGTTTCGCTGAGACTGCTTACGAAGCGATCTTCGAACTCGTTGAGGACGAGTTCCAGGACGCCGGATGATCTGAGGCCGAGCGCTTTCTCAAGCCGTCGGCGGCGATCATCGCACTCGGGGGAAAGTCGCGCGTAGAAATTTGCGTAGAGGCGACCCGATGCGAGCATATTCGGCACTCCGATCTTGCCGAACATGCTCGCATGCTATTTAGCCGCCTCGTCGTTGGAAAAATTGAAATTACTTTTCAGTTTTTTCCAAGTACCTCACGATGGTCTCATCGGAACAACAAATTTCAAATACGGCAAGCACTTGACGGACAAAGCGAAAGTATGGACCAGTGGGAGCGTTGTTTGCCTGTCGGCTTCTCCCTGCTTTCGCATCAAAATGCTGTTCGTAGACGTCTCGCAACCCTCTGCTGATTAGCCATTTCAAGGGGCTACCTGACATTCCAAGACGTGCCTTGGCCCCCTTGGCTAGATCTCCCGGCCTTACTTTCAGTCCAGGCATCCCCTCGATTAGTGCGACAAGGAGGCCCAGTTGTTCGAGCGGGTATGCAGGGCAATCAGGCTTCTTTGGCCATGTATGGCGAATTAGTCCGAGATCAACATCATCCTCCTGCAGAAGCTCCACAAGCTTTTTGGCGTGGTAGCTAATGGAAGTTAGGCGGTTGACTTGACGTTTGTTGGTTCCCGAACTGCCAGGGCCAGACGCAATGGTATATTTTCGACAACAATTCAGCAGGTCGTGCCGGAGTGCATTGCGATTGCCTTTGAATGGTCTGTGGACTTCATTAATGATCCGATCAAGTGTTGGATCGTCGATCAGCTGCCTTGCCCTGTCATCGTCAACCGTCTTATCCATCTGCTGCACCTCGCGAGCACACCTGGAAGGGTCGCGCGGCAGCCAGCGGTGCGGCTGGCATTCGGCCCGTCGGCCTAGCCGCGCGATGATGGCATTCTCGCGCTACGGAAATCTTCCAGCAAGGGAGCCTGCATTCAGCACGGAGCGCGCAACAACGCAGGCTTCAGATGGCTGGAGCCACCCTACACCCCTCGCGAGATCGTTAGCTCTTGAGGAAACGCATCGAGTCGAGCGGCACTGCGCCCTTGCGGACCTCGAAGTGCGGTGACCAGATCAAGCGCGGGCAGGATTGAGTTGAGAGCCGAGCGATATAAATGCGCTGGTGAGAGATGGCCGGAATTGCAGTTCCAATCAGCGCCGGTAAGTTGAGGTTTTTGTTGAGGTTTTCGTGCTTTTCGTGCAAATCAGTTTGCAAGATGGCCCGCGCCCGGCTAGCGGGCCGCCGAACAATTCGGCTTCGTAGGAGAACTAAATGGCCAAAACTCCAACCGATATCGCGTCTTTGGCTCGATCGCACACGCGAACCGCCATCAGGACACTCGCGCAGATCATGAAGCAGCCGGAGCGCCATATGCTGCCCGCGTGGCAGCCGCGGAGGCCTTGCTCGATCGCGGCTGGGGCAAGCCGAGGCAATCGCATGAGGCGGAGATAACGCACCGTTACGTGATCGAAATCCCGGCGCTGATGGACAATGCGACATGGGAAGCGGAGGCGCTCGAGCACGAGCCCGATAAGCTGCAATGATGGACCGCCGCGAGGCTTTGCTCCTGATTGAACGCCTCAAGCGTAGGACGCGCGACCTTGAGGTGCTGGCGTTGTGCGAGTACGTTGAAGGCGAGCGCGTTAACGCTGCTGCATTCCGGCGCCCTGGCGATGCTGTTAACGCTCCCACCGTTAACGCTCCCAAGCCGGCCACCGCCCGCAGCGATATGGCCGCGTATATGCGCAAGCGACGGGCGGCGCTAAAGGCGCTGAGGGGAAAGTGAGCGACGAGCCCGCCCCTAGGGTCATCTGGTCGCCGCGCGGCAACCGAGCCCAAGTGCGGCTGCTGAAGTGCCAGGTGTTCGAAATCTTCTTCGGCGGCGCCCGCGGCGGCGGCAAGACCGATGGCGTGCTCGGCGAGTTCGGGGCGCATGCCAGCCGATACGGCAAGGATGCCATCGGCCTGATGGTGCGCCGCACGCGGGCCGAACTGGTGGAAACCATCGAACGGTCGCGGGAGATCTACGGGCCGCTGGCTGGCAACTCAACGAAACCGGAGAAGATGTGGCGCGCGCCGAATGGCGCTCGGCTGCGGTTCGCCTACCTCGAGCGCGACGCTGATGCGGATCTCTACCAGGGCCACAGCTACACGCGGGTCTACATTGAGGAAGCCGGCAACTTCCCCAATCCTGCTCCAGTTCTCAAGCTTATGGCGACACTGCGGTCTGGAGCAGGCGTTCCTGTCGGGCTACGGGCAACGGGAAACCCAGGCGGCCCTGGTCATCAGTGGATCAAAGCGCGTTACATTGATCCTGCTCCCCTCGGAAATCGGATCATCCGCGATCCATTGACCGGGCTCGAGCGGGTGTTCATCCCGTCGAAGGTCGACAACAACCAGCACATTGACGTTGAGGCGTACAAGCAGCGGCTGCGGGCCTCCGGCTCTCAGGAACTGGTACGGGCGTGGCTCGATGGTGACTGGTCGGTCACCATGGGGGCGTTCTTCGATTGCTGGGAGGCCAAGCGGCATGTGGTGGCGCCGTTTGCCATCCCGAAGGACTGGATGCGGTTCCGGTCCATGGACTGGGGCTCGGCTTCGCCCTTCTCCGTAGGGTGGTGGGTGATCGTGCAGGATGACTATCGGTGTGATTCCGGCGTCCTGCCACGCGGGTGCATGGTCCGCTACCGCGAATGGTACGGCATGCGCCCGGGCGAGCCGAATGTGGGCTTAAAACTGCATGCCGAGGAAGTCGGCAAGGGCATCGCCGAGCGCGAGCAGGGCGAGAGCATCGCCTACGGCGTGCTTGATCCGTCCGCGTTCAAGGAAGACGGCGGCCCGTCGATTGCCGAGCGCATCGCCCGTGGTTCCGGCGGCAAGGTGTGGTTCCGGCATGCCGACAACACCCGCGTTCCGGCGCGCGGCGCCATGGGCGGCTGGGATCAGATGCGCGCCCGGCTGGTCGGCGATGGCGACGGCCGGCCGATGCTTGTGGTGTTCTCGACCTGTATCGACTTCATCCGCACCGTTCCGTTTCTGCAGCACGACCCCGACCGGCCCGAAGACGTGATGACGGATAGTGAGGACCATGTGCGGTGACGAGGAGGTATGCCTGCATGTCGCGACCGTGGGTGCCGATGAAAGAGGCGCCGAAGCCGGAGAACATCAGCGGCTACCGGCCCTACCGGATGGACGAGCAGCCGGGGGATTGGTTGACGTATTGAGTTTCTTGAGCGGGCAGATTGGCTTCTCGCTCCAGGGAATGACCTGCTCCCATGCGCTGTCAGTGAAGCGGGTAGGCCC
>CAWHCK010000026.1:0-33227 GCA_963827585.1 uncultured Alphaproteobacteria bacterium
TGAGCACGGCGATCCAGCCCGCATGCATTGAACGGCACGGGGATCTGCGCTTGGATCGCCGAGCCGGGATCCTCAAACCGGATGACGACGAAGGGCAAGGCGTGAGCAGCGCGGTGGCCGAGACGGCGGCGACGTTCGCGGCAAATCGCGCTGTGGGACGCGTCGCGCTCGCGGTCAAGGCGAATGCCGGCGTGACGCGGCGCGCGCGCGTGCGCGAGGAAGGCTCGCTGCGGGTAAGGTGTCCGGGGCCCCCGTCGGCCGAACTCGAGGCCGTGATCGTCAACACCGCCGGCGGGATGGCCGGCGGCGACCGCTTCGCCTTCGACGTCTCGGTTGCGCCCGGCGCGCGGCTCGTCGTCACCACGGCCGCCGCGGAGAAGATCTATCGCTCGCTCGCGCCGGACGCGACCGTCGACGTGAAGCTCGACGTTGGCGCGGGCTGCCTCGCTCGCCTGGCTGCCGCAGGAGACGATCCTGTTCGACCGGGCGCGGCTCCGGCGCGCGATCGAGATCGATCTCGCCGTCGGATGCCAGGCTGCTGCTGGCGGAGGCGATCGTGTTCGGACGCTCCGGCATGGGGGAGGCGGTGGACGACAGCCGGCTGTTCGATCGCTGGCGGCTGCGGCAGGGCGGGCGGCTCCTGCATGCGGAAGCCATGCGGCTCGACGGCGCGGTGGCGGCAAAGCTCAAGGAGCCCGCGGTCGCCAACGGCGGCATCGCCGTCGCGACCGTGCTGGTCGTGCCGGCGGACGAGGCGACGGCAGCGCGGGTGCGGGCGCTCGCCGCCGGGTTCCGCGGCGAGGTCGGTATCTCGGCCTGGAACGGGTTTGCCCTGGCGCGGCTCTGCGCCGCCGACGGCGCCGCGCTTCGACACGATCTCATCGCCGTGCTGACGGCGATGCGCGGCGCCGCGTTGCCGCGGCTCTGGCTCAATTGAGGCGAGGGCAAAGTTCAAGGCCAGCCATGAACCTGACCCCGCGCGAAAAGGACAAGTTGCTCGTCGCCATGGCGGCGATGGTGGCGCGGCGGCGGCGCGAGCGCGGCGTCAAGCTCAATCATCCCGAGGCGGTGGCGCTCATCACCGATTTCATCGTCGAAGGTGCGCGCGACGGCAAGACCGTTGCCGAGCTGATGGAGGCCGGCGCCCACGTGCTCACCCGCGCCGAGGTGATGGACGGCATCCCCGAAATGATCCCCGAGATCCAGGTCGAGGCGACGTTTCCCGATGGAACCAAGCTGGTGACCGTGCATGAGCCGATACGTTGAATTCTCCTCGTCATTCCGGGGCGCCGCAAAGCGGCGAGCCCGGAATCCATTCACCGGCCGTGGTTATGGATTCCGGGCTCCCTCGCTCCGCTCCCAAGTCGGCTATAGCCGACTTGGGCACCATCAGATGCCGATCTCGGGTAAACCGAGATCGGTGGCCCGGAATGACAGCAAGGAAAGCGAGGCAAGCATGATCCCCGGCGAAATGTTCATCAAGGACGGCGAGATCGAGCTCAATGCCGGCCGCAAGACGGTGGTGCTCTCGATCACCAACACCGGCGACCGGCCGATCCAGGTCGGCTCGCACTATCATTTCTTCGAGACCAATCCGGCGCTGAAATTCGATCGCAAGCAGGCGCGCGGCATGCGGCTCGACATCGCCGCCGGAACGGCGGTGCGGTTCGAGCCGGGCCAGACGCGCGAGGTCACCTTGGTCGCGCTCGCGGGCAAGCGGACGGTCTACGGCTTCCGGCAGGACGTCATGGGAAAGCTCTGAGCCCGGTCGCTTGACCCGAGCGAGGACAAGCCATGTCCGAGACATCGAGCAGGCTGGTTGAGGTCGGTGCCGTGCTGCAAGGCAGCGGCGCGCCCGGCGCCCGTTCCCACAAAATAGCAGCGGGCAAGCCGAAGCCTGCCCGCCGAGCTCAAGGTCCGCTCTGGATCCACGAAGTGTCCGTGAACTCGATCGCTATCGATCGTTTGCACAACCGACTGAACCGAGCGTCTCGAAGCAGCTCCCTGTTTCCAAGGTGAAACGCTACGAGCCGTTGACGATCATAATCTTCGCAGGCCGGGAATCAATTGGCGCGCGTTCGAATGGGCTGTGGAAAGCGGGAATTACTATGACGACCAGGATCTCACGTTCCGTCTACGCCGAGATGTTCGGCCCCACCACCGGCGACCGCGTGCGGCTGGCCGACACCGACATCATCATCGAGGTGGAGAAGGATTTCTGCACCTATGGCGAGGAGGTGAAGTTCGGCGGCGGCAAGGTGATCCGCGACGGCATGGGCCAGAGCCAGGTCACCAATCGGCAGGGCGCGGTCGATACCGTCATCACCAACGCGCTCATCCTCGACCATTGGGGGATCGTCAAGGCCGACGTCGGCCTCAAGGGCGACCGCATCGCCGGCATCGGCAAGGCCGGCAATCCCGACATCCAGCCCGACGTCACCATCGTCATCGGGCCCGGCACCGAGGTGATCGCGGGCGAAGGCAGGATCCTCACCGCCGGCGGCTTCGACACCCACATCCACTATATCTGCCCGCAGCAGGTGGAGGAGGCGCTGATGTCCGGCGTCACCTCCATGCTCGGTGGCGGCACCGGGCCGGCGCACGGCACCTTCGCCACCACCTGCACGCCGGGGCCGTGGCATATCGGCCGTATGATCCAGGCCGCCGACGGCCTTCCCATGAATCTCGGCTTCGCCGGCAAGGGCAACGCGTCGCGCCCGGCGGCGCTGGAGGAGATGGTCAAGGGCGGCGCCTGTTCGCTCAAGCTGCACGAGGACTGGGGCACGACGCCGGCGGCGATCGACTGCTGCCTGTCGGTCGCCGACGATTACGACGTGCAGGTGATGATCCACACCGACACGCTCAACGAGTCGGGCTTCGTCGAAGACACCATCAAGGCGTTCAAGGGCCGCACCATCCACGCCTTCCACACCGAGGGCGCGGGCGGCGGGCACGCCCCCGACATCATCAAGGTCGCCGGCCTCGAGAATGTGCTGCCGTCGTCGACCAATCCGACCCGGCCGTTCACCCGCAACACCATCGACGAGCATCTCGACATGCTGATGGTGTGCCACCACCTCGACCCGACGATCGCGGAGGACCTGGCGTTCGCCGAAAGCCGCATCAGGAAGGAGACCATCGCCGCCGAGGACATCCTGCACGACATCGGCGCACTCTCGATGATGTCGTCGGACAGCCAGGCCATGGGCCGGCTCGGCGAGGTCATCATCCGCACCTGGCAGACCGCGGACAAGATGAAGCAGCAGCGCGGCCGCCTCAAGGAGGAGAAGGGCGACAACGACAATGCGCGCGCCAAGCGTTACATCGCCAAGTACACCATCAACCCCGCGATTGCGCACGGCGTTGCCAAGCACATCGGCTCGGTCGAGAAGGGCAAGCTCGCCGACCTGGTGCTGTGGTCGCCCGCCTTCTTCGGGGTCAAGCCCGACTGCATCATCAAGGGCGGCACCATCATCGCCGCCCAGATGGGCGATCCCAACGCCTCGATCCCGACGCCGCAGCCCGTGCACTACCGGCCGATGTTCGGCGCGTTCGGCAAGGCGCTCACGGCCTCGTCGGTGGTGTTCGTGTCGAAGGCCGCGCTCAGGGGCGGCTTGCGCAACAGGCTCGGCGTCGAGAAGCGGTTCATCGCGGTCGAAAATACCCGCGGCGGCATCTCCAAGAAGAGCATGGTGCACAACGGCGCGACGCCGGACATCACGGTCGATCCCGAAACCTACGAGGTGACCGCCGACGGCGAGTTGCTCACCTGCGCGCCGGCCGAGGTGCTGCCGATGGCGCAGCGCTATTTCTTGTTCTAAGAGTGCGACCCATGCGGCGCGCGTCCGAGATCAGAACTGCCGGCAGCTGGAACGCCGCGACGGCGATCGACCGGGTCGTGCTCGATGCCGACGAGCGCCATCGCCGCAGGATCACGTTGACGGGAGAGCGCGGCACGGCGTTCCTGCTCGATCTGCCGCATGCCGCCGCCTTGCGCGACGGCGATGGCCTGGTGCTCGAGGATGGCGCCATCGTGCGCGTCGCCGGCAAGCCCGAGCCACTGGTGGAGATCGCCGCGGCGACGCCGCAGGACCTCGCGCGGCTTGCCTGGCACATCGGCAACCGCCACACCGATATGCAGGTCATGGCCGACGCGCTGCGGATCCGCCGCGATCACGTGCTCGAGGACATGCTGCGCGGCCTCGGCGCGCGCTTGACCCCGATCGAGGCGCCGTTCGATCCGGAGCACGGTGCCTACGGGCACCGGCACCACGACCATGGCACGTAAGCGATCGCTCCGCCGCAACTCGCTCGCTCGCCGTCACCCTGAGGTGCGAGCGAAGCGAGCCACCGCAAGTCGGCCAAAGTCGACTTGCGCACCTAAGACCCGATCTCGGGTAAACCCGAGATCGGTGGGCCCGGCTGTGCCCGTCATCCTTCGAGGGCCTCGCTTCGCTCGGCGACCTCAGGAATGACGGTGCGGCCAAGCGACTCTCTGCCGCTGCCCTCTACCGGCTGATGGCATGGTTGTCGCCGGCCTATCCCATCGGCGCGTTCTCCTATTCGAGCGGCATCGAGTGGGCGGTGGAAGCCGGCGACATCACCGATGCCGCGACCCTCGAGCGCTGGCTCGCGGTCATGGTCGCCGACGGCAGCGGATTTTGCGACGCCGTGCTCTTCGTTCAAGCCCATCGTGCGATCGCTGCCCGCGACGAGGCGGCGCTGCGGGCGGTTGCCGAGCTGGCCGCCGCGTTTGCGCCGTCGAAGGAGCGGCATCTCGAGACGACGGCGCAGGGCCGGGCCTTTCTCGACACCACGCGCGCGGCCTGGCCCACGCCGGCGCTCGCTCGCCTGGCCGCGGCCTGGGATGGCGCGGTCGCGCTGCCGGTAGCGGTCGCCGTGGCCGGCGCGGGACATGGGATCGCGCTTGCGCCCGCGTTGCACGCCTATCTGCACGCGCTGACGGCAAACCTCATCTCCGCCGGCTTGCGCCTCGTCCCGCTCGGGCAGACCGACGGGCAGCGCATTCTTGCCGCGCTCGAGCCGGTGGTGACGGCGACCGCCGAGCGCGCGCTGCTCGCGGGGCTCGACGAGATCGGCGGAGCCGCGTTTCGCGCCGATCTCGCGAGCATGCGCCACGAGACCCAGTACACGCGGCTGTTTCGGAGCTGAGCCATGAGCCACGGCCCGCTTCGCGTCGGTGTGGGCGGCCCGGTCGGCTCGGGCAAGACCGCGCTGATGGACGCCCTATGCAAGCGGCTGCGCGAACGCTTCGAGATCGCGGCGATCACCAACGACATCTACACCAAGTGGGACGCCGAATATCTCGTGCGCTCCGGCGCGCTCGCGCCCGACCGCATCGCCGGCGTCGAGACCGGGGGCTGCCCGCACACCGCGATCCGCGAGGACGCCTCGATCAATCTGGCCGCGATCGCGGACATGCAGCAGAAGTTTCCGGCGCTCGATCTCGTGCTCATCGAGTCCGGCGGCGACAACCTGGCCGCCACGTTTTCGCCCGAGCTCGCGGATCTCACGATCTATGTCATCGACGTCGCCGCCGGCGACAAGATTCCGTCGAAGGGCGGTCCCGGCATCACGCGTTCCGACCTGCTGGTGATCAACAAGATCGATCTCGCGCCCCATGTCGGCGCCTCGCTCGAGGTCATGGAGCGCGATGCCCGGCGTATGCGTGGCGCGCGGCCCTTTGTCTTCAGCAACCTGCGCGCCGGCGAGGGTGTCGCCGAGATCGCCCGCTTCATCGAGGACAAGGGCGGGCTCGGCGCGCCGTAGGCGCCTACGCTGACGGTCGGACCGGGCGGAGAAGCGAGCGACGCGGGCGAGATTTCATACGCGATCTCGCTGAGAGGCCGGCTTGTCGCCAGCGACGCACGGCGATCCAGAAGGCGCGCGGCTATCGGGTCGTTTGCACCCGGAACGGCGCCGAGGCTCTCCAGATGCTCGAGAATGGCCAGGAATTCGAGCTCTTGTTCAGCGATGTCGTGATGCCCTCCGGAGTGAACGGCGTGGAGCTTGCCCGCGAAGCGAGGCAGCTCAACGAGAACATCAAGGTCCTGCTCACCTCCGGCTACGCGGAAGATGTGTTGCAGCGACATGGGGCGGTCGATGAGTTTCCGGTCATCGGCAAACCTTTTCGCGGAGCGGAATTGGCGCAACGCCTGCGGTCGATCCTGGACGAAACCTAGGCTCATCCTCCCTGCCTTTGCCTCCCCGCGATCGAAGTGATGAAAGAAACCGTTGGACTCAAAGCGTCGGTGGCTTATTTCGGCAGGATGAGCATGGCACGGCCGGCAAGTTACGACTTCATTATCGTTGGCGCGGGCTCGGCCGGCTGTGCCTTGGCCGCGCGGTTGACCGAACATGCAGGCGTGTCGGTTCTGTTGCTTGAGGCCGGCGGTTGGGACCGCGACCCCTGGATCCACGTTCCGCTCGGTTGGCCTTACATTCTGCTCAACCGCAAGCACGACTGGATGTATTTCGCCGAGCCGGAAGCCACCATGGACGGCCGCGGGCTGGAATGCGCCCGCGGCAAGGTGATCGGCGGCTCGTCGTCGATCAACGCCATGACCTACGCGCGGGGCCACCGCGGCGACTACGAGCGCTGGGCGGCGTCGGGGCTGCCGGAATGGTCGTTCGAAAACGTCCTGCCGTATTTCAAGCGCCAGGAGACGTGGGAGCGCGGGGCCGACAACTACCGCGGCGGGTCCGGTCCGTTGACGACGCAGTATTCGCGATATCGGGATCCATTGGTCGATTCCTGGCTCGCAGCCGGCGCTGCCGCCGGGTTTCCGACGACCGAGGATTACAACGGAGCCCAGCAGGAGGGCTTCGCGGTCATGCAGAGCACCATGCGCAATGGCCGGCGCTGCAGCGCCGCCGTTGCGTATCTGAGCCCGGCGTTGAAGCGGCCCAATCTGACGGTACGTGTCGGCGCGCTCGCGACCCGTGTCCTGTTCGAGGGAACCAAGGCGGTTGGAGTGGAGTATCTGAGCGACGGAGCGCGCAATTCCGTTCGTGCAGAACGGGAGGTTCTGCTCTGCGGCGGCGTGATCAACTCCCCGCAACTGCTGATGCTCTCGGGCGTGGGCGAGCCGGAGCAGCTTCGCGCGCATGACATCAAGGTGCAGGTGTCGCTTCCGGGCGTCGGCAAGAACCTGCAGGATCATATCTCCGCCGCCGTCGCCTACAGCCGCAGGGAGCCGGGGCCGCTCCACCGCCGCATGCGGCTCGATCGGATCATGCCCGATCTGGCGCGCGCTTATCTGTTCGGGCAGGGCATGGCCAGCGATCTTCCTGCCGGGCTGCTGGCGTTTCTCAAGACCCGGCCGGACGCCCCGCTGCCGGATTTGCAGCTTCTCTTCAATGCGGCTCCGATGACGGCCCATCCGTATCTTTCCCCGCTCAGAGAGCCGTTTACCGACGGCTTTGCCTGTCGTGCGGTCCTGCTGCGGCCGGAAAGCCGCGGCGAGGTCCTCCTCGCCAGTGCCGATCCGCGCGCCGCGTTGACGATCCGGCAGAATTTCTTGGCCACCGACAATGACTGGGCGGTGCTCCGCGACGGCATTCGCCTGGTGCAGGACGTCGGCCGTCAAGCGTCGGTGGCGCCGTTCGTCGACAAGGAGCTCGCGCCCGGGCCGAAGGCGTCACGCGACGCGATCGACGCCCATATTCGCGCGACGGGAATCACCGTTCATCATCCGCTCGGGACCTGCCGCATGGGCCAGGCATCCGATTCGACGTCCGTCGTCGATCCCGAACTTCGTGTGCTCGGAACCGAAAGGCTGCGCGTCGTCGATGCCTCGGTGATGCCTGATCTTATCGGCGGCAACATCAATGCCGCCGTGATCATGATCGCCGAGAAGGCGGCCGACCTGATCATCAAACAGCCGACATCGTCGCACAATCCGGCCGCGCGCTTGACCTGAGCGGAGGGTCAATTTTTCGACTACAATATGTATATTTCTATTGACTACCTACCGAAGCTGATGTAGTATTCGCACATCCTGCTCGATGAGGGGCGTCTCCGGAGACGATCCTGAAGGCGGAGCGGGCGTGGCGTCCCGGCGAAGTGCGGTCCGGGAGGTTCAGCGGCCGCCGGTCAGGGCTTGATGAGCCTGGCTGGCGAGGCCCTCGCGGCGGTTCCGGCGGCAATGCCGGAGCCGCGGCGCGCGGGCTCCGGGGACCCAAAACCGTCACGGCGGAGCGCCGAGAGGCGAGCGCACCGATCGCAAGGTGCGCGCCGCGCCTGACCAGCGCGGCACGAGAACAAGGAATACGCGCCTGTCGGCGCTCCGCCATCCCCTCGGGGGTGGCAACAAGATGAAGGATCAAGACCCGGCGCAAACGCGCCGGAGGAAGGAGAGCTGCGGTTGAAGTACGGGTGCCGCAAACGGTAACCGAGGTTTCGCTGTTTGACATTGTGAATAGGGGTATGCGGCCCCGCACCGGATGCGTTCTGTCAGCCGGGGCGACGCACCCTCATGCGTTGTCGCCGCCGCTCGAGCAGCATACGACAGCCTGACAACTCCAGGTGGGGATACCCGCCGATCGAGTCCTTGAGCACCTTACGAATGTCCGGCCGCACCGCGCGCATCGTGTCGAACACGAGCTGGACGTCCTCGGCGCCGATGAAGTCCGGCTTCTCCCTGGTCACGCGCTCGTAGTCGGCGATGAAGTCGGGGTCGGCCGCGAGCGCCTGGTAGCCCTTGCGCAGGTCGGCAACCGCCTCGTCCGGCGCGCCCTTCGGCAGGAAAAATCCGCGCTGGAGCTTGGTGGCGATGTCGTTCATGAGCAGGAGGGCCTCGAACTTCTCGCCCGACGGCATCGTGCCGAACGCGTCCCGGTAGACGTCGGTGTAGACCGGAATGCCCTGCCTGATCAGCGCCGGGTTGCCGGCGGGCTTGCCGTCCGGCCCGATCACCGCGTAGTGCCACAGCGGCAGGCCGATTCCGGTATTGATGATGTTGGCCATCACCTGGGTCTGATAGGCCGGCAGCGAGCTCGAGGTCATGTTGATCTCGTTCTGCTGGAAGGCCTTGTTGATGTCGCCGGCCGAGGGAAAGCCGGTGACGGCCTGATAGGGCAGGTTCATCACCTCGAGTGCGAGCCTGATCCTGGTGTCGTGCGACGCGCCGCGACTATAGCCGCCGAAATAGATTTTCGTTGCCTTGGCGATGTCGGCCGGCTTGTGCAGCCCGGGCGGAGTGTCCTTGCGGGCATAGGCGATGGTCCAGCCGGTGGCGCCGCCGACCGGCACGTAGTCCTCCGAGACGTTGATCTTGAGCGCAGGATCGTCGATCAGCGGCGCGGTCGGGCTGATGGTGAAGTAACCCGCTGTGAGGCCGTCCGCCTTGGACTTGATGTTCAGCCCCAGCAGGTTCATGGCGTGCAGTCCGCCTGCGCCGGGCATGTTCTGAATGATGACCGTCGGCGTGCCGGGAATATGCTTCGGCAAGTGGCGCGCCAGGATTCGCGCCTCGGTGTCGATGTTGCCGCCGACACCGTAGTTAACCATCAGGGTGAGCGTCTTGCCCTTGTAGAACTGGGCGGACGCAGGGGCGGCGAACAGCGCGGCGACGATGACCGAGACGGCGAGGGCGCACGTTCGCATGACCAGTGCCTCATCACTCGGACGGGACTGAGCGGCCAACTCAGACTAGCACGCTCTCCTTGTGCCGTCCCCGCGCGCTTGAGCGAGGGCAGCGAGCAGCCGCGCAACGACGTCGGCTGGCGATCACTTGACGGCGATGCGGGCGTTCTCGATCACCTCTTTCCACTTCGGCACGTCCTCGGCGAGGCGCCTGGCAAGGGCTTGCGGTCCGCGTCCGGTGGCGGCGAAGCCGGCGTTGCGAAGCTTTTTCCGAACGTCGGGCCGATGCGCGATCTCGACGAGCGCGGCGGCGAGGCGGTCGACCACGTCTTGGGGCGTACCCGCGGGCAGGAAGATGCCTTGCCAGGTCTCGGACACCGAGAACGGCACGCCGGCCTCTTCGACCGTCGGGATGTCCGGCAGATCCGGCCAGCGCTCCGCGCCGGTCACGGCGAGGGCCTTGAGGTGGCCGGCCTGGATCAAGGGCTTGGCGACTGCGATCGACATGGTGCCGACGTCGACGATCTTGGAGAGCAGCGCCTGGGCGGCCGGCGCCGCGCCGGAATACGGGATATGAACCATGTCGATCCCGGTGCGCAGCTTGAGCAATTCGGTCGCGAGATGGGGAAGCGTTCCGGGTCCCGGCGTCGAATAATTGAGACTTCCCGGCGTCTCCTTGGCGCGCGCGATCAGCTCCTGCAACGTGTTCACCCCGAGGTCCGGGCGCACGGCGAACGTGACCGGAAAGAAGCTGATCTCGGCGACCGGCTCGAAATCCTTGAACGGATCGTAGGACGCCTTGTCGTACAGGCTCGGATTGATGGCGAATGAATTCGGCGCCAGCAGCAGCGTGTAGCCGTCCGGGCGGGCGCGCGCCACGAAGCCGAAGGCGATATTGCCGCCGGCGCCGCCGCGATTCTCCACGATCACGGGCTGGCCGAGTGCGTCGCTGAGCGGCTGCTGGATGATGCGCACGACCGCGTCGTTGGCGCCGCCGGGCGCAAACGGAACGACGATCGTCACCGGCCGGTCGGGATAGGTCGCGAAGGCTGCACCGTCCCAGGACGCGAGCACACCGGCCATAACGAGCACACGTAGGGAGGTCAAAGCGAAGCGTGCCCACGCGCACAGGCAAGACGCGCGTGAGGCAGAAACAAGTGATGCGCGACGTGAGGCTGCCATTCTGTGAGGACCGAGCTCGCCGTGAAGGGTTAGGCGCCGCCATGTCGACAAGCGGCGTTCGGGTAACGGCGAAGGCGCCGCTACCCACCCTACATTTGTTCTACGATTCCTCCACTAGGCTATATTGTCCCTCCGCCGGATCGCGCTTGAGGCGGCCCTGCCGGTGCAGCTCCTCCAGCGCGAGCACGATTTCCCGTCCGTCGTCGCTGCCGAGCGCGGCCATGAGGTTTTCGAAGAACTTGGGGCCGTCCCGCAGCGCTGCCTCGACGGATTGAAATCTCGCCCCTTCGAGGCGGGGCGGCTGCGGAATTTCCGACTCCAGCCCGTGTTGGCCGCCGAAAGGCAAGGTGAGATCGTAGCCCGCCTTGGCGCCGGTGGTGGCGGAGCCGAGCGAGGGGTCGAGCGGAAGGGTGCGAAATCCGCTCTCCACCACGAGATCGCGATGGGGCTGAAAGCGCGTGGCCAGCGCCCACTCCATCTGCTCGTCGGAGAAGATGTCGATGTCGGGATCGACCACGAACACGTTCTTGACGTTGGCTTGCGAGCCGAACGCGGCCATGATGGCGTTGCGCGCCTCGCCGGGCACGCGCTGGCGCATGGCGATGCGTACGTTCATGGTGCCGCCGGTCGCGGCCGGCGCATAAACCGCGATCGGCTCGCGGATCGCGGTCTCGAGCGCGCGCCAGATCAGGACCTCCGTGCGCAAGGTGGCGAGCTGCGCGGTATCGGTACGGCTCATGGTGGCGCCGCCGATGGTGAGCGTCTGGAACAGCGCGTCGCGCCGGCGCGTGATGGCGGTGACGTGAAATACCGGATTGATCTTGACGCCGCCGTAATAGCCCAGGAATTCGCCGTAGGGTCCTTCCGGCTCGCTGTATCCTTCCTCGCCGAGATAGCCTTCCAGCACCCATTCGGCGTCGGCGGGAATCCTGATGTCGTTGGTGAGGCTCTTGACCACCGGCATCGGCGCGGCGCGCAACGAAGCCAGCAGGCCAAGCTCGTCGACCGGCAGGCGCATGGTGGCGCCGAAATAGTCGACGGGATGCCCGCCGACCACCACGCTGAGCGGCAGGCGCTCGGCGCGCTTGAGCGCCGCGAGATAGATCATGCGAAGATCGCTGGGCGCGACCAGGTCGATGCCGGTGGTGGCGCGGCCGCGCAGCATCAGCCGGCGCAGCCCGACATTGGTCCAGCCGGTGGCGGCATCGCGCGCGAAGTCCATGGCGGCCGAAATGAAGGGGCCGCCGTCCTTGCCGTGCTGGAGATGGACCGGAAGCTTGGTCAGGTCCACGTCCGCTCCGGTCAGCACGACCTCCTGGACCGGGGCCTCGTCGCGGCCGACCTCGATGAATTCGGGCTTGAGACGCAGGCGCCGGAGGATCTCCGGCAGGAGCTTTTGCGCGGGAACGCCGAAGGCCTGCGCCAACCGCGCCCGGCTTGCCAGCGCGTTTCCGACCAGCGGGTGGCCGCCGGCCGAGGCGAAGAGAACCGCCTTCGGGTTGGCCTCGAGCGCGCGGGCGATGTCGGTGAGCCTGGTCGAGCCGGGCCGTCGTTCGATCTCGCCGTCGGCGAGCCCGTCGACGAAAGTCCGCAACCGGTAGCGATCGAAATCGACCGCGGTCGCGGGCGGCACCGTCAGAGGTTTCGCACCCATCGCCGGCGTTCTCCGATCAGGCCGTCTTCACCAGGCCGACCTTGGCGAGCAGCGGCGCATCCGTCACCTCGAACACGACCGCATCCGCTTCGGCCTCGAGCGCGTGGGCGTGCCAGCACGGCACCGTGATGACGTCGCCGACTGCAAGGCTTTCATTCGCTCCGCCTTCGATCTCGACGCGCGCGCTGCCGCTGACGACGGAGTAGAGATGATTGACCGTCGTCTTTGCAACGTCGCGTCGCGTTCCCGCCGGGAGCCGCAGGAGGCGCAGCCCGATCGTGGGCAGCACGCCTTTCGCGATCTCCACCGCCTTGCTGTCGTTTCCCGGGCCCAGCGCCGTGCGCGCCGGGATGCGATGGGGCGAGGGACCGTTGCTGGCGATCGCCTCGAAGCCCGCGGGATTGGGTTCGAAGAACATGGCTTCCGAGTGCTGCACGAACGGCACGTCGAGGAAGTCGATCCAATAGCTCGTTGCGTCGCTCTCGTTGGCGTGGCCGTGCCAGCACCATGAGGGCGTCAGCACCACATCGCCCGGCGCCATGTCGACGCGGGCGCCGTCGACCACGGTATAGGTGCCAGGCTTTGCCTCGACGACCAGGCGCAAGGCCGCCGCGGTGTGGCGGTGCGAGCGCGCCTTCTCGCCCGCCTTCACCATCTGGTAGGCGGCGACGATATTGCGGCTGGTGGCATAGACGTTGCCCTCGACCGGATTGACCATGATCAGGTTGCGCCGCTCTGCTTGCTCGACCGGGACGAAGTCGCCGGCCTGATCGAGCGCCGCCTTGGCCGCGGCGAAGCGCCACACCGCCGGCCGGAATTTCGGTCGCGGCGCCGGCCACATCGCGGGCTCCGGCCGTGCCCAGCCGGGCGAGAAGCTCAGGCGGCCAAGTTCCCCATAGTAGGGGGCGCGGATGTCCTGGTTCATGGCCTTCCTCCTCGAGCGATCGTGTGGCCGACGTCGGCGAGCCTAGCGCAGCCGCGTGCACCACGCACGACCTCGATCAGTTCGCGCGCATCGGCGGGCGGCGCATCCGCGCGCCAAGCCACATGTCCGTCGGGCCGGACGAGGACGAGCCGGCGCTCATAAAGCTCGGTCAGTGCGGGTACGTCGAGCGCAATCACATCCAGTGGAACAGCGGCGTCCGCCGCCGCTGCACGTATGCTTTCGCCGCTCGGCGCATCCCTGCCCAGGCGGAGGAGGGTGAAACCGCGGCCGAACAGATCGAGCGTCGAGCGGCCGTCGGGCAGCCAGGCATGGGGCGCGCGGGCGCCGGGACGCGCGGTCTGGGTGTAGCTCGATGTTTCCAACGGCGGCGCCGGCGTGCCGTCCGCACAGATGATGGGCGATTGATCGTAGCGATAGCCGAGGTGGAAGCCGATGGTGAACCACTCGTGCCGCATGGTTTCGGCGAACCAGCGGCCATAGTCCTCGCGCGCGGCGTCGCCGGCCGGGTCCGCTTGAAAGATTTCGGGCGGCGGCCGGCGCTGGCGCGTGGACAACATGCGGCCGAGATTGGAGCTCGCCTCGGTTACGTTGCGCACGGCAACCGGACGGCGCTCGACCTCGTACGAGCGCAGCAGGTCGTGCCCGGCCCAGCCGCGCACGGCGGCCGTGAGCTTCCAGCTGAGATCGACGGCGTCCTGGATGCCGGTATTCATCCCGAAGCCGCCGGTCGGCGACATCAGGTGGGCAGCGTCGCCGGCGATGAAGACACGGTCGGTGCCGTAGCTGTCGGCGACGAGCTCGCGCCGCACCCAGCGCATCACGGAAAGAATCTCGTAATCGAAGTCCCGGCCCATGGCGCGCGACAGCGCAGCGCGGATATCGGCCTCGGTGTGGGTCACCTTGTCTCCGGAGCCGACGATCGACATGCGGAACCGGTCGCCGCCGTTGATCGCCACGATGGTGAGCCAGGTGCCCTCCGGCCCGATGAAGATGAAGCGATAGGCCTTGCCCTTGTCGTGCAGCGAGGGGAAGTCCGGGCAGCGGAACATCACGTTGGTGGTGTAGGTCAGCGCCGGGTTGCCGCTCATGGTGATGCCGGCGCGCTCGCGCACCAGGCTGCCGCCGCCGTCGGTGCCGATGAGATAATCGGCCGCGATCTCGCGCGTCTCGCCGGTCATGGCGTCGCGCAACTGCGCGACGACTGCGTCCGCCGTCTCCGCAAATGCGACGAGCTCGGTGTTGTAGCGCAGCCTCACATGCGCAAAGCCCCGCACGAAGCGCTGCAGGATCGGGTCGAACATGTCTTGCGGCACGCGCTCGCGCTTCTGCGGGCTTTGCGCGGGACACCGCTCGCGTGCGCGCGGCGGAAACGGCTCGCGCCCGAGCTCGTAGCCGTTGAGGCCGGTGACATAGACGCAGTCCTGCGGATAGTCGCCGGGATAGGGGGCGTCACGCACCCAATCCGCGATGCCCCAGCGCCGGCAGAATTCCATGGTGCGCGGACCCACGATGTCCATCTTCGGCTGCTCGATGGCGCCATCGGTCTGCTCGATCAGCGTGCAGGCCACGCCGCGCCAGCCGAGATCGCCCGCAAGCGCAAGCCCGACGGGGCCGGCGCCCACGATCAGGACCGGCGTGTGCTCGGTCATGGGTGCATGTTCCCGCAAACTCGGCCGGGGAGCTCAGGGCTTGTCGGCATATTTGCGCTCGAGCGCATCGAACTCGTCCTTGTGCACGAGGCGCTGCCGCTCGGAGAAATCGGCCACCATCGTCGTCGCGGCATCGCCCATGCATCCCTTGCGCCGCAGCTCGCCCAAGGCCGCCTGCATGCCCTTGACCGCCGCCTGCAGCGCGACGTTGGCATAGATCACGCCGGCATAGCCCAGCTCCTTCAGCTTTTCGTTCGGGAGCTCCGGCGTGCGCCCGCCGAGCACGATGTTGACGAGCTGCGGCCAGGGCAGGCGGCGCGGGATGTCGGCGATCTGTTCGAGCGAGGTCGGGGCCTCGACGAAGGTCACGTCCGCTCCCGCTTCGCGATAGGCGGCAGCGCGCGCGATTGCGGCCTCGTAGCCTTCGGCCGCGATGGCGTCGGTGCGCGCAATGATCAGGAGATCGCCGTTGCGACGGGTATCCACGGCGGCCTTGACCTTCTCCGCCATCTCGGCAGCCGGGATCACATGCTTGCCCGCGAAATGGCCGCAGCGTTTGGGAAAGACCTGATCCTCGATCTGGAGCGCATCGGCACCCGCGCGCTCTAGCAGCTTCACGGTACGCACCATGTTGACGGCATTGCCGAAGCCGGTATCGGCGTCGACCACGAGCGGGCCCGCAAATGCATCGCGGATCGCCGCGACATGCTCGGCAAGCTCGGTAACCGTCACCAAACCGATATCGGGAACGCCAAGAAACATGTTGGCGATGCCGGCGCCGGTGACATAGGCGGCGGGAAAGCCTTGATCGGCCACGATGCGCGCCGCCAGCGCATCGGCGACGCCGGGCAGGAGCAGCGCCGCGCCCGGGCGCAGCATGTTGCGAAGTTCATGGCGCGGCGTGCGGCTGGGCATGGACAGTCCTTTCCGCCGAGGTCCGTTGCAATGTCCTTTTCATCAAAGCGCCCATTCCCGTGCAAGACCCCTTTATGCCAATCTATGGGCAGCGTGAGCGCGTTCATCATCACGAGCGGCGCGTGATGGACCTGTCCGTGTTCGACTGACGAGGCCCAGCAGTTCCATACGAGTGACCGGGAGCAAGCGAGCTTCGAGGCCCCATGATGCGATGGCGCACCTATGTCGACCGCCTGATCGTGTTCCTCGTCATCCTGGCGGCATGGCAGGTCGGTAGCTTCCTTGTCGGGCCCTATTGGCTGAGCTCGCCCTGGGCCGTGGCCTCGCGCTTCACGGTGCAGGTATTGAACGGCGAATTGATCCGCCAGGGCGGCTATACCATCGAGGAATCCCTGATCGGTACCATCGTCGGCGGCGTGCCGGCGGTGCTGCTGCCCTTCCTGTTGCGGCGTCACCCCTTGATCGTCGCGATTCTCGATCCCTTCATGGTCGGCGGCTATGGCGCGCCCAAGCTCGCCTTCGCGCCGCTGTTCATTCTCTGGTTCGGCATCGGCATCGAGTCGAAAATCGCGCTGGTGGCGAGCGTGGTGTTCTTCATCGTCTATTTCAACACCCTGTCGGGCGTGCGCGCGCTCGATCCCAGGCTGGTGCAGATGGCGCAGATCGCCGGCGCGGGCGAGCGGCACGTCGCGCGCCACATCGTTTTCCCCGCGGCGGTGCCGCATATCCTCGCGGGCTTCCGCATTGCGGTGCCTTATGCCATCGGCGGCGCGATCATCGCCGAGCTCATTTCGTCGAACCGCGGACTGGGTTATCTGGTCCAGACCGGCGCCATGAATTTCGACACCACGTCGGTGTTTTCCGCGATCCTTGCCGCCACGCTCATCGTCCATGCCGCCAACTGGCTGCTCAATGCCGCCGAGCGCGCGCTCCTGCACTGGCGGCCGCCGGCACAGATCATGCTCGACCCGGGAAACTGAGCATGAGCGATCCGCCGCTCCTCGAGATCAAGGGCCTGGGCAAGCGCTTTCCCGCGCGCCACGGCCGCGAGCCGCCGCCGTGGGTGATCCAGGGGCTCTCGTTCTCGGTCCGGCCGGGCGAGTTCCTGACCATCGTCGGTCCGTCGGGAGCGGGAAAATCGACCTTGCTCAACATGATCGCGCAGATCGACACGGCGAGCGCAGGCGAGATCGTGTTCAACGGCGAGGCGGTGAATTCGCACGATGCCCGGACCTTGCGGCCCGGCTTCGACCGGCGGATCGGATACGTGACCCAGGACGACAACCTGCTGCCGTGGCGCACGACCCTCGACAATGTGCTGTTTCCGCTCGAGGTGCAGGGCCGCTTGGACAACGAGGCGCGCTCGCACGCCGAGATGCTCATTCGCGCCGTCGGGCTTGCCGGCTTCGAGCGCTATTATCCGCACGAGCTGTCGGGCGGCATGCGCAAGCGCGCGGCCTTGATCCGCACGCTCGCCTATGATCCGCCGGTGATCCTGATGGACGAGCCGTTCGCCGCCGTCGATGCGCAGACCCGCACGCAGCTGCAAGCCGACCTGCTCAAGCTGTGGAACCTCGGCCGCAAGACCATCATCTTCGTCACCCACGACATCACCGAGGCGATCGCGCTCGGCGATCGTGCCCTGGTGCTCAGCCGCCAGCCGACCCGGATCGCCGCCGAGCACATGATCCCGATCCCGCGGCCGCGCAACGTGCAGGACATCTTTGCGCTCGAAGGTTTCGCTGTCGTCTACGAACGCATCCGCACCGCCATCCAATGACCAACGTCGATTTGACCGCTCCGATCGTGTCCGATGCGCCCGCCGCCGCGCGCAAATGGGCAATCATCGGCGGGCGGCTGCTGCTCGTTGTGCTGCTGCTGCTGGGATGGGAGCTCGGCGCCCGCTCGCTCGGCACGGTGTTCTTCGCGCCGCCGCTCGAAGTCGCCGCGCGGATCGTCAAGCTGGCCCAGAGCGGCACGCTGGTCGCGGACGTCGTGGCGACGCTGCGGGTGTCGGCGCTGGGATTCGCCATCGCCTGCTTTGCCGGCATTCTGCTGCCGTTTGTGTTCTACCGGTCGCCGCGCCTGTCCGCGGCGGTCGAGCCTTACATCATGGCCTCGATGGGGATTCCCAAATACGCACTCGCCCCTTGGCTCATTCTGTGGTTCGGCATCGGCGACCTGCCCAAGCTCGTCGTGGTGACGCTGATGGTGTTCTACATCATCTTCATCACGACCTCGGCGGGAGTTCGCGCCGTCGATCAGCGCCTCATCGACATGGCGCGTGTCGCCGGCGCCGGGGACACCGTCATTGCGCGCGAGATCATCTGGAAATCGCTGTTGCCGTTCTTCTTCACAGGCCTGAAGGTGGCCTTGCCGCGGGCCGTCAGCGCCACCATTGTCGGGGAGTTTCTGGTCGCCACCGAGGGGGTTGGCCACTATATCGAGCATTCCCGCCAAGTATCTGATACGGTTGGCGTTTTCGCCGGCATCGTGATCGCGATGGTGCTGGTCCTGTCGATCAATGCGGTGGTGAACATGGTCGAGCGTCGCGCGCTCGACTGGCGGCCGGTCGAGCGCGAAATGGAGCTGTGAATGAAGCTTGCGAGCTATATCGCCGATGGGAAAGCGTGCTTCGGCCTGGTCACCGGCGAGGGCGTGGTGACCTTGAACGAGCGCCTGGGCGGCCGCTATGCGACCTTGCGCGACGCGCTGGCAGCCGACGCCTTCGCCGAAATCAGAAAGGTCGTCGACGGCGCCAAGCCCGACCACAAGCTGACCGACGTCAAGCTGCTGCCGGCGATCCCGAACCCGGAAAAGATTCTGTGCGCCGGGATCAACTATCGTTCCCATGCCGCCGAGACCGGGCGCGAGCTGCCGAAGCAGCCGAGCATGTTCATCCGTCTCGCCAATACGCTCACCGGCCACGACGGCGAGATGATCCGCCCCTCGGTGTCGCAAAACTTCGACTTCGAGGGCGAGTTCGCGGTCGTCATCGGCCGCGGCGGTCGTCATATTCCGGCCGAGCGCGCGCTCGAGCACGTCGCCGGCTACACTTGCTTCGTCGATGGCAGCGTGCGCGACTATCAGAAATTCTCGGTGACCTCCGGAAAGAACTTCCCCGGCACCGGCCCGCTCGGGCCGTGGATCGTCACCGCCGACGAGATTCCGGACCCGACGCGGCTAACGCTGACGACGCGCCTCAACGGCGAGGAGGTGCAGAAATCCGGCACCGATCTCCTGATCTACTCCGTGCCGCAGATCATCGCCTTCTGCTCGGACTTCACGCCTCTTGCGCCCGGCGATGTCATTGCAACCGGCACGCCGGAAGGCGTCGGGCACCGTCGCAATCCGCCCTTGTGGATGAAACCCGGCGACGTGCTCGAAGTCGAGATTTCCGGCATCGGAACGCTGCGCAACCGCGTTGTGGACGAGAAGATGTAGGCGACGCGGCTCACTTGACGTATTCGTCGGTATAGAGCCCGTCGTAGGACTTGAGCTTCTCCTCGGGCTTGAGCAGTCCGGCGCCGATATTGTAGAGCTCGGCATTCTCCAGGTCCGCCTTGGTCACCACCGGGGGACGCGGCGCGCCCTTGCGGATTTCGGCAAAGCCGGCGGCGAGCAGCCTTTCGTCGAATGCCTCGAACCGCTTCTTGAGCAACGGCAGCGCGTCCGCCGGCCGGTCGAGCATGGTCGTGATGGCCTCGACCATGGCCTGGCCGAGCTTGGCGCATGCGGACTTGCGGCGCTCGCAGGTCTCCGGCTTGGCGACGAAAACGTTGTGGCCGAAGGGATACATGTCGGGTGGATCGCCGTCGGAGCCGCTGGCGATCACCACGGCGCTGCCCTCGATCACGGGCTGCAACGGCCACGGCATCGACATGGCGAAGCCGTCGACCTGCCGCGTCTGAAAGGCGGCGATGGCGCTGTTCGGCGCCATGGGCGAAATGCGGATTTCATCGGGATTGTAGCCGGCCCGCCGCGCCAGCAGCAGGACATAGGCATGGATGACCGAATTGATCGAATCGACCGCGATGGTGCGCCCGCGCATGAGCTTCGCGCGTTGCTCGAGTGTCGCCTTGGGATCGAAGCCGGCCGCGGCCGCGATCTCTTTGCGCAGGACGATCTGGATGGTCGGCCGGTTGAGCGTGCTCGCGATCGCGAGCAGGCGCTGGCCGCGCGCGGCGGCGCGGGTGAGCGTTGCCCCCGATATCTGGGCGAAATCTGCGCTGCCGGAAATCACCGCATTGGCGGAGCCGATGCCCGCGATCACGACGCTCTTGACGTTGAGCTTGCGCTTGGCGAACAGGCCCATGTCCTCCGCGAGATAGCCCGGGGTGAACGTGAGCGCCACGTTCGGCACTGCCAAGACGGCGTCCTCGGCGCCGCCCTGCTGAGCATGAACCGGGGCGACCGTCAGAACGACGGCTGCGGCGGCGGCAAAACGGCTGATCGCGAATGCGGACATGGCACTCTCTTCGACCAATGAACGTGCACGGGGATCATGATCGCTGGCGGCAAGGTCCGCAATCGGACTTGAGGGCGCATGGCTCGCTCACATAGAGTTCGCCGTGATCGGATACGGCGGCCGGCAGCGGCTCAGAGGAGAACGGAGCATGCGTCTCGGGCTCAGGGTTGCGGTGCCGGCCGTCCTTGCGCTGCGGGTCGTCGCGCTCGCCGCTGCTGTCTGCACGATGAGCGGCATCGCATCGGCGCAGACCTATCCCGGCAAGCCCATTCGGATCGTCGTCGGCTTCGCGGCGGGCGGTCCCGCCGATGTCATGGCACGCCTGGTCGGCCAGCGGATGGCCTCGCTCCTGGGGCAAAGCATCGTCATCGACAATCGGCCGGGCGCAGGGGGCACCATCGGGGCGCGTGCCGTCGCCGAAGCGGATCCTGACGGCTACACCTTGCTCCTCGGCAATACCAGCACGCTCGTCATCGGCCCGTTGATCCACAAGAACGTGAACTATGATCCCGTCAGGGGTTTTGCGCCGATCGCTCGCTCGGGACGACCTCCAACCTGCTGATCGTCCCTCCGGCGCTGCCGGTGACATCGGTGCGGGAGCTGATTGCGCTCGCCCGCAGCAGCCCGGGGAAGCTGAACTATTCGTCGGCCGGGATCGGCACGCCGCCGCACCTGATCGGCGAGATGTTCAAGCAGCGGCTCGGGCTCGATATCGTGCACGTCCCCTACAAGGGCGGAGGGCCGTCCGTTACGGCCGTGGTCACGGGCGAAGCGCAGTTCTCGTTCGAGAATCCCGCCTCGGCGCTGCCGCTGGTCCAGGCCGGCAATGTCAGGGCGCTGGCGGCGACCGGCGAAACCCGCGGCTCGCAGACCCCCGACCTGCCCACCATGATCGAAGCCGGCGTTCCCGACTTTACATCGGTGTCGTTCACGGCGGTGGTGGCGCCCGCCGGCACGCCTTCGGCGATCGTCAGCAGGCTCAATGCCTCCATCAACGAGAGCCTGCGATCGCCGGAGGTTGCGGGCACGCTCACGAAGCTCAGCGTCGATGCCAAGAATCTCCTCGCCCGCGGAATTCGCGGCGTTTCTCGCCAAGGAGCGGGACAAGTGGACGACGGTCGTAAAGTCCGCCGGCGTGCAATCGCAGTGATCCCTCCGTTGGTAGGGTGGGCAAAGGCGCGAGCTTGCTCTCGCCACAATGAAGTTCTCTCTCTCTCTCGCCTTTGCCCACGCGCATTTCGGAGAGTGCGCGCAACGCGTGGGCAACGGCGAAGCCGTTGCCCACCCTACGAGACTGCGCCTTGCTACGAACCGGCTTTCTTCGGCTTGTCGTCGAAGCGGGCCGGCGTTTCCGGCGTAAGGCCGCCGCGCTGGCGCGCGAACGTGTCGCTGCCGGTCAGCTCCCAGTCGCCGGTGGCGGCGCGGCGCGCGAACGTCTCCCAGCGGTCGGTCCAATCCCCCAAGCCGTAGCCGTGCCATGGCGACTGGACGTTGAGCGGGTAGAGGTCGAGCTCCTCCCACAGCGCGCGCGCATGCTCCATATATTCGCGCGTCGGCAGCGCGAGCGGTGCCATGGGATATTTGCGGGTGGCGTCGACCAGCATGCCGGAATCCGCGGTCTTGGGTCCGTACTGAGCGCCCTGCACGCCGCCGCGATGGGGAACGAGGTGCACGTCCTCGATCGGGTTGGTGCGATAGGCGAGCGACCACAACACCGCGTCCATGCTGGCGGGATCGATGTCCTCGCTCACCGCAATGACGATCTTGCCGCAATTGGACTGCAGGGTCGCGGCGCCGTGGAGCGCGCGCCAGACTTCGCTGCGCGGCGTTCCGTCCGCCAATTGCACGAAAATGACGGGACGGAGATTGGTCAGCCGCTCGTGCATCGCCACGCGCCGGACGCCCTTGATTCCGAGGCGTTCGCGCAGATGGCTCAGAAACAGCGGCTCGTAGGCCACCTTCTTGATGACGCTGGATTCGCTCGGGGTCACCTGGCTGATGATGGAGGTGAATACCGGCGCGCGCTTGTGGGTGATGGCGGTCACGCGCATGGGCATGTTGTAGGCCTCGAGCGCGACATAGCCGTTGCTCTCGCCAAACGGCGCTTCCGGCTCGAGCTTCTCGGGATCGATCAGTCCCTCGATGACGATTTCCGACGACGCCGGTACGTCGAGATCGATGGTCACCGCCTTCGCCATCTCGATCGGCGCGCCTGCGAGCGCGCCCGCGACGCCGAGCTCGTCCATGTCGACGGCAAGCTTCTGCGGGCCGGTGAACATGACCACGGGCGCGCAGCCGATCACGATGGCGATCGGCATGGGTTCGCGCCGCTTGCGATATTTGAGCCAATGCAGGTAGCCACCGGCACCGCTCGCTTCCCGCGCGACCATACGGACCACGAGCCGGTCGGTGGCTTTCAAAGCAGCACGATAAGTGCCCATGTTCTGGATGCCGCTGTCGGGATCGCGGGTGACGCACAGCGTCGCCGTGAGATAGGGCGCGGAATCGAATCCGGGCGTCGACACCGGCACCGGCAGCCGCGCCAGCCCGCCCGGCGCCCTGAGGTCGTCGCCCGTGAGCACGACCTCCTGGCAGCGCGGCGCGCGCACCGCAATCGGCGCAATGGGAGTGGCAATGGCCCGCATCCAGGCATCGCCGATGTTCTCGACCGCTTGCCCCATGCCGATGGCATAGATCTCGGGCGACGCCGCGAGCGCACCGACCACGACCGGAATGTCGTAACGCCGTCCCTTCGCATCCGTCACATTGGTGAACAGGAAGGCCCGCCGCTTGTCCTCGGGCACGCCCCCCAGGAACTGCCAGCGCACCAGCGGGTGCAGCTCGGTATCCTTGTTGATGGCACGATCGATGCGGACAAGCAGACCATGGGCCTCGAGATCGGCCAAGTGCTCCTGGAGGTCGAGGCGCGGACGGTCCTGCAAGCGCGAGCGATGAGAGGCGGCAGGCTGATCGAGCATCTGGGTTCCAGGTTCCAGCGGACGTGTTCCCGCCGAATCTATCACGATCCATTGCCTCCGCCATCGGCCACTCGATCTGGCGGGCCGGATGCATTACTCTCTCGCGCTACTCCTTCGCATTCCCCGGCGCCTTTCACCCTCACGAGCAATGGATCCATGGTCACAGCAGCGATGGCCCCACAAACGATTGACGTCCACGCCCACATCCTGACGGAGGAAACGATCCGGCTATTGCAGAGCGAAGCGCCCAAGGTGGCGCCGAAGCTTTCCGATGTCGACCATCAGTTCGGCACCCTCGACGTCGCCGGCCATGTCTACCGCAATTTCCCGCGCGGAGGCTGGGATCTGGCGCGGCGCCTGGAGGACATGGCGGCATCCAAGGTCGACATGCAGGTGCTCTCGGTATGCCCGCAGACCTTCCTCTACGCGCAGCCGGCCGCGCTGGCGGCGGCGTTCGCTCGCATCCAGAACGAGCAGCTCGCCAAGCTGGTCGCGTCTCGCCCCGACCGTTTTCTCGCCATCGCCACGCTCCCCATGCAGGCGCCGACGCTTGCCGCCGATGAGCTGCGCCATGCCGTGCAGGGGCTCGGCCTGCGCGGCGCGCAGATCGGCTCGAACGTGGCGGGCAAGAACCTCGATGATCCCGCGCTGGAGCCGGTTTGGGCGACGGCGGCGGAGCTCGATGCATTCATTCTTGTTCACCCCATCAACGTGGCGGGGGCGGATCGGCTTTCGTCCTATTATCTCGGGAACCTGATCGGCAATCCGCTCGATACCACCATCGCCGCCGCCTGCCTGGTGTTCAGCGGCGTGCTCGAGCGCTATCCGTCGCTGAAGATCTGCCTCGCGCATGGCGGCGGGTTCGTTCCCTACCAGGCCGGGCGCTTCCTGCACGGCTGGCACGTGCGCACGGAGCCGAAGAGCAAGCTTCCCAAGCCACCGACCGATTCGCTCGGGCGCTTCTACTTCGATACCATCGTGCACTCGAAGGAGGTGCTTGAATTCCTCGTCGGCAATGCCGGGGCCGGTCGCGTGCTGCTCGGCAGCGACTATCCCTTCGACATGGGCACGCCGGACGGCGTGTTGCAGGTTCGCGGCTTGTCGATTCCCGATGCCGACCAGTCGGCCATTCTCGGCGGCAGGGCGCGGGAATTGCTCGGCGCGGCCCGCGACAAGACCTCGGCGCGGGCGTTCGCCTGACGCCTTGGAGTACGCGATTGAAAGGAAGCGGAGGAGACCAACATGTCGCAGCAGACTACGGTGGCGCGAACCCCCGGTGCCAAGCGGGCGGCCGAGGGTGAACATGTGTTCGATCTCGCCCAGGTGAACCACATCCTTGGCGGCCCCGACTATTCGACCGCCAATGGCGCCTGTGTCGAGGGCGATCGCATGATCGTCGGGCTGATGCGGATGCCCGCCGGCACCGGCGCGGAGCCGCATTCGCATCCGAACGAACAGTGGATCTACATTCTGCAGGGTACGTTCCGGGGGAAGATCGGCGACACGGAGTTCGAGGCAAAGCCCGGCTCGGTGGTCTACGTTCCCTCCAACGTCGTGCACTCGGGCAAGGCGACGCCCGACGGCGACGTGGTGTTCTTCACCTGCAAGGATGCCTCCCACAACCTGCACGGGATCAAGGCTCAGTAATCATAGGTCAGTAATCAGAAAAGGGAGTGTCCAGGTCTTTTGTGGTTCCTCCCGATTTCTGACCACTGATTACTGACTTCTGGCCCCTGGCGGGGCTACAATCGATGGGAACGCGCCCACCGGTCGAACGGCGGCGAACAAGCGATTTCACAGGGAGGACGTGATGAGACGAACAGGTCTGGGTCTGGCGCTGCTGTGCCTTGCAGTCGGCACGGTTACGGCCTCGGCGCAGGACAAATATCCCTCGAAGCCGGTGAAGATCATCGTGCCCTATGCGCCGGGAGGAGCAACCGACATCGTGGCGCGCATTCTTGGCGACCAGCTCCGGCAGATCACGGGCCAATCCTTCGTGGTGGAGAACAAACCGGGCGCCAACGGCATCGTTGCCATCAATGAAATGGTGAATGCCAAGCCGGACGGCTACACGCTGATGATCGGCAACGTGACCACCAACACGATCACGCCGGTGCTGACGCCCGCCAAGCTGCCGAACTACGACAAGAACGTCGTGCCGATATCGCGCATCGTCGACATTCCGGAGTTCCTGATCGCGACGACCACGAATTTCGGGGTCAAGACCGTTCCCGAGCTCGTCGACTACGCCAAGAAGAATCCGGGCAAGCTCCGATACGGCACGGTCGGCGCCGGCAGCTATCCCCATTACGACATGGCGTTCTTCGCCAAGAAGGCGGGCGACCTCGACATGATCGCCATTCATAACAAGAACGGCGCCTCCGGCGTGATCAACGACATGATCACCGGCGACACGCAGGCCTCTTTCCTCAACGTCGCCTCGACCGCGGCCCAGATCAAGGCCGGCAAGTTGCGGCCGCTGGCGCTCGTCAATCACCAGCGTCTGCCCGAATTCCCCGACGTCGCGACCATGCAGGAGATCGGCTATCCCGGCGTCGGCACCATCGCGTGGCAAGGGCTCTTTGCCCCCTCAGGTACGCCAAAAGAGGTGTTGGAGACGGTCTTCAAGGCCTCGACCCAGGCGCTGCAGGCGCCCAGCGTGGTCGAGGCGTTCAAGAAACAGAACTTCAATATCGTTCCGAACAAGTCGCTTGACGATGCCAAGGCCTGGCTCGCCGACGAGATCAAGATCTGGAAGGACATCACCAGCCAGGTGAAGGTCGAAACTGCGGAATGAGGCGCCCGGTTCGTCACGCGCGCATCTGCATGGCGATCGATTGCAAACGGAAATTCGGCTTGCCCGAGTCCCGCCCGACGGGGCGGCGCAAGCCCGGCATACGCAAAAGAAGAGCGCCGAGATAGGCGCCACGAACGTGGGAGGATGATATGCGACGCGTGAGCCTCTTGTTGGCGCTGTGTCTCGCCTTTAGCGGCATGCAGGCAAAAGCCCAATCCCAGGCACAGGACAAGTATCCGTCGAAGCCGGTCAAGGTCGTGGTGCCGTTCGGACCCGGCAGCGCCACCGACATCGTCATACGCATCGTGGGCGAGCATATGCGCCCGAATTCTCGGCCAGCCGGTCGTGATCGAAAACAAGCCCGGCGCCTTCGGCATCCTTGCCATCGAGGAGATGGCGCGTTCGCGTCCTGATGGCTATACGCTGCAGATCGGCAATCCCGGAACCAATGTGCTCACGCCCATCATCTACAAGAAAAAATTCAAGATCGACTACGAGAAGGAGGTCACCTTGGTGACCCGGCTGAGCGAGGTTCCGCTCGTGCTCGCCGCCACCACCAAGGACTTCGGGCCGAAGACCTATGCCGAATTCATCGCCTATGCGAAGGCGAATCCGGGCAAGGTGCGTTATGCCAGCGTCGGCATCGGCAGCAACAACCACTACGACATGGAAGCCTTCGCCCGATGGGCGGGCATCGAGCTCATCCACCTCCCGAACAAGGGCGGCGGAGCCGCCATCACCAACGATCTCGTCACCGGCGACGCCCATGTCGCGCTGGTCAACGCGGCAAGCTCCGCGGGCGTCATCAAGGCCGGACAACTGCGCGCCTTGGCGGTCATGTCGGACGAGCGCGTGGGCGACTACGCGGACGTGCCGACGCTCAAGGAGCTCGGCTATGCACACGGAAAAGGGCTGTGGTCGGCGCTCTATGCGCCCGCCGCCACGCCGCGCGACGTTCTCGAAACCGTGCGCAAGGCAGCCGTACAGGCGCTCGAGTCCGAGCCGGTCACCACCGCCTTCAAGAAGCAGATGATCAAGGCCGTCCCCAACAGCTCATTCGAAGATGCGCAGGCATTCAGTCGCGCCGAGACGGCGTCCTGGAAGAAGGTTACCGACGAGGTGAAGGTCGAGCTGCCGGACAACTGAGCGACGCACGCGACACCGCGCCCGGGCGGCAAGGGGGGAGAGAGACAGCGATGAAGATGGAGGCCGCTCCCGCGGTGCCGGTCTACGGCATCGTCGTCGAGAAGGACGTCGATGTGCCGATGCGGGACGGCGCCCGCCTCAAGGCCGATGTCTTCCGGCCGGACGGTGACGGCACGTTTCCCGCCGTCTTGAACCTCGGCCCGTATCAGAAAGACAAGGTGTGGGTCCCGCCCGACACGCTCGAGGAAAAGCCTAACCCGCTGATGAACTGGGAGACCGTCAATCCGCACTGGTGGGTGCCCAAGGGCTACGCGGCCGTGCGGGTCGACGGCCGCGGCAGCGGCAAATCTCCCGGCCAGTGCGAACCGTGGTCGCTTGCGGAATCGATCGATTTCTACGACGCGATCGAGTGGGTGGCGGCGCAACACTGGTGCTCGGGCAAGGTCGGGCTCTCCGGCATCTCCTATTTCGCGATCAATCAGTGGTTCGTCGCCAATCATCAGCCGCCCTCGTTGAAGGCGATCATTCCCTGGGAGGGCTTCGCCGATCTCTACCGCGACGCCTTGTTCCACGGCGGGTTGCTCAGCCTGTTCATGCCCAATTGGTACATCGCGCACCTGATGCACCACGTCGTGGGCCGCGCCTCCCGGCATCATCCCGACGCCTGGCAGGCCAATACGCTGCATTTCTGGCTCGGCAACAGCCTCGACAGCGGCGCCTTCCGCGGCGCGCAGGCGCAATGGGAAAAGATCACGGCGCCGATGTTCAGCGTCGGCAACTGGTCGGGCATGGGTCTGCATCTGCGCGGCAACACGGAGGCCTTCATGCGTGCCGCGACGCCGCACAAGAAGCTCCGTATCCATGCCGGCACGCACGTGCATCCGTTCTACACCGAGGACGGGCGGCGCGATCAGCTGCGCTTTTTCGATTACTGGCTCAAAGGCATCGACAACGGCGTCATGGACGAGCCGCCGGTGAAGCTTGCCATCCGCAAGGGCCGCGACGAGGTCGAGTGGCGCCACGAGCGCGAGTGGCCGCTCGAGCGCACGCGGTGGACCAGATTCTACTTCGATCTCTCGAAGTCCGCGCCCGGCACCGCCGCGAATGCCGGCGGGCTGGTTGCCGCCAATCCCGCAAGCGAGAGCTCGCGCACCTATGCCGCCACCAGCCTGGGCTCGATGGGTTCGACGTCCGCGGCATCGTCACAGGTGATGGGCGGCGGCATCCCGCCCGGCATGGGGGTCGCGCTCGAGACGGCGCCGCTGCCGCAGGATGTTGAGGTCACCGGACCGGTCGCCGCCGTGCTGTGGGTCTCGAGCTCGACCGAGGACATGGATCTGTTCCTCACCATCCGCAACATCGACCCTGACGGCAAGGAGGTGCTGGAGACCGGGCAGCAGGGCACGCCCGTGCCGGTCGCGAAAGGGTGGCTGCGCGTGTCCCATCGCGAGCTCGATCCCGAACTATCGCTGCCGTATCGCCCGTATCATCGCCATCAGCGGCGGCTCTATCTGACGCCGGGCGAGATCGTCGAGGTTGAGGTCGAGATCTGGCCGACCTCCATGGTGTTCAAGAAAGGCCACCGCATCCGCCTCGACATTCAGCCCCGGGACGGCGTCGGCAGCGCCTCCTACATGCACTATCACGCCGACTACAACAGCGGGACGAATACGATCCATGCTGGCGGGGACAGGGAATCCTACCTCCTGCTGCCGGTCATTCCGCCGGCGGAACGCTAGTTTAGTGTAGTGTCTCTGACGGTTGTATCCGATGGGCAACGATTCCGGGTTCGCGCCTCTCGTGCCCTCTCCCACCCGAACTCGGGTTTACCCGAGTTCGGCACTTCAAAGTGACCGAAGTCGGATAAATCCGACTCCGGTTGCGGGAGAGGGCTCAAAGGTCGTAACGCGAATTATCAAGGGTGAGGGGATGCCTCACAAAGGGTCTCTATGCGGTCCCCCTCACCCGTTGTTACGTGCGGCACCTATCGAGCTGCCCTCTCCCGCGAGGGGAGAGGGCGCAATGGCGGCAGCCGCGCCCGTGGCTCGTATCGCGTCCGAATCGTCCTTCAGGCACAGCACACCAACGCTGCACGCATCCGGATGAACCGATGACGACCGAGCCGCAGCCTGCGACGCCCCGGTCCGAAGCACGGCATCACGTCGGGGCGATGCTTGCGCGCAAGGACGTGCTGGCCGGCCTGCTCTTCATCGGCGTGGCGGGGCTCGGGCTTTGGCTCTCGCGCAACTATCCCATCGGGACGGCGTTGCGCATGGGCACCGGCTACGTGCCGCGGCTGCTGTGTTGGATCCTGCTCGGCCTCGGCGTGATCGTCCTCGTCCAGGGGCTGCGCGACGCGCAAGTCCCCCGCTCGCGCTCGTCCAGCCAGGGGTCGGCATGGCGGCCGGTCATTTTCGTCACCGCGAGCCTGGTGATTTTCGGGCTCAGCATCGAGCGGCTCGGGCTCGTCGTTTCGATCCTGCTGCTGGTCGGCGTCGGCGCCGTCGCGGCGCGCAATTTGCGGACGCTCGAAACGGTCGCTGCGGCGCTGGTTTTGATCGCGCTGTCCTGGGGCATCTTCATTCTCGGACTGGGGTTGACGATCCCGGTCTGGCCGGAGTGGTAGATGGAGCTGCTCGGCAATCTCGCGATGGGCTTCGGCGTGGCGCTCACCCTCGCCAACGTCCTGTTTGCGCTCGCTGGCGCGCTGATCGGCACGTTGATCGGCGTTCTCCCCGGCATCGGCCCGATCGCAACTATCGCGATGCTGCTGCCGCTGACCTTCCATCTCGAGCCGACGTCGGGCCTGATCATGCTCGCCGGCATCTTCTACGGCGCGCAATACGGCGGCTCGACCACCGCCGTGCTGGTCAACCTGCCGGGCGAGACGTCGTCGGTCGTCACCTGCATCGACGGCCACCAGATGGCGCGGCAAGGCCGCGCCGGCGCCGCGCTGGCGGTGGCGGCGCTCGCCTCGTTCTTCGCGGGCTGCGTCGCGACCATGCTGATCGCCACGTTCGCGCCGCCGCTCGCCAAGGTCGGCCAGTCGTTCGGCGCGCCGGAATATTTCTCGCTCATGGTGCTCGGCCTCATCGCCGCGGTGGTGCTGGCGCACGGCTCGGTGATCAAGGCGGTCGCCATGATCATCCTAGGCCTGCTCATCGGCCTGGTCGGCACCGACGGCAATACCGGGGGGACGCGCTTCACCTTCGGCATCACCGAGCTGACCGACGGGATCGACATCGCGACCCTTGCCATCGGGGTGTTCGGGATCGGCGAGATCATCACGAATTTGGCCCGGCCGCAGGAGGAGCGCTCGGTCATCGCGCAGCGGATCACGCGGCTGTGGCCGACGCGCGAGGATTTCCAGCGCGCCTGGCCGGCGGTGCTGCGCGGCACCGCGCTCGGCTCCGTGCTCGGCGTGCTCCCTGGCGGCGGCGCGACGTTGAGCGCGTTCGCCGCCTACGCGCTCGAGAAACGATCCTCGAAGCATCCCGCGCAATTCGGCCACGGCGCCGTCGAGGGCGTGGCGGGACCCGAATCCGCCAACAATGCCGGCGCCCAGACCTCGTTCATTCCCATGCTGACGCTCGGAATCCCGGGCAACGCGGTGATGGCGCTGATGATCGGCGCGCTCACCATCCACGGCATCCAGCCCGGCCCGCAGATCATGACCGAACGCCCCGGCATGTTCTGGGGCATGATCGCCAGCATGTGGCTCGGCAATCTGATGCTGGTGGTGATCAACTTGCCGCTCATCGGCATGTGGGTTCAGCTGTTGAAAGTGCCGTATCGCTTTCTCTATCTCGCGATCCTGCTGTTCTGCGGCATCGGCGTCTACACCGTGAGCAACAGCTCCGCGGCCGTGCTGTTGGCGGCGCTGTTCGGCGTGCTGGGCTACGTCTTCACGCGGCTCGAATGCGAGCCCGCGCCGATGATTCTCGGCTTCGTGCTGGGCCCGCTGATGGAGGAGAATCTTCGCCGCGCCATGCGAATTTCCGGCGGCGATCCGATGATCTTCGTGCAGCGGCCGATCAGCCTCGGCTTGCTGCTCGCTGCGCTCGCGCTCTGCCTCCTGGTGGCGCTGCCGGCGATCCGCAGCAAGCGCGAGGAAGCATTTCAGGAGCCGTAGGCCACCAGCGTAGGATGGGTTGAGCGAAGCGAAACCCATCACCTCGCCGCGGCCGTCACCGTCCCGATGGGTTTCGCTTCGCTCAACCCATCCTACAAGCTGCCGCAGGCGCCGCACATCAGTAGACGTCCTGCTGATAACGTCCGGACTTCTTGAGGTTGGCGACGAACGCGATCGCCTCGTCGGTGGTGCGTGCGCCATGCGCGGCCACGATCTCGACCCAGGCCGCCTCGACGTCCTTGGCCATGCGTTTGGCGTCACCGCAGACATAGACATGCGCGCCGTCGGCGAGCCAGGCCCAGAGATCGCGACCGACCTCGCGCATGCGGTCCTGGACGTAGAATTTATCGGCGCCGTCGCGCGACCAGGCGAGCGACAGTCGGGTGAGGGCGCCCGCGGCCTTCATGCCGGTGAGCTCGTCCTCGTAGAAGAAATCATGGTTGCTGCGCTGGTGGCCGAAGAACAGCCAATTGCGCCCCGGCGCTCCGCCCGCCATGCGCTCGTGAAGGAAGGCGCGGAACGGCGCGATGCCGGTGCCCGGGCCGATCATGATGATCGGCACCGACGAGTCGGCGGGAAGGCCGAAATGCTGGGCCTTCTGGACATAGACGTTGACCATGTCTCCGGGACGCAGGCGCTCGCCGAGAAAGGTGGATGCCACGCCGAGCCGGCTGCGGCCGTCGACGGCATAACGCACCGTATCGACGCACAGCGCCATGCGCTTGTCGTCGACCTTCGGCGACGACGCGATGGAATAGAGCCGCGGCTGCAGCGGATCGAGCGCCTCGATGAAGGCCTCCGGATCCGGTCGCGCGCCCGCAAACTTCTGGATGGCGGCGAGCACGTCGAGCGTGGCGGCATCGCCGTCGGGATCCTCGCCGGCGGCAAGCGCCTTCGCCTTCTGTCGCCGCTCGCCGCCGGCAATGTAGGAGAACAGTTGAAACAGCATGTCGGGCGCGGCGCCGAGCGAGACGCCGTCGATCAGCACGTCGCGCAGCGCGCGGCCGCCGATCGGAAAATCCGGCGGGGCGTCGAGCGCAGCGATGACGGCGTCGGCGAGGGCGGGATCGTTGGTCGGAAAGATGCCGAACGCATCGCCCACGGCATAGTCGATGCCGGTCGTGGCCAGATCGAACTCGATGTGCCAGGTTTGCTTTTCCGAGCCCGGCTTGTTGAGGCGGGTGCGCGAGAGAAAGCGCGCCTCCGCGGGACATTCACGTGAACGCCCCCGCGCGGCGGCGGGTGCAACCGTAGCATCGGCAGGCGTTGGGGTCTCGACCGGTCCTTGGTCGGGGTCTTGGCGGCCGCCGGCGCCGTGCCAAGCTCCTCGTTCAGGGCCTTGAGCATGCGGGTGGTTTCCTTGCCACCGGGCACGCAGAGATTCAGCCGCTTTTCCTTTTCGAAGAAAATGGCGTCCGAATAGTCCTGACAGGTGTATCCGCATTGTCCGCAGTCCTGTTGTCCCATGGCTGCCATCATCCGCCGGCGCAGCGGACGGCCTTCGGCAAGCGTCATGCGGTCGTTGAGGGCCATGGCGGGGTCGTGCCATGGCGCGCCGTCATCGTCGTTCTCGGTGGTCGCAGCGCTTGGCGCAGCGAGATCGAGCGCGCCCGGCAACAGCGCCGCAGCCTGCTCCAACGAGAGCGGCACGACACCGTGCTCGAGCGAAAGCAGCCCCGCGAACAGGCCGTCGAGCCACACGCGCTGCTCGACGCTGAACGGCGCGCTTTCCGGGATGAGCGATGGAGCTTTC
>CAWHCK010000027.1:0-116375 GCA_963827585.1 uncultured Alphaproteobacteria bacterium
GACGTATTTGACTGAAGGGGTTGCGTGCATCATTCCGACCGTGGGCCGCAATATGCCTCCGATGACTATCGCGCCGCCTTGCAAAGGCACGGTCTCACCGGCTCCATGGGCCGGCGCGGCAATCCTTACGACAACGCCAAGGCCGAGAGCTTCATGAAGACACTCAAGGTCGAAGCCGTGTATCTGATGGCATACGAAACCTTCGAGGACGTTACAGCCGACCTTCCCCGCTTCATCGACGAGGTTTACAACACCCGCAGACTCCACTCCGCGCTAGGCTATCTCAGCCCCCGCAATACGAGGATCGACACGCCCAGCTACCTGTAAAACCGCCGCCTGAAACTGTCCACCATCAAGGGCGCACTCCACTCAGGGGGTCAAAATTGCACGCCGATTGACAGGCAAATCGTGCAGCTTCGGAGGTCCTTGCCTCTTATCCTCGATCCGCACGGCAAGCGCACCCGCGAAGCCTTCAGCTGCTTGCACTATCTCCTGAGCAATCTCACGCCGGACTATTCGATCCTCCGGCGCGTGGCGCATCGGGAACTGGCCGCTCGCGACTTTCGCGGTGGCGACAACTTCAAAATCGGCGACCGGCACAAAATTCCGGATTTCCAATTCGCGCTTGCACACGATGGCCAACGTCGGCGTCTTCACGCGGCCGACGCCGATCACTCTGCGAGCGCCTTGCCCCAGCATGACGGTAGCGGTGCGAGTGAGTGAGAGATTGTAGATCTGGTCGGCCTGGCGGCGCGCCACAGCAGCGGCGTAAAGCCGGGCATACTCAGCATTTGGTTTGGCCCGTTCGAATGCGTCGCGGATGGTCCGCTGGTCCTGCGCAGTGAACAACACCCGCATCACCTGACCGCTGTAATTGTAATGCTCGAGAATTTCCTGACCGATGAGCTGACCCTCGCGATCGCAATCGGTGGCGAGCAAAACCCGCTTGGCGCTGCGCAGTGCCTCGCGAATGACTTTCAGCTTTCCGGCTTTGTTGCCACCCTGCGCAGGGCGCGTGCCGTATAAACCTTCGGGCCTAAGCAGGATCGGCGACCAGCGTTTCCATTCCGGCACAACGTCTTCCGGCTCGAGCAGGTCGAGCAAATGACCTTCGGCCGGAAGGATGTCCCCATAGCGTGAACCGACCGCGGCGCGAACGTCTTTGGCTTGGCTGAATTTCTCCGTGATGACGATCTGGTCGGCCATGACGGGCTCGTCGGGAAATCGATTCGACTCTACGCCCGTGAGAACATAGAGTGAACGTACTCACGGCGCAATGCGGCATTTGACGGCTTCGCGCAAAAAGCAAAACCCATGGAGGGGCTGAATGGCGTTTATCTCCGTCGTCAGCGGGAAAAAGCGATATGACGCTGACCGAGCTAGTGCGACGGTAGAAATCTCCATCGCCTACCTGTCGCGCATCGAGCGCGAACGTTAGTGCCAAAAATTGAGCGTTGGCCGGCAGCGCCTTCTCCGGCTGCCCATGGACGACCTGTTCGCGGCGGCGCGGCGGCGGCGCGCACCGACCATGTGATAGACCGTTTACCGGCGGCAAGCCGCACGGGGGCTCTCGCATTCGTCCAAATGCCCGTCGCTGCCATCGCGGGACGGGTGCCGCGAAATCCCTGCGAGCGAGAAACCTCGTCGCCAGGCTTCTCGCGCGCAACAGAGAAGTGCAGGAGACGCGGAAGGGCGCCGCACGGCGCTTTTTTACGCCGCCGCCGGCGCTGCGCCGAGCGCCCCGGCCGCGTCCCAGGGCTTCCACCACGGCTTCAAGCCGAGATCGCGCGCGATGACGCCGGCGCTGATGTAGCCACCGCCGCCCGAAATCGCGCCGCCCGGATGCGTGGCCGAGCCCGCCATGTAGAGCCGCTCGATCGGCGTGCGATAGCCGAAGTGGTTGTACATCACCTGGTCGGCGCTGAACGCGCCCATGAAGATGTCGCCGCCCCGCATCTCCGGGAAGGTCTGCGTGTACTCGCGCGCCGTGTAGACATGCTGCGCGATGATGTTCTTCCGCGTCATGTTGGGCGCGTAGCGCGCCCATTTCTCGATGATCCGCTCGGCGAACTCCTGCTTGAACGTCTCGTAGTCTGCGCGAACCGATGTCGGGATTGAGCGGCATGACGTGCCAAGCGTAGGTCGTGTGCTTGCCCGGCGGCGCCTGCGTCGGGTCGAGCACGCTGAGCGGGCCTGAGCCGAACTGCACGATCTGCGGCACGCGATCGGCCATCACGTCCTTATGTGCCGCGAGCAGCTCGTCCATGGTCTCCGCGCCGAGGCTCCATTTCAGCGTGCGGTGGATGTTCGGATCGAATTTCTCCGCGTGGAAGCGCACCGGCTCGTGCAGCGCCAGATGCAGGCCGAAGATCGTCCACTTGGTGTACTCAAATCCGTCGAGCTTCTTAAGGAACGCCGGCCGGAAGCTGCGCGCGTCCGATGTAGTCCTCGAAGGTCTGATGCACGTTCAGCGTGCTGGCGACGAACTGCCGGGCGCGCACGGTGCGTCCGTCCTTGAGAGCGATTCCGGTCGCCTTGCCGCCCTCGATCACGATGCGGTCGAGCTCGACCTGAGGCGCGAACCGCCCGCCGGCCGCGATGAATGTCTCCATCAGCGCCGCGCGCCAGGTTGGCCGAGCCGCCCTGGCAGAGCTGGTAGCCGCTTTGCAGGTCGAAGGCGCGGATCACCGAGCCCATGGGGCTGCGTCTTGGACATGGTGTCCACGAGCCAGGTCCCGAACAGCGAGATCTTGAACAGGAACAGGAGCTGCACGTGCTCGTTCTCGAACAGCTCCTGCACAACGTCGAACGGCTGGCGCTTCGTCGACCGCGAGGAAATCGCGACCGATGGCGCTGCGCGACAGCAGCGCCTCGCGCTCGGCTCGTGGCAGCGGCTCGGAGAAGCGCTCCGGCAGGAAGATGCGGCGCGTGATCTCCTCGGCCTTGCGGTTCCAGTCGCGGAAGGTCGCGGCGTCCTTCTTGGAGAAGCGCGCGACGTTGGCGAGCGTCTCCTCGAGGTCGCGCCCGAACACGAGCGCCGATGCCGTCGAGGTGTGGCTGGCCGAACTCGTAGCGCGGCGTGATGTAGGTGACGCGGTCGCCGAGGCCCAAATCCTTGAACCAGGGCGTCTCGCTGATGTGGAAATGATTGATCGAATGCAGGTTGTGATAGAAGCCGGGTGCGGTCACTTCCTCGGTCACGAGTGCGCCGCCGTATTGCAGGCGGCGGTCCACCAGCAGGATGTCGAGGCCGGCAGCGCGCGAGATAGGAGCCAAGCACCAGGCCGTGGTGGCCGGCGCCGATGATGATCCCGTCGTAGCTTCGCTCCAGCGCCGCAGGCATGTTCGAACTCTCACTTGAGTTAAGGTCAAAGGACGGGGCTCGGGCTCAGCTAGGGATCGCGTCGCGACGCGCCAGCTCGTTCATAGTGGGCTCCTGCCGCTACCAAGCCGCTGTGCCTTAACCTTGCTCCCCCTCTGCCGGGGCCAATGAATGGCAGATGAAGCCATTAATCGCGCTCTGGATGGCTGCATGATCCTGCGGGCGTTCCGGTCTCAAAAATCCTTTATTAACAAGGGAATTGATTTCCGTTTCGTGTAACACGACACGCAGACAGCGAAGACCATTACGCCGTCGCTTGCGATGGTGCCGCATCCGCTCGGCTGCGGTGACGGGCTCTTTAGCTTCGCTGCTCATGGCACGCCGCCGGTAGTGGATCGGGACCAATCCCCGGGGGCTCCTTTCGGTCCTCCGGTACGATCCGGCTCCGGCTGTTTCGTCACGTCAGGTTCCGATCTGAAAAGTGCGATTGCGTTGCCTGCAGAAATACCCCGATACGTCCTCAGCCGTCACCAGCACCTGGCGTTGCACGTCACGGACTACGCCGCCGGACCTTTGGTTGCACGTCACGGCTGCGCGACCGGCAAAGCGCGAAACCGATCAGCTCGGTTGTCTCTAGCGAGAGCGCTGTCTCACTGTCTCGCGATACAGCGAAACAGCGACGAGACGGCCCTGGCCTAGATTTCTCAAGCATATCAATATGATCGGTTTTCGTCGTAACAAGGCTGTCTCGATGACTTACGGCATGAGAGGGATGCTATGGCAACGCGTAGGTTCATCCTCATCGAGGCGCCTCTGTTGCAATGCGCTGCACCATGTCCGTCCCCACCCCGAACTGCTTGGCAATCTTGTGCAGGCCAGCCCTTTACGGCTGCGCCAACCTCTCAAGGCGGCGTCTGTGAAATGCATTAGGGCGCAGTTTAGGACGAGAGATTTGCTGCGCGATTTCCGTCGCCCGCGCCCGTGCTGCACTCACGGCTGCCTTCCCCCGATCGAGCCGCTCCTCAGCCCGGCGCACTACTTTCGGCGCAGCAAAAAGCTGCTCCCTCGTCATTTTCATGATCCGCCCCCCGACGGCCAGAACCCCATCCGATGATTAGATAACGCCCTCCGATCGCGGCCTTCTCATTGTCGTATTAGTTAACTGTCTCACCAGCTGCGCTCGGCACGACCGCGCTGCGGACACCTCGATACCATCGAAGCGTAGTTCCTCCTGTGGTCGGTCAGCTTTTTGGGCGAGGTACGCAGGAGGCAACATGCTCCGAAAAGTAGGGTGGCAGCGCCGGAATGCGAGTCGAGGCCCGCCGCCCGATTACGTCTTCTTTTTCGGGAGATCAGCGCGGAGCTCTCGAAACTCCCCAGGCCCCTTCAGAAGCCGCCGCTTCCTCTGCTGCTGTTCTTCTGCGGTCGCCGACGGGTCAGCGAGCTTATCGATTTGCTGGCCTGCAAGGTCGATGGCCTTCGATGTGGCTTTCGGGCTTCGCCGCTTCATGAGCTGCGATCCTGCCAGCCCCAGCTCGACAAGCCGACGGATGGCCTCGGAGCGGTCCGGTTTGTCGGTTTGCCTCGCTGCCCAAGCGTCCACATTTTCACGCAATTCAGACGAAAGCCGGATTGCCGTCACTGGGTCTCGCCCAGTGGCCGGCCGGCCTCTCTTTTTTCGCACTACGTTTTTGCGTGACGCCTTATACTTATCAAGAGCAACAAATTCATATTTCTTGTACTACCCAAGGAGGCAACAACGACTTGCCGAAAGATAGGGGACGGGCCTGCGGAATGGGAGTCCACGGTCAGTCCTGGAGAGCTTCCGCGACCAAGACGGCCGCGCCGATCACGTCGGCGGGGCACTTCTCACCTCGGGGGCCTTTAGGCATTTCGAACCTTTACGTATGGAATTATGTCGAGAAGGGGCGCATAACACCCGCGAGCGACTTCTGAGGAGCCGACAAGGGCCTCTTCTCGGCCACCGGGGTCGCTCGGTCCCAAGGGAGGAAGGCCCCTTGGGGCCACGCTACCCCCGAAAATTCGTGCTCGCTTGACGTGACTGACCCGCCGGCGCTTGCCGCCGATCATCGGTACGGCGATGCGCTGCATCACCTCGGCGCCGGTGCCATGACTCCACATGATCGGGAGGAGGCCCGTCATGATGGCGCAGACCGTTATCATTTTCGGCCGCACGCGCTCGACCGCGCCGCTCATGATCGCAGCATGTAGATCCTCGTGCGTAAACCACCGTCCCTCGGCGCGGCGGCGCGCGCAAGCAAACCAGACCTCTGCTGGCACCCGCGGCCTGAACTGCGTGCAAGTCGCGCAACTCATTGCCTTCGCCACCCAATCACTTTGGCTTCAATCTGATGGTCGGACCTGATGCTGCGCCACGCGCCGTCAACCCAACGACAGGGAAAAGGAAGCACGTAGGTGCCATTGTGATCTTCGCAAAGCAATTCCATCAGATACCCGGCCGGCGGTTCGCCGCCTGAATTGAAGTCGTCGATACGGTGCTGCCTAGTTGCCATTAGCGGAATGTTTTCATTTCAGCAGCATCTCCCTTCTGTCCACAACGCAAGGCTTGATAGCCTTGTTCTTGTTCTTCGGATCGTAGATGCAAACATATTGTCCCTTGTTCGCGTACACACGCGCGCGCCCTTCAGTGAGTCGATGCAATTATGACGTTGTACATAAACATACAGTTGTGTTCCTGAGGTAAATCCGCCGCGTTGATTAATCTGCAGCAGGCGATCGAGTAGGATCTCTTTACAGGCAAAGGGATCCTCTCGCACACGTACGTCCGGTTTAATTTGGAAGTTAGGCTGTTGTCCCGCCGCCGAATTGGCATCGGCAGCATGGCCACATAACCACCAAAGGACAGATATCGGACCAGCTTGGGTGTAGGGTCACGTCGCACAGATTACCTCTACGCTAACATCGTTCGGCGGTTCGGCTCTTATAAAGCTCACTCCCGGCCCGCCGGTGTTGCTGGCCTGGATACCGCCTAATCGCGTTTGGCTGCGGCGATCTCCTGCACAACGTTATCGATCCGGGAGCGCACGGCCGGACGCGGAATCCGCATGAACTTTGGCTAGCCGCAGTTCCTTTAACTGCACGCAAGCGCAAGGCTCTACTGCGTTCTCGCCGTGGCTGAAACGGAACCTCCCCGCCGCTTCCATCATTGGTAGTTCGGCGGGCGGAGGTCAATGTTGCCGCACCAACGGGCTTGGCTCCTTGCGATTGGGCGTCGGCTCAGGGCCGACTACGACGCTACCGCGGAGCCTATCCCTCCGCGTCTAGCTGAACTCGTCAACCAACTAGAAAGGTCCGCCAAAACAAGCGAGGATGAGCTGAGACCGCGCCTTTGGTCGCACGGGTCGCCAATGACCATTCTTAATGTTGGCGGCGGGGGAATGGTTTCGAACCACCGTCTCGTGCTGTTCACGCACGCGCTCTGCAACTAAGCTACCCTGCCACTCTCAGAACGACCGCGCCCGGATTTAAGTCTGGTTTGTTTCGCGATCGGGCGAGGCGCTCGGAGCGGTCATCGTGGGCATTGCCATCGTGGAAACCGCTTCGATCTCATCGGCCCGACCCGTTGGCGTAGCGTTCGATCAAGGTGGGTTTCAGGAACGGAAGGTTCCCGGAACGTGAAAACAAACAGTGATGCCCCAAAACGGGCACTTTTTCCCGGCCGACCTTAAGCCGGCAATGACGCAGATAGCATTCTGGTTTGTGTTGCTTCGCTGCCGCATGCCGCGCAGACGAGCTTCGTCTGTTCCTCGTCGTTCACTAACTCAATTGTCCTCACGCGCATGAGTTTTTGGCAGGAGCGGCATATCCAAATAGGCGGCTCAACCCGCGGAGGATAAGGCATTGGCGCCTCCGTTTTTGCTAGTGATCGGGCGCGGCAACAGCGACTGGTCAACCTTCGAAACGCTGAATTGCGATCGCAAGAACATTGAAGCCAATGGCGGCGGCTAGAACTGTCGCGGTCAGGGCAAGCCACATATTCTCACTCCCGGAATACAGTTGGCGTCAGCGTGAAGGGAATACCTCCAGCTCAAAACGCTTAACGGCCCGTTTGGTTCCCGATCAGGAACCTTGACTTCAGTTCTCTCTTTTGCTCTCCTGCTCCCATGCCCTCGCCGACCGTCACTGAGGAATTGCGCAACGACGTGCGCGCTTTGCACTGCGGTTCAAGGTCGGCAGTAAACAGCAGCCCCTCACAGACACCCGAGCGCGACATGGTCGCGACGGCGATCGTCGAGCACATCCGGCTGTGCAATTGGCGCGTCGAGCGCGGGCCGCCGTGGGGCGGACTTGCGGAGTTGGGGCGGCGGTCGGGTAGCTAGTAAGAAAGCCCCGCCCAGACACGGCGAAGGCGGATAGGAGGAACGCCCCATAAGGGCGCGGAACTCATAATCCCAGTCTTGCTGCCGTTTACACGCGGCCGCGCGATCCCGATCGTCCACTGGTTTGTCTGGACGAGACCTCAAAGCAACTCACTTGCCGAAACGCGCCTGCCGATCCCGCTGGATGAAGCCGACAGGCAAGGTACGCGGACGCGACGGGGGCATGTCCCCGAATTTAGGGATGGCAGAGGCGGGCGTAAAGCTGAACCAGCGGCATTAGCCTTGGCCCCGGAGCGTAACGGCCGCATCATGTCGTCACCATGCCCGACCTCCTCCTCAAGCGCGCTGACGGCAAGTCCCGGTGAGGTCTACGACGTCATTTGCGAGGAGCGCATCGTCGGTCGGATTATGCTGTCCGCTGACGCACAGTTCCCGTGGGTCTGGACCCTCACCTACGGCTACCACGAAGACCGCACACCCACCCACGGCTACGAGCCAACCCGCGAGGCAGCCATGCAGGCGTTCGCCAAGAGCTGGCACAGGGAGACGTGATGCCGCTGGCCCGCCGCCCGCGTTTTCCTCGTCGGGCCCCCGGCCCGAAATAACGCATGCGCAGGGGCAGACTGCTTAGGCGTCGATCGACGCGGCAACCTCTATTGGGACGGCAAGCCAGTTGAAGTCAAGGAATTTTGCACTCACGTTTGGGCAGAAGGTCTGGGCGGGAATTGTCCGCGGTGTCCGCAGTAGTCGGCGCAGTTGGTGCGGCTGCCCAAGGATGGGTGTGTCATACCACGAGTGGGCGTGCGGCGTCGGATGGTGGTTGGTGGCCACATGCGCACCCTTCTAGCGCAGGCTTTGCCTTGATCTACAAGCGCAGGCCAACCAGGTGCGGGAGGCCGAGCGGGTAGACGGGGAAACCAAGCTCCTTCACCGGAGTGCATACATCACATGAAACACGTCACGGGCACCCGATATTGGAGCGGGCGGCGGGGCAATCGAAGTGGCGCTAGCGTTCAGTCAACGGCGGGAAATTTTTCCGCGCCAGGGCGCACCACGCTTCTTTTCCATCTTTTTCGATTTGGTCCTCGATCCGCATAATTACCGCCGCCACTTTCGGCTTGCCGGCAACCTCGGTAGCAACTCCCGCAGCCTCCTCGAGCTTGGGCGAGACTTTTTCACAGTCCCTGTCAAAAATGAGAATGGTGGCCGCGATGACCGCCATCTTATCGGGATCACGTTCGGCGCGTTCAGCTTGGGCGGGCGCGCCGACTAGCAACAGTGCGGCTGCAGCGATGGTAAACTTGCGTCTCATTTTTCGCCTCCCTGTTTCTGCAAATCGCGGTACGTCTATGCCGAATTAGCCGCGGGACTTGCTTGGCCTCGATCCGGATTTTCTCCGGAGGTCGGTGCGACCGGCATCCCCGGTATCCCTTCCGCGAGAGCGGCCCCGCAGTTCCGAGCCTCGGCAACCTGGGGCTTGTTGTTCGCCGGGCCGAGGTGTTCCTGCGTTCTCCTTGTCGCCTGGCCGAAGGCGAAAATCACGCTGCGGCAGGCAGCACAGATCATTCACAAGAGTTGGGAGGGTTAGGTTGACGATGAAGCGGAGCGAGCCTTCCGCTTCCGTTCCTTCAGCCAGTTATCGATCTTTCGACGCGCTACTGCGTTTGCCGCTTCTCTGGTTCCCGGTGAACTTGGCCACGACGGGGGCTTACCGTCCGCCTTGTCGGGATAGTAAATGAGCAATGCCCATTCATTGCGGCCAATGCCAACCCGAATGACGTACTCAACTCCCTCGTGGGTCATAGCTGGGCGGATATCTGAACTAGAACATTGCTGCCGGCTTTTTCGATCTCTTTCGCTGCTGTCAACCAAGCTCGAACAAGCTTGATTAGATTTTCGCGCGAGTAGCATCATCTTCAATCCGTTCGGCCAGCATTAAGCCGTAGCGGGCGCAGTTCAAAAACCCTTCTTCGTTGGCGTCCATGCTCGCTCTGCATCACCGCCCCTTCGATTTGAGGCTAGCTTAACATGACCGCGGATAGCCCGTCAGCTTGTGCTCCATCGCTCTTCGTTGGCGCGGTTGGTTTAACGACCTTATCCGCCGCCTCTTTGGCAAGTCGTAGGGCCCTCAAGCGCGCGGTCTTGGCGCGTTCGGCATTTCGTTCGGCTATATATTCCGCCATGGCCTGGGCGCCTTCAGCGGTTCGCTCTGACTTCTTGAACTGTGCGTCTGCCCATTTGCTCGTCGGTTAACTCTGGCTCCTTTGGGGTCCCTACCCTGCCGAGTGTCGCAAGTGGTTCGCCGACGGTCTGCTCACCCAAGCGCAAAGACCCGTCTCAAATTGATGAAATGTTGCGATCGCGGGGATCGCAGGACGCTGTTCGCTTGAATAAACTACGTCCCCAATGAGTGGCTGTGTGTACCGAGAACTAGTCCGTTGATCACGTGAGCGAATCGCCTAACGTCCGCGACGATGATCGCGCTGTCTATGCCTCTGCCTGGCCAACTATGTTCGGAGGGCCTCGCCGTTCAAGTCGATGGAACGCACTGATTGTGCTGCAGCGGCGTGGTGCGCCCAAACGGAGTGCGCTTCTGTTCTATGGTCCTGCTTAGCTCACCGATGGTTTCCTGATCAATGTCACAACGAATCCGACCGCGGAATGGATCGCACGCCAGATTACTGAAGCATTCCCTTGGAATGAGGCCCCGCGCTACTTGATCCGTGATCGGGATTGCGTCTATGGCGCTGCCGTCACGCGCCGATTGCGCGCCATGGGCATCCGTGACAAGCCCATTGCCTCAGGCTCGCCTTGGCAGAACGGCTTCGCCGAAAGGCTGATCGGATCGATCCGGCGCGAGTGCGTCGACCATGTGATTGTCTTGGGCGAAGCGCACTTACGCCGGATTCTGACGAAGTATGCCGCCTACTATAACGAGTTGAGGACTTATCGGTCTCTTGGCAAAGACGCTCCGATCCATCGCGCCATCCAGCACGTAGGCCGCATCGCATCTGCGGTCGCTCCTGGGCGGACTTCATCACCATTATTGCAAAATTCTGATTTTCGATACAGACACCATTCGCTGGTTGATCGGAAAGGGACTTAAGGCCGACCTACAAGCGCGCAAGAAATGACCAGCGGGGCTTCGTACGTTTCGAGACTCGTTGGTCAAGGCGTCCGGGCCAGCTTACCCACGCTCTTGGCTTGGCAAGATCAGCGCGGACACGTTCCTGAATTATCGCGCGCTCAAATTCGGCAAAGACACCGATCCATTTGGAACATGGCCTTACCTGCAGGGGTCGTGGTATCGAGTTCCTGCTGGTGCAGGAACAGATCGATGCGAAGCGCGTGCAGCTCGGACCCAACAAGGTCCTGGAGGCTGCGGCCCGCGGCGCGCCGGGGTCTGTCAGCTCTGAGGGCCAGCGGAGAACCCTGGCGCGTCAGATGAAGCGCTGGCGAGCGAGCCTCAATCCTTCCAGAAGTCCCGGAACCGTTGGGGAGAAAGCTCGGTGTACCGAACGGTGTGCTGGATGTTCTTGTGCCCGAGGTAGTGCTGCAGGCTGCGCGTATCGACGCCCCGGTTGGCCAACTTTAGCCGCAGGAGCCGGCCGAAGCCGGCTACGTCGTGGCTCGGCAATTGCGCATAGATCGAACCATCTTCGCCTCGATTAAACCTTTTTCGATTGCCGCCCGCGCAGCACGGGTGGATACTTACCGCTCCAAACACATCCGCCTCGGAGCCGTGGCCATGTCCACTCAACGCGCATTCCCGCTGAATGCCTGGTACGCCGTCGCCTGGGACGCGGAGCTCAAGCGCGAGCTGTTCCCGCGCACGGTCGCGGGCAAGAAGGTCGTGCTCTACCGAAGAGCGACGGCCGGCCGGTCGCGCTCGAGGACGCCTGCTGGCACCGGCTGTTGCCGCTTTCCAAGGGGCGGCTCAAGGGCGACGAGGTGGTGTGCGGCTATCACGGCCTGATCTACGACGCATATGGCCGCTGCACATTCATGCCGTCGCAGGAGACCATCAATCCGGCCGCCTGCGTGCGCGCCTTTCCGATCGAGGAACGGCACCGCTTCGTCTGGATCTGGCCGGGCGATCCCGCGCTCGCCGATCCGGCGCTGATCCCGGACCTGCACTGGAATCAGGACCCGAATGGGCGGGCGACGGGCGCACCATCCACGTCAAGTGCGACTACCGGCTCGTGGTCGACAATCTCATGGATCTCACCCACGAGACCTTCGTGCACGGATCGAGCATCGGGCAGCGAGGCGGTAGCGGAGGCGCCGTTCGATGTGACGCACGGCGACCGCACCGCGACCGTCACGCGCTGGATGAGGAACATCGACGCGCCGCCGTTCTGGGCCGGTCAGCTCGGCAAGCCCGGCAAGGTCGACCGCTGGCAGATCATCCGCTTCGAGGCGCCGTGCACGATCGCGATCGACGTGGGGGTCGCGCCCGCCGGCACCGGCGCACCCGAGGGCGATCGCTCGCAGGGCGTCAACGGCTACGTGCTCAACTCGATCACGCCGGAGACCGACAGCACCTGCCACTACTTCTGGGCTTTCGTGCGCAGCTACCGCCTCGGAGACCAGCGGCTCACCACCGAGCTGCGCGACGGCGTCAGCCGAATCTTCCGCGAGGATGAATTGATCCTGGAGGCGCAGCAGAAGGCGATCGAGGAGCATCCCGACCACGTCTTCTACAATCTCAACATCGACGCCGGCGCCATGTGGGCGCGACGCCTGATCGACCGCATGGTGGCGGCCGAGGGCACGCCGCACGCCGGCCTGCACGCGGCCGAATAGCGGGGTCGTGATCGGCCGGGGCATCATATGCGTGCCGAATCCACCTGGACCGACGCCGTTGTCCGTGCCGCCTGGGATGCCACGCCCAACATCCGGCAGATCGAATTCGCGCCCGTGGGCGCCCCCGCAGCCTGGACGCCCGGCAGCCATATCGACATCGGCGTGGTGATCGACGCACGCGCCGACACGCGCTCCTACTCGCTCGTGGGCGAGCCCGACGCGGGCTGCTACCGCGTTGCGGTCAAGCGCGAGGAGCAGAGCCGCGGCGGCTCGCGCTTCATGTGGTCGCTCAAGCCGGGCTCGCGACTTTCGGTCTCCGCCCCGAAGAATCTGTTCGAGCTGCAGGTCGGCCGGTCCGAATATCTCCTGGTGGCGGGCGGAATCGGGATCACGCCCATCGTCGGCATGGCGCAGGTGCTGGCCCGCCGGGCCGAGAAACTCCGCCTCCATTATTGCGGCCGCTCGCGGCGCGAGATGGCGTTCTTGCCGGAGCTCTCCGAACGGCTCGGCGATCGCCTCGAGATTTTCGCCACCGACGAGGGGCATCGGATGAACGTCGCCGAAGCCATCACCGGACTGGCGCGCGACGCCGAGCTCTATCTGTGCGGACCGATGCGACTCCTCGACGCGGCGCGCCAGGCCTGGGCCGCGGCGGGACGGCCGGCGACGTCGTTGCGCTACGAGACCTTCGCCAACAGCGGCCGCCACGCGCCCGAGCCGTTCTGGGTGCGGGTGCCGGGCCACGGCGTCGAAATCGTGGTGCCCGAGAACAAGACCATGCTCGATGCGCTCAATCAGGCCGGCGTCGAGGTCATGTGGGACTGTCTCAGGGGCGAGTGCGGCCTGTGCGCGGTGGACATCGTCGAGGTGAACGGCGGGATCGATCACCGCGACGTGTTCCTGAGCGACCACCAGAAACAGGAGAATGCCAAGCTCTGTACCTGCGTGTCGCGCGCGTTCGGCGGCGGCGTGGTGATCGACACGGGCTACCGGCCGGACTGAACGGCACATTGCAGCGGCGCGCCGCTACGCTTTCGCGCGCAGCCGTTCCGCCATCCGCGCCGGCACCGGATCGTCATCGCGTTCGGCCGCAAGACGCTCGAACATTGCGATCGCGCATCCGCGGTCGCTTTCGATCAAGCGAAACGCGTCCAGATAGGTTTCGCGCCACGCCTTCGGCGCGTCTTGCGGCCATGGCTCGTACACCGCGAGCGATCCTTCGCGCCCGCGCACCGCGATCACGCCGAGCGGCCGCAGCAGCGTCGGATCGCAGCGCGCCGCGGCGGTCGGGCCGACGCAAATGGCCGAGCCGAGCTCCTTGTTCGCCACCTCCAGCCGCGCCGTGACGTTCATGACGTCGCCGTGGGCGGTGTAATCGAGCTTGGCCTGGACGCCCACGTCGCCGACCACGACCCACCCGGTCTCGACGCCGACGCGGGTGCGGCCGAATCGCAGCGCGGCCGGCTCCGGCTGCCGTTGGTACTCCTTCGACCACGCGCGGATCGCGACCGCGCAGTCGACTGCTCGGCGCGAATGTCCTTCGAGGTCCACCGGCGCATTGAACAGCGCATGAAGGGCATCGCCGACGATCTTGTCCACCATGCCCCCATGCGCGATGACGATCGCTGCAAGGCCTTCGAAATAGCCGTCGAGCGTGGCGACCAAACGCTCCGGGTCGGCCTGCTGGGTGATGGTGGTGAAGCCTTCCACGTCGGTGAACAAGGCGGTGACCTCGCGCCGCTCGCCGGAGAGCTTCACGGCGCTGGGATCCTGCACGATGCGGCTCACGACCGCCGGTGCAAGATGCTGCTCGAAGCGACGGCGCACCAGCGCCTCACGCCACTGGCTGTGCGCAAAGGAGGCGCCCGACGCCACGACGAACGTGACCGCCGCGCCGAGCGACGGCGTCAATGGGTCGAACAGGCGATCCGACATCAGCGAGAGCGCCAGCGCCGTCATCCATGTCAGCACGATGGCGGAGAGGACGATGAGGGCGCCGACAAGCGGCGAGAATGCCGCACCCGCCGCAATGGCAATCACGCCCAGGGCGCCTACGGCCGCAAGGCCTACGTCAAATCCCGGGGCCAGCGGACGGGGAGCCCAGCCCGCGAGAATCTGCTGTACCGCATGGGAGTGGATCTGCACGGACGGGGTCAGCGGGTCTGTCGCAGTGGTGCGCAAGCCCCCAAGTTCCGGTGCGGAGCTTCCGACAAGAACGATGGCGCCGGAGAGCTGCCGCGCACCGAGACCGCCGGCGAGAACATCGGATGCCGAATAGGTGGAGGCGACGCCGCCCAACGGTGCGAGGCGCAATAGCGCATCAGCGGGCAACGGAATCGAAACGTCTCCCATCGTCAGTCGCAGCGGGTCGGACTGGACGAGGTAAGCCGACGCTTGCCGTGCCAATCGCACCGCCTCGGCCGCCAGGCCGGGATGCAATGTGCCTCCCACCGCCACCAGCAACGGCACGCGGCGAACCGCCCCATCCGCATCGCCCGGTAGCGACAGGGCGCCCAAACCCTTGGCCGTGTCCATCAGCATCGCGTGCGGACCCATTGCGCCGGCCGCGCGCCAAAGCGGACCAAACGCGGGAGAGCCGCGCATCAGGATCGGCACGCGCGGCAGCGCTTGCGCCTGGTCGGGATTGAGCACGAAGCCGAGCGCGACAGGAAAATCTCGCGCCGCCTTTGCCAGGCGCTTGTCGCCATCCGGCAAGGTATCGGCGAGCCTCGTGAGATCGGGACGACCGGTCAGCACGCCGAGCTGCCGCGCGAGCGCCGCCGGCGAGCGGCCGTCCGGTTCGGCGAACAGGACATCGATCGCGATGGCAGCGGGGTTCGCGCCGGCAATGGTCTCGACCAGCAGTGCCATGGTTTCGCGCGGCCAGGGCCATGCCCCGAGCGCCTCGATCGATCGCCGGTCGATATCGACGACCACGACGTGCGCGCCGGCGTGGCGCGACTCGGCGCTGCGCCAGCGTTGATCCGCCGCGAGAATGAGATCGAACGCGGTCTCGCGCATGCCCTCGCGCACGGCGGCGGGCATCAGCAGCATCGCCACCACGAACACGGCCATCGCGCCGACACCGGCTGCGACCGGAGCACGATGACCGATGAATCTGCCAGCAGACCCGGACGCGGGAAAAATCACTGGACGCTTGCGAGAGCCGCGCGGATGCGAGGCTCACCCCAGCGGGCCGGAGGGGTGGGTGGGGAGCCCGGCTGGCGAATGTCGGTCCCTTGGCCGGCGCGCACGATCACGCGGCGACCCGCGGCCGAGACGACGACACGGCCGCGTTCCACGAACACGCCGAACACGTTGTTGCTCGGCCCGCTCCAGAAACGCGTGCCGCGCACCGCGATCAGCCCGAACCCGCTGCGGATCTGCACTCGGGCGGGAGCAGCACCGGCAGGCCGTTCGAAAAGCATGGCACCGGATTCGAGCGCAATCTCGCCGCCGGCATCGACGAGGTAGCGATCGATGGTCAGCCGCGCCTGCTCGCCCAGCTTGAGCGTCGTGTCGCGCCCGAGACGCATGGTCAGCCGCGACTCCACCCCGGTGCCGATCTGGTCGCGCACGAACAGGGGTGCCGCACGCTCGAGTTCGCGCCGCACCGAGTCCTTTTCGGCAAAGGCTTGCCCTTTGAGCTCCTCGACCGAGCCTACCTGCTCGGCCGGCTCCGCTCTGGCACCGGGGGCGAGAATGGACGCCACAGCCGCCACGATCATGCCGACGAACGAGCGCCGATCGGGCCGATCATCGCGACACGTGTCGTCACCTTCGTTCCGCATTGAAATCTATCCGTTGGCATCTGAGGCGAAATGAGGCGGAGAACACTTCCGACAAATCGTATCATATCGGCTCAGCCGGCGAAAACATCGGGAATTGAGTTGGCAAGTTCACAGCTTCGAGCGCGTTCCGGATTGCCTTCCAGGTATTCTGATGCCTTGCCGACAAATCTCGACTTGTGAGTACACGGCCTTAGAGCTCGAACAGATACATGACGAACGGCTCGGCCGCTGCGCCGCGAGACTCGTAAAGCCGGCGCGCCGGAACGTTGTCGTGCTCGGTGCCGACCCAGGCCTCCTCACAGCCCAATGCCTTGCCAAGCGCCAACATCTCGTCGAGCAGACGGCGAGCAATGCCATGCCGCCGCCACGCGGACGCGACGCCGACTTCGTCGACATAGAGTTCGGTCCGTTTGTCCGGATGCCGATGGATCACCGCAGCGACTTGACCGACCACCTCGCCGCCCGCAATCGCGACGATCATGAGATGGCCGGGCTCCGCGAGATAGTTGGCGAGCCGGTCGGGATCGACCGCCGCGTCGAACACGTCGTCGGCTACACGACCGAGGATCGAGGCATCTGCCGGGGCAAGTCGCCTGGTCTCGATTTGCATGCAAGGACTGTGATCGCTTCCAAGGGAAAGGTTCCAGGAACGGGTTTGATCACCGATCGTTATAGCAACACGAACAGGTGCTGCCATGCCGAACTTCTTTTTTCACCTCACCAACGGCGATACGTTTCGTGATGACGAAGCAACCCGGTGCAGGACTCTCGAGGAGGCCAAGGCGTTCGCCTTGGGAGTCGCCGCGGAATTGGGACGCAACCGGCCGCCCGGTGAAATCGAACACCTGGCGGTCTGCGTTATCGACAAGACCGGGAGCCAAGTTTTCAGAACGAAGGTGGTGAACCTGCAGCGACCGACCAGGGCCGACGAGATGGTCAAGGCGGCGCGGCAGAAAGCCGGTTGAGTAGGCTGCCCCTTCGGTTTCACATATCAGTCTTCCCAACTCGAGACCCGAGAATTCGCACCTCAAGAGCTTCGCAATCTCACGACTTTGGCTCGACGATCGATGTGGGCTCGACGATCGATGTGGGCTCGACGATCTCCGAGAACGGGATTTTCATGATCCGGTCAAATTTGCCGTTGCAGACCTGGACCGACCACGCCTGCCATGACTCCCCCAGGAGCTGCGGCTGGGTCTGCATCAATTCATGCGCAAACGTTTGGGCGTATTGGCGGGCAGCCTTGTCGTTGGGCAGCGACACGCCCTTCTTGTCGTAGACCTTCTTGTCGTCCACCAGGTCAAAGAAATAGCGTGGCATCTCGTCTCCTCCCTCCCGATGCATTTTCGGTTGCGCACCAATGGGCACAATAAAAGGCTCTCCCGCCCCTGCGACGATGCCGGGCATCGACGCGTGCGGCGAGAGGGCCGCTCACTCAACTCGGCCGAACCCGCAAAGTTCCATTTCGCACGGACAACGGCAGCGCGTAGCGCGTACTGGTCAGGTGCGATCGATATGGCCGAGGTCGCGTTCCGGATCGAGACTATCCCGCACGCGCTGCTTCAGGGTCCTGGCATCGGGAAAGCCGCCGTCGCGCTTGCGGTCCCACAGCAGATGCCCGTCGTAATGGATCTGGAACGTGCCGCCGGTCGCGGGCACGAGCGAGACCTCGCCGAGATCACCGCTGAACGTCGAGAGCAGTTCCTGGGCCATCCAGCCCGCGCGCAACAACCACTGGCACTGGTAGCAGTAGGTGATCGTGATGCGCGGCTTGTGCGCGTCGCTCATGATACGAACTCCGAGCCGCCCGGCGCGGAGGTGATCCCTGCGCGGGGCTGGTGTCAAGGTTGGGCTCGGACGCCCGGTTTCGAGCGCATCGCGGCCTCGACCGCAGCGCGGTCCCATCGCGGCGCCAGGCTGGCGATGAAGTCGTGCATATAGCCGGGCAGATATTTTCCATGGCGCAGCACGATTTGCGGCGTGGTGCGCGCAAACAGATGGCCGGCGTTGATCGCGCGCAGCGCGCGATCGCGCTCGGGCTCGTAGGCGAGCGAGAGCAGGATCGCGATGCCGAGCCCAAGCTCGACATAGGACTTGACCACATCGGCGTCGATCGCGCTGAGCACGATGTTTGGTTCGATCTTGGCGGCGGTGAACGCATCCATGACCGTGCGCCCGCCTTCCATGCCCAGATCGAGGGTGATGATGGGAAAATGCGCGATCGATTTCAGCGTCAGCCGTTGCTCGCGCGCCAGCGGATGGCGCTTCGGCACAAACACGCTGCGGTCAAGCTCGCCGAACGGCAGGAACAGGAGTCCTTCGTGCACGTCGAACGACATTCCGCTGATGCCGATGTCGGCCTCGCCGGCCGCGACCCATTGCGCGATGGCGGAGGGAACGCCCTGGCGCAGGACGAGCTGCACGTCGCGGTGGCATTGCACGAAGTCCTTGATCACCGGGCGGAGCACGTAGCGCGCATACATGTGGGTGGTGGCGATCACCAGGCGGCCGGCGCCCTTCTGGGTGAACTCGTCGGTGATGCGCTTGAGGTTGTCCGCCTCCCACAGCGTGCGGCGCGCCGCTTCGATGATCGCCTCGCCGGCCGCCGTCAGCCCGAGGATGCGGTTCTTCCTGCGGATCAAGAGGTCGGCACCGAATTCGCTCTCCAGCATGCGGACCTGCTTGCTGATCGCGGGCTGCGAGGTGCCGAGCGAGATCGCCGCCCGCGACACGCTGAAATCCTTCGCGCACGATGCCGCAGAGATAGCGCAGCTGCACAAGCGTCATGGCGAGGCCGGGTCGAGCGAAATGGTTAAGCTACTATATCATATTGTTATAATAATGGGCCATAGCTTTCCGATCTTGCATAGTTGGCCCGTGCCGCCTACGCTCGGTCACAATCGAGAAACGAACGCCGAGCACCGCCCGGGTGCTCGCAATGGAGCGACTCGCCGCCCCCGGCGGCCGAGCCTCCAGCCAGGAAGGAAAGAGGACCGCCGTGCCCAAGATGACCGGTGCGCAACTGTTCGCGCAGATGATGGAGGGCTACGAGGTTTCACACATCTTCTTCGTGCCGGCGTTCATGCTCAAGGCGTTCGCCGAGATGGAGGACCGGCCGATCCGCCGCGTCATGGTGCATGGCGAGAAGGCCGCCGCCTACATGGCGGATGGCTATGCCCGCGCCAGTGGCAAGCCGGGCGTGTGCATGGCGCAGATGATCGGCGCCTCCAACCTCGCCGCCGGCCTGCGCGACGGCTTCATGGCGGGGGCGCCGATGATCGCAATCACCGGCGGCCCGACGCCGCAATCGCGCTATCGCCACGCCTATCAGGAGGTCGACGACATCAGCCAATTCGACGCGGTCACGAAATTCAACGCGCAGATCGATCACGTCGCGCGCATGCCGGATCTCATCCGCCAGGCGTTCCGGGTCGCGACCTCCGGCGCGCCCGGCCCGGTGCACCTGCGGGTGCAGAGTCATCTCGGCCAGATCACCGAGGAGGCGGCCGACCTCGATGCGCTGGTGGAAGAAACCTATCGGCGCGCGCCGGCGTTCCGTCCCGCCCCCGACATGCAGCATGTGGCGAACGCGCTCGCGGCGCTGAGCACGGCGGAACGACCGATGATCGTCGCCGGCGGCGGCGTGATCCGCTCCGGCGCGCAGGCGGAGGTGGTCGAGCTTGCGGAGAAGCTGTCGATTCCGGTCGCGACCTCGCTCAACGCCAAGGCCGCGATCGTGGACGGCCATCCGCTGGCGGCGGGCGTCGCCGGTTCCTATTCGCGCGACTGTGCCAACCGCGCGCTCGCGGAGGCCGACCTCGTGTTCTTCGTCGGCAGTCACACCGGCGGGCAGGTAACCAACAACTGGATGTTTCCGCCCCCCGGCACCAAGGTGATCCAGCTCGACATCGATCCCGCCGAACTCGGCCGCAACTATCCCAACGCCGTATCGATCCTCGGCGACGCCAAGGTGTCGCTGCGCCACATGATCGCCGCGGCGGCGGCGCGCACCAATGGCTCGGGCTGGCCGCAGCGGGTTCGCCAGCTCATCGCGGAATGGCGCGACGAGCACGAGCCGATGCGCAACTCGGACGCGGCGCCCATCCGCCCCGAACGGATCTGCAAGGAAATTTCCGAGGCGCTGCCGCCGGACGGCGTGGTGGTGTCGGATACCGGCCACGCCGGCATCTGGACCGCCGGGATGATCGACCTGAAACATCCCGGACAGAGCTATTTCCGCACGGCGGGATCGCTCGGCTGGGGCTTTCCGGCGGCGCTCGGCGTCAAATGCGCGCTGCCGGATCGGCCGGTCGTCTGTTTCACTGGCGACGGCGGTTTCTACTATCACATCGCCGAACTCGAGACCGCCCGCCGCCACAACATCAACGCCGTGATCGTGGTCAACAACAACTCCGCGCTCAACCAGGAAATCCTGCTGAACGACGCCGCCTACGGCGGCAAGCAACGCGGCCGCGCCGAAGAGATGTGGCGCTTCCCCGACGTCGATTTCACCAAAGGTGGCGGAGGCCTTCGGCTGCGCCGGCATCCGCGTGACCCGGCCCGGCGAGCTCAACGGCGCGCTCAAGCGCGCGTTCGGCATGAACAAGCCGGTGGTGGTGGACGTCGTCACCGACATGTACGCCATTGCCAAGAAGCCGTGGGCGCCGAGCGGGGTCGCCGATTTCCATTCGTTCCAGCGGAGTCGAAGTTGATGACGGACGATATCAAGCCGATCCGCCGCGTGGTCACCGGCAACGACGCGCAAGGACGCTCGTACGTGCTGTTCGACAGCGCCGCGCCCAACGTGAAGACGAGCCCCTTCCAGAAGGGCACCAACATGACCGACCTGTGGGTGTTCCACGGCTGCCCGGCCGTGATCTCGGGCGAACGCGACGACGGCAACCTGCCGTTCCATTTCGAGCCGCCGCGAGCCGGCGGCCACCTGCGGGTCGTGCAGTCGGCAGCCAGGCCGAAGGACTACGATCCAGCCAAGGACGCGTTCATCAAGCCCGCGCATCCGCCGCGCAAGACCGAAGGCGGAACCTGGGAGCGGGGCGGACAGAACCTCTACACCACGCGCATGCACAAGTCCGAGACGCTCGACTACGGCATTCTGTTGTCGGGCGAACGCGTCCTCATCACCGATGACGGACAGCGCGCGCTCAAGCCCGGCGACGTGGTGGTGCAGATCGGAAGCTGGCACGCCTGGAGCAACCCCAATGACGGCAGCCAGATGGCCTTCGTCATGATGGGCGCAAAGTTCGACGAGTGAGGCTAGTGCCCCGAACCCGAAGTTCGCGCACCCCGTGCGGCAAGTGCGATCGCGAACTTCGGGTTCAAAAGGGGCACTAGAATCGTAGAGTTGCTAGTGTCCCTTTGATTCCGAAGTTCGCATCAGAGGGGTGCCGCGAGGGTTTGCGAACTTCGGAATTGGGACACTAGCGTGAGCGCGACGAAATCCATTCGACGCATCGTCGTCCTCGACGAGAGCGACCGCTCGCAGGTCATCGCCGACGGCCCCTCACCCGACATACGGACCGATCCGGCCCGCCCGGGCTTTTCCTGCGCGCGCATCTGGGTGACGGACCGCACCCCGATCGGGCTCAAAAGCGTGCGCGAGTCGCTGCATCTGCCACACACGCTCGTGCCGCCCGCGGGCGGCACAAGCTGTTACGTCATCACGTTTCCGCCGGAGGCGGGCTACCGGGGCAATGTCGGCGCCAAAGAGGTCGCGGCTTATTTCTCCGCCATGGGCGAGCCCGGCGCCTCGACCTACGCCGCCAAGGCGCCGCATCCCTACATGCAGAAGACGCGCACGCTCGATTTCTGCCTGGTGCTCGACGGCGAGATCACCCTCGTGCTCGACACCGCGGAGGTGCACCTCAAGGCCGGCGACACCGTCGTGCAGCGCGCCACCAATCACGCCTGGAGCAATCGCTCGGATCGGCCATGCACGGTGGCGTTCTCGTCGCATGATGCCGCGGCCGCGATGCGGTAACATCGCTCGAGCCGGCGCGAGACCGGCACGGACACAACGTAAGGGAGGACTGTCATGTCACGGTTGCTCGGTCGGGCGGCACTGGCGCTGATCATCGCGAGCGCGGCCTGTGCGCCGGCATCGCGGGCGCAGGACTATCCGACCCGGCCGGTCTTCATCGTGGTGGGGCCGGGCCCGGACGTCATGGCGCGACTGTTCGGCCAGAAACTGTCGGAAGCGTGGGGACAACAGGTGCTGGTCGACCCGCAGCCTGCGGGCGGTGGCGTGGTCGCCATGCGCGCGGTGGCGCGGGCGCAGCCCGACGGACACACGATGCTGCTCACGACCGGGTCCTACACGATCAACGAGGCACTGCGGCCCAACCTGCCGGTCCTGCTGCTGCGCGACTTCGAGCCGGTGGCCGAGATCGGCGCGCTGTCGTTCATTCTCATCACCAATCCCGCGCTGCCGTTCAAGTCGTTGGACGACCTGGTCAAGGCCGCGCGCGCCCAACCGGGCAAGCTCAATTGCGCGTCGTCGGGCGTCGGCACCACCGCGCATCTCGGCTGCGAGATGCTCAACCGCGCCGCCAACGTCGATATCGTCCATATTCCCTACAAGGGCGCCGGTCCCGCGCTGGTCGACCTGCTGGGCGGCCGGGTCGAGGTCACGTTCTCGGTGCCTACGGTGATCGAGCAGGTGAAGTCGGGCCAGGTGCGCGCGCTCGCGGTCACCGGGGCGAAGCGGCTGCCAAACCTGCCCGACGTTCCGACGGTCGCCGAAGCAGGCTTTCACGACCTCGCATTCGGCTCGTGGAACGGCCTGCACGTCGCGACCGGAACGCCCAAGCCCGTAGTCGCCAAGATCAACGCCGCGGTCGCCAAGGCGCGCGACCTGCCGGATATCCGCCAGCGCATGACGGAGCTCGGCTTCACGCCCGAAGGCGGCACCCCCGAGGAGTTCGGAGACTTCGTCAAGCGCGACCTCGCGCGCTGGCACAAAGTCGTAAAGGATACGGGCGTCAAGGTGGAGTAGCGTGTTGGATCGTTTGGGCAGAGCGAAACCCAACCTGCGCGCTATCCGCGCCTCATCGGGAGCTCCGTAGCCAGCGCGTCCGCGAGCCGAGCGAGGACTTCAACACCCCCTGATTGCGGCGCGCTACGCCAGCGCGTTACGGGCGATGACCTCGCGGTAGAACGACGCGCTCAGCTTCGGCGTGCGTTTCTGCGTCGCATAGTCCACGTAGTGCAGGCCGAAGCGGGCGGTGTAGCCTTCGGCCCACTCGAAATTATCCGTCAGCGTCCACAGGAAATAGCCGCGCACCGGCACGCCCGCTGCGGTCGCCCGCTGCAATTGGGTCAGATAGCTGCGCAGGAACATGACACGGTCGGTGTCGTAGACGATGCCGTCAGCGGCCGGCACGTCCGCGCCGGCGCAGCCGTTCTCGGTGATGTAGATGTCCTTCACCTTCCAGATGCTCGCCAGATGACGCGGCGCCCAGTAGAGCGCCTCGGGGCCGACATTGAGCCAATCCAAGGTCATGCGCGGAAACGACGCGGCGAGCGGCACGAGGGCGAAGCCCTCCGCGTCGTCGGAAGCGCGCACGTAGGTTTGCGGCGTGTAGACATTGATGCCGACAAAATCGAGCGGGCTCGAGATCACCTGCAAGTCGTCGGGGGTGAACTTCGGAGCGTCGGCGCCGGCCGACGCCAGGAAGGCGTCGGTGTAACGCCCTTCCAGCATCACGGTGAGGTATCCGGCGTTGAGCTCGCGCGTCGCCCGTTCGGCCGCCCGGATGTGCTCGGGCGTCTCGATGACGGGCACGCAGACGCTCATGTTTTCCGCCGAGCCGACCTTGGTACCCGGCCGCGCCTTGGCGCGGATCGCTTGCACCGCAAGGCCGTGGCCGAGGAGCGCGTGGTGGCGCGCCTGGTTCAACCGGCCGGGCGGCAGCGCGAGGCCGGGCGCGTGGATGCCGCGCCCGTAGCCCAGCTCCACGAACGTCCAGAACTCGTTGATCGCGAAGATGTGCTTCACCCGGTCGGTGAGCCGCTCGGCGACATAGCCCGCATAATCCGCGAACGCCTTCGAGGTATCGCGGGACTCCCAGCCGCCGACACGATCCTGCAGCGCCTGCGGCAAGTCCCAGTGATAGAGCGTCGCGAACGGCTCGATGCCGTTGGCGATGAGCTCGTCCACCAAGCGGTCGTAGAAATCGAGGCCCTTCGGATTGGCAGCGCCGGTACCCTGCGGGAACACGCGCGACCACGCGATCGAGAAGCGGTACGCCTTCGCCCCGAGCGCCTTCATCGACTGCACATCGCCCTTGTAGCGGTGATACATGTCGACGGCCACGTCGCCGGTGTCGTTGTTCTTGATCTTCCCGGGCGTGTGCGAAAACGTGTCCCACACCGACGGACCGCGGCCATCCTCGTTGACGGCGCCCTCGACCTGATAGGACGCAGTGGCTGTGCCCCACAGAAACCCGTCCGGAAACGCAGGCGACGCCTCGGGTCCCGCGCCCGCCTGCTCGCTCGCCGCGGTCGGCTGCGCGGAGACATCCAGCGTCGTCGCCGACACGCCGAGCGCTGCCGAGCCGGCGACTTTCACAAAGTCACGTCGCGTGGACGGCATGGACATGGGTGACCTCCTCCGAGACGGGAGGTTTTGCTCCGCTCACCCCATCCTACGCGTTTTGCCACCATCACGCTGCAAGCAAGCCCGATATCTTCCCGCCGTAAGCGGCGCCGAGTCGCGGCACGTCCATGGCGCTCGCCGTCGAAACGATCACACATCGCGCGGGGAAACCGGGCAGATCGGCGGCGCCGTCAGTTGTGCTTGCGAAGACGGCGCAAGCTTCGCCACTTGGGCGCCTCGCCGAATTCCCCCGCAAGCCATAGGAACAACCCGATAAGCGCCAGAATGGCAATCTCTCCGAACAGCAGAAGCAGAAGTACCACCCATGTGGACTGATGCATGCAGACGCCCCCTTGTTGCGATTGGGCGACATCGCATCAAAAAATCAGTCCGGCACGATGGCGCGATTCAAAAAAATGCCGACCGTTGCAAAAACCTCACAGGTTTGCGCTGCTCGATGCCGGAAGGGGCAATCGTGTACCGGCCAAGCCGTGCCGCCGGTAACCGCATGGATCGTTCACGCCAGTTCCTGCGTTTATTCGTGGGGCGTAGGATGGGTTGAGCGGAGCGAAACCCATCGCCTTTGGCAATACCTGCTCGTATCTGATGGGTTTCGCTCCGCTCAACCCATCCTACGCGACGGATTGAGTTCCTGGCCGCAAAAGCCCCATGCTCGCCCGATCCAAACTCGGGCCGGACCACCATGACCGTCGCACGCTTCCCCCAGCTCGCCCATTGGGGCGCCTTCACCGCCCTGGTCGAGAACGGCCGCCTCATCGGCTGCGAGCCGTTCGCGCGCGATCCCGCGCCGTCGCACATGCTCGATGCCATGCCGGAGATGGTGCACTCGCCGCTGCGCATCGCGCGGCCGGCCATCCGCGACGGCTGGCGCGAAGGCAAGCCACGCACCGGTGCCGACGGTTTTCACGAAGTGTCCTGGGACGAGGCGCTCGACGCGGTGGCGCAGGAGCTGGCGCGCGTGCGCGAGCAGTTCGGCCACGCCGCGATCCTCGGCGGCTCTTATGGCTGGTCGTCGGCGGGGCGGGTCCACCATGCCCGCAGCCTGGTGCGGCGGTTTCTCTTCCTCGGCGGCGGTTGCGTCGATCAGGTCGCGAATTACAGCTTCGGCGCGGCACAATACCTGCTGCCGCGCGTGATCGGCACCTTCCAGCCGGTGGTGGGCGATATCACCGACTGGTCGTCGATCGTCAGGCACACGCGATTGATCCTCGCGTTCGGCGGGCTGGCGGTGAAGAACGGCCAGGTGACGTCGGGCGGCGCCGGCGCCCACACCATGGAGACGTGGCTCCGGCGCGCCAAGGACGCCGGCATCGAGTTCGTCTCGCTAAGCCCGCTCAAGTCCGACGCGCCCGACTTCCTCGGCGCACAGTGGATCCCGATCCGGCCCAATACCGATACCGCGCTGATGCTGGCGATGGCGCACACGCTGCTCACCGAAGCCTGCTACGACGAGGAATTCGTCGCGCGCTACTGCACCGGCTTCGACCGCTTCCGCCGCTACCTCGAGGGCGCCGACGACGGCACGCCGAAGGACGCGGCATGGGCGGCGGCGATCACCGGCGTTTCCGCCGACACCATTCGCGCGCTCGCGCGCCGCGCCGCCGCAAGCCGCAGCATGATCACCTGCGCCTGGTCGCTGCAACGCGCCCATCACGGCGAGCAGCCGTACTGGGCGGCGATCGTGCTGGCGGCGATGCTGGGCGGGATCGGCCTGCCCGGCGGCGGGTTTGCATTCGGCCACGGCTCGACCAACGGCATCGGCTCACCTCGCATCGATGTCGCCGGCCCCGAGGTCCCGCTGCCGCTCAATCCGGCGCGCGCCATGATCCCGGTCGCGCGCATCGCCGACATGCTGCTCCATCCCGGCGAGAGCTACGCCTTCAACGGCCGCCGCTACACGTTCCCCGACATTCGCCTGGTCTACTGGGCGGGCGGCAATCCCTTCCATCACCACCAGGACCTCAACCGGCTGCAGCGGGCGTGGCAGAAGCCCGAGACCGTCATCGTGCACGAGAGCTGGTGGACGCCGACCGCCCGCCATGCCGATATCGTGCTACCGGCGACCACCCCGCTCGAGCGCAACGACGTCGGCGGCTCGTCGCGCGATTCCTTCATTCTCGCCATGCACCGCGCCATCGATCCGGTCGGCGACGCCAGGAACGATTTCGATATCTTCCGCGCGCTCGCGCGGCGGCTGGGCTACGAGACCGCGTTCACCGAGGACCGCGACGAATTGGGCTGGTGCCAGTGGGTTTATGACCGGGTGCGCGCGGATGCGACCGCCAAGGGCGTGGCGCTGCCCGGCTTCCAGCAGTTCTGGGCGGAGAGCTTCGTCGAGCTGCCGCCGCCCGAGCGCGACTACGTGCTGTTCGAGGATTTCCGCCGCGATCCCGAGCGCCATCCGCTCAAGACGCCGTCGGGGCGGATCGAGATCGTGTCCGACGCGGTCGCCGGCTTCGACTATGCGGACTGCCCGCCGCACCCGGCCTGGATGGAGCCGGCGGAATGGCTCGGCAGCGCGAGCGCCGAACGCTGGCCGATCCACCTCGTGACCCACCAGCCGGCGAGCCGGCTGCACAGCCAGATGGACGCCGGACCGGTGTCGCGCGCGCAGAAGGTCGCGGGGCGCGAGCCGGTCCGTATCAATCCGGCCGACGCCGAGCGGCGCGGCATCCGCAGCGGCGATGTGGTGCGCGTGTTCAACGCGCGCGGCGCCTGTCTCGCCGGCGCGGTGATCGACGCCGACGTGATGGCGGGGGTGGTGGTGATGGCGACCGGCGCCTGGTTCGATCCGCCGGCCGCGCCGGGCGAGCCCGAGCGGCACGGCAATCCCAACGTGCTCACCCTCGACATCGGAACCTCGCCGCTGGCGCAAGGGACGAGCGCGCTCACCGCGCTGGTCGAGATCGAGCGCTGGGATCGACCGGCGCCGCCGGTGCGCGCGTTCACGCCGCCCGAATTGGTGCCTGCTGCTTAGGGGATGAGTCCTGAAGACGTCGCGCTACGCCAGAGTATGATCCCGAAAAGTGGGTACCGGTTTTCGGAAAAGATCATACTCCAGCAATAAGCTAGCGTGGCGACGCAATCGCGAGGCCGGCGGCGACCCGCGGGTCGAGTGCATTGAGATCCTCGTCAGGCAGGCGTCGCCACGTTTCGCTGCCCCCGAGTTGATACGCGTGAACGCCGTGCGGCTGTCGCGGGCGTGCGACGGGGCCTAGAGCGTGATTGCTTTAGGTTGGGTCGCAATCACGCTCTAGCTTTTTGTTTGAGCATGATCTTTTCGGAAAACCGGTACCCACTTTTCCGGATCATGCTCTAGCCCTGATTTCCGACCAGCGCGAACATGGCACCTTGTGGGTCCCCGCATTGGACGATCCAGCTGCCGCCCGGCACTTCCATCGGGCCGTTGAGGATGCGACCGCCGCCGGCCTTCACGCGCTCCGCTCCCGCGTCGATGCCGCCGATGTTGAAGTAGTAGAGCCAGAACGGGACCGGCACCATCGGGGGCTTGGTGAACATGCCGCCGATCGGCTGCCCGCCCGTGGAGAACAGCTGATATGTACCCATCGCGCCCAGGTCGACGGCCTCGGCCTTCTGCCAGCCGAAGAGCTCGGCGTAGAAAGCGAACGCCTTCTCCCAGTCGGCTGCCAGGAGTTCGTGCCAGCCGACATGGCCGGGCGTCCCCAGTGCGGTTGACTGATCCGGGCCGGGCGTCAGCCACTTGAACAACCCAAATACCGCCGCCTGCGGATCGGCGACGACCGCAAAGCGGCCAACATTGGGGATATCGGTGGGCGGGACATGCACAGCCCCGCCAAGGCGCTTGACCTGATCGACTCTGGCGTCCACGTCGTCGACGCCGACATAGCCCATCCAGTTTGGCGGCGTCCCCATCTGTTTCGCCTGCTCCGGCAGGTCCATCAGTCCGCCGACCCGCGTCTCTCCGGCGGTGAACAGCGTGTACTGCATGCCGGGCATGGGCGCGTCCTGCGCACCCCAGCCGACGACCTTGCCATAGAAGGCCTTCGCCGCTTGCGTGTCGGTCGTCATCAACTCGTGCCAGACGAAGGAGCCGTGAGAATTGACCATGTCGGTGCCTCCCGTTGGAAATGTATACAGCGGCCGCGGCCACCCGCCTATCAGGGGAACTTGGCCGAACATCTGACGGTTCGGCAGCCGTCCCGCGTGGTACTCGTCCTAACGTCGATCCCGATCGGCTTGATCGTGATGCCATTCAGCTCGGGGTTTTGGCGTGGCAAGTTGGCACTTCTGCGACATACCGAAGCCCAAGAACGCAAGGGCTTTTTTGTCCGTTTGCGACTTGCGGACCCAACCGCCACCGCCATGGCCTTGGGGCGCGCCTGTTGACACCAAGCCTGTCGAAACCTATGCACGCAGCCGAAGCATGCCCCGCGCGGGCGTGAATGCATTGCGACGAAATTCTTGCGATGACCACCGCCATTCGCTCCATCGTGCATCCGACCGATTTTTCCGACCTGAGCGCAGCGGCTTTTGCCCATGCGTTGCGGATTGCGCTTGCGGCCAGGAGCAAATTGCACCTGCTGCACGTCTCACAATACGACCTCGACGAAGCATTGGCGTTCCCGCACGCGCGACAGCTGCTGGTGCAATGGGGCATGACGGAAGCGGACGATCCGCCATGGGTAGTCGCGAGCAAGCTCGGCATCGAAGTCGACAACATCCGCCTCGCATTGCAAGAGCCGACGCGCGCCATCGTCGACTTTCTGCGCGAGCATACGAGCGACCTCGTGGTGCTCGCGACCCACGGCCGCGACGGCGTCGAGCATTGGCTGAAAGGTTCGGTGGCGGAAGGCGTATTCCGCCGCTCGGCAGTCCCGACCCTGTTCATCGGGCCGGGCGCGCGCGGGTTCGTCGGTCAGATCAATGGCGATATGCAGCTCCGGCGCGCGCTGGTGCCGGTCGATTTCTCCCCGCCGGCGGAGCAGGCGCTCGACGCCATTCAGCGCTTCGCCACACTCCTGACCGGCACGAACATCGCCGTTGATCTCCTGCACGTCGGACACTCGGCGCCGCGGATAGCGACTAGACGGTCAAATGGACACGCCTTGCCCCCGGTCATTCTTCGATCGGGCAACGTCGTGCAGGCGATCGTGGACGCGGCAATCGAGCTCGACGTCGACTGTCATCGGCATGCCGACCGCGGGACATCATGGCGTGCTCGATGCGCTGCGCGGCAGCACGACCGAGCGCGTGATCCGCCACGCGCCCTGTCCGGTCCTCGCCCTGCCCATGGCATAGCTGCACTGGCCGGCGCCGGGTGACTATTGCGGCGGTATCTTCACGCACGCCGCCACCAGCGGGCTGTTGGCCGGCACCGGACTGCGGCAGGTGGCGGAGCGCTCGCTGGGAATGATGGCGGCGTTGCGTCGCGCCCCGCAATAGGCGGTCAACAGCATCTCGTCGTCCGCGCATTGCACGGTGCAGTTGGCCGCGTCGCAGTTCGAGCGAACGACCCGAATGCTGGACGGCGGGCCAGGCGGTCCGGGCTCGCCTTTCGGGCCCGGCGGCCCCGGCGGCCCGGAATCGCCCTTCGGCCCCTGCTGACCTTGGCCGCAGCTCATGACTGTGCCGGCCAGCGCAATCACAATGAGCAGCCGCGAGGCATGCATGGCCGTCCCTCCCAAGCAAGACGGCAGCATGTCCAATTTTGCGACCGGGCAAAAGGGGTGAACGCGCCACTCACCTGGAGGAGAGTCATCCGGCGTGCGCGCGCATCACGACAGCATTCACGAGATCACGGCCTAGGCGACGGCGTCGTGGTATCATATACCTGCCTGGCCGATGGCTCGGCATCACCTTTGCCGCCGATCATCTGAACTGATCCGACTTTCGAAATGGAGACGGGAATGTCGCGGAAGCTGCTGACGGGCTCGTTCGTTGCGCTCATCACGCCGTTCAACAAGGACGGCTCGGTGGACTTCGCCGCGTTTCGGACCCTGCTCAAGTTCCAGGAGGGCCAGCGCACCTCCGCGGTGCTGATCATGGGCTCGACCGGCGAGACCTCCATGCTGTCGCCGGAGGAGAAAAGAGAGATCATCATCGAAACCGCGAAGATGAAGACGCCGCGCATGCCGATCTTCTTCGGCTGCACCGGCAACAACACCGAGACGACGATCGCCAACGTCCGCTTCGCCAAGGACAACGGCGCCGACGGCGCCATCCTGGCGGCGCCCGCCTATATCTGCGCACCGGAAAGCGACATCGAGCGCTTCTTCCTCGACGTCGCGGACGCGACCGACCTGCCGCTCGGCATCTACAACAATCCGCCGCGGGTGAAGAGCGATCTCAGTTGGGAGCATCTCCTGCGCATCTTCAAACATCCGAACTACGTGGTGCACAAGGAATTGACCGCGCGCGTCGGCCAGGTGGCGCAGGTGATCGCCGGCAGACCAGGCGTGTCGGTCATGTGCTGCGACAGCCCCAATCTCGGGCTGGTGGTGCCGACCATGTCGCTCGGCGGCCACGGCACCGCCAACATGACCGGCAATATCGCGCCCGCCGAGCTCGCGACCATCTCGACCCCGTGGACGAGCTATGTCGAGGCGGAGAATTTCAAGGCCACCTATCTCAAGCTCTTGCCGCTCCTGCACTTCACCTATTCGGCGATCAACCCGGTGGCGGTGAAATCGCTCATGAAGGCGCTCGGCCTGCCGGCCGGCGACCTGCGCAAGCCCCTCACCAATCTCGAGGGCGACGCGCTGGCCAAGGGGATTCGCATCATCCAGGAGCTCGGCCTCGACAAGCAATACGGCTACAAGGTCGGCCCCATCTCGGCGGTTGCGGCCTAGACTTCGGAATCGGGACACTAATCTAGTGGATCTCGGGATCCGCGGACGAAAGGCGCTCCTGAGCGGCGCCAGCAGAGGTCTCGGGCGGGCCTGCGCCTTCGCGCTCGCCTGCGAAGGGGTCGACGTGACGATCGTCGCACGCACGCGTGCCGCGCTCGAGCAGACCGGCGCGGAGATCGCAGCGGCGACCGGCGTTAAGGTGACGACGGTCGTCGGCGACATCACCACCACGACCGGCCGCTCGGACGCCCTTGCAGCCTGTCCGGCGCCCGATGTCCTGCTCAACAATGCCGACGGCCCGCCGCCGGGCGACTACCGCGACTGGTCGCGGGAGGACTGGATCGCGGCGCTCGACGCGATGATGCTGGCGCCGATCGAGATGATGCGGCTCACCGTGGACGGCATGATGGCGCGCGGCTTCGGCCGCATCGTCAACATCGTCTCCCGCAGCGTAAAGATTCCACAATTGGAGCTCGGGCTGTCGAACGGGGCGCGCTCCGGCCTGGTCGGGTTCGTCGCCGGGCTGGCGCGGCAGACGGTCGGGCGCAACGTCACCATCAACAATCTGCTGCCGGGAATCTTCGACAGCGACGCGCAGCGGGCGCATATTCGCGGGATGCTCGAGGCAACCGGCAAGAGCTTCGACGAGCTCTGGCGCGCGCGCGCCGAGGCCAATCCGGCCAAACGATACGGCCACCCGGCGGAGCTCGGGGCCTATTGCGCCTTTCTGTGCTCGGACCATGCCGGTTTCATTACCGGCCAAAATCTGCTCATCGACGGAGGAAGCTATCCGGGGACATATTGAACACCTCGAAAGGATCGCCCCCATGAGACTCATGACTATGTCCGCGCTCGCGCTTGCGCTTGCCAGCCTCGTCCCGGCGGCGGCAACCGCCCAGACTTATCCTTCGCGCACGGTTACCGTCGTGGTGCCGTTTCCCGCCGGCGGCTCGGTCGACGGCGTCGCGCGCATCCTGGTGCAGAAGCTCAACGAGACGGTCGGACAACATTTCATCGTTGAAAACCGCGCCGGCGGCGCGTCCGGAACGGTCGGCGCCAACGCCGTCGCCAAGGCCGCGCCCGACGGCTACACCCTGATGGTGTCGGCCTCGGTCCACGTGATCAATCCGTTCCTCTACAAGAGCGTGCCCTATGACGTGGTCAACGACTTCACCCCGGTGACGCTGCTGGCGGACGGACCGCTGATCGTCAGCACCACGCCGAGCGTGCCGGCGAACAACCTCAAGGACTTCTTCGCGCTCGTGCGCAAGGACCCGCAGAAGTACACCTTCGGCGCGACCAGCCTCGGCGCCGCCAGCCATCTCGCCATCGAGCTCTTGAAGCAAGACGCCGGCCTCGACACGCTGGTGGTCCCCTACAAGGGCACGGCGCCGGCGCTGACCGACCTCATGAGCGGGCAGATCCAGCTCCTTGCCGATCCCATGCTGTCCTCGCTGCCGCTGGCGCAGGGCGGCAAGATCAAGGCGCTCGGACTCACCAGCCTCAAGCGCGCGGCCGCGGCGCCCGAGATTCCGACGGTCGAAGAATCCGGCGTGAAGGGGTTCGAATTCGTGTCGTGGTACGGGTTGTGGGGACCGAAGAACCTGCCGGCCGACATTTCCGGCAAGCTGCAGGCCGACGTCGCCAAGGTGCTGGCGCTGCCGGAGGTGAAGCAGCGACTGAGCACGATCGGTTTCGATCCCATCGGCTCGAGCGGGGACCGGTTCGCGACCTATATCCGCGACGAGATGGCGAAATACGAAAAGATCATCAAGGACGCCAAGATCAAGGTCGAGTGAACGCGGGCGCCGGCGCGCCATCCGGGCGATGGTGCTCGGCGCGGGCGCGATTGGAACGAGCTGCGCCTGTTATCTCGCCAAGGCCGGCCACGAGGTCGGCGTGGTCGAGCGCAGGGGCGGGCCGGCATCGGAGACGAGCTTCACCAATGCCGGCGGCGCGCGATGACACATCGTGGCCATTCTGAGCTTCACTTCGACATCCTCGGGGGAGAAACGGGTGCAAGAGAACTCGCTACGTCGGGCACTCCATCAAGCGCCTCGAAGACCGCCCCCTGCTGACGGGCGCGGGACGCTTCCTCGCCGACCTGCGCTTTCCCGACATGCTGGAGGCGGCATTCGTGCGCAGCCCGCACGCCCATGCCGCCATTCGCGGCATCGATACGAGCGCCGCGCGCCGCGTGCCCGGCGTGCACACCGTGCTCACGCTCGCCGATCTCGCGCCGCTCCTGGCGCAGGAGCGCCTCCCGCTGCAGTTCCGCACGGCGCAACTCCCGCCCGACATCACACCGCTCGTTCTCGCCAAGGACGAGGTTGCCTTTGTCGGCGAGGCGGTGGCGGCGGTGATCGCGCACACCCGCTACGTCGCCGAGGACGCCGCCGCCCTCGTTGCGGTCGACTACGCGCCGCTGCCGGCGGTTGCGGATTGCCGGCAGGCGCTCGCGCCGGGAGCGCCCGCGGCCCATCGCGCCCGCGCCGGCAATCTCCTGCTCGAGTTCCGCCAGTGCTACGGCGACGTCGCGGCTGCGTTCGCGCGCGCCCCCCGCCGCGCGAGCATCAATCTCAAGCAGCATCGCGGCGGCGCGCATTCGATCGAAGGGCGCGGCGCGCTTGCCGCCTACGACCTCAACGAGGACCGGCTCACCTTGTGGTCGTCGACCCAACTCGCCCACGAGGTACGCGCCTTCCTCATGATGCTGCTCAAGCTCGACGAAAATCAGCTGCGCGTGGTGGCGCCCGACGTCGGCGGCGGCTTCGGCGCCAAGTTCGTGATGTATCCGGAAGAGGTGACGCTGGCGGCGGCGTGCCTGCTCCTGCGGCGACCGATCAAATGGGTCGAGGACCGGCGCGAGCATTTTCTCGCCGCCGTCCAGGAGCGCGACCAGTATTGGGATCTCGAGGTCGCCTTCGACGATGACGGCCGCCTGCTCGGCGTGCGCGGGGACATGATCCACGACGAGGGCGCCTACACGCCGCAAGGCATCAACCTTCCCTACAACGCGTCGACGGCGCTGCCGGGCCCCTACATGCTGCCGGCCTATCAGCTCGACGTGCGCGTGGTCGAGACCAACAAGGTCGCCACCATGCCGGTGCGCGGCGCCGGCTATCCGGAAGGCGCATTCGCCATGGAACGCCTGCTCGACCGCATCGCCGACGAGCTGGGCCTCGACCGCGCGGAAGTCCGGCGCCGCAATCTCGTGCCGCCGGAAAAGATGCCCTATGTCTCGCCGCTCAAGACCCGCGCCGGCTCGCCGGTCGCGCTCGACAGCGGCGACTTTCTCGGCTGCCAGCGCATGGCGCTGGAAGCCATCGACCACGGCGGATTTGCCGAGCGGCAACGGCGGGCGCGCGCCGACGGCCGCTATCTCGGCATCGGGGTCGGCAACGGCGTCAAGGGCACCGGCCGCGGCCCGTTCGAATCCGGCATCGTGCGGATCGGCCGTTCCGGACGCATTTCCGTCTACACCGGCGCGATGCCCATGGGACAGGGGATCAAGACCGCGCTCGCGCAAATCTGCGCCGAGCAGTTCGGCGTCGCGCCCGAGACCGTCACCATTGCCGCCGGCGACACCGCCGTTATTCCCTATGGTCAGGGCGGCTTCGCCAGTCGTCAGACCGTGACCGCGGGCTCGGCGGTGCATCTTGCCGCGGTCGCTGTCCGCGAAAAGGCGCTCAAGGTCGCCGCCCACCTGCTGGAGGTGAGCGTGAGCGACCTCGAACTGCGCGATGGACGGATCGAGATCGCCGGCGCGCCCGGCAGCGGGCTCGCGCTGCGCGAGGTCGCGGAGGCGGTGTCCGGCGTGCCCGGCTATCCCATGCCCGGCAAGTTCGAGCCGGGGCTCGAAAGCATGCAGAGCTTCCTGCCGACCGCACTGACCTATGGCGGCGGATGCCACGCCGTCGAGGTCGAGGTGGATGTAGAGACCTGCGGCGTGCGCATCCTGCGCTATGTCGTGGTCAACGACAGCGGCCGGATCATCAATCCGATGCTGGTGGAAGGCCAACTCACCGGCGGCGCGGTGCACGGGATCGGCAACGCGCTGTTCGAATGGATGGGCTACGACGAGCAGGCCCAGCCCGTCACCACCACCTTCGCCGACTATCTCATGCCGAGCGCGACCGAGGTGCCGACGATCGAGGTGAAATTCGCCGAATTCCCCTCGCCGCTCAATCCGCTCGGGGTGAAGGGCGTGGGCGAATCCGGCTGCGTGCCGGCCGCCGGCGCGATCATCTCGGCGATCGAGAACGCGCTCGCCCCGTTCGGCGTGCGCATCGCGGAATATCCGGTCACGCCCGCACGGCTGTTTGCGCTGCTGACAAGCCGCGACAAGAAGGCATGATGGCGCGCGCGCTCCCTCGTCGGCCCGGGGCGGAGCGCCCCGAAATGACCGCGAGGGGAAAGGTTCTCAAAATCGCTCGCGCTCGAGCTGCCGCCAGCGCGACATGCGCCGTTCCAGCCACATCACGAGCTCGGTCAGCACGACCCCGACGAGCGCGATGACGATGATCGGCACGAACAGCTTCGCGGTCGCGAACACATTGGCATATTCGACGATCATGCCGCCGAGCCCGCTGATGGCGGTGAAGAATTCGGCGACGATGATGCCGATGATCGCCAGGCCGACCGCCAGCCGGATGCCCGCCATGATGAAGGGGATCGCCGCCGGCAAGATGATCTTGGAGAAAATCTGCCATTCGGTCGCACCGTAGGCGCGGCCGATCTCCAGCATCGAGCCGCGCACGTCGCGGATGCCAGAATAGGTGTTCACGGTGATGGGAAAGATCGCGACCGATACCAGGATGGTGACCTTGCCGACGAATTCCAGACCCGCCCACAGGATGATGAGCGGCACCAGCGCGATGCGCGGGATGGCATAGAGCGCGTTGATGAACGGGTCGAGCACGTATTCCAGCGTCCGCCACTGCGCCATCACGATGCCGAGCGCGATGCCCACGACCACGGTGAGCGCCATGCCGACCGAGAACGGCCACAAGGTCTGGATGAACGCCTTCCTCAGAGCGCCGCTTTCGATGAGTTGCAGCGCCGCGGCGAAGATCGCGCTCGGCGGCGCCATGAAGATCGGGTCCATGCGGCGGCCGTAATATTCCCAGACCAGGAAGAAGATCACGACCGACGCGGTGCGGATGGCGTTGGGGCTGGTGAGAACTTCGCGCAGGCGCTGCGCCACGGTCGGCTGCGGCGCCGGGACCGACTTGCGGGGCGGCATTTCCGCTGATGGGCTCATCGGCTGCTCCTGAGCATTTCGCGCAATTCGGCGCGGTATGTCCCGAACTCGGGATGCCGGCGGACGTCGCCGCCCCGGCGCTCGCCGGCGACCGGCGAGTTGACGATGGTGCGGATCCGCCCGGGGGCGGTGTTGAACACGAAGATGCGGTCGGACAGGAACAGCGCCTCGTCGATGCTGTGGGTGACGAAGACAACCGTTGCGCCGGTCCGCGACCAGATGGCGAGAAAGTCCTCCTGCAGCTGCTCGCGCGTCTGCGCGTCGAGCGCGCCGAAGGGCTCATCCATGAAGATGAGGATGGGTTTGCGCATCAACGCGCGCGCGATGCCGACTCGCTGCTGCATGCCGCCGGACAATTCGTGCGGAAAATGCTCGGCAAAGGCGGCAAGCCCGACGAGATCGATGAAATGCCGCGCGCGATCCCGGCGCTCGGCCGTGCCCACGCCGTCGATCTCGAGCGGGAATTCGACATTGCCCAGCACGGTCCGCCACGGCAGCAGGCCGAAATTCTGAAACACCATGCAGGCGTCCTTGCGCGGGGCCGACACCTGCGCGCCTTCGATGGTGATGCGGCCCTCGTCCGCCACCAGGAGCCCCGCGGTCAGCCGCAGCAGGGTCGTCTTGCCGCACCCGCTCGGCCCCAGCAGCGTGATGAGCTCGCCCTTGCGCACGGTCGCATTGATGCGATCGAGGGCGACCATCAGCTCCGGGCGATCCTTCTGGCCGGGTCGAACGCGTACCGGGAAGAACTTGCTGACGTCGTCGTAGACGACCATGCCGTCCGGCGGCACCGGCGCTTTCATCATCGCGGGCTATGGCTTCTGATAGGTGCCGAGCTTCTTGAGGGCACCATCGACGAAGCGCGGGTCGAGCACGTCCTTGGCCGGCGCCGCGACCGGCAGGTTGCCGAGCTTCATGTTGAGCTCAGCGGTGAATTCCTCGATCGCGGGATCGAGACCGCCGTTCACGCCCCAGAGGTTCTCGCTGTTGAGATCGCGCACCACCGCCTTGAGGAAGGCGAGGTCGAGATCGGGCAGCCGTTCGTGCAGGATCGCGGCCGCCTCGTCGGGATTGGCCATGATGAAGCGCGAGCCGCGGATGCCGATGTCGGTCATGGTCTGGAAGGCGGCCGCAAGCTCCGGCTTGTTGAGTGATTCCAGGCGTACGACGTTCCAGACATAGCCGAGGCCCGGGAATTCGGCCGACAGTCTCGTCAGCACCGTGACCTTGCCGTCCTGCACGCCCTTGAGCGCGGTGACGGTGTTGACCAGCGTCGCATCGGCGCGCCCGCCGATCACCGCCTGCAGACGGGCGGCATGGCCGCCGACCTGAACGAAACGCGCCGTCGCTTCGTCGATGCCGTGCTTGCGCATGATCAGGCGCGGCAGCTGATCCGGAAGTCCGCCGGGACCCGACGATGCGAAGGTCTTGCCGGCGAGATCGGCGAGCTTGCTCCCCTTCCCCGTGGCCAGCACCAGATTGTAGTCGCCGATGGGCTGCCAGGAATGAACAGCGCGGATGCTGGCGCCGGCATGGATCGACGCCAGCACGTTGAGCGTGCCGATAAGGCCGATATCGGCATTGCCCGACAGGAGCACGCGCATCGCGTTGGCGTCGCCGGTGACATGGACGTCCTCGACGTCGAGATCGCCCATCCAGCCCTTCTTCTGCGCCACCAGATAAGGCAGCGAAAAGGTCGTGACCGGCCCGGGAAAGACCATCTTGATCTTGGCCGCATCCGCGCCGGGCGTGTCGAGGACGAGCAGGGCCGCAACCACGCACAGGCTCGGCACCAATGCGCGCAATCGAATACAAGCATGAGGCATGACAACTCCCCGCGGGGCCCGAAGCGATCGTCACCCGGCGGGTTGGAAAAATGAAACTTTCGAACACTCCATGCAAACAGTTTCTCGGCAATCACCGCTGGAAGTGTCGCACCATTTCGCCGCGCCGGACGCGTCCGTTGCGCCTCGCCCGCGCGGTCACCACGATGCCCTGACGACTTTTGTCCTCGCCGAGGTCTTCGTTTCTGCGACGGCGGTCCCAGCGCGCGCCGCGCGCAAGGCCAATGCGGTGTTGTGCCATCCGCCGCGTGGCTGGATATGCGCGGGATCGGCGCCGGGCATCGGCCGGTAAAGCCCATACTTGGCGCCATTGCGGTCGATCCAGCGCCAGACGGCGGCATCGCTTTCCCCGTCCTCGCTGGTGACGTCGACCGCCTGGCCATGGCCGTAGCCGCCGGTGCGCGCCTTGCCGCCATGCAGCGAGTTGCTGGCACCGGCCTTGAAGCCCGCGGCCAGCCTTTGACGATAGTCGTCGCGGAACGCACTCAGGATCGACCATCGGATGCCGGCCGCATCCATGGCGCGGCCGGCATGGTAGAGCTGCTCGCGGAAGTCGGGATCCATGCCGCCGATGACGTAGGCCGGCATGGAAACGCCGAACCGCTTGGCCGCCGCCGGATCCTTCCAGGTGAAATCGCCGGTCGAATCCCGTTTTGTCGGTGCCCGCAGATAGACCTGCCAGAGATATCGATCGACCTCTTCCATGGTCGAGACGGCGCGTCGCTCGGGGGGTACCGCGGTCGCGCCCGTGCTGCCGGTGGCAGCAGCGCCGCGACCCTCACCCGGCGTGAGCGCGAGCGAGCCCTCGTGCGCAGGCAGCGCCACGAAATCCCATAGCGTGGGCTCCGGTTCAGGCAGCGTCGGCACCGGTTCGAGCAGCGCCTGGGCCTCCATCACCGCCGCCATCGGTATCAGCGACGCAAGTTGAAACGACGATCTGTGAACGACCCGCTCGCCGTCCTTGGGCGACGGGAACGGGTTCGACAGCGCCAATGGCACCGCCACGAAGAACACCAGCACGCCGCACAAGACCCCCGCCATCAGGATGGCGGAGCGAGAAATCCGGTCAGCCGCCACCGCGGCGAGAGATGCTCGCATCACTAACCCTGTACTGTTGACGGACGACGATTGGCCGCGATCAGACCTCAACGAAGCGGCCTAGTTCCCCCAGGCGCAGCGGCCGTGATCGTGGTCCAGCAAGGATTATTTTGGAGTTAACTGCCCGTCCGCGCCGTGCCGCCGTTTCACAACGACACGGGCTCGGCCGCCCAATGGCTGCGCGAGCGACTATCTGCTGTGGCGCTCGAACCACTTCGGGCCCGGACCGCGCATATAGTGCAGCTCCGGCCGATAGCGGCGGTGCCTGAAGACAGTCGCGATAGCTCGGATAACGGCTAAGAGATACATCCCCAACTCCCCACGCTAGTACCCCTATGGTCCCTTCCTGCCGGTAACTTTCGACCGCCAAAGGGAGTTTGTGGGGCAACAATGTGAAATGTGACGGGCCGGAATGAGACCGGGCGAGCCGCTCCGGCCCGTGGAATCGGAGGCGCTGCGCCGGCGCCCGGTCACACCGCGGCGATGGCCTCGATTTCCAAGAGGAAATTCGGATTGGCAAGGCCGCGCAGGATGCACAACGTGCTGCCCGGCGGGTGCCCGGCGAAATAGGTCTGCAAGACACCGCGCGCCTTCGGCACGTCGTGGGGATTGCAGAGATAGATGGTGATCTTGGTGACGTCGGAGATTTTGGCGCCGCCGGCCGCCAGCGCCTTGGTGAGGTTTTCCATCACCATCTTGGCCTGGGCGTCGAAATCGTCGGGCGGCAGTACCGTGCCGTCCACATCGGCCGCGACTTGGCCGGCGCAGAATACGAGCTTCTGCGCGCCTTCGGCCGTCACCACATGCGAATAATTCGAGAACGGTTTCGAGATGCCCTCGGGATTGATCCTCGTGATCTTCGCCATCGCTTTCCTCTCTGTGGTCGTGCTCATTCGTCTTTCAAACGGTCGCGAACATTGACGTGGGTGGGCGACGCCCGGACGCATCATGCAGACTTCGGGCCAGGCACGGATCGTAATCAGCCCGCCACGCACTTCACAAGCGGTGAGTTACGGTCGACCGCTCGACCGGCTAAAGAATGCCGATCCGCCTTGCAATGGGAGCACGCTGCGATAGTCTGGCATGTCATCGGGCTGGCTTCGAGGATCCTGACCATGATCAAGGCACTCGCGTCGCTCGTCGTCCTCATCTCCTCTCTCTTACCTTGCAGCTTGGGTGCCATGGCCGACACTGTCCCACGCAACGTCGTAACCGAGCTCGCGCCCAGCGGTAAGCTGCGCGCCGCCATCAATTTCGGCAATATCGTGCTCGCCCAGAAAGACCCGGCGGGCGGCGACCCGCGCGGCGTGTCGGGGGAACTCGCGCGCGAATTGGCCAAGCGCCTGGGCGTTCCGGTCGAGTACGTCACCTTCGATGCCGCCGGCAAGGTGTTCGAGGCGCTCAAGGCAGGCGCATGGGACGTGGCCTTCTTGGCCATCGATCCGGTTCGCGCCGCCGAGATCGAATTCACCGGCCCCTACGTCGTGATCGAAGGCGCCTATGTCGTCCCCGCGGACTCGCCGCTCAAGACCAACGAGGACGTCGACCGCGAGGGCGTGCGCGTCGCGGTTGCGCACAATAGCGCCTATGACCTCTATCTCACGCGCTCCCTCAAGAACGCCAAGCTGGTCCGGGAGTCGAGCGGACCGCGGGCGCTCGAACTGTTCCGCAAGGACCGGCTCGAGGTCGCCGCCGGCGTGAAGCAGCCGATCGTGCTGTTCGCCAAAGAGCATCCGGACATGCGCGTGATCCCGGGCCGCTTCATGGTCATCGAGCAGGCCATGGGCACGCCCAAGGGCCGCGAGGCGGGCGTGCGCTACCTGCGCGCGTTCATCGAGGAGATGAAGGCCTCGGGTTTCGTCGCCAAGGCGCTGCAGGCGAGCGGGCAGATCGATGCCGCGGTCGCACCGCCCTCGCCGGTGAAGTGATTTCGCGGATGAGCGCTGATTTGGTCCGGCACTTCAGAACGGGCCCAGCTTAGCTAGACCGCTTTCCGCTTGCGCTCGGCATCCTTCGACCAAGTAAGCGGCAAGTCCAGCTCCACCCGATCGTGCGCGACCTTCGGTGTGATTCGGCCACGCTCACCGCGCTCCAACCGGATGAGGCCATAACCCTCCATCGTCTTGAGCGTGCGTGACAGGTTCGACTTTGCCCTGCCGGTCATTTGCGCCAACTCGTCAAGCGAGCCCGGCGCCTTCTCGGCGATGATCCGCAGGAGCTCGCGGTTGCCGGCGGAAAGCACCTTGGCAAACAATTCTGTCGAGGTGAACCAAACCTTGGGTTCGCCGGGAGCGACCCGATGCTCGCCGCGCGCAATCCGCATGGTGCGCGCCTTCATCTCCTCGTAGGTGGCGATACCCACTTTCAGCGTCGTCATGGGATCACTCCCCTCTCGCGCATCACCGCATCTACTGCGGTCCAGAAATCGGCAAGCAGGGTTGCCGCGTCCCGGTAGTCATAGGGCTTCACCGTCGCGAACCGATGCCGATGGTCCTGCGGCTCGCCGCGCTTGCGTCTGCCCGCCGGATGCGCGTTGTCGAATCCGACCAACCGCTCACCGTCCGGTCCGTGCAGTGTGAGCGAGTAGTCGAGGCCATGCGGCTTCTCCGGTGACGCGGGCACACGCGTCACCACGAACCGCACCCAATGCCCGCCCTCCGGGTCTACGACGAGCACTTGCCCGTCGAGTTCGAGAAGGGCGTCGAGGGTCCGGTCACGAGGCTCCGTCACTTTCCATGGTTATCATGATGAGATAACCATTGCAAGTGCGCCCCTCATGCCCCGCGCCTTGAGACCGTCAAGGCGGCTCCTGGCCGCGGGCCAACCTCGTGCTCGGCCAGTTGCGCGCCCGCAACCTGCCGATCCCCGCCGCCGTGTTCGCCGAGCGGCTCGTGCGCGTGCTCGAGGCGATGCGCGGCTAGCCAATCTCGGGTTCCCCCGGCGCGCCCACACGCAACGTCGAGGGAAATCTCCAGAGAATTCATCAAGAAAAATCAGGACGGGCGTGTCATCCCATTTTTCCGCGACGCCGCTAGGCAAAGCCCCTTGAGCGCGACGCAGAGACACGCGTGCCATCCCCCGACCGTCAGGAGATGTCATGAAACAGCAAAATCCTACGCTTGCATCGTTGAAGCAGGCATTCCAGTCGCTCGCGACCGAAATTCGGTGGTGGCTTGCGGTCCGCGCGCTCCAAAAACTCGATGACGGCATGCTGGCCGACATCGGCGTCAAGCGCTGTGAGATCGAGTTTGCCGTCCGCAACGGTCGTGAGTGCGACCGTCGCTCCGGCCGAGTCCGTACGGGCGCAGGCTCCCCGACTGGGATCCTGACCAAGGGCGCGGGAGTTCTCGCCGCGCTGCTGCCCGCGTGCCGACTGGTCGTGGCGTGGCTCACGATCGGCACGTTGCTGTCGCTCGCGTTCGTGATCTCGGCCTCGGCGCAACACTATCCCGCCAAGCCCATCCGGCTGATCGTCCCCTTCGCACCAGGCGGCCCGACCGATATCTCCGCCCGCATCGTTGCGGACGAGCTGTCGAAGTCGCTCAGTCAATCCGTGCTCGTGGACAACCGTCCGGGCGCCGGCGGCAATATCGGGGCCGAAGCCGCCGCCAAGGCCGCGCCCGACGGCTACACCTTGTTCTGGGCGCAGGCCGCGACCCATGGGATCAATCCGTCGCTTTATCGCCGCGTCGGCTACGACGCGGTCAGGGATTTCTCGCCCATCGCCTTGATCGTCTCCGAGCCGCTCGTCCTCGTCACGGGCGCCGCGTCGCCCTGGGTCGACGTCAAAGGGTTGATCGCGGCGGCCAAGGCCTCGCCCGGCAAGCTTCACTTCGGCTCGGGCGGCATCGGAACAACGCCGCATATGGCGGGCGAGCTGTTCGCCGCCATGGCCGGCGCGAATGTCGTGCACGTCCCCTATCGCGGCAACGCGCCTGCCGTCACCGACACGATCGCCGGCCGGGTCGAGTTCATGTTCGACGGCATCAATGCCGCAATCGGCCATATCCGCGGAGGTACGTTGAAGGCGCTCGCCGTCACCGCGCAGGCGCGCACGACGGCACTGCCGGGCGTCCCGGCACTTGCCGAGACGCTCCCGGCTATGAGGTGCTGAGCTGGGGCGGGGTCGTCGCGCCGGCCGGTGTGTCCGTCGAGGTCATCACGCGGCTTTCGAGCGAGCTGACCGCAATCGGAAAGCGTGACGACGTGCAGCAGCGATTTTCTTGGCTCGGCGCCCACCTCCAGGTGAGCTCGCCCACGCAGATGGAGAGCTTCATTCGGTCCCAGATGGAACGCTGGCGCAAGGTGATCGCGCAGACCGGCATCGCACTGGACTGAAGGTGAGATGCCGCCCATCTCTCTCGTCGAGACTCGATTGGTCCGGAGGCCGCACATGGACGCCGACCAGCGTGAAAGCGCCGTCCGATCGGAACCGCGGGCGCCGGCGTGCGACCCGCCCCAGCTGCTGCGCCGACTCATCTCCGGGTATCAGGCGACGTTCCTCGTCCAGATCGCCGCCGAGCTCAACCTCGCCGATCTGCTCGCCGACGGACCGCGCGGCGCCGAGGAACTCGCGACCGCCGCCGGGGGCGATCCCAACGCGCTGCGCCGCGTCCTGTTCGCGCTCGCGCAGATCGGGGTGTTCGCTCGCAGGCCGGATGGACGTTTCGAGCTGACGCCGCTTGGCGCCTGCCTGCGCTCGGGCCATCCGGATCGGCTCAATGCCTTTGCGCGATATCAGGCTCATGCGGTCATCCAGCAGCCATGGTCCAGCCTGCTGCACAGCGTACGCACCGGTGAAACCGCGTTCGATGCCGTCTTCGGCGCGAGCCTGTTCGATTACCTCGCCAGCCGTCCCGATGTTGCCGCGCTCTTCACCTCCGGCATGGCCGCCCGCACCGCAGAGCACCTGAGTGCGATCGTTGCCGCCTACGATTGGAGGAACTTCGAGACGATCGTCGACGTCGGCGGGGCGGACGGCACGTTGCTGGCATCGATCCTCGCCGCGGCCCCGAATGCCCGCGGCATCACCTTCGACCAGCATCGCGTCCGGGACGCAGCCGAGCGGCGCATCGCGTCCGAGGGATTGCAAGGACGTTGCGCGTTCGCCGGCGGCGACTTTTTCGCGGCCGTTCCGTCCGGCGCGGACGCCTATCTGTTCAAGTATATTCTGCACGACTGGGAGGACGACCAGGCGGTCGCCATCCTGCGCAACGTGCGCTGCGCCGCGCCCGCCCACGCCCGCCTGCTGGTGATCGAGCCGCTCCTGATGCGGGACGACGAATACGCGCTTCAGACCGCGATGATGGATGTCGCCATGCTGGTCGTCACCGGCGGGCGCGAGCGATCGGCGGACGAGTTCGCCGAGCTCTATGACCGGGCGGGCTTCCGGCTGACCCGCATCCTTCCGACCGCTTCCCCGTTTTGCCTGGTCGAGGGCGTGCCGGCCTGATCCGAAGCCGCCTTGACGGTGACCTGCCGTTCGTTTACTTTGTACTGCAAAGTTGGGCGGGTCATGAGGGATCTCGACAAGGCGCTGGCCGACATCACGGCGATCCGCAGCCAAATGGCGCGCGGTGCCGAGTTTCGCGGCTACGGGCCAATGACCGTCGCCGCCACCGGCGCCCTCGCGATCGTCGCCGCCGTGTCCCAGGCGCTCTGGCTGCCGGACCCTGCCGCCGACGTGTTCGCCTACGTCGCCTTGTGGGTGGCGACGGCCGCCGTCTCGGTTGCGCTGATCGGCATCGAGATGGTCTCGCGCACGCGGCGGATCCATTCCGGGCTCGCCGACGAGATGATCCATGCCGCGACCGAGCAGTTCATCCCGGCCGGGGTCGCGGGCCTGCTGCTCACGGTGGTCCTCTTCGGCTATGCGCCGCAAAGCCTCTGGATGCTGCCGGGACTGTGGCAGATCGTGTTCAGCCTCGGCCTCTTTGCCGCCTGCCGCTCGCTCCCGCGCCCGATGTTCGCGGCGGCGGTGTGGTATCTCGCCGCCGGCCTTGCCGCGCTCGCCTTCGCGAACGGCACCCACGCATTCTCGCCCTATGCGATGGCGGTGCCTTACGGGATCGGGCAGCTTTACATCGCCGTCGTTCTCTATCTCACGCGGGGAGAGGCCGATGCCGAAGGCTGATGCGAACAACGGGCAGAGCGGGCGCTTCGCCTATGACGGGCTCGACCGCGTGATCCACGAGCGGGCGCGCCTGAGCGTGCTGACCTCGCTCGTCGCCCATCCCAGGGGTCTCCTGTTCGGCGACCTCAAGGCGATGTGCAGCCTCACCGACGGCAATCTCAGCCGGCACCTGCAGGTGCTGGAAGAGGCCGGCCTGATCGACATCGAGAAGGGCTATGACCACAACCGGCCGCAAACCGTCTGCCGCATCACGCCGCAAGGACGCCGGCGCTATCTCGACTATCTGGCGGTGCTGGAGCAGGTCGTTCGCGACGCGGCAAGCGCGGCGAAAGCGCCCGCCACGCCGCCGGGGCTGCGTCGCCTCAAACCGGTTTGATTTTTTTGCCCGGAGACTTTGTGATGCAAAGTACTATGGACGGACAAGGCGGCCTGCGCGTGGCCATCATCATGGACGGCAACGGGCGCTGGGCGACGCGGCGCTCCTTACCGCGCCCCGCCGGCCACCGTGCCGGCGTGCTCGCGGTGCGCCGCGTGGTCGAGGCCGCGCCCGAGCTCGGGGTCGGCACGCTCGCGCTGTTCGCGTTCTCGTCCGACAACTGGCGCCGCCCGCGCCAGGAGGTCAGCGCGCTGATGGCGCTGCTGCGGCACTATCTGCGGGCCGAGCTCGACCGCCTGATCGAGAGCGGGACGCGGCTCACGGTCATCGGCCGTCGCGACCGTTTGCCCGACGGCTTGAGCCAACGCATCACCGAAGCCGAAGCGGCCACCGCCGGCGGGACGCGGCTCGATCTGCGCATCGCGCTCGACTACTCCTCGCGCGACGCCATCGCCGGCGCTGCCGCGCGCTGGCCTGCGGCGCATGCGCCATCGCGCGAAGCCTTCGGCCGGCTGCTCGCGCGGCAGGGCGCCGGCGCCGAGATCGATCTCCTCATCCGCTCCGGCGGCGAAAAGCGGCTGTCCGATTTTCTCCTCTGGGAATGCGCCTACGCCGAGCTCTGCTTCGTCGACACCTTGTGGCCCGACTTCGGCGCCGACGATCTGCGTGCCGCCATCGCCGACTTCCATCGGCGCGAACGGCGCTTCGGCGGCGTCGGCGCCATCGCCGCGCTGGTCGCGGCGGAGTACGAAGGGCGCCGGCCAGGGCGCCTCGCCGGCCCCCCTTGCATTTGGTCCGGTGCTCGATTATTCTATTCGTTTTTTCGCGGTGCAGCGGCGGGGCTGACATCGCGGCGTCGTGACGGCGTCACACGGCCGTAAGTAGGGGTGGGTAATGAGTCCGAGTCGAGTAGATATGGCAAGCAAATCGCCGATGGCAACAGTGACGGAGCGGCCGCAGCTGGTCTGGGGCGCTCCGACGGCCGCCGAGCGCGGGCCGGTGATCGCGACCTTGCGCAATTCGGGTCATCGCAACGCGGTCGGAAGCCATGCCGGGGGCTATTCGGTCTATCGCGCGCTGGCGATTGCGGCGCGAACGCTCGCCCATGACCATATCGCGGACCTGACGGATACTGCGCCGGTCGAGCGCATCGGACCCCACCCGCAATGGTGCGATCCAAAAAAGATCGTGTCGCTTGATCCCTGGGGCCACCTCGTGGGCGAAGCCTTCCGCGATCACCTGGCGCGCGGCTACGACGTGCGGCCGACCATCGCGGTCACCCGGGCCCATATCGACATTCCCGAAATCCGCGCTGCCATCGCGGCACGGCGCGTCCGCGCCGACGGCGATCTCGTCTCTGCCCATGGCAGCGTGCGCGTGATGAAGGCGGCGATCGATCCGGTCTGGTATCTGCCCGGCATCGCCGAACGCTTCGGCCTCGACGAAACCGATCTCCGGCGTGGACTCCACGAGCAGACCGGCGGCATGTATCCGGAGCTGGTGACCCGGCCGGATCTCAAGGTCTTCCTGCCGCCGATCGGCGGCGCGACGATCTATTGCTTCGGCGATCCCGCCAAGCTCGGCGACGGCATCACGCCGCTGGCCTGCCGCGTTCACGACGAATGCAACGGCTCCGATGTGTTCGGGTCCGACATCTGCACCTGCCGGCCATATCTCGCCCACGGCATCGAGATCGCCATCCAGATGGCGCAGGCCGGCGGGGTCGGCGTCGTGATCTACAATCGCAAGGAAGGCCGCGCGCTCGGCGAGGTGACGAAATTCCTGGTCTATAACGCGCGCAAACGCCAGCAGGGCGGCGATCGGCCCGACGGCTATTTCAAGCGCACCGAATGCGTCGCCGGCGTGCAGGACATGCGCTTCCAGGAGTTGATGCCCGACGTGCTGCATTGGCTCGGCATCACCCGCATCCATCGCTTCGCCTCCATGAGCGACATGAAGTACGACGCGTTGCTGCGCCAGGGCATCACCATCGACGAGCGCGTCTCGCTTCCCGACGAGATGATTCCGCCGGATGCGCGCGTGGAGATCGAGGCCAAGATCGCGGCCGGCTATTTTGCCGGCAACCGCCCGCGCGCCGATCACGCCGGCACCGTCGGGCGCGGTCTCAACGAGTGAGCGCGATGCCGGCTGGCGGGGGCGCTCCTCTCCGGCGATCTCCTGCGAGCGAAGCGCACACGGACCTTGCCAGGCTGCGCGATGCCGCCGCCGTGCGCGAGCGCTGCGGCATGGTCCATCGCTGGGTCGCCGAGGGCCGCTCGCCCCATTTCACGCTCGACCACAGCCGCCTCGATGCCGTTGCCGACTGTGTGGCCGATGTCACGCGCCAAGCCTATCCCGACCTGACAATTCCCTATCACAGCCGCTGGCGGCATTTCTCGGCGGGCGGCGTCGACCGCTGGGGCAAGCTCGCGACACGGCTTGATGTGGATGCGATCGAGCGCGCGCGCATCGCCGTCGACCTGGCCTTCGTGAGCGTGCTGCTCGATGCCGGAGCCGGCGACGCCTGGCGCTACCGCGAGCGTGAAACCGGCCTCTCCTTCGCGCGCTCGGAGGGACTTGCCGTCGCCAGCCTCGACATGTTTCGCGCCGGGCTGTTTTCGTCCGACGCCGGCAAGCCCTGGCGCGTCGACAATGTCGCGCTCACGGCCATCGAGGCCGCGGCGCTGGCGCGTCATTTTCAGGTCGATGGCGACAATCCGTTGATCGGATTGGAGCAGCGCAGCGCGCTGCTGCGGCGTCTCGGGATGGCGCTCGCCGACCGCACGGATCTGTTCGGACCCACGCCGGCACGTCCCGGCAACCTGGTCGATTACGTTCTGGATATCTCCGACGACCGCCGCATCCCGGCGGCGACGCTGCTCGCCACCCTGCTCGACGGCCTATCCTCGATCTGGCCGTCGGGACTGACGCTCTACGGGTTTCCGCTCGGCGACGCCGGGCGCCATTCCGCCGTGCGCACCGACGACCACAGCGACCGCATCGTGCCGTTCCACAAGCTCTCGCAATGGCTGACCTATTCGCTGCTGGAGCCGCTCGAAGCGGCCGCAATCACCGTCGAGCGGCTCGACGAGCTCACCGCGCTCGCCGAATATCGCAACGGCGGCCTGCTCGTCGATCTCGGCGTGATCCGCGGCCGTTCGCCGATCGATCCCATGCTGCGGCACGACGTCGGCTCGGAGTTCATCGTGGAATGGCGCGCGCTGACCGTCGCGCTGATGGACCCGCTGGTCGGCCTGGTGCGCGCCAAGCTCGGATTGGACGCGAGCTTCACCATGCCGCATATGCTGCAGGGAGGGACCTGGAGCGCGGGGCGAAAGATCGCGCACGCGCTGCGTCCGCCTGCGGGTCCCCCGCCGATCGCGGTCGCGGCCGACGGCACGGTGTTCTGAGCCTCCGCGATCACCGGCGTTGCAGTACGTAGGGCGGATTAGCGTTAGCGTAATCCGCCGATCGAACACCGCGAACGGCGGGCTACAGCTTCGCCTAACTAGCCCGCCCTACTGAATATCCCAGTTCCTTCACAAGCTCGATCGCGGCCCCGCTGCTCAGAAAGTAATCAGCACCGGAAGGTTCACGGGCCGCGCGGTTGCCCCGCGGCGGCGCGGCGCATAAGCTTGCCCAAAATGACATCCGTGCGGGCCGGCCGAATGGCGTTGTGTTCGGGGTGCGTATTGGGGAGGGTCGGTGATCGATAACGTCTTCGACCGCATAGCACGCGTCATCGAATTGACGCTGGCGCTCGCCTTCATTTTCGCGGTTCTGCTCAACTTCGGCAACGTGGTGGGACGTTATCTCTTCGGCGTCTCGCTCTTGGGCGCCGACGAGGTGCAGATCTTCATCATGGTGGGGATGACATTCCTCGGCGCCGCCGTGGTGACCCGGCGCGATCTGCACCTGCGCATGGACGTCCTGGTCCGGTACCTGCCGGCCCCCGTCCGCGTGGCGCTTCGCGTCGTCGAGCTCCTGTTGCTGGCCGCCGTCGCCGGCTTCGTGGTGAGCCAGTCCTATTTCTACGCCGGCCAGATGCTGCGCATCGGACGCACCAGCGACATGGCCGGCGTTCCCATGTGGATTCCGCACGGGACGGTCGCGCTCGGATTCGCTCTGATCCTGATCGTTGCCGTGTGGGGTCTCGTGCGCATCGCGCGACCCCTGCCCTCCAGCGAGGCCAGGCCATGACCTTTGCGCTCGCCGTGGTGCCGGTCGCGCTGCTGCTGCTCGGCTTTCCGATCTTCCTGGTGCTGCTCACCGGGGTCACCGTCGCGCTGGTGTTCTTCATGCACGTCCCGCTCGCGGCGCTGCACCAGAATTTGTTCGCGTCGGTCAACGCCTTCGCCCTGCTCGCGATTCCCTTCTTCATCTATGCCGGCGAGCTGATGGGCCGCGGCAGCGTCGCCCAGCGCCTGGTCGATGTCGTGCAGGCCGGCGTCGGCTCGATCCGCGGCAGTCTCGGCGTGACCGCGGTCGGCACCTCCGCGATCTTCGGCGCGATCTCCGGCGCCAGCGCCGCCACCGTGGCGACCATCGGCAGGGTCATGGTCCCGGCGATGCGGCGCGCCGGATATCCGGAGACGTTCACCGCCGGCCTCATCACCGCGGTCGGCGCCATCGACGTGATCATCCCGCCCAGCATCCCGATGATCGTCTACGGCGCCGCCGCCGAGGAATCGGTGGCGCGGCTTTATGCCGCCGGCGTGCTGCCGGGGCTGATGATCGCGGCCATGCTCGCGGCCTATGTCGTCTGGCGGGCAAGGCGCGAGAATTTTGGAGCGGGCGAGCCGTTCCAGTGGCGGGTGTTCCTGCGCGCCTTGGGCCGCAGCCTGTGGGCGCTGGGGGCGCCGGTCATCATTCTCGGCGGCATCTATGGCGGCGTGTTCTCGCCGACCGAGGCCGCCGCGGTCGCCTGCGTCTACGCGGCCTTCGTCACCGCCTTCGTGTTCCGCGAGCTCGGCTGGCGCGACATCGTCGAGGCCGCCGCCTCGACCGTGCTGTTCACCGGTCAGATCCTCATCATCGTGGCCTGCGCCGGCGTGTTCGCGTGGTTGCTGACGGTGAACCAGGTGCCGGCCGCCATGACCGCGTGGCTGCAGTCGTTGAACGTATCGGCGTGGATGCTGCTCCTCGCCATCAACATCCTGCTGCTGCTGGTGGGATGCTTCCTCGATCCCCTCTCGGCGATCCTGCTGCTCAGCCCCCTGCTCGTGCCGCTGGTGAAGGCGGCCGGTATCGACGGCGTGCATTTCGGCATCGTGGTGACGGTGAACCTGGCGATCGGCCTGTTTCACCCGCCGTTCGGAATCAACATCTTCGTGGCGCAGTCCGTGCTCGGCCTCAAGCTCGAGACGATTTATCGCGGCATTATTCCGTTCGTGATAATTTATCTCGTGGCCCTGGCGCTGATCACGTACATTCCGGACCTCTCGCTGATCGGCGTCCGCTACCTGCTGGCGAGAGGCTGAGCTTGTTCGAAAGAGAAATCCAGGGAGGAGAACTCGCATGTATCCGATGATCGGGCGTCTCGGCGCTGCTCTGGTTTGTGCCGCCGCCGCGGGCGCTCTTATGGCATCGCTGGCGAGCGCGCAGCAATTCACCATGAAGCTGTCGTCGCCGACGATCAACGACGTCGTGCATGAATACTACAAGACGCTCAAGGCGGGCGTCGAAGCGCGCGCCGGCGGGCGCCTCAAGCTCGAGATTTATCCGGCCAACCAGCTCGGTCAGCTTCCCGCCGTGGTGGAAGGCGTGGCGCTCGGCACGATCGAAGCGGGCAGCGCGGCCAACGGATTCTGGGTCAGCCTCGAGCCCCGCTTCCAGATCCTCGACGCGCCCGGGCTGTTCGACGACGTCCTGCACGGCTACCGCATCCTGACCGACCCCGCCATCCGCAGCCGGCTGGCGACGTTCGGAGCCGACAAGGGCGTGGAGATGCTCACGCCCGGCATCTACAGCCCGCTGATGCTGCTCACGCACAAGGGGGTCCGCTCGGTCGCCGACTTCCAGGGGCAGAAGATTCGCACGCAAGGCGGCGCGCCGATCCAGGTCGAGCCGCTCAAGAAGGTCGGGGTCCTGCCGGTGTCGCTCCCGCTCGGGGAAGCGCTGCCGGCGATGCAGAACCGTACCATCGACGGAATGGTTGCCGCCGCGGCCCCGTTCGTCGCCTTCAAGTACTACGATATTGCCAAGCCGATGACGTATCTGCCGGCGACGACCTTTGCTGCGCCGGTCCTGGTAAACCGCCGCTTCATGAAATCGCTGGGACCGGAGCTCGAAGCGATCGTGCGCGAGGAGTCGCGCAAGGCGGAAGTCCTGTTCTCGGACTGGAACATCGCGGACATCAAGCGCGCCGAGGAGGTCTGGCGCAAGAACGGCGGCGAAATCATCACGCTCCCACCGGCCGAGGCCAAGCGCTACATCGACCTGGTCACCCCGGTCGCCACGACGCTCCTCTCCGCCAATCCGAAGGTCAAGGAGGACTACGAGGCCCTGCTCGCCGCGGCAGTGAAATATCGACAATAGCGAACCCCGCTCGCTGCGCTCACGACCCCCTCCCCACAAGGGGGAGCGCGTTGCACGGGCGGTATCGCCACAACGCGAATCAATTGGGCGGATGTGGAGGTGAAGCTTAAATGGCAGGTCACCTGGTCAGTTAAATGCGCTCTCTATTCCGACGCTGCGTTGCGTTTTCTCCTTTGCTGCTTTTGGTTTTCCTGGTCGGCGATCAAAATATGTCCGCTCGCACCAGGATGCCCGTTGACATGCCGCGGCTCGTCCTCTGGGCATGGGACCGCGACGATGATTTGCGCTTCATCGATAATCGGGACACGGCGGTGGCCTATCTGGCCACCACAGTCGTCCTGCGTGGGGAGACTGTGTTCCTCACGCCGCGCCATAATCCGTTGACTCTGCCGAAAGGGACGCGCCTGATGGCAGTCGCGCATGTCGAGGTCGATCGCAATGACCCGCCAGTCGTGAGCGACGCTCAAGCGCGCGACTTCGCCGAGACCCTTGCCGCGTTGCACCGGAATCTCCCGGGGGAATCTCTTCAGATCGACTTCGAGGCGAAATCGTCGCAGCGCGCCTTTTTTGTGAAGGCTGTTGCGGCGTTGCGCCGGCGCCTCCCTGATGCGACGCTCTCGGCCACCGCGTTGTCATCCTGGTGCCTCAACGAACGATGGACTGAATCGCTGGCAGTGGACGAGGTGGTCCCAATGTTTTTCCGCATGGGCCCCGATCGCCGACGTATCCGGCAGTATTTCGCCGACGGGGGAGATTTTCGGGCAGCCAACTGCCGTACCAGCATCGGCGTCGCGACCGATGAACTGCCACATGCATTACCGCCCGACCGACGCATTTACGCTTTCAGCCCGCGACGCTGGAATGCCGAAACCTACCAAACGCTCCGCCTGAGGATACGTCAATGGTCAGATGCTTCTCGCCTCTATTGACGCTCGCCATCCTGCTTTGGGGTCTTGCGCCCGCTGCGTGGGCGACGGGTCCGCTTTGGCCGGAAATCAGATTCTTTAGCCGTTCCGGCCAAGATCCGCAGGACGATCTTGCGTATTTCCGCGGGCGACTCGGTATCTTGCGTGCCACCTTCACCGACAATCGGCTTTACGCCGCCTACCGGATCATGCTGGGCCGGGGCTTCTCCGATGGGCAGGCTGGGCAATTGCTCGCGCGCTGTTGCGATGCTCCGGATACGCCCTCCGACTCGGTGACGAGTTGGGACGACCTGCGCACGCGCGTCCTCGGCGCAACGCCCGCCAAGCAGAACACGTCGTTCCGACAGCGGCCAGAGGAAATGCGCTTTTTTGACGTCTCATGCTTTCCGAACGCCTATCGCAATTCCGCCGTGACGCTGCGCGCGCGCATCGCCGATCACGGGGCCAACAGTCCGCTGGTGCGCGAATGGGTTATCGGCCAGGACGCCGTCCTCCTCAATTGCGAAGCAGATTCACCCGTGCCAGACGAACTGCCGAATGCGCCGACCTGGCTTAAGGCCGACCGCGCCTATCAGATTGCCGCGGCCCATTTCTATCGCCTGGACTATGCCCGCGCGGGACAGCTGTTCGCGGAGATTGGTCGCGACGGCTCCTCGCCCTGGCAGAAAGTGGCGCGCTATCTTGTTGCACGCTGCGCCGTTCACGCTGCAATCGAGGAAAAGACACCAAAGCTCATCGCCGATGCGCAGCAGGCCATCGACGCCGTCGCAACGGATCCGGACCTCGGGGAATATCGCGCCGAAGCGCCGAAATTGGCCTCGTTGCTTGCTTTCGCGACCCGCCCGCGGGAACGGGCGCCGGAGCTGGAACGGGCGCTGCTTGCTCCCGACTTGTCTCCTGCGCTTGCCGTCGAGCTGCGTGACTTCTTGCTCTTGGAGCGGACCGGCACGCGCTACACGGATCTCGGAGCGTGGATTTACGACATCAACGTTCTGACCGTTGATGGTCGCGAACCAGACGTGACCGCGGCCAAGGCGGACGCGCTGAGCCGATGGCGCGAGACGCGTAGTTTGCCGTGGCTTGTCGTCGCGCTGATGCATCTGGCGCCCGGCGACAACGATGTCGCGGCTGCGATAGCCGCTTCACGCGCGATCGAGGCGAGTTCGCCCGCATATTACACGCTGGCCTGGAATCGCCTGCGCCTGCTCATCGGCGAGGATAAGCAAGAGGAAGCCCGTGCCGAGCTCGACCAACTCCTCGACGGGCGCCCGCTGCCGGCGGGGGTTGAAAATCTGATGCGCTATCACCGGATGAAGCTTGCTCGAGACCTCGACGAATTTCTGGGTTCCGCGCTGCGACGCGGCGAATTCGTGATGTACCTCCCCGACCCAAAGACCAAACTCGACGCAACGGCGCTGCCTTTGAAGTCGACGAACTTGTCCAGCGACGTGGCCCCGAACCTCAAGTGGCGAACGGAGTTGTTTCAGCAAAATGCGCGATATTTCGATGAGGATGCGACGGGAGTTCTGTCGTTCTTCATGCCGCTGCCGATGATGGCGCGTGCAGCGCTCTCCGACCGACTACCGCCCAATATGCAGCGAGATGTGGCGCTTGCGGTCTGGACGCGTGCGGTGCTGCTCGAAGATGGCGAAATTGCCAATTCCATCGCACCCATCGTCGCGCGTTATTTTCCGCAATACCGCGCGAGCTGGAAAGCCTATCAGGGCGCCGCCACGCTGCAGCAAAAAAACTGGAAGCGGCGCTGCTACTCCTCCGGCTGCCCGGCGCAAGTCCCTGGCTCGCTTCCGGGCTTGGCTTCCCTTACATGCGCGACCGTATTGGGATGGTTGGACCACGCTGGTGGGAGTTGGAAGATCAAGACGCACCCGCCGATGAACCCAGAGTCACTTTTTGCGAGGACTGCGGCCTTCCAATGCAATTTGCCGCGCCGCCATTCGTCACGTCCGAGGATCGCGTGCGCGCGCGCAATGAGGTCGCACGCTTGCGCCAACTTCCCGGAGCACCCGCCTATCTCGGGGCCATCATTCTGCCCTGGGCAGATGCACATCCCCGGGATCCCCGGGTGCCTGAGGCGCTCCACCTCGTGGTGCGGGCAACACAATACGGACAAACCCATACTGAGACGTCGAAGGCAGCCTACTTGCTTCTCCACAATCGCTATCGCCGCAATCCCTGGACGTTGAAAACACCCTATTGGTTTTGACTGACTGGGGATGGGGCGTGAGCGTGCTTGTCCTCCGCGCGACAACGAGGAGCCTCAAGGCACGATGACGTAGTTGCTGAAGCCGCCGTTGCGGTTCTGCAGCCCGGAAATGGCGCGGTTGACGTCGGCTAGCGGAAAGCGCTGGTGCTCGAAGACGGAGAGATCGAGCAGCCGCGCCCGCGCCAGCTCCGCCATCTCCTGGCCTTGCGCCGCCGTGAACCAGTTGGAGCCGATCAGCTGGATCTGCTCGTCCATGAGCCAATGCACGTCGACGGGAACTGGCTCGGCCACCGCCCCGACATTGACCGCGCGGCCACCGCGCCGGACCGCGCGCAACGAGTTCGAGCATGGTGGACGCGGGCGAGCCCGGCCCCAGCGCGCTGATCATGAAATCGACGCCCTCCCCGCCGGTGAGCCGCTTGGCCCATGGGGCGGTCGCGCCGTCGTCCAACGCGTGCACCTCGATGCGGTCGGGCGCCAGCGCCTTGACGCGGTCGAGCAGCGGCCGGTTGCGGCCGGTCCCGAGGATGCGGGTGATGCCCATGGCGAGGCCGATGAGCGCCGCGCCGAGCCCGAGCGTGCCGCTGATGCCATCGATCAGCATGGACTGGCCGGCGACCGCGTTCGCCTTCTTCATCGCGCCATAGGAGGTGCCGAGATAGCCGAAGCGCGCGGCCTGCTCGAAGGTGACATTGTCCGGAAGCTTGACCAAGGCGTATTGCGGCGCGGTCATGAATTCGCAGAAGCCACCGTAGGGATAAAGGTCGTAGACCTTCTGCGAGTTGGGCCCGAACCCGAAATAGCCGTTGAAGGTGAAGTAGCGGCAGCGCGTGCGCTCGCCCGACCGGCACATCTGGCACGCGCCGCACGAGCGCAGCGGGTTGACATAGACCCGCTCGCCCGGCTTCACGTCGAGCACCTGGCTGCCGACCTCGACCACGACGCCGGCGGGGTCGAGCCCGAAAATGGCCGGCAGCTTGGGCAACGGCAGGTGCGGGAACCATTTCGTCCAGTTGGCGAGCACGTTGCCGAGATTGGGCACCATGCCGCAGGCCTTGACCTCGACCAGCACGTCGGTCGAGCCGGGTTTCGGCACCGCGATCGTATCGATCGACATCGGTCCGCCGACTGCGTGCATGCGCGCCGCGCGCATCGTTGCAGGCATGATCTTTCCCCCTCGCCTCGCTAAGTTGAGGGTATCCCCTCTCCTGCGATCAGCGCGTCGAGTGTGACTACCAAGGCCCGCGAGCCGCGTCCATACGGGCGCACTCACTTACGTGCCGCGGTGATCTATGCTTGAGTTGGGCCGCTCGTCTGTGGCATGCGCCAATGGCGCGACCGCAGATCGGAGCGCATCGAGTTCGACCCGCTTCCACCATCCTGCGCCGGGACCAACGCCGTGGACCTTCGATACGACAGCGAGCACGCCATCCTACGCGGCAGCGTCGAAAAATTCCTGAGCGAGCGCTACGACTACCGCACCTTCCAAAAGATCGCCGACAGCGAGGCGGGCTTTAGTCCCGAGATTTGGGCCGAGTTTGCGCAGCTCGGTTGGCTCGGCCTGCCCTTTGCCCTTGAGGATGGCGGCAGCGGCGGTGGCCCGGTCGAGCTCGGTATTCTCATGGAGACGTTTGGCAAGCATCTCGTCGTGGAGCCTTATCTGGCGACCGTGGTGCTGGGCGGGGGCCTGATCGCGGCCTTGGGCTCGGCGGCCGAACGTCGGGCGATGCTGCCGGACCTGATTGCCGGAAATTGCCGCCTCGCGTTCGCTCACGAGGATGCCGGCACGCCGACGCAGGCGCGGCGTGTACCCGCGGGATACGTGCTGCAAGGCGGCAAGAAGACCGTGCTCGGCGGTCCCATAGCGGACACGCTCCTGGTCTCGGCAAGGCTCGGTGACGGTCGCACTGGAATTTTCGTGCTGCCTCGGCAAACGCCCGGGCTTACCGTGCGGCCCTACCGCATGATCGATGGCGCGCGCGCCGCCGATGTGGATCTCACCGAGGTTGCAGTGCCCGCCTCCGCCCTCCTCGGCGGCAACGAGGACGCCGCAGGCGCGATCGAGACGGTGCTTCATCACGCCATAGCCGCACTGTCGGCCGATGCGGTCGGTGCAATCAGTGCCATGGTCAAGGCAACGGTCGACTACGCCAAGACGCGCGTGCAGTTCGGCCAGCCGCTCGCCAGCTTCCAGGCGCTGCAGCACCGCATGGTGCGCATCAGGATCAAGGAGGAGGAGGCGCGCGCCGCCAGCCTGTTCGCCACGCTCAGCCTCGACGGTACCGCGCAGGCGCGGGCGCGCGCCATCTCCGGCGCCAAGGCCAAGATCGGACGCTGCGCGCGCTCCGTGCACCAGGAGGCGATCCAGCTGCACGGCGCCATCGGCACCACCGACGAGCTGCCGCTCGGCGGCTACGCCAAGCGGCTGATCGCCTATGAAATCCTGTTCGGCTCGACCCGCGAGCATCTGCGCCGCTACGGCGCCATCATCGCCGACCCGCAAGTCGCAGCCGCAGGCCTGCTGCTGGCGCCGGCGAATTAGGAGTCATGCCGTGGACCGGATGATCGGATCAGTAGGGTGGGCATTGCGCGCGCTCAGGTCGATGGATTGCGTGGGCATCGCAAGCGCAATGTCCACGCGTCAGTTGCGTGGGCAAAATCGCTCGCAATCTCGGTGCAAAATGCCACTCCTCGGCGAGCGATTTTGTCCACCCTACGTGTCTGCGGATTAGGGAGACACCCCTTTGGATCTCTTGCTCAGCCCCGACGATCTCACCTTCCGCGACGAGGTGCGGCGCTTTCTCGCCGATAACGTTTCGCCCGGCACGCGGCGCGCGATGGATCTCACCACCGCCTTCCTCGCCGACCCCGCGGTGATGCGCGACTTTCACCGCGCGCTCCATCGCAGGGGCTGGTCGGTGCCGCATTGGCCGCTCGAGCATGGTGGTACCAGTTGGACGCCGGTGCAGCGCTACATCTTCGATCTCGAATGCGGCCGCGCCGGCGCCGCCATCTACAATGCGTCCGGCTCGCATTTCGTCGGGCCCGTGATCATTCATTACGGGACGCAGGAACAGAAGGAGAAGTATCTGCCGCGCATCCGCTCGGGCGAGGACTATTGGGCGCAGGGCTATTCCGAGCCGGGCTCGGGCTCCGATCTGGCCTCGCTCAAGACCAAAGCCGAATCCGACGGCGACGACTACGTCGTGACCGGCCAGAAGATCTGGACCACCAACGCCCACCACGCCAATTGCCTGTTCGCGCTGGTGCGCACCTCCACGACGGGCAAGCGGCAGGAAGGCATCACCTTCCTGCTCATCGACATGGACACGCCCGGCGTCAGCGTGCGCCCCATCATCGGCAACGGCGGCGACCACGAATTCAACGAGGTGTTCTTCGATCGCGCGCGGATCCCGAAGTCGAACCGCATCGGCGAGGAGAACAAGGGCTGGGAGGTCGCCAAGTATCTCTTGGAATTCGAGCGCGGCGGCAGGTCATTGGCCGGCCAGGTGCGCGCGCAGTTTGCCAGGCTCGTGCAGCTGACGGGCGCGCGCTGCCCCGACGACGCGAGCATCCGCACCCGCCTGGCCGAGATCGGCACCGACCTCGACGCCATGGAGATGATCGACATTTCCATGCTCTCGGCGCAGCAGGCCGGCGCCAATCCCGGACCGGTCTCCTCGCTGCTCAAGCTGCGCTGGAGCGAGATCCGCCAGTCGATCGACGAGCTCGCCATGGACGCCATCGGCGAGGACGCGCTCGCCTGGCGTCCCGAGCGGCCGTTCTATGAAACGTTGCAGTTACCGCCCGAGGAGGAAGAGAGTTCTGGCCGTCACGCCGCGCTACCTCAATTCGCGCGCCTTCACCATCATGGGCGGGACGTCGGAGATTCAGACCAATATTCTCGCCAAGTCGCTGGTGGGATTGTAGGTCCGGCGGTCAACTGCATCGACAGCTTCCGGACCTGCCGCCAAAATTGTACGGCAGGACAGAGCGATAAAGCCGGTCGGAAGGGTGTGGCGACATGATGCCGTAAAAGGAGAGGCGCACATACAACTGCCCACTTTCCGGAAAATGCTCGGAGCGGCGCTCGCTCGCGCAGGGCGCGCGGCCGGGATATAGTGCCATCGTGCACCTCAATATCGTCAATCCCAATACGTCGGCAGCGATGACCCGGATCATCGCGGCGGCGGCCGCCAAGGTGGCCCGGCCAAGCACCACCATCCGCGTGGTCGAGTCGGCGTTCGGGCCGGCCTCGATCGAGGGCTTCTACGATGACGCGTTCGCTGTGCCCGGCCTGCTGGCGCGGGTCGCCGAGGGCGAGGCTGCGTGCGTCGATGGCCATGTCATCGCCTGCTTCGACGACACCGGCCTCGACGCGGCGCGGGCGCTAGCCAATGCGCCGGTGGTGGGCGTCGGCGAAGCCGCGTTCCACATGGCCAGCCTGCTCTGCCATCGCTTCGCCGTCGTCACTACGCTCTCGCGCTCGATCCCGGTGATCGAGCACAACCTCCGCCGCTATGGCCTCGACCGCCGGTGCGCTCGTGTGCGCGCCACCGACGTTCCGGTGCTCGCCCTGGACGATCCGAGCTCGAACGCGCGCGCCCGCATCGGTGATGAGATCGCCCGTGCGCTCGACGAGGACGGCGCTGACGCGATCGTGCTCGGTTGTGCGGGCATGGCCGACCTCGCCGCCTCTTTGTCCAGGGAGTTCGGCGTGCCGGTTGTGGACGGTGTTGCCGCCGCGGTGGCGCTGGCGGAGGGGCTTGCAGCGCTCGGGCTCTCTACCTCGCGCCGTGGCGGCTATGCACGCCCGCTCTCGAAGGACTATTCCGGCATCTTCGCGCCGTTCTCCCCAAGCGATGAGGCCTAGGCGTGGCAAGCGCTCTTGCCTAAGCTATAGGCATTTCCTGCCTATCGGCCGGCCGGTTCAAGGCAGAGTCGCCGATGCTCGCCGGATTACACGTGCCGAGCGGTTGGCACGGTCCTTGAAAATGGAAGTCGTCGTCTCAACTGGGAGGCAATGATGAATAAGCTCCTATTGCTGCGGGTTGCCATCGGCGCGGCGGTGGCAGGGTTGCTGGCTGTGTCGGCGCTACCGGCGGGCGCCCAGTCGGTCGTGCGCATCGGCATGACCGCGGCCGACATTCCGCGCACGCTCGGTCAGCCGGACCAAGGCTTCGAGGGCAATCGCTTCACCGGCAACACCATGTACGAGGGGCTCACCACCTGGGACCTCTCCTCCGCCGACAAGGCGAGCGTGGTGATCCCCGGCATAGCGACCGAATGGAACGTCGCCCCCGACGACAAGACCAAGTGGATCTTCAAGCTGCGTCCCGGCGTGAAGTTCCACGACGGCTCCGATTTCAACGCCGACGCGGTGGTCTGGAACGTCGAGAAGGTGCTTAAGCAAGATGCACTGCACTTCGACCCGAGCCAGGTCGGGGTCACTGCCTCGCGGATGCCGAATCTGCGCAGCGCCCGCAAGATCGACGACATGACCGTCGAGCTGACGACAGCGTCGCCGGATGCCTTGTTGCCAATCAACCTCACAAACCTGTTCATGGCGAGCCCCGCGCACTGGAAGAAGCTCTATGACGCAGTTCCCGCGAACGTGACCGATCCAAAGGAACGCGCCAAGCAGGCCTGGGATGCGTTCGCCCGCAACGCCTCGGGCACCGGTCCGTGGAAGATGGATCGGTTCGTGCCGCGAGAACGGCTCGAACTCGCCAAGAACGCGGGCTACTGGGATGGGAAGCGCGTCCCGAAAGTCGATCGGCTCGTCCTGCTGCCGATGCCCGAGCCGAACGCCCGCACCGCGGCGCTGCTCTCCGGCCAGGTCGACTGGGTCGAGAATCCCGCGCCGGACGCGATCCCGCAGATCAAACAGCGCGGCTTCGCGATCTACCAGAACGAGCAGCCGCACGTCTGGCCATGGCAGTTCAGCCGCATCGAGGGTTCGCCCTGGAACGACCTCCGCGTGCGCAAGGCGGCGAACCTGTGCGTCGACCGCAACGCCATGAAGGACGGCCTGCTCGGCGGCCTGATGGTGTCAGCGACCGGGACCTTCGAGCCGGGCCACCCGTGGCGCGGCAATCCGAAGTTTCAGATCAAGTACGACCCCAACGAGGCCCGCAAGCTGATGACGGCGGCGGGATTCTCGAAGGACAAGCGACTTAAGGTGAAGACGCAGACCTCGGCCTCCGGCTCCGGCCAGATGCTGCCGGTGCCGATGAATGAGTTCGTGCAGCAGAGCCTCGCCGAGTGCTTCTTCGACGTCGATCTCGACGTGATCGAGTGGAACACCCTGTTCACCAATTGGCGCAAGGGCGCCAAGGACAAGTCCGCCCGCGGCGCGCACGCCACCAACGTGACCTACGCAGCCATGGACCCGTTCTTCGCCATGATCCGCTTCCTCAACTCGAAGATGGCGCCGCCGGTATCGAACAATTGGGGATTCATCAACGATCCCGAGTTCGACAAGCTGGTCGCGGCCGTGCGCACCGCCTTCGACCCGGCCGAGCGCGACAAGGCGCTCGCCGCCTTGCACGAGCGCTCGGTCGATGAGGCGGCGTTCCTGTGGGTCGCGCACGACGTCGGCCCCCGCGCCATGAGTCCCAAGATCAAGGGCTTCGTGCAACCGAAGAGCTGGTTCGTCGACTTCTCGACGATGACCATCAACTGACGGACAAGGGCACCCGCGTTCCCGTTGGGTGCCCTTCCTCTTTTGGGGGCCACGATGATCATCTACGTCCTGAAGCGGCTGGTGCTGGTGGTGCCGGTCGTGTTCGCGGTGGCGCTCGTCTGCTTCCTGCTGGTTCACATCGCGCCAGGCGACCCGTTGATCTCGGTGCTGCCGCCCGACGCCTCGGCGGAACTCGCCGAGCAAATGAAACGGGCCTACGGCTTCGACCGCCCGCTGCCGGTGCAGTTCGGCATCTGGGTCTGGAACGCGCTCAACGGCAATCTTGGGACCTCGATCGCGAGCGGACGCTCCGTGATCGAGGAAGTCAGCCGCGCGGTCGGCAACACCGTGAGGCTCGCGGTGCTCGCCTCCCTGATTGGCTTCGTGTTCGGCATGCTATTCGGATTTCTGGCCGGCTACTTCCGCGACGGCTGGGTCGATCGCCTGGTCACCACGATCGCGATCACCGGCGTGTCGATGCCCCACTATTGGCTGGGCATGGTGCTGGTGATCATCTTCTCGGTGATCCTCGGCTGGCTGCCGGCCGTCGGCATGGGCGCCGGCGACTGGGCGTGGAACTGGGAACACATCAAGCATCTCATCCTGCCGGCGGTGACCATGTCGGTGATCCCGATGGGCATCGTGGCGCGCACGGTGCGCGCGCTGGTCGGCGATCTGCTTAGCCAGGAATTCGTGATCGCGCTGCGCGCCAAGGGCATCTCGGAGCGGCGAGTGTTTGTGCACGTCGCCAAGAACTCGGCGCCGACCGCGATCGCCGTCATGGGGCTGCAACTCGGCTATCTGCTCGGCGGCTCGATTCTGATCGAGACGGTCTTTTCCTGGCCGGGCACTGGGCTTCTCCTCAATAACGCGATCTTCCAGCGCGACCTCCCCTTGCTGCAAGGCACCATCCTGGTGCTCGCGCTGTTCTTCGTGGTGCTCAACCTCCTGGTCGACGTGCTGCAGGCGGCAATCGACCCGCGCATCAAGCGAGCGTGACATTCATGAGCGCGCTCGCCGACGACCTCGTCCGTATCGCCAAGGTCGACAGAGCGCGCGGTTATTGGACGACCGTCGGGCGGCGGCTCATCCGCGATCCGGTCGGCGTTGGCTGTGCGGGAGTGATCCTGGTGATCGCGCTCGCCGCGCTGCTGGCGCCTTATCTAGGCCTCGCCGATCCCTATCAGGGCAGCATGATCCGGCGGTTGCGGCCGATTGGCACGCCCGGTTATCCGCTCGGCACCGATGAGCTCGGCCGCGACATGGTGTCCCGACTGGTCTATGGCGGACGGCTGTCGCTGTTCATCGGCCTCGCGCCGGTCGCGCTCGCCTTCACGATCGGCACGACGCTCGGCGTGATTGCCGGCTATGCGGGCGGAGTCGTCAACCAAGCGATCATGCGCATCGTCGATGTTTTCTACGCCTTTCCATCGGTGCTGCTCGCCATCGCCATCTCGGGCGCGCTCGGCGCCGGCATCCTCAATAGCCTCTTGTCGCTGACGATTGTGTTCGTACCGCCGATCGTACGGGTAGCCGAGAGCGTGACCACCGGCGTGCGCAATCTCGATTTCGTCGACGCGGCGCGCGCCTCCGGCGCCGGGCCGCTGACCATCATGCGGGTGCACGTGCTCGGCAACGTGCTCGGGCCGATCTTCGTCTATGCCACCAGCCTGATCAGCGTCTGCATGATCCTGGCGGCCGGCCTCTCGTTCCTCGGCCTCGGCACCCGGCCGCCGGAGCCCGAATGGGGGCTGATGCTCAATACGCTGCGCACCGCGATCTATCTCAACCCGTGGGTTGCCGCACTGCCGGGCGTGATGATCTTCACGGTGTCGATCTGCTTCAACCTGTTGAGCGACGGCGTGCGGAGCGCGATGGATGTCCGAGGCTGAGACGCTCGCACCGGTCGCTGACGTCGGCGGCCCACAGCAACCGCTGCTCGAGGTGCGCTCCTTGAGCAAGCACTTCAAGCTCGGCGGCGGCCTGTTCGGCCGGGGTGGCGTCGTGCGCGCGGTCGATGACGTGAGCTTCGCGGTGGGCAAGGGCGAGGTCCTGGGCATCGTCGGCGAGTCCGGCTGCGGAAAATCGACCACCGCGCGGCTCATCATCGGGCTGATCGCGCCCGATGTCGGCGAGATCATCCTCGACGGCGAAGCGGTCGGCGCCGCGCTGTCGGTGCGCGTGCTGCGTCGTCGCGTGCAGATGGTGTTCCAGGACAGCTACGCCTCGCTCAATCCGCGCCTCACCATCGAGGATACCATCGCGTTCGGACCGAAGGTGCATGGGTGCTCGGCGAACGAGGCGCACACGCGCGCACACGACCTGCTGCGCAAGGTCGGTCTCGATCCGGCGCTGTTCGCCGATCGCTATCCGCACGAGCTGTCAGGCGGCCAGCGCCAGCGCGTCAACATCGCGCGCGCACTCGCACTGGCGCCGCGGCTCGTGCTGCTCGATGAGGCGGTGTCGGCCCTCGACAAATCGGTCGAGGCGCAGGTACTCAACCTGCTACTCGATCTCAAGGACGATCTCGGCCTCACCTATGTGTTCATCTCGCACGACCTCAACGTGGTGCGCTTCATCAGCGATCGCGTGCTGGTCATGTATCTCGGCGAGGTGGTCGAGCAGGCGCCAGTCGAGGTGCTGTGGGAGGACGCGCGCCATCCCTATACGCGCGCGCTGCTCGCCGCCATGCCGTCTCTCGATCCCGACCATCGCACCAAGGAGGTGCCGATCGCCGGCGATCCGCCGAACCCGATCGACCCGCCGTCCGGCTGCCGCTTTCACACCCGTTGTCCGTTCGCCGAATCCGTGTGCCGTGCGAGGAAGCCGATGCTGACGGCAACCGGCAACGACCGTCACACCGCCGCCTGCCACATGGTCGACATGAGCTCGGGCCACAGCCGGGCGCGCGATTCATTTACCGGGGAGGAGCACCATGCCTGATAAGGTCACCGCGGAGCGCGTCGCCGCCGTCGCGGCGGCGGCGCGAGTGCCGCTCGCGTCTGGATCGGCTGAGCGCATCGCGCGTGCGACAGGCTCCACTATCTCGCGTTTCGCAAGCGAGAAGATCGATATTGCGCTTGAAACCGAGCCGTCCACTTTCGTCGTGGTGCAGCGAAGGGAGATCGACCGGTGAGCGAGCCCGCCGAGCTCTCGCTCGCACAGGTTGCCACCGCAATCCGGCGTCGCAAGCTGTCGTCGGTCGAGCTGACCCGCGCCTTGCTCGCACGGATCGAGCGCTGGCAGCCCGTGCTCAACGCGTTCGTCCGCGTGGAAGCCGACGAAGCTCTGGCGGTTGCCAAGGCGGCAGATCGCTCGCTCGCGCAGCGCGGGCCGAAGGGGCCGTTGCATGGCGTCCCGCTCGCCCACAAGGATATTTATTACTCGGCGGGGAAGCCGGCCGGCTGCGGCTCCAAGGTGCGCGAGGGTTGGATCGCCCCCGCCACGTCGACTGTGATCACGCGGCTCGAGGCGGCCGGATCGTTTCGGCTGGGAGCGCTGCACCTGGCCGAGTTCGCCTATGGGCCGACCGGACACAACTCGTATCTCGGGCCCGCGCGCAATCCGTGGGACCCAAGCCGCATCACCGGAGGCTCGTCGTCGGGCTCGGGTGCCGCTGTCGGCGCGCGCCTCGTCCATGCGGCACTCGGCTCCGACACCGGCGGCTCGATCCGGTTGCCCGCGCATTTCTGCGGCGTGACCGGCTTCAAGCCAACCAACGGGCGGGTGAGCCGCGCCAACGCCATGCCGCTCTCGTTCACGCTCGATACCGTGGGTCCGCTGGCGCAGACCGCGGAGGACTGCGGACTGGTCGCCGCCACCATCGCCGGACCCGACCCGCTCGATCCGACCACCGCCGGCGCGCCCGTGTGGAACGCCAAGGCAGCCAAGCGATCGCCGAAGGGGCTCAAGATCGGCGTGCCGGCACGATTCTATGTAGAGGACCTGGAGCCCGAGGTCGGGGCTGCGCTCGATGACGCGCTCGATGTCTGTCGCCGCCTCGGCGGCAAGATCGTGAAGGTCGAGTTGCCCGACCAGACCGCGGTCGCGGCCGCCGCGCTGATCGTGCTCGCCGTTGAGGCGACGAGCTGCCACGCGCCGTGGCTGCGCACGCGCGCCGCCGACTATGGGCCACAGGTGCGCAACCGTCTCGAGAACGGGCTCGCTTACAGCGCGGTCGAATATCTCGAAGCGCTGCGCTGGCGGGGGCCGGCGCTCGCGGCACATCTCGCCGCGATTAGCGACATCGACGTCATTATCGCGCCGGCGTCGCGCTCGCCTGCACCGACGATCGAGGAAACCGATATCGGCGCTGCACCGGAGGCCGAAGCTGCGATCCAGGCGATCACCCGCTTCATGCGGCCGGTGAACTATCTCGGCTTGCCGGTGCTGGTGGTCCCTGCCGGCCAATCGGTGCAGGGCCTGCCGATCGGCCTCCAGCTGATCGGCCGCCCGTTCGGCGACGAGACCTTGATCGCGCTCGGCGCTGCGCTCCAGGCCGCCACCGACCATCACCGCCGAATGCCGCCGCCGCCGCCATGAGCCCGATCGTCGAAATCCGCGACCTGCATGTGCGCTTTCACGGCGAGCGCACTGTCTACGCCCTCAACGGCGTCGACATCACGCTCGAGCAGGGCGAGGTCCTCGGCCTCCTTGGCGAGTCGGGCTCGGGCAAGAGCGTGACCTTGCGAGCGCTGCTGCGCATGCTGCCGCCGCGCCGCAGCCGGATCGAGGGCTCGATCCGGCTCGACGGCGAGGACGTGCTGGCGCTCGACGAGGCGAGCCTCGAGCAGATCCGCGGCGGCGTCGCCTCAATGATCTTCCAGGAGCCGATGCTGGCGCTCGACCCGGTCTACACCATCGGCGACCAGATCGCCGAAACGGTGGTGCGGCACCGGGGCGCAAATTGGGCCGAAGGTCGTAAGCGCGCGCTCGAGATGCTGGAGATGGTGCGTATCCCCTCCGCGCGCCGCCGGCTCGACGCCTATCCGCACGAGATGTCCGGCGGCATGCGACAGCGGGCCATGATCGCACTGGCCCTCTCCTGCCATCCCAAGGTGCTGCTGGCGGACGAGCCGACCACCGCGCTCGACGCCACCGTGCAAATGCAGATCTTATTGCTGTTGCGCGAGCTGCAACGCGAGTTCGGTATGGCGGTGATCTTCGTCACCCACGACATCGGGGTGGCGGTCGAGATTTCCGACCGTATCGCCGTCATGTACGGCGGACGCATTGTCGAGAGCGGAACGCTGCGCGAGGTGGTGGCATTGCCTGCCCACCCGTATACGAAAGGGCTGTTGTCCTCGACCGTTCACGGCGCGCGCCGCGGCAAGCGGCTGGAAGCGATCCCGGGTGCGCCGCCGCGTCTCGATCGACCGCCGCAGGGCTGCGCCTTCGCGCCCCGCTGCAGAATCGCGGACGCCGCGTGCCGCGACGGCGACATCGCGCCGGTGACGATCACCCCCGGTCATAGCGGCCGCTGTTTGAAGCCCCACGGACAAAGCGCGCCATCGCAACCATCCCGTCGTGGCGCAGTCCGACAACCAGGGTGATGGTCTCCCAATGGCCGTGCGGGCCGACCAATTGTTTGCCCCGCAACCCGTCGCCGATGGAGCAGGATGTGTGACGACCGCGATCATCGACAGGCTCTATACGGAGTTCAATGCTGGACTTGCCGATCTCAAGATCAAGGCGCGGCTTGCCGCCCATCTCGGACTCAAGAGCACTACAACTGCATCCGTCCCGCCCAAAAAGCGCTGTTGCTTCCGTCATCTGTGAGTTGGCGGCGCTCACGCGTCGGCAGGGTGGCAAATAAGTCACGCTGTCCCACAAACCGACACGAGCCTGTGCGTTGCGGCCGGCTGCCCCTTGCCGGGGCTCGGCCGCTTTGTAAATTCGTTAAGAGATTTCATCGGGAGGGGGGCGTGCGCTACTTCGCGATGGTGCTCGTTGCGTTGCTGATGGCTGGGGGGCCCGCCGTCGGCGAAGCTGATCCCGCGGTCATGGCCATGTTGAGGGAATGGTCGCTCACGTCTCCGAGCCCATCCCGCCTCGTCGTTTGCCACGGCTTCGGATGCATCTTCCGCACCGAGATCGGTTTCGGCGGCGGCGATCACGCCCGGATGGCCGCGATCATGGCGTCGGGGTCTGCCTCGGCTCAGGCGGAAAGGGCTGCCATAGGCCGGACCGAGGCGTGGTTCGAGCAGCGCATTGCGCCCATGACCGGCACGGCGAAGCGCGTTGCGCGGGCCGGCCCACTCGCCGGCGTCGGCGCGGGCAAGCGCGATCAATTCGACTGCATCGATACGACCGTCAACACGAACTCGCTCCTGCTCATTCTCCACCAGCTCAAATTGCTGCGGCACCATACGATTGCCGCGCCTGCGTTTCGGTTTCTATTCACTGAGGGTCCGCACAACACGGCGGTGATCAAGGATCGCAAGACCAGCGAGCTCTGGACCGTCGATCCCTGGACTTACAAGGGCAGTGAAGTCCCCGATATCTGGCCGCTCGCAAAGTGGAAGGCGGGCGGATGAAACCAAAAACATCGCCGCGAAATCCTGGATCGATCACCGTCCTTCGATCATGGTCGCCCATCGCTTGAGCGTGTCGTCCGGCACCAGCGGAAAACCCTGGTAGTCCTGCCAAAGTTCGATCGAGCTCGCACCAAGAGAAATACCCTTCTTGATGGTGCCTTCGAAATCCTTGGGGGTCTCGTGCAGCGTCTGGAACTGGATCTCGGGTCCCATTTTCTGCATGACGGCGTAGATCGGAAGGAGGCTCTTCGGCGGGTCGGCATCAAGATCGTGATTATCGAAGACACACCGCCGCCCGATTGCCTGGCGGCAGGAGCGCATGACCTGCTCGGTGAAGGCAGCGTCACCCATGCCCGGGGTCAAGCCATAAAACGGATTGAGCGAGAGCACGAGCCGTGACGCTTTCCACGGCGCGTAGTCGGCAACGGCGTTCGCCAGGCATTGCCGATGCGCCGCGTCCGTGTAGCCGGCCGCCCGCAGCGGATTCGCGACTGTCGGCTCCGTCGGAAGAAAGAACGGCTCGGCCGTAAACGACATGCAAGAGGTGATCGAGACCTCTCGGATCAGCGGCCGCGTATCGTACTTGGCGGCGAGCTGCTCCTGGAAAAGCGACCACGCCTGGCGATAGGCGGGGCTCCAGAAGCGGCCGAGGACACGGGGTTTGCCGTTGTGCACGGTTTGGATCGGCGCGCCGCCGCCGAGCTGCATGGCCCAGTCCGGCGCCTCGAACCCGCCCCACACCCGCAGCTTGACCGCGAGCGGCCTGAGCGGGATTTCGGGCGTTGTAGGCCCTGACATCAGCCAGGGCCCGGTCGATGACATTGTTGCTCACCGATCTCGGAGGTAGGTGTCGGTTGGAGTTGCTTCCACGTCGCGATGATCACGAGCCCGCCGAAGATTCCCGGCTTCGCGTTCAGCGGCTCCAGTGTATTGACCGGGTCGCCGCCTTTGCCGACGAAGCGGTACGCTCCCATGGATACCAGACCGCGGATCGGCGGCTTGATCTCAGGGTCGGCGGCAAGCGCACCGTTCACCGGCGGCAGCGCCAGCATTGCACAGACCACAAGCAGGCGAGCGCGACTGGTAATCGTGCATCCTCCGTGGGCTGTCAGGGGCTGCCAGGCCAAAAGCCTCTAGAGCCGTGAACTTCCATCCTGATCGGCTATTTCTTTGCCGCGTACGCGCCATTAGCCTTTATGACGGCAGCGCCTTCCGGACCAGACACGAAATCGATGAACGCCTTCACCTGCGGGGACGGCGCATTCCGGATGACCAGAAAACGTCGCGCTCCAGGCGATAACGTCCGGCGACGACGTTACCCTCGTTCGGCGCGATGCCGTTCAACGCAAGTGCTTTGATCTTACCCTTGCTGTGCTCGACGACCGTCGTGCTGGTCATGCCGATGGCACCCGGCGTCTCCGCGAGCGCCGTGGCCATGTCGCCGGCGCGCTCCAGCACTCTTACGCTGGCGGGAAGCTTCAACGCCTTGAAGCATCCAATTCCGCCACGCACGACCTCCACGTCGACCACGCCATCGGGACGCGCCAGAGGAGCGACGGCGAGATCGGAGCCTCCGAAATCTTTCCAGTTGCGCCCCGGCGTCTCATAAATCATGCAAATCTGCGCGTCGGTCAGGTCGGCGGCACGAACCGTCTCATGGACCGCAAACACCACCGGTTTCATGGCGACGCGGTGGGCAGTCATCCCCTTGGGGGTGATCTCATCGGCGTTGACGCCGCGACTGGCCATTGCGATGTCGATCTTGCCGGCCGAGAGCGCTTCCAAACGCTCTTTGGGGCCGAGTCCCTTTACCGACCTCCACCACGACGCCGTGCTTGGCGGTGAAGGCATTGCCCAGTGCTGTGACGAGCGCAGCGGTTCCGGTCGATCCATCGATCATGATCTTTTGCTGAGCATTTGCGATTGCAGGGTTCGCTGCCGCCGCCAAAACTATCGCCGTCGCGCCGGTAAATCTCAAAGCAAAGGGTGTCATACTCCCCTCCTGAGAAGCTTGTGCCGTGTATTCCCGAGCTGGCGTTGAATGCCGAGCTTCAGTATACACGATTTTACCGGCGGCCGAGTTTTATGGACGGAAAAATGCGCACAGCCCTGTCCGCGGCTGGGCACTTCGCCGAAGAACCTGAAGAGGTCCGGTGATTGGGGTGGTGGCGTGTCCCCGGCCTGGACATGCGGTCCCAGGGGCCTGGTCAAGCTCGGTATTGATTCGACCGTCCAGGCTACCAAGCGACCCTGGCTCCACCCTTGCCGGCATAGCTCTGGCTGCGGCTTGAGAACTCGCCGTCGAAGCTGGCGAACAGCCAGGCGTTCGGCCTGATGGCGAGCTTGGCGCCGGCGTCGATGCGGACGGCGTCGCTCGCCGCGCGCGGACCATCGACGGTGAACGCCGCACCCGGCAACGCGATGAAGACGGCGTTGATCGCCCGGTTGGGCTTGAACTCGTGCACCCACGACACCCGCGCGTACGGCGACAGCGCCATTCCATTGCCGAAAGCGAAACGGGTATCGAACTGAGCGCCCACGAATGTCGGCAGCGAGGACGCGCTGATCGAGCCATAGGTCAGGCCGAGCGGGCCCGGGGCGCCGGCCGGCACCGGGTTCGCTTCGGTGAACCCGTTTTGCCAAAGCTCGGCGAACTGCACGGCAGCAAACGGGGTGACCGCGAACCGGCCGAACGCCTGCTTCGCGCCCACTTCCACGCGCCCGCTGAAGAGATTGCTGCCGAAGCTGCCCGTCGCCGTCTCGGTCGGGCCGACGCCGGCAATGCTGCGCGTCGTGTCGTTGCGGAACGTGCTGAAGCTCAGCGCCCCCGCCGCATAGAACGAGCTCCAGGTCTTGACCCCGTAGCCGCCGAAGTGCGCCGCCTCGAGATGGCCGCTGGTGATGCGATCGCGGACCGAGAAATTCGAGCTGCTGCCGCCGCCGGCGAGGCCGATGAGCGTATCGGGGCGTAACTGATAATCGAGCCCGCCGGCGAGGCCCCCGGTGTTGTGGGTGAGGTCGGCGCTGCCGATGTCGGCTTCCCCAGCAAGCTTCGCGCTGCCGTCAAAGCCGGTGAGCCAGGCCCGCCAGCGTGGCTGGTACGGAGCGGGCCTGGCGATCTCCTTGAAGGCCGGATGGTCCGACGTCTTGGACTTCCTGGATGGGGCGTATGCCAGCGGCTCCCCGGCAAAAGTGACGCCAGTGACGTCGACCGTTTCCCCGTTCCGCCAGAACGCGCCCTGATCCATCATGATCGAGGTGAACATGTCAGACGCGCCGAACGCCGTTTCCTGGGTTCCGCTCACTCCCGACCCGGAGAGCATGTCCAAGGCCGCGGGAATCTCCTTCGCCTGCAAGCCGAACAAAGCCGGCAACGTGCCGCCGCCGCTGTTGAAGGAGTTGTCGAGCGCCGCGGCAACCGCCGAATGGTGCCTGGTGCGCGCGTGGCGGCGGAGGTCCGACTCCAGGTTCAGGTGCACATCGTGCGGGGTATAGGCGAGGGTGGCGGTGAAGAAAGCCGGCAGATTGAACGGCGCAAGCGAGTTCGAACGTGCCGGTTCGTCCCCCGGCCGCCGATAGGATCGTGTAGCTGCGCGCCGGGTGGCCTCCCAGATACGACACCCCCACCGTGCCGGCGAGCGTTGCGGTCCCGCTGACATTGGTGCGGTCGGCGGTATTGCCCTCCACCTCCACCATGTACAGGCTCGCCGCCGCGAAGACGAGGTTGCCGTTGACCGTGAGCGTGCCAACGGAGTTGCCCGGCGACAGCGTGCCGAGGACCGTCGTCGGGCCCACCGTGCCGTTGCCGCCCAGCGTACCGCCGAAATTGACGAACACCGGCGAGGACGCGATCGAGCCGTTCACGCTCAAGGTGCCGCCGTTGACCAACGTCGGCCCGCTATAGGTGTTCGCGGCCGTCAGAATGGTATTGCCGGTCCCGAACTGAAGGACGCCGCCGGTGCCGGAGATGGCGCCGCCGAACGTGTACGTGTCGGAGCGGTTGAAGGCGAGAACGCCGTTGTCGACGACGTCGCCGAGGATGCTGCCGCTGGCGCCGCCGTTGCCGAGCTGCAGCATGCCGCTGTTGATGGTGGTGCCGCCGGTATAGGTCGCGTCGCCGGCGATGGTCAGAACGCCGGTACCATATTTGATCAGCGCACGATTGCCGACCGTTCCGTTGGTCAGGAACGAAGCATCGGGCATCGAGTCGTTGTCGGCAAGCCCGAACTGCAGGACGGTGGCCTGCGGGAAGTAGCTGGTGACGTCATAGAGCGTGAACACGCCGCGGCCGAACGTGCCGACGGCAAGCACGTCGGCGGCCGGATTGTAGGACAGCGCGCTCACCTGCGAGTTCGGCAATCCCGTGCCGAAGGGCCGCCAGTTCGAGAGAATTCCGGCCGCGTCGCTGTCGGCGATGGCGATCGTGCTCTGCGCATTGGCGACGTCGTTGAGGCCGCCGACGACGAGCGCGTCGACACCATTGTTGGAGATGAATTCGAGCGCCGTGGGACGGATGATGCCGGCCGGCAGATTGGCCGTGAGATTGGTAAAGGCTGCGCCCTGGTTCCTGGTGCCGAAAAGATTGGTGTTGTCGGCCACGAAGTAGCGGTGCTGCGAGCGCGGATCGAGCACGATGCCGGTCGGTGCAGAGGCCTCCGGCTGCTGCGTAGCCAGGCACCGGAACGAGCGAATTTGCTGTCGCCGTGGTGCTCTGCGACAGGCCCCCGAACGAACCCGCGACGAGCATGTTCGGATTGTCGCGCGTGCCATAGGCGATCTGAAACAGCTACCGCCTCCATCGGAGGTCGGGCCGAGATCGGTCAGCGTGAGATCGACTGTAGTCGCGGCCGGCCCCTGGGCTCCGGTCAGCGTGTCCTGAGTGACGTAGACGCTGGTGCCGCCAAACGCCATGCGGGTCGGGTCGACGCGATTGTTCACCCAACGGACTGCTGACACAGCGGCATCAGTGTTGGCACCAGCGACTTATCCGCACATGCGATGCCATTGCAGGTGACCTTGGTTCCGACTGCAAAGCTCCACCGTATTCGGGCTGACGAAATTCCCGCGCGCGTCGAGTATGATCCGAGCCGGCAAGCCCAGATTATAGATACTCGTGTAGAACACCGTCCGGCCCGATGGCTGCAAGGGTCACGTCATTGACAAAAGCATTGACGCCATCGGCGCCCTGGACCGCGTTCCAAAGCGGGGCGTTGCGGGCGGACTGAATCGTGACGCCATTGTCCTGTGCCGCCGTGATCAGACGCTTGCCCACGGCGTCATAGCCGACGCTGTAGGTTTCAAATGCCGACACGTTGCCACTGAGCCACGACCATACCCCGCTATCGTTATGGGGGTTCGTTCTTGCATAGATCGTGCCGTCGGACGTGAGTATAAGCCGTCCGTTCGCGTCGAACGCGATGGCGCGCGAGTCGGCGTGAACCGTAGAACCATTGGCCGTGTTCGCATCGATGATGCTGGTGAATGTCATTGTCGCCGCGTCGATCCGAAATGCCGACACCGTATCGTTCGCCGAGCCCGCGAGTTCGTCACCGCTCACATAGACCAGGTTCTTGTTATTGGGATCGATCGCTATTGCAGAGTTGACGGATCCCTGATTGAGGCCAGGTTCGGTGACGGGTGGCAGGGGAAGCTGGGCCAGGTCGCGCCGGAATTTCCCGACCAAAACAGCCCCGTCACTGCGCTGCCTCCGTGTCGCCAGATATTCACGACTCCCGGCGGCAACGGCTCCGCCGGGGCCGGTGGCAATCTTCAGGATTGTTTGACGGCCGCCCTGGATCGTCCCGCCGCTTTGCGCCGCTCCGAACACCTGCGTCCAGGTCGCGCCGGTATCGTTGCTCACGAAGAGCGCGGTTGAGGCATTGCCGGCGGCGGAGGCATTCGGCGCGGTGACCGCAGCATAGAGCCTGTTTGGATTGTTGGGGTCGCCCGCGATCGAGCTGATCGGCCCGTTGGGCAGGCCCGTGCCCACAGCCCCCGATATTTTGTGAACGTGGCGCCGCCGTCCGTGCTGCGATACAGGGCCCCGATATTTCTATCGGCCGCCGAAGCCGGAAATTTCGTAGGTGCCCGCCACCAACACATTGCCGCGCGCAGCAACCCCGGCCACGCTCTCATTTGCGAGGGTTCCCGCGCCCAAGGAGGTCCAAGTGTTACCCCCGTCCTGCGAATACAAGAGTCCGTTCCGCAGGCCGCCTGAAGCGGTAAAGAAGCACAGCCGAGACAAACGGTCCCATTGGAGGTGAGGCCCGTGCCCGCGATCAAAGTGTTGCGGGTGGCGTCGGTGGGATCGAAGGCGAGACTCGAAATCGAGAGCGACGCCTGCTTGTCGGTGAGCGGCTTCCAGGTCGTTCCGCCGTTCGTCGTCCTCCAGATTCCGCCGCCCGGCGTGCCGATAAAGAGCGTGTTCGCATCCACGGGGTCGGCGACGACGGGTCCGACCGCGCCGGCAACATGTCCCGTTCGGCGGCGCATCGCGGCTTTGGATGATGTCCGTCGGCCCGAAACTCGGAGCCGGGCCCTGCGTCAGAAAATTCTGGTTGACTTGGAGCTTGCGCAGCGGCGGCAGTCGGCAGCGCGAACGCTGCCGCGATGAAGACTTCACGCAACGGTCTGAACACGACTCGCCCCCGAGCAGGTGCATTCCCCCATTCCTGGTTGCAGTGTGCCGGAAAAAGAATTGAGGTGAAGTATTATTTTGCCTCTTCGTTCTATTTTTCCCTCGGCTGTGACATTGGAAACACATCCGGCGCATGAAACCCAGCATCCGCGACCTCGACTTACCGCCGATACCGCGCGCCCGCGCTTTATGAGCTGATTTGAAAATTGTAAAAATGTCACGGTTGCAGAATCTTGCATCGACATTGTTGCCAAATGGCCGGCCACCACTAGACTTCGGATGATCACGAACTGCCAGGCTCGTGACAACATTGCTGCACAAGAGAGTCCCCGGTGCCGCCCGCGGCCCCCGGGGCTTTTCTTTTGGGCCGCCTCATTTGGCCGCCCTCTGATCGGATTGCCGCACCGTTGCAGCTATGTAGGCGACCGCTTCCTTGCGTCTGCGTGGCGCGTGCGCCTGCCGTCGGAGGCGTCGCGATCCCATGTTCTCTCGGTGACGCCCCGCTCGCGTAGCTTATACTTTTGCACCTTGCCGCTTTCGGTGCTTGGCAGCTCGTTCATGAATTCGAGATATCGCGGGACCGCGAAATAGGGCAGGCGGGGTTCGCAAAACGCAATCAGTTCGGATTCCGTGAGCTGCTGGCCCGGATGGAGAATGACAGCCGCCATCACCTCATCCTCCGCAAGCGGCGAGCGAACGGGAAATGCCGCTGCATTCGCGACAGCCGGGTGGCTGAGCAATACCTGCTCGACCTCGAAGGAGGAGATATTCTCGCCTCGACGCCGGATGGAGTCCTTGAGACGATCGACAAAACGAAAATAGCCGTCGGCCTGGCGGACGACCCGGTCACCGGTGTGGAACCAGAGATTGCGCCATGCTTCGACGGTCTTCTCGGGCGTACCGAAATATCCGGTTGCGAATGCGAACGGATCATCCGCCCGCACGACAAGCTCGCCGGCCGTATCGTCCGCCACGTCATTATCCTGATCGTCGACCACGCGGGCCTGGAAGCCTTCGAAAACCGGGCCCATCAATCCGGGCTTCTGGTGCTCTACGGTCGTGCCCAGCACAAAATTGGTTTCCGTCGAGCCCCAGCCGTCGAGCAAGCGGATCCCGGTGCGTCGCGTGAATTCCTCGTGAAACTGCGCCGGCACGCCGGGCGCGAGCGCGATCCGCACCGAATGCGAGGTCTCCTCCGGCGAAACCGGCCGCGAGAGCAGGATCGGCACCATGGCGCCGAGCAGATAGGTGACGGTCGCCCGATGATGGGCGAGCGAAGAAAAGAATCCGGACGCGGAAAATCTCTTCTCGTAACAAACGCACGAGCCGGTCAAAAGGGCCTGATAGAAGGTGTTGAGCGCATTGGTATGAAACAACGGCAGGCTCGTGCAGAGGACATCGTCAGTACGCAATTGCAACAGTGATGCCGTGTTGACGGCCCACCAGAAGTATTGTGCCTGTGGACAACACACGCCCTTCGACGGGCCGGTGGTGCCGGACGTATAGAGGATCAGCGACAGATCGCCGGGCTGCACCGCAGCGGCCGCGATCCGCTCGCTCCCCCGCGGCAGCGGGACGGAGCCGATCTCTCCCATGCGGACGTCCGCTGCAGCGCCAATCAGCCAAATGGTTTCGATGGCAAGCTCGCGCGGATCGAGCATCGCGAGATTTTCGGCATAGGCTGCTTCCATCACCAGGAGCCGTGCACCGCAATTCGATAGAATGTGCTGAAGTTGCGGTCCCCGTGAAGCGACGTTGATCGGAACGGCAATGGCGCCGAGCCAGGCGCAGCCGAGGACAACTTCGAGAAACTCGATCCGGTTCGAGCAGATGATGGCAACGCGATCGCCGCCCTGAATGCCGGCGGATTGCATCGTGCCGGCAAAACGTGCGGCAGCCTCGCATGTGTCGGCGTAGGTCCATGTCGTGTCGCCCGCGGTGACGAGAGGCCGTTGCGCAAATCGCTCGGCCTGGCGGGTCAGCATCGCCGGCAGCGTGCGATCAGCCGGCGCGAATGATTGCGACCACTGCGTTCGCAACGCCGATGCAGAGATCATGGCGATCAGTCCACCTTGCCGCCGAGATAGCTTGCGATGACCCGCGGGTCGTGGATGAGGCTTCGTGCCGGGCCGCTGTGAACGATACAGCCGGTTTCGAGAACGTAGCCATAGTCGGCGGTCTCGAGCGCCGCGCGGGCATTCTGCTCGACCAGCAGGATTGAGACGCCAAGCTCACGCAGTCCCATGACGATGCGAAAGATCTCGCGGACGATCAGCGGGGCAAGGCCGAGGCTCGGCTCGTCGAGAAGAAGCAGCCGGGGCTTCGCCATCAGCGCACGCCCGAGCGCCAGCATTTGGCGCTCTCCGCCGGACAAGGTGCCGGCCAGTTGGCCGCGCCGCTCGGACAGGCGCGGAAAGCGCGTATAGACGTGCTGCAAATCCCCTTGCACCGCCGCGCGGTCCCTCCAACGGGTATAGGCACCCAAGACGAGATTGTCCGCCACCGTCATCTCGGTGAAGAGCTCGCGGCGCTCCGGCACCAGGCAGATTCCCCGGCGCACGCGCTCTTCGGTGATGAGAACGCGAAGGTCTTGCCCCTCATACCAACTCTCGCCTGTGGACGGCAAAAGACCCATGAGGGCCGCAAGCAGCGTCGTCTTGCCGGCGCCATTCGGGCCGATCACGGTGACGATTTGACCGGTTTGCATGGCAAGCGACACTCCGCTCACGGCTTCCACCTTGCCGTAGCTGACATGCAGGTCCGAGACCGACAGGAGCGTTGTCATACGACACCGCCAAGATAGGCTTCCTGCACGCGCGCGTCGGCGCGGATTTCGGCTGGAAGGCCCTCCGCCAGCTTGGCACCGAAGTCCATCACGACGATCCGGTCGACCAGGTTCATGACGAACTCCATGTCGTGCTCGACAAGAACGATGGTCATGCCTTCGTTGCGCAAGGTGCGCAGCAGGTCGGACAGAACTTGCTTCTCGAGGCGGCGCAGGCCGGCCGCGGGCTCGTCCAGAATGACCACGACAGGGTCGGCCGCCAGCGCGCGTGCGACTTCCAGCAGGCGCTGTTGACCGAGCGGCAAATTGCCGGCCTGTCCGCCTGCCTTTTCACCGAGGCCGACGCGCTTCAACTGCTGCAACGCCTCGACCTTTGCGGATGCTTCCTCTTCGCGGTCGAGCCGGATTGCCCCCGCGAGAAACCCCGATCGCGTGCGCGAATATGTTCCGAGCAGGACATTGTCGAGCAGCGTCATGTTCGGACGCAGTTTCACGTGCTGGAACGTGCGCGAAACGCCCTTGGCGGCGATATGACGTGGCGCCAATCTCGTCATGTCGTCGTCGAGGAACAGGATCTGCCCGGCGTTCGGTTTCGCGGTCCCGGTGATCAGATTGAGGAGCGTGGTCTTGCCGGCTCCGTTCGGGCCGATCAAGCCGAGGACCTCGCCGGACCTGACCTCGAAGCTCACGTCGTTGACGGCAGCCAATGCGCCGAACCGTTTCGTCGCGCCTTGAATTGTCAGCACGGGCCGGCCGGAGACGGCGGGGCGTGCTCGGCGTGCGAGCGGCTCCGCCTCCTCCGGAACAGTCAGGCGCGGCGACGGCAGATAGCGGCTGATCATGGGAACGATGCCCGAGCGCGCCTTTTGCAGCAGGACGATGAAGAGGACGCCGAACACGACAATTTCGAGCTGCGCGCTGTAGCGCGTGAATACGGGAAGGACGTCCTGCAGGACATTCTTGAGCAGCGTGATGATGGCTGCGCCGACCACCGCGCCGGCGATGTGGCCGGCGCCGCCGACCAGCGCCATCAGCAGCAATTCGATGCCGGGACGCAGGTCGAAGGGCGCCGGGCTCACGTAACGTTGCATGTGCGCATAGAGCCAGCCGGACAGGCCTGCCAGCAGTCCCGCCAGGACGAAAACGGCAAGCCGCATCCGGAAGAAATCGATCTCGAGGCTTTCCACCATGGCGATGCCGCCGCGCAGGCTGCGGATCGCGCGACCCTTGCGCAGAGTCGAGCAGGTTCCTGCACAGAAGCATCACGATACCGAGCAGTCCCCAGATGAAGAAGTACATCGCGGTGTTGCCGGCGAGCGAAATCGGCCCGATGGTGAGCGCTGGAATTCCGGATAGCCCGCTGTAGCGCCCAAGCGCATCGATGTTTCCGAACAGGAAATAGATGGCAATGCCCCAGGCAATCGTGCTCAGCGGCAGGAAGTGACCGCCGAGCCGCAGCGTCGTGGCGCCGAGAACCGTGGCGACGAGCCCGGTGAGAAGGAGCGCGAGCAGCAAGCCGATCCAGGGGGAGCCGCCGTGCACCGCCGTGTACCAGGCGGTGGCATAGGCGCCGATGCCGACGAAGGCAGCCTGACCAAATGACGTGAGCCCGCCCACGCCGGTCAGCAGAACGAGACCGAGCGCGGCAAAGGCATAGATGCCGATGTAGTTCATCAGCGTGATGGTGAAGCCTCCGAAAATCGCGGGCGCGACCACGAGGAAGGCGATGGCGAGACCCAGCAGGATGTGGGACCTCCAGCGCATCAGGCCTCTCCCTCGCGCTCTTCCTCCTCGATTTCCTCCTCGATTCCGTTCCCCGAGGTGAGGGATTGCCAGATCAGGATGGGAATAAGCGCGCCGAAGACGAGAACTTCCTTGAGCGAGCTGTTCCAGAATGCCGCATAGCTCTCGAACAGCCCGACGAAGATCGCGCCCACGGCGGTCGCCGGATAGCTGACCAGGCCGCCGATGATGGCGCCGACGAAGGCTTTCAGGCCGATCAGGAAGCCGGAATCGTAATAGAGCGTCGTCACCGGTCCGATCAGAATGCCGGAGATTCCCGCCAGCGCCGACGCGAGGAGAAAGGCTGTCGCGCCGGTGGTGGCGGGAAGGATGCCGACCAGCCGGGCGCCGACGCGATTGACGGCCGTCGCACGCAGCGCCTTGCCGGTGAGCGTGCGCTCGAAGAACAAGAAGAGCAGGAAACTGAAGATCGCGGAGCTCGCGACGATCAGAATGCTTTGGCCGGAGACGCTGATCGGCCCAAGGTCGAAGAAGGCCCGCGTCATCGGCTCGGTGCGGAAGCCCTCCGGTCCGAAATACAACAGCGCGAGACCGGATATGGCGAAGTGAACCGCCACCGCGACGATGAGCAGGACGAGGACCGATGCGTCGGCGAGCGGACGAAATGCGATGCGGTACAGCAGGGGCGAGATGGGAATAACGATTGCGAGGGTCAGCGCAATACCGACCCACATCGGAAGGTCGTGCCCGGCGGCCAGCCAGACCAGAGCCGCCGGGATGGCAGGCAGCACGGCGTAGTACAACAGAGCCTTCGGCAGGCGGTGTGTCTGTCCGCGGCGCATCAGGCCGTAGACTTCCATCACGGTCGCAATCGCCGCGAGCGTAAGCACCAGCCAGACCGTGCCTGGCATTTGCCGCAGCTGCAGGGCCGCGAGGGTGAGGGCCGAATAGCCGACCACGTCGCCGAACGGCACAAAGATGACGCGCGTCACCAAAAAGATGAGCACGATACCGAGCGCGACCAGCACATAGATCGCCCCGGTGGAAATCCCATCCTGCGCGAGGAGGAGGGCGATCTCCGGCGTCATGACGACGGCAAGAACAGATCGAGGGCGGCGATGCCATCCCGCGGGAGGCAGCCTCGCCCTCGATCACGCGTCATCCGTGAGCACATTGGATCGAGAGTCAGCCCCGTTTTCCCGCTCAGGGCACCAGCGTCCATTTTCCCTGTTTGAGCTGGACCAGCACGCGGGCGCGCTCGTCGACGCCGAAGAAACCGCCGGGCTGGAAGTTGTAGATCGCGTGCGTGCCGATGACGTCCTTGGTCGCCAGCATCGCTTCGCGGAACGCCTCGCGGAATTGCGGCGTGCCCGGTTGCGCCTTGACCAGCGCGCGCTTGGCCGCATCGAGAAGCACAAGCCAGCCGTCAAAGGCGTAGCCGGAAAAGGCGTCGTTGGTCGGGGCGTTGTTCGCCTTTTGATAGACCTCGCGGTAGGCCAGCGACACCTTCTTGGTCGGATTGCTGTCGGGGAGCTGCTCCGCAACGATCACGGGCCCTGTCGGAGCGATCACACCGTCGACGGCGCGGCCGCCGACGCGGACGAAATCCGGATTGATCAAGGCATGGGTTCCGTACAGCCCGCCCTTGTAGCCGCGTTCCGCCAGCGCAAGGTAGGGCAATGCGCCCGGCGTGCCGGAGCCGCCGGTGATGACCGCATCGGGACGCGCCGCGATGATCTTGAGGGTTTGTCCGGTAACGGACGTGTCGGCGCGGGCATAGCGTTCGTTGGTGACGACGTCGATGCCGGTGCCGCTGACGTTCTTCATCAGCGCGTCATAGACAAGGTCGCCCCAGGAGTCGCTGAATCCGATGTAAGCGGCTTTCTTGACATTGTCTTTTTTCATTCGCTCGACAACCGCGGCGACCATCAGAGGCGGCGGCTGCGGAATGGAAATGAGCCACTGGCCGTTCGGGCTTGGCGGCTGACTGGCCGGGGTCAGCGATATCATCGGCGTCTTGGTCTCGGCGGCGACGACCACCATCGCAATCGTGCCCGGAACGCCCGACGTTCCCATCAGCACGTCGACCTTCTCCTCTTCGACGAGCTTGCGGGCGTTGCGGGTCGCCGCCGACGGGTCCGAGGCATCATCCAGCCGGATCAGCTTGATCTTGACGTCACCGACTTTGTCGGCATGCGCAAATCCGGCGAGAACTCCCTTTTCGTAGGGAATTCCGATCGAAGCGCCGGGTCCGCTCAGTGCGGTCACGAAACCGACGGTGATGTCGGCACCAAAGCTCGCGCTGACAGACAGGACCAAGGCGGCAACGCCAACAGGTGAGACGCGACATCATGACCGATCTCCACATGCCCTGGAAGTTCGTTGCAATTGCTTTAACTTTAAGGCTTCTGCGGAAGCTGGCAAGCGCCTCCGGTTGCGACCTGAAGGCCGCTTTTGCTTCGCAGGCGGGCCGACCGGCCCTTTGAAGGGAGCCAAACGTGCGCATCTGGTACCAGAGCTATGTCGACTATGAGAACGGAAAGACCTATTGGGATCGGCTACGCAAGCATCTCGAGGCGGTGGTCGATTCCGGTACGACGGTCGATATCAAGGGGATTACGCCGCACAATTCCTATGCTCACGCCTTGGTCGAGATGCGGTGCGCCCGCGAGGTGATCTGCAACGCGGTGCGCGCGGAGCGGGAAGGCTACGACGCGTTCGTCATCGGTCACTTCCAGGACGCCGGGCTTTACGAGGCTCGCTCGGCCGTCAGCATTCCGGTGGTAGCGCTCGGAGAGGCCTCCATGCTGTACAGCTGTCAGCTCGGCCAGCGCAGCGGTATCGTCACGATCAATACGCGCTACATCCCATGGTTTCACCATCAGATCACGAAGTATGGGCTCGAGCGTCGGGTGACAGGCGTGCACGCGATGCAATTCGAGCCGGGACAAATCCTCAAGGCCTATGAATCCGAAAATTTGGCCGACGAAGTCGCTCGCTTGTTTGCCGAACAGGCGAAGCCGCTCGTGGCATCCGGGGTGGACGTGTTGATTCCGGGCGGAGGGATTCCGATGTTGCTGTTCTCCGCCATCCGAGAGCATGTCGTCGATGGGGCGCCGGTCATCAACGGCATCCCGATCGTCGTCAAGATGGCGGAACTGGCCGTAAAACTGCGGCGGCTCGCGGGCGTCGGCGTAAGCCGCGTCTCCGACTACATCCAGCCGCCGAAGGAGATCCTGGAAGAGTTCATGAGTCATCCCAAGGGATTGTAAGGAGATATGGCTGCGGTCCGCACGAGCTGGCGGATGCGTCCGTCCGACCCGAAAATCATACGACGGGGTGGTTGCCTGCCTGCCCGTCACCATCCCGTACCGGCGCTATTCGACCAACACTGCGCACTGGTGGATCGGGCGCGCCCTGCATGAGCTCATCAAGCCCGCCGGGCTGCGCCCGAAGGATATCGACGGCCTTGCAGTGTCGAGCTTCACCGTGGGACCGGATACCGCAGTCGGGCTCACGCAGCATTTCGGGTTGTCGCCGCGGTGGCTCGATCATATTCCTTTTGGCGGCGCGAGCGGCATCATCGCGTTGCGCCGCGCGGCGCGGGCGGTGCAAGCCGGCGATGCGCATATCGTGGCCTGCGTCGCTGCCGACACCAATCATGTCGACTCGTTCCGCAAGACGTTGTCGACCTTTTCCCGCTTTGCGCAGGACGCGGTCTATCCGTATGGGTCCGGCGGCGCCAACGCATCGTTTGCGCTCATCACCAGGAACTACATGAACACCTATGGCGCGAAGCGGGAAGACTTTGCGAAGCTCTGCATCGCGCAGCGCGACAACGCGCTGTCGATTCCGCACGCGATGATGAAGAGGAAGCTGACGTTGGATGAGTACATGTCGGCACGGCCGATTGCCGATCCGATCCACCTGTTCGATTGCGTGATGCCGTGCGCGGGTGCCGAGGCGCTGCTCGTGTGCCGCGAAGATACCGCCAGGTCTTTCAATCTGCCGGCGGTGCGCATTCTGTCGACGATCGAACGCCACAACGCGTTTGCGGCCGATCCCATGCAGGTGCGCGGCGGTTGGGCGCTCGATGCTGGCGAGCTATGGTCGATGGCGGGACTGACGCCGGAGGACGTCGATTTCGTCCAGACCTACGACGATTATCCGGTCATCTCGATGATGCAGCTCGAGGACCTCGGCTTCTGCGCCAAGGGCGAGGGGCCGGACTTCGTGCGCTCGCATACCTTCACGAACGACGGCACGTTTCCGCACAACACGTCGGGCGGGCAGCTCTCGGTCGGACAAGCCGGCGCGGCCGGGGGCTTTCTCGGGCTGGTCGAAGCCATGCGGCAGCTCACCTCGCAGCCGCTCGGCTCGCAGGTGCCCGATGCCGGCTCATGCCTGGTTTCCGGCTTCGGCATGATCAATTACGATCGCGGCCTGTCATCCTGCGCCGCCATTCTTGCGAGAGCCGCGTGACCCGACCGCTCGTCCGTCCGAAACGAAAAAATCCGCTCCAGCGGACGCGACTGCCGCTCAGCCCGCAGGGAGTTCGCAGCCGCACCGCCCATGGCCTCACCGCGGCGGCGGCGGAGGGACGCTTCGCGCTGCAAGTCTGCCTCGACTGCGGCGCCGTCGTTTACCCCCCGCGCGACGCCTGCCCGTCGTGCCTATCGGCGCGAATCCCATTCCGCGATGTGGATCCCGGCGGCACACTGATCGCGGAAACGACCGTGCGGACATCGACCGATCCTTATTTCCGCGAGCGCACGCCTTGGCGGGTGGGGACCGTCAAGCTCGATGCCGGCCCGGTCGTGGTTGCGCACCTTCATGGCGATGCGGTAGAGGGCGCCCGCGTGCGGCTTGAGCTCAAGCTCGACAAGAGTGGCTCGGCGGTCGCCATGGCGCTGCCGGAAACGGATACGCCGAACATGGCTGATGACCCGCATTTGCGCGAGATGACATGCGATCCGAAGTTCCGCCGCGTTCTGATCACGGATGGGCGCACTCCCGTCGGCCAGGCCATGGCCCAGGCCTTTTCCGATGCCGGCGCGGCAATTGTGTTTGTCGGATTGGCTGATGCCTGGAAGCCATTTCCCGGGCTGGACCGCCTTCGCAAGATCGAACGCGTGGAAATTGTTCCGCTCGACGTGACGGACACGGAGTCGGTCACCGAGCAGGCAGAGCAGAACGGTGCCCGTATCGACATCCTCGTCAACACTGCAGAGCATGTTCGCCCCGGCGGCATCGTGGATCGTCACGGCTTGACGACCGCGCGCGAGGAGATGGACGTTCGCTATCTCGGTCTGATGCGGCTGGCGCAGGCTTTCGGTCCGATCCTGCGCTTTCGCGGGGCAGACGGTGTGAATTCGGCCGCAGCGTTCGTCAATCTGTTGTCCGTGCACGCGCTGATGAATTGGCCGACCTACGGAAGCTATTCCGCGACCGAGGCGGCGTGCCTGTCGGCGGCACAATGCATGCGCGCGGAATTGCGCCCCGGCGGCGTCAAGGTGTTGAATGTGTTTTTCGGCCCGCTCGAAACCGAATGGTTTCAAACCGTCCCGCCGCCGAAAGTAGCGCCGGCGACGCTCGCCAGCGCGGTGGTGCGTGCGCTCAGACAAGGCACCGAGGATGCCTTCGTCGGCGACATCGCCGAGGACATCCGGCAACGCCTTGCGGTCAATCCGAAGGCGCTCGAGCGCGAAATGGCGAGTTGAAGGACATGCCTGTGCCGATTGATCTATTGTCTTTCGCGCGCGCGGTCGCCAACGGCGACATCCGCGTCATCGACCTCACGCAGACGCTGTCGCAGGAATTCCCGACCATTGTGCTGCCGCCGGAGCTCGGCCAATGCGCGCCGTTCCGGATGGAGGAGGTGTCGCGCTACGACGAACGCGGGCCGGCCTGGTACTGGAACAACATCAGCCTTGGCGAGCATACCGGGACGCATTTCGACGCGCCGATCCATTGGATTTCCGGTAAGGACCTGCCGAACAATGCGGTCGATACGATCGATGCTGCGAAATTCATTGCGCCTGCTTGCGTCCTCGACTGTTCGAAGGAGTGCGCGGCCAATCCGGATTTCGCGCTTACGGTTCCTTTCGTCGAGCAATGGGAGGCGCGCCACGGCAGGATCGAGCCGGGAAGCTGGGTCCTGCTGCGCACGGATTGGTCGAAGCGCAGCTACCCGGATTATGCCGGGCTGCGCGATGATGGCGCGCATACGCCGGGTCCGGAGCCTGCCGTGGTGAAATGGTTTGTCGAAGCGCGCGATGTGCACGGCTTCGGCACGGAGACGATCGGCACCGATTTCGGCCAGGGGCATCACTTCAATCCGCCCTACCCGGCGCATTTCTACATGCACGGCAAAGGCCGGTTCGGGCTGCAGTGCCTCACCAATCTGGACCTGCTGCCGCCGAAGGGCGCGGTCATCATCGCGGCGCCGCTCAAGATCAAGCAAGGATCCGGCAGTCCCTTGCGCGTCTTGGCGCTGGTGGCGGGGCGCCCCTTGTAGGATGGGTTGAGCCCTTAAGGGCGTTTACGCCCGTCCATAGCCCGCGAAGGAGCCTGTGAAGAAATAGAACAAGGTTCACGGTCCAATTCTGGTTTGTACATGCTGCGACTTCTGATCGTACCGGTTTCCAGGGGGATTTCTTCACAGGCTCGAAGACGGGCGTCGACGCCCTTGAGGCGGGCCGATGGCGAAAACCCATCGTTGCTTGATCTAGTCCAAGCGCATCTTGAATTGAGCGAAAGCGACTCTGGAATGAGCCGCCCATTGCAGTGAGGTGCAGCAGACCCCAGGTGATAGCGCTCGAAAGCTCGATAAAAAGCCTCCAGTGCTGCTGACGTGGGAATACCAATTTCGGGCCGCAACGTCGGATCCTGTAGGGCCACAGGACCAGCAAAAATGCACGCCGTATAGTCACACGGCTCGCGTTGAAATTCACGAATGAAGTTTTCCTCTCCGTAGGCACTAAGAAATGGGCGGGCGCTGTTTGGAACGTAGAATGTTTCTCGGCGGCGCGTTTCGAAAGCAGCTTGCGGACCTGGGGTGGTTCGAGGGCCGCAACGTCCAGATCGATTATCGCTGGGGCGTTGCCGAAGCGACACGCGCGCAGGCCACGGCAGCCGAGCTCGTGGCGCTGGCACCCGATGTGATCGTGGCCAATGGTACGGCGGCGACCGCCGCCGCACAAAAGACCACGCGCCGCATCCCGGTGGTTTTCGTGGTCGTGACGGATCCAGTCGGGGCGGGCTTTGTCGAAAGCCAGGCGCGGCCCGGCGGCAACATCACCGGGTTCAGCACGTTCGAGCCTGAAATCGGCGGGAAGTGGCTGGAGCTGCTGAGAGAGATCACGCCCGGCCTGCGCCGGGTGGCTGGCGTCCTCGATCCAGCCTTTACCGGATTTGCCGCGGTCTGGCGCGCGGTCGAAGAGCTGGCGCCCAAAGCCGGCTTGCCGGTCACCACCGTGGTGTTTCGCAATTCCACCGACGACCTCGAAGGAGCGTTGGCCTCGTTCGCGCGCGAGCCAGGTGGCGGCCTGATCGTCTTGCCGACCGCGATCAATAACGTGGCCCGCAGCCGAATATTTTCGATCACCGCCCGTCATCGCCTGCCGGCCGTCTATCCGTTCGGCCATTACGCTTTCGATGGCGGTTTGATGGCCTATGGCTTCGACCCCACGGACCTGTTTCGGCGCAGCGCCGCCTATGTTGACCGCATTCTCAAAGGCGAGGATCCAGCCCGGTTACCCGTGCAGGCGCCTGCCAAGTTTGATTTCGTCATCAATCTCAACACCGCCAAGGCGCTCGGTCTCACCGTGCCCCCGGCGCTGCTCGCAACAGCGGACAAGGTGATCGAGTGAGGCGGCGCCGACTTCCGAATCCGGCACGACTCGGACGAGCCGATCACCGCTGGATATGTCCGTTCATTGGGGTGAAGCGGTCATGCCGACTTCACGCTTGAAACGACGTGAATGACCCATGGCGGTCCTTGCTGGGAAGTTCAAACGGTACTTTCCAGATGTTTTGGGCGTACTCGCCGATGGTCCGATCGGAGGAGAACCACGCCATTCGTGCGATGTTGAGCATGCTCATGCGCGTCCAATCGAATGTCGACAGCCACAGCCTTTCGACGCTTCTCTGCGTTGCGAAATAGGCATCGAAATCCACCGTGACCATGTAATAGTCGGAATGCCGCAGCGCATTCATAAGCGCAGCAAATCGGTCGGCATCGTCGGGTGAAAAGACGCCGGTCTCGATTGCCTCGATGGCCTCGGCGAGCTTGGGAGAAGCTGCAATCACCGAACTTGATTCCAAGCCTGCGCGCCGACGCTCCTCAACCTCCCCTGCCCGCAATCCAAAGATGAAGATGTTCTCTGCGCCAACGTGATCGCGAATCTCGATATTCGCTCCGTCCAGCGTGCCGATCGTAAGCGCACCGTTCAAGGCAAGCTTCATATTGCCAGTGCCGGAAGCTTCCATTCCCGCCGTCGAAATCTGCTCGGATAGGTCGGCAGCGGGAATAATCCTCTCTGCCAAACTGACGTTGTAATCGGGCAGGAAGACGACCCGCAGGAGATCGCGAACCACTGGATCCCCATTGATGACCTTGGCCACATCATTGATGAGCTTGATGATCAACTTTGCCTGCGCGTAGTTCGCTGCCGCTTTTCCAGCGAATATTTTCACCCGCGGCACCCAATTCCGAGTAGGCTCAGCCCTGATGGCGTGATAGAGCGCGACGGTTTCAAGTAGATTCAGCAATTGGCGCTTGTATTCGTGGATACGTTTGATCTGCACATCGAATAGCGCATCCGGGTCCACACGCAGATCAAGGCGTTCGACGATCAGACGCGCGAGGGCCACCTTGTTGGCGCGCTTGGCCGCTCCGACCAGCTCCTGAATCCCACGGTCCTCGGCGTGGTCGGCAAGACGGACCATTTGGGTAGGATCATCCAGAAAGGCATCGCTGCAGACCTCACGAAGGACCCTGGTGAGATCGGGATTGGTCTGCAGCAGCCAGCGCCGGAACGTGATTCCATTGGTTTTGTTGACGATCCGGTCCGGATACATCGCGTGGAGCTCGCGGAACACGGTCTTGCGCATCAGGTTGGTGTGAAGCGCTGACACGCCGTTGATGCGATGGGAGCCGACAAACGCAAGGTGCCCCATTCTCAACTTTCGACCATTATTCTCGTCGATCAACGAAATCGACCCGAGCGATTCAGAAGCAGACGGATTTGTCAGCTTCGCGGCCTCGAGATGCTCCGTATTGATGCGATAGATGATCTCCAGGTGCCGCGGCAGAACGCGCCCGAACAGATCGACTGGCCAGGACTCGAGCGCTTCAGGCAGGAGCGTATGGTTGGTATAGGAGAATGTGCCGACCGTGATACGCCACGCCTCGTCCCACGGCAGGCCGTGAAGGTCGACGAGGATGCGCATGAGTTCCGGTACTGCGACGCTCGGATGCGTGTCATTGAGCTGGATTGCCGATCGAAGCGGCAGGAAATAGAGGTTTCCATCGGTCCGCAGGTGGCGTTGCAGCAGGTCCTGCAGCGAGGCTGAAACAAAGAAATATTCCTGGCGCAGGCGAAGCTCCAGGCCGGCCGGGGTCGCATCGCTGGGATAGAGGATCTTGGAGATCGCTTCGGCGCGCGACTGTTCCGACAACGCGCCGACGTGATCGCCCATGTTGAACGCGTCGAGGCGCAGAGGATCGACGGCTCGGGCAGACCACAACCGCAAGGGATTTACGTGTCGGCCGCGCCATCCCACGATCGGGATATCATAGGCGACCGCCTCGAGGGTCTCGGCCGGGTGCCAGACCGAGCGTTTGACGCCGGTCGGCGAAATCGTCATCTCGACCCAACCGCCGAAGTGGATATCGTAGATCACTTCCGGCCGAGCGAACTCCCATGGATTGCCGAAGGACAGCCATTCCTCAGGGTATTCCTGCTGCCAACCGTCCCTGATGACTTGGCGGAACAGTCCGTGATCGTAGCGAATGCCGTAGCCGTAGGCAGGAATTCCGAGGGTCGCCATGCTCTCCATAAAACAGGCGGCGAGCCGACCAAGGCCGCCATGGCCGAGTGCCGCGTCCGGCTCAGCGGCTCGCAGCCGGTTTAGATCGACACCCAGATCTCCGAGCGCCGCGCGAAAGATCTCAGTCCAACCAAGGTTGCAGAGCACATCGGCAAAAAGTCGCCCGATGAGGAACTCCAGCGACAGATAGTAGACGCGCTTGCTGCCCTGTGCATGGCTGGCGCGATCCACCGTGAGCCATCGATGGACAATGCGGTCTCGAATAGTCAGCGCGGCCGCGACGAACCAGTCTCGGTCCGTGGCCACGGACGCATCCTTGCCCAGTTCCAGCGCCAGTTTGGCGAGCACGGCACTCTTGATTTCGTCAACGTCATCATCCTCTGCTGGCGCGGCAGCAGGACGAGTCGAGAGATCACCGCCATCGGTATGGTTCGCCTTCGCCGGCGCCGACTTGCGAGCGAAGCTCGGCTTATCCATGCTCATGCCTTCTATGCCGCCATCGGCGCTTGGCCGACCCCGTGCTGAGACCGATTCCCTGTCGCTTGCAAAAACTAAATTCGTGCGTACGGATATGTAATCCGCCCAGGACTGCATGTGCAACCTTAGCCAGCTGCCAGTCGCTGGCACGAGGTGAAGCGGTAATCCAACCATCGCCGACGGCGCTGTGACCCCATGAGCCCGTCGACGGGAGACTCCGTCCGTGATCATGACGCCGTCCGCGATGGATCGGACTCACGATCCGCCTTCAATGGAACAGCTATCCGCAATGGTCGGAACCCGTACCCGAGATCGGTCTATTTGCTGGGCAGCCACGGCCGCTGTACGTTGTACGACAAGAGCCGTCTTGGAGCGCTGCTTTGCCTCGACTCGTCGTCGTTTCGAACCGGGTATCGGTTCCCGATGCCGCGGGCAAAGGAACCGCGGGGGGCTTGGCCGTTGCATTGCGAGAGGCATTTCGAGCCTACCAAGGTCTCTGGTTCGGTTGGAGCGGCAAGGTAGCTTCCCAGCCTGCATCCCAGCCCAGAATGGTCGACAAAGGGCGGGTTCAGTACGCGCTGATGGACCTGACGTCGCTCGATCGTCAAGAGTACTACAATGGTTTCGCCAATCGGGCGCTCTGGCCAACGATGCACTACCGGGTGGGCCTGTCCGATTTCTCGCGAGCCGACTATGCCGGCTACTTGCGAGTTAACCGCACATTTGCAAGCGCCCTTGCCAAACTTGTCTGTCCGAGCGACCTCGTGTGGGTGCACGACTATCATCTGGTCCCCCTAGCGACGGAATTGAGGGCTCTCGGCCTCACCAATCCGATCGGGTACTTTCATCATATCCCATGGCCGGCTCCTGAGGTGCTCGGAACACTTCCAGGAAGCACAGATCTTCTGCGCTCGATCATGGATTTCAATCTCGTTGGCGTGCAGACCGAACGGGACGCCGACAACCTCAGGCGTGGGCTCATTCAGGAACTGGGCGCCATCCCTCAAAAGTCGGATGTGCTGGACGTGGACGGAAAGAGCACCTGCGTGAAAAGCTTTCCGATCGGCATCGACGTGAGCGGCTTTCAGCAAGTCGCCGCGCGCTCTCGCTCAAATCAGATTGTCAGTCAGACGATCTCGGGCCTTGGCTCCCGCAAATTGATTATCGGAGTCGACCGTCTCGACTACTCAAAAGGCATTCCAGAAAAAATGGAAGCGTATGAACGCTTTCTCATCAGCAACCCCGATCAGCTGGGACGCGTCACCTATCTTCAGATCGCACCGATAAGCCGCAGCGAAGTCCCGGAGTACGGGGCGCTAAGCCGGGCTGTGAATGAAACCCTGGGGCGGATAAACGGCTCGTTGGGCGAGCCCGGCTGGGTGCCGATCCAATACGTCACCAGTACTTATCCTCGATCTGTACTCGCCAGCCTTTACCGGCTTGCACTCGTTGGACTGGTCACACCGATGCGCGATGGCATGAACCTGGTCGCGAAGGAATACGTTGCGGCTCAGGATCCTACAAACCCGGGAGTCTTGATCCTTTCGAAGTTTGCGGGTGCAGCTCAGCAGCTGACAGGCGCACTTATAGTCAATCCAAATGACAAATTTGAGGTCGCGGAGGCGATCCGCGATGCCCTCCAAATGAGCCATGAGGAGCGCGTCACCCGCTGGCAAGAAATGATCGGACCGCTCCAGGATCATGACGTTTCATGGTGGGCAGCGGCTTTCCTAAGAGAATTGGCGGGACAAAAAGTGCGGGCCGCCGCCAAATCAAAGTAGCGCCGTTTCGGCAACTATCGGCGTTGCCCTGATCCAGCCAAACTCGCGTGTCAAGATCGCGGTGAATTGTCATTCCAGCGGAGAGATTTTGCCGCGCTTTGTTGCTGTTGCCCATGCGCCGATGAAGTCTGAATGGGCCAAGATGAAAGCGATGGCCGCCTGGTGCACAAGACGATCGGCACGGTGTTGCAGAACCGTGCCGACGCCCATGTGCAGAACCGCAGGATGAAATCGGCTATGTGCTACCGAGGCCGGCCTTGGCGCATTGCTCGTCCTGGTCGCCGGTGACGCCGCTCACCCCGACTGCGCCGGTGACCTTGCCGTCGACCATGATCGGCACACCGCCGGGCGAGGCGAAGACGCCGGGCAGAGTGGCTGTCGCTGGCCCGCCCTTGTTGATCACATCCATGAAAACGCGCGTCGGGCGCCGATACGTCGCCGCGGCCTTCGCCTTGCCGACGGCGATCTCCATGCTGGCGGTCTGCGTGTTGTCCATGCGCTCGAAGTACACCAGGTATCCGTGGGTATCGACCACGGCGACGGCGACGTTCCAGCTGTTCTTCTGGCATTCGGCGATGACGCCGGCCGCGATCTTCTTCGCGGCCGCGGCGTTGACCGCCGGGCCGTAGTCGGGGCGCCTGTCCTGGGCCGACGCGCCGGCGGCGAAAGCGACCAGCGCCGCGCCAAGCAGAATTCTTCTCATCTTCGTTTCCTCTCTTGTTCGGTCCCTCTGGGGGTCATGGTTGATGGTGGCGAGCGATTATACCCTGGCGGACGAAAATATCGATGTCCGGCGAACCTGACGGCCAGCCTTACGAAGCTCGGCACCAGGCCTGTGATCGGCGCAGGACTATGCGGCCTTCATCGCGGCGCAATGGCGCGTGAGAGCTTGCGCCAACATCGGATCAAGCGGGCTATCGTCGGCAGCCCTGCGATGAATTCAATAGAGCATGATCCGGAAAAAGCCTGCCCCGGACTTGATCCGGGGTGGGTATCGGTTTTCCGAAAAGATCATGCTCAAACAAGAAGCTAGAGCGTGATTGCGACCCAACCTAAAGCAATCACGCTCTAGTGGATTGCACCGCCGATCCGTTCATTCGGGCTTCATCGGAGATGCCACCCGGACTCCGCGCAAGCCGGCGCCCTCGATGGCGCGCTGGATCAGGCCCGACGCCTTGGCCTCCTCGATAAACTCGCCGATATAGGCAAGCCGTCCACCCTGGCCCTTCGGAACCGCCATCCCGACAAGATTGACCCCATAGGCGTCCGCCAGCACCTTGGAGCCGGGCAGCTTGACGGAATAGTCGAGAAGCGCCTCACGGGCTGATGCGAATGCGTGCACATTGCCGGCACGCAGCAGGTCGAAAGCGGCATCGGGGAGGTCGGCGCCGACCAGCTCACCGTGCTTCACGATGCGTCTCAGAGCGAAGGTCGAGGCGTGATTGCGCACGACCGCGATACGAATCCCGGGCCGGTCCACGTCGGCGGCGCCGTGGATCGAAGAACCGGCCGGCACCAGATAGGTGTAGTCGAATTGGATGACCGGCGGGGAAAAGTCCACCTCCGCGGCCCGGGATGGTTCGATCCCCACGATGACCACGTCGCATGCGAGGGTCTTGACGCACTCCACGGCCTTGGGAGGCGTTGGCTGTCCGACCAACAGCACCTCGAACTCCGAGGCGTCTGGCAAGTCCGCGCGCAATCTCCATGGACACGATCCCGGCCCCGAACGGCCGCAGCTCACCGGTTGCCGGATCCTCGGCGTACTGCGGCGGAAACAGCGCAACCCGGATTTTTCCGGCTTGCACGAGGTCCGCGACCCTCGGGTCGCCCAGGGACGGAGTTCCGGACACTGCGAGAGCAGACAGGATGGCTGCGCCGATCGTCACTGCCTTGCGCCAATTCATTGTGTCCTGCCTCTCTGATGATCGCAGGGAGTGACTGGCGGTCGAGACCATTGGCGCGCTGGTGGGTACGGCGGGACTCGAACCCACACGGTGACCCAAGGTAATTCAAGTCCCTTGCGTCTACCATTTAGCCCCGTCCGCGTGAACCATCCTTGGCATCGCGTCCGGGCAAGCCGGGTCTTGCGGGCGCCATGGCGGTGGCGCGTGCCTCGACAATTCGCGGCGTTTACAAATAAACCAATCCTTAACCAAACCCCCGCACGCTGCGCACACAACCGGAGCGCAGCAACATGCCCATGTCCCTGCAGCAGGCGGCACACATGACCGGCCTAAACCGCACCGCAATCCTGAAGGCAATCAAACGCGGCGCTCTCTCAGGTTCCAAAGACAACGAAGGCGGTTGGCAAGTCGACGGCGCAGAACTCGCCCGTCTCTTCCTAACCCAACCCAACACCCACAACACACTAGCCGCAGAACGCCTCAAACTCGCAGAAGAACGCATCACAGACCTCAAACAACGCCTCGATGAAATGCGCCAAGAACTCGTCCACGCCAGAACCGATGTCGACGACTGGAAACAACAAGCAAAAACCGTAACGCGCCAAGTCACACTCCCCACGCCCCAAAACGAAAACCCCATCTCCTGGTGGCAATGGCTGCGCACCACCGGATAACCAACCTGATGATCTGCCGTGTCGGCTACGTCGCTTTCTGACTCGCCCCGATCGCGGCCTGGACGGCCCGTCTCCTTGAGCGCGCGTGTGTGGAAGTGGAACCGGCGAGGTCGCTGAGCCTAAACCCAGATCAGTCGTTCGATGCCATCGGAACGTCTGACCCGCATGACGCGCCGACGGCGCGGGCTGGGCTTCGACGATGAGCCTCCTTCCTCTTCTGTTGAATTGATTTCGCCGGTATCATTCTGGAGGCGTTGGTAGTCGCTCGCCATCTTGTGCCAAGTACACAATCGTCAACATCCGCTGGAAGAGGACGCAGCGTGATTTCTCTGGCAATGTGTTAAAAACCGCCAAGATAAAGGGCTCTATCAATTCTACCCCGTCAACCTTCCACAAGTAACGGCAGCATTCCATAAACTTCATTTCGGCAGCGTCGCCGCCAGCTCTCAAGAACGGCTCGATTTCTTTTAGCGACAGCCCGAAGCCTCGTTTAAGCTCTTCGTCCACAACGTTCTTCCCGAGCATTTGCCATCTCCTGACCCCGGTTACATTGCCGGTTGCCCCGAAAATCGGTTCCACTGGACGATACACTGACGATTACGGCTTCATCAGTTTTGGCTCGTCCACGCCAAGGATCGCGCGGTCGCAAGGTTCGAGCAAGGCAGGAAGGGGACGCGTGAGGGCTAAAGAGGGATGAGGGCATAGCGCCATGGCCCGTCCGGCTACACCTCTGGTTTCACCAACATGGCTGACACCGATGTGCTACTCTGGGTGTTCAGGCCGAAGCCATGTAAGCGCGACTTTCTCACCGCCAGCCGCTCTACCTCGCAGGAACGAGGAGTGGTCCGTGATCTCGCTGTTGGTGGGCTCACAACACCGTCCAACCGCCACCTTTACGCCCTCGGATTGCACGAGCAATGCCCTATTTGCGTCAATGAGGCGCCATCGCGACGGATCGGTATACGAGCATTCACCTTCGGGGATAGGGGGGATGCATGTTTACTCTGCGCACTGTGGCAATCGTAGTGACTGGAGCGGGGATGTTCGCGGGTCTGCCATTGACCGACGCGCAGGCGTGCGACGACGATAGATTCCCGTGCCCTGTGGTGTCGGAGGCGGCGCCGCAGGAGAGCGCCAACGCGCCGGCCAAGCCCCCGCCATCAGCTCAGCCGCGCAAGAAGGCGAACAACCCGGCGGTCCCGGAAAAAAAGGCGCAATCAAAGGTCGAACGAGACGCGCGACCCACTGCCACCCGCACCAAGGCGAGCAAACCGGCGGTGCAGGAGTCAGCGTCCGCTCCTATCGCGCAGCAACCTTCCATTTCGCCGAACGCGGCAGAGACGGCTCCCGCGGTGGTTTCCCCTTCAGCCGCTGATCAAGCTGCCAAGGAAGTGAATCCGAACGAAGGTCTGGTAGCGGCTGCGGGGGCGGTTTGGCCGGCTCTTGCAAATGCCGATGGCGTCAGCACGACGGGAGCCAAGGGCGCAGACGCAGCGCAAGCCGCCCCGGCAAATGCGGTACGAGCAATCGATGCGAACGAGTTTGGCAAACTCGATCGTGCCGACATTGCCACCACCCCGGCGAGGTCGTCGTGGATCACTTATTTGTTGCTCATCTTGGGCGCAACACTCGCCGCGGCATCGGCCATGTGGTTCCTTCCTCGCATGACATCCATGTACGCACGCCGAGCAGCAGGTGCGCGCATCCACATTAACTCGTGAAAATGAGACAGTAACTTTCCAACGGTCGGCGGCGCTCGCTCGAACTCGCCTAGCGCCGTGCTTGCACGGTGCATACGGGCGCTGACGCTCGCCTTCCGCGTTGCCTCGCTCGACGTAGGCGAAGAGGTACGGTCCAGCAGTTGCAGCTGATGCGGTTTGACGGCAAGCGCTGGGGGCGCTTCGGGGATTTGCTCTACGACGAGTGAGACGCAACGCACTGCCCACAACGCTTGAAGCCGAGAACTCACGCCGGCGTCAAGCAGGCGCCGGCAGGAGCTTTGTCGGCTCCGGCAGATCGTGCTCGCGCTGTTCGGGCGGGTCGTAATAATCCCAGGCCTTCTCGTGGCCGAGATAGACGAAGGGGCCGACCACGAAGGCGAAGGCTGACAGGCCCACCGCCACGGCCACGTCGCCGACCACCACGTAGTTCATGGTGAAGTCCACCGCCGTGGCGATCGTCCGGAAGGTGATCGTTTTGGCCAGTGCCTGGCTGATCGTAAACCCGCCCTCTCCGGCCGGCGGCGCCTCGGGGTCCGGCCGCAGCGGCAGGACACCCCGGAGGTCGACAACGGCTCCGCGCGGGCCGAGATAATTCCAGGCCGTTTCGTGGACGAGATAGAACACGGGGCCGACGATGAGGTTGGCGGTCGACAGACCTGCCGCCGTGGCGAGCTCGCCGATCACCACAAGGTTCGAGGTGAAGTCGAGCGTCGTGACGATGATCCGAAAGGTGATGGTCTTGGCGATCGCCCGCTTGATCCCGAGCCCGGGAAGGACGGCGGGCGGCGCCTCGACGTCCTGCCGGTCCGGCGGAGGCGCCGCGCGCTCGGTCGGTCGCCCCACGGTCGATGTGAACAGCGGCTTGAGGCCCCGCCGCAGCCGGGGCACCGCCAGCACGGCGACGCCGCCGATCACCAGGCCCGGGATCAGAGCCGCCTCGAGCAAGGCCGCACCCGCCAGCAGCGATAGTCCGATCGTGAAGGATCGATCCATAATGTTGTCCCGAGTTTGATGGACCAAGCGGAAGCAGCCGAAGCAGATGCGCAGGCTCACGGATGATGATGACGATCGTGCGACCGTCCGGCAATCTTGGGGGCATTCTTTTGTCCGCCGCGGGCACGAGCACGCCCCGGATGGGGCCTGCCGGGGCCGGTCCTTACCCTCAAATCTGCAGCGGCGATCGCAGGTCGTGGCTGCCTCGCGTCAACGGAGCAACCCTCTGAGCTTGGCAAGTCGCCGGTGCTGTGGTTCCCCCGCGTCGAGGATGGCAGACACTTCGCCGCCGGAGTCGAGCAAGAACACGGCCGAGGTATGGTCGAACGTATAGCCGGATCTCGTCGGCACCCTGCGGTACTTGGCGCCATAGGCGCCGGCGATGGCAGCGATGCTCTCCGGCGTGCCGGACACCGCCACGATGCGCCGATCGAAGGACGACATGTACTCCTTGAGATGGGCCTGCGTGTCCCGATCGGGATCGATGGAGACGAACACGACCTTGATGCGGTCGCCGTCGGCTCCCAGAGCTTCCAGATCGCTGGTCAGCTCCATCAGCGTGGTCGGGCAGATGTCCGGGCAGAACGTGAAGCCGAAGAAGAGCGCCGTCGGCAGGCCGGCGAGATCGCGTTCGGTGAACGGAGTACCGTGCTGGGTGAACAGATTGAAGGCGACACGCGAGCCGGCCGCGGCCGGCGCGCCAGCCATCGCGGCAACAAGCGTGACCGCGGCGAGCAGGCGGGTGCATGCGACAGCCCACCGCGGCAGCATCGCAGGACCGTCTTGCGAAGCGGGATGGTCCCCCCGGTCGAGCCGGGGGGTGACGCGTGCGGGTGGGTCAAGCGGAGCCGAACCCACGGCGAGTTGACCTAGCGCGTGAGCCACGCGCACGGCAACGTCGAGAGCTGCGCATCGGTCCCGTCCCGTGGAGAGGTCGTCGCGGCAGAGACCCCGCAAACTTCGGCGAGCTTGGCGACATGCGCCTTGTGGCGATCGGCGTCGCCGGCAAGACCGGCGGCTTTTGCCGCTCCGAAGTAGCTGCGCGCCCGGTGCTTTGCCATCTTGAGCGATTCCTCGAACGAGGCCAGCGCCTCGCGCGCCCTGCCGGTCTTCAGCAGAAGCTCGCCGAGCAATTCATGCGCCGTGGCACCGACCGGCCCCGGCGACAGGGTATCGTGCGTGTCGATCGATTTCTCGAGATCGGCTGCAGCCTGCATGAACGACAGCGCGTCGGCGCTGCGGCCTTCGGCATCCGCCATCCAGGCACTCGCGATCTTGAGCTGGATGTCGACCACGCGCGCCCAGTAGGTGATCTTGGCTTTGACGAGATCGGCCTGGAGCTCGGTCAGTCTGTCGATGTCGGCCTTCGCTGCCGCCGGGTTGCCGCTGCGCGCGGCCCCGACCGCACGCGCGAAATGCGGCACCGCCTCGATGAAGGCCCACCGGTTCGGTCGCGGCTGAAGCGCCGCGGCCTCGCTCCAGCTGCTGCGCTCGAGCGCATAACGCGCCTCGATGGCGGCGATCGTAAACGGCCGCGCCCTCAGGCCCACGTCGCGTTTCGCCGCCACCAGCTCCTGCTCGATCGCGAGGCCGAGATCGCGGAACTCCTTTGCCTTTGCGTCGTCGCCGATCTGCAGATAGCCGTAGACCAGGTAGTCGATGTCATGCAGCCGGTCTTCCGGAATGCCGCGCTCGAGCTCGGCCTTCTCCCCGGCGAGGTTGGCCTCGATGTTGTCCCGCCAGCGCCCGAGCAGCACGTAGGTGTGTGACGGCATGTGGATGGCATGCGGCACGACGGAAGCAGCCTTGGCGTAACGCTCCGCCGCCGCGAGCGCCCGCTCCGCCAACGGCCCGCAGTCGTAGGCATGGATGATGTAGTGAGCGGCTGCCGGATGATCCGGCAGCTCCTTGAAGATGCGCTCCAGCACCTCGCCGGCTTGCCGCTGCCTGGCGTAGGTCGCGTCCAGGGGGTCGGCGGTCGCGAGCAGAGACAGCGCATAGAACAGGGAAGCCTCCCGGTCGTCCGGATAGCTCTTGCCCACCCTGTCGATGGCGCCCGCGTAGGCGGCCAAGCGCGTGCGGTGGTCGAGCTTGTCATTGTCGCCGAAGAACGCGATGGCGGCGGCGATGAAGTCGGCCTCGCGCTGGGACTTCTTGGCTGACGCATCGGCCCGGCGCAGCGACGCAAGGCCGGCATCGAGCGCATCCTGGCGCGGGGGCGCCCACAACTGGGTCCATCGGCTCATGGCGTAGCCCCAGTGCGCCATCGCGCAGTCGGGCTCGCGCTCGGCGATCGCGAGGAATTCCTTGGCCGCCTGCGCGTACCAGAACGAATGCAATGCCGCGAGCGCCTCGTTGAACGCCTGTTGCGCGGGAGCGGAACAGGAGACCGGAAAATTCACACCCTTGCCCCTGCCGGTCGCTTCCGCCGGGGCGGAACAGACGCCGGCGACGAGCAGCGCCAGCATTCCCAAGACAATCCGGTGATTGCGCATGACGGTGACTCCGCGCTGAAGGCCATTCCCGGGCATCGAGAAGCCTATTGCCGATGGCGTTGCGGAGCAAGCACGCCGCGTGTTGGGTGGTGATCGCTCTTGAACGCTACCGGGTCGTCTCCACCGAGCCCGCGCCAGCCGGCACGGTTAATGTCCGCCTACGGGGTTAAAGCCGACGCCTTATGCTTGGGCAGAGGATTTCCGTTCTTGACCCAAGGCGACGTCAGGGGGTCGAAATCTCGCAGTGCAACGGCAGCGCCTGTGCGCATAGTATGATTTGGTCGAGCACGGGAGGGGCGCAGCGCCCCTCGTTCAATTCGGATGAAGGTCTCACCGCAGAAGGAGTAAACCCAATGAGGACATGGCTTCACGTTGCGCTTGGATTGTCGCTCGGCCTGCCGCTTGCGCTGTTGACGCTCGCCCCCGCCGGCGCCCAGACCCCGCTGACGACGCTCCCCTCCGCCGGCCCCCAGACCCCGGCGAGTCCGCACATGGAGATGATCCATCATCCGAACTACGACAAGACGGTGTTCATGCCGTTCGTGCCGGGCATCAAGATCAAGAGCGGGAAGATTCTCTGGCTCGCCGGCACCACGGCCCTGCCGGTGTATCACGACCACCCGCACAAGCGTGAGCAGATCCAGCAGTACATGACCGGCAATCTCGAAGAGCAGACCAAGCGCACGATGGACGGCATCAAGCAGACGCTCGACGCTGCCGGCGCCAGCTTCAAGGACGTGGTGCACATGTTCGTGTTCCGCGCTCGCCCGCAGATGGGCGACATCGGCCGCGCCTCACGGGTGATCAACAGCTACTTCGCGCCCTTCAACCACAAGCCGACCTCGACCAACATCGCCGTGCTGGAGCTCGGCGAGCCCGAGCAGCTGATCGAAATCCAGATGTTCGCGGTCGTGGATTAGAGCATGATCCGGAAAAAGCCTGCCCCGGACTTGATCCGGGGTGGGTACCGGTTTTCCGAAAAGATCATGCTCAAACAAAAAGCTAGAGCGTGATTGCGATTCAACCTGAAGCAATCACGCTCTAGCGCGCGAGCCCTGGCGAGACCGCCCTGACGTGTCCCGGCCGAGCGCGCAGCACGGCGAGCGGATGCGGCGCGCATCGGCGTGCTGATGAAGGAGGTGGATCATCTTAGTTGGCTCTTTTTGCCTGATAGTTAGCCTCCCGTCACCGTGTTGGTGTTGCGTTCGACGTGCTCAACGTCGTGAGCGGCCCGGCGAGCGGCGTGTTCAGCAGGGACGCCTCGGTGTTTGTCTCCTCACGGGTTTTGCATTATGCTCGCGCGTTGTCCTCACTTGCATTCGAACCCATTTAAGGGTCTCCAGTCATCGACAAGGGAGGGTAAACCATGAAGGTCGTCGTCATCGGCGGCACCGGCCTGATCGGCTCGAAGACCGTCGCCATTCTGCGCCAGGGCGGCCACGAGGTCGTCGCCGCCTCGCCCAAAAGCGGCATCAACAGCATCACCGGCGAGGGGCTCAAAGAGGCCATGGCCGGCGCGCAGGTGGTGATCGACCTCGCCAATTCGCCCTCATTTGAAGACAAGGCGGTGCTGGAATTCTTCGAGACCTCCGGCCGCAACCTTCTCGCGGCGGAGGCCGCAGCAGGCGTCCGGCACCATGTCGCGCTATCCATCGTCGGAACCGACCGGAGCCCGACAATGGCTATTTCCGCGCCAAGGTCGCCCAAGAGAAACTGATCGAGACCTCCGGCATCCCCTACACCATCATCCGCTCGACCCAGTTCCTGGAATTCCTCGGCGGCATCGCCGCTTCAAGTGCGGATGGAAACATGGTCAGGCTTTCGCCCGGCCTGTTCCAGCCCATCGCGGCGGACGACGTTGCTGCCATCGTTGCCGATGTGGCGCTCGCGGCGCCGCGAAACGGCATCGTCGAGATCGCCGGCCCGGAACGAGCGCCGTTCAACGAAATCGTCGCCCGCTATCTGAAGGGGGTCGGCGACCCGCGTGAGGTCGTGAGCGACCCCGAGGCCCGATACTTCGGCGGCCGGGTCGAGGAGCACTCGCTCGTGCCGTTGGGCGAGGCGCGCCTCGGCCGCATCGGTTTCGACGAATGGCTCCGCCGCTCACAGGCAGCAGCCTGATCCCGGATCCGCCAACCGAAGGATAGGGCTCCATGAAACGCATCCTCTGTTCGCTGCTTGTCGCCACCCTGCCGTTCGGCAGCGTCCTCGCGGAGGCGCCGAAGGAGAAGAACGCCAAGGTGACCCTCGTCTACCAGCACGAGCTGCCGAACGTTCCCGGCAAGAGCATCAAGGGCGTGCTCGTCGAATACGGCCCGGGCGGCTACTCGCCTGGTCACACGCATCCCAAATCCGCCTTCATCTACGCGACCGTTCTTGAGGGGGCGATCCGCAGTCAGGTCAACGACGGACCGGTGACGACCTACAAGGCCGGACAGAGCTTCTCCGAGCTGCCCGGCGACCGCCACGGCGTCAGCGCCAATGCCAGCAAGACGAAGCCGGCCAAGCTCCTCGCGGTGTTCGTGGTGGACACGAACGAGACGGAACTGACGATCCCATTCGGGAACTGAGGTTTAATACCATGCCAGCCCGCCTCCAGCGAACGGAGCGGTTGTAGCAGGTGGTGTAGGGACCGAAGCTGTCACGGCGCACACCCGAAGCGGACGTTTCAAGAGTGTGGACCAAATCGCAGGCGCAATCCGCACGCGCGCGTCCCTCAGAGTGACGGGAAAAGCGCGGGGGCTCCCGGGATCCGATCCGACCCAGACGGATTCTAGAGCATGATCCGGAAAAAGCCTGCCCCGGACTTGATCCGGGGTGGGTACCGGTTTTCCGAAAAGATCATGCTCGAACAAAAAGCTAGAGCGTGATTGCGACTCAACCTAAAGCAATCACGCTCTAGGGCACGCCATGAGCGGAATAGCAAACGCATAGCGCGAGGCTGGCCCAGACCGCCGCACTGAAATAAAGCGACATCCAGGCGATCTCGTCCTTCCACTCGGCGATGTCGTGTGTCACGACCCAACGAAAGCTCGCGTCACGGAGACCCTCCAGAGGGCTCAGACGTCTGCTGCCGTTTGCAACTTCGGCCCGCCCTCTCGTCAGATACATCGGGACGTCGATGGTCGCCAGAAACGCGAGATAGCCTGCGATGCCGATGATCGCGACGACGAGGGCCACGCGAACCGCACCGTCAAACTCCGGCAGCAACCGGCAAAGGCCAGCCGCAACGATGACGAAAGCCAACGCCCATATCGAATTTTCGATAGCGTTGCCAAAGTAGTTCCTGGTCAGCACCGCATGCCATGAGAAGCATTCCGCGATCAGGATCAACGGCACAATCACCCACGCGGCGTTCAAGGTGGTGTCCGCTCCCGTCATGGTGCCCAGCTGATGTAGGGCAATCGCCCACTGCGCCGCGAAGCAGACCTCGGCCACGGTCGCCGCCGAGCGTCCGATCATGACGCTCGACAGCCAGGTGTCGAACAGGCAGATCCGCTGAACATCCGCGCGCGGAAGGAACGATCTGAATGCGCAGACAAAGACATATGCTGCGCAGAGAAGGAGCATCAGCTCGATGCCGGACGTGCTGCCGGGATCGCCGGTCCGCGGCTCCTGCAGGTAGTGGTACAGCGAGAACCAAGCCGCGATATTGATGGCGCTCACGAGCGTCAACAGAGACCACCACCACGCGAGCGGATTTGACCAAGCCAAGGACCTGGACCGCGCCGGCCATTCCGAACTCATGGATCGCTCCGCGTGTAACCGAACTGACATTTGATCGTAGCAATTCTGTCACACAGATTGCGGCCAAGCCAAGACCCGGCGTGCGGTCTTGTCAGCCACAATGGCGGCTTGTGGCATTGGGACGTCCACGGTGGTCTGCTACACGGCCGCTTCTCTTCGGAATCGGCACCAGGCCCTTCCATCATGGGATCCGAGGACGAGGCGGAACAATCTTTGGGGCGGCCTTGCCGTCAGACGGACGGCAGGTCCAAGCGGACATACGAACTCACCTCATCCATCGTCCCGCGAGGGACATCTTTCCACCGCACGGTGGAGCTCGAGTGTCCTCCTATCGGATTTGATCTTTCACGGTTTTCATGCTGCTGCCGTGGCTTGTTCTCGGGTCCAGCGGAACTCGGTGCCGTCAACCCAGATGCGGTGCATGATCACGGCCAGCCGGCGCGCCAGCGCCACGATCGCCTTTTTCATCCCGCGGCGCCTGGCGATCTGCATCGCCCAGGCCTTGAGCCAGGACCATTTCTTGGAACGCATCATGCTCTGAGCTGCTTCGTAGAGCATGACCCGCATCATCTCGTCTCCACAGCGCGATATTCTGCCGTTCCAATCGACCTCGCCCGATTGATACTTGGCGCACGTCAGTCCAAACACCGCCCCGACGGACTTGGATTTGCGGAAGCGAGCGGGCACGTCGACGGTGGCGCGATAGGTCAGCGACACCACGGGGCCGACACCAGGGGTCGTCATCAGGCGCCGGCACACCTCGTCATCCCGGACGATGGCCAGCAGGCGGCGATGCAGGATGCCGAACTGTTCGCGAAGCATCCGCCGGACAATGAGCATCGGTTCGACCAGCACCGCCAGGTCGGGGAGGTTCTCGACAAGCTCCCTGATCCGCGCCTCGAACTTCACCTTCCCAACCATGCCGACCTTGAGGCCGAAGTTGCGCAAAGTACCGCGCAGGTCGTTCTCGATGGCGATCGCCTTCGACTGCAGCAGCTTGCGATGGGTCAGCAGCATCCGCAGTTTCTGGCTGCGTAACGTCTTCACATGCACCGGACGATAAAGCCCCACCCGCATCATCTGCGCCATGCCGCGCGCATCGTTGCGGTCCGTCTTGTTGATCTGCGCCTTCAATACCGCCCGCATGTGCCGCGTCTCGACACAGATCACCGGCAAACCTGCTTCGGCGAGAGCGCTGAACAGCCATTGCGACAGCGGTCCAGCTTCCAATCCAATCCGCTTGAAGTGGTAGGCGGGGTTCTTCAGCACCGCCAGCAAAGCTTCAGGTTCGCTCGCCACCTTCACTTCACGAACGATCTTGCCCGTGTCATCCACAATGCAGACGCTGGTCTCCTTGACCGAAACGTCCAGTCCAGCAAAATGGTCCATGCTGCGCTTCTCCTTCTGATGCTTGAGGCCGCTCAACGCGGACCTCGTTTCACCATCAGCCTGAAGCGCAGCACCCAAAATCTTCAGCTATCCACAAGCTGCCGGCCGATTACCCCATCTTTGGGTCAAAGCGGACTCGGTGGCGTTTCGACGATGTCCGCTTTACCCCGGTGGTCTCAACCGATCGACGCAACACTTTATCTTAAACGGAAAAGATGGAGTGTGTGGTGATCAGTCAAAGCTATCGTCGAGGTTTCAGTGCGGCAGAGAAAACGGAGTTATGGGATCGCTGGCAACGGGGAGAGTTGCTGAAAGCGATTGGGCGAGCATTTGGTAAGCCATCATCGTCCATCTATTTCCAAGTGGCGCCGCACGGTGGGATTCGCCCTGCGCCACGGCGTCGCTCGCGGTTGGCATTGACGCTCTCAGAGCGCGAAGAGATATCCAGGGGCATTGCGGCGCATCGATCGGCGCGATCGATGGCCCGGTTGCTGGGTCACTCGCCCTCGACGGTGAGCCGAGAAATCAGCCGGAATGGCGGCTATGATCGATACCGAGCGGCGCGGGCTGATGAGAAAGCTTGGGTCCGGGCTCGTCGTCCAAAACGTTGTAAGTTGGCGCACAATCCGCGGCTACGACAAGCAGTGGCGAGGAAGCTCAGATCGAATTGGTCGCCGGAGCAGATCGCCGGTTGGCTGAAGCGCGCGTATCCTGCAGATGAGTTTGATCGCGTGTCACACGAGACGATCTATCGCAGCTTATTTGTTCAAGCCCGCGGCGTGCTTAAGAAAGAGCTGCTTGGCCATCTTCGATCGAAGCGGACGATTTGTCGATCAAAGCGGGCTGGCCTGAATGGCGATAGACGGGGGCAAATCAAGGATATCGTCTCAATCAGGGAGCGGCCGGCAGCGATTGAAGATCGGGCGGTACCTGGTCACTGGGAAGGCGACCTCCTGTCCGGATCGAAGAACAGCTACATCGCGACTTTGGTCGAACGCCATACGCGTTACGTGACGTTGGCGAAGGTGACTAACAAGGATACGCAGACGGTCGTTTCTGCGCTCATCAAGCAGGCGAAGCGGCTACCGGATGAGCTGTACAAGTCCCTGACCTGGGACCGGGGCAAGGAGCTTGCGGATCATCGGCGATTTACGTTAGCGACCGACATCGAAGTTTACTTCTGCGATCCGCAAAGCCCGTGGCAGCGCGGTTCCAATGAGAACACCAATGGCCTGCTGAGACAGTATTTTCCAAAGGGAACCGACTTGTCGGTGTACTCGCAAACTCATCTGAACAAGGTAGCGCGTCAGCTAAACGAACGGCCACGTAAGACCTTGCAATTCGAAACCCCCGCAGAGAGATTTAACGCCTGTGTTGCATCGACCGGTTGAGCCGGCAGTCAGAAACGGACATCAGGCCCTTGAACCGCGATGTCTGCTTTACTCCCGGAAGCGGACATCAGGCAGTTCCGGACAGGGTGAGGTCCTCGAATAGCTGGCCGAAGCGGCCCCTTGAGCGCGTGGACGGCGGGAACGGGCATATTGCGAGCGTGACTGGCCAGGGTACTATCGAGGATGCTGTGGCTGTTGCGCGTCATGAGGCTGCTGATTGCGGCTACGCTCGCCGGTGCCGCTGCGCCTACAGCGCGTGCCGAACCCCCGCCCGACGATGCCTGTGGGCGCGCGACATTCCGCGTCATAATCGATGTTGGGCACACGGCGCAGACGGCGGGCGCGACAAGCGCGCGCGGCATCCCGGAGTTTGTTTTCAATTTGAAACTTGCCGAGCGCATCGAGCAGCAGTTGCTTGCCGACGGGTTCCAGCGCAGCGTGCTCCTGATCACCGAAGGTCCGGCACGAAAGGGATTGGTACAGCGTGTCAAGCGCGCCAATGCTCTCGGAGCTGATCTCTTCCCGTCGATCCATCACAATTCCGTGCCAGAAAAGTTCAAAGAAAAATGGGAGTTCGAGGGCGAGCAGCGTAGCTTCAGCGACCGCTTCAATGGCCATTCCATTTTCATCTCCCATAACAACAGCGACCGTGCCGGCAGTCTGCTGTTTGCCAGGTTGCTCGGCAGCCAGTTGCGAGAGCGCGGATTGCAGTACACGCCCCACTACACGTATCGGATCATGGGCAATCGCCAACGGCTGCTGATCGACGCGGAAGCCGGCGTCTATCGCTACGATCAGCTGGTCGTGCTCAGAAAAACCGGCATGCCTGCGGTCTTGCTCGAAGCGGGCTCGATCATCAACCGCGAGGAGGAGCTGCGGATGGGCTCCGTCGAGCATCAAGCGCTGGTAAGCGCCGCTGTGGCTGAAGCAGTCAAGTCGTTCTGCACGGCGCGCCGGCCGCGCACTTCGACCAATACGGCAGGCCGGGCCGGTGACGTATCGAGGCAAGCCACAGCGCCCGCCGCCGAGGCGCCGGTTCGGACACTCAAGCAGCACTGATCCGTCTCGTCCACACTTGCGAGCAGGTTCGCCGGCACCGGGAGGCGGTCTTCACGTTGCCTGATGACTAGGCTGCTTTTTTCAAATCGGTGTCCCGCCGAGGCCCTGTGAATCCGTTGCCAGTGCGAGAGCCAATTCCTCCGGAAGAGTGTATATACCCTTGATTGCGTGATCGAGCAGAGCGAGCTGGGCCTGAAGCGCGGCGTGACGATGTTCGGGCAAGGTGAGGATCATGTTTTCAATCATCGCACGCAGCCGCCGCACAACCTGAATGCTATCCGCACCGTAACGCCGTAGTTCGGTGCAGGCTAGATTCACGAAATCCTCCCAGTTGGGTGTACGGACGATGACCCGGAGCTTTCCCGATTCATCGGTTATATTGTCGGTTCGCAGGTTTCGCTTGCCGACGCTCCGGAGCAAGCGATGAAGCTGGTCGATTGCTAGGACGGCCGTAGTCGGATCATTGATTGCCGGCGAGAGCGCCTTCAATGCGATATCGAGGATAATCCGGAATGCAAACGTTGGATCCTGATCCAGCGTGCGTTCGAACTCCAAAGTCGATAGAAGAAGCCAGTATATTCTCGTCGAGACCAGAAACGTTGCCGTATAACGCAAACAGTGGTTCGTCCTTGCCGACGAAGTCGCCGACGACGGGAATGAGCTGGACGACGGCATTCGCTTTCTGCGATTCCTCCAAAAGCATCTCTATGTTCACCGACAGGATGACCTCGGACCTACCGGTATGATAAACGATCCGGGACGGCGTCCCCGCAGCCTGAGGCGTGACGTGCGGCAGCGATGGACCTTGGATCGGCTGAGGATAAACAGCCTCGATCACGGTAAGGCCACCTTCGCCTACCCGGGACAGAATGCTGACGGGCCGCAACAGTCGAGCTGCATAATCGATCAAGTAGAGAAAGGCCGCCATCGAGAACAGGCCGAGCAACGCAGCCACAAAGAGCACCAGCTGGTCACCGGTCCCCTGTATTCGGTTGAGTGCGGAAATCGCAAACAGCAGGGAGAAAACGAACAACCCGACAGTGTATCTAACGACATTGTCCCGCAGCAAAGTGGTGGCAATAATACGCGGTGTTAGTTGGCCGCCGACCACCTGAATTGCAACGAGCAGGGATCCAAATGTGAAGACGATAAACGACAGGGTCATTGTGATGACGGTCTCGAGTAAGGCCTGCGAGCCAGCGGCCGAAAAGCGCTGGAGTTGCCATCCGAGCGCGTCATCAAGCGCATGCAGAAGGTGATATGCTACCAATTCAAGGATTATTGCGGTGAATGGTACAACCCACAGCGCTTGCCTTCTATATCGCCTGTATCGCTGCAAAAGGTGCCAAAGCTGCATCATTTTGCGTCTCCCCGCTCAAGACCGGGCATCGTATCGGCACAAACCAACACGCTGAAAGGGGGGCGCGGCGCGGCGATCCCGCCCTGAATGTCCGCTTCGGGTCCAGGCTGTGTAAAAACGCCTGCTTCGAATGATTCTGGCGGTAAGATTCTCACGCGATTTGCGGGAGGATCGGATGAGGCGTTTCGTTGAGGGAGCGGATCGCGGTCAGAGGACGCTGTTTCCTGAATCGCTGGAAGACTGGATCATTGAGGACAACCCGGTTCGCGTCATCGACGTCTTTGTTGACGAACTCGAACTGGCTGAGCTTGGATTTAGCGGGGTCGCCCCCGAGGTCACCGGCCGTCCTTCGTATCATCCGTCGGTACTGCTGAAGCTCTACATCTACGGCTATCTCAACCGGGTGCAGTCGAGCCGTCGGCTTGAGCGGGAGGCCGGGCGTAACGTTGAGGTTATGTGGCTGGTGGGCCGGCTCGCTCCCGATCACAAGACGATTGCCGACTTCCGCAAGGACAACGGTCGCGCGATCCGGCAGGTCTGCGCCCGATTTGTCGCACTCTGCCGCACGATGGGCCTGCTCACGCAAGCCAGCGTGGCGATTGACGGCAGCAAGTTCAAGGCGGTGAACAACCGCGACAAGAACTTCACGCGCGCCAAGATGGAGCGGCGCATGGCGCAGATCGAGGAAAGCGTCACGCGCTATCTGCAACAACTCGACACCGCCGACCGGCAGGAGCCGTCCGAGGCCCTCAAAACCAAGACGAGCCGCCTGAAAGAGAAGATCGAGAAGCTGAAGGAGCAGATGCGACGGCTCAATGTTCTCAAGGTGGAAATGCTCGCGGCACCGGACCAGCAGATATCGTTGACCGATCCGGATGCCCGCTCAATGGCGACCAGCGGCCGCGGCTCCGGTGTGGTGGGCTACAACGTGCAGATCGCAGTCGATACCGCACATCATCTGATTATCACGCATGAGGTGACCAACGTCGGAACCGACCGGTCGCAGCTCTCAACCGTGGCCAAGGCGGCGAAGACAACGCTGGACGTGGAGAACCTCGATGCTGTCGCCGATCGCGGTTACTTCAGTAGCGAGGAAATCCTGGCCTGCGAGAACGCGGGCATCACGGTCACGCTGCCCAAGCCGATGACCTCGAACTCAAAGGCGGAAGGGCGCTTCGGCAAGCAAGACTTCCGCTACGTGGCTGAGGATGACGTTTACATTTGCCCTGCCGGTGAAAGGCTCGCCTACCGCTACACGAACGAGGAAAATGGATTGGTCCTGCGCCGCTACTGGACCAACGTCTGCCAGAGCTGTGCCATCAAACACAGCTGCACCACCGGCAAGGAGCGACGGATCACCCGATGGGAGCATGAGGCCGTTCTCGATGCGGTACAGCGTCGGCTCGACGAGCATCCGGAGAAGATGCGCCAGCGGCGCGAGACGGTTGAGCATCCCTTCGGGACGATAAAGTCGTGGATGGGATCGACACACTTCCAAATGAAAACGCTCAAGCACGTCGGCACCGAGATGGCGCTGCACGTCCTGGCCTACAACATGAAACGCGTGATGAGCATGCTGGGCGTCAGCGGATTGATGGCGGCGATCCACGCCTAAGACGGGCCTCATAAGCCCCAATAAACCCGCGTGCTTCGCCTCAAGAAGCCATCAGGCCTCTTCGCGGACCGATTTCTGCCGAATTGGCCGCGCCAAGTCGCACAATCCCGCCGGGATCGAAGCTTACGTCACCACCAACCCGATCGCGTTTTTACACAGCCTGGGTCAAAAGCGGACATGGCGAGGCATTTTGGCCATGTCCGCTTTACCCCAGAAAGCAGACATTCATTGGCGCGGGCCGCATGTCCGCTATGTGCCAATCGCACTAAATCGCTGCGCGATAGCCCGCTGAGGCGGGGCCCGTGACGATCTGCACGGCAATCTGGGTGGAGATGGCCAATAGCGGGTTGGGCGTCCTGTCTTGAGGATCGAGGTGTCGTCAACCTCATCCCAGACAGGAGTTGCCTATGAGTACCGATACTGTCAGCCCGCTGCGCCAGCGCATGATCGAGGACATGAACGCGCGCAAGCTCTGTGCGGGCACGCAGACAGGTCATATCCGCAGTTGCAAGCGGTTCGCCGCGTTTCTCAAGCGGTCTCCTGACACGGCCACCCTTGAGGATATCCGCCGTTTCCAACTGCACTTGGCCGAGACCGGCGTGAGCATCTGCACCCGCAACCGCATCATGACCGGGCTGCGGTTCTTGTTCCGCGTGACGCTGCGGCGACTGGATTTGGCCGCCGAGATCTATCACCTCCGCGAGCCGCAGAAGATTCCACTGGTGATGAGCCCGGACGAGACCAAGCGCCTGTTGGCTGTCGCCAGCAGTCTCAAGGCCCGCATTCTGCTCAGTCTCGGCTATGGCTGCGGATTGCGCGCGGGCGAGGTAGTCCGGCTTAAGGTCAAGCATATCGACAGCGCGCAGAAGATCATTCGCATCGAGCAGTCCAAGGGCCGCAAGGATCGCAATGTCATGCTGTCGGCCGAGACGCTCGATCTGTTGCGCCAATGGTGGCAAGTCCGCCCATCGCGCCATGATGCCGGAACGCCCTTGGAGGAGCGCTGGCTGTTTCCCGGCCTTAGGTCCGGCAGGCCGATGACCACCCGCCAACTTAACCGCCTGTTTCATGAGGCGGCCGACGCGGCCGGTATCAGGAAAGGCGTGACGCTGCACGCGCTGCGCCACAGCTTTGCAACCCACCTGCTCGAACGCGGCACCGATATCAGAATCATCCAGGCGCTGCTGGGCCACGACAAACTGGACACCACGGCGCGCTACGCCCGCGTCGCCACCGGCATGATCGCCAGCATCGAGAGCCCGCTCGACCTGTTGTCCGAGCCACGCAGGAAGCCCAGGAAGAGCGAGAAAGATCAGCCGTCGGCGTAACAGCCCGCGGCCATGTCCCGTCCAGCGCTGGAGGTCGCGGATATCTTCCGCGACCACGGGGCGGCGTGGCGCAGAGCCAATGCCGGTCACGTCAGCCTCGACCACTTGAAGGTGATGTCAGCCATCGAGCGCTGCCGCACGGCGGCACTCGGCGGCCATGTCGCGCGCTGCGAGAACGAGAAGTGCACTCACACCATCATTGCCTACAATAGCTGCCGCAACCGGCATTGCCCCAAGTGTCAGGGCGCTGCTGCACGCGAGTGGCTGGCCGAACGCGAGGCCGAGCTGCTGCCGGTGCCGTACTTTCATGTGGTCTACACATTGCCGGCCGCGATCCGCGACATTGCCTATCAGAACAAGGCGGTGATCTACCACCTGCTGTTCAAGGCCTCGGCCGAGACCACGCTCACGATCGCAGCTGATCGCAAGCATCTCGGTGCTCGCATCGGCTTCATGTCGGTGTTGCACACCTGGGGCTCCGCGCTAACGCACCACCCGCATGTCCATATGGTCGTGCCGGGTGGCGGCCTGGCGCCGGATGGGTCGAGGTGGATCGCGTGCCGACCGCGCTATTTTCTGACCGTGGAGGTTCTCTCGGCGCTGTTCCGCCGGCTGTTTCTGGAGATGCTGATCGCGGCGCACGACGCCGGCCGTCTGCAATTCTTCGGCGACCATGTGCGGCTCGCCGACAAGGCGGCGTTCGATGCCTATCTAACGCCTTTGCGCCAGATCGATTGGGTGGTCTACGCCAAAGAGCCATTCGCCGGGCCCAAGCAAGTGTTGCGATATTTGTCGCGCTACACCCACCGCGTCGCGATCTCCAATCGCCGGCTGCTGTCCGCCGACCAGAACAGCGTCACCTTCAAGTCCAAGGACTATCGGATCGAGGGGGCCGCCCGGGACAAGACGATGACGCTGGCGACCGACGAGTTCATCCGGCGCTTCCTGATCCATGTCCTGCCGAAAGGCTTCCATCGCATCCGACACTATGGGCTGCTCGCCAGTACCAACCGAGCCGCGAACATTGCGCACGCTCGCGAGCTGCTCGCCGTGCCGTCTCGCCCAAAACAACCCGACACGCCCGAAGCAACAATCGACCAACCTCGCGTACTGTCGCAGCCATGCCCGTGCTGCGGCGGCCGCATGATCATCATCGAGACCTTCGAGCGCGGCTGCGAGCCGAAGCACCGGCCCACACCACCTTCGGCGGCGATCAGGGTCGACACCTCATGATGCCGTCACCGCCGATCAACGACAGCTACGATACCTGCAATTCCCGCTGGCTCTCAGCCAGCAGCGCCCAAGTTCGCGTTGATCCGCTCGATTGCCCCGGTCGCAATACCAACCTGGTCGTTCTACCCGCAGATCGCTCGTTCACCCCAACGTGCTCACACTGGCTTTGCAGAAAACCGATCGCGGCAACCGATCCTGTCCAACCTCATCAACCCAAAACCCGCGGCTAAATCCCCATAGCATCCGCGGCACCGCCAGTGCCCCACTTCCCGCGATTTCCTGCCTTGGCGCTTTTCGGACGCCGGTCGCCGGAGCGCGTGGATGGCATCCCATGCCGGCGTCCGAAAACCTGCACATAAGCCGACATAGGCGGCTGCGCACGATTGCTAGCTTTGACCGCCTTTTTCGAGCAATCCGAGCGCTCGGCGCAACGCTTCAGCGGCGGCCTTGCGTTCGTCTTCGGACATCTTTCCGGCGTCGATCTCAAGTCGCAAATGCGCGGTATCGAATTGTTCTTCGTCCTGCTTGAGCCCGACCACCGCATAGGTCGCGACCGGTTGCGCGATGCCCTTGACCTGGATGCGGCCTCGTTCCTCGCAACGCACCTCGTCCTTCACATGCGCGTACGTCTCGAACGAGATCACCACACCGCCGGGCGGCGCCTCGTGCTCCAGCCGCGAGGCGAGGTTCACGGTGCCGCCCACCATGGTGTAGTCCATGCGGTCCTCGCTGCCGAAGTTGCCGACCGTGCAGTAGCCGGTGTGGATGCCGATCCGGCAGCGCAGCGGCGTCTCGATACCGCTGTTGTTCCATTCTTGCGCCAGTTCGCCGACGCGCTTTTGCATGGCGATCGCCATGTTGACGCAGGCTAGCGCGTCCTCCTTCACGCCCAGCGTGGTCGGGTCGCCGAAGAACATGACGATGGCGTCGCCGACGTACTTGTCGATGGTCGCGCCGTATTGCAGCGCGATCTTCGACATCTCGGTGAGATAGTGGTTGAGCAGATGCGTCAGGTCTTCCAACTCCATCTTGTCGGTGATCTCGGTGAAGCCGACCAGATCGGAGAAGCAGACCGTCAGCTTCTTGCGCTTGCTGACGATCTTGACGTCCTGTTGGCCGGTGAAGATCGAGTCATAGACCTGCGGCGCCAAGTATTTGGCGAGCTTGGCCGACAGCGCCACCAGCGCATTGGACTTCTCGGTGAGGTCCTGCTCGCGTTGTTTCAGCTCGGTGATATCGGAATAGACCGCGACGGTGCCGCCGTCCTCGGTGCGCCGCTCGCTCACCATCACCCAGCGGCCGTTGTTGCGCCGCTGCACCTGCGGCTCCCCGGGGCTGCGGTGCTGCTGCATGCGTTCGGCGATCCAATCCTCGATGCGGCCTTCCGCGTCCTTGATGTAGCCGCGCTCGGCGGCGCGCCGGATGATGGTTTCGAACGCCGTGCCGGCCGTGAATTCGAGGTCCAATCCCGGATAAAGCAGGTTGCGGTAGTTCGAATTGCAGATCACCAGCCGGTCCTCGCCGTCGTAGCAGACGAAGCCTTCGGAAATGCTCTCGATCGCTTCCGCGAGCCGCTTCTCGCTGCGCAGCTTGGCCTGCTCGGCGCGGCGCAAGGGCGTGATGTCGTAGAGCCAGAACAGCCGCTTGGCGCCGGAGATCGCAACGTGGCCGCCGGCGTAAGCGACCTGGACATAGGAGATCAACAGATTGAGCAGTTCTCCGCGCTTGGTCTTCCAGATCACCTCTTCGTTGAGCAATTGGCCGCCGCGGGCGCGCAAAAGCTCGATGATGCTCTCCCGGTGCGCGAGGTCGTGCCAGAACCGTTTGGTGTCGAACAGCTCCAACTCATCCTTCTCGTAGCCCGTCAATTCGCGCAGCCGCCAATTGTGGAACAGCAGTCGCCCATCTTCGTCGACCACGCACAAGCCGGCCGGGCAGTATTCGAGGATTTCACGGAGCTGGCGCTCCTGTTCGGCGACCTGCGCCTCGTGTTGCGTCTGCGCGGTGACGTCGTAGACCCAGAACACTCGCTTGCCGCCGACGAAGCTGATGTGGCCTCCTTGATACGCGACCTGCACGTAGGACAGCAGCAGATGCACCAGCTGGCCGCTCTTGGTCCGCCAAATCACCTTTTGATTCAGCAGCTGTCCGCCGCGCTGACGCAGATCCGCGATAATGCGGGTGCGATGCTCAAGGTCGTGCCAGTGCTGGCGCGTGTCGCCGAGGTCCAGCTCTTGCTTGCTGTAGCCTAAAATGTCCCGAAGCCGGGCGTTGTGAAACAGCAAACGGCCTTCCTCATCGACCACCAGCAGCGCCGCGGGACTGAATTCCAGTAGCTCGCGGAACTGACGCTCGTGCTCGGCAGCTTCGGCGCTGGAAGCGCGGCCACCCGCTGCGCCCCGGCCGCCGTCAGGGCTCCCAACCGTTGTCGTGTCAGAAGACATCGCGCCCCCGCCGGACTGCCCGGCGAGGCTAGCATCGACAAGCGCCGAATTCGAGGGCCGCGTCTGATCTAGGGCGCGCACTCATAAATCGGTTCTGCAATCGCGGCGCGCTGGATGTCCGCTTCGCTCCCGAAGCGACTGAATTGCAGCGATTTGCCAACGCACTAAATCGCTGC
>CAWHCK010000028.1:0-122425 GCA_963827585.1 uncultured Alphaproteobacteria bacterium
ACATATCGCATTTTCTTGTTGACTACGTTACGCGAGACACCTATAATAGGCGCAGTCTCGAGAACTGCGAGTTGATCACCGTTCGGTGCCGGTGCGCCAATCGGCTTCACCGCGGCCTTGATGCGAGGTTGGACGGCGGACTTCCAGTTCCTCGCTGTTCGTCCATGCCCGGGCGTCGCCGTTGCGGCCGCCGCAGGCCGGCTTGCTCGAGCTTCGGCATGACCTCCCGATTCCAACGCTCGAGGCCGGCAAGGTAGTCGACCCAGCTCAACAAGATGCCGTCGAACCCAATGGCGCTGAGCTTGCCGATCTGGTCGACCATGTGGTCGGCGGTGCCGACCAGGGGATAGCCGCCCCACCCGGCCTTGAGATGGAACCGAAACTGATCGAGCACCTCAGGTGGAAACGCCAGGGATTGCAGGCCCATGACCTGGGTCAGAAGGTCGACCGCCCGCTCGTCGCCCGCGTCCACGACGTAGCGGTTGAGCTCGGCTTCGGCTTCCTTCTGGCTGTCCCCGTGAACGACGTAGCAGTTGCCCCAGATTTGGAGCTCGCGGCCATATTCCTCGCGAGCGAGGCGGCGGTAGGCATCGATCTGGGCGCGGCCGTCGTCCAGGTTGTGGGAGGAGAGCACCACGAAGGCCATGTCGCAGTACTTGGCCGCGAAGTGCCGGCCCTTGCCGGAGCCCCCGGCATTCATCAGCGCCGGAAACGGCTGCTGCACCGGCTTGGGCATCGCGAAGCCCTTGGTGATCCGCAGGAACTTGCCTTCGAAGTCGAACTCCTCATCGCGCGACCACAGCATCTTGACGATCTCGATCCATTCGGCCGCGTAGTCGTAGCGGGTGTCGTGCTCCATCTGCGGCACGCCGAACATCTCGAGCTCGGGGGTGAACCACCCGCACACGACATTGAGGGCGAACCGTCCGTTGGTGATGTGGTCGACGGTCGTGGCCTGCTTGGCGGCGACGATCGGGTGGACGGTCGGCACGTGTGATGTCGTCAGCACGCAGATGTCGTTGGTGGCCTGTCCGAGTCCCGCCGCCCAGGTGTAGGTCTCGAAATTGGTGCCGTTGAAATTGCTCTCGCCGCCGAACCCGCGCCAGCGCGCGACCGGAACCAGCGCCTCGTAGCCGTGCCGGTCGGCAGTCCGTGCAATCGCGAGGTTTGTCGGCCACGTGACCTTGTGCCGCCCTTCGACCGTCGTGATGGCGCAGCCGTTGCTGACGTTGACGCCGAACAGGCCGAGCTTGAGCTTGTTGTCACCGAACAACGGGTTGAGCGCTCGGCGAGCTTCGGCCTCTGCGTGTCGTGCCGTCATGAGCCCCTCCTTGGAAGCAGTGCCTCATCCTTTTTGACCTTCCGAAACCTACACGCAGAGGACCATCAGCACGATAGCGCGCACGGAAATTCCCTAGGAAACGAGGCAAATCATTTCGCGCGTCGCATTTTCCTGTTGACTACGTTACGTGAGTCACCCATAATAGGCGCATTCTCTAGAGCTGCGAGTTGATCAGCGTTTGGTGAAGCAGTGCCTCACCCTCTTTAAGGTCGCGGAAGCGGACATCCGTGGACCGCCTCGCCGCCTATGTCGGACGCTGCACCGCGCGGCCTGCCTTCAAGCGAGCGTTCGATGCACAGATTGGTGATTTCAGGGAGGCTGCATAGCCCGTTCGGGCCACCGTCGTGATCCAGCGGTCGTGCAAAGCGAAAGGCCAAGCAATGTCCAAGAACACAATTTGCCTGTGGTACGACAAGGACGCCGAGGCTGCTGCCCGCTTCTATGCTGCAACCTTTCCCGACAGCGCGGTGGGTGCCGTGCACCATGCGCCCAGCGACTATCCCGGCGGAAAGGAGGGCGACCTGCTGACGGTGGAATTCACGGTCCTCGGCATACCCTGTCTCGGCCTCAACGGCGGTCCCGTGTTCAAGCATAACGAAGCCTTCTCGTTCCAGATCGCGACCGAAGATCAGGAAGAGACGGACCGCTACTGGAACGCAATCGTCGGTAATGGCGGGCAGGAGAGCCAGTGCGGGTGGTGCAAAGACAAGTGGGGAATTTCCTGGCAGATCACGCCGCGCGTGCTGACCGACGCGCTTGCGACTGGCGGCGATGAAGCAAAGCGCGCTTTCGATGCGATGATGGGAATGAAGAAAATCGACATCGCCGCGATCGAGGCGGCGCGGCGCGGCCGATGAGTTCGCCACATCCTTCATGAGCTTGAACTTCGTGAAGGTTTGCGTCGGTGACCTCGCGGGTGCTGTCGTAGGCGGCCATTTGCTCGTCATCGAGTTCTGATGGCTTGAGCAGGGGGAGACGCATTGGATGAGCCTTTTCGGATACGGGTTGAATTGGAACGCGAGCAGACTGTCAGTGGCCGGCGCTTTGTCCGCCGTCGACATGCAGTATTTCGCCGGTCACGAAACCGGCGCTCTCGAGATAAAGGACAGCGCCGACGATGTCGGCGATCTCGCCCATGCGCCCCATCGGGTGCATGCGTGCCAAGGCTTGATACGTTTCCGGGGGGTGCATCGGTGTCTTGATAATGCCGGGCGAAACGGCATTCACGCGAATGCCGCGTTTGGCATATTCGACCGCTAGACTCTTGGTGGCCGATTGCAACCCGCCTTTGGTGAGCGAGGCCAAGACTGACGGCACGCTTGAATTGGCATGGTCGACCAGGCTCGTCGTCACGTTGACGACATGGCCGCCGCCCTGTTTCTCCATCACCTCGATCGCGAGCTGGGTGATATAGAAGAAGCCGCTCAGGTTCGTCGACACGATGTCCCGGTACTGCTGACCGGTATATTTGGTAAATGGCTTGGATATGAAAATGCCCGCGTTGTTTACCAGCGTGTCGACACGGCCAAATTTTGCCACGCCCTCGCCGATCACGCGCTTGCCGGTCTCGGGACTGCTGATGTCTCCGGCAATCGATAGGACGTCCGCATCATTGCCCGGCTTTATGGACCGCGATGTGGCGACAACGCGGTATTCGCGGCTCCTGTAGGCTTGAACCAACGCCGCGCCGATTCCCTGCGAAGCACCAGTGATGATAGCGACTTTTTGCTCCATACTCATGACGAGACCTCAGTAGATGCGTGCCTTGGGTGGGATCGGTTCAACTTGATTCGAAAGCGTCTTAAGGTGGACCGCATGCTACCCTCCGACGCGAGGGAAAGACGCCTGCGGCAAAATCGATTCCCAGTGCTGCGATGAGGAAGCCGGCTCCCAGAATGAAGAGAAGTTGATAATCACCGCCGGTCTGAGTGAACACAAATGTCATTCCATATGCAGCCGCGGCTTGCATCAGGGCGAACCCCGTGGTCGCAGTGCTCCAGGAAGCCTGTTGAGCAACAAGATCATGAGGAAGCAATTCGTGCACGCGCCCGAGCACCAGCGGCACGATGCCCGGGGTAAAAGCGCCGACGACGAGACTGGACACGATCAGCGCAGCCGACCCCATGCCGAGCACAGGCAGCACGACGGCCACTGCCTGCACGAGAAGAGCCAATCGCAGAGCTGGTCCGAAGCCGGTGCGGTCTGCGAGGTGGCCGCTCAGCACCGGGCCCACAACGGCGCCAAGACCAAACAGCACCCAGTATTGAGCGCCACTGTCGAGGCCTTGACCGAGTTCCGCGGGCTACGAAGTCGACCAGAAAAAGCATGTGCGGCACGAGGCCGGCGGCGTTGAGTGCATACTCGACATACAGCGCTCGCAAGCGGTGGGCCGGACGGCGCTCCAGGTGGCGCTCTTGCGCTGACAGCAGAGCCGAGCCGTCGGCAGGCCAGCCTGACCAGGCAACGACAGTGAGAAACAGCGAGAGCACGCCAAGGCCGCACCACACCTCTGTCAGACTCTGGCGAAGGAGCAGCGGGACGAGCGTTCCGGAAGCAGCGATGCCAAGGCCGACACCAGCGAAAATGGCGCCGCTCGCGATCCCGCGCCGCCGATGCGAGACACGTGGCAGCACGATCGGAGCGGCCAGCACCATCAGCGCTCCGCCAGCAATACCGGACAGCAGCCGCCAGATGAAAAACCACTGCAGCGAGACAGGCACAGCGCACGCGAAGAATGCGGCGGTCGCGAGCAGCATCAGGGAGCGCAGCAGGATTGGCACGGAGATTCTTGCGGCCAGCGGTCGTCCGAGAAGTGCTCCGGCGAGATAACCTGCGAGATTGGCAGCGCCAAGATAGGCAGCATCGGACGGAGCAAACCAATGAGCGCCGATGATGGCAGGCAAGATGGGCGTATAGGCAAAACGCGCCAAGCCAATGCCGACGAGGCTCGCACACGAAGCCGAAAGAGTTGCGCGCCATCCACTGGCGCTCGGACTCTCGAACGGAGCCACCACAACCGTATCCGACCGCTGCATGACGGCTCCATCTTCGCGCTCGCTGCGAAGATAGGGAGGGCCAGCTATCAGCGGTAACGAATTATTTTGAGAGCGGCTATCGTCGAGAGCGATAACCAATCATTCCGCGGCGGCCAGTTTTGGCGGTGATGGGCGGGCGATGGCGAGGAACGCGGCGAGCGCGCTGCTCAAATGGCCCTGGCTGCGGCGGATAAGCACTGTGTCGACACGGGCCTGTTCGGGCGGCAATTCATGTGCCGAAATCCGGCCTTCCCGCCACGCCGACATTATGACGGCTTTCGGAAGGAGGGTCACGCCGACCCCCGCGGCGACGCAGCCCAGGATCGCTTCCAGCGAACCGAATTCGAGTGGTTGCGCGGTTTGAATTCCGCGCCGGCCCAGCAAGTCTTCCAGATGCTGCCGATAAGAGCAGCCGTGCCGGAACACGATAATCTTCAGATCGCGTTCTCTGTCGAGATCATCCGGATGGCGAAGAGCCGGCGCCGTGACGAGCATCAACTCCTCACGAAAGATGGCTTCCTCGGTCAGATCGGGGTGATGCACCGGGCCAGTCACGAACGCGCCATCTAGTCGGTGTTCCAACACATCGGCGACCAATCCCGCGCTCGTCCCAGTCGTTACAACAAGGCCGACTTCGGGATACGCCTGGGCATAGGCGGAAAGAATCGGCGGCAACCGAAGTGCTGCCGTGGTCTCAAGTGAGCCGACGTAAAGTGATCCACGCGGTGTACCGTCGTCCCGCGCCGCATCAGTCGCCTCCTTCAGCAGTGCACCAAGCCGCGCCGCGTAAGGCAACAGCCGCCGGCCAGCGGCGGTCAGAACGACGCCCCGACTATTCCGCTCGAACAACGCGGTTCCGACCTGCTCCTCAAGCGCCCGAATTCGCGCGGTCACGTTCGACTGCACCGTGTGCAGTTCGGCCGCAGCGCGGTTCATGCTGCCGTGCCGCGCAACAGCCTCCAACACACGAAGATCTGCATATTCCATGATTGCGCTTATAGCAGCTAATTGCCCACCGCGGGAGAAGACCCCTTGGGGCCGACGGCGAGTTCCTTCATCGTGATCTGCCTCGTTGATGTCGCTTTTGGGTCAAACTCGGCCCTGGGGCGATGTCCGCTCAATGTCCGGATTACCCCGGCCGGCTCAACCGGTCGACGCAACACCCGCGTAACGCTTACCAAACGCTCGCCTAATCGCTTTCAAGATTCCCGGCTGCTGGCGATGCCAAAGCTCCGGTTTCTCGGCCGCAGTTAGCCCTTGACGACATTTTTCGCTCATCAGCACACACTCTCTATATCTCTTCTGTTCAAGATAGGTGTTGCGTCGACCGGTTGAGACCACCCCCCGAAAGCGGCCGCGTAGCGGACATCGGTGGACGTCTCAGAAGTGCCATGTATGGACGGCGCCCGCAGTGCAAGGAGAATCTGACGTTTTCCGCGAAGCGTTCGGGTGCAGCCATGTATCCGGCCTTTGAGTGCAGCCGTTGTGGCCGCTGGCCCTGATGTGATTTGCTGATCGGGTCCCAACCAAAAGCGCGCGCTCTTTCCTCGCGTGGCACTTTACGGGTTTTCCCGATCTACGGTCTCGACCGTTTCGCATCAACGTCGTGATCACCCCTGCAGTTCATGAACGCATGGACGCAAGCTCATCCTCCCATTGTCGAACCTTCTCACGCCGCCACGAGCTGAGGCGCTCGGTAGGTTCCACCCTTGGCCAGCAGGGCCACCCAAGCGATGCGCGCCATTTTGTTGGCCAGCGCGACCGCGACGACCTTAAACGGACGCCGCGCCAGGAGCTGTGTGAGCCACGGATATTTTTCGGGATGCTGGCGAGCACGCCGCAAGACCGCATGCGCACCGACGACCAGGATGCGACGCAAATAGCGATCGCCCTGTTTGGAGATCGGCCCAAGTTTCTGTTTGCCGCCGGTCGAATCTTGTCGCGGCACAAGTCCCAGCCAGGCCGCAAAATCACAACCCGACCGGAACGCCTTCGGATCGGTAACGATGGTGGCGATGGTGGTTGCACCCAAAATGCCGACGCCGGGAATGGTCTCGAGCCGCTTGCTCGCATCGCTCGAGCGATGCAGCGCTATGATCCGCTTCTCGATTGATCCGACGCTCGCAGGCGCATGAGATAAAGCGCAATAGGCAGCAGCAGGATTGGGAGCACATAGCTCACGAGGAGTGCCAGGATCGGCTGGTCAGCCCAGCCGGCGCCGATGGCCGCAAACGCAAAAGCGGTGGGCACGCTGCCGATAGCAAGTGCCGCGGCGAATTTTCCCATCGGCATGGCCGCAAGCCCGGCCAGAAAGACGATTGCTTCCGGGATGCTGTAAGGAAGGCTGCGGGTGAGGACGATCGCCCAGGCACCGGCCCGCTCGAACAAGCCCTCCATTCCATTCAATGACTGGAGACCGACGAAGCGCCTCACAATTCGCCGTGCGGACGTGAGCATGAGCACATATCCGAGAAGGCCACCGGTGATCAGGCCGACGCTGCCGAGGAGGCCCCCGAGGACGGTGCCGTAGATGATGCCAAGGGCCGCGATCACGACGGTCTGGGGGACCGGCAACACCAGATCAGCCCAGATGAGAGCGATGCCCATGGCCCATGTCCAGTTGTCGTATTCTCGGAGCATGAGGACGGCATCGTTGGCGTCCGAGGGTGTCGGGACACAGGAGGCCAGCGGCATTGCCAGAATGCAGAGGACGACCAAGCTCGATCTCAATTCGGCCTCCTGGCTCCCAGGACGGGTCATTGGGCCGGCGCGCTTGCTCAACGGCTACAGCCAGCGGCGCACACGCGCCTTGTAGTCGCGGTAGGCGTCGCCGAAGTGCCGCTCGAGATATGCCTCCTCGCGCGCAACGACGCCGTAGTGCAGGGTGATCGCCAGAGGCAGCGCGAGGATGAGGATCCACGGGCTGCGCGCAGCCATGCCGATGCCGGCATAGACGAGAAACATACCGACGTAGATCGGATTGCGGCTCCAGCCGTGAATGCCGGCCGTGACCAGTGCGCGCACGGGCTGGTTCGAACGCACAGGCGTCGCCGCGCGAGAGAAGTTGCGAACTCCAGCTGCCATGATCGCGACGCCGATCAGGATCAGGCCGCCGCCCGCCATCCACTGCATCAGAGCGGTCCCCGGCAGGTCGAACGGCAGAGGCAGCACGCGATCCAAGGCAAGGCCCAGGAGCAGGCAGGCGAGATAGAGGAGTGGTGGCCGCGTTATGGCGCTCGCGGCCGCGGCGTCACGAGGCTGTTGGCTGGAAGAGCTCATGCGTGCTCCTCGTACTTGCCAGGCCATGCGCCGAAGGTCAGGATCGGCGCTGGAACGACAACTTAGGTGTCATTGTAGATATTGACAACTTAGGTGTCAATAGACGATCTCAACGAGGCGGAGCGCAACGGCGATGGCCACGGTGCGACGGAGGAAAGCGGCAGGTCGGATCGTCAGCAGCAAGGGCGAGGCGATAGCGGACCTGATGCTCGAAGTGGCGCAGTTCTTTTTTCGGTTGCGGGCCGTTGGTCAGAGAACCGGGCTCATCACCAACTGGGGCGCGGGCGCGTTCGGTTTCATGCGCAGCGTGGCGCTGATCGGCCCCCTCACGGTGCCGCAGATCGCTGCGATGCGGCCGACCAGCCGCCAGCGAATGCAGCGTCTGGCGGACGAGCTTGCGGCCGAGGGGCTCGTGGAGTTCATCGACAATCCGCGGCATCGGCGATCGAAGCTGGTGCGCCTGACGTCCAAGGGTGATGCGCGCTATCGTGAATTGAGCGCCCGGTTCCTGGCGATCGCGTCGACAATGGGCGCCGACTTGAGCGAGGCGGACATCCGCAAGACCACTGAGATCGTGCGGCGGCTCAGCAATGAGACGAAGGGGCGCTCAGAGCAGCTGCCTACGTGAGTCACCCATAAAAGGCGCATTCTCCAGAACTGCGAGTTGATCACCGCTCGGCGCCGGTGCGGCCATCGGCGTCGCGATGCCGGCGTGCGCGTCCGTCGCTGCTCGAGCGTGGCGCCCGCACGGATACCCCTGCCAGGATCACAAGATGCCCTGTCCCTCTTCTGCGCCGCTCGCGCCGCGCGTCGACGCGGCATGTCCGCGCGCGACCACGCGCGCGATCGGGCAAAGGCCATTTGCGGGACTTCAAATAAGTGTCGCGGCAATCCGAATGGGCCAAAAAGCGGTACGCAGAAGATCCGGTCTATCGAGAGAAGAGGCTTGCCTCCCATCGCGCCTTCTATGCGGCTCACCGGGACGAGATCAACGCGCGGAGGCGTCACAAATGGAACACGGATCCCAAATGCGAGGAGAAGAAAGCCGCCCTTCGTGAACAATCGCGCAAGACCAAGCTCAAGATCCAGTATGGACTATCCTTGGAGGATTATGACCGATTGCTGGCGCTGCAACATGGCGTTTGCGCGATCTGCAAGAAAACATCCGACGAAATCTTGTGCGTCGATCATTGCCATGCGACCGGCAAGGTGCGCGCACTCCTCTGCCGCAGATGCAACACCGGGCTTGGATGCTACGGCGACAATCCGCGCCTCCTGCGCGAGGCCGCGGCGTACATCGAGATGTCGCGAGCCGACGAGGCATCAAGGGAGGTTGAGCGGCACGAGACGCCGTCGCCTGTGCCGAAACCGCCCGGCCGCCGGGCCCGCGCGCTCACGCCCGCCGCACCAGCAGCGACACGTAGAAACCGTCGGTGTCGGTCCGGCGCGGAGTCATCAAGAGCCCCTCCTCCGACATCAGCACGGCGCGGCGGAAGAGATAGGCGCGCTCGCCGAGCGCGGCCGCGACCTCGCCGGGCGGCATCAGGTCAAAGTCGGAATGGCGGGCGAGAAACGCGCGCACCTGGTCGCCGTTCTCCTCGGCGAGCACCGAGCAGGTGACATAGGCGATGCGGCCGCCGGGCTTCACCAGGCCGGCGGCGCGGTCGAGCGCCTCCGCCTGCTCCTTGAGCCGCAGCGCGAGCGCGCCCGGGCGCACGCGCCACTTGGCATCGGGATTGCGCCGCCAGGCGCCGATCCCGGTGCACGGCGCGTCGATGAGCACGAGGTCGGCGCGGTCGGCAAGATCGGCAAGCTCGGTGCCCACCGATTTCGGGGTGCGGACCTGGACGTTGCGGGCACCCGAACGCGCCAGCCGGTCGTGGATGGGCGCAAGCCGGCGCTTGTCGGTATCGGTGGCATAGAGCTGCCCGTGGTTCTCCATCGCCGCGGCGAGCGCGAGCGTCTTGCCGCCGGCGCCGGCGCAGAGATCGATCACCTGCTCGCCGGGCTTGGCGCGGGCGAGCAATGCGGCGAGCTGCGAGCCCTCGTCCTGGACCTCGACCATGCCCTTGATGAATGCGGGCTCGGCGTGGAGCGCGGGATTCCTGGCGTCGGCATCGAGCGCGATGCGCAGGCCGACGGGGGACCAGCGCGTGGCAACGGGATCAAGATCGGCAAGCGCGGCCGCCGCCGCGTCGCGCTCGCTCTTGAGCACGTTGACCCGCAGGTCGAGCGGCGCGCGGCTCGCGAGCGCCGCGCCCTCGGCGGCGCGCTCGTCGCCGAACACGCGCCCGAGATGGGAATCGAGCCATTCCGGGTAATCGCCGGCGATCCACGGCGGGGCACCGGCAAGATCGGCTGCTTCGAGCCGCGCCTGCTCTTGCGGGGTCAACGGCGCCGGTGCAAAGCGTGCACCGCTGGCGAGCGCCGCGATCGCGTCGGGATCGAGCTTGCGCTCGAGCCGCAGCATGCCGAGCACGATCGCGCGCGGGCCGCTGTCGTCCATCACGTGCGCGCTCGAGGCCCGCCGCCGCAACGCGTCGTAGACGACGCCGGCGATCGCGGCACGGTCGCCCGAGCCGGCGAAGCGGTGGCGAAGGCCCCAGTCCTTGAGCGCATCCGCTGCCGGTCGCCGCCGCGCATCGATGTCGGCGAGGATCTCGATGGCGGCGGAGAGGCGGGCGCCGGGCGTCATCAGAAGGCGAGCAGAATGCGCAGCATGAAGATCGCCCACATGATGGTCAGCACGATCGCGCTCACGATGAACGCCAGGCCGCGCCGCTGGACGTAATTGTCCGTCACATGGATGTAGGCCTGGATCACGCGCAGGACCACGAAGATCCACGCCATCACCACGAACAGCAGGTCGGCCTTGCGCGTGATGACGGCGAGAATCGTCAAGACGTAGAAGAGAACCGGCAGCTCGAGCTGATTGTGGTAGGCGTTCGCGACCTGGGTTACCCGCGGCGGCCAGTTCGGTTCGCGCAAGGCGATGTCGCGCGGCTTGACCGCGCCGGCCTTGAAGGCCTCGGTGCGCAGATAGGCCATCCCGTAGAGCAGCACGAAGGTGAGCGCGACCTCGACGAACAGCGGAAGCAGCTGGGCCTGAATCGACATCGTGGCTCTCCTGGAGCGGGATACGGCCGACTTTGGCGGTCGCAGGCGGCGAAAGCAACTGGCGGCACGGACGCGCTCGAACTAGTGCCCCGAACCCGAAGTTCGCACGCCTTTGCCGCGAATGCGATTGCGAACTTCGGGTTCAAGAGGGGGAGCCAGGTAGTCGTACCGCTGGCGTGACCGCATGACGGCTAGTCAGACCGACTTGACCTCACCACCGTCCATCCGCAGCACTGTTCCGGTCATCCACCGTGCCGCAGGCGATACAACGAACGCCATGACGTCCGCTATCTCTTCGGCTTCACCGAAGCGGCTAATGCCGGCCTGCTTGAGGAACTGCCGCTCGGCTTCTTCGAGCGTGATCTTCTTAGAGGCCGCGGCCTTTTCAAGCATGGACAATCGCCGTTCCGTCACGATCGCGCCAGGCGAAACGCTGTTGACCTGGACGCCGTCCTCGATGCCGCGTTCAGCGAATGCCTTGGACAAGGCTTCGATTGCCGCATTGATGGCGCCGACTGCCGCCGCACCCGCTTTAGGAATCACGGCCGCATTGCCTGAAATGAAGACGACGGCCCCTTTCGACTCTCTCAGGGCGTCCCACGCATGAACCGTCAGCCGGCGTGCGCCGTGAAATTTGAGTTCCATGCCCGTATTCCACTGTTCGTCGGACATCTGGAACACATCGAGCCCGGCGACGGCGCCGGCGATGTTGACCAAGGCGTCGATGCGGCCAAAGCGATCCAGCGTCTTTTTCACAACGATCTCGGCCGCCGTGGGTGCCATCAAGTCGAGTTCGAGCACGAGCGGTTCGGCGCCGATCGTTTTTACCTGCCGGCCAACCTCACCCAGTTTCTCTCCGCTGCGAGCGGCAAGGACGATAGCTCCGAAGTCGCGAGCCAGCCGAAGTGCCGTGGCCTTCCCGATACCCGAGCTTGCGCCTGTGACGATCGCGACGGAATTCGACATGTGCTTCTCCTTGCGGTCTTGAAGCTGAAAGAGGTCAGGCGTACGCCGCCCAGCGCTCAATTGAGAGCGGGTGCGCGTTGGTGTTACGAGACGATCATCTCAGGAAATCGCGGATGCTTGCTTCAGTTGCCGGTTACGGAGCGGATTGCGTCGCGGATAACGTCAAGGGCAGCTGTCGGAGCGGTGACGCTGGGTGTGTGATCGACGGCATGCGCCTTTATCTTCGCCTTCATGCGCTCCGCCATGTAGCGCTGCGTCTCAGGGACGATCATTCGATCGTCTTCAGCAAGCAGAAACCAACTCGGAATGTCCTTCCAAAGCGGGCGCCCGACGGGAATAGTGATGCAGTTCAGCGATATCGGCCGCTGCACGGCCGCGAGCACGGCGCGATCCTCCGCGGAAGCGTTCTGCGCGAAAGCCACCGCGAAGGCGCCTTCGGGGAGCCAAATCAAACCATTGCTGTCTGGTGCGAGCTTTGGCGCCAGGGGATGAGGTTCAAGACGATAGAACACGTCTGCAACCTTCTCGCCCTCGTCGGGAGCAAGAGCGGTCACGTATACCAGCGCCTTCACTCGTTCGGGGCGTGCCAGGGCTATCACCGCACCGGCATAGGCATGTCCCGCCAATATGATCGGCCCCTCGGTCCGGTCCAAGCTGCGGTTAAGGGCGGCCACGTCGTCGGCAAGAGAGGTCAGCGGAAGCGGCGCCGCTGACACCTTCACCGCTTCTGCTTTCAGTGCCGTTATGACCCGGGCCCAGCTAGATCCATCCGCCCATGCTCCATGGGCAAGCACCACGCTCACATCCTTCATCGCCATTCTGCTGCTCCCGAGATCCCGATATCCAAAACTTCAGGTATCCGCCGCGGTCATATGGCCGCCCAAAGAGCCGCAGGGCTGAAAACTCCCATTCCACCTCTCCCCATGCGCGCACTTTAATCATCCAACAGAAACCGACTTCATCTCGTATTGCCTCGACTTGAGCGGTCTTGCGTCGTTCGACCAATCGAGTGTCGGCGAAGAACGGCAATGACAAAAAATTAATGAAACTTCGGCGCTGCCCCACCGATTGGGCTCACGGCGATCTGCGGCAATCGCGCCAAACAGGCCGCCCACCGCAATCGGCTCAAGAAGAAACATTGACAAGCTGACGAACTCTAGATCAGGCGCAACAAACAGGAGTCCAATAATATGGCCGCTCTTCCCTTGATCGTCTTCGATGTCAACGAGACGCTTCTCGATCTTGAAACGATGGAGCCGACGTTCCAGCGCATCTTCGGCGAAAAGAGCGCCATGCGCCTATGGTTCGCCGACTTCATCATGTATTCCGCGGCCCTGACCGTGGCCGGCTGCTACGTCCCGTTCACCGATATCGGCGCGGCAGTGATGAAAATGCTGGCGGATACACGCGGCATCAAGATCAATGACAAGGACAAGAAAGAGCTTACGGATAAGTTTTCCACGATGCCGCCACACCCCGAGGTTCCAGCGGCGCTGCGCAAGCTGCGCGATGCGGGCTTCCGGCTCTTCACTCTCACGGACAATCTGCTTGAGGTGCAGACACGTCAGCTTGAGCATGGCGGCATTGTCGGCCTCTTCGAGCGGCGATTCAGCGCGGACGGCGTGAAGCACCATAAGCCTTCGCGTCAAGCTTACGCCTACGTCGAGAGAGCGCTTCAGGTCGAGCCCACACAGCTCTGCCTTATCGCTTGTCACACATGGGATACCCTTGGCGCCGTCGCAGCGGGCTGGGAGGCAGCGCTGATCAAGCGTGCCGGCAACGATGTTTTGGGAGTCGGTCCTCAGCCGCAGATTGTCGGCAACGACCTCAACGACGTCGCCGACCGGCTCATCGCCCGGCACAAGGGACGGTTTATCGCACTCTAAAAGTTTCGAAACGTCAGAGGAAGTCTCGAGGAATGGAGCGATCCCATTCGCGACGACAGACTTCGTGCGTGCCTTCCCATGCGCGCAGGCTTCCCTGCAGCAGGAAGGCATCGCGCGTGCATGACAGCCGCATCTGGGTCTCGATGCGGATTTGCCAGGCGTCCCGCGACATCGTCACAGTCCGTTGCAGTTCGGCCACTGCGCTGAGGGGGTCGTCCGCCTCGACGTGAAACCGGGATTTGCCCTCTGCGCCCAATTCCAGGCCGATGCGGTCGATGCGCTCGACACGCGCATCGCCGCGACGGATCACCGTCGGCTTCTCGGGCGGCGCCGACTCGGGCCCTGGCAGCGGCGACACCTGCGCGTCCGTGGCCCGGCGTGGGCGTACCGGCAGATCGAGCGTGCCACCCAATATCAGGAGCGTCGCCTGCTCGGGACAGGGCCAGATCATCGGCCAATAAGCCGTGGATAGCGCGAGCCTTACCCTGTGGCCGGCGGGAAACACCGAGCCTGCATCGTTGAGTTGGATACGCACCCGGTAGCGTTGTCCCACCGCCAGCGGCGCAGGCTTTTCGTGTCCGTCGCGATGCGTGAGGTTGAGCACGCCATAGCTGACCCGCAGCGATTCGCCGGACGGGTGCACATCGCACAGCCGAACCGCCAGGTTCGCAATCGGACGGTCGGACACGACGTCGAGCGTGACGATCGCCGCGCCCAGGATCTCGAGCGACGTATCGAGCGGCGGCGTCTCGAAAACCAGCGAGCGCATGTCGTCGTCCCGCTGGTCGTCTGCCTGATCGTGTCCACGACCGAAAGGAACCCAGTTCCCTGAACATTTGCCGACGGTCTGCGGCGAGCACAGCGCGCGAGCCGTCAAAGGTGCCGCCGCGTCTCGCAGCCCCTCATCGGTCAAGAACAGGCGCTGGGGTTTTATTCCCGGCGACGGCCATGAGGATTCGGTAACCCACCGGCCCGGCAACGTCTCGTGATGCGAGGCAGGTTTCATGCTGTCCGTCATCCAGGCGCGCAGGATGGGTTCCTCCATCACGCCGGTATCGACGCCCTTGAGCCAATAGTCCCACCACCGCAGCATCTCTTGCAGGAAGCCGATCTGCGGGCCGGGAAGTGCAAAATGCGGATAGCCATGTGCCCACGGCCCGATGAGACCCTTGCGAGGGACCGTCAGTCGCTCGAGAAGGCGTGGAATTGCATTCTTATAGGCATCGGTCCAGCCACCGACGGCGTACACGGGGCATTGGATCGCCTGGTAATCCTCGCATACCGAACCATGTTTCCAATAAGCATCCCGTCGCTGGTGCGCCAGCCAAAGCTCGAAGAACAGCGGTACGTTCTCCAGGCGCTCCAACCACATCGCCCGCCAGCTCTCGCCGACCAGTATCGGGTCGGGCGGGAGGCACGCTGAGCCGAAGAAGAACGACGCCCACTCGAGTCCGGCCGTCAGAAGCGTGCCGCCCATGTAGTGGGCATCGTCGGCGTAGCGATCGTCGGTCGAACAGATGGTTACGACCGCCTTGAGTGCCGGAGGACGGCGCGTCGCAATCTGAAGTCCATTGAACCCGCCCCAGGAGATTCCCATCATCCCGACCACGCCACTGCACCAGGGCTGCGCCGCCAGCCACGCGATCACCTCCACGCCATCGTCCTGCTCTTGCTTTGCGTACTCGTCGAGCAGCAAGCCCCCCGACTCGCCGCTACCTCGAATGTCGACGCGAACGCCCGCGTAGCCGTGGCCGGCCAGATACGGATGAGTCAGCGCGTCCCGTTGGTAGGTCCCGTCGCGCTTGCGGTAGGGGAGATACTCCAGGATCGCAGGAACCGGGTTGTGCTCGGCATCGTCAGGCAACCAGATGCGGGCCGCCAGCGTCGTACCGTCTTTCAACGGTATCAACGCGTGCTCGATGACACGCACTGTTCTTGGAAACGTCGTGACGATCACAGGACCACTCCAATCGCCAAGGGAGTACGGAACGCGCCGAGTCGGTCAGCCGGTACGATCGCTTGCCGCAAAGGCCGAGAGTTCTCATGAGGACCGGGGGCGGGAAAACCACGTCAGGAGAGCGCGGCATCGATCAAGACGTTTATTTCCCTATCGCTTGCAGCGCAGTCCTCAAGAGCTCCGCGCTCTTTTCCAGCCTGCTCCGCTCGTCGGGCGTGAGGTCCGGCTGCAAGACCGCCACCACGCCGGTGCGGCCGACGACAGTTGGCAGGGAAAGCGTGACGCCGAATGCCTGGTGGTAGCTGCCGATCGCAATCGCCGCGCGTTCGTCGCGCAATACCATCTCGGCAATCCGTGCCGACACTATGCCGATGCCATACTGACTGGCATCGTGACCCTCGATGATGGTGATATTGGCGTAGCGAACCTCGCTCTCGAGTCGCGTGCGCACCTCGTCGAGCTTCTCGCCGCGCTCCTCGAGCAGTGCCGTCACCGGCACTCCTGCAATGCGCGCGGACGACCACAGGAAGACCTGCGCGGTCCCGTGATCGCCGATCACTTGCGCTTCCACATATGCGGGATCGACGCCAAAATGCCTTCCAAGGTGTACGCGAAAGCGCAGGCTGTCGAGAAAGGTGCCTGTGCTCAGCACGCGGTCGTGACCGGCTGCCTCGCGCGCAATATCGGCAAGCGGATCAGGCGGGTCGGTGACGGCAACCAGCACCGCCTGCGGCGCGGCACGCACGATCTGCGGGACAATGTCTCGATAGATCTTGGCGTTCTTTTCCAAGAGCCTGAGCCGGCCGTGCGGATCATTGCGGTCTGTTGCACCGCCGGTCTTTTCGTTGACGCCCGACGTGATGAGCACAACGCCCGCTCCGGAAAGCGCGTCGTAATCACCGCTGCGAATATCGGTTTTCGGGGAGAGCGGCGTGCCGTAGCGGATGTCGGTCGCAACCGCTTCCGCCGTCTTGCGGGTGCGATTCACGAGCACGATTTCGCGTGCACTACCTCGCGTCACTGCCGCGAGCGCAATGGCGCATCCGACATTTCCAACGCCGACGATACCGAGTTTCATGGGCCTTCTCCCTTTGGAGCGAAGTCTGGTCGCGCGGATAAGCGACGTGCACGACCAGTCGGGGGGTAGGAGTTATCCTGCCGGAGCAATCAGTCGCGAATATAACGCGTCGGAACCGTGGTAAGCATGGAGGGCTGCCTGATGCAGGGTCCGCGCGGACGCCGCTTCGGCGGTGATCAACATCGCGAGCGCGATCAAGGTCGCGAGCGCGATCCGGTTAACAAGCCTTTTCATCTCACATCTCCATTTGTCTGATCCTCCATACCTGCACCGGTCGAAATAGCGACTCGACGAGAGGGGTGCTTGCCGCCCTTTGTGCTTTTTCGGCCGGAATTGCGGTCATCATGGGCGTTCACGGAGCCTTGAACGTTCGTTGCAGCTACATACATGGGCGCCGGAAAATGGGAAGTCACCCAAGCGTGGCAATCCCGACCAAGCTTGAGCAATGTGACGCAAACGGACAATTTTTTAGCACCCAAGTCCGGTGCATTATGATCGATCTTGCGCCGAGCCCGCCAGACGAACTTAGCGAACTTATCGCGGACGTTGCGCCGTATTGACCCGAATCGTTCTGCTTGCGCCGCCCGATCAGCAACGGGACATCTGCGTTCTCATGGTCCGCGAGATCAACGACATAGTTGAGCAAGTCTTGCACGGGAACGACACTGCGACCTCGCACTTAGAGCGGCGACGCGGTAACAAACCGGCAGCGAGGATTCGGCAGACCTCCTGAAACATCTCGACGAGGTCGGCGGCACGAGGGTTTGGGCGGATGCCGACTTCGCCCGCGCACCAAGAAAGATCGGTTCGGCCTTCCGATCCCGCACGTCCGCTACGACGATCACGTCAACGACACGCGCATAGCGGTGCTTGTTCGGATCAGCCGTTGCCGGTCAGCCAGACAATGGCGTGGACGATGGTTTCGACCGGGCCGGTAATCAGGTGCGGCAGGATGTTGAGATCAACGTCCATTTGCGCGCCGAGCACCGGCAAAACCAGCAGCGCGGCGATGAGGATGATCATGCCGTAGGGCTCGAGCCGGGCCAACGGCAGCGCCAAGAACTTGGGAAGCAAGCCAACAGCAACTCGGCCGCCATCGAGGGGCGGGAGCGGCAGCATGTTGAATACCGCCAGGACTACATTGATGAGGAGGGCGTTGCGGAGGTTCTGCGCGACCCACGGGGCAGCCTCCGAGGGTAAATAGGCAACGAGATGGAAGAGAAGCGCCGCGGCTATAGCGAGCGCGATGTTGATGCCTGGCCCGGCGAGCGCCACCAGGACCATGTCGCGGCGCGGATGGCGCAGGACAGAAAATTTGACCGGCACGGGTTTGGCGTAGCCGAACAGCACGGGCGACCGCACGAGCAAAAGGACCGCCGGCATCAGGATCGTGCCGAAAAGGTCGATGTGCTTGAGCGGATTGAAAGTAACGCGGCCCAAGCGATAGGCGGTGTCGTCGCCCAGGCGGTGGGCAACGAAGCCGTGCGCAGCTTCGTGCAGTGTGACGGCGATCAGGACCGGCAGCACCCACGTGGACGCCGTGTAAAGCATCGTCTCCCATTGCATGGGCTGCCTCGTCTATTGCCGTGCAGTCAGGATCGCGAGGTGTGGCTCGTTAATACCGATCAGGCAGGATCATGCCTAGCGACATAGATATGGTCGGCTTCAAAAGGGGTCAGATTTACCGGTGCTGCCAAATGCAATCGCCGCGGTCGTTGTACCTCAGCAAGCTGACGAGACCGGGCAGCCGCTGTCCACGGCAAGGGAGTGCCGACAGCAGCCATTCGGCGACCACGCGTATAACCGTGTACACATCATTTGTTCGCCTGACCTTTTCTACGTGCACGACGTTCAAGCATGTTGAGCCCTTCGACCAGTGCCGAGAACGCCATCGCCGCGTAGACATATCCCTTCGGCACCTTCGCGCCGAACCCTTCAGCGATCAGCGCGGTGCCAATCATCATCAGAAAGCCCAGCGCCAGCATGATGATAGTCGGGTTGGCGTTGATGAAGTTGGCGAGCGGCGTTGCCGCCAGCATCATCGAGAGCACCGCGACAATAACCGCAATGACCATGATCGGAACATGTTCGGTCATGCCGACGGCGGTGATGATGCTATCGATGGAGAAAACAAGGTCGAGCAACACGATCTGCCCCATCGCCGCCGCGAAGCCGAGGCTGACATCCTTGCGATCGAACAGGTCAGGTCCTGGGTCTGGATCCACTCGGTGATGAATCTCCTTCGTGGCCTTCCACACAAGGAATAATCCCCCTGCAATCAAGATCAGGTCACGCCATGAGAATTCCTGGCCCAATACTGAGAAAATCGGCGTGGTCAGGGTTACGATGAAGGCGATCGACCCCAGGAGCACTAGGCGCAGGATCAGCGCAAGTCCGATACCAATCCGCCGTCCCAGAGCACGCTGGTGCTCGGGGAGTCGGTTCGTCAGGATGGCAATAAAGATCAAGTTGTCGATGCCGAGCACGACCTCCATGAGGATCAGGGCCGCCAGCGCGGCCCACGTCGCTGGCTCGGCGGCAAGGGGGAGGAGAGCCTCCATGGCAGGTGGTTCCCGTGAAGCGATGGCTTCTTATAGCTTACCCCGCGACAGGCCTCGCGCAGCCAGACACTGATCCCGCCCGCCTCGCGATGGTCCCAGATGTGATAGGAACGGCGCGAATGGCGACGGGTTCGACAGCGGGCGGCGTGTCGGCGTAAAGCGCGATGCCGGTCATGATCTCGCGCTCGGGCAGATGTCCGTGGCGCACGAGCCGCCGGTGGCCGTCGTCGGTCAGCTTGTCGGCATGGACGTCGAGCAAGGCTGCAACCTCGGCCTCGACAGCCTGCACCAGCAGCGCTCGCGCACCGTTGCGCAAAACCTCGGTCAGCGGATCGGCAAAAGTTCCTGGCTGGGAGAGTTGGACAACATTAGCTTACTTAGTCTTCTTGCCCTTGCCACCGGGTCTCGCCAACACTGGCGCTTCGATGTAGCGCCACATGATCGGCACGGCGACGGGCGTTACGAGCGTAACGACGATCACCGCGAGGGCTAAGAGACAGAGACTGAGCATGGTTTCTTTCCTTCTGGCCTCCCCAGGGGAGTTCCGGGGGGCCTCAGGCATCATATGGGCATCATGCTTGGAGACGTGACCGGTTAGTGCCGTGATTGTGTTCGCTTTTGAGCGGCCAAGTCCCTCTCTCCCCAGAACCATCGGGCCGCCTCGCAGAACGAGAGCCCCAGATGGCACAGATCGCCGAGCGCGCAGACCGGGGTAGACTACGGTCCACTTTTCTCTCTGCCTTGCTGCTCGCGTTGTCGGGGTTGTCGGTCCTGATGACCTCAAGGATGCGCGCATCTTCCGCCTTGGTCTCTTCAAGATCTCTGGCTTGCCTGCCATTCAGCCAGATTGCGGCTGCGTTGACCGCACACCACGCTCGTCCCCTGGGTGGACTTTCACAATGGAGGGTGATGAGCAACACTGGAAAAATTTTGCTCGCACTGGGCGCGACGTAGCGCGCTCACCGCACTGGTCGAGACTGATGCTCCAGGGCAAAATTGGAACAATGACGGCAAGACCACCAAAGCGGGCTGAAGTGCCTTGCACTACTCATGCAGACCAGCACGAGAGTGGCGGCGACCGCAAAGGCAGCTATTCCTTGATAGCCCTCCGGTCGTGCTCGGTGCGCTAGGCGCAGCTCCGCGACAATCTCGACTCCTATGGCGTCACGCTCTCACCGGAGCAGACGGCAAGAATTGAGGAAGCCGACCGTCCGCTCGCGATTCTTTAGGGCATGGACCGGCCAAGCGCGAACGAGAAGAGCTACAAGGTTCAGCGCGCGGACGTGGCCTGAGCGAAGAAGAGTCCTGCTTAGCTCAACTTAGGAAAAGTGAACCATGACGACATCATCCAGACGGGATTTCCTTAGCACCGCTGCGGCCGGCTCGGCATTGGCGGCCAGCGGCCTCTTTTCGGGCGGGACGTTGGCGGCGCCCGCCGACATCTCCCAACGCGGGGGCAGGCGCTACGTGCTGCCGGTCAAGTTCGGTCTTGGCGGCGTTCCCTTAGGCAACGAGTTCGAAGTGGTCAGCGATGAGGATGCGTACAAGACGCTCGAGGCCGCCTGGAACGCCGGCGTGCGCTACTACGATGTGTCGCCCTGGTACGGGCTTGGGCTTGCGGAACGGCGTTACGGCAACTTCCTCCACAATAAGAACCGCGACGATTACGTCTTGTCCTCGAAGGTGGGCAAGCTGCTCAAGGCGTCTCCGCACAACGACGCCAAGTCGAATTTTCCGTTCTCGCCGTCTCCCAACAACGTTGTGTTCGACTACACGGCGGACGGCGTGCGCCGTTCGATCGAGGACAGCTTGCAACGCATGGGCGTCAGCCGGCTTGACATCGCATTCGTGCACGACATCTCGTCCGACAACAAACTACTGCCGACCCCCTGGCAGGAGCAGTTCGCGATCGCGCTCAAGGGCGCCTTCCCCGCCTTGTCGAGGATGCGGGAGGAGGGGGTCATCAGGGGCTGGGGCATCGGCGTGAACACACCCGAGCCCATCCTTCGCGTCATGCAGGAGTCCGATCCGGACGTGTGCCTGCTCGCCTCGCAATATTCGCTGATCGACCATGCCAACGCGCTCAACAACGTCTTTCCCATGGCGCGTCAGCGCAACGTGAAGTTCGTGATCGGCTCGTCGCTGAACGCCGGCTTCATCTCCGGCAGCCCGCGCTACAACTATGGCAAGACGTCCTGGAACATTCCCCGCCAGTACATCGAGAAGCGAGAGAGGCTGCGCGCTGTGGCGGCGCAGTTCGGCGCCGATCTGCGAACCGCTGCGCTTCAGTTTTCTGCGGCGCCGGACGTCGCCGCGGCGTTGCTAGTCGGCGCGCATACCGAGGCGCAAGTCCTCGCCAATGTGAGCTCTATGCAGGCGACAATCCCGCCGGAGTTTTGGATTGAGCTGAAGCGGCAGAAACTCATCGAACAGGACGTGCCGACGCCTACAGCGGCCTGATCGGTCAGCGGCTAGACCGGCTATTTTCACGACCCGATGATGGGGCGGCCAAAGCGATCGGAGTCCAGCTCGGGTCAGCCCGATCCAGGCCGCGAAATCGCGTCCCGACCGGAAGATAGTCGGGTCCGCCATCGTAGCCACGATCGCAGTCGCCCCGATAACCCCGATGCCCGGGATGGCCTCAACCCGCTGGCTCGCCTCGCTCGAGCGATGCTGCATCTTGATCCGCTTTTCGATCGCTCCGATGGCACTCTCCAACGCCTCAAGCTGCGCAGCCAGCACGATGACGCTGGCCCGTGCATCGATCGGCAACCGCGTGTCCTGTTCGTCCGTCACGATCGCGCGCAATTCGTTGACCCCGGCGTTGCCCTGCGCCGCCACCAACCCGAGCTCGGCCAGATGCGCCCGCAAGGCGTTGATGATCTGGGTGCGCTGGCGTATCAGCACATCGCGCGTGCGATGCTGCATCAACTGACCCTGCTGTTCGGCCGATTTGATCCGCACGAAGCGCATGGTCGGTCGCCGAACCGCTTCGCAGATCGCCTCGGCGTCAGCCGCATCGTTTTTGTTGCGCTTGACGTAGGCCTTCACATCCTTCGCCGGCATTAGGCGCACCTCGTGGCCCAGCTTCGTCAGCTCGCGCGCCCAATAATGCGCCGTGGCACACGCTTCCATGCCGATCAGGCACGGCGGCAACGCTTTGAAGAACTCCAGCACCTGGCGCCGTCGGAGCCGTTTCCGGACGACGACCTTTTCGGCCGCGTCGATCCCGTGAACCTGGAACACGTTCTTGGCGATATCCAAGCCGATCGTCGAAATTTGCATGTGGAGGGCTCCCTAGATGTGATTCGATCGCAACGATCACCATATGGCACCTCGTTGCTGGGAGCGGGCGCTGTCCACCACATCAGAACTCGGCCGTAGCGGCATGTCTGCGTTGAGTCAGTGCTAGCCCCAACTTCGGACATTGGTCGGCGCCGCCAGCATGGCAGCTCTCTAGGCGATTGACGCAGAATCAGGCCAATCACAGCAATCTTGCGGATAAAACGACGTCGTGGCCGAACCACTCGAGGAGTTCGAGCGTCGCCAACCTCTGGGAAGAAGACGTCGATGTAGCAGGAAATGAAGAGTCCGATGCGCATGCATCGTTCCTTAATAGTGATGCGAAGCTGAAGCGGCCTCGAGCACCCCGGATGCACCCATGACAAATTTCATCTCGATCCAGCGACCGAGAAGCATCACACATCGGGACAACTACGACATTTACGTGACTACCAGCGATATTTACACGAAGGAAGACCAGCTCCTTCTCACACGCGCGCAAGCGCTGCCTGCGGAGCGCTTCGCAAAACGGCATTTACGGAATTCCGGGACTATTCAGCCTTGACGCCGGCCGCGCGGATTATCTTTGCCCATTTCTCGGTATAGTCGACGATGAACTTGCCGAAATCAGCGGGCGAGCCTGCAAACGTCTCCGCGCCCAGATCGTTGAACCGGGACTTGAATTTGGGATCGGCAAGCCCGGCATTGATCGCACCGTTGAGCTTGTCGATGATCTCCGGCGGCGTGCCCCTTGGCGCGCCCATCCCCTGCCAGCCGATGCCCTCGTAGCCGGGCACGAACTCGCCTATGGGCGGAAGCTCCGGCAACAGTTGCGTCCGGGTCGCGCTCGTCACCGCCAATGGCCGCACCGTACCCGCCTTGATTTGCTCAATCCAAGTAACAACAGAGCCGAATATGACCTGGATGCGCCCGGCGATGAGTTCGGGTATCGCAGGGCCATCGCCGCGATAATGCACCGTAACCATATCGACGCCGGTCATCGCCTTGAAAAGCTCGCCGTAAAGGTGCGGGGAGCTTCCCGGACCGGCCGACCCGATGTTGATCTTGCCGGGATTGGCCTTCGCATAGGCGATGAACTCGGGAACGGTCTTCGCCGGAAATGCGGGATTGACGATCATCACATTGTAGGTCTTCACCGAGCTCGCGACCGGTGCGATGTCGCGGATGAAGTCGAACTTGAGATTCTGATAGAGCGTTGCGTTCCACGCGTTCGATGTGGAGGCTTGAAGCAGGGTATAGCCATCGGGACTTGCCCGCACGACCGCTTCGGTGGCGAGGTTGCTTCCAGCGCCAGGGCGGTTTTCGATAATAAATTGCTGGCCGAGTCGCTCAGCCACCATTTGCCCGGTGAGCCGGGCCACGATGTCGTTTACGCCGCCGGGGGCATAGCCGACGAGCAGAAGCAACGGCCGTGACGGATAGGTCTGCGCGCTTGCGACGCGACCGAGTGCCGTGAGTGCGGGAGCACTCGCTGCCAATTGCAGAAACCGACGGCGGGGAAGTTTCATGGATGTCTCCCAGCGTCCTCAAGCGGTGTGCAGAGGGACGCTCAATTTGTGGACGATGAAGCCGACGGCACCAGTGCTGCCCGTTGCAATGATCGAGAATTCGCCCCTCCCGCGCAGCCGGTTGCAAGAATACACCTGTAGCCGCTGCACGAGAAAGAGGGTTCGTTTCCATCGTTGCCGCGCTGCTTGCGGCCTGTGTCGCGGGCGAACAGCATTGCATGGAGATCGTCGGTCTGTTGAGATCAATCCTACGGCAGTTGCCAATAAATTGACCAGGAGATTTGTCGCCCTATGCCTCGCCTCATCATTGCCAACATCGACTATCTCGTCACTGTTGATCCGAGCCGCCGAATAATCCGCGACGGCGCGCTGGTCATCCAGGATGGCCGCATCGTCGCGGTCGGCAAAACGGCTGAATTTCCGTCCAACCTGGGCGACGACGTAATCGACGGACGAGGCAAGCTCGCACTGCCTGGGGTGTTCGATACTCATGTTCACAATTCCCAGCAGCTCGGGCGCAGCTGCGGCGATGAAGCCTATTCGGGACCGGAGCGGCTATTCCGCCGCCTATGGCCAGTCGAGGCGCACATGGACAAAGGCGATGCGCTTTGCGCGGCGCGGCTTGCCCAGCTTGAGATGATCCGTGCCGGCACCACGTGCTTTGCCGATCCGGGCAGCTACTTCAGCGCCGAGACAGCACAGGCCGTCAAAGAGAGCGGTATGCGCGGGATGATCGCCCGCACGGTATTCGACATGGGTCAAACGACGATGGGCAATCTTCCGAAGGGCTTCTTCGAGCCGACCGACGAGGCGCTCGTTCGCGCCGACGAAATGGTCGCCGAGTTCGAAGGCGCACTGGACGGCCGCCTGAAGGCCTGGTTCTCGATCCGCGTACCGGTCGCAATGTCGGACGAGCTGCTGCGCCGACTGGGTAAGCTTGCTGAGAAGCGCAGTGTCGGCATCATCGGTCACGCCTGTGAAAATCGCGACGAAACCGTCGCCTCGCATTTGAAGTACGGCATGGGTGATATCGCTCGGCTTGAAAAATTGGGGCTGCTCGGGCCAAATATGCTGCTGCTCCATATGGGCTGGGTGGATGCAAAAGAACTACACATGCTGCAGAAGCGGGATGTGAAGATTTCTCTCGCGCCCAGCGCGTCCATGCATCAGGCAATGGGCAACATCAGCCACGGCAAGACGCCCGAAATGCTGGAGCTCGGTCTTTCTCTGTCGCTGGGTTCGGATTCGGCCATGTCCAGCAACTATCTGGACGCGATCCGGCAAGCGTTTCTCATCGTGGGCGGCTTGCATGAAGCTCGTCTCGATCCCAAGGTGCTTCGCCCCGAGACGGCGATCGAGATGCTGACAATCAACGGCGCTCGGTGCATGCAGTGGGACCGGGATCTCGGCTCGCTCGAAGTCGGCAAGAAAGCCGACGTCACGCTGCTCGACATCATGCGGCCTGAGTGGCAGCCCGTTCACAATCCAATTGCAAACCTGGTCTATTGCGCACACGGCGGATGCGCCGACACCGTCATTGTCGATGGCAAGATTCTAATGCGGGGCAGCAAGGTGCTCACACTCAACGAGCACGATCTGTACGAGGAAGCGCAGGATCGGGCGACCTCACTGATCCGGCGCACCGGTCTCGAACAAGCCGTGGCCTCGATATGGCCGATGCATTAGAGCATGATCCGGAAAAAGCCTGCCCCGGACTTGATCCGGGGTGGGCACCGGTTTTTCGAAAAGATCATGCTCGAATTAGAGCCGGACGCTCATCGCGGTGTCGCCGTCGGCGATGGCAGCGGTGAGCCAGCCGCCGCCCTCGAACAGCAGATCGCGATAGGCACGCGTGTCGGCGTCGCGAAAATGCAGGTTCGAGCTGATCAGCACGCCGCGCGGGCGAACGAGCCGTTCGAAGGCGCGCAGATAGTCCGGGGTCGGGGCAAAGCCGTCGAAGAAGGCGAGATCATATCCTCCCGCCAGCGTCGGCAGCACCTTGGCGAACTCGCCCTGATGCACGCTGACGCGATCGGCAACGCCGAACGCTGCGAAATTTTCCCGCGCCAGCCGCACGTGCTCGCTATCGAGCTCGATGGTGTCGACCTGCGCTTGTTTCGCTCCATGGGCGAACCAGAGCGAGGTGTAGCCGAGCGCACAGCCGAGCTCGAGCACGCGCGCGGGCGCAACGGCGGCGGCGATCACGCCGAGAATGGCGCCGTCCTCGAACGGATAGGTCCCGCAGCCGTGCTGGGCGCGGTGCCGCAGGGTCTGCGTGCGCACGTCGGCGAAAGGATCGACCCGCTTGCGTTGCGCCATGGACGATGCGGAGAGCCAGCGCATGTTCCGGGAAAAGCCTGCCCCGGACGTGATCCGGGGGTGGGTACCGTTTTCCGATTAGAACATGCGCAAAATCAAAAAATCTAGTGCGTGCACTCATAATCGCGAGGTGAGAGCGACCTGACCAATGCCCGAGGGCCGCCGCCGCGCTGCGCCCGGGACATATCCCGGTGATCGTCCGTCAGGCGATCCTGCGGCCATCTGGCGGGGTGTCAGCGCGACCCTTCGTAAGGTAAGCTTCCCACAACCTTCGCATTAGACGGGGGTTGGGGAGAGGAATGAATACGCAATTTTGGCTGATCCAGGCCTTCAACGGAATTTCATACGCCGCCCTGCTCTTTCTGGTGGGCAGCGGCCTCTCGCTGATTTTCGGCGTGATGCGCATCGTCAATCTCTCGCATGGCTCCTACTTCCTGCTCGGCGGATATGTCGCGCTGTCGGTGATCTGGACGACCGGATCGTGGGTGCTCGCGCTCCCGGTTGCGGCGTTAGCGATCGCGGCCGTGGGCCTGCTGATGGAGCGGATTTTCCTGCGGCCGCTGGGATTCGATCCGTTGCGGCAGGTGCTGCTGACGGTCGGTTTTGCGTTCCTGTTCCAGCAGGCGGCGCTGGATATCTGGACCGGCAACAACTTCGACATCAACCCACCTGACGTGTTGACCAAGAGCGTGGTGGTCGGCGGACTGTATCTGCCGCTGTACCGGGTGTTCATGATCGCCACCGCGCTCGTCATCGGCATCGTTCTGTGGGCGGTGATGGAGAAGACGCGGATGGGCGCGGCGGTGCGTGCCACGGTCGACGACGCACAGATGGCGCGCGGCGTCGGCATCGACACATCGCGCATCTCCATGCTGATTTTTTCGCTCGGTGCCTTTTTGGCGGCATTGGGCGGCGTCATCGGCGGCGCGTTCCTCGGCGTCTATCCGGGCCTTGACTTCGAGATGCTGCCGCTGGCGTTCGCGGTCGTGATCATCGGCGGGATGGGCAGCCTCGGCGGCGCAGCGATCGGCGCGCTGCTGGTCGGATTGACGGACAATTTCGGCAAGGCCCTGTTTCCGGAAGTCTCGTATTTCACCCTCTACGCGCCGATGGCGCTGATCCTGGCGGTCAAGCCGACCGGACTGTTCGGACGGGAATGAGCGGGGAGCGATGCGAAGCCAGCAGGTCAAGATTTTGCTCGTCGTTGCGGCGCTCGCAGTACTCGCGATCATCGTTCCGAACACCAACTCGTTCGTCATCCTGCTCGCAACGCGGGTCCTGGCCTTTGCGATCCTGGTGATGAGCGTCGACCTTCTGCTCGGCTATACCGGCCTCCCCTCGCTCGGGCAGGCGGCCTATCTTGCGGTCGGGGCCTATCTGACCGCGATTCTCGCGACCAGGTACCAGTTTGGACTGGGATATGATTTCTGGCTGGTGGTCCCGGCCGGAATTCTGCTCGGCGCGGCGCTGGCGGCTGTTTTCGGGCTGCTTGCAATTCGCGCGACCGGCGTCTACTTCCTGATGATCACGCTCGCTCTCGGCCAGTGCGTTTGGGGGCTGGCCTACCGCTGGAACTCGCTCACCAACGGCGACAACGAAATCAATCTGCGGCAACGGCCCAAATTCGGCCTCGATCTCGCAAACGAGGTGACTTTCTTTTACCTGGTGTTCGGCTTCTTCGCAGTCTCGCTGTTGCTATTGTACGTGCTGGTCCGCTCCCCGTTCGGACTGAGCCTGGCGGGAATTCGCGAGCGCGAGCTGCGCATGAGGATTCTGGGCTACAACACCTGGCTTCACAAATACGTCGCGTTCATCATCGCCGGCGCCTTCGGCGGGCTTTCCGGCGTGCTGTGGGCCCATACCGCGGGCATCGTCAGCCCGGTCAATGTCGAGCTCGCTTTCTCGGTCGATGCGCTGCTGATGGCCGTGCTCGGAGGCTCCGGCACGCTGGTCGGCGGCGTGATCGGTGCCTTCATCGTGTTCGGCTTGCGCGAATATCTGAGCACGCTGGTTCCGTGGTGGCAGTACGTACTCGGTGCCGTCTACGTATTGACGATCCTGTACCTGCCGACGGGACTGATGGGCATTCCGGAGCGAATCCGTCAACGACGGGCGCGTGCGGGCAAGCGAGAAGAGGAAAAGGAAATGGCACCTGTGACCCCCTGACTTGCGCGGGAAAGTCACGACAGCAAAAGGAGGAGATCATGGCAATCACCTTGCTACGACGGTTTGGCCCGTTGCTGTTGAGCGGCGTTGTTGGCTTCGGCATGCCGACGCCTTCGAACGCCGCCGAAGAACTGCGCATCGGCTATGTGGCGCCGACCACCGGCATCTTCGCTCAGGTCGGCAAGGACATGGTCGATGGCTTCCAAATGTACCTGGACGACGTCAAGAGCGACTTCGGCGGGGCGAAAGTGAAGTTCATCGTCGAGGACGAGCAGGCCAAGCCCGACACCGCGGTCACTCGGGCCAAGAAGCTCATCCTGCAGGACAAGGTGCACATGTTGGTCGGCGGTCTGCTGGCGTCGAGCGGTTACGCGCTGGCGCCGGTCAGCACGGCCGACAAGACGGTCTACGTCGTGCCGGTTTCGGCGGCTGACGACCTGACTCAGCGCGACCTGTCCAAATTTCCGTACATGGTGCGGACCGGCTGGTCGAGCTCGCAGCCGAGCCACCCGTTCGGACAGTGGGCCTGCGAACAAGGCTACAAGAAGATCGCCGCGATCGGCGCCGACTATGCCTTCGGCTACGAGGTCATCGGCGGCTTCCAGCGCGCATTCGAGGCCTGCGGCGGGCAGATCATCCAGAAGATCTGGCCACCGCTCGGGGCCAAGGACTTCGGACCGTATATCCCGACTATCAAGGCAGAAGCCGACGCAATCTTCTCGCTGATGGTCGGCCCGATGGCGCTGCAATTCCCCAAGCAGCTGGCGGCCTCGGGCAACAAGAAGCCGGTCATCGGCGGCGGGACGAGCTATGACGAATTCGTGCTGCCATCGATGGGCGACGAGGTGATTGGTCACGTGTCGGCGCTGCAATACAGCGCCGCGCTGGAAAATCCGAAGAACGAGGCCTTCGTGAAGAAGTACCGCGCCAAGTACGGCAAGGTGCCCTCGTACTATTCGGAGACCAACTATACGACGGCGCAGATGATCCACGAGGTCATCAAGGCCAACAATGGCAATTTCCCCGGCCAGGAGGCTTTTGTGAAGCAGCTCGCGGCGATCAAGGTCGATTCGATCCGCGGGCCGGTCAGCATCGACGAGATGCGCAACCCAGTGCAGAACATCTACATCAAGAAAGTCGAGAAGAAGAAGATGTTCGGGTACGACAAGGACGAGCTCTGGAACACCGTCATCAAGACCTACGCGAACGTCAACCAGTTCGGGCAGTTCAACAAGGACGAGTTCCTCAAGACGCCGGTCTACAACCGCGACTACCCGCCCTGCAAATTCTGTAACTAGAGCATGATCCCGAAAAGTGTGGCTATCTCCGCGTTTTGCGCGGGCTTGAAAAGCGCATCACTGCTTTCCAGCAAGAAGATGGATTGCCGGCGATGACAATTCGAGGAGAGGTTCGATACCAGCGGGAACGCTCTAGCGCGACGATTAGCTGGGGCTCGGTGTTCAGCGGGCCCCGGCTTCTTGCTTGCAATCGGCATGGGGGGCATCAGCGTGACTTCGGACACGCCGACAAACGGCGGACAATGCGTCCTCGAGCTCAATGGGCTGTCCAAGAGCTTTGGCGGCCTGCACGCCGTGCGCGACGTCACGCTCAAGATCATGCCGGGCGACCGCAAGGCCATCATCGGTCCGAACGGCGCCGGCAAGACGACGTTGTTCAATCTGATAACCGGGATATTCCCTGCGACGTCGGGCCAAGTGCTGCTGTTCGGCCAGGATGTGACGAGTTGGCCCAGCCATCGTCGCACGGCGTTGGGGATGGCGCGGACCTTCCAGATCACGAGCCTGTTTCCGAAGCTGACCGTTCTCGACAACGTGCTGCTGGCGATCCAGGGCCTGCGCACGTCGAAATTCGTGATGTGGCGCTTTTTGTCCTCGTATCGCGACCTCTATGCCAAGGCGTACGATCTGCTGGAACGCGCCGCTTTCATGGATCGCAAGGACGCCGAGGTTCGCTACCTCTCGCATGGGGAGCAGCGCCAGCTGGAGATCGTGGTCGGCCTCGCCAGCGACCCGAAGATTCTGCTGCTGGATGAGCCGGCGGCAGGTCTCTCGTCTGGAGAATCGGCCGAGATGGCGGAATTCCTCATGCGGCTCGACCCGAACCTCGCGATTCTGCTGATCGAGCACGATATGGACGTGGTGTTCGACGTCGCCGAGCACATCTCCGTTCTCCACTTTGGCGAGGTGCTGGAGTCGGGCACGACCGAGCAGATCCGGCGCAGCGCCAAGGTGCAGGAAATCTATCTGGGCAGCGGTTAGCGCATGGCGATTCTGGAAGTTCAGGACATTCACACCTACTACGGGGACGCCTATGTCCTACAGGGACTGTCTCTCCAGCTCACGCAGGGACAGATACTCGGCCTGCTCGGGCGCAACGGCGTCGGCAAGACCACGCTGGTGAACTCCATCATCGGTTTCAATCCTCCGCGCCGCGGCAAAATCATATTCAAGGGCATGGACATAACCCGGATTGCCTCGTTCGAGACGGTGCGCAGCGGAATGGGCCTCGTGCCCCAGGGACGGCGCGTCTTTCCCACGCTGAGCGTCGAGGAGAATCTCGTGGTCGCGGAGCGCAGCCCCGACCGTCACGGCTGGAACCTGGAACGGGTCTACGGGCTGTTCCCGCGTCTGCGCGAACGACGCAGCCAGCGCGCCCGGACGCTGTCGGGCGGCGAGCAGCAGATGCTCGCCATCGGCCGGGCGCTCATGACCAATCCGGACTGCTTGATCATGGACGAGCCTTCCGAGGGGCTCGCGCCCATCATCATCCAGGGCGTGTGGGAGGCGATCGGGCGGCTGAAGGAGGAAGGCCTTTCCATTTTGCTCGTCGAGCAAAATGCTTCGTTGGCTCTGAAGCTCGTCGACTACGTGCACGTCATGAGCAAGGGCCGGGTGGTCTATTCCGCTCGTCCGGAAGAGCTTCGCGCCAACGATGAGATCAAGTCGAGCTACTTGGGTATCTGATTGCGTCCTTGGTGCGCATCCCAATTCAACCTAATCGGGATGCGCACTAGGCGCGGCCAGGATAGTTGGGGCTCTCGCGCGTGACGGTGACGTCGTGCACGTGGCTCTCGCGCATGCCCGCGCCCGAGATGCGAACGAACTCGGCCTTCTCGTGCAGCTCCTGCAGGGTGCGCGCACCGACATAGCCCATGGCCGCGCGCAGGCCGCCGGCGAGCTGGTGCAGCACGGTCGAGGCCGCGCCCTTGTACGGCACCTGGCCCTCGACGCCTTCGGGCACGAGCTTGAGCGTGTCCTTGATGTCCTGCTGGAAGTAGCGATCGGCCGAGCCGCGCGCCATGGCGCCCACGGAGCCCATGCCGCGGTAGGTCTTGTAGGAGCGGCCCTGATAGAGGAACACCTCGCCCGGGGTCTCGTCGGTGCCGGCAAGGAGCGAGCCCACCATGGCGCAGTCGGCGCCGGCGGCGAGCGCCTTGGCGAGATCGCCGGAATATTTGATGCCGCCGTCGGCGATGACCGGGGTCGCGCTTTTGCGCGCGACCTCGACCGCATCCATGATGGCGGTGAGCTGCGGCACGCCGACGCCGGCCACGATGCGGGTGGTGCAGATCGAGCCCGGGCCGATGCCGACCTTGATCGCGTCCGCGCCCGCATCGATCAGCGCCTTGGCGCCCTCGGCGGTCGCGATATTGCCGGCCACCACCTGGACCTTGTTCGACAGCCGCTTGATGCGGGTGACGGCGTCGAGCACCAGGCGCGAATGGCCGTGGGCGGTGTCGACGACCACGAGGTCGACGCCGGCGTCGATCAGCAGCCCGGTGCGATCGAAGCCCTTGTCCCCCACGGTGGTCGCGGCGGCGACGCGCAGCCGCCCCTGCTCGTCCTTGCAGGCGTTCGGATTGGCGACCGCCTTCTCGATGTCCTTGACCGTGATCAACCCGACGCAGCGATACCGGTCGTCGACCACGAGGAGCTTCTCGATGCGGTGCTGGTGAAGGAGGCGCTTGGCCTCGTCCTGGCCGACGCCCTCGCGCACGGTGACGAGCCGCTCCTTGGTCATCAGCTCGGCCACCTTCTGGTGCGGGTCGGTGGCAAAGCGCACGTCGCGGTTGGTGAGGATGCCGACGAGCTTGCCGGCCACGCCGTTGCCGCCGCCCTCCACCACCGGGATGCCGGAAATGTTGTGGTCCTGCATCAGCGCGAGCGCGTCGGCGAGCGTGGCGTCGGGCGCGATGGTGACCGGATTCACCACCATGCCCAATTCGAACTTCTTGACCTGGCGGACCTGCGTCGCCTGCGCCTCGGGTTCGAGATTGCGGTGGATGACGCCGAGCCCGCCGGCCTGCGCCATGGCGATCGCCATCTTGGCCTCGGTCACGGTGTCCATGGCCGAGGCCACGATCGGGATATTGAGCGGGATTTCGCGGGTGATGCGGGTGCGGATGTCGGCGTCGGACGGCAGCAGATCCGACAGGCCGGGCCTGAGCAGGACATCGTCGAAGGTGAGCGCTTCGCGCAGGCTGCCGTCGGATTTCTGCTCCATTGCCACTCCAGTCGCCCGGCTTGGGCTCAATTGGCGGCGCCGTCAGGGACCGGGGATAGCACCTACTCTGCGGCGAAACGACGGTCTCGCACGCGATCTGACGGCCCGTTTTGGGTTGGCGCCGGTCGATAGCACGCCGCGCCGGGAAATCCTAGCGCCTTGGCGGCAATTCACCGAAAGGTCAGGGCCGCCAGCCTGGCGGTGGCCCGTGCCGCTCGATGGCGTCCACCACGTCCCGGTGCTTGCGGTCCTCGCGCTTCATGGAGATCGCGATGACGGCGTGCGCCGACGGAACCAGGAACAGCACCGGGAAGAGGAGCCCGAACAGGAAGCAGGGCACGATCAGGATGAGGTTCAAGATGGCCGAGAACGGCTGCCCGTTGAGCAGCAGACCGAGCGGCGGAAGGAAAATCGCGAGGATGTAGATCATGCCGAGCTCCTGAGCCCCATAACGCACGCTCTATGTGGGATTGCACTCATCCCATGACAATGCCCGGCTTGGCCGGGACGGCGGCAATTCTGCTAACGTGCCGGCCCAATTTCGTTCGAAAGGTTCAGCCCGCAGCCCATGTTGGCCAAACGCATCGTGCCGCTGATCGTGGCGGTCGCCCTGTTCATGGAGAACATGGACTCGACCGTCATCGCCACCTCGCTGCCGGCGATCGCCGCCGACATCGGCACCGACCCGCTGGCGCTCAAGCTCGCGGTCACCGCCTACCTCATCTCGCTCGCGATCTTCATCCCGGTGAGCGGCTGGACCGCCGACCGCTTCGGGGCGCGCACGGTCTTTCGCGGCGCCATCGCCGTGTTCATGCTGGGCTCGATCGGCTGCGCGCTCTCGGGCTCGCTCAGCCAGTTCGTCGTCGCGCGCATCGTCGAGGGCATGGGCGGGGCGATGATGACGCCGGTCGCGCGCCTCATTCTGGTGCGCAGCGTCGACAAAAGGGAACTGATCAATGCGATGGTCTGGGTCACCCTGCCGGCGCTGATCGGCCCCCTGATCGGGCCGGCGCTCGGTGGCTTCATCACCACCTACATTTCCTGGCACTGGATCTTCCTGATCAACATCCCGATCGGACTCGTCGGCATCGTGCTGGCGACGATCTTCATCGAGGACGTGCGGGCGGAGGCGCCCGACCCATTCGACCCGGTCGGGGCGGTGCTGGCCGGGCTGGGCATCGGCGGGCTCGTCTTCGGCGGCTCCCTGCTCGGTCTCAATTACCTTCCGCTGGGCGCGGTCATCGCGCTCATCGTCGGCGGCGCGGTCGCCACCTATGCCTATGTGGTGCACGCCCGGCGCACGCCCGCGCCCGTCCTCGACCTGGCGCTGCTCAAGCTGCCGACCATGCATGCCGCGGTGGTCGGCGGCTTCATCTACCGCTCGGGCATCGGGGCGATGCCGTTCCTGCTCCCGCTCCTGCTCCAGCTCGGGTTCGGTCTCACCGCTTTCCAATCGGGCCTGATCACGCTGTCCAACGTGGTCGGCGCCATGGGCATGAAAACCGTGATCCCCGTCATTCTGCGGCGGCACGGTTTCCGCCGCGTGCTCACCGTGAATGCGCTGGTCAGCGCCGCGCTGGTGGCGGCCTGCGCGACCTTTACGCCCGGCGTGTCGTTCGCATGGATCGTCGGCGTCCTGATCGTCGGCGGCTTCTTTCGCTCGCTCGAATTCACCAGCCTCAACACCATCGCCTACGCCGATGTGGACAACCGTCGCATGAGCCGCGCGACCTCGCTCGTCGCGGTCTCCCAACAGGTGTCGATTTCGGCCGGGGTCGCGATCGGGGCGCTCGTGGTCGATCTGACATTGTGGGCGCGGGGGCATTCCACCATCACCGCCGCCGATTTCCAGCCGGCCTTTCTCACGATTGCCGTCATCGCCGGCTGTGCGTTTTTCGTGTTCGTGCGGATGCCGGCCGACGCCGGCGCGGAGCTCGCACGGCGCTCGCCGACACCGGCCGCCGGCCCGACCGAAGCCGCCGATCAGAAGCTGAGCTGACAGCATCCGCGAAATCCCGTCGCCAGGAGATAAAGCTCGGCCGAATCTGCGCGGCTGGCCGAGGGCTTCACATGCTTCACGCCGGCGAAATCCCGCTTGAGCGCGGCGAGCAGCGCCGTCTCGGTGCCGCCTTGCAGCACCTTGCAGAGGAACGCGCCGCCGGGGGCGAGCACCTCGCGCGCGAAATCGGCGGCCGCCTCCGCCAGCGCCATGATCTTGAGATGATCGGTCCGGCGGTGGCCGGTGGCGTTGGCGGCCATGTCGGAGAGCACGACGTCGGCCGGCCCGCCGAGCAGCGCCTTGATCTCGTCCGGCGCGCGCGGATCGAGAAAATCGCGCGCGATGAATTCGACGCCCGCGAGCGGCACCATCGGGAGAAGGTCGATGGCGACAACCTTTCCTTTCCGGTCCGCCGCGCCGACCCGCTTGGCCGCGACCTGGCTCCAGCCGCCGGGCGCGGCGCCGAGATCGACCACCCGCGCCCCTTGCTTGAGCAAGCGGTGCTTGTCGTCGATCTCGATCAGCTTGAAGGCGGCGCGGCCGCGGAAACCTTCGCGCTTGGCGCGCGCCACGTAGGGATCGTTGAGCTGGCGCTCCAGCCACAGCTTCGAGGAGAGCGAGCGGCCCTTGCCGGACTTGACCCGGACCTTGAGATCGCGCGAGCCGCCGCGCGCGGTCACGGCGCCCTCGCCTCGCCCCACACGCCGTCCTCGCGCATCATCTGCACCAGCATGCCTTCGCGCAGCCCGCGGTCGGCCACGCGCAGGCGCTGACAGGGAAAGACCCGGCGAATGGCGTCGAGAATGGCACAACCGGCAAGCACGAGATCGGCGCGCTCGGCGCCGATGCAGGCATTGGCGACGCGATCCTCGTAGCTCCAGGCCAGCAGCCGTTCGATCACCCGCGTCACCTCGTCGTCGACCATCCAGCAGCCGTCGACGCGGCGGCGCTCGTAGCGGCGGAGCTCGAGATGGACGCCGGCGATGGTCGTCACCGTGCCCGACGTGCCGAGCAGGTGCACGTGACCGTCTCGGAGGCCGCCATGCTCGGCCGCGAAACGCTCGACCGGGACCGCGACCTCCGCGATCATCGCGGCGTAGGTTTCGGGGGTGACCACGTGTCCGCCGTAGCGCTCCGCCAGGGTCACCACCCCGACCGGCAGCGAGACCCAGGCCTCGATCTTCGGCAGCGGCGGACCGCGCCGGGTCGGCAGCGAGCGGTCGAGGCGGACCAGCTCCGAGGAGCCGCCGCCGATGTCGAACAGGACCACGCCGTCCGCGTGCGGATCAATGAGCGGCGTGCATCCGGTCGCCGCCAGCGTTGCTTCGGTTTCCCGATCGACGATTTCGAGTTCGAGCCCCACCTCCTCGGCGATGCGGGCACGAAATTCGGCGCCGTTCAGCGCGGCCCGGCAAGCCTCGGTCGCGATCAGCCGCGCCCGCGTCACGCCGCGATGGCGCATCTTGTCGCGGCAAACGGCCAGCGCATCGACCGCGCGGCCGATCGCTGCGTCGCTGATGCGGCCCGACGTCGACACGCCCTCGCCGAGACGGATGATGCGGGAGAACGCATCGACAACCCGGAAACTGTCCCCGGCGGGCCGGGCGACCAGCAGCCGACAATTGTTGGTGCCGAGATCGAGCGCGGCGTAGGTCGGGCCCGCGAAATCGGTCGCGCCCCGCACGCCCTCATGACGCGGGTAACCATAGGGTGACCGCCGCCCCCACCGGGATCGCGGCCGCCGCGCCCGCAAGGCGGGATCGAGGCCGCCGGTTTCCCGGCCCCCGTCCTTCATCGAGTTCCTTCCTGCCGCCCCGAAGCCTTCCGGGCTCGACGGCAGCGGCCGTGTCCAAACCAAGATCGGATCAAGTGTAACACGCAGATGGCGCGCGCAACAGATGCGCGTCGGGCGCATGGCGCGGGGGCGGATGTTCTTGTCGAAGGGATGCCCGTCCTTTATCTCAACGTCCCAGGTGCGCGCCGCCCGGTCACCCCTCGGACTGCCGGCAGGCGCAGGTTACCGTGAACCCCCCGCCTGCGGCCGACCCGGCCTGCAGGCGATATATTGATCAAGGCTTTGTTTCATGAATCTGCAAAACGACCCGCAGAGTTTCGCCCTGATGAAATTCGGTATCGGCCAGCCGGTACCGCGGACCGAGGACCCGATCCTGGTGCGTGGGGAGGGCTGCTACACCGACGACGTCAAGCTTGCCGGCGAAGTCTATGCGGTCATGGTCCGCAGCCGCGTTGCCCATGGCGTGATCAAGGGCATCGATACCGCGGCGGCGCGCGGCATGCCGGGCGTGCTCGGCGTCTATACCGGCGCCGATCTCGCCGCCTATGGCACGCTCAAATGCATCATCGCGTTCAACAACCGCGACGGCACGCCCATGAAGCGGCCGCCGCGACCGGCGCTGGCGGCCGACAAGGTGCGCTTCGTCGGCGATCCCGTCGCGTTCGTGGTCGCGCAGACGCTGCTGCAGGCGAAGGACGCCGCCGAGGCGATCGAGGTCGATATCGATACGCTGCCCGCCGTGGTCCGGCCGGAGGAAGCGGCCCGCTCCGGCGCGCCGCTCATCCACGACGAGGCGCCCGGCAATGTCGCGCTCGACTATCACTACGGCGACAGCGACCAGGTCGCGGCGGCTTTCGCCAAGGCCGCGCATGTCACGCGGCTCAAGCTCGTCAACAGCCGCGTCGTCGTCAATCCGATGGAGCCGCGCGCGGCGATCGGCCTCTATGACGCCGCGAGCGGCCGCTTCACGCTGCACGCGCCCTCCCAGGGCGTGTTCGGGCTGAAAGCCAACATGGCGGAAATTCTCAAGGTCGAGCCGAAACAGGTTCGCATCCTGACCGGCCATGTCGGCGGCTCGTTCGGCATGAAGTCGGCGCCCTTCCCCGAATATGTGTGCGTCCTGCATGCGGCTCGCGCGCTCGGCCGTCCGGTCAAGTGGACCGACGAGCGCTCGGGCAGCTTCGTCTCCGACAGTCACGGCCGCGACCACGAGCTCACGGCCGAGCTCGCGCTCGACGCCGACGGCAAGTTCCTGGCCGTGCGCATCACCAATTTCGGCAATATGGGCGGCTTCCTCGCCCAGGTCGCGCCGATGCCGTCGACGCTCAACACGGTCAAGAACGTGCAGAGCGTCTATCGCACGCCGTTGATCGAGGTCTCGACCAAGTGCGTGTTCACCAACACCTCGCACGTCTCGGCCTATCGCGGCGCCGGCCGGCCCGAGGGCAACTACTACATGGAACGGCTGATCGACGCCGCGGCCGCCGAGATGCAGATCGACCGCCTGGAGCTGCGCCGGCGCAACCAAATCCGGCCGGGCGAGATCCCGCTCAAGGTGGCATCGGGAAGCAACTACGACAGCGGCGACTTCCCGGGCGTGCTCAAGCACGCGCTCGAGGCCGCCGACGCCAAGGGCTTCAAGCAGAGGAAGCGCGAGAGCCGCAAGCGCGGAAAGGTTCGCGGCCTCGGCATCGGCAGCTTTCTCGAAGTCACTGCCCCGCCGAGCAAGGAGATGGGCGGCATCCGCTTCGAGCCCGACGGCACCGTCACCATCATCACCGGCACGCTCGATTACGGCCAGGGTCACGCCGCGCCGTTCGCACAGGTGCTGGGCGAGAAACTCGGCATCCCGTTCGAGCGCATCCGCCTCCTTCAGGGCGACAGCGATGAACTGCTCGCGGGCGGCGGCACCGGCGGCTCGAAATCGATCATGCACAGCGGCACTGCGATCGTGGAAGCGTCCGCCAAGGTCGTCGAACAGGGCAAGCAGATCGCCTCCCACGTGCTCGAAGCCGCGGTCTCCGACATCGAGTTCAGGCAGGGACGCTTCGTCATCGCCGGCACCGACCGCTCGATCGGGATCATGGAGCTGGCGGACAAGCTGCGCTCGGGGCTCAACCTGCCGGAGGGCGTTCCACCCACGCTCGACGTCCGCCACGTGAGCGACGGCCCCGGTGCCTCCACCTATCCCAACGGCTGCCACATCTGCGAGGTCGAGCTCGACCCCGACACCGGCGTGATCGAGGTGGTGAAATATTCCTCGGTCAACGACTTCGGCACCGTCATCAACCCGCTGATCGTCGAGGGCCAGCTGCACGGCGGCGTGATCCAGGGCATCGGCCAGGCGCTGATGGAAATGACGGCCTACGATACCGAGGGGCAATTCCTGACCGGCTCGTTCATGGACTATGCGCTCCCGCGTGCGATCGATTTGCCGGAGGTCGCGGTGATCAACCACCCCGTGCCGGCGACCACCAACGTGCTCGGCGTCAAGGGCTGCGGCGAAGCGGGCTGCGCCGGCTCGCTCACCTCGGTCATGAACGCGGTCGCGGATGCGCTGTCCGAGTTCGGCATCCGGCACATGGACATGCCGGCGACGCCCTACCGCGTATGGCGCGCAATTCAAGATGCCCGGACTGCGCCAGCGGCCTGATCTGAGTGCATGAGAGGAAACGCAGAGGATCGGAATTTGGACTCGTCGCGCGCGCCGCGCAACTGACCCCCCACCCCGACCCTCCCCCTTTCAGGGGGAGGGCGCACACCGAGTTCGCGGCAACGACATTCGCTCCAATCAAATCAAGAACAATGACCCAGGCCACCGAAGTGCTCGCTCCGACCCGCGCGAGCGAGACCAAGCTGATCGCCGGCGTGTGCCTCGCGCACATGGTCAGCCACTATTACATGATGCTGCTGGCGCCGCTGTTCGTGTTCATCCGGGCGGATTACGGCGTGAGCTACACCGAGCTTGGCCTTGCGCTCACCGCCTTCGGCGTGGTCTCCGCGGTGTTGCAGACGCCGGTCGGTTTCTTCGTCGACCGCACCGGCGCGCGCATCAATCTGATCGGCGGGCTGTTGCTCGGTTCCGCCGCGGTCGCAGTTGCCGGCCTCGTCAATTCGTTCTGGGTGTTCATCGCGATGTACGCCGTCCTGGGCCTCGCCAACACGGTCTACCATCCGGCCGACTACACGCTGCTGCTGGAACGCGTGTCCTCCAAGCGCACCACCCAGGTGTTCTCCTATCATACTTGCTCCGGCATGGTCGGCTCGGCCATCGCGCCGGTGACACTTCTGTTCCTGCAGAGCATGGTGGGATGGCGCGGCGCCTTCGTCTGCTCCGCGCTCCTGGGTGTGACCGCGGCGCTCGTCCTGGCTTTGCAGGGGGAGGCGCCGGTGCACCGCTCCGCGCGCGCGTCCGAGCCGCAGGGCGACAAGGCAGCGGGCGCGCCCGCCGACGGCTGGCGGCTTCTGCTCTCGCCCCCGATCCTGCTCAACCTCGCGTTCTTCATCGTGCTGTCGATGGTCGGCGGCGGCCTCAACCAGTACTTGGTCGTCGGCCTCGAAGCGCTGCATGGAACGCCGCCCGTGCTGGCCAACACCGCGCTCACCGGCCTCCTCGCCATGAGCGCGATCGGCGTGCTGGTCGGCGGCGTGCTTGCCGCGCACGCCGCGCACCACAATCTCGTGGCGGCCGTCGGATTGCTGGCGACGGCCTCCGCCAGCGCCCTCATCGGCTTCGTCGATCTCGGCGCGCTCCTGCTGATCCTGGTGGTGTCGCTGAGCGGCTTCGCCAGCGGCGCGACCATGCCATCTCGCGACATGATCGTGCGCGCGTCGGCCCCGCCCGGCTCGTTCGGCAAGGTGTTCGGCTTCGTGACAACCGGCTTCCACATCGGCGGCATGGTGTCGCCGGTCATCTTCGGGCAGTTCCTCGACCACGGCTATCCGCGCATGGTGTTTCTCTACATCGCCGCCTGCGCGCTCGTTGCCATCGCCACGGTCGCATTCGGGATGTCGAGCCGGCGCCCCGCGTAGGGCGTGCGACGTATCTGCCTACAAGGCCTTTTCCAGCACCACGAAGTGCAGGTCGTTACGCAAGGGCACGCCGACGCGTTCATCTCCATAAGGGAAAGGCTCGATTCGCCCTGTGCGACGATAGCCGCGCCTTTCGTACCATGCGATTAGACTGTCGCGGAGCCAGATCACGGTCATTCTGACCCGTGCCGCGCCCTGGCTGCGGACATAGTCCTCGGCTTTGGATAAGAGTGCTCGGCCCAGCCCTCCGGCCTGACGACAGGGATCGACGGTCAGCATCGCAAGGTGCCATGTCGCGGCCTCATCGCAGGGCTCGAGCAACACGCATCCCGCGAGTTGGGCACCGTCTTGGTCACGCATCAGCAGGATGGTGCCGGTCCCCGTCGCAAGAACCTCGGCAACCATCGCCGGATCTGTCCTGTGTCCGGCAAGCAGCCCGATCTCGTTGGTCCATCCGGCTTGCACGCCCTCGCCTCGGTATGCGGAATTGACCAAGGAGACGATATCGCCGATGTCGGCTTGGGTGGCGGGCACGAGGATCATCTCAGTGCCAGTAGACATGGCAACCTCTGTTGTTGGCTAGTGTCCCAATTCCGAAGTTCGTCACATCTTGCAGCACGCTCAATACGAACTTCGGAATCGAAAGGACACTAGCAAACCTATGGTTCTAGTGCGGTTTTGGATTTGAAGTTCCTGTACGAGATTGCCGCGAAGACTGCAGGAACTTCAAATCCACCGCACTAGGCCGTTTACTCATAAATCAGGACGCCCGCATCGGCAGGCGCTCTAGCTTAATCAGTTATATAATGACGGCATTCAAGTTTTGAGGAGCGCCAACGAAGCTGGGAGGACTCAATGAAAATCCCCCGTCGCAAGTTGTGGCGTCTGGCAGCAGGAGCTGCCGTGCTTCCCGCCATGTCCCGGGCGTCAATGGCGCAAGACTACCCTACTAGGCCGCAGACCATGACTCCACGGGGGTACGGGTGCCCTTCCTGCACGGGCCCCCCACCGCTCGAACACCCAATCAAGCCGAGTTGGCTTCTCTTGAGCGCGCGAGCGAGTGGCTCAATTCGCCGCCCCTGACAGCGCCGGCTCTGCGCGGAAAAGTCGTTCTCATCGATTTCTGGACCTACACCTGCATCAACTGGCTGCGCACGCTTCCCTATGTTCGCGCCTGGGCTGAGAAATATCGGAATCAAGGATTGGTGGTGATCGGCGTCCACGCACCGGAGTTCGCATTTGAAAAAAACGTAAACAACGTTCGCTGGGCCGTGAAGGACATGAGGATCGATTACCCGATCGCGGTCGACAATGAACATGTCATATGGCGTGCTTTCAAGAACCAATATTGGCCGGCGCTGTATTTCATCGATGCGCAGGGACGCGTTCGGCATCATCACTTCGGCGAGGGCGCGTACGAACAGTCGGAAATGATCATTCAAGCATTAGTGGCCGAGACCGGAATCGGCGGGATCGAGCCGTGAACCCGTGTCGGTAGATGCCCGCGGTATCGAAGCGGCCGCCGATTGGCGCAGCCTGAAGTCTCCAGAAAATTATGTCGGGTTTGAGCGCACCCAGAACTTTGCGTCGCCCGGGGGTGCGATGCTGGACGAGCCTCGCCTCTATGTGTTCCCCGCGCGGTTGCGCCTGAATGATTGGGCGCTGTCTGGCGATTGGACGGTGAAGAACCAAGCCGCCGTGCTGAACAAGCCTAATGGAGTCATCGCGTATCGTTTTCACGCCCGCGATCTTCATCTCGTCATGGGCCCGGCAGCGCCAGGAACGTCCGTGAGATTTCGCGTGCTGATCGATGGACAGCCGCCAGGCGCGGCTCACGGAATTGACGTTGACGAACAAGGCTACGGCACAGTGACCGAACAGCGTCTGTACCAGCTGATCCGACAACCGAAACCCATCGTCGATCGACAGTTCGAGATCGAGTTTCTCGATCGGGGCGTGGAGGCTTTTGCGTTCACGTTCGGCTGATCCACGTCCGGTCGCGCCACCCGTTCAGGTCGCTGCGTCGGCCGATTTGAGAAAAACACGGCGCGCGCTGCGTGCGCGCCGCCCCTTCACAAGCATCAAGGAGAGAACCATGACCCAACTCGAGCAGCAGCGCACCACCGAAGCCCCCGGCAAGGTGATCTACACCGCGAAAACCCACACCACCGGCGGCCGCGAAAATGGCATGGCGCGCAGCTCCGACGGCCGGCTCGACGTCAAGCTGTCGCTCCCCGGCTCGCCGCGCATCGGCACCAATCCGGAACAGTTGTTTGCGGCCGGCTGGTCGGCCTGCTTCGAAGGCGCGATCACGCTCGCGGCCCACAAGAAGAAGATCAAGCTCCCGGCCGACGTGGCGATCGACGCCGAGGTCGACCTCCATCTGAATGATGGCGAGTACTTCCTCAGTGCCCGCCTCAACGTCTCCATTCCCGGCATCGAACGCAGCATCGCGCAAGGCTTGGTCGAGGATGCGAAGGGGATCTGTCCCTACTCGAAGGCTACAAGCGGCAACATCGCCGTGACGTACAATGTGGTCTGAGCAGGATCTGTCTCGTTCGGACTATGCCGGCCTCGGCCCGTGAAGGACGAGCGCCGTTCGGCGAGGTCGCCCAACACGTGGTCCGGGTGGACGGGTTCCGCTTCCGCTATGTGACCGCAGAAGTCGCATCATATGAAAGGACGGTCCATGAAACAGATCCCAATCTTCGTGATCGCAGCCGCCATGGCGGCAAGTGTTAGCGGTGCAATGACATTCTCAGCCGGAGGCGCCGATGACGAAAGCTCCCCGATCTTCGGAGTCAAAATCCCCTCCGGATACCGCGACTGGAGGTTGATCTCCGTGGCCCACGAAGAAGGCAACCTCAACGACCTGCGCGCCATTCTGGGCAACGACATAGCGATCGGGGCCTCTCGGGAAGGGAAGCTTCCGTTCCCGGACGGCACAATCATTGCCCGGCTCGCCTGGAGTTACGACCCGTTGGAGGAGAGCAGCGAAGCCTTTGGCCGTCCCCAATCTTTCGTGGCCGGGCCACCCAAGAACGGGGTTCAGTTCATGGTCAAGGACTCAAGAAAATACGCCTCGACCGGCGGTTGGGGGTTCGGCCATTTCGAAGGCGGCAAACCCGCCAACGAGGCGGTGCACAACACCTGCTTTCCCTGTCATCAGGTCGCCAAATCCCGCGACTTTGTCTTCAACCGTTACGCACCTTGAAGGCCGAACGTGGACACCATGACGAGACACACATATGACAAGGAGGTCACTGCACTTCTGGTGATCGATCCGTATAACGACTTCATTTCCGAGGGAGGCAAGATATGGGACCGCATTCGGGCTGTTGCAGAAGCGAATGGCTGCGTTCCTCATATGCTGCAGGTCCTGAATGCGGCGTGCGCGCATAGGAGGAGATGCGAATGTTCCGAATTCTTGTCCTGGCCGCGCTCTGCGTGCTGGCGGCGGTACCCGCTCGAGGGCAGACGAATGACGCGGCACAATACCCGAACAGGACAGTGCGCATCGTCGTGCCGTTCCCCCCGGGCGGACCAACCGACACTTACGCTCGCATCGTCGCCGACAAACTGCAGGAAGCGTTCGGACAGCCCTTCATCGTCGAGAACAAGCCGGGCGCGACCGGCATCATAGGCACGAGCTTCGTCGCCAATGCGCCGGCCGACGGATACACGCTGCTGTTCGGGTCCAACAGCAGCCAAGTGATCAGCTCGTTGCTGCAGCCCAAGCCGCCGTTCGATCCGTTGAAAAACTTCCGGCCGCTCAGCATGCTGCTGTACTATCCGCTCTATCTTCTGGTGAACAATGATGTGCCCGCGAGGACCGTAGCGGAGCTGGTGGCGCTGGCGAAGGCGCAGCCGGGCAAGCTCAATATGGGCAGCATCGGGACGGGCAGCGGCGGTCATCTTGTCATCGAGATGTTCAAGGGCGCTGCCGGCCTGGAAACTGTGCACGTCCCGTACAAGGGGGTCGCCCCCGCGCAAGTCGCCTTGATGGGCGGCGAAATCCAGTTTCTGTTCGACAGTATTGCTGGATCGCAAACGCTCGTCGCGGCGGGCAAAATGCGCGGCATCGCAGTCACCGGCCGTGAGCGCTCCCCCGTGCTTCCGAACATGCCAACCCTCGAAGAATCCGGCTACGATGGTTTCGAGGACGTCGTCATCTGGCTCGGCATGCTGGCGCCCGCCGCAACTCCAGACACGATCGCGAAGAAGCTCGAGCGTGAGCTGATGCGCATCGCCCGCCTTCCCGACGTCAGCAAGCGCATCGAGGAAAGCTCGTCGACCGCGGTCGGCAGCAGCGCCGAGGAGTTCGCCAGCTTCATAGCGCGCGAGACGCCGGTTTGGGCCGGCATCATCAAAGCCAACAACATCCGCCTCCCGCAATGATCGGCCGGGGGCGCCGCCGAACGCCCCCCTTTATCTTGGAGAGCACGCATGCCCACGCAGACACAGGCCGTCCACCTTGCTCCGGCCGCTGAAGAGAGCCGCGACGGCATGCGGATCTTGTGGGATGTGCCCATCCGGATGGACGACGGCCTCGTCCTGCGGGCGGACGTGTTTCTACCGATCGCGCCCGGACACTATCCGGCGATCATGAGCTATGGCCCTTACGGCAAGGGCCTCGCCTTCCAGGAGAAATATTCGACTGCATGGGACATCATGGTCGAGAGATATCCCGATGTCGCTGCGGGCTCGACGAACAAGTATCAGAACTGGGAGGTCGTCGATCCGGAGAAGTGGGTGCCGGACGGCTATGCCTGCGTGCGCGTGGATTCCCGCGGGGCCGGCCGCTCGCCCGGCTACATGGAGCTGCATTCGCCCCGCGAGATTCGCGATTTCTACGAGTGCATCGAATGGGCCGCGGCGCAGGACTGGAGCAACGGCAAGGTCGGTCTCGCCGGAATCTCCTACTACGCAACCAACCAATGGCGGGTCGCCGCGCTCCACCCGCCGCATCTCGCCGCCATTTGCATTTGGGAGGGATATGCGGACCGCTACCGCAACTCGACGCATCATGGCGGCATCCTCTGCACGATGACCGGCAACACTTTCAACATGCAGATGAAGACGGTGCAGCATGGCCTCGGCCAGCGCGGCGCGCGCAGCCGCGTCACCGGAGAGCTGGTCTCGGGCCCGGAGACGCTGTCGGACGAGGAGCTCGCCAAAAATCGCTTCAATCTAATGGGCGACGTCACGTCGCATCCGCTGGACAACTCCTACCACCGCGAGCGCTCCGCGGAATGGGACAAAATCACCATCCCGATGCTCTCGTGCGGGAATTGGGGCGGCCAAGGCCTTCATTTGCGCGGCAATGTGGAAGGCTTCATCCGCGCAGCCTCGCAGCAGAAATGGCTGGAGATGCATGGCGGTTCGCACTGGGCCATGTTCTATACCGACTATGGCATCAATCTGCAGAAGCGCTTCTTTGGTCACTTCTTGAGGGGCGAGAACACCGGCTGGGATCGGCAGCCGCCGGTCCAACTCAATATCCGCCACCCGGGCGAGAAGTTCGAGTTGCGACATGAGAACGAGTGGCCGCTCGCCCGCACCCAATGGATGAAATTCCATCTCAACCCTGCCGACCGCAGTCTATCGCGCGATCCGGTGTCGGCTGACGCCGCGATCACCTACGATGCAATGGGCGACGGAGTGACATTTCTGAGTGCGCCTCTTGCCCAACCAACCGAGCTTACCGGCCCCTCTGCGGCCACGCTGTTTGTATCCTCATCCACGCGTGACGCAGATGTGTTCCTCGTGCTTCGCGTGTTCGATCCGCAAGGCAAGGAAGTGACGTTCGAGGGTGCGCTCGACCCGCACACGCCGGTCGGCCAGGGCTGGCTGCGAGCGTCGCACCGCAAGCTGGACACGAAACTGACGACCCCCTATCGGCCCTATCACACGCACGACGAGGTGCAACCACTCACGCCCGGCACGCCGGTCGAGCTGCAGGTCGAGATCTGGCCGACCTGCGTCGTAATTCCCGCGGGATGCCGCATCGGGCTGACTGTGCGCGGCAAAGACTATGAGTGGGACGGCCCGCCCGCCTTCCTGTCCAATATCGGCAAGCCGATGCGCGGCTGCGGCCCTTTCCTGCACGATGATCCGGGGTCGCGCCCGGCGGAGATTTTTGGCGGCAAGACGACGCTGCACTTCGGCGCGGGTCGAGCGGCCCACCTGCTGCTGCCGGTCATTCCACAGAAGCAAGCCAAGTAATCCAGTTCTCCAGTTACGCAAAGAGGAGGAGCCCGTGCTCACCCGTCGTCAACTCGTCGCGAGCACCGTCGGAGCAGCGGGGCTCGTTGCTTTCCGCCCGCCCGCCCATGCGCAATCGCCTTCAACGGTCGATGGGTGGCCGACCCGTCCGGTGCGCGTGATCATACCGTCGGCAGCAGGCGGCCCCGCGGAGAATTTCAGGATCTACGCCGACCATTTCCGCCAAGTGTTCGGTCAGAGCTTCCTGCATGAGAACCAGCCCGGAGCTTCCGGCGCCATCGGCAGCGCCAACGTGGCGCGAGCCGCGCCCGACGGGTACACGTTGCTCTGCCCGGCCAACAGCCACGTCATCCTGGCGCCGCTGGTGGCTGCCAGAGCCGCGTTCGACGTCAAGAAGGATTTCGAGCCGATCGGGCTGCTGGTCACTTATCCATTCTGCCTCATTGTCAACGCCGACCTTCCGGTCCGCACGCTGCCTGAGCTTGTTGCACACGCCAAGGCCAATCCCGGCAAGCTGAACTTTGGCTCCATCGGCATCGGTACCGGCGGGCACCTGGTGACGGAGCTGCTCCGCAAGCGAGCCGGAATCGACGCCGTGCACATTCCATATACCGGCGCGCCGGCTCAGGTGATGGGCGTTTCGTCTGGTGCACTCCAATTTACCGTCGACACAATCGGCAACTCGCGTGGCGCCGTGGAAGCCGGCAAGGTCCGGCAAATCGCGGTGACGGGCGCCAAGCGCACGGCCGCCGCTCCCGATCTTCCGACCTTCGCAGAGCAGGGATTTGCCGGCTTCGAGTTGCTGCTGTGGCTTGGATTGATGGCGCCAAAGGGCACGCCGCGCGGAAATCGTCGACGCGCTCAATCGGGAAATCGGCCGCTGCAACGACAAGCCGGACGTGAAGGCACGACTCGAACAGGCCGCGTACGAGCCCGCCCGAGGCTCACCGGAAGATTTTGCAAGGCTGATTGACGACGAGCTCCGGCTGTGGTCGCAGATCGTAAGCGAGACCGGGGTGCGCATTCCATCCTAGTACCTACTATCGCTAAGGCGTAAATCACACTTAGCCTTGATTCGATCTCGATAGAACCGATCCCCTCACCCAACCCTCAGCGAATGAAGTGACGTGATCATGCTTGCTGGACTTCAAGGTGAGCGGATGGCCTCCCAAATGGTCGGCGATGCTATCCGGACCAGCGGCGCAAGCTTTCAATTGCCTTGTGCTCCAACGCCGCGGCTCCTTGCTGCTTGGCGACCTTGATGGCGGTGCGGAACGAGGCTTCAGCCTTTCGCTTCTGGCCGTGCGGCGGACGAGCCAACAGCTCGCCATGCAGCCGATGCAGCTCGGCGCTGTAGAATCGCTCGCCGGTGGCATCGGCCAGGACAAGGCCGTCCTCGACTGCTTTCATCGCCTCGGCGTGATGCCCGGCCTTGATGCACGCATCTGCCAGCAGCCCTAGCAGATAACACAGGAAATGACGCGATCGGATCGCCTGCATTGCGGCGATGGCCTGCGTCGCCAGGGCGATACCGCGGTTTGGGTCGCCGTTTTCAGCAATGCACCATCCAGCCACGCCCATGCTCCATGCCTTCGGCTGCGCAAGGTCATACTCCGTCGCCATCCGAACGCTCAATTCGGAATTTGCGGTGGCGAGCGGCACGTCGCCCAACATCTGAGCAGCCGCCGACGTGAAATACAGGGTCAGCGCCAGCGAAAACGGATCATCGAGGCTCCTGGCCGCGGCGAGAGCTTGCTCGATCATCGCACGTGCACCATCGCCATCGCCAGCAAGGGCCAGCGACATGGCGCTGAAATAGCGGGCGCAACAGGCGGCATCGTGATTGCCGTAGCTCGAGGCCATGGACTGATGAATCTTGGGGTTGAAGAGCGCAAGGCCGGACTGGGCATGCATGCGCGCCTTGGCCGGCTCGCCGCAAACGAATGAGGTTGACCACATGGCGTGATGGGCTTGAATCTTCAGGCCCGCATCGCCGAATTTCTCCGCCAAGGCGAGCAGCCTCACGCACAGCCGCCGCGCAGCGTCGATCTCGCCGCGGCCGGCGCGGAACAGCCACTGGCCCCAGAGCGCCGGAAAGAGATCGGTACGCTCCCCCAGGCGGTCGCAGAGCGTCTCGGCTCTGGCATAGGCCTCCAGCACCTCCGGTGCGCCGAAGCCGCGCATCGCCATGCATGCGGCCCCAATTCCAACGCGCAGCTCGACCTCGACCTTGGTGCGCTCCCCTTCATCCGCGATGTGTCCGATCGCGTCGAGAGCGCGTCGCAGGTGGGCAATCGCCTCCTGGTTGGCGCTGCGGCGCAAGGCCTTGGCGGCGGCGCGCTGGTGATAGGGGATGGCGCGCGCAAGCTCGTTGCCGCGCTCGAAATGCTCCGCCAGCTCGGCCGCGATCGACGTCCAGGCGGCCGGTCCAGGCGGCTTCCAGTCGGCGGCCGACCCGCGCATGACTGAGCGCACGACGCGTCAGCGGCAGGCGGTCGTAGAGAAGCTCGCGGTAAAGGTCGTGACGGAAAGCGTAAAGCTCGGCCGGCGTGCCGTCGGGCCAGGTGGCCGAGCCGGACTTGACGATGAAGACGCCCTGCCGCACCAGCCGCGCGCAGGCGGCTTCGACCGCGTCCTCGTGGGTCTCCAGCGCGGCGGCAACCGCGGCAGTCGCGAATTCGCGGCGGATGACGCTGGCGGCGGTGAGCAGTTCACGGTCGCTGTCATCGAGGTCATCGATCTGCCTGTCGATGAAACGGCGCACGTCGTGCGGGATCGACATGATCGCGCCGGGCGTCGCCGCCGCCGAGGGCTGCAGCGCCAATTGATTGACGATGCTGACCATGAACAGGGGGTTGCCTCCCGTCCGCTCGAGCAGCAGGCGTGCGATTTCATGCGGCTGCGACAGACGATCTCCATCGCCAAGCCTGGCCGCCAGATAGGCCTCGATGGCACCCAGATCCAGCGGGCTCAGAGCGATCTCGTGGCATCGCCCGTGCAGCCCCAGTTCCGCAATGCTGCCCCCGAGACCGGCCGAGATCGCCGCCGCATCCGCCGGCCGGAAGGTCGCCAGCACCATGAGGCGGGCGGGGTCGGGCCGGCGCGCGACATGCGCAAGCCAGTCGAGCGTGGAGGCATCGCTCCAATGAATATCCTCGAGCGTCAGCACCAGCGGTGCGTCCGCCGCGATCGTCTCGACCGCCAAGGTCAGCTCGCGCAGCATCCGCTCGCGGGTCGCGCGGCCGCGCGCCTCCAGCGCGCTTCGTTCCGATCTGGTCCACAGCGAGGGCATCTGGGCGAGCCAGCTCGGCGCATGGGTCGCGAGAATGGTCCTGATACGAGCGCCTTCAGCCGGGGCGCCGAGGCGAGTCAAGGCTTCGATCAAAGGCAGATAGGGCTCGCCAACGCCATGATGATCCAGGCATTGGCCCTGGGCGATTTTCACGGCACTGCGATCGAGCCGGTCGGTGAAGGCGTCGACGAGCGCGCTCTTACCGATGCCGGGCTCGCCTGTCACGAACACGATCTGGCGCTGGCCCGACAGCGCCAGGCCGAAGCGCTTTTCGAGGTCCGCCATTTCGGCCAGCCGCCCCACCAGCCTCGACGGCCCGGATGGATGCGCGAGCGGCGCTGCGGCAAGCTTGGCGGCGTCGCTCACCGGCGTCACCGGCACCATCAGGCGATAGCCGCGCCGGTGCCGCGTCTCGATGTAGCGCGGGCGGCGCGCGTCGTCGCCGAGCGCTTGCCGCAGTTCCTGGATGCAGGAGGTGAGCGCGTCGTCGCCGACCGCAAAGCCGCCCCAGACCTGGTCGAACAGCTCCTGCTTGGTGACGAGCTTCTGGGCGCGTTCGGCCAGCATGGCGAGCACGGCGGCGGCCCGCGGCGTGAGCTTGGCTTCCATCCGGTTGCGCCAAAGCTCGCCGGTGCGCGCGTCGAACCGGAACCGGCCGAACGCGAATTGCCCATCCGCCGTCATCGCGGGCCGCCCAAGCATTTCCCGGAGAAATCCCGGAACTCGGCCAGGACTTGCCGGATCCACCACGAGAAAATTGTCGCACACGGCCAACAAGGCCGCAATCGAGGAGAGAAGCCAATGAAAGCCAACCTTTGCAGCGTGCTGGCCGCAATCGCTTCAATCGGCCTGGCACAGCCGGCATTCGCCGATGTCATCACCGACTGGAACGAGAAGGCCGTGGCCTATCGTGCTCGGCCGCAACCTGGCTCCACCGCCGGCGGAGCGGATCATCGCCATGACCCATGTCGCGATGTTCGACGCCGTCAATTCGATCGAACGCCGCTACCAGCCTTACCTGGCGCAACTCCCGGCCGAGGCGACCGTCTCCAAGGAAGCCGCGGCTGCGACCGCCGCCGGCGCGGTGCTTGCCGGCGTTGATCCGCAGGCACAGGCCGAAATGAAGGGCGCGCTCGCCGCCTATCTCGCCGCAATTCCCGACAGCGCCGTCAAGGCGGAAGGGATCAAGCTCGGCGAAGCCATCGCCGCGAAGATCCTGGAGGCGCGCGCGAAAGACGGATCGAGCGCGCCTGACACTTACCGGCCGCGGACGACGGCCGGTGTCTATGTGCCGACCGCTCCCACGCTGGCGCCGCAGTGGCCGGGCGTGAAGCCGTTCGCCATGACCAGCGGCTCACAGTTCCGCCCAGTGGCGCCGATCCCGCTCGACGAGCGCGGATTGGGCCACCGACTACAACGAGATCAAGGAGCTTGGCGGCAAGGCCAGCACGAAGCGCTCCGCGCGGCAGACCGAGGATGGCCGCTTCTGGCTCGCCATCAGCGGCAACGTCTACTACCCGATCATCCGCACGCTAGCGGCGGCAAAGAAGCTGAGTCTCGTCGACAGCGCGCGCTTGTTCGCGCTCGCTTCTGTCGCGCGCGCCGATGCGATGATTGCGGTGTTCGACGCCAAGTACCACTACGAGTTCTGGCGTCCGGTCACCGCCATCCGCAACGGCGACATCGACGGCAATCCGGCGACCGAGCGCGACGACGCGTGGCAGCCGATCGACGCAACGCCGACGCATCCGGAATATCCCTGCGCGCATTGCATCCAAGCCGCCAGCCTCGGCCAGCGTGCTGGAGGCGCGTCATCGGCACGCCGGAGATTCCGGAAGTGGCCATCGACCAGCCCGACGGCGCCCGGCGTCACCCACCGCTGGACCAACCTGCGCGCGCTTCGTCACCGAGGTGTCGGAAGCGCGCATCTGGGCCGGCTTCCACTACCGGTTCTCGACCCGGGTCGGCGAGGAGATGGGCCGCAAGATCGGCGAGTACGTGGTGAAGAACTTCATGCAGCCCGTCACGGTGGCGACGCGCTGAACAATAGGTCTGCCGGGCCCGCGCCCCGCGGGCCCGCGCGGCTGTTTGGGCGCACGACCAAATCATCCGACATGACCAGGGCCATGGTCGATCAAGCCGCGCGTTTCGCCGGTGACATTCCAGAAAACTATGACAGTGGCCTTCGACGCTTGCCGTGTTTGACCCACAGCGGTCATGCGGCCCTAATCGAGCGGTTCGAGCTTTATGACCGAAGCGCCAAGATTGTTGCCGATCCAGACCGCCACCGGCGTTTTCCGATCGTCAACGAAGACCCGGCGAATGTTGCTGTAGCGCGGCAGGAGGTAATTCGTCCATTCGCCGCTGCGCGGATCGAGCCGGCCAACTCGGTCGGAGAATGTATTGATCTCCCAGGCCTCGCCGTTGCGGTCGGCGAGAACGTCATAGGGCGCTTCCCACGCCAGCGGCTTCTTCCATTCGGTGATGGTCTCGGTCTTGGGATCAAACATACCGACGCCGTTGCCGCCGTACTCGGCAAACCACAGCCGGTTCTGAGAATCGACGCGCCCGCGCCGCGCCCGCGCGTTGGGCGTCGGCGTCGGATAGAACGCGAGCTTGCCGGTCTTGGCGTCGATTTTGCCGATGCCACCAAACGGAAATTCGAGAATGTAGGCGTTGTTCTGCTGATCGGCGTAGACGCCGTAGATGCCGATCGGCCGATTGTTGGCCGGATTGCGAAAGGTCCCGAGGTTCTCGTACTGGCCAGTTTCGACGTCAAGCCGCATGACCTGCGAACGGTCCGAGTTCTTGACCCAGGCTTTGCCATCGACCTTCGTCGCCGCCACTGAGAAGTGCGACTGTTGCGTGGCGTCTGTCTGCCACTCATTGGGCACCGGAAAAATCCGGAACGTCTCGGTGGTCCGATCGAACCGCGCCATGCCTGTCTGGTACATCAGGCCGATCCAGATCCGGCCGTCCTCGTCGATTTCGAGATCGAGGGTTCCTTTGGGGTGATTAGGCTTCTGCACGGGGATCGGGAAATCCGTCACCGTCCCGGCCTTCGGGTCGAGCTTGGAAAGGAACTGCTCGCCGAAATGCGAGTACCAGACCATGCCGTCGGGATCGACGATGACGTCGTGGGGCTGGATCTCTTTCCGCGGAAGATCGTATTCGGTGATGATGACTCGCGTCGCGCGTCCGGTCGGACGCGGCGAGATATTCAGCTCGAAGCCATGCGTAGACTGGCTGCTGAGATTGACGCTCGCGAGATATTCCGCGAGCCTTTGTGCGATGGCAGGGTTTACTGCCGGCCGCCGATGCTCGCCGACTAGCCGCTGCGGTTGCATGTCGGAGGCGCCCGGATAGTAGCCGCCCATTCGCTCGAACACTTTGAGGAAATCAGCCGCAGTGTGTTTGGATTCGAATATCCTGTGCAGGGAATGACAGTCCGCGCAGTTGAGCAGCGCCCTTTTCAGGTCGTCGGGGCCCGGCACGCTCGCCATCCACTCGGAATTCGTCAGTTGACTGGCGGTAATCGGAGCCGGCTTCAGCCGGAGGTCGGCTTTTGTCGTCTTGCCGGGCGCGAGGTCGACAATGCCTGAACCCTCCAGGGCATAGCCAGCGGCCCTGATCGTCAATTCGTAAAGGCCCGCCCCCAATCGATCCGCTGGAAATGCGTAATCGCCGTTCGCATCGCTCACGACCGTGACCGTGATCGTTTGACCCGGCTTCTTGGCACTGACCAGAACGCCCTCCATTGGGCCTTCCCGATCGGACGCGATCTTGCCGCTGAGCGTGGGCGGGGCCGCCTGCGCCACCGCGGACCCTGCGGACACGAGGAGCCACGCCGCAACAGCCGCGGCGGCGACACGCAACGCGATGAGCCGTTTCGACATTGGAATGCTCCCGGCCGGCAATCCGATCTGTGGCGCGGGCGCGCCGTCGGTAAGGGATAAACGATAGCATACGGAGGAGGCCGTCCCACCGGCACGCCGGGTTTTGGCGCTTCTGCGATCAACGGCAATGGGGCGGGCAGGTTTGCCGCGGGGGTCATCCGATCGCCGGGACGTCGAAGGGCCGACTGCGCCCCAACGCGGATATCCAATAGCCGCTGACGAAGCCCTGCCAATTCCGATATTCTCAACTTCGGTCCCAGCTGATGGGGAGCGAATTCGATTGACGCGCCGGGGCAGCAGCCGGCGCCGCCGGTGATCGGGGTACGACAGGAGGAGCCTTATGAAACGAAGCTCGCTTCTTCGTTGGTTGTCCACGCTTGGTATAGCCGCTGTTTTGACGGCGGGCGCAGCATCCGCGGCCGATGTGCGGGTGATGATCTCGGCCGGTTTTTATGGGGTCTATTCTGAGCTGGGTCCGGCTTTCGAGCGCGCGAGCGGTCACCGCTTGGTCACGACGCGCGGTCCATCGATGGGCGACTTCGCCGGAGGCGATCCCACCCGCCTCGCACGCGGCGAGGCTGCCGACGTCGTGATCCTGGATGGAGGGGCCGCCGACGAGCTGGGCAAGCGGGGAATGGTGCGCGCCGACAGCAAGGTCGAGCTCGCTCGCTCGCTGATCGGCATGGTGGTGCGCGCCGGAGCTGCAAAGCCGGATATCGGCAGTGTCGAGGCATTCCGAAGCACGCTGCTTGCGGCAAAGTCCATCGCATACTCGGACAGCGGAAGCGGCACCTATCTATCGACCACGCTGTTTCCCAAGCTCGGCATCGCAGACGGAGGTCGCGGGCAAGAGCCGAAAGGTGCGAGGACCTCCGTCCGGCGAGCCGGTGGCCGCGGTCGTCGCGCGCGGCGAGGCGGAGATCGGCTTCCAGCAGGTGAGCGAGCTGATACACGTGCCCGGAGTTACCTTCGTCGGCACCATTCCGGCCGAGGTCCAACTGGTGAGTTTCTTCGCTGGAGCGCTGACCAGTACGGTCCAGCAGCCGGAGGCGGCGAGTGCTCTGATCCGCTTCCTCGCATCGCCCGAGGCGGCGCCGGTGATCTCGAAGGCCGGGCTGAAGCCCCTCTCGGAACGATAGCTCGCACGATCGGTTCGACTAGCTCCATCCGCTTCGGATACCGTTGGGTCCGACACGACGATGCAGCCTTGCGCTGCTCGCGCCAACTCCTGATCGCGCCACGGCCTTGTGGCCCGCGAACCATGGCGGCGCCACTACGCGGTCGCGACCAGGTCGGCCAATTTCTTGCGCGCATAGAACATGCGCGTCTTCACCGTGGCTTCGCTGATGCCGACGATCTCGGCAACCTCCCCGACGGACTTGCCGTGATAGTAGACCAGGTCGATGACCTCGCCGTGCTCCGGCGAGAGCCGTGCCAGTGATCGGCGCAGCACCTCTGCCTGGTTCTTCTTCTGCAGCACAAGCTCAGGATCGTCGGCAGGGTCCACGATGGCGGACGCGAGCTCATCGTCCAGCTCAGCGTCGGTCCGGCGCCGCCGCGCCGACAGCGCCTTGTAGCGCGCAATTGCCAGCAGCCAGGTCGAAACCGAAGAGCGCGCCTCGAACGAGGCCGCTTTGCGCCACACGTCCAGAAACACGTCGCTCAAGAGGTCTTCGGCCAAGGCCTCGTCGCCCACGAGCCGCATGAGCCAGCGGTACAGGGCAACCCGATACCTGCCGAAAAGCGTTCGCATGGCGAGTTGATCGCCGTCAGCGATTCGCTTGATCAGCGTTTCGTCGGAAAAGGTCTCGGGCGCCGCCGCCTGTGCAGGCGATGGAGCGGCCGATCCCGCACCAGTGCAAATCATGCTCATGGGGAAATCCCCTTTTAAATCACGTCCCGCGTAATACGTGGTTCAGGCGGGCAGGATTCCAACTCCTGTCCGAAATCAACTGAGCGTGAGGTCGCCATGTGACTTCGAAAACGGTAAATTGAGACGCCCAGGGAGCACCGGAATGCCGTACCACCCGATGAGACTCAGCGCAGCCGCGGCACTGGTTGCCTGCCTGACGACCACAGCAGCGCCGGCAGCGGACTTCTATGCCGGCAAGAGCATCGATTTTCTCATCGGCGGCGACGTCGGTGGCGGCTACGACATCTACGCGCGCGTCATCGCCCGGCACCTGCCCCGCTTCATTCCCGGCAATCCCACGATCATCCCCAAAAACCAGCCCGGCGCGGGCAGTGGACGCGCCGCGTCCTTGCTCTACAGCGTCGCGCCCAAGGACGGCTCGGTGATCGGCGCGGTCTTTCCCGGCGCGATCATGGGCCCGCTGCTCGATGATCGCGCCCAGGCGCTCTATGACCCGACCAAGTTCCAGTATCTCGGCAGCGCCGACAATGCCACGCGGGTCTGCATCACCCACGAGCGCTCCAAGGTCCGGAGCTTCGACGACGCCCTCCGGCACAAGGCGATCATGGGTTCGAGCGCGGCCGGAGGGTCGACGCGCGATTACGTCAACATGCACAAGAAGACGACCGGCGTGCTGTTCGACCTGGTCGGCGGCTACAAGGGCACCGCCGACATCTTTCTTGCGATGGAGCGCGGCGAGGTCGACGGCATGTGCGGCCTCGACTGGGCAAGCCTGAAATCGCAGCGTCCGGACTGGATCCGCAACAAGACCGCCAATGTCCTCGTCCAGGTCAATCTCGAGCCGGACGCCGAGCTCACCCGCTTGGGCGTCCCGCCGATCTGGAAATTCATCAAGCACGAGGGCGACAAGCACGCGGTCGAGCTCGTCATCGCCCAGCAGGTGTTCGGCCGGCCCTATCTCGCGCCGCCGGGCGTGGCCGCGGAGCCGCTCAAGATCCTGCGCGCGGCGTTCGGCGCGACCATGCGGGATGCGGAATTCCTGGCCGACGCCGAGCGTACCCGCATCGACGTGGTGCCGTCCTCGGGCGAGCGGGTCCAGCAGCTCGTGGAGCAGCTTTACGCCACGCCCAAGGCGACCGTCGAGCGGGCGAAGGAGTTGATCAAGCCGTAGCGCCGGCGACGAAACCCAGGGTGAGCGGCGTTCCCTCCCTTCAGGACAGTTTCCTGTTCAAGAGCCGCTCGGCGTTGCCGGCGAAGATCTTGCGCCGGTCGTCGTCGGCGATATCGAGCCGCCTGATGGTGTCGATGGTCGGCGCGATCGGACCGAGCGGCGTGTCGGTCGCGAACACGACGTGGTCGCTGCCGAAGAATTCGAGCCCGCAGCGCACCGCCTGGATGCCGCCGCCGAACAGGGCGGTATCGCCGTAGAAGTCGTGCAGATAGTCGAGATGCGGCCGCTTGAGCGACGGCAGGATGCTGGAATAGTCCTCGTCGCTGGTGCGGCTGCCCAGCACCTGCAGGCCCGGCCCGATCCGGCCGTCGTAGTAGGGGATCATCCCGCCGAGGTGATGGGTGATGATCTTGAGCCTGGGATAGCGATCGAGCAGTCCGCTGAACACCATCCGCACCATCGCCACCGACGTATCGTAGGGCCAGCCGAAGCACCACCACATCTCGAACCGCGATTTCTGCTCCGCCGGATAGTCCGGCATGCTCGCCGTGCGCGCCGGATGCAGCCAGATCGGCAGATCGAGCTCCGCCATGGTCGCGAACATCGGCTCGAACGCCGGCTCGTCGAGCGGGCGGCCGGCCACGCTGGTGAAGATCTGGACGCCGCCGGCGCCCAGTTCCTTGACCGCACGGCGCGCCTCCCCGACCGAGCCTTCGACGTCCGTCATCGAGAGCGCGGCGACGAAGGTCGGAAAGCGGTCGGGATGGCGCGCGCACAGCTCCGCCATGGCGTCGTTGCCGATCCGCGCCAGATTGAGGCCGACCTCGCCGGTGGCAAGGTCCTCGATCGGCGGGTTCGGCAGCGAGATGATCTGGCGGTAGTCGCCGAACTCGTCCATCTCGCGGAAACGCTCATCGAGATCGAACAGCTTCTTCACGCCCCGCAGCCGCGCCGCGATGTTGCCCAGGCGGGGCGCGATGCGGTTCATCTCCTGGAAGAATTTCTCCGGGGCGATGTGGCAGTAGATATCGACGATTGTCTCGCTGGCCATTATCGTCACCTTGCCTTCACCCATGCATCGGTCGTCATGCCCGCGAAAGCGGGCATCCAGTAAACACGATGCGGCCATTGGACACGCTAGTGCACCGCAGACTTACCGGCGATTACTGGATCGCCCGCCGGATCGCGGGCCGACCTTCGGCCGGACCGGTTAGCGGGCGACTAACCAGACCTCGTCCCTATCGAGGATCAAAACTTGGTGCGATCCGGGCCCTTGAGCCCGAGGATCTCGCGCGCTTCCTTCGGGGTCGCGACCTGGTAGCCGAGCTCCTCGATCAGGCGCCGCGCCTTGGCGACCTGCTCGGCATTGCTCTTGGCGAGCTGGCCGCGGCCGATGAACAGGCTGTCCTCGAGACCGACGCGCACATTGCCGCCCATCATCACCGCCTGCGTGGCGAACGGCATCTGGAAACGCCCGGCACCCAGCACCGACCAATGATAGTCGTCGCCGAACAGCTTGTCGGCGGTGCGTTTCATGAACAGCAGGTTCTCCATGTCGGCGCCGATGCCGCCGAGAATGCCGAAGATCAGCTGCAGGAAGATCGGCGGCTTGAACCAGCCTTTGTCGACGCCGTGGGCGAGATTGTAGAGATGCCCGACGTCGTAGCACTCGTGCTCGAACTTGGTGCCGTGCCCTTCGCCCATCAGCTTCGAGATCTTCTCGATGTCGGCGAAGGTGTTGCGGAAGATGGTCTCGTTGGTCCCCAGCAGGTAGGGCTTCTCCCAGTCGTGCTTCCAGCTCTTGTAACGCGCCACCATCGGGTAGAGCGCGAAATTCATCGAGCCCATGTTGAGCGAGCACATTTCCGGCGAAAATTTCATGACGCCCGCCAGCCGCTCCTCGACCCCCATGGTCGGCGAGCCGCCGGTGGTGATGTTGATGACGGCGTCGGTCGCCTGCTTGATGCGGGGAAGAAACTGCGTGAAGACCGCGGGATCGCCGGTCGGGCGGCCGTCGTCAGGATTGCGCGCATGCAGGTGGAGGATGGCAGCGCCCGCCTCGGCGGCACCGATGGCCTGCTCGGCGATCTGGTCGGGCGTGACCGGCAGGGCGTCCGACATGGTGGGCGTGTGGATGGCGCCGGTGACGGCGCAGGTGATGATGACCTTGTCGGATCTGGCGGCCATGGTTCTTTCACTCCCGGGCTATTCGCGGATTGATTGCTCTTGAGCGTCACGTTGTGCGGGCATCGCCGTCAAAGCGCAAGCGGCGCTCCAGCGGCAAGAGCTGCCAGCCGAAGCGGTCGGCGAGAAGGCCCCAGATGCCCTTGGGCGCGAACAGCATCACCGCGATGGCGACCGCGCCGAGCATCAGGAGATAGAGGCTGCCGAGATCGGCCAGCGTCTGCCGCAGCGCGAAAAACACGATGGTGCCGATGATCGGCCCCTCGACCCGCCCGATGCCGCCGATCACCGTGATGAAGATGACGAACGCGGTCCAGTCGTTGACGCTGAAAGCGGTATCGGGGGAAATGCGCAACTTCTGCAGGAAGATGAGCGCACCGATCATGGCGGTGCCGAAGGCGGTCAAGACATAGACCACGAGCTTGGTGCGGGTGACGTCGACGCCGTTCGACCGCGCCGCCAGCTCGTTGTCGCGGATGGCGGTGAGCGCGAGGCCATAGCGCGAGCGCAACAACAGCACGATGGCGGCGAGCACGATCACGACGAGCGCGAGCGCCACCCAGTAGATCAGGAATTCCCGCATCTGCCGGCTCGACGCCATCGCGGTCACGATTCCCGCCGGCAGGCTGATGCCGGAGCCGCCGCCGAGGGCGGAAATCTGCGACGAGATCAGCCGGAACACCTCCGCCACGACCCAGGTGCCGATGGCGAAGTAGTGCCCGCGCAGCCGAAACATGAGGCCGGCAACGGGCAGCGCGACCACGGCGCCAATCACGCCCGCGACCGGCACGGCAACGAGCGGATGGACGCCGGCCAGGATGGTCGACGCGAACAGGACATAGCCGCCGAGCCCGACATAGGCCTGCTGGCCCACCGAGACGAGCCCGGCATAGCCCGCGAGCAGGTTCCACAGGCTCGCGAGCGCGACATAGGCGTAGATCTCGGACAGGAGCCGCAGGTCGTCGCGCCCGCCCCAGGCCGGCGCCGCGGCGAGCGCGATGAGCGCGACGGCGAACACGGCGGTGCCGATATGGCTCGACCGGGTGGCATGCTCGACGCGGAAGGACGTGCTCATCCCTGCACCTTCGGGAACAGGCCCTCCGGACGTATCGCCAGGATGAGAAGAAAGGCGAGATGCCCGGCCAGAAGCTGCCAGCCTGGATTGATCTGCGCACCGATCGCCTGCGAGACGCCGAGGATGATGCCACCGGCCAGCGTGCCCCACATGCTGCCCAGCCCGCCGATGATGACGGCCTCGAAACCGAAGATCAGGCGGGCGGGCCCGATCGCCGGGTCGAAATTGGTGCGCACGGCCAGAAAGACGCCGGCGACCGCGATGACAGCGAGCGACAGCGCCATGGCCAGCGCGAAGACGTGGCGGTTGTCGAGGCCCATCAGTTGCGCGACCGACTGATCGTCCGAGGTCGCCCGGAAGGCGCGGCCGAACGCGGTGCGGTAGAACAGCAGTTGCAGGCCGGCAATGACGGCCACCGCGACGACGAATTGCAGCAGCGGAAGGACCCCGATCCACACGCCCTCCGCCAGCGGGAAGCTCGCGACCTCGATCGCTCCGGCCTTGAGCCGGCGGCTGTCGGCGGTGAAGATTTCCAGCAGCGCGTTCTGGATGATCACCGAGAGCCCGAACGTCACCAGGAGCGGCGGCAGCACGTCGTCGCCGAGCGTGCGGTTGAGCAGCGCGCGCTGAAGGGCGTATCCGATCGCCGCCATGATCGGCACGACGATCACGATGGCGAGCAGCGGGTTGAGCCCGAGCGTGTCCGTCGTCATCAGCGCGACATAGGCGGCGAGCACGATCAGGTCGCCATGCGCGATATTGACGAGCCGCATCACGCCGAAGATCAGCGCGAGGCCGGCGGCGAACATGGCGTAAAGCCCGCCGATCAGCACGCCCTGAATGATGATGTTGACCCATTCCATGGCGGTCACGCTCGTGTTCGAGTCGACGTCGAGCCGCAAACTCGGTGCGCTCCCTCCCCCTGAAAGGGGGAGGGTTGGGGTGGGGGTCCAATGTGTGAGCTTGAGAATGACCCCCACCCGGCGCTACGCGAGTGCGTCGCGTGCTTAACCACGATCGCCATGCGCCGACCTCCCCCTTTCAGGGGGAGGTGACCGAGCAAGCTGAAAGAAATGGGGCTCACAATTTCACGCCCCGAAATAGGCGGCCGAGATGGCGTCGCGGGTCAACGTCGCGGCGGAGCCGGTGAGCGCCACGCGGCCTTCCTGCAGGCAGTAGACCGGTTTGCCGCCTTGAGCGCCTGCACGATGTCCTGCTCGACGATGATGAGGGAGCTCCCTTCGGCGACGATCGACGGCAGGCGGGCATAGACCTCGCGCACCACGATGGGCGCGAGGCCGAGGCTGATCTCGTCGCACAGGAGGAGCTTGGGATTGGACATCAGCGCCCGGCCGATGGCGACCATCTGCTGCTGTCCACCCGAGAGCGACGTGCTCGGCACGTGACGCCGCTCGGCCAGCACCGGGAACAGCTCGTAGATTCGCGGCAGACTCCACGGTCCCGCCCGCCCGAGCTGGCCGCCGATGAGCAGGTTCTCCTCGACCGAGAGCGACGGAAACAGCCGGCGCCCTTCGGGAACCAGCGCGATGCCGCGCGCGACCACCGCATGCGCCGGCGCATCCCCGATCGGCCGGCCCTCGAACGAGGATGGCGTCGCGGCGGGATCTGCATGGCGCCGGCGATGCATTTGAGCAGCGTCGATTTGCCGGCGCCATTGGCGCCGATGACGGCAACCACCTCGCCGGGCGCAACGTCGAGGGAGACGCCGAACAGCGCCTGGAAATCGCCGTAGAAGGCGTCGAGCGCGCGCACATCGAGGAGCGGCTCAGGCATCGGCGGGGATCCCCATATAGATTTCGCGCACCGCGGGCGACTTGATCACCGTCTTCGGGTCGCCCTCGCCGATGAAGCCGCCGCCGTGCAGGACCACCAGGCGGTCGACGATCGCGATGAGGGCATGGACGACGTGCTCGATCCAGATGATCGAGACCCCGCTGCGGCGAATGTCGCGGATCAAGTCGACCAGCGCCAGGCATTCGTGCTCGGTCAGGCCGCCGGCGACCTCGTCGAGCAGGAGCACGCGCGGCTGCGTGGCGAGCGCGCGCGCGAGCTCGAGCCGCTTGCGGTCGAGCAGCGTCAGGCTGCCGGCGGGCCGGTTCGCCTTGCCGGCAAGCGCGCATTGCTCGAGCAGCTCGACGCAGCGCGGATAGACGTCGCGCTCGCTGCGGCCGCCGCCGAACGCCGCCGCCACCACCACGTTCTCGAACACGGTCATGCCGTTGAACGGCTGCGGAATCTGAAACGACCGCCCGATGCCCATGCGGCAGCGGCGTTCCGGCGCCAGGCGCGTGATGTCGGCGCCCGCGAACATCACGCGGCCGGCATCGGGCTGAGTGGTACCGCTCGCGATGCCGAACAGCGTGGTCTTGCCGGCGCCGTTCGGGCCGATGATGCCGAGCGCCTCACCCTCGGCGAGCGCAAGGTCGATCGCCTGCGCCACGATCACGGCGCCGAACCGCTTGGAGACTTTTTCGAAGGCGAGGATGGGAGGCATCGATCGGCCGCGATCCGTCAGAAAGGTCTGTCGTCTTCTGGGCTGACCCCCACCTCATTCCTCCCCCTTTCAGGGCGAGGAAGGAAATTGCCGCGCGTTCTTCCCACGCCAGGTACCCGACGGGCGCAGCCGCGAGTTCTTCTTCCGTCCCCCTGAAAGGGGGAGGGATAGGGTGGGGGTCCTGCGCGGCGACGTCAGCGCAATTTCGGATCCATCATCACGACAGCAGCTGCAGTTGTCCGCCGACGGGAATCTCGGGCGCCGTCTTGTTGGTGGTGATGACGAGATCGAACTTGTCGCCCTTGCGCTGCCACTGGCCGGCGACGAGCGGCGTCTTGGTGACGTTCTTCACCGGTTGGCCGGTCCATTTCACCGGGCCGACCATGGACTTGTAGTCGGTGGCGACGATGGCATCGAGGATCGCCTTCGGCTCCAGCGTCTTCGAGCGCTTGAGCACGTCGATTGCGACCTCGAACAGCGCGTGCTGGAAGCCGATCGGTTGCGTCCACGGCCGCTTGGTGGCGTTGACATAGGCGTCGGTGAGCTCTTTCGCGCTCTGGCCGGTGAGCCCGGACTTGAACGGATGGTTCGGCGTCCACCAGATCTCGGTGGTGAGGCCGTTGCCGCGGGCGCCGAGCGAGTCGATCACCGACGGGAACAGCAGCGCCTTGCCGATGGTGACGATCTTCGGCCGGAAGCCCTGCTGCGCCGCCTGCGACCAGAAGGTGGCGAAGTCGGGCGGGATCATGTTGCCGGTGACGATCTCGGCATTGACCGCCTTGAACGCCGAGATCTGCGACGTGAAGTCGTTGTTCATGAGCTGATAGCGGCCGGGGTCGGTGAGCTTGTAGCCGGCCTTGGCGAGCGCGGGCGGCAGGCCGCGCTGCGGATCGCCCCAGGCATTGCCGTCGGCGTCGTTGGGGAAGAGCCCGCCAACGACCTTGTTGGTCGGCGCCGAGTCCCACAATGCCAGGAACGCGCCGATCACGTCCTCGAGGCCCCAGAAGAAATGATAGGTCCAGGTGAAGCCCTTGGCCGGATCGCCCTTGCGCCCGAAGAAGTAGGGCTGCCACGGACAATTGGTGGTGATGCAGGGCACCTCGTTGACCTCGGCCTGGTCGGCGACGGGATTGGTGGTGTCGGGCGTGGCCGAGGCGACGATGAGATCGACCTTGTCGCCGAGGATGAGCTCGGAGGCGACCTCGGCGGCGCGGCTGCCGCTCGATTGGCTGTCTTTGCTGATGATCTGCACCGGATAGGTGCGTCCGCCGCTCTGCAATCCGTTGGCGAGAATGCCGCGCACCTGCTCGAGGATGAAGCCGTCGGCCTCGCCGAAGCCGGCGAGCGGACCCGTGCGCGGGCTGACGTGGCCGATCTTGATGGCGCGGCTCTGGGCATTGGCCGGGATCACCCGCAGCACCGCCGGTGCCGCCAATGCGCCGAGGCCGGTCTTGACCAGCATGCGCCGGCTCACCCCCTTCCCTGACTTGAGCTCGTCGATCCCGGAAATGCCTTTCATCGTCATCGCAACCTCCCGCGTTGTTGATCAGGCGTCGCTCGCGCGCGCCCGCTTGAGATGCTGCAGTACCTTTCCCCGCAGCGCCGCTTGCTCCTCCGCACTCCACCTGCGGAAGCCCTCCCCCGACTTGAAGCCGAGCTTGCCGCTTGCCACCAGCGCTTCGAGATAGGGCGACGGACCGGGCCGGCGCTCGATGTCGGGCAGCACGGTCTGGTGGATGGCCAAGGTCAAATCGGTACCGACGAGATCCGCGTTCTCGAGCGGTCCGAGCACGGCGAGCCGCCGGCCGAAGCTCGCCTTGATCACGGTGTCGACGGTCTCGGCGTCGCAGATGCCGTGCTCGACCAGCGCGATCGCCTCCCGCCACAGCGCGTGCTGCAGGCGGTTGCCGACGAAGCCGGGCACGTCCTTCTTCACGTGCACGGGCATCTTGCCCGCGGCCTTGTGCAGCGCGATGGTCCAGTCGATCGCCGCCGGCGACGTCCATTGCGTGCCGATCACCTCGACCAGCGGCACGAGATAGGGCGGATTCCACCAATGGGTGCCGAGCGCGCGCGAGCGGTCGCGCAGGCCTTCCATGATCCTGGTGATCGGGATCACCGACGTGTTGCTGGCGAGGATCGCGTCCGGACGCACGTGCTTTTCCACCTCCGCGAACAGCGTGCGCTTCAGCGGCAAATCCTCGAGCACGGCCTCGACGACATAGTCGGCGTCGCGCACCGCGGCGGCGAGATCGGCGATCGGCCGCACCCGCTCGACGGCGGATGGGTCGTCGCCGAGGTCCTTGAGATTGGCGGCAATGCGCGCCTGGGCGCTGTCGAGGTTCGCCACGACCGAATCGTAGATGCGACACGTCGTGGCCGGCGAGCGCGAACACCTGCGCGATGCCGTGGCCCATGAGGCCGGCACCGAGGACGGCGATGCGCGCCTTCGCCATCGTCACCCCGCCGTGTAGCCGCCGTCGGCGTAGAGGATGTGGCCGGTGTAGAAATCCGACGCCTTGGAGGCGAGGAACAGCAACGGACCCGCGAGATCGGACGGCTCGCCCAGCCGGCCTTTGGGAACGCGGGTGAGGAAGCCCTTGCGCACGTCGCGCGCGCGGTCGCTGTCCTCGAACATCCACTGGGTCAGCGGCGAGCGAAACACGGTCGGGCCGAGCGCGTTGACCGTGATGCCGCTGTCGCCCCATTCGCAGCCGAGCGCCTTGGTGATGCCGTCGACCGCCGACTTCGAGGCGCAATAGGCGGTGTAGCCGGCGGGATGGCCGAGCAGCCCGCGCGCCGACGACATCAGGATGACCTTGCCGCCCTGCCCCTGCTTGAGCATCTGCCGGCCGGCGGCGCGCGCGATCAGCCAGGACTGCGTCACGTTGGCGTCCATGACGTCGAGAAAATCCTCCGGCTTCTGGTCGACGATCTTGGAGACCTTGTTCTGCCCCGACGCGACCACGAGGATGTCGAGGCGGCCGAATTTTTTGACCGCCGCCTCCACGATCGCATCGCAATTGGCCTCCGAGCTCGGGCGCTTGGCGACCGTCTCGACCTTGCCGCCGAGCTTTTCGCATTCGGCCGCGACTTTCTTGAGCTCGCCCGCGTTGTTGGCGCAGAGCACGACGTTGGCGCCGGCACCCGCGAGCACCTTCGCCGCCAGCGCGCCGAACGCTCCGGTGGCGCCGGTGACGATCGCGGTCTTGCCGCGGATGTCGAAGAGCGAGAGCGGGTTTTTCAAGATGTCTTCGGACATGACGGTACTCGCAATGACGACGGCTTCTCCACCGTCATTGCCGGGCTTGACCCGGCAATCCATCATCTTCGCAAGAGGATGGATGCGCGGGTCAAGCCCGCGCATGACGGAGCGTGTTGGGCGCGGCATCGACATCACTTCGGCGGCGTCGACACCGCGACCAGCATGGTCACGACGTCGTTGCCGCGATTGACGATCTCGCGGCTTTCGTTCGGCCCGATGAAGCAGGAGTCGTTGGCCTTGAGCACGGTCTCCTTGCCGCCGACGATGAGCGTGAGCTCGCCCGAGAGCACATAGTAGACCTTTTCCGTGGGCGAGGCGTCGGGGCCGGCGCCGCCGCCGGGCAGGAAATGCGACAACCCGACGGTGAATTGCTTGGGCCCGCCGGCATCGAGGCCGAACAGGCGCAGCGAGCAATAGGCCCGGTGGTTGGGCGCCTCGTAGGGCTTGGCTTCGCTCAGATGTTTGACTTGCATCAGAACTTCTCCCCCTTCTCGATCCGGTAGGAGCCCTTGGGGTCGGCGATGGCGACGAGCCGAATGATGCAGCCGTCGCCGCGCTCCCAGTTCCACGGGAACAGCGCGAAGGTGCAGCGCTTGCCGGTGACCTTGTCGATGTCGCCGCCGACATTCTCGATGCCCAGGATGCCGTTCTTGAACAGGATGCGGTGGACCGGCTCCCATTCCGGAAAGTCGTCCTTCCAGTCGCGCCCGCCCGACCATTTCTTGTATTCGTCGGCGAGATGCGGATGCAGCGGTCCGTTGCGTTGCGGGCCGATGGCGGTGGCGAGCGGATGGTCGTTGGCCTGGGTGTCGTGGCCGACGACCTTCACCTGCTTCTCGACGAACCACTCGCCGGCCGACGGCACGAAGCCCGGCGCGCGGCAGAAATAATCCTCGTTGTCGTCGTAGAGCTTGTGCCAGCCGGTGTTGACGATCACGACGTCGCGCGGCCGCACCACCTTGCCTGCGGCCTTTTCCAGATCGTCGTAGGTGATCTGCTCCCACTTCTTCTTCGGAATCGAGACCACGATCCCCGAGCCGAAGAAATGCGGCAGCGGAACCTCGTCGATGAACGGCGTGCCCTGCACCACATGCGCGGGCGCGTCGATATGCGTCGTGTTGTGCATGCTGGTGGTGATGCGCTGCGACAGCACCCCCGACTTGGCATGGTAATGGATGCGCTCGATCTTGACGTCTTCGAAATAGGGCCAGTTCGGGGATTGGTAGCCGAAGCGATGGGACAGGTTGTAGAACTCGAGGCCCATGCTGTTGTGCAGGTTCTCCTCGAACGTCGACGCCGCGGATTTTCTTTGTCACGGCAACTCCTCCCTATACCGGCATCATCGTACGTCCGTATTGCACTGGTTCAACATCCAAACGGCCGCGGCGCGAGCCCAATGAGGGCGTCATGCCGCCGCGGCGGCGAGATGCTGTTCCAGCGCGCGCCGTGTCGCCAGCAGCCGCTCGGCGATCAGCTTTTCCTGGGCATGGAAGCGCTGCGCCGGCACCGGCACCGAGATCGCAAGGTCGTTGCCGAGCAGGTCGCGCATCACCACCCCGGCCGCGCAAATTCCAACCGTGTGCTCCTCGCGGTCGAACGCCACGCCGGACTTGCGCACGGATTTGAGCTCCTTGAGCAGATCGTTGAGCCGCGTGATCGTGTTCGCGGTTCGCCGTTCGAAGCTGGTGCCGATCAGGCGCGCGACCGCGACCTCGTCGAGCTGGGCGAGATAGGCCTTGCCGTTGGCGGTGCAATAGAGCGGAAAGGTTTCGCCGACGGCCGAGACCGCCCGCAGCCGGTGCGGCCCGATCACCTGGTCGACGAAGATGAGATGATCCTTCTTGATGGTGGCGAGATCGACGGTCTCGCTGAGCTCGTTCGAAAGCCGCACCAGGAACGGGCGCGCCAGCGCGACAAAATCGGTTCGCGCGGAGGCGGCGAGCCGCAGAATGGTCGGGCCGAGGCGCACCCGGCCGGTCGGCGACGCCGCCATCAAGAGCTTCTCCGCCGCCAGCGCGGCGACGATGCGTTGCACGGTCGAGCGCGCCAGACCGACGCGTTGGGCGATCTGCCCGAGGCTCAAACCCGCCGGCTGCTCCTCGAGCGCGCGCAGGATCGCCGCGGCGCGGGCGATGACCTGCACCTGGCTCTTGTCCTCGCGCTTGGCCGGGATCCTGTCGCCGGCGCCGGGGGGCTTGTCGTTCGCGGCGCGCGGTCCGCTCTGCTTCGGCACGTCCGTTCTCCCAAAACATCCGATCGACGGCGACGCGCCCGCCCGGCACAGCTTGCCTGCTGGCTCACCCATTGATACGCTTCAACCAGAATACGGTACAGAAAACAACCGCGAGGAACAACCCAAGGGACGGCATGGTCGAGAAGATCGCTCTCGAAGAGCACTTCCTGTGTCCTGGCTTTGAAGATTACTGGCAGCCCACCGTCGGCGACGTCGATCCCGCGATCTACCGCCAGGTGGTGGCGCGCCTCTCGGATTTCGGGGAGCTGCGTCTCGCGGCCATGGACCGGGCCGGGATTGCGCGCGCGGTTCTGTCCTTGGCGGGCCCCGGCGTGCAGGCCGAACGGGATGCAAAGATCGCGTGCCGCAAGGCACGCGAAGCGAATGATTTCTTGGCGCGTGAAATCGAGAAGCGGCCGGATCGTTACGGCGGTTTCGCCCACCTTCCCATGCAGGACCCGAGCGGTGCCGCGGACGAGCTCGAACGCTGTCAGCGCGAGTTGAGATTCTGCGGCGCCATGATCAACGGCCACACCAACGGCCAGTATCTCGATGACCCGTCGCTCCATCCGTTCTGGGAGCGGGCACAGGCGCTCGGTGCAGCGATCTATATCCATCCCACCGATCCCGTGGTGCCCTCCCGCGCCCTCGACGGGCACAAAGGCTTGCGGCGCGCCACCTGGGAATGGGGGTTCGAGACCGGCTCCCACGCCTTGCGCCTGGTGTTCGGCGGACACTTCGATAGGTTCCCCAACGCGAGAGTGATCCTCGGTCACCTCGGCGAGACGTTGCCCTATCTGCTGTGGCGCTTCGACAGCCGCGCCAAGCTGTACGGGGTCAAGCTCGCCAAGCCCCCGTCGCAATACATCAAGGAGAACATCGCGGTCACTACCTCGGGCATGAGCTCGGCGGAACCATTGACCTGCGCCATCAGCGCGCTCGGCCACGAGCGCGTGATGTTCGCCGCCGACTACCCGTTCGAATCGACCGAGGAAGCCGCGCACTTCATCGATCAAGTGCCGCTCAACGACAAGGTGCGAAACGACATCTGCTTCAACACCGCGGCACGACTGTTGAAACTGCCGAGCTGACACAAGAACGGCCGGTAGCGATTCACGGGGAGGACGAGATGGACGCTGCGAGCAGACATGCGTCGGTCGATGACATCGTCGCCCGGCTCGAGCGGCTGCCCACGTCGTGGTGGCAGGTCAAGGCGCGCATCATCGTCGGCGTCGCCACCTTCTTCGATGCCTTCGACGCGCTCGCGATCGCAACGATCCTCCCCGTCATCGTCCCGCTGTGGAAGCTGACCCCGCCGCAGATCGGCATCCTCATCTCGGCGGGCTTCCTCGGACAGCTGCTGGGTGCGCTGTTGTTCGGCTGGATCGCGGAGCGTCATGGGCGGATGACGGCGATGATCTGGTCGATCGCGCTGTTCGCGGTGATGAGCTTCGTCTGTGCGTTCGCCTGGGACTACAACTCGCTGCTCGTGTTCCGTACCATCCAGGGCATCGGGCTCGGCGGCGAGGTGCCGGTCGCCGCCGTGTTCATCAGCGAGCTGGCGAAGGCGCAGGGCCGCGGGCGCTTTGTCCTGTTGTATGAGCTCGTCTTTCCGATCGGCCTGGTGGCGGCAAGCCTGGTCGGATTGTGGGTCGTGCCGCATCTCGGCTGGCAATACATGTTCGTCATCGGCGCGCTGCCGGCGCTGCTGGCGCTGGTACTGCGCCGCCTGCTGCCGGAATCCCCGCGCTGGCTCGCGGTGCATGGCCGCAACGCCGAGGCGCAAGCCGCCATGGCGCTGATCGAGACCGAGACGCAGAAGGCAACGGGACGCCCGTTGCCGCCGCCCAAGCCGGTGGTGTCCACCCTGGACAAACCCGCCTCGCTCGCCGACCTCTTCGGCCCGCTGTATTTGCGGCGCACGCTGGTGGTGTGGGTGATCTGGTTCTCGGCCTATTTCGTCAACTACGGGCTCTCGATCTGGCTGCCCACCGTGTACCGGACCGTGTTCAAGCTCCCGCTCGACGTCTCGCTGCGATACGGCTTGATCACCCAGGTGGTCGGGCTCATCGGCACATTGATCTGCGCCTTGGCCATCGATCATGTGGGGCGGCGGCCGTGGTTTGCATGCTCGTTCGCGGCGGCGGCGCTGGCCTTGGCCGCGCTCGCGCTGTTCCCCACTCCCACCGCCGAGCAGGTGCTGACCTGCATGACCATCGCCTATTTCTTCATCAGCACCATCAATATCGGCGTCTATCTCTATACGCCGGAGCTCTATCCCACCCGCGTGCGCGCGCTCGGCGTGGGAACCGCCACGGCCTGGCTGCGGTTTGCCTCCATGATCGGACCGACGGTGGTCGGAATGATGCTGGCCGGGGGCCTGCCGTCGGTGTTCGTCACATTCGCGATCGTCGCGGCGATCGCCGCCGTGACCACCGGCCTGTTCGCGATCGAGACCAAGGGCCGCGTGCTGGAGGAGGCCTCGCCCTAGCGTCAAGTGCGCCAATTCGGCGCTTGCCAAGCGCGCCGCCCCTCTGCAACGTGGCGCCAAATCGGGCGAGCGCCACAACACCGTCACCAGGAGGAATGCGCATGCGTATCTTGAAATTGATGTTCGCGAGTGCCGCTGCGGCCGCGCTGTTCGGCGCGAGCGCCGCGCAGAGCGCCGATCCCGTGCGGATCCGCGCCTCGTGGGTGGCGCCGGTTTCGAACTGGGCCTCGATCCTCCTCGAGAAGAAGGATCTGGCCAAGCATCTCGGCAAGTCCTACGTGCTCGAGCCGGTGCGCTACCAGGGCACGCCGCCGATGATCACGGCGATGGCGAACGGCGAGCTCGAGATCGCCAATCTTGCCTATTCCACGCTCGGGATCGCGATCCAGAATGCCGGCCTCGACGACATCCGCGTGATCGCCGACGAGTTCCGCGACGGCATGCCCGGCCGTTACACGCACGAATACCTCGTGCTCGCCGACGGGCCGATCAAGAAGCCTGAGGACATGAAGGGCAAGATCGTCGGCACCAATGCCGCCGGCAGCGCGGTCGACGTCGCCACCCGCGCGATGCTGCGCAAGTTCGGGCTCGAGGACAAGCGCGACTACACGGTGGTCGAGGCCCCGTTCCCGACCATGCGGGCGATGCTGGCGGAAAAGAAGGTGGACCTCATTCCGGGCGTGCTGCCGTTCTCGCTCGATCCGGAGCTGCGCAAGATCGCGCGCAGCCTCTATACCCAGCGCGATGCAATCGGCGTGACCGAGATGATCGTGTGGACTGCGCGCAAGCCATTCATCGACAAGAACCGCGCGGCCATGGTCGATTTCATGGAGGACACGCTGCGGATCGTGCAATGGTATCTCGACCCCAAGAACCAGAAGGAGGCGGCCGAGATCGCCGGGCGCGTCACTAAGCAGCCGGCCGCCAGCTACAGCTGGCTGTTCACCGAGAAGGATTACTATCGCGACCCGAACATGATCCCGGATCTCAATGCGCTGCAGAAGAACATCGACATGACCAAGGACCTGGGCTTCGTGCGCACGAGCCTCGACATCAAGAAGCACGTCGACCTGAGCATCGTGGAAGAGGCGGCGAAGCGGCTGAAATAGCCGCAAGGTCCTGACGAGATGAAAGCCCGGCCTCAGTGCCGGGCTTTTTCGCTAGTGTCCCGATTCCGAAGTTCGCAATCGGACTCGCGGCAAAGGTGTGCGAACTTCGGGTTGGGGGCACTAGCGTAGACATGCTCCGCGTGATGGCGCCTATGCGTCGCTCATGCTAGCCTCGCCGGATCACAACGGAGGCAGCACAGGCGAGACCGCGCAAGGAAGCCGAATGCTCCGTAAGCCCTTTCCCCCGACGATCGCGATAGCGGCGCTATGCCTGCTGGCAACGTCGTCGCCGCCGCCGGCAGCCGCATGTGCGTTCGACGGCGGCGCCGCCGCGGGACTGTTCGACGGCAGCTTCGAGGCGCGCTATCCGAAATCCAGCACCGTCTACTTCGCCATTGTCGACGCGGTCGAGCAGGGCATCTTGGAAAAATCAGCGTTTCAACCGGTGACGCCGGGCCCTGCGGGCTATTGGAAGGCCGTCGGCCGTCTCGACAGCATGGCGCGGCGCCTGTCGGCCGTGGCCGCCCAGTCGCACCCGGAACAGGCGATTTCGGTGGTGTTGATCGAATCCAATCTGTGGGCGAGGTTCGAGCCCGGCGCGCAGGGATACGGCATGACCGCGCATATCGCCGGCGCGCGTCAGGGCGACGTGGTCCTCGTCACCAGCGAGGGCGGCATCGCCGCGGTCCTGGACGGACGCCTGCCCGTCGAGGTCGCCCTCGATCGTGGTTTGATCGCCATCGACGCCGACCCGGTTGCCGGCGAAGCGATCAAGGAGCTGATGCTCGTGGCGCTCGGCGGTCCTGAACCACGCCCGTCCGCGGCCGCCGGCACGCGCAACGCGCCGGCGCGACTGTTCGGCCCCGCGCGCTAGCGGGAGCCCTTGGGTCAATGACGGTCGGCAACGGAATGCTGCCATCGCAACGCGCGCTCTTCGATATTCCGCGGGAGATTTGCTACCTCAACGCCGCCTCCTGGAGCCCGCTGCCGGTCGCCACGCAAGAGGCCGGGCGCGTCGGCGTCGCGCGCAAGGGCCGGCCCTGGACGATCGATCCCGGATTCGCTTCCCGGCAACATGAACGTGCGCGCCACGCCGCGGCGCGGCTGATCAATGCCGATCCTGACGATGTCGCGCTGATTTCCTCGGTGAGCTACGGCGTCGCCACGGCGGCGAAAGTGCTGACGGTGCCGGCGGGCTCGCGCGTGTTGCTCCTCGAGAACGACCATTCCTCGGCGGTGCTGGAATGGATGACCCGCGCCGCAGCCCAGGGGCTAATCGTCGACGTCGTGCCGCAGCCGGACGACGGAGACTGGACTGCTGCGGTGCTGGCCGCGATCGGGCGGCCCGGTGCGCCGCGAGTCGGCCTTGCATCGATCTCGTCCGTGCACTGGTCGGACGGCGGGTTGGTGGACATGGACCGCGTTGCGGCGGCACTGCGCGCGCACGAAGCCGCGCTGTTGGTCGATGCAACGCAAGCCGCCGGCGTCATCAAGCTCGATGTGCGGACCCTCGATCCCGATTTCCTCGTCTTTCCCACCTACAAGTGGTTGCTGGGGCCATATGGGCGCGCCTTTCTCTACATCGCGAAACGTCATCAGAGCGGTGTGCCGCTGGAGCAGACGAGCTATGGCCGGCGCGCGATCGCTTCGGACCGCGAGCCCTATTTTCGTGACGTCAGTTTTGTTTCGGACGGGCGGCGCTTCGACATGGGCGAGCGGGATCATTTCATCTCGCTGGAAATGGCCTCGATCGGAATGGAGATGCTGGCGGCGTGGGGTGTCGACGCCGTGAAAGCGCGGCTCGGGATGCTCACCGCGCGGCTCGCGGATGCGCTGCGCAATTCCGGGGTGCTGGTTCCGGACGAGTCGGTGCGGGCTCCCCATATCCTCAGCCTGCGCTTTCCGAACGGCATCCCGGAGACGCTGATCGAGCGGCTGGCGGCGCAGGGAGTCTTTGTCGCGCCGCGGGTCGGACGGATGCGCATCAGCCCGCACGTCTACAACGACGAGGAGGACGTCGATCGTTTTGTCACGACCTTTCGCCAGTTGGCGTGAGGCACGAGGGCGCCGGCCGATGACTTCGAGGCCTCGATTGGTTGCAGCACTCCATGGTAAGGATCGGATAGGATGGGGGGATGGGATTGCGGCTCGATCGAACCAAGATACGAACCGAGTGCGGCAAGGAGCGGCGATGACCGACTACTGGGTGAGCAAGCTGTTCTTCGACCTGCAGCATGATCCGAAGCTGGCGGCAGAGTACCGCACCAACATGGCGGCGGTGATCGACCGCTACGAGATCAAGCCGGACGTGCGCAAGGCGCTGCTCGACGACGACGTCGGCACGATCGCGCCGCTGGTCAATGCCTACCTGCTGCGCTTCTATTTCCAGATTCGGGGCATGCCGGAGGGCGAGTTCATCGCGCGCCTGCACGCGCTCAAGGCAAAGGAGGGCGTCACCAATGGCTAGCCTGGTCGGCGTGTTCGCAGCCAGTCACGGCCCGATCATCGCGCGGGACTGGGACATCATGCCTGCCGGCCACCGCGACAAGCTCGCCGCCGGTTTCGACGAGATCGGACGGCGGCTCAGGGCGTGCCGGCCGGACCTGCTCGTCGTCGTCTCGCCCGATCACTGGGTGAATTTCTTCATCAGCAACCTGCCGGCGGTGTGCATCGGCATCGGCGAGGAGCACGACGGCCCGCCCGAGCCGTTCATGAAGAAGGTGTTCCCGCGCGAGCGGCTCAAGGGCCACGCCGCGTTCGGGCGCCACCTGCTGGAAACTGCGCTCAACGGCGATTTCGAACCGGCGCTGTCGCACCGCCTCAAGCTCGACCACGGCACCTGCATCCCGCTCTGGCGCATCGGCGTCGATGCCGCCCTGCCGATCGTGCCCATGATCGTCAACGACCTCGAGGAGCCGATGCCGAGCATCCGGCGCTGCCTCGCCTGGGGCCGGCTGCTGCGCCAGGCGATCGAGAGCTACCCGTCGCCATTGCGGGTCGCGGTACTCGGCACCGGCGGCCTGAGCCACTCGATCGGGGAGCCGACCATGGGCTGGATCGACGAGGAGTTCGATCACACCTGCATCAGGCACTTCGAGGACGGCGATGATGCGCGGCTCGCCGCGTTCCTCACGCAGGCGCTGCCGCACACCGGCAACGGCGCGCACGAAATCCGCGACTGGGTGGTCGCCCACGCCGCAGCCGGCAGCAAGGGGTTCGAGCTGATCGACTATTTCCCGAGCCCGCAGACGCTCGTAGGCGCCGGCTTCGCATCGTGGAAGCTGGCGGCGGGGTGAGCACGCGTCGCAGCAATAGGTCCTGCCGTCAGGCCGCGCCTCGCGCCGCCTCGATCGCGCGTTCCGCCTGCTTCACGGTCTCCTGCAATGCGATTTTGTTGCGCGCGGGAACGCGGACGTTCTCGAAGTCGGTGGTGACGACCGCAACCGATTTTCCGGCGTAGCGTTCATCGACCTCCACGGCGGCAATGCCATCGGCGTTCAAGACGATTGCCATGCCGTTCGGCGCGTGCAGCGCGGCCAATGGAATGTGGGCGCCGAACAGGGGGACGATTTCAGCCAAGGTGCCTCTCGCGAACGTGCCTCCCGACGCGTAATCGATGAACACCGTGTCCTTCGGTTCGTCGGCGATTTCAGCTTCCCGGATCTTGATGACCCTGCGGGGATCGATGCCAACGCGATTGCCGCGATAGTCGGTTATCCGCACAAGCGTCTTTGCTCTCTTCCCTGAAGCTCTCTTCGCTGAACGAGCGCGCTTCGCCGCCGGCATCACCCTCGCTCCTCGGCAAACAGTGTCGGCAGCATCCACGCGAGCGAAATTGCTGCATTATGGGAAGCGACAAAATTCTGCGCGTAGTCTCGCGGCGCCGTTTCCGCGGCAAACGCGCCCAGCCCGTTCGCAATGCCGGAAACGAAGAAAAACTGCTCCGACCGGAGGACAAGACGTATGACGCCATGAGTTGTCTCGACCGACCCAATCGCCTGTCGTACCCCCGCCTTTTCTGCAGCCTCAAGTGCTTGTTTGTCGGCCCAAGCGTACAATGCCGGGTTCGTCACGTTCACGCAGCTGACTGCGACAAAGTCGGGTGAAACCACCAAGACTGGTGGATCAGCAGGGTGGATCGGACTGCGCAGGAATTGAATCTCCGAGGCCGGCCGCAACTCTCCTCGATCCAACGAGTCAATGACCGGGTGCACCTTTGTCTCTTTGAGCTTGCCCAAGTCGGCGTGTTTCCAATCACTGTCGGGATTGGGCGCTCCGGGCGGACTATGGGCAAACACTTTCGATCCCACCACGACGCAACCATTGAGCGACCGCGCGGCCGGAGTTGTAGCGGTGCCAAAGGCTATGACGACCGCGGGCTGTTGCCCGTTTTTCACCAGGTAAGGAAGAACGCGGGCTTTCTCTTGGCTGCTGGACGCCTTCTTCGCGGGGTCCATGAGATCTCGGATGCACCACACCTCCACGATCACATCGGTCCCTGCCTCGTTCCGGCAACAAAGGGCGGCGCGGGCGGATACGGATTTTGAACCGCCATTGCTGAGCGGAATTGCGACCTTGGGCACCGGACCAAAGGCGGGAAATGCTTTACCGGAAAAATTCTTGCCGTCTGGTCGCGCTTTCGGATTGCGCAAAACGCCTATCAAAGGATCGGCTTCCCAGTCCTTGTTTGCCAAAATCAATATTCGTTTCGCAGCCATGTGCTCCACCCCTCCAGTAACGGTCCGCAGTGAAAGTCTCGGCTCAACCGTCGCATACGCTCCCGCACTCGCGCTCAATTGCGCCTCCGCGCAAGACCTTAACATCACTCCCGCGCCTCGTCCTACGAGCCTCGGCAAGTCCACCCGAGCGCGCGGTTACGATCGCGGTGGCGATCCTCGCCGCCGGCGACGGTCTGCGCGGATGATGGCTGTGAACAGCCCTTGCCAGATTTTGATGCAGGTCCGAATATTTTAGGCTTAAAAACATGACTTTTCATACGCCTCGGCGCATAGTAGTGTCGAACACCCGAAGCTGGCACGCCCGGGACTGTTACTGATAATCTTTCGACGCGATACCGCTGCAGCAGGACGCCCGTTCAAGGGCGAGTAGAGAGCGAGGAACAGCATGACCAGGACATTGGCAATTGCGCTGGCCGCGGCGACGTCGCTGCTGGGCTTATCGAGTGCTTTCGCCCAGCAGCCGCAGACCATCCGCGTCGGCTGGACCATCCCGGCGGAGGAATCGAAGTACTGGATGATGCGTCGCCCCGACCAGTTCCCCGCGCTCGGCAAGGTCTACAAGGTTGAGTGGGTGCAATTCCAGGGCACCGCGCCGATGGTGCAGGCCATGGCCGCGGGCGCCCTCGACTGCTCGACGCAGGGCGTATTGTCGATGGCGCAGGGCGCGATTCAGGCCAATCTCGAGACCTACGTCATCGCCCAGCACGTGGGCGAGAAGCCGGGCAGCTTCTCGGTCTATTGGGCGGTCAAGGACGATAGCCCGATCAAGACCATTGCCGACCTCAAGGGCAAGAGCGTGGGCATCAACGTGTTCGGCTCCGGCATCTACGGCCCCATGGCGCTCCTGCTCAAGAAGCACGGCGTCGACCCCGAGAAGGACATCAAGCTGGTCGAGACCGGGTTCCCGGCCTCCGAGGACGCCATCCGTTCCGGTCGCGTCGACGTCGGCGTGCTCAACCAGCCGTTCGCGGCGCGCGCCGAAGCCAAGGGCGGGCTGCGCAAGCTGTTTTCCATCGCCGACCAGCTGCCCAGCGTCGTGCACATCCTGGATGTCTGCCGCAAGGATTTCGTCGACAAGAATCCGGAGCTCGCCCGCCTCTACGTGCGCGATCTCACCGCCGGCATGGCCATGGCAATGGCCAACCGCGACGAGACGCTCAAGGTCGTCTCGGAGGTGACCAAGGCGCCGGTCCAGGTGCTGGAGACCTACCTGCTCAAGCCGAACGATTTCGCGCGCGAGCCGGGCGCCAAGCCGAACTTCGCCGGCATCCAGGCCATGCTCGACGTCTACGCCGAGACCGGCATGCTGTCGAAGAAGCTCGATGCCGAGAAATTCAAGCATCCCTCGATCGTTGCTCCGTTGCAGTAGGCCGTGCTGGCCGTTCCCGGACGAGATGCGGCCGCGGTGACCAATGCCGCGATGATCGAGATCGAGGCGATATCGAAGGCATTCGAGACCAAGCGGCAACAGCGTCACCTCGCGATTGTCGACGTCTCGCTCGCCGTGGCCGCAGGCGAGTTCGTCTCGATCCTCGGCCCCTCCGGCTGTGGAAAATCGACGCTGCTCTACATCGTCGGCGGCTTCGTCATGCCGTCCACCGGCGCGGTGACCGTGAATGGACGTCCGGTCACCGGGCCCGGCCCCGATCGTGGGCCGGTGTTCCAGGAATTCGCGCTGTTTCCCTGGAAGACCGTGCTCGGCAACGTCATGTACGGGCTCGAGCGGAGCGGCATCGCCAAGGCCGAGGCGCAAAAGCGCGCGCGCGAGCTGCTGAGCCTAGTGCACCTTTCGGGCTACGAGAAGTTCTATCCCAAGGAGCTCTCCGGCGGCATGAAGCAGCGCGTCGCGCTGGCCCGCACCCTCGCCTATCGGCCGAACATTCTCTTGATGGACGAGCCGTTCGGCGCGCTCGATGCCCATACCCGTACGCGGCTGCAGAACGACCTGCTCGACATCTGGGAACGCGACCGCAAGACCGTGCTGTTCGTCACCCACAGCGTGGAAGAAGCCGTATTTCTGTCCGATCGCGTCGCGGTGATGACGCGCTCGCCCGGCCGCATCAAGGAAATCATCCCGATCGCGCTGCCGCGGCCGCGCGACCGGGCTACGCTTCTGCTCGACCGCCGCTACCAGGACTTCGTCGTCCGCATCGAGCGGCTCATGGAAATCCCAACGGAGGAAGCGCCGACCTGATGAGATCGATCGGATCCATTCCGGGCGTTGCTCCGCTCATGGCTTGCGCGGCGCTGCTGCTCGCTTGGGAAGGCGCGGCGCGCGCGATTGGCATCGATGGCCTGCCGCCGGCCTCGCAGGCGCTTGCGCAGATTCCCGCAATCCTCGGCGACCCCGAATCGCTCCTCAATATCGCCGATTCCGTGCGCCGCATGGTCGTCGGTTTCGCGCTGGCGCTCTGCGTGGCGATTCCGGTCGGCCTCACCATGGGTCGAAGTCGGCAGGTCGCCGCCTTTTTCAACCCGCTGCTGATGGTGATCTATCCCGTGCCCAAGGCCGCGCTGATGCCGATCATCATGCTCTGGCTGGGCGTCGGCGACGCCTCGAAGACACTGGTGATCTTCCTCGGCGTCACCCTGCCGGTCATCTACCACAGCTATCAGGGCAGCCGCGCGGTCGAGGAGAAAATCCTGTGGTCCGCGGCCGCAATGGGGATGGGCTCGCCCGCGCGGCTGGCGCGCATCGTGCTGCCGGCAGCATTGCCGGAAATTCTGGTGGGCTGCCGGACCGGGCTCGTGCTTGCGCTCATCACCATGGTCACGAGCGAGATGATCGCGCGCCAGACCGGCGTCGGAAACATCCTGTTCAACTCGCTCGACATGGCTCAGTACGATACCGTCTACGCCATGATCGTCATCATCGGCGTGCTCGGCTACGTCCTCGATTTCGCCTTCGAGGGCCTGCGGAGCAGGTTGGTGGGCTGGGCCGAGCCATCGCACGACATCGTCGCGGGGACCACATGACCGGCCGCTCCGCCGCGCTCACCGATGCGCTGGTCGGGTTGGTGCCGATCGCGCTCATCATCGCCCTGTGGCAACTGCTGGCGACCACCGGCGTCGCGCCGCCATCGCTGCTGCCGGCACCGGGCGCGGTATTCGGGCGGCTCATCGAGCAGCTCGGGTCGCTCAGTTTTCTCCAGCATGCGGCGACCACCCTGTTCCGGCTGTTCGCGGGATTCGGCATCGCGGTCGTGATCGGGGTCGCTCTCGGTGTCGCGGCGGCGGGCCAGCGGACGGTCGAGGCCGGTCTGATGCCGCTCGTGCGCGTGCTTGCTCCCGTCCCCAAGATCGCGCTCTATCCGGCCTTCATTCTCACGCTCGGCTTCGAACATGCCTCGAAGATCGCCCTCGTCGTCGCCGACGCCGCGTTCCCGATTCTGCTCGCGACCTATCAGGGCGCGTCGGCGGTCGAGCCCAAGCTTGCATGGGCTGCGCAGGCGGTCGGCGTCTCCAGGCTTCGCTGCCTGTTCACGGTGGTGCTGCCCGCGACCCTGCCATCGGTCCTCACCGGCTGCCGGATCGCGCTCGTCATCTCCTGCATCGTGGTTTTCCTGGCCGAGATGATCACCTCGACCGACGGTCTCGGTCACCTTCTCGTGCGCGCCGCGCGCAGCTTCCAGACCGTCGATATGTTCGTGCCGCTGATCACGATTTCGCTGCTCGGTCTCCTGCTCAATGCCGGGTTCAACGCGTTGCGCCGCCGCATGCTGATCGGATTTCCGGAGGAAAAGTGAGGCCGGCCCAGCGCTCCGATCAGGCACGACCGTTGATCAGGAGATCGAGCGCACGCTTGATGACGGCGCGTTCCTCGGCGGTGAAGGGGGCAAGCAGGCGTGCCTCGTGCGCCTTGGCGGCGCGCAGCACCGGGGCGGCGCGGGCGCGTCCCGATGCGGTGAGATGAATGAGCACGCGGCGGCGATCGCTCTCGTCGGGATGGCGGCCGATGAGACCCTGCCGCTCCATGCGGTCGAGCACCTTGGTCATGCGCGGCTGCGCCATGATCGCCATGGCCGCGAGATCGCCGACGCCGAGCCCGTCCGCGCCGGCGAGGCAAAACAGCACGCGATATTCCGGCACCGAGAGCTGCCACGTCCTCAGCTTGGCATGAAACCCGCCCGCGACGGTGTGGCTCGCGCGCGTCAGCAGATAGGAGAGGTAGCTCTCGGCAAAGCTGCCGGACTTTTCGACGCGCGAGGCGCGGGCGGCCGCATGTCTGGCGCGATCGGAGGGTGCCTCGCTGCGAAGCTTCGGCATGACGGCTCCCACGTCGCGGCTCGACTGTCGAAGGACCGAGACCGGCGACGACATATTCTTTTTCATATATCATCGAATGGATTGTGCAACTGGAGAATGCCATGCTCTCCGACCGGATCGAGGGAAAATGGATCGACGCGTTCTGCGAGACGTTCCAGCGCTGCGGCGTCAAGCCGGGCGACGGTGCGGCGATCCTGTCGGAAACGCAGTCGCGGCAGCTCAACGTGCAGCTCGCGGAGCTCGCCCTGCTGCGCCTCGGCGCGCGGCCGTTCCACATCGTGCTGCCGACCCCGCGCAATCCGCATCCGGTCCCGGTGCGCTCGACCGGCGCGAGCGTCGTGATCGGCGGCCTCGAGCCGGTCGTCTCCGCGCTCGGTCAAGCGGGCTTCGTCGTGGACTGCACGCTCGAAGGCCTGATGCACGCGCCGGAGACGCCGGCGATCCTCAAGGCCGGCGCGCGCATTCTCTACGTCTCCAACGAGCACCCGGAGGCGCTCGAGCGCATGCGCCCGGACGCAGGATTGGAAGCGCGCGTGCGCGCGGCAGCGAAGATGCTGCGCGCCGCGAAGCGCATGACTGTGACGTCGGCCGCCGGTACGGACCTCGACATCGACATGACGGGGGCGTCCACGGTCGGCATCTGGGGCTGGACCGAGAAGCCGGGGACGCTTGCCCACTGGCCGGGTGGCATCGTCGTCAGCTTCCCCAAGAGCGGCACCGTCAACGGCACGCTCGTGCTCGACCGCGGCGATGTCAACCTGACCTTCAAGCGCTACCTGGAAGCACCCGTCACGCTGACGCTCGAGCAGGACTATGTCACGCGCATCGAGGGGACCGGCGCCGACGCCGAGATGATGCGCAGCTATCTTGCCGCGTGGGGCGATCGCGAAGCCTATGCCGTCTCCCACGTCGGCTTCGGGATGAACCCGCATGCCCGCTACGAGGCGCTCGCCATGTACGACCTGCGCGACTTCAACGGCACCGAGCTGCGCGCGGTCGCCGGCAACTTCCTGTTCTCGACCGGCGCCAACGAGTTCGCCGGGCGCTACACCGCCGGGCACTTCGACATTCCGGTGATGCGCACCACGATCACCGTCGACAATACCGTGGTGGTGCGCGCCGGCGTGCTGCAGGATGTGTTCGGGTAGCCTATTTTCTTGGCGGGCGAGAGATGATGGGTTTCGCCATAGCCCGCGAAGACGGGCGTAAACGCCCTAGCAGGCTGCTGAAAAACTCTCTCGACGGCAAGGGCTGATCGTGATTCCGTTATTGGAAACGAACGGGATGATTTGCCATGCGCGGCGAGCAGCGAGGATCGGAAGGGCTTTTTTCGTACATCCGGCTGGAGGAGCGGATCGCACCGGATCATCCGTTGCGGGCGATCTTGGTGTTGGTGAACGAGGTGCTTGCGACGCTGTCGGATCGGTTTGAGGAGCTTTATTCGCATACGGGGCGGCCTTCGATTCCGCCGGAGTATCTTCTGCGGGCCACACTGCTGCAGGCATTCTTTACCGTGCGCTCAGAGCGGCAGTTGATGGAACAGATCAACTACAATCTTCTGTTTCGCTGGTTTGTTGGCCTGTCGATCGACGATGCCGTCTGGGACGCAACAGTCTTTACGAAGAACCGCGACCGGCTGCTGGAGGCCGATGTGGCGCACGAGTTCTTGTCCAGTTTGCTGTCGCTGCCGAAGGTGAAGCGGCTTCTATCGAGCGATCACTTCTCGGTGGACGGAACACTACTGAAGGCTTGGGCCTCGATGAAGAGCTTTCAGCCAAAGGACGGGAGTGGTGATCCGCCCACGAGCGGCCGCAACGGCGAGCGTAACTTCCATCGTGAGAAACGGTCGAATGAGACCCACGAAAGCACGACAGATCCTGATGCCAAGCTCTACCGCAAGGGCGACGGCCAGGAGAGCCGGTTGTGCTACATGGGCCATGTCCTGATGGAGAACCGAAACGGCCTGGCAGTTGCCGGCGACGTGACGCAAGCGACCGGCACAGCCGAGCGCGAGGCAGCCCTCACCCTCATCGACAATCATCGGCCTGCCGGGCAGCGGATCACGCTCGGCGCCGACAAGGCCTACGACGTGGTCGAGTTCATCGAGGCGCTGCGTGAATGCCAAGTGACACCCCACATCGCGATCAACGGTCACGTTACCAAGACGGGCAAGACCCGCAGGACGGCCGTCGACGGTCGCATCACCCGACATCCCGGTTACGCGATCAGCCAAGTCATCCGCAAACGGATCGAAGAAATCTTCGGCTGGACCAAGACGATCGGAGGTTTGGCGCAGGTCAAAGTCCGCGGGCTTGCCAAGATGCAAGCCGTCTTCATCTTCGCAATCCTGGCCTACAATCTCGTGCGAATACCCAAGCTTCTGGAGGCTACATGAGGCGCGCCGCCAATAGCGCGCTGATCGGCAAGTGGCGGATCATCGAGATGGGGCTCTGGGACAATGATTACTTGGACATGGTTGAGCCCGCCTACATCCAATTCAAAGCTAACGGGCTCGGTGAGTTCAAATTCGGATGCGTGGTCGGCGGCCTCGATTGCACCCTCTTTGCCGATGCCGCCGACTTCACCTGGCAAGGCTCCGACGAGATGGACCCCGTCTCCGGAGACGGATGGGCCGAACTCGACGATGATGGTACGATCAACGGCGAAATCAGCTTCCATCTCGGCGACGAATTAACCTTCAAGGCTCGCAAAATGGTGAGTTCTTCAGCAGCCTGCTAAAGGCTCAACCCATCCTACAGCACCGGCGGCTTTGCGATCCCGAGTTGGGTCAGCATGGCGACGAAGGCTGCGAGCCGGTCGCGGCGATAGGCGTCGATGTCGAGGTTCTCGTAATCGAGAAAGCCCCGCCTGGTGCGCAGCCCGATGTGGCCCTCCTGCATATTGCGCTCGACGATCCCGGGCGCGGCGTAGCGCTCGCTGTTCAGTGCCTCGGTGAGATAGCGGCTGGCGTAATAGAGAATGTCGCCGCCGCCCCAATCGATGAATTCCAGCATGCCGAGCACGGCAAAGCGGAAACCGAAGCCATACTTGATCGCCCTGTCGATCTCCTCGGGCGTCGCCACGCCCTCCTCCACCATCCGCGCCGCCTCGTTCATCGCCAGCGCCTGGATGCGGGGCACGATGTAGCCGGGCCGCGCCGCGCAGACGACCGGAACCTTGCCGATGCCCTCGAGCAATGCCTTGAGCCGCGCGGTCACATCAGGGTCGGTGCGCGCACCCGGCGATAGCTCGACCAGCGGCACCAGATAGGCCGGATTGAGCCAGTGCGCGTTGAGGAACCGTTCCGGACCATCGACGGCGCCCGACAGGTCGTCGACCAGGATCGTCGACGTGGTCGAGGCGATGATCGGCTGCGGCCCTGCGAGCGCAGCGGCACGCCTGAGCGCTTCGCGCTTCACGTCGAGCACTTCCGGGATGCCTTCGAAGATTGCGAACGCGGAGGATAGCGCCGCTCCCGCGTCCGCCTCGGGCACCACCGTCACGCGAGCGGCAATGGTGCCGACGTTGCTTTCGTCGAACAGCCCGCAGCGTGCGAGGCTCGTCAGCGTGCCGCGGACCTCGTCCATGGCTTCGGCCGCAAGCGTGGTAAAGGCGGCGGCACCGCGCGGCTTGAAGTCGACGATCGTCACCGGATGACCGGCATAGGCGAACACCACGGCAATGCCGCGGCCCATGCGGCCGGCGCCGAGGCAGGCAACGGTCTCGCGCGGCATCACCGGAACCCCTCGCGCAGCAATTGCTGCAGCCCCGCGCGATCGAGATGGCCGAGCCCCAAGCCCTTCAGGGTCCGTCCAGTGGCCGTGAAATCCTCGCCGCAGATCGCGCCGCCGATAGCGGCGAACGCACGGGCGAGCGGCGTCGCGACGCCGGCAAGCTCGGCGACCGAGGTCAGGAACGACAGGCCGATGCGCGTGTCCTCCAGCATGTAACGGTGGGCGGTCAGCACGATGCGCTCGCGCCAGTCGCCGGAATCCGTCAGGCGATCGTGCGCACCACGGCCGTACATCCACTCCTCGCCTTGCTTGGCGTAGTGGTCGGCGAGCGGGAAATGCGGCACGCGGTAGCCGAGCGCCTCGCGCACGGCGATGCGCTCGGCATCGAGCGCGTCGGTGACGCGGCGGATCGCGGGTTGCGTTCCCTCCTGGTGGATATCCCAACGCTCGAAATGCTCGAGCGCCCCGGCGTTCATGGTGATGAGCGGCGGGTGGATGATGGGCCCGGCATTCATCAGCGCGCCGGACAGGGCATCGCCGCAGTCCTGGATCGCGCCCGGAAAGGCTCGCGAGATCACCGCCAGCGCGTGATCCTTGCGCGTGAGCGGGAAGACGCCGGTCGGCAGGCGCTTCGCGCGCACCGTGATTGCGACCTCGAAGGGCCCATGCTTGCGGGCGAGCCACGGCAGCGTGCCGGTCTCCGCAAAGGCGACGTCGACCCGCCGGCCCGTGTCCCACATGGTCTTCGCAAACAGCATCGAGCCGAATGTGCCCGGCGGCAGAAACACGGCCTGTCCGTCGGCAAGATGGGCGCTCAGCGCCCGCGCGATATCGGCCTGCGCCATGGCGGGCGCCGGGCAGAGAATGAGCTCGGCGCCGCGCACGGCCTCGGCCATGTCGGCCGTCACGAGTGTCAGCACGACCTCATGGCCGCCTTTGAAGTCCTTGACCAGAATCTTGCTTCCGGCCGCACGATGCGCCGCGATGGCACGCGCATCGCGCCGCCACAGCCGAACGTCGTGGCCGGCCATGGCGAGATCGCCCGCGGCCGCAAACGAGCCGTTGCCTCCACCGAGCACGGCGATACGCATCGGAACTCCTTTCCCCGGGGGCCTTGTTGCGTTACGCCGTGGGCTTGGCTTGTTCCTTCAGGCGGAAGTGCTGGACCTTGCCGAGCGCGTTGCGCGGCAGGTCGTCGACGAAAACGACCTCGCGCGGAATCTTGAAGCGAGCAAGCTGCTCGCCGACATAGCGGGTCAGCGTTTCCGTGTCGACCGAGGCCCCCTTGCGCCGCACCACATAGGCGACCGGAACCTCCTGCCATTTCGGATCGGGACGGCCGATCACCGCCGCCTCGGCCACAGCCGGATGCTCGTTGAGCACGCGCTCGACCTCGGCCGGGTAGATGTTCTCGCCGCCCGAGATGATCATGTTCTTCTTGCGGTCGTGGATCGTGAAATAACCGTCTCCATCGCGGGTTCCGATGTCGCCGGTGTAGTACCAGCCGTTGCGCAACGCCTCGCTGGTCGCCGCCTCGTTGCCCCAGTACTCGAAAAACACGTTGGGGCCGCGCACGACGACCTCGCCGGCGGTGCCATGCGACGCTTCGCGCCCGCGCTCGTCGACGATGCGCGCCTCGCAGTAGAGCCCGGGCATGCCGGTCGAGTTGCCGCGGGAGAGATCGCCGCCGAGACGGGTATAGATCGCGATCGGGCAGGTTTCGGTCGCGCCGTAGCACTGCAGGACCGGAACGCCGCGCGTCGTCACGGCATCGATGAGGGGCTGCGGCACTACGGTCGAGCCGGTGGTGATCGCGCGCAGGCTCGACAGATCGGTTTCCTGCCAACGCGGATGCTGGATCAGGGCCTGCAGTGTCGCCGGTACGAGAACGGTGAGGGTGGGTCGGTCCTGGGCAAAGGCGGCGAGCGCCGCATCGGGTGCGAACCGCGGGTGGATGGTCACCAGCGCGCCGGTCTGCAGCGCCGGCGTGGTCTGGATGTTGAGCCCGCCGACATGGAACAGCGGCAGGACGGTGAGCACGTGGTCGTCGGCGGTGAGGCCATGCATGTGCTGGCTCATGGCCGCGTTCCACACCAGCGCCTCCTGGCGCAGGACCGCGCCCTTCGGCCGCCCGGTGGTTCCCGATGTGTAGACGATCAGGAACGGACAGGAGAAATCGATGTGCGGGTTGCGGCCATCGCCGCGGCCGGATGCGAGCAGGTCGTCGAACGACAGGCGGCCCGGCGCGAAGTCGAGACCGATGACGTGGACGTCGGGCAGCGCCTGCGTCAGCGGCGGGATCACCGCAGCTAGTCCCTCTTCGACTACGAGCGCCTTCACGGAGGCATCGGAGAGGATGAACACCTGCTCGGGCACCGCGAGGCGCCAGTTGAGCGGCACCAGCATGGCGCCGAGCCGCGCGCAGGCGTAGAGCAGGACCAGATAGTCGGGATGATTGGCTGCGAGAATCGCCACGCGGTCGCCGCGGCCGACGCCCAGGCTGGACTTGAGCGCACGGGCCGCCGCCGCGATGCGAGCCGCCAGCGCCGCGTAGCTGATGGTGCGACCTTGAAATCGGATCGCACCCCTGTCCGGCATGAAGGCCGCGTTGCGGTCGATGAGATCGGAGAGGTCCATCGCAGCCGTTCTATCGCCGTCACTCGTCCTTCTCGCCGGGCTCGTAGAGCGCCTCGCGGCCGATCCGGTCGAGGCAGATCTCGGCGGTCCAGGGCAGCATGAGCGAGCCGCAGCGGCTATCGCGATAGATGCGCTCGAGCGGGAGGCTCTTGAGCATCGCCTGCCCGCCGCAGGTGCGCAGCGCCTTCACCGCGATGGCGTTGGCGTTCTCCATCACCGTGTGCTGGGCGGCATAGGCGCGCAGCACCTGCTCCTTGCTCGGATTGGCGCGGGCCTCGGTGATCGCCTGGAACCAGAGCGCCTTGGTCTGCTCGAGCGTGACGCGCATCTCCGCGACCGCGATCTGCTTGGTCGGGAACATACGCCGCTTGACCGGTGGCGTGCCGGCAACCTCGCCGCGCAGATAGGCGACGGTGAAGTCGTAGGCCGCCTGCGCCAGCCCCATGTAGGTCGGCGACAGCGTCAGAAACATGTGCGGCCAGCGCGAGGCCGCCTGGAAGTAGACGCCGTGCGGCATCAGCATCTCGTCCTCGGCGACGAACACGTCCTTGAACAAGAGCGTGCGCGAGACGGTCCCGCGCATGCCGAGCGGATCCCAATCGCCGACCACCGAGACGCCCTGCGCGTTCGCGGGAATGGCGAGATAGAGCGTATTGCGGCGGCTCGCGGTCTCGCCTTCGGCGCGCTCGGTGCACAGTACGCCGTAATAGTCGGCGGCACCCGACAGCGATGCGAAGATTTTCTTGCCATTCACGATGAACCCGCCTTTGACCGGCCGCGCCTCGGTGCCGAACGCGACGACGCCGGCGGCGGCCGCGCCGCCTTCCGAGAACGGCTGCGCGTAGATGGCGCCATCCTCGATGATACGGCGATAATGCGCGTGGCGCCGTTGCTTGTGCGACGCACGGTCTTGCGCCGTCATCGGCAAATCATCGGCGAGCGGGCCCGACCACAGCGTCGAGCATACGTGCATGTTCCAGGACAGCGCGGTCGCACCGCAGTAGCGGCCGAGCTCGGCCGCGGCGAGGGAGTAGGTCTGGAAGTCGGCACCGAGGCCGCCGCTCGACTGCGGGATGCAGATGCCGAGCAATCCCTCGCTGTGCATGTCGCGGAAATTCTCAATTGGAAACGTGGCGTCGCGGTCGTATTGGGCGGCGCGCGGCGCCAGCACCCGGCGGCCGAAGCGGCGCGCTTGGTCGAGCAGGCCGGCCGCAGCGTCGGAGAGCCGGAAAGCATCGGGCGCGAATATCGGGGCGTCGGCGTCGTGGGCATCGAGATCGGGAGCGCGCATGGGATGTCCTTGGCTCAGGCCGCTGCCGAAGCGGGCGCGTGGGTCAGAAAGTCGATAACCGCGGCATCGAAGGCGTGCGGCGCCTCGAGATTGGGCAGGTGGCCGATGCCGGCGATGCAGACATAGCGCGCGCCGGCGATTTTCGCCGCCATGCGCTCCATCATCGCCGCCGGCGCGTTGCGGTCGTGCTCGCCGGCGAGGCAGAGCACGGGCACGCGGATGTCCGGCAGGTTGGCGCGTTCGTCGAACGTGACGAGGCATTGCACCGCAGCCCGATAGGTCGCCACCGGCGTCGCCGCCATGGTCTCGATGGCGAGCGCGCGGCCCGCGGGATCGGGACGAGGCCCCATGATGGCGTCGACGAGCGAGGCGGCGAGCGCCGGCATGGTGGCGCCTGCCTCGAGCGGCGCCAGCCGGTCGGCGACGAATTTCTTCTGGAACTCGCCCGTGGGATCGCCGAAGGCCGGGCTCGTGCAACAGAGCACGGCGGCGCGGTAGCCGTCGGGGCGGCGGCGCAGTGCGGTCTGCACGATCATCCCGCCCATGGAATGACCCACCAGCACCGGCCGCTCGAGCGCCCGCTCCGCAATGGCCGCTTCAAGGTCGGCCGCAAGCGCCGCGAATTCCATGCGCGTCACCGGTGGCCGCGCCCCATAGCCCGGCAGATCGAGCGCGACCGGGAGGAAGCCCGCCGCCGCAAAGGTCGTCACTTGCGGCCTCCAGCCGCGGGCGGCGCCGCCAATACCGTGAAGAAATACCACCGCCCGAGCGGCGTTGCCGCCCCCGCCCGCGAGCGCGGACGGCGTCGTGCCTGCGGCCTCGATCTTCATCCGCTCCATGTGCGGTCTCCTCGGGGCGGCGGTCCCCCGCCCCTGCAACCCGCGCCATGCTAGCAAAGCTAAATTATATGAAAAGGAATATTTCTGCCCGGGCGCGTCCCGGCGGTCAAACCGTCGTCGGTTCCAGCGCCTCCTGATGCCAGAGCAGGAGCCGGCGGCGCAGGAGCGCCATGCCTTTCACCAGCGCATAGCCGACCACCGCGATCTCGACGATGCCGGCGAAGACGCCGCGCGAATCGGCAAAGCGCGAGGCGGTGTTCATGGCGCCTCCGAGCCCGTAGCCGCCCATGAACATCTCGGTCACGATCGCCACGATCAGCGCGATCGGCAATGCCACCTGCAGCCCGGTGATGATTTGCGGCAGCGCTGCCGGCAGGGCGATCTGCCAGAGCAGCTCGCGTTCCCCTGCCCCCATATTGCGCGCCGACCAGAGGAGCTCGCGCTCGACGCCGCGGATGCCGACGATGGTCGCGGTCACCACCGGGAAGATCGCTTCGACCGCGATCATCGTGATCTTGGACGTGTCGTAGACCCCGAGCCAGAGCATCACCACCGGCAGGAAGGCGATCTTCGGCATCGGGAAGCCGACCGAGATGATCGGGTCGAAGAACCAGTTCGCGACCCGATTGCTGCAAATGCTCATGCCCAGCACGATGCCGGCCACGGCGCCGATCAAGAAACCGGTCAAGGCGCGGTAGAGCGTGACGCCGGTATTGAGCAGGAGCTCGCCGTGAATCAGGTCGTTCCAGATCCGCTCGAGCACCGCGCTCAAGGCCGGCAGCATGTAGGGGGTGAACGCGCCCGAGCGCGCCGCGAGCTCCCAGGCGACCGCGAGCGCAACAATGGAAAAGACCCGCGCAAAGCCCCAACCGGCCGCACGCAGCCACCCGTAGGCGGCCGGCGGGGAGGGCTCACGGGCGAGTTCGGCCAGCGGGCCGCCCGGCGTCTCGTCGGCTAGGTCTGCCACCGCAGCATCCTTTGCATGATGACGAGATAGATGCGGTCGGCGATGAACCCGAGCAGCGCGACCGTGAGCACCACCGCGAACATGGCGTCGTAGGTACCGCTCGCGCCGAGAAAGCCGATGAGATAGCCCAGCCCCTCGCGCGCCGCGATCAGCTCGGAGCTGACCAGCAGAATGAAGGAGAGCGCGAGCGCGGTGCGGATACCGTTGAGCACCTCGGGCATCGCGCTCGGCACCACCACGTCCCACAGCATGCGCAGGCGGCTCGCCCCCATGCTGCGCGCCGACCACACCAGCGCCTGCTCGCTCGAGCGCGCGCCGTTGAACGCGCCGATGGTGACCGGCAGCATGCAGCCGAGAAAGATCAGCAGGATCTTCGAGCCGTTGCCGAAGCCGAGCCACAGCACCGTCACCGGGATCAGCGCCGATTTCGGCATCGGGTAGAACATTTCCACCAGCGGGCTGAGCAGGACGTTTAACGGCCGCCACCAGGCCATGAAGATGCCGAGCGCGGCGCCGATCACGATCGCCAGAAACAGTCCGGCGCCGGCCCGCCACAGCGAGGCCGCCCCGTTGGTGATGAGCTCGCCGTCCTTGAGCAGCTCGATCCAGGCCGCCACGACCGCGCTCAGGGGCGGCAAGGCGAGCGTGGAGACGAGACCGCTGCGGGCGCAGATTTCCCACGCCAGGCCAAGCAAAAGAAGCGGCGTGTAGCGGAGCAGTGCTGCCGTCATGCGAGCCTGCTCTTGCATCACGACGCCCGCCCTGCCTGCGCCTTGATCGCCTCGATGCGCACCAGGTTCCAGATCTCGTCCACCTTGTCGATGAAGCCCTGGTTCTTGAAGATGGCCGGATCGCTCTTGTCGAACTTGGTGTCGACGACCGCCTTGATGCGGCCGGGGCGCGCGGACATCACCGCGACGCGGTCGGCGAGGTAAACCGCCTCCTGCACGTCGTGGGTCACGAAGATCACGGTCTTGGGCGTGCGCTGCCAGATGCTCAACAGCTCCGCCTGCATCAGGCTGCGGGTCTGCGCATCGAGCGCGCCGAACGGCTCGTCCATCAGCAGGATCTTCGGATCGAAGGCGAGCGTGCGCGCGAGCGCGGTGCGCTGGCGCATGCCGCCCGAAAGCTGCGAGGGATAGCTGTCCTCGAACCCGCTCAGCCCGACGAGATCGATGAAGGATTGCGCCCGCTTCTGGCGCTCGTCGCGCGGCAGCCCCATCCGCTCCAATCCGTAGAGGATGTTGGCGCGCACGGTCTTCCACGGAAACAGCGCGAAGTGCTGGAACACGATGCCGCGATCGGGACCGGGCGCCCCCACGGGCTTGCCCTCGATCAGAATCTTGCCGGTCTCGGTCGGGAGAAAGCCGCCGAGGAGATAGAGCAGCGTCGACTTGCCGCAGCCGGAAGGCCCGAGCAGCGCAACGAATTCGCGCGCCTGCACGGCGAGCGACACGTCCTCGAGCGCAAGCACAGGCCGCCCGCTCGGCGGGCGGTAGAGGTGATTCACGCCTGCAATGACGATTTGCGCCTGCGCCATGGACTCCTAGCCCATCCCCACCATCCTCGACGGTCGGGCAAGCTAGCGAAATCCCGGCGGCGCGGCAAAGCCTGGCGGGTGGGGGCGCGATCCTATTGGTGCTGGCGCGCAAACTTGGTCGCGGCGATCGTACCCGCGCTGATGAGCGGCGCATCTACCAGATCGACGCCGTCCATCGCCGGTCGCGCGGCCAAATAGGATCGGCAGGGATCGGCCCAGGCCGGATCCTCTTCGAAGCGCTTAGCCAGCAGATCGATGAAGCTGCGGACCTTTGCCGACAGATAACGGCGGTGGGGATAGATCGCGTTGATGGCATGCTCGGTCCGCAGGAACTCGCGCAAGACCGGAACGAGACGACCCGATTTGATGTCGTCGATGAGCAGGAAGCTCGGCGCCAATGCCAGTCCCTGGCCGTGCACCGCCGCCAGCCGCAACGCGTTGCCGCTGTTGGCCAGCAGATTCCCCGACACGGTCACCGATTGCTCGCCGTCTGGCCCGGCGAAGCGCCATTCGTTGCCCCACCCCGAATTGGAATAGACCAGGCAGTTGTGATGCACCAGATCATCGGGCCGCTTCGGCGTTCCCCGCGCGGCGAGATAGCCGGGCGCCCCGCACACCACGAGCCGGTAGGTCGCGATGCGGCGCGCGATCAGGCTCGAATCCGGAACCGACATGTTGCGCACCGCCAGATCGAACCCCTCCTCGACCAGATCGATCATGCGATCGGTCATGGTCATGCTGATCGAGACCTCGGGATAGAACGCCACGAATTCGTTGATGACGGGAGCGAGGAACGGCGGGATCGCCACCGATGTGTTGAGGCGCAGCGTGCCGCGCGGCGTCGACTGCAACGCCTGGACAACGTGGTCGGCATCGTCCACCTCCGACAGGATCTGCAGGCATCGCTCGTAATAGGCGTGGCCGGCCTCGGTCAGGCTTACCCTGCGCGTGCTGCGATTGAGGAGCCGAACGCCGAGCCGTTCCTCGAGCGCCTGCACGTGGGTCGTCACCATGCTCGGAGATATGTCGAGCTTGCGTGCGGCCGCGGAAAAGCCCCCGCTCTCCACCACCTTCACGAAGGTTGACATGCTGGTCATGCGGTCCATGGAATCACCTGACTATTTAGACAGGTTGGACATGTTCCGCGATTTTTCGCTTATCAAGTTGTCCCCGATCACAACTCGCTCACGTTAAAGTGTCGCGCGTGCTCCACGATCGAGACGGCACGGCCGAGACCAGACCAATTCAAAAGTAACCTCTGCCGTCCATGACAACGCCATGAGAATGGCATGCCAAGACCTCGGCGTTACGTGCGCTTATATTCTCTTGGCCAGCATTTCGTCGGTCCGAGCGGAAACTGCGGCACGGCCACCAACCGCGTCAAGTCGCCCTTCGACGCGCCGGCGATGGACAGCGCATCACCGTCGAACACCACGCATTCGATGATGATGGAACCATCGTCGGTGGGATCCGGTTCGTTGGTCCGCCATCCCTCGTCGCCAAGGCCGAACGTGGCGAGCTCGTGGCCCGCCCCGGCCGCGATGCTGCGATTCAAGGAATAGGCGCCGGCGCTCATCGGAACCAGCATCGCAGCCGCCAGCACGACGGCAGCCGCGCCGCGGATGATCACCTCTTGTGTCCAAGCTTGCTCGCGCATGGTCTGCTCCTTGTCTGCCGTTCTGCCGGCGGAATGGCAGGCCCGCCTGCACGGGACATGGAGTCGACGGTGCATCTTGATAACCGGCAGCGCCGCGAACGGACCATTCGCCCGGATCGCACAATCGGTGTCGCCTTGCGCGCACATGCCAACCAAAGACAGAGGCCCGGCGCGGACGCCGGACCTCTTCTGATCCACTTGCCTTCAACACGAAGGCGTGAACAATCGCCTGCAGCCCACTGGGCTCAGCAGTAGGGCGCCTTCTGCGCACCCGAAACATCGTACTGCGGAACGCACGCGCTGCCCTGGTTCTGCGCGAACGAGACGGTCGTCGCGGCCAACGCCAGCGCACTGGCAAGTCCGAGCGACGCCACGAGCTTCGTTACCGAGCTCTTCATAGCCAATCTCTATCCTCCTCGTACTTTCGGTACCCTCGTACTTCAGCAGCCGGCGGAACGCCTGACCGCTCGCACGTCGGGGGAGATATGGGCCGGCAAGACCTTTGATAATCGTTGAAGCTTCGAACGACCTTTTCGCCGCCGGCGAACAATCGAACTTGCGCGCGACAAATACCCAATGCGCGACCTGTTCTTGCCCGAAAGTCGCCGCCCTTTGCTCCTCGGAAACGACTCAGAAGAACGGCATCGCAGCTACGCGGAATTCATGTAAAGGCGATCACAATGAATTTATCCGGCGCACGGCGTGAGCAGCGGGCGGCCCGAGAAATGCGCGCTGAGATTGTCGATCATGAGCTGGCCGATGGCGGTCCGCGTCTCGATCGTCGCGCTGCCGTGATGCGGCTGGACGATCACGTTGGGGAGCCTCAGCAGCTCGGGTGAGGGATTGGGCTCGCTCTCGAACACGTCGAGGGCGGCATGGCCGAGACGGCCTTCGGCGAGTGCCTTGATCAGCGCGGCCTCGTCGACCACGGTGCCGCGCGCGACATTGATGAGGGTCCCGTTCGGGCCCAGCGCGTCGATGACCGCGGCGGAGACGAGGTGGCGGGTGTCCGGGCCGCCCTTGCATGCCACCATCAGATAATCGCTGCGGCGCGCCAGCTCGATGGGATCGGAGACATACTCGTAAGGCGCCTCCTGCTTACGGCGCGGCCCGCCATAGATGACGCACATGCGCAACGCGGCGCTGCGATCGGCGATGGCGCGCCCGATGCCGCCGAGGCCGAGCACGCCCAGGGTCTTGCCGCCGACGCTGCGCCCGAGCGGGATCGGACCCTTGCCGGCCCACATTCCCTCGCGCACGTAGCGATCGGCAAACAGGATCTGGCGCGCGGAGGCGAGCATCAGGCCGATGGCGAGGTCGGCCACTTCGTCCGTCAAGATGCCTGGGGTATTAGTCACCGGAACGTCGTGCTCGCGCGCGGCGACTAGATCGACGGAGTCCGTGCCGACGCCGAAGACCGAGATCACTTCGAGCTTCGGCAGCGCCGCGATCAGCGCCCGGTCCGCGCCGCGATTGGCCTCGGTCGCGATGCCCCGAATGCGGCCCCTCAGCTCAACGCTCAGCACGTCCGGTGCCGGCCGGTGAAAGTGATGGGTGACCGCGAAGCGGTTCGCGAGCTCGGCATTGGTGGCCTCGGGAAACGAGCCGATGCTCAGCACGTCGATCTTCATGCGCGCATCACACTTCGAACACCTGCTTCGGGGTCTTGTGCAGGCACGCGCCCGGCCCCCCGGTCTCGATCAGATAATTGTCGCAGATCACCGCGAAGATCGACGGCGTCTCGTAACCGGGGTGAACCGCGAGGTTCATGTGCTCCTCGATCCTCATGCTTTCGTCGGCGCGCACCAACGGCCGCTCCACGAGATCGTAGCCTTGGCCGTGGCAATAGAGACGCAGCTCCGGCGGCAAGCCGCGACTGCGCATATGGTCGTCGTGGCTCCTGGCGATGTCGGCGCAGGAGGCGCCCGGCATGAGCAGGCGCAGCGTGTGGGATTGCGCCTCTTTCATGGATTCGAAGCCGTCGATCAGCTCGTTCGATGCCTTACCCAGCACGATGGTACGCGCAATCTCGGTGTAGAATCCGCCGGGGCCGTTGTTCTCGATCAGCAGGGTGAAGTGCTCGCCCGGCCTGAGCGCGCGCGCCTGCAGATGGCGGTCGACGAAGCGCGAAGCCTGGCCGAGTGGCGCGGCCGAGCCGAGGAACAGCCCCTGCTCGCTGCCCAGGAGCCGGCCCTCGTATTGCGCCAGCGCGGTGATGTCGTTGCCGCTCATGCCTGGCCGGATCTTCGTCAGCACGCGATTGAAAATCTCGTCCTGCATCTCCGCCGCATTGCAGATGAGGTCCCTCTCCTCCTCGCTCTTGATCGCCTTGAGGCGGTCGATGAACTCGGTCGCGTCCAGGAACGTGGCCTTGCCTGCGAGCTCGCGCTCGATCCGGGCGACGAATTTGTGCGGCATCGCGCCGCTCGCGACCCATCCGATGGTGCGACATCCGCCCCGCGCGAGCTCGTCGGCCACGATTTCCGCCTGGTATTCGTCGGTATAGGCAATGCTGGTGAAGGCCGGCGTGAAGATCATCTCGCCGACGCCGCGTTCGAATTCATCGCTGCCGTCGAGCTTGCGGCGTCCGCCGCGCGCGCCCATGTCGACCACGGTCATCAGGTCGGCGACGGGGAAGATGACGCTGCGGGGATAGCCGTTGCTCAGCGGCGTGTCGGTGAACCAGCGGACATAGCCGCCGAGCCAATCGTTGTTGTTCTGCATCACCAGCGCATCGATCTTGCGCTCGGCCATGCCGGCGCGAGCCGCGGCCCAACGGCGCTCGAGCTCGCGGGTGGAAATCGGATTGAGAAGCCGTTCGTCCATAGTCTTTGTCCACGCTTGTAGCCCGGATGGAGCGAAGCGCAATGCGGGAAACCGTGCTTCCCGCATTCCGCTTCGCTTCATGCGGGCTACGAGTTCATGCGGGCCTACGAGGTTGCCAGGCCGAGCAGCACCGCCGCGTTCGTCCTTACGATTTGATCCTTCTGCGCAGCCGACAACGTGGCTGTTTCGGTCACGAATTCGATCGGCCGCGCCTCGCCCACGGGATAGTCCGAGCCGAGCAGCACGCGGTCCGCGCCGACCTTGTCCACCAGGTGCTGCAGCACCGGACGCTCGTAGACGCAGGAATCGAAATAGAGCATGCGCAGATAGTCGATCGGCGGCTTGCGCATGTTCACGCGCGTGTTGGCCTTTTCGGCGTAGTTGCGGTCGATGCGGCCCATGTAATACGGCATGTAGCCGCCGCCGTGGGAGATGCAGATCTTGAGCTTCGGGAACGATTCCAGCACGCCGTCGTACATCAGCGACGAAATCGCCATCGCCTCCTCGAACGCCTGGCCGACGCTGTTCCAGAGGTGGAAGCGCTTGAAGCGCTGATCGCGATTGCCGCCGGGATGGATATAGACGACCGCGCCGAGCTCTTCCGCCTTGGCCCAGAACGGCCGCAGCTCGGGATCGCCAAGCTCCCTGCCCCCGGCGGTGGTCGAGATCGCGACGCCGATGAGCCCCAGGTCGCGCATGCATCGCTCGAGCTCGCCCACCACGAGCGATGGCACATGCAGCGGCAGCGTGCCGAGCCCCATCAATCTCGCGGGATGCGCGGTGACCGCCTTTGCGATCCAATCGTTGGTCGTGCGGGCGAGCCGCAGGCTCGTTTGCGCGTCGGCCCATTCGAGACCCTGGTGGACCAGGCTCGCGCTGACCACCTGGACGTCGACCCCCATCGCATCCATCTCGGCGATGCGATCGGTGAGATCGCTCATCCGCGCCAGCACCACGCCGGAGCGGTCCTTGATCTTGCCGCGCATCTCGTCGGTGACACCGGGGTCCGCAGGCAGCTCGGAGAAAATGTTGTGCTCCGCCGCCACGGCATAGACTTCGGGCACGATGACGTGGGCGTGGACATCGATCGCGCGCGGGCGCGAGCTGCCTAACTCGTCGCGGCCTGACGAATTGCTGCTCATCCCCGGTCCCTGCACCATCGCGTTGTCCGGCGCAGTGGAAGCCAGTGCGCGGGACACGCGGCAAAATCATAACCCCGGCGGTTTCGCGCCGCCGAGGTCTACCAACCGATACGATCGTATCGTATCATGAGCCGCTTCAAAGAAAAGGCGCGTCTGCTTGCGGCGCGCGCTCACAATATCTCGGGGAGGTTTCGTGCACAGGTTGATTTGCGGATTGGCGGGCGCGCTCGTCCTGCTCACGGCGTCGGAGGAGGTGGCGGCGCAGAGCTGGCCCACGCGGCCGATCAAGTTCATCGTGACGCAGGCCGCGGGCGGGACGCCCGACATCATTTGCCGCCTGATCACGGACAAGCTGTCGCGCGCGCTCGGCCAGCAGGTCGTGGTCGAGAACCGGCCCGGCGGCGCCAACGTCATCGGGGCGCAAGCCGCCGCGCGCTCGGCACCCGACGGCTACACATTCCTTTTCGCCACCGCGGCGGCGCTGGTCACCAATCCCTTGACCTTCAAGTCGCTGCCCTACGATCCGGCGCGCGATTTCGTGCCGGTGTCGATGGTCGCCAGCAACCCGTTCTTTCTCCTGGCCAATCCCGGCGTTTCCGCCAACACGCTGCCGGAGCTGACCGCGCTCGACAAAGCCGGGCCCGGGAAGCTGAGCGCGGCAACGGACGGCCACAGAAACTTTTCCGGCATGCTCATCGCCTGGTTCAACAAGCGCGCGGGCACCGGCATCACGCCAGTGCCCTATGCCAGCATGCCGCAAGGCGCCCAGGACGCGCTCGCCGGCCGCGTGCAGCTCGTCGTGCTGGCGGTGCCCTCGGCCGCCCCGCTCATGGCGCAGGGGCAGTTGCGCGGGCTGGGCGTGAGCTCGGCCAAGCGTTTGGCAGGATTTGAGAGCATCCCCGCCATTTCCGAGACGCTGCCCGGCTTCGACTTCATCGGCTGGTTCGCGGTGGTGGCGCCGACGGGAACGCCGGCGGACGTGATCGAGCGCATGAACCGCGAAATGGACGCCGCACTCAAGGACGCCGAGATCGCCAGGCGCATGCGCGAGGTCGGGATGTATTCCGAGGGGGCCGGCACGCCAGAGCAGACGGCAGCTTTCGTGCGCGCGCAATCCGGCGCCTGGGGCAAGATCATCCAGGACATCGGCCTGCAGCCGGAATGAGCATGACGGGCCGCTCTACCAAGTCGCCACAACCGGATACGAACAGGACCATCGGGATGTCGCAGTACAAGCTCGTAACCTATCAGTCGCCGCAGGGAGCGCGCGCGGGGCTTCTCGTCGACGAAACCATCTTCGATGTCGCGGCAGCCACGGAGCGCGCGTCCTACGCGACCATGCTCGACGTGCTGCGCGATTGGGATGCTGCGCGCGGCCGCTTGCGGGACGCCGCCGCGACCGCCGCCGGCAAGCGCGAAGCCCGGCCACTCGCGGGCACGACGCTGTTAGCCCCGGTGCTCACGCCGGGCGGCATCTTCTGCGCCGGCGCAAACTTCACCGACCACATGATGGAAATGGCCCGGGTGCAAAATCTCGACCCCGAGCCCGATCCCCACAGCGTGGGATTGAAGCCCTGGCATTTCATCAAGACCGTGCACTGCCTCGCGGCCCCGGACAGCACGGTGAAACTCCCGCCCTACTCCAAGATGGTGGACTGGGAGGCGGAGCTGGTCGCGGTCATCGGCCGCCCCGCGAGAAATGTCTCGATCGAGCATGCGCTCGACCATGTCGCCGGCTACACCCTCGCCAACGATCTCTCCGCCCGCGACTTCACCAAGCGGCCCCATATCGCCGATACCTCGCCGTTCAAGTACGACTGGCTCAGCCAGAAATGCTTCGAGGACGCCTGCCCGCTGGGCCCGTGGATCGTGCCGGCGGAGAGCATTCCGGACCCGCAGAATGTCGGCATCAAGCTCTGGGTCAATGACGTGATCAAGCAGGACTCCCATACCACGAAGATGATCTTCACCGTCGCCGAGCAGGTTGCGCACCTGTCGACGCGCGTGACCCTGCAGCCCGGGGACCTGATCCTGACCGGCACGCCCGCGGGCGTCGGTCTGGCGCGCAAGGAATTCCTCAAGCCCGGCGACGTGGTGAAGGTCTGGGTCGAAGGGGTCGGGACGCTGGTCAATACTTGTGCCTAGGCGTCTGCCGCTGGGCCAGGAGATGTAAATGGTGAGACGCAAGCAAACACGGCGTAAGGGCGCTCGCGCCAGTCCTGCGGCCGGCCGGGTGCCGGCCGAGGTCGCGTCCGATCCTGCGCAGGAGGATCAAATCTCCTACAGCGCGCTGTCGCTGCACCAACTGTTCGAGCAGCAGGCCCGACAGATGCTCGACCGCACCGATCTCGACGAGGAGCAGAAGCAGAACGTGCTCGTCGCCATGAGCTGCCCCTGCTGCGGCGCGGGCGCGATGTCGTTCACGGCGAAGCTCAGGCGATGAGCGCACGTAGGCTCAGTTAGAAATCCGCCAAGAAAAAGAGCCCCATCGCGGGGCTCCGAGTTCACTGGAGAGATGCTTCTACTTTGGAGCGATGCTTCTACTTTCCGCGGATTGCGTCTTTCACGCCACCGATGGTGTTCTGAACCTTGCCCTTGACCTGATCGGCCTTGCCTTCGGCTTCAGTCTTGGAATCGCCGGTGAGTTTACCCGCCCATTCCTTGACCTTGCCCTTCGCCTGCTCCGCCGAGCCCTTGATCCTGTCCTTGTCCATGCCGGTCGCTCCTTGATTGGGACTTCGCAACCTCAACGTATGCGCCGCTCCAAGGTTCCATGGGGTACGGCATGCGCCAGCGAAGGCATACAAGCTCACGTTTCCTCGACTTCGGTTTGCCCGGCAGCCGGCCGCCGACTTCTGCTGGTCGCCAGCGCTGGCCCCCGGGTCGACGGCGGGCCCGACATTGCGTTGAGCCCCGGAACTGGCGAGAGTGCGAGCGTTGGGCCCGGGCCTGTCGCCTCCCTTTTCGCGCTTGGAAAGCAGCCGCAGATGCCCTAGATGTGCTCGCGTCGCGTCGATATTTTGGGGCCGGCTTAGCGCCCAGCTAAGAGCGCAACGCGTTGTCGCTCTTCCCAGTTGGGGGATAGTTCAATGGTAGAACGAGCGGACTCTCGACTCCGTTAATCTAGGTTCAAATCCTAGTCCCCCAGCCAAGGCATAAGTCCTTGTTTAATCGGCATTTCTCGCAACTTTGGCGGTTAACAGGCGGCCATTTTAATGTTGCATGTGTTGCAAGATTTTCCCGTTATGTTTTCAATGGCTGCCAAGCAGTTCCCGGAAACTCCGTGCGACATGACTGCGACATAAACAGGCTTCACCGCGGTGCTGCTCCCAGTGCAAACTAGCGAAAGGTTAACTGACCGCCGTTTCCGCCGTAGCGAGTGCGGGACGGCCGCCGAAACCGCCGTCTCCCCCCATGACTTTCGCCGCAACTGTTGCCGGCTTGCTGTAGCTTCTAGAGGGTGGGGTGATTCGGGGTGCGCCACATAAAGCGGAGCGACCTGGTGCCTGCCAAAAATCGGTGGACACACACCTGTGGATAACGTGAGCAGATCGACGCGGTATGGCAATTCCCTGAAACCCGTGCAACTCTCTAGTGCTCTAGCAAATCTTGGTGAGCGCTAATGGAGCATCGTGGGGAAACGCGACGCGAAATCGTTGCGTCGCGCCGAATGTGCGACAATAGGAATGAAAAAATCGCGAGAAAGGCCAAAAAGCAGGCATCCGCCGTTCACAGGTGATACTTGGCTTTGCAACTTTCCCGAAGCCTGTGCGAATTCCCAGCGGAATTTGAAAGTGATTCGTGGAGGAGACATCTTAGGAACGGAAAGGACCCCGCCCGTGCAACCGAGCGAGGTCCTAATTGTGCTCTCCGGCTTCCTAGTTCCTGAGAACGAGAGCGATTAAACCCGCTCCGGTCGCCTCCGTCAATAAGACGGAGTGATTATGCAGAGTAAATCTTCTGATGACCCCGACGTTCCCGTTTGGGGTGCCGCCGCCATCGGCCGCGTGTCGGTCGAAGCGAACGGCAAGCCTACCACTCCTAGAGCGCAGACTGCTCGACGCCACCAAGTCGGTGCCCAGTGGGTATCGACACCACGGCGGCTGCTCCGCGGCATTGCCGAGCGGGAGGCGTCGTGACCGCGCCCATAGCCTACGTCTACGACGGCAGGCAGTGCTGCGGCTTCATTCTTGCGCGCGGCAAGCTCGGCTTTGAGGCGTTCGACCGCAACGAGCGGTCACTTGGGCTGTTCCCGACGCAGCGCGAGGCTGCCGCTGCTCTCATGCGAGGGCAGCAACATTGATCCTTCTATTTTCAGTCAGGAATTTTCATGAGCGATTTCGACGAGCGTTTCCTCGCGCTCCATCCATGGGTGCGAGATGCCATTCACAACAAGAAGTGCGACAAGCCCCTAACTCTGAACTGGTCGCCGGCCGAGCCCGATGCTTATGACCGCCTCGGCCTGCCGAAGCTTACAGCGAAAGCCATGAAGGCGCGCGATCACATCATCGCCGAGGTCTTGGTCGCTGGCCCCGATCAGTTCATCTCCTACAGCCGGCGCCGCGAGTTCTACGCGCGCAACCAGCGTTACTATCGGCCGGGCCTACACCTATCACGCCATCATCCCTGCGGTCGATCAACTCGCCGCCGAGGACCTGCTCGATCACCAGAAGATGCCGCAGGGGCACCGGGGCTATCCAGTCGCGCTTCCGCGCCTCGGACTTGCTCCTCAAGGGGTTGGACAAGGCCAGGGTGGTCATGAACCGCTTGAAACCATCATCCTCCGAGACCGCGATGGGTATCTCGTGGACTACCGCGACAATCGCGACATCCGGCGGATGCGCAAGCGCCTAGATGCCCTGAACGAAGGCCTGGTCACACAAGAGATCGCGATCAAAGACCGGATAGTTCGGGAGGGCGATCTCCTTGAGAACGGCGGACGGGCGCGGGCTCAACTCCATAGGGTGTTCAACCGGGGCAGCTTCGACCTCGGCGGCCGTTTCTACGGTGGCCACTGGCAAAACATCCCCTCCATCGGTGGCCGAGACGAGATCAAGATCGACGGCAAGGCGACGACCGAGATTGACTATCCGGCAATCCATGTCCGGCTGCTGTACCAGGAAGTCGGCAAGCAGATGGCTGGCGATGCCTACGAGATCGACGGCTGGCCCCGCGAGCAGGTCAAGCTCGCGCTCTTAATAGCCATCAATGCCCCGACGCCCATAGGCGCCATTAGGGCGCTCGCCGATGAACTCAGGAATTTTCCCGACAACGGCAACCGCTTCGAGACGGCCAAGGCGCTGATCGAGGCTGTGAAGGCAAGGCACCCCGATATTGCCCACGCATTTGGTTCCGACGCTGGAGCGCGCCTCATGCGCAAGGATGCCGATCTCGCCGAGCGCGTCATGATCGAGATGCTGACCGCGACCGGGATCGTACCGCTGTCTGTGCATGACAGCTTCATCGTCCCGGCAACGCTAGCAAGCAAACTGGAGGAAGTTATGGAGCGTCAAATGCGCCAAAAAGACCCCGATGTCGGAGACAACCCAAAGCATTAGTATCTATAAGGAAACATCGAAAAGTGGTTCCACAATATGGGATAGATACCTGGGATGGGGATGAGTGGGAGATGGGATACCTCGACCTTCCTGGACGGTGTTCCAGATTGGCGGACAAATGCAAACTGAACATTAGCGCCGTGTCCGCTCAAATGGAGTGATGGTACCCCTTGCCCGATTTCAAAGCAATGTGAGAGAGGTCACACATTGATTGATTTTTTAGACAATGCGCGGCCCAAAGTATCAGCCCTCGTCAGGAAGTGGCCTGGCGCGCAATCTGCTTCATCCCTGCCACTCGGAAGCCAATTCCCACAGTCAGTCCGCGAAACGCATACCCTCTCGGCTGTGGCTGCCAGTCTACATCCTAGCAACCAACGCGCAACTTCAGCGGAAACTTTTGAATGACGAAGAAGCCTTACGTTGAATACGTTCACCGTGCCTGCCTCGCCTGTCAGAAGCGCATTCCGCGCTGGACTGATGGCAAGCCGACCCCGCAATCCAAGCTGTTTTGCAGCAAGTCCTGTGGGGCATTCTGGCGCCGGATGCACCCCCAAAAACCGGGGGAAAGCTGTCCTGGTAAGGTCGTTGCCGAAAACCCCAAAAAAGTGCCCGTAAATTGGCCACTTCTAGAGGCGGTTTTGGAGGTCGAGGGTCGGCCAAAATACGCGCCCTGTAAGGCCTGCGGTTATTCCACTGCGGTAACGCCCGGAGAGCCCATCTACTGTAACGACCGCTGCCGTTCCTATGTGCTGAAGAAGTACAAGCCGAATGGCAGTTGGTACCGAGTGGCTGGCCCAGTGGAGTACTGCGCCGCCTGCTCGATGGCGATTGAGCCCCGACAGTTGCCCTATGCCAATGACCGCCAACTGTTTTGCAGTCCGGTCTGCCGCGAGCGGCAGTCGGAAACGGAAACTTGCTCGTACCCTACAGAGAAATTACTACAAGCAAAGAGTCACGTGAAATGATGGGACCCTAAACGGACAGAACCCGTGGGTGTAAGTGGATCGCTATTCCCACGCCTGTTCGGTCGCACCCACCGGCATCGGACCAGCTTCTATCGATCACGCCACACACAGTCATATAAAGGGGGCATTAATAGTCGCGTGGGTGTGGAACTCCCTCTTTGGCCGAAACTCCTTTTAAGGAGAGGCTCATTTTCCCGCCTACCCCCACCCTTACCATTAGTACCCACCAGCGGGGTGTTATCCGCTCGTCATATGTTATCAAATTGATATCACTGAATATTTATACCATGTCGCATGCATGTTGCATGCACTACCAGTCCAATACCAGTCTGACGGCTCCTCGTACCATTCTGCAGCATCCTCGAAGCAGGGCGGCTTGCCGCGTCCAGTCACGCGAGGCTTGGCAGCACGGCACGCAACGGAGCCCGTCACGACGCGGAAGGAGGCGGAGGCAGAATGCATGTTGCATGCACTACCGAGTCCAACACCAGTCTGACGGCTCCTCATACTATTTTCTGCAGCATCCTCTGAAGCAGGGCGGCTTGCCGCGTCCAGTCGCGCGAGGCTTGGCAGCACGGCACGCAACGGAGCCCGTCACGACGCCAGGAAGGAGCGGAGGCAGCACTCGCAGCAGCGCCGACACTCCAGGGGAGTTGCTTTTTTGCAAGAATTTCCTTGCTTTTCTGCAATCACTCATCCGTTTTGCTCGGCATGAGTAGAAGCTACCATTATCTGTGGTATTCTGGTCACACCGCCGTTTCTGTAACAATTCCGGTTGCCCAGCTGGAGGATGATTTCCGCTCGCACGAAGGCTCGCTGCTGCCAAGCGGGGCGGAAGGGGACTGAAAGATACCGGCCACGTCGAGGGCGAGAACGTAAAGATCGAATACCGCTGGGGCGAGAATCAATCGATCAACTGCCGGCGTTGGCGGCTGAATTGGTTCGCCGACAGGTCGTTCGGTCCCGGCCATGGCGGCCAAGGCGGCAACCACGACGATCCTTGGCATGTCTGCTTCACCCCGACTCCGGCCGTATTGCCGCAGAGCCGCGACCGACGCGATCTGCCAATAGGCGACATCGGATCGGCTATTCAATCACCTCGTCGGCGCGGGCGGGTAGTGATGGCGGCACGGTGACCGAGCGCCTTGGCGGCGGCGAGGCGCGAACCGCAGCTATTTCAGCCCAAGAACCACAGGCCCGGCTACTGCGTCAGTGACGCCAAGTCCGCCTCCCAAGTCCTCCAACGTGTCGCGGAATGAGTTGAGCGTCGCGATCATGTTGGGCCGTGCCTTGGCAAGTGCGTCCATGTCGGTCCACTCCGCGATGATGCAATAGTCGCGGTCACCGGTCTTGATGATGTTGACGCGTCTGAGGCCAGGCCAACTGCTGGCAATGTCTTTGTGCGCGTCGAGAAATTCCTGATCGCGTCCGGGCTTCACCCGAAAACGCACGGCGTTGAAGGCGGTCATTGCACGCTTCCCTTAGACGCTGCGAAAAGCAAACAGCTATTCGATCACCTCGTCGGCGCGGGCGAGCAGCGTCGGCGGCACGTCGAGGCCGAGCGCCTTGGCGGTCGTCAGGTTGATGACGAGATCGAACTTGGTCGGCTGCTCGACCGGGAGGTCGGCCGGCTTCGCCCCGCGCAAAATCTTGTCGACATAGTCGGCGGCGCGCCGGAACAGGTCCGGGAAGTTTGGTCCATAGGACATCAGACCTCCCGCTTCGACGTATTCCCGAAAGCTGTGCATCGTCGGCAGTCGCGCGGCAAGCGCCAAGGTGTTGATGCGAATCCGGTTGGTGTTCACGAGCGGGTCGAACAGACATAAAGTGCATCCGCGCGGCCCTTGAGCGCCTCGAAGGCGGGCGCGATATCCTCGCGCTCGCCGGATTTCTGATTGGTGACTTCGAGGCCGAGCGTGCGGGCCGCTGCCTGAACCTCGCGCATCTCCAGCACGGCGGCGGGATAGTCGACATTGGCCAAGATCGCCAACCGGCGGAGACCGGGGACAACCTCGCGCAAGAGTTCGAGTCGCTTGCCAGCAAGATCGGTTTGCTGGATCGACAGGCCGGTGACGTTGCCGCCCGGTCGCGCCAGAGCTCGCGACGAGGCCGGTGCCGACCGGGTCCGCCGCCGCCGCGAAGACGATCGGGATGACCGATGTCGCCTGCTTTGCCGCGACGGCTGCGGCAGTTCCAGACGTGACAATGACATCGACCTTGAGCCGGACGAACTCGGCGGCGATCTCGGCGAAGCGCTCGGTGCGTCCCTCCGCCCAGCGATACTCGATCGCGACGGTGCGACCCTCGATCCAGCCGAGTTCGCGCAGCCGCTGCACAAAAGCGGCGACCCATTGGCTCTGGATCGAAGGCGTGCCCGCGCCCAAGAACCCGATGGTCGGCAGCTTCCCGGCTGCTGCGCGCGCGCCGCGAGCGGCCACGCAGCCGCCGCGCCGCCGAGCAGCGTGATGAACTCGCGGCGCCTCATGGGGCTCACCCCAAGGCCAAGGGTCACGGACTAAGTATAGCAGGTTCGGAGTGTCAGTGGCGTGCATCGCAACAAAAACGCGCACCTCATGTCCGACCAGGGTCAAAACCGGTAAAGCTCACAACGAGCAAATGTTTTCCGGTCTTGCGCCGATAGCCGACATGAACGAGCCATGCCGGCATGTCGGTGCCAAGAACCAGACGAACTCCATTTCTGCCCGGTAGGGCTATCAGGTCACTCCGCCTTGATGTTTGCCGCCTTGATGATAGGCCACCACTTGTCGATCTCGGCCTTGTGGTGGGCGACCAGTGCCTCTGGCGTCTGCTGCTCGCGGGCGGGAAGCTCCTGACCAAGGTCGGCGAGACGCTGGCGCATTGTCTGATCGGCCAGCGCCTCCACGACTGCAGCGTTAAGTTTTGCAACCACGTCCTTCGGCGTGCCCTTGGACGCCCACAGCGCGTGCCATATGGAAATGTAGAAGCCCGGCAGTCCCGCCTCGTCAACCGATGGTATGTCAGACGCCGAGGCAAGACGCGTCTTCGCCGTGACAGCATAGGCCCGAATCTGCCGGCCCGCACCTGCGGTAGCGCATTGGCTGCTTGGTCGAACATCAGGTCGACCTGTCCAGCCAACAGATCCTGCATTGCAGGGGCGGCACCGCGATAGGGGATAAACTGGAAACGGGTGGCGCTGATGCTCTGGAAATAGACGCCCCCGACGTGCGAGGCGCTCCCCGCGCCGGCGGTGCCTTGCGTCGCCTTGTCGGGATTGGCCCTGAGCCAGGCGATCAATTCCGTCAAATCCTTCGCCGGCAGCGCGTTCCTGGACACGATGAGCTGCGGATTGTTGGCGATCAGTGAGATGGGCTCGAAATCGTTGAGCACGTGATAGGGAAGCGAGTAGACGGCACCGTTGACGACGTGCGTGCTCCAATGGCCGATGCTGAGCGTATAGCCGTCAGGCGCCGCGCGCGCGGCGCGGCCGACGCCAATCGAGCCAGCGGCGCCGGTCACATTCTCGACAATGACGGTTTGACCAAGCGAGGCGCGTATGCGCTCAGCAAGAATGCGCCCGATCGTATCCGTAGGCCCACCCGCGGAAAACGGCACGATCAAGGTAATGGGACGAGACGGATAAACCTGCGCGGTCGAGCTCACATTGTTTGCTGCAAGGACAGCAAGCGCGATTGCAAACGCCATTTTCATGTCATCCTCCTGAAGCAACGGATTCCGAATTCCCGCGGTGCGCACACTCAACATCCGGATACAGGTCGACCACCCAAGTCTCTGCATTTTAACTTTGTCATATCGTTTTTCCTGCCTCAATTATAGGGGTCTATCCAGAAGCCGCTCTCACGATCCATAGCGCCAGGTAGACGCCTGGGAGGTGTGGAAGGTTGCGACGGGCTGCCGACAGAGGCCGTCACTCGGCGGTTCTGGATTTCAGTTCCAGAGTTCCATCGGTGTTTTTCGTTCATCGCAGTGCGTCATCATCACCCGTCGCACACGGATCATCGTCCACATAGATAACCGTAGGAGCTTACGCTCGCAAAGGGTGGCAGGTAATAGCTGTAGCGGGATGGGGGGCTCGCATAGGGTGGCAGGTAACAGCTGTAGCGGGATGGCGCGTAGGAGCTTACGGGCCTGTAATAGCTCGAGTACGGCTGCGGCGCGTAGTAGCTGGAATAGTACGGAGAGCTATATCTGTAATATGAGCCATAGCCGTATCCGGCCACTCCAGCCGCTGCGGCTGCATAAGCCGCGCGGCGGTATGTCCTGCGGTAGACCCTTCGATTTGTCGCAGTTAGTGGCCGTCCTAATCGGGCATTAGCGCTGTTAAGCGAGAGAGATACCTCATCTTGCGACCATTGCAGCGAAAAGGGCGACGCCACAGTCAGCAAGGCGGCACCGCCGATAATTCCAAGCATACCGAGCTTTTTCATGATCGGTCTCCCTGACGATATCACGATGGATGGTGGCGACGCGGCGCATGGCCCATAGCGTTTTGCCACACGGGCCGATCACGAGCGCCTGAAAGGCTATGGTCGGTACTGGTAGGCAAGGGGAAATCACCGACCGCCGCGCGGATCACCCCACGGCAAGGCGCGGGTCGTGCATGACAGTGCCTGCTCGCCCGTCGGTGGTCTAGTCCATGGCTTGCATGATCTGATCGACAACCTGGTCGAGACCATCGGCCGATCGTGCGGCAAACCTGTCTGCAAGTGGCCTCCCCTGCTTTCGGCAGAAAGGATAGCACATCTCGGTACGGCAGGACGCTGCTGCACTGCGGCATTTCAATCAGCCGACCGATAGAATGGATATTCCGTCAGATCGCGATTAGGGTCGCGCGAATTTTAAGCGTCGTCGATTTCGATCGATCTGGGGAAAACGATTTTACTCGTCTTCGAGCTTTCGACGTTTCCACACGGCCAGGGTCAAACTCAGCCGTCCCGCCACGTCCGTGACATGTCCGTTCTACCCTCAATATCTGCCGGGATGTCGCCGCGCCGCAACGGCAGCTTGAGTGCCAAGTCCGGACATCGGTCCCGGAGTGTACTCGCCGGCGGCCGATCATCCTTCGAGGCCCACGCCTCACGGCGCCGGGGGTGGCGGGGCGTGGAATTCGGCAGTGAGAGGCCATCACCCTGAAGTGCGAGCCAACTAGTTGCGCCGGTCTAGCCTCGAAGGATGACGGCGCGCCGAATCCCCTACGCGGTCTGGTATTGCGCCATCGCAATCACGGCGCGGGTGAGCGTGCTGTTGGGCTGCCGCAGCTCATCCAAAATCGTGAAGTGATTGGTGTTGGCGATCGGTATCAAGTCGCCTGGGACATGCCCTTGCGACCGGTAGGCATGGTAATCGCGGCTGCTCGCGATCATGGCCGGCAACTCGCCGGTGCCGTAGGCGATACCCAGCGGCTTGTTGACGATCGGCCGCCGCATAGGCGAGAGCTTCTGGATTTCCTCCTCGCTCAGCTTCACCTTGTCGTTCACATGCGGGGAGTCGCGCAGCGCACCGAGATCGAACACGCCCGAGATCGACAGCCCCGCCGCCACTTTGGGATGATCAAGAATGAATGAGGTCAGATGCCCGCCCGCGGACCAGCCGGTGACGATGATCGGCCCCTGGACGCCGTGCTCGCCGGCCTTGGCGTTGAGCCAGTCAAACGCGCTTTTCAGCTCGTTGGTGATCTGGTGCAGCGAGGCTAGCTGCCATTCCAGCGGGTGGAGAGTCCCGCCAACAGAGATGCTATGGGGTAGCGGCGAGGATGTTGTATCCACCGGCGCTGATGTAAATCGATGGAGCGCCCCATGCAGAAGTTGAATGACCTGAGCCGATGCCTCACCCTCCTCGAACCAGACAGCACGGTAATCGCCGTGATTGAAATGAGCCAGTCGAGCTGGCTCGTTGCGGGCATCGTACCTGGCGTCGAGCGTCAGCCGTTGAAGAAGCTCGCCGTCAACGAGGCTGCATTGCTGAAGCTGCTGCATCGATGGCGCGAGGAAGCAGAGGAGGCAGGATACGGGATCACACGCATCACTGTCGCTTTCGAGGCCGGTCGGGACGGCTTTTGGCTGGCGCGCTGGCTCAGGGCACGCGACATCGAGGCCCATGTCATTCATGCATCGAGCGTAGCCGTGTCGCGTGAACATCGGCGCGCGAAGACCGACCGTCTCGACACCGAGCTGCTAAAGCGCGCCTTTCTCGGCTGGCTACGCGGCGAGCGTGATCATTGCAAGATGGTAGCGATCCCAACGATCGATGACGAAGACGCCAAGCGGCCCAACCGCGAGCGCGAGAGCCTCGTCGGAGAGCAAAGTCGGATCATCAATCGAATCAAAGCAACATTGGCCCGGCTCGGCATCCGTGGCTTCAATCCCAAGCTGAAGAAAGCTGCCGAACGACTTGAAGGCTTGCACACGCCCGAGGGCGAGCTGATCCCGCCTAACACGTTGTCTGAACTACATCGCGACATGGAGCGCCGACGGCTCGTGCGCGATCAGATCCGGCAGATCGAGAGCGCACGCCTGGATCGCCTCGAGCATGCACCCGGCGAGGGAGCGCATGCCATGGTGCGCCTGCTGGCGCGTGTGATGGGCATTGGTATCGAGACGGCCGACATGCTGGTGCAGGAGGTGCTGTCGCGAAACTTGCGCGATCGACGCGCCGTAGCGCGTTATGCCGGCCTAACTGGCTCGCCCGACGAGAGCGGGAAGAAGCGCCGCGAGAAGGGGCTGGCGAGGTCCGGGAATCCCCGGGTTCGGCGGGGCATGATCCAATTGGCGTGGCGATTTCTCATGTTCCAGAAGGACAGCGTCTTGGCGCAGTGGTTCCGAGCCCGCACCGAGAACGCCCGCGGCAGTCGCAAGACTATGATCGTGGCCTTGGCGCGCAAGCTTCTGATCGCCCTGTGGCGGCTCGTGCGGGAGGGCGTCGTGCCGGACGGCGTCATTCTGCGCCCCGCGCAATGATCTGACGCAGAAGGCACCCAACAGTTTTGGCCCACCCCGCCCGATTGTGACGGGTCGCCGATGACGGTTCGAGGTGGCGGTGACCCGATGGACTCCATGGCTTATCACGCCGTAACAGAGAATGGGTCCCCGCCGCTTCGGAGCTTCGCAACCGATGCGTACTACTGCATCATGGTTCGGGTCCTTGGACCCACCGCATACAAGGTTGTGGCGCGATAAATCCGCGCTCGAACGCGAGCTCCCCTCTAATCGTCATCTTGCTGATAGCCCGACTGCATTCGATGGTGCCGCCGTGCTCGGAGCTGTCAAGGCCCAAGCCCTGCGGCTGGTCGCCGAAGAGGCGACCAGCCTTGACAGCTCCTGCGCGCGACGGCTTGCCACTGTGGCGGGTCGGGACGAAGAAACGGGCTTTCAGATCGAACAAAGAAACGAAGGAAGAAAGATGGGCCGTGCTGGTTGAAACTCCTTGACAAAAAAAGCCCCATACAAGGAGTCCAGTCACTGTTGTAGTCATATCCCGCAACGGGGAGGGAGACCGATCCGTTGAAAGCCGGGAAGTAAAAGCCCCCGGTGGCTGGGCGTTCCAGTCTGATCCGTACAGGGGGGCGAGCAACCTGACAGGCTGTAGCAAATGTGTGAACCAGGAAGCCCCGAAAACGGGCCCCGCGCGGAACGGATTGCGGGAAGGCCGGGGGTGCCGAGCCGCTCAGATCTCGGCGAAGGCCATGTCGACATCGAGAAACTGGACAAGTTCGATGCCGAGCTCCCCGGGGTCAGAGAGGACGGCATGTCAGGAAGGAATGTGCAGCGAAAGCTCGGAACCACTCGCGGGTCGCCTCGGCGCTCCCGCACAGCGAAGGCATCGCGTATAAGCCGCCATGCGGTGAAATCGCGATGTGCCCGCGGGTGGGGCGGATGGGGCCGAGTAAGTGATGACGGGCCGAGACAGCATAACTCGGACCAGAGCGAGGGCCCCTGGGGCGGAGGGCGACCCACCCTCCAAGGCGGTGCACGATCGAGTCCTCGGCCCGACACTGTGCGGGATCACCGAAGCCGACCACGAGGTGCACGAACGGCGGACGCAAACCAAATATCGACCAGTGAATGCCGGGAGCAGGCTTAATCTGGTGATGCTTGGGAAGGCCCCGCCTGACATGCCAGCCTTCCAGCCGTATCGGGGAAAACCCGCCGTACGGAATGATAGGGGGGATCGAGGAAACGTCGGCATCATTCGAAGTCCGGTCCGCGCCTCGATCCTACCCGACTGTCAGGGTCGCCTCCGGCGCCAGCGTGTAGCCGCACAGAGCCGCCGACCAACCCCGGGCCAACGGACCCTCGGAGAGGCAGGCGAAGATCTCCTTGCTGCCGCGCTGCCAATAGCCGCCGTGGATGTGAACGAAGCATGGCGCCTTCGGATCATTGGCAGGATATAGGTCCCACTTGTTGCGCTCTCCGTTTCCATAGGCCAAGTCGAGGTGCTTCGGGCGCTGCTCGCGCAGCGTCTTCGAAGCTGCGGCCCAGCCTTCGGTTTTCTTTCGCGCGTTCTCGGCGCCCACGTGCTCGACATTGTTGTATGCGAGATTGCGGGCATCGAGCGACATTGTAATCCAGTCCATCGTGGGGCATTCCTTCGCGCCAAGAGCGGTTGGTGCCGCAATGCTAGCGGCAGTCGCCGCCATGAAGGCGCGACGATCAAGCGCTGTCATATGAACCTCCCTGATTTTATTGAAGCTCGGCGGCGGCCAGCCGGTCCGTGCTTTGCTGGTTCGCGTTTCCCTCGGCCCCCGCCCTTGGCTCCACCGGCTCCGCTGCGGCCGTAGCCGCTTTGTTCGTCGGCTTCCCAGCTACTATGACGGGGTCTGACTTCTCGCGACCGTGCATCATCGGCTACGGCTCCTCGCCTTCCCGATGCGGACCGGCGGGCGGTTGCCGAACGGTCGATCGTGAGATCTCCCGGTTCCCGCGCAAGGAGCGTTTGCACATGCCAGGGTCTCTGACCACGCCGGGTCGTCCGGACGCTCGCGCTGACGCGCCCAGATGTGTTGCCTTCCACCATTTGCACGGTGTCGGCACCCAGAATAGGAAACTTTCGCGGCTCAATAGCTGGCCTATGCGCTCCCCTGTCAATGCTTCGCCGAGGCCCTCACGGGCAACTGCGCATGAACTCGGGGCCGATGCGGATCGCAACTCCTTCATCGTAAGGGACTTGCACCCTCTACGCCTTGCCGGTCTCCCGGCGCTTCGCAAATGTTTTCCGGTTGCCCCGTAAGCGGACTCCGATCTGCGTGTTGATCGGATAGTCACTCCGGAAAAACTTACTGGCATCGCTGGCTGCTGCGCTCGCGCGGCGAGCGCGCCGCCAAGCACGACGAGAAATTTGCGCCGTCTCATTTGTCCAACCCCAGGCATCGTAACGGCGAGACTTCTGATGCCGGATCTCTTTTCCTCATTCACTTTCGTCCCGTCCATCAATCCTTGTACCAACACGGGGTCTTCATGACCGGGAACATGCGAGACATTGTCAAGGATGACTGCTTACGAAAAATGCCTCTAGCATGCGGCCTTCCTTGGTGTCGACCTTGTGCGGGCCATCGAAAGCATAATCGCTTCCCAACGCTTTCACCGTCGCCGCGGACGCGAGCACGCGACTAGGCTGGCTCGCCGCCTCCAGGCGCGCAGCGATGTTGACGGTATCGCCCCAGACGTCGTAGGCGAACTTACGCGTGCCGATTACCCCTGCCATTACCGGTCCCGAATGCAGGCCTACCCGGATCGAAAACGGGACCGGCAGCCGAGACCGCAACCGCCCAGTGGCCGCAACCATGTCGAGAGCGAATTTCGCCGCCATCCGAGCGTGATTGGGACGCGGCGTCGGCACGCCGGCGACGGCCATGTAGTTGTCACCGATCGTCTTTATCTTTTCGATCCCGACATCTTCCGCGAGCTTGTCGAATTCGCTGAACAACTGATTGAGGCAGGCGACGATTTCATAGGCCTTCATGCGCGCCGTGATCTTGCCGAAGCCGACGACGTCGGCAAAAATCACCGTGGCGTCTTCGAAATGATCGGCGATGTTACTTTCCCCGTTGCGCAGGCGCGTCACGATTTGACTCGGCAGAATGTTGCGCAGCAGGTTCTCGGTGTGACGCTTCTCGTTCTCGATCTTGCCGAGATACTCGTTTTCCAGCGCCCGTAACGAGTGTCGGCGCAGCGCCGCGCCGATCCGCGCACGCAGGATCGTCGAATTGAAAGGCTTCGACAGGTAGTCGTCGGCGCCGAGCTCGATGCATTGGGAGACCTTCTCCACATCCGTGTCGGCGCTGATCATCACCACTGGGATATCCCGCTTGTCCGGATCGCTCTTGATCACTTTGAGAACCTCGTCCCCGTTTAAATCCGGCATCCTCAGATCGAGCAGCACGAGGCTGAACTTTTCCTTCTCGATGAGCGAGATGGCCTCATTCCCGCTCGCCGCGCTGGCGATCCGCTCGTGACCATCGCTCTCGAGCAGCAATTGCAGCGTATATCGATTGTCCTCATTGTCATCGACGATAAGAATGCCGGGGAGATCTATTGCCATGAGCACCTCGAAGTTCCTCTCCATCGGCTCACTTTCGTTTGCAAGTCGGCCGATACGAGCAGCTTGTCGGGGACCGTGAGGCTGCTTCACCGTACTCGCGCGTGAGCGGGCCAACATACTTTGTCGCACCTGACGCCTTCTTCCGGTTATGTTGCTCCTGAAAGAAAACTGATTTCGGTTGGCTCAGAGCCGTGCGGCCGCAGAGCGGACGATTGCGTATCTCCTTTTTCAAAAGACGAGCGGTAGCATTGCCCCGAACTTGGATTTCAGTCGAAACAGTCTACGGCTTTGATTAGGGTGTCGGGTCGCCCGGCAGACGCACCGTAAACACCGAGCCCTTGCCCGGCTCGCTCGTCACGGCCACGTCACCGCCCATCATGCGCGCGAGCTTGCGCGAGAGGGCAAGGCCAAGGCCGGTTCCACCGTAGCGCCGCGCGGTCAGAGAATCCGCCTGGCTGAAGTCCTGGAACAGCTTAGCCTGCTGCTCCGCCGTCATGCCAATGCCGCTATCCGCAACCGCAAACTCGATCCAGTTGTGTCCGTCCACCACCTTTCGCACCTGCAGCGCAACCTCGCCCTGCTTGGTGAACTTGCAGGCGTTGCTCAACAGGTTGAGCAGGATTTGCCGCAGCCGCATCGGGTCCACAGTCAGGGCGCCGAGATTCTCCTGGGTTTTGACGACCAGCCGGTTTTTGTTCTGCTCGGCGAGCTGGCGCGCGGTGCCGACGACCTCGTCGATCAGCGGAGCGAGCTGCAGGCTCTCCGGGTTGAGCTCGAGCTTCCCGGACTCGATCTTGGACAGGTCGAGTACCTCGTTGATGAGGCCGAGCAGGTGGGTGCCGGCGGCATTCACTCGGCGCAGCGGTTCCTGCGCCTTCTCCGTGCCGAAACGCGCCGCGTTAGTACACATCATCTCGGTGAGCCCGATGATGGCGTTGAGCGGGGTGCGCAGCTCGTGGCTCATGTTGGCGACAAACTGCGACTTGTGCTGGCTCGCTAATTCGAGCTGGCGGCTCTTCTCCTGAATCTCCTCGAACAGCCGTACATTCTCGATCGCGATCACCGCCTGGTCGGCGAAGGTCGTGGCGAGATCGATCTGTCGGCGCTGAACGGTCGTAGCGCTCGGGCCATCACCAACATGCCGATGGCACTCCTTCGCGCATGCAAGGGACGGCAAGCAAGGTACGGTATGCGGCTATCTTCTTCCCGCCTCAATGTGTATTCGGGGTCAGCGTGAACGTCAGTTATATGCGATGATCCGTTCAAGCGCAGCGCGCCCAGCGATCGTGCCTCGACCCGGAACGAACGGATCTCTGTCCATAAAGTCATGGAAGTCGGGTGTGTAGCCAACTTGCGAAATGATGTAGATCTGAGCCGCTCAGGCGAGGAATGGCCGCCATATCCGCGTCGCACAGTCGAACTGCCGATTCAACCAACGTGTTGAGCACGGCCTTCAGATCGAAGGTCGAGCGGCTGATCACCTTGAGCACGTCGGCCGTTGCGGTCTGCTGCTGCAGCGACTCGCGCAGCTCGTTGAACAGTCGCGCGTTCTCGATGGCGATCACCGCCTGATCAGCAAAGGTCTGGAGCAGGGCGACTTGTCGCTCCGTGAAGAGCTGCGCCTCTCTGCGGCGGAGCGCGATCGTGCCAATCGCGACACCTTCTCGCATCAAAGGAACACAAAGTAGCGAGCGGAAGCCCCAGCTTCGTGCGTTTTCGCAGCTATCGGGAAATTCGGCATCTTCGGTCTGCAGGTCAGCAATATGGAAGGCCCGCCCATCGAGAACCGTTCGGCCCGCCACTGTCCCGCGGATCAGAGGGAGGGTCTCCGCAGGGATCGGACCGTGATGGGCGACGAGGAGGAGCCGGTCGCCGTCCGGGCGCCAAATGGCAGAGTCGTACGCGTCACACAACTGCGCCGCGGACTCGACCAGCGTTTTTAGCACCACCTGCAGATCGAAGGTCGAGCGGCTGATGACCTTGAGCATGTCGGCGGTGGCCGTCTGCTGCTGTAAGGATTCGCGCAGTTCGTGGAGCAAGCGGGCGTTCTCGATGGCGATAACGGCCTGCGCGGCGAAATTCTGGAGCAGCTCGATCTGTTTGTCGGTGAACGGCCGCACCTCCTGACGAAAGATGACGATCGCACCCATCAGCGCGTCGTTCTTGATCATCGGTACCACGAGTAATGTTCGGATGCTGCCGAGTTCAATGGCCGCAACTGTGATTGGGTCGCGGTCAAGATAGCTTTGATCTGTACGATAGTCGGCAAGATGGACTAACTGGCGGGATTGGATGACACGGCCGATTGGAGTTAGCGGGCTCACCCAATTCAACGGTGGCCGGTGAGGCCCTCGCTTTAGGTACTCCGCAAATGCCGGAGGTATGCCGAGCTTCGAAATAATCCGGGCAGAGCCATTTTCGATCCGGTACAGCAATCCAAATTTGGCATCGCAGGTCCGCGTTGCGCTTGCCAAAATGGCCTGGAAGACCGGCTCCAACTCGCCGGTCGAACTGGAGATCACCTGCAACACCTGGGAGGCCGCGGTCTGCTGCTCCAGCAATTCGCTCAGATCGCCGGTGCGTTGCCGCAGCTCGTTGAGGAGGCGGGTATTCTCGATGGCGATGACCGCCTGATCGGCAAAGGTAGTCACCAACTCGATCTGTTTGGCAGTAAATGGTTGCGGCACGGTCTTCGCTACGAAAATCACCCCGACGACAGTTCCTTTGTGTAAAAGCGGGGCACCTAGCGCGGCCCGGTAGCCGCCAATCTTTTGAGCGCCACTCCAGGTGTACTCCGGGTCCGCCAGTACGTCGGGAACGTGAACCGCTCGGGCCTCCATCGCGGCTCGTCCAGTGATGCTGCCTCGATCTACTGGAACTTTCCGGAGTTTGAAATAATCCCTCAGCTGCGCACGCACGTCGGCCGCATGGCCGAAGCTGGTGACCCAGTGGAAGAATTCGCCGTCGCGTTGGAACAGCCAGGCATGATCAGCGTCGCACAGACGAACAGCTGATTCCACGAGCGTATCGAGCACCAGCTGGAGATCGAAAGCAGAACGGCTGATCACCTTGAGCACCTCGGAGGTCGCCGCCTGCTGCTCAAGCGCCTCGGAAAGGTGCTCGCGCGCCTCGGCAAGGTGCGTCCGCGCTTCGGCGAGCTCCCGCGTGCGTGCTTCGAGCTTCTTTTCCAGCGCGGCACGGGCTTCGGGAATGCGGCGAACGCGCGTTTTCACCTTCGTTCCGGTCGAACGAAGCTTGCGACCGTGCGTCCGGCTCTTCGCTCCCTTGCGAGACAAGGTCACCTCGTCGGCACAGACACTGGTGCCCTTCCGGTTGGGCCCAGCCAAGGATCGAGCCTGTAACCTAACAGAACCGCATGATGAACTCGCGCCTCATTCGATCACTTCGTCGGCGCCGGCCATCGCCGCGCAGGTCGGGTTCTTGCTCTTGAGCCAATCCAGCGAACGACCAGAGCGGTAGCGCGAGTCCTTGCGCTTATACACGATGCCTTCGAGGCCATCCTGCAGTCATGGGCGATCCCGTGCACGAGTCGAGCCGCATCTACGTGTTCCAGGCGCTGTCAGGAGGCTGATTCGATGAGTGACAAGCTGCTCATTTCCACCCGCAAGGGCCTCTTCACGGTCGCGCGTAGGCCCATAGGGCATTGGGAGATCGAGAGCGTCGATTTCCTCGGCGACAATGTCAGTCTCACGCTCACCGACCCTCGCGACGGGCGCACCTATGCCGCGCTCGACCACGGACATTTTGGCGTCAAATTACACCGCTCGACCGCGAACGTCGCCCAGATGCGCGCCGTGCTCCAGTTGATCGGACGGCCCCACATGCCGGAGCGCATGTGGGTGCAGCACCACAACGGCATCTTCGCATCCTCGGACGAAAGCCGGACGTTCACGGAGATAACCGGAGTGGAGCCGTCGACGTTCGGCTTCGCCGTCGCCGTGCATCCGCGCGACCCGGATACCGCTTGGTTTGTGCCAGAGATCAAGGACGAAAAGCGCATCCCACGCGAGGGCAAGCTGGTGGTCACGCGCACCCGCGACGCCGCACGGCACTGGACCAGGCAATGCACGTCCTGAGCGATGGGGTCGTGCGTCTGCTCGGGCGGAGCATATTCGGCGCGCATTCCTTGGCCGCGTAGTGTCCAACTCTCGCCGGTATCGTCGGTGAACCAGATGCCGCCAGTCGACACTGCGATCCACACCCGCCTGGAATCTCGCAGATAGACGCAAATCGAATGGATCCCGGGCAGATCGGCGCCGCCGCCCATCCATTGCTTGCGCTGGGGATGGTCCCATAGCGCGCGCAGCATCTGCCAGCTCTGGCCGTGGTCGGTGACCGGCTGGGCGGCTTCGGGTGCTGCCATCGCGATGCTACTTATCGATCGTTTCTGATGCGATGGTTCGAAATCCTGCCGCCTCAACCAGCCAGTCAGGTCTCCATTCTCTGGGGTGGTCGAAAGCCAGTCGAGCATGGTCGATACACGGTTGCTGGGGCAAGGTCGGCTGGCCAGGCTCGGATCGTCAGTAGGCCACTTGGGGAATTCTCGTATTGCATCATCCGACGCGCAATCGACCCGCGGTCGCGCTCGGCCGGGCGCGCCGTCGGCCACCGAAGGACACATCCGTTCATGGAGCACAGCGATATCTTGGTTGTCGGTGCGGGCTCCGCCGGGGCCGCGATGGCCGCTCGGCTGTCGGAGGAGCCCACGCTGCGGGTCACGCTAGTCGAGGCAGGCCGTGACACGGTTCCCGGCGAGGTGCCAGACGACATCAAGGACGTTTTCCCGCGCTCGTTTCTCAACCGCGACTACTTCTGGCCCGATCTCACTGCCAGCCTGACCGACGGAGATCCGGCGCGCCCTTTTCCGCAGGCGCGCGTCGTGGGCGGCGGCTCGAGCGTCATGGGCATGATCGCGCTCCGGGGCTTGCCTTCGGACTATGACGGCTGGGAGGCCAGGGGCGCGCGCAACTGGGGTTGGCGCGACGTCCTGCCCTATTTCCGCGCGATGACCTGCGACCTTGACCGGCCGGTCCAGACCGGAACACGAACGGCCCCAACATCATCCGTCGCTTGCCGCGCGAGAAGTGGCCGCTCTACATGCGCCGCATCGAGGAGGCGCTGGCAGGCCGCGGGATGAAGTCGCTTTCGGACATCAACGAGACCGCGGAAGACGGGTTCTTCGCAACCCCGCTCAGCCAGGACAGGGAACGGGCGAGCAGCGCACGCTGCTATCTCACGCCGGAAGTCCGCCGCCGGCCAGGCCTCAAGATCATGACCAGCACGTGCGTCCGCAACTTACGGCTCGAGGACGGCGGCGTGCGCGGCGTCATCGCCGAGCGCGACGGCGAGACCGTGATGCTGTCCGCCTCGGAGGTCGTGGTGTGTGCGGGCGCCGTGCAATCGGCGGGGCTGCTGCTACGCTCCGGAATAGGGCCGGCGACGGAGCTGAAGGCGCTCGGAATCCAGCCAGTCGCGGATCGCGCCGGCGTCGGGAAGAACTATCAGAACCACTCGCTCCTGCATTTCGCGATGACGCTGAAGCCGCAATCGCGTCTCGCCCAAGCCGACCGGCACTACACCATCACCAGCCTGCGCTTTTCGTCCAACCTGGAAGGGTGTCCTGCCGGTGATCTGTTTCTTTATTTCATCGGCCGCGTCAGCGCCCGGCCGTTCGGGACCGGGATGGGGATGATCGCAGCCGCGCTGTACGCGCCTTATTCCCGTGGTTCGGTGATGCTGCGGTCGCGGGACCCCGACGTGCCGCCCGCGGTTTCGCAGCGGCTCCTGACCGATCCGCGCGACGCGAAGCGGATGGTCATGGCGACGCGCCTGGCCGAGGCGCTGATCAACGAACCATCCGTGCGCGACTGCTTCGAGGAGGCCTATCTGCTGCCGCGGGACCCGCCGCTCCGCCTGATCAACGGCACCGGGGCTGTGGGTTCGGTCAAGGCGTTTGCGGCGGCAACGGTGCTCGGTGCGCCGACCACGCTGCGGCGCGCAGTCGTCGGCCGCGCCATCCGGCCCGGCCGGCTGATCGCGGATGGAAGCGGCTCGGGCCCCCCGCTGACAACGCCGAAATCCTGGCGGCGTCGGGCACCATGTTTCATCCGAGCTGCACCTGCGCGATCGGCCGCGCGGACGATCCGATGGCGGTGGTGGATCCGGAATGCCGCGTCTACGGCGTGGCCGGTCTCCGCGTGGCCGACGCTTCGGTCATGCCGAGCGTGCCCAGCGCCAACACCAATTTCCCGGCCATCATGATCGCCGAGCGCGTCGCTGACTTCATCCGCGCCGCACGCCGCTCCGGCTGAACGGCGGCAGGGCGCGGCCTTCGGCGTTGGGCAACGCAAACTTGCCGCGGCCGGCCACACTGGTGAAGTCCCCGGTTCTATTATAGCATTTCAACCGACTTGCATTGCGGCCGGCTGGTTGCGCCACCTGCGTCCGGGGCATGTGTGAGCCGTGAACTGACCCACAGCGCCACAAAGGCGGCACCGAACTCTGGCGGTAAGGCTGCCACCGGCGGACGACGGCGCGCCGACTGCGTCTGCGTGCAAGGCATAAACACACTGCGGGGAGGACAACATGCGAAGGTTGCAAGCGCGGTGCTCGGACTGATGATCGCGGCGGCGTCGCCGGCGCTCGCCGATCCCGTGGCCGACCGGGCTGTCGCTGGCGCCAAGGACTATGTGAAGTCCAAGAAACCTACAAGGAGCCGAAGCTCACCATCCTGCTGAGCTCGCTACAACAACTCGTTCCCGGACTTTGCCAGGAAGTGGGAGCAGCTCACCGGCGTGAAGATGGAGATCGTGCCGCTCGGCTATACCGACATCCCGGCCAAGATCATACAGGAGGGTGTGGCCAAGACCGGCGTCTACGACATCTTCAACGACTTCCCGTACACCGCGCCGACGCCGCGGGGGCCAGGTCATCATCCCGCTCGACAGCTATGCCGCGAAATACAAGCCCGACTTCTCCGGCGTCGCCAACGGATTGAAGTTCCAGCAGTATCTATGACGGCAATCTCTACATCATGGTCAACGACGGCGACCATCTCCTGCTGGCGCTGCGCAAGGACCTGGTCGAGAACCCACAGGCGCAAGCCGAGTACAAAACAAAGTTCGGCCGGGACCTCGGCTGCCCGGATCACGATGCTTAATGGGCACAGCAGGCCGCCTTCTTCCACACCGAGCAAGCGACACAGGCTGGGGCGTGAAGTACTCCCCGCGACAATCCAACAAGGGGCAATAATGGCAGCGCACATAACTGGCGGAGGAAGTCGCATGGCGTCCCTCCCAGCAAAGATGCGAGCCGAAACTACGCCTACACAACGCGCTACACAACGAACACGGCGACTGGAAAATTATTGAGGACGAACAGTGATTTGACGGGGCGGCTTCTGTTCCTCACCCGCCCTGGTGACCTCTGAAAACCTGATGCAGATCGACCCTCCCGGTGGGGAACTGCCGAACGCCCTGCCAAGACCCAGCCGCAGCGAGGCTCAGCCGGCC
>CAWHCK010000029.1:0-17218 GCA_963827585.1 uncultured Alphaproteobacteria bacterium
ACGCGTCGAGCCCAGGAATTGGGTTGATGAAGGCGAAAGGCTGGGCGGTGTCCATGCCGACAAATCTGCCCAATCCTATGGGGCCGGACAACCCGCCCTAAAGGTCGGCTGACGCCTGCCAGTGGATGTAGTTCGACGCCGCGGCCGCGCCGGCGGCGCCGGTCAACACGAAGCCGCTCTCCGACTGATCCGAAACGGTACCGTTCGGTCGGCCCCGTTCGTCGTATCGCGCCAATTGGCGTTCGCAGCGCTCGGATTATAGGTCGTGATCGTCGGCGCCCCGCGCATGTTGTTATCGAATTCGACGCGGTTGCCGAACACGGCCGAGGCGACATGGGACACGCAAAGCCGCGCCTAGCATGCTCCCCACATTCTGCGCCGGCGCCGTCGCGAGCGCGAACGATTTCGAAATAGCGGCGGCAGCGATCGAGCAGCACGTCCTGCGGCAACGCCTCGAACGGGGATGCGCCGACGCCCTCCTCGATCTGCACGAGCGCCAGCTTGAAACGGTTGCCGATCGTGTCCATCGCGTTGGCCGGGGTGCCCCCGGCCATAAAGTTGCCCGCAATCCAGGTGTCGGCGTCGAGATGAAATTGGAGCCCACGTGAGCAGCCAGGTCACGACAGGCCGCGCGGTTGTCGTAGAGCCAAGTGCCGGACGTATCACCCGGGATCGTGACCTCCTTGTGTTCCCAGGTGTCGGCGGTGTTGACCACGTATGAGGTCGCGTAGGATCGGTCGCCGTCGTCATTGCGCACGACATCCAGAATGTCCCGGTCTTGGTCGACTTCACCCAAAACGAGATGGTGATCGGGCGGGCGTTCGCGTGGCCAAAGCCGAGGAAGGCGGCATTGAGCCCCTCGATAATTTGCTGATGTAATACTGGTCGGTGGCCGCGATCGATGCATCGGCCGTGGTCACCGCGATGTCGAGACAATGTTGGGTGAACGTCCCGGCCTGCGCGATGCGTCGGCGCGTCGGCCGTCTTGGTGAGGTCGATGACGCCCGCGCCGATCTGGGTCCACCGCTATCTGTCCGCGACAAAATTGCCCGTTTGGGCGGAGATGAAGATCGATGCCGCGCTGCCACGGATTCGTCGTAAAATCGCCCCCATGAGCAGATTGCGCGCCGCCGGACGTCCGAGCACTTGCGGCCGCAGCACTCCCCGCGAGCGGATCGATAAGGCGGTCCGTGTAGACCATAGACGAATTCGGCTGCCGGACATCTTGCCGAGCTGGTCATAGCCCAGCGCCGGTCAAGTGAGGCGTGTCCAACCAAACGGTGCGGCAAGCAGCCGAAGTAGACGAAGCGCCGACAGTCCGGGTCACCGCGCACCACCCTCTGCAACTTGCCCGTTCATCATGTCGGTGGAGATCGAGCCGGAGATGGTCGTCGGGTGCCAGCCCAAAAATGATCACCGGCATACCCCCAGGGGAACCATGATTCCGGAGCAGGCGGCCATGAAAGGTCTCCCAATCGGTCGGATACTGGTAGAGAAGTGCCGGCGATCTGGGCCTCGCCCTGCCACCACAGCAACAGGTCGATCTTGGTCGCGCCGATCGCCGCCAGCGCCGCCGGGACGTTGTTCGTAATCTGCAGATATTGTCGATCCGCGTCAATGCCGGGCAACCAACGGAGATCCTGTTGCCGGAGAACGCCATCGCCGTATTGATCAGATAGACCGATCGCGTCGGATTGAGCCGCGCGACTTCGGACGCGAACTTGTCCGTAACATTGATCGTGGTCGACGGCAGCGCGACGAAGGCGGTGCCGATATTGCCGTCGGTGTGGTTGTAGTTCCAGAGCCGCGCCCGCGGATTCGGGCGACCAGGCGAACGCCGGCGTCTGCACGAAGTTCGATTGGCCGGTCGCGAGGTGACGATCGGCTCGCCGTCCGCAATCGGATGGCCCTCGTTCCACTCGGTCGGGCCGATCTCGCCGGCGACGCCTCATCCGCGACGTTGGATTGCGTGGCGTGTCTGATCGTGAGTCCCATTACTGCGTCTCCAGCATGAAGCCTTGCGCATCACGCACAACCCGGCGCGGCGCGTTGGCCCGCTTCTCTTCCGCGTTCCGCTCGGCTTCGATCAAGACGCGATGCCCCTCGCCCGCCTGCGATCCGCGTCAGGCAGCGTCGTCACTCGGTTGCAGGGACGGCGGGCCCTACGGTAGGGTGCCCGCCGGTCACGTATGTTTCGGATATGGCAGCTCCCTACACCTTCCAGCAATTGCTCGATCGGCAAGTCAAAGGTTCGGCCTCGATCTCGTGTTTCACGTTCACGTCCCGAAGGCGAGCGGCGGGACGGTCAATGCGCTTTTCCGGCAGAACAATTTCTTCGCGCTGAATTTCGACATGAACACAATGGATTTCTTCGGCCTTGTTCCCAAGGAGCGTTTTCTCAAGGATACCGCGCGCCCCCGCCCCGCCCTTCATATGTGCTGACCGGCCATTTCCGCCTCGATCATCCTTTTCTTCGCTCCGCGCCGATGCCGCATACGATCGTCTCGACATTGCGCCATCCGATCGAGCGGATGCGCTCGTACTACAACTACGCACTTCGTCTGCCCGGAAATCCCTGGCACGAGGACATCGTCAAGGGCATGCCCTTCACCGAGTATGCAAGGAACGCGTATTCCGCCTTCGGCGCCCAATACAGCTTCTTCGACGACACCGGCCAAGGCAGCTTCGCGCCGACCGGAACCGCCACGCCGCGGGAATGCCTGCACAACCTGGTCACCAAGGTGGGCCTCTACGGACTGACGGAGCGGTTCGAGGAATTCACCGTGCTCATGGGTTATCTCCTCGGCCGCGCCGGCATCCTGGCTGTCCCCCGCCGCAACGTCACCGACCGAATCAAGGATTTGACCGGGATTCCGCCAAAGCGATCGCTGACCGCCGCGGAGCGCGATGACCTCGCCGAATACCTCAAGGACGACATCTGGTTCTATGGCGAAGCGGTCAAGGAATACGAGCGCCGCATCTCCGATCCAAGAGTACAGTCCATTCTTGCCGAGGCCGTGCCCATGGTTCGATCTTGCAGCGAGACCATGGAGCGCCTCTTGAGCGTGGATGACCCAGCCGATTCGAGCCGCCGCGCCTTCGATCGCGTTTGAAAGCCTCAGGTTCAGTTACGGCTGCGAGCGCAGCGTGCACGGCCGGCCTTCGTCCCTGCTGCTTCCCATAGTCATCCGGTGACGGCAGGCTCGATATGCGAGGCGCGGCCGCTGGCATCGCGCACGATGCGTTTCGGCGCGTTCGCCCGCTTGAGCTCGCCGATGAGCTCCGTCACCGTGCGCAGCATCGGATGTTCCCGCGGCTCGCCATCCGGACCGGGCTCGTCGCCCGCCATCAGCGTCCGAGCCATGGCTTGCGCCATGCCCTGCTCGTGCTGCTCGCGCTTGATCTGCGCATCGAGCAGCTTCAATTCCTTCTCGAGCTCGAACTTGCGCTCGCTCAGGACCAGCTCGGCTTGCGTCTTGCGGTTCTGCGTCGCGATATCGGCCTCGGCCTGCAGCTTCTCGATCTCCGCCTTGCGTTCGAGCTCCATGAGCTTCGGATCGGCCGGCGGCTTGATCGGCGCCGAGGTCGGGTCGTTGGGATCGGGGGGCGTGCCCGGCGCGGTGAAGAACAGGTCGACGTTCTTGTGGCCGGCAAGCTTGGTGAGCTCCTTGGCCGCGTTGTAGAGGTTCTTCGGCGACACCAGGCCGGCGGCGATCGCCTTCTCCTGGGCGCCGATGATCATGTTGAGATGGACTAGCTGCTCGGACTTGCCGCCGGTGCCGAGCCCGACATTGATGGTCATGTCGCTGCGGTTTTTCCATTCCCTTGGATCAACGGTGACCCACCGGTTGCGCAACCGGACGGTCTGCGACCGGCTGCCGTTCTTCCGGATCGTCATGTGCAACAGCGAGAAAAGATCGCGGATGCCGGTCTCGGCGAAGATGCGCGCAATCAGCTTGGCCTTGGCCTGCGCGGCGTTGAACATCTGGTTGGCGATGGTGGCCACCTGGTTCTGCAAGCGCGTTGGGATCCACGCCCTGGCCCTGCCGGCTCACGCCCGTGCGCCATTCGCGCGCGGCATCCTGGTATTGCAGCAGCGGAAAGACATGGCCGCCGATGTCGGGATGCTTGATGACGCCGAGGCCGCCCGGCATCTTGGTGCGCACGATGCCGCCGGGCCGCGATACCAGCAGATCATCGAGCGTGGTTTCGCCGGCATGGCTCTCCGGCACCTCGGTGCGGGGATTGTTCGCCAGATAGGCGTTGTCCAGCAGCGCGCGCAGCAATGCAGTTTTGATACGTTGAATGTCCATCACCAGGTCGGCGATCGAGCGGCCGAAGAAGCGGTGGGTGACGATGACCGGGGTCATCGCGGCGAACGGGATCGCGTCCTCCTCGATCACGTCGGGCTCGCCGTCGCGCGTGAGCACCTCGCCCTCGTCGCCGCCGGTGGTGACCCGGTACAGCGCGGCACCAGGGCGTTTACGAGTCGACGCCCGTCTTCGCGGGCTATGCCGTCGCCCTCGTAATCCATCCGCACATAGTGCTCGGTGATCCGGATGAGCCGGCTCGCGCCGTTGAGGCCGTCGTCGCCCTGCCTGGCCGTGCCTTCGTCGACGGTGTCGCGCGCCTGCGCCTCGATCGTGTCGGCGACCACATAGGACGGCAGCTTCTCGACCTGCTCGCGGTCGTAGCCCTGCTCGATCAGCTTGGACTCGGAGCGCAGCACCTCGTGGAAGCAATAGTCGGCGTCACGGATCGAGCGCGCATGGCGCGCGATGCCGAACTCCTCGGGCGGGACGCCCTCGACCTTGGCGCAGTGATAGGTGCGCGTGGTCTGCACGGTGACGTCGTGCAGGGCAGACGACGGAGGACGCAGGACGGAGGACGGACCGGCTTCATCTGTCCGCTGTTGTCCGTCGACTGTCCTCTGACTGTGCGCGATCACCTCGACCGCGGGATCGGCGACGATCAGCGCAAAGGCATCTTCGGGCTGGTCGAGATAGGTTTCGCGCTCATAGGCTTCCCGCGTCTCCCACCACACCTTGACGATGCCGACCTTGGAGAGGAGCGCATCCTTGATGAAGGAATAGAGCACGAGAAAGCCCGGGTTCTGCTGCATGAAGACGTGGTTGACGTAATCGGTCTCCTGCTCGGCCGCCGCGCACGTCCTCAGGTCCCACCGGCTCGAACCGCACCACCTCGTCGCCGGCGGTGAAGATGTCCATCAGCGTCGGCATCAGGCCTTCCACGGTATCGGCCACGTCGGTCGACACCGCCTTCGAGCGGCCGTCCGGCGCCGGCATGTCCCGCGACATGTCGCCGAGGTAATAGTCGAGCGCAGCGGCGCGCTCCTGCGACAGCTTCGAGGCCGACATTGCGGACAAGGCATCGGCCTTCTCCGCGGCGAGCAGCGCGCGCAGGTCGGTGGCGGTGAGTTTGGGCATGGCTATTGCGGGTCACTTGTGCGGGTCACTTGTGCAGGTCACTTGTGCAGGTCACTTGTGAAGGTCACTTGGCACCATCGGCGCGGTTTCGCGTGCAGATCGCGGTTGCTTTCGAGTTGTCCGCGGGAGGACGCCGCGCGCGTGGCCGCGACGCAGGCGATCCTCCCGCGCCGATGCCATCCGGGAGACGGAGGCCCGGTCGGCACCGAAACGGTGGTCATTGCGCAGTTTTGGAGAATGCGCGTTTTATAGGTGACTCACGTAACGTAGTCAACTGAAAAATGCGACGACGCCAAAAAGTGTCGTGCGGTCAGTGCGGTAGACGCCTTGAGCGTCGCGACACCCGCCGCACGCGATGAGGGGCGTTTCGCCCGTTTTTGCCTATGCGGCGTCTTTCGACCGATTTCTGCCCATGAATAGCGGGTAACCTCGTTCCATGATGCCTTGCAGACGCGTCGATGCGCGCCGGTCGGGAGCACGACGCGGGCGGGACCGAAACAGTGGTCCATGCGCAATTTTGGAGACTGCGCCTATTATGGGTGACTCACGTAACGTAGTCAACTCGAAAATTGCGACGAGGCAAAAAGCCTCGCGCGGTCAAGGGACAGGATGGGTCGAGCGTCGCGAATGCCATCGCACGCGTTGGAGGTGTTTCGACCGTCTTTTGCCCATGAGGAGGCAGGATTTCGAACCTCCGCATGGCGGAACTGGGAACCCGCTGCCTTACGACTGCGGGACCTCTCCCCCCGCGTCAGCGGCGAGTGGGGACAAGATGCGTCATCCGCTCACCAGCGGGCAGCCGCCGTCCTTCAGCGGGCGGAACGCCTCGCGCGCCGGGATCGTGGCGCGCACCTTCATGTAGTCCCACGCGCCCTTCGACTCGTCCGGCTTCTTAACCTCGAGCAAGTACATGTCGTGGATTTTGCGGCCGTCGGCGCGAATCGTGCCCTTGCCGAAGAGCGGATCGTCGGTCGGCATGTCCTTCATTTTGGCGACGATGTCCCTGCCGTCGGCGTCGTTCTGCAACGCCGCAACGGCCTTCAGATAGTGCGAGACCGCGCCGTAGACGCCGGCCTGCACCATCGACGGCATGTTGCCCTTGGACTGCGGCGCAAACCGTCGAGCGAAGGCGCGGCTCGCATCATTGCGATCCCAGTAGAAGCTTTCCGTGAAGATCAGACCCTGCGCGGTCGGCAGTCCGAGCGCGTGCACGTCGTTGACGAACACGAGAAGCCCGGCAAGGCTTTGGCCGCCCTTGACCATGCCGAACTCGGCGGCCTGCTTGATCGAGTTGATGGTGTCGCCACCGGCATTGGCGAGCGCGATGACCTGCGCCCTGGAGGCCTGCGCCTGCAGCAGGAAGGAGGAGAAGTCGGTGCCCGGGAAGGGATGCCGCACCGTGCCCAGGACCTTGCCGCCGTTCGCCTCGACCACCGCCGCGGTGTCGCGCTCGAGCGCGTGGCCGAACGCGTAGTCGGCGGTGAGGAAGAACCAGGTCTTGCCGCCGGTCTGCACGATGGCCTTGCCGGTGCCGTTGGCCAGCGCCCAGGTGTCGTAGCTCCAATGTACAGTGTTCGGCGAGCAGGCCTTGCCGGTCAGGTCAGAGGCGGCCGCTCCCGACACCAGGAAGACCTTGTTCTTGTCCTTGACGATCTGGCTGACCGCGAGCGCGATCGAAGACGTGGGGACATCGACGATCACATCGACCTTGTCGATGTCGATCCACCGGCGCACGATGTTGGAGCCGACGTCGGGCTTGTTCTGATGGTCGGCGCCGAGGACTTCGACTTTCATCCCCTTCGCCGCGGCGCCGGAATCCTCGACCGCCATGCGCGCGGCCACCACCGAGCCCGGCCCCGTGATATCGGCATAAAGGCCGGCCATGTCGGTCATCACGCCTATCCGGATGACGCCGTCACTGTACTGGGCCTGTGCTGCTCCGCATCCGAATACCAAAGACAGCGCGCTCAAGCTCAACAGGCGTTTCATTGCCATTTCCTCCCTGGTCAGGCGCCGGTTGCCGGCGCTCTTGTTCATGTATTCTTCCAGCCGTTGGACCGTTCGCCGCCTCCCTGTCGGCCGCCGTTCCGGGGCCCGAGCGACGTCGAGGATGGCCCGAAACGGCCGTTCAAGCACGATGCGTGCGCACAAACCTAAATCCGCTTTGCATCCGTCGCACGCACCTCGGTCCCTGTCGCTTCCGCGTGTCCGCTCGGAGGCGGGTCCGGTCGATCGTCACCGCGCTCATTCTCGCGCATGGCCGGCTCACCGTGCTCGCGGCTCTATCGCAACCCGGACGGCGAAGCCCGCAAGAACGCCAGCCATGGTCCAGCGTTGCACCCTGAGCCACGTCGGGCGGGTCGTGAACCAGGCGGCAACCGAGCCCGCGGCTAGTACGATCAACGCGTTGACCGAGAAGCTTATGGCAATCTGCGTCGTGCCGAGCGCCAGGCTCTGCACGAGGATACTGCCTTGTGCGGGATCGATGAACTGCGGCAGCAAGGAGAGGTACAGGACTGCAATCTTCGGGTTGAGCAAGTTAGTCAGAAAGCCCATCGCCAAGAGTTTACGCGGACTATCAATGCCGAGAGCCCTGCTCGGCTCGAGCACGGAGCGGGCGCCTGGCTTGACCATGCTCCAGGCGAGGTAACCGAGATAGACTGCCCCCGCCCATCGGATGGTCTCGTAGGCGAGCGGCACGGCGGTCAGTAGCGCTGTCAGCCCGAATGCCGCACACAACATGTAAAATATGAAGCCGAGAGTGACGCCAAGCAGCGAGATCAGGCCTGCGAATTGCCCCTGGGTGATCGAGCGGCTGAGCAGATAGATCATGTTCGGCCCGGGCGTCAGCACCAGAGCCAGCGCGATCAGAGCGAAACCAGCAAGGCCGCTCGTCGATATCATAACGCATCTCCAACGGACGGTTGCGTTGAAAGATTGCGCCGAACAAGATACCGGTGCAATTAGAATATTGCACTGAGGGCGATATTGGATGACGATCGACTAGCACACGGGAGACATTGCCAACGGCAAGGTTTGCACTCACATCGTCGGCGCGCAGCGGAATCGACGTCGGCAGCGTGCGCACTCCGTGCAGCGTCCCATCAAAAACGAGACACAGGGAGCCGGAATGGGCGTTCTTCGCCCAAATTCCGCACACAGAGACAGACCAAGCCAGAGCCGATTAGCGCGGCCAGTACCATTGTAGTGCCGGGCGCGCGGGTGTGAGATTTTTGCAACGGTGTGCCGCCCGGCGTCGACTACATGGCCAAGCCGTGGCGGCCACTTAATGTCCTCATGGCCGCCGAACGCGCGAGATTGTCGGCTCCGGGGAGATGATATCGAGATGGGTTTCGCCATAGCGCGTCGAAGACGCGCGTGAACGCGCTTAAGGCTCAACCCATCCTACGCGTGCTCACCTGCCGGTCGAAGAGACCGAACTCATGACGACGCTCTTCAGTCGGCCTCACGCATAGCCCAGCTGCGAATATTCGATCCGCCGATGAAAGCCGGCCTGGATCGCCCGCCGATCGAGCGTGAGCGCAAGATAGCGGAACGAATCCGCCGCGTGCGAAGTCCAGTCGTGCACCGGCTGCGGCCGCAGCGCCTGCAGGGCTGCGGTCGTACTCGGCGCGGTAGAGCTTGAGCGCGTCGATCCCGCGCGCGCATTTGGTCGGCATCGAACCAGCATTTCGGGATGAACACGCGCACCGCGTTGATGCCGTCCTCGACCCGGTGCAGCGGCGCGAGCGTCAGATGCTTGAGGCCGAGGCTTTCCAGCACTTCGAGCCGGCTCTTGCCGGTGCCCAGTTCCTTGGCCTGCGCATCGTGCGGCACGATGTGGCCGGCATAGACGTAGGGCCGAAGGTTGATCTCGCGGACGTAGTGGCCGAGATCGACGCCCGAGGCCTCGTAGTAGTCGATGATCCGGATCTCGCGGCCGATCACCTGCGCGAACCAGATCGCGGTGGCGTCGCGGATGCCGAGGTCCCAGGACGTCCACACCAGCGCGGCCGGATCGTAGGGCACGCCGGCGATGCGCTTGTCGGCTTCGGCCTGCGCCATCAGCTTCCCGTAATAGGCGCCGACGACGGCGGCATCGAACGAGCATTCGAACTCCTGCAAGTACTGCTCCTCGCTGAGATCGCGCCGGGCCAGCGCGAGCTCGCCGGCGGGGATGAGCGCCGTCTCGCTCGCCTTGAGCATCATGCGAGAACCAGCCCTCTTCCGACTGCGCGCGCCGCCAGAGCTCGAAGAACGCGTTGCGCCCCCTGGGCGTGCCGATGAAGACCGCCCAGCCCTGCCGGTCGGCGAGCGCCGGCCGGATGATCTCCGACCACACGCGCGGGTCCATGTCGGCGTATTCGTCGAGCACGATGCCGTCGAGATAGATGCCGCGCATGGCGTCGGGATTGTCGGCGCCGTAGAGCCGCACCTGCCCGCCCAAGGGATAGTCGACGCGAAGCTCGCTCTCGTGCGCGGTCGCTCCGACCACACGCAGCGGCGCCATCGCGTGGCGCAGATAATCCCAGGCCACCGCCTTCGACTGCCGCAGGAACGGCGACAGATAGGCGAAGCGCGGCCGAACTTTCCTGCTGGCGGTCGCGGCGAGCTGCAAGTCGTGGATGCAGGCTACGGTCTTGCCGGCGCGCCGGTGGCTCACGATGCAGGCGAATCGCTGGGTCCGGTCGTGAAATGCAGCGAATTGCTTGCGGGGCTCGTAGTCGAAGACGGCGTTGCGTTCTTCCATTGGAGTATCACCTTCTTCGGCCCGTCATCGGGCGCGCTGGTGCCCTGCACGGACCTGCCGTCCGCGCGGTCGAACACTTCCTTGATCGCCGACATGTCGCCGTCGGCGGCCTTGTCGACGAGCTTGTCGGCGATGAGCTGCAGCTTGGTGGCCGCACCGCCGTCGGGATCCTCGGCCGGCCGGAGCAGCGCCCGCATGAGCGCAGCGCGCATCAGTCCGGCCGCCGTGCCGCCTTCGGGCGGCGCGTCGTCATCGGTCATGTCGGTTCCTTTCGGTTTGTGCGCTACTTGCTGGAGCATGAGTCTTTTCCGGGAAAACCGGTAACCACTTTTCGGGATCATGCTCTATGCGCGCGAATTCAGCGGGAGGACCGCCTCGCCAATCTGTATCTGGCGCAAGGCGACGTCCCCCCGCGCCGATGCGCGCCGGCCGGGGGACGACGGGGCGGGCACCGAAACGGTGGTGGTCTAGGCGCAATTTTGAGAATGCGCTGAATTATAGGTGACTCACGTAACGTAGTCAACAGGAAAATTTCGACGGCGGAAAAAGCCTCGTGCGGTCAAGGGGTAGGATGGGTTGAGCGGAGCGAGATCCGTGGCACGCGTGCAGGGCGTTTTCGGCCGTTTTTGTCATGCGGCTGGTTTCGACCGTGTTTTGCCCATGAAACGCGGATAACCTCGTTCCATGACGCCTTGCAGACGCGCCGATGCGCGCCGGCCGGGCCAACCCGGGCGGCACCGAAACGGTGGTCCATGCGCAATTTTGGAGACTGCGCGTTTTATAGGTGACTCACGTAACGTAGTCAACAAGAAAATTGCGATGCCGCCAAAAGCGTCGCGTCGTCAATGGCTACGGTGGGGTCGAGCGGAGCGGAAGCTCGTTGCACGCGTGCGGGGTGTTATACCAAGTCTAGTGCGTTCCCAGCTTGCCAAGGCTCATAACGCGATGGTGATAATCATCTTGTGGAGATGATTGCACCAATTCGAATAGGACGACTTTCCGCCCAGGGCTGCCGGTAGTGTCTCAGTTTGGATAGGACAGGGTTCTCACGCGCCGCTCGATCAGCGCATTTTCTTCGCGGCGATCAAGGATTTGCACAAGGTCTGCCATCGTCATGGCCTTCTCAGTCAGACCCGCCGCGATCGCGGGCGTTTTGCCATGCGCCTTATGCTTCCGCATCCAGTTGTACCAAACAAAATAGAGCGCCAGCGAGTGACAGTGATTTTCGAATTTCTTGCTGAATGCTAGTCAAAATATAACTGAAAATATAACCAGAGTTCTAACACCATGATCTCGCTACCCTTTCCAGCGGGCCTGCGCGGCCTTTTTCGCGATCTCCTTCCGCTTCCTAGCCGACAGGCCTTCAGCCCGCGCCTTCCCGCCCTTCCGGCCCAAAGCGACCGCGGCCGGGTCCTTCCCCTCATCCTCAGGGGACGGAACCTTGTCCTCGATCTCGCCGGTCGCGATCTTAGCGATCATGACGGCGCGGGCGTTGACGTCGGCGGGGCGCTTTTCGCCTTTGGGGCCTTTCGGCATCACGCCCCTCGCTTCGTGTGGGCTAGAATGACTGTCTCAAGTTCCGAGAGAAGCCGCTTCAGTTCAATAATTTGAGCTTCAATCTCAGAGAGATCGGGCTTCGTGGCTTCGCCGATCAATTCCTTCTGCGCAAGCAGCCGTCTTAACTGGGCTTGCTGCCCCCGAAGGGCGTCGATGATACTGACTGTCGTCTCTGCCATGCTTGCGCCCATGCTTTGCGCTAAGCATACACTGATTTGGGATGCGATGCTATGGCCTATGAATTGATGAGTTTAACCGCTGAGCAATTGACCGAACGCCTCGGCACCTGTGAGCCAGGCTCTACCGCGCACATCGGCATAACGGCGGAGATATTGCGCCGACAGCTTTTTGTGCAGTACGAGGCCGTCGAGGCTCAAAAGCAAGCGGCGCTCGCGGACGAAAAAGCGGCCGCGGCAATTCTGGTCACCGCATCGGTCACAAGCCAAAACGCGAGGTACATGCTGTGGGCCGTCATCATTGCCATGGCATCGGCGGTCGTTTCCCTAGCCACCACGATCATTACGGTTTGGCCAAAGAAGTAGAAACAACGCCACAATCAAACTGAGACACTACCGGGCTGCCGCAGTCCGCGCGCCGTTGCCGTGACTTTTCGAATTCCTCTGCGACTCCGCGTGTCCGTGGCCCCGGTTAGCCCTTCACTGCTGGCATCGCGGGCAAGCACCTCGACGTTGCTCTGCGCCCTTGGATGCGGAAAACCGATGCCCCGGTGGCCGGATTTGAATTCCGCGGTGGCTGGATTTGACTTGGTACGTTTCCCGGCAGACTTTCCCTGATTGTTGTATTACATTACTCCGACCACCGACACTGGCACTGACCAGGCGTCGGTGGCTGAGTTGTGCCGGTCCCGTGCGTGCTCTCGAACGGCCTCAATCGTATGCGCCGCAGGCACCGATGAAGATCTTCTTCGTTCATCCCGGCCCCCTGCTCTACACGAACGTTTTCCTGCGGCTCGAGCCGCTGGGCCTCGAGCTCGTGGCGGAGGCCGCCCGCCGCGCCGGGCACGCGGTCCGGCTCGTGGATCTGCAGGTCGAGCGCCACGCCGACTATCACCGCATGATCGCGGAGTGGCAGCCGGACGCCATCGCCTTTTCCTGCAACTACCTCGCCAACGTGCCCGAGATCGTCGACCTGGCGAAGGCGACGAAGCTGCGCTGCCGCGCGCTTTCATCTGCGTCGGCGGCCACAGCGCCTCCTTCACCGCAAGCGCCATCCTGGAGCACGGCGAGGGCGCCATCGACTGCGTGCTCAAGGGCGAGGGCGAGCCGGGTATCGTCAAGCTCCTGGAGGCGGTCGCGGGCGACCGCGGCGCAATCGCGAAAGTGCCCGGCGCCGTCACCGCCGACGGCGAGGGTCCGCGGCCGGGTTTCGTCGATCACCTCGACGAGATCGGGCCCGCGCGCGATCTCGTGCGCCATCGCCGCAAATATTTCATCGGCGTGCTCGACCCCTGCGCCTCGATCGAATTCTCGCGCGGGTGCCCATGGGACTGCTCGTTCTGCAGCGCCTGGACCTTCTATGGCCGCAGCTACCGGCTCGTCAGCCCGGAACGCGTGGTCGAGGATCTCGCCGCCATCCAGGAGCCGGGCGCCTTCATCGTCGACGACGTCGCGTTCATCCAAGAACGGCACGGCTTCGCCATCGGCGAGGCGATCGCCCGCAAGGGCATCCGCAAGAAATTCTATCTGGAAACGCGCGGCGACGTGCTGCTCCGGAACAAGGAAGTGTTCCAGTTCTGGAAGACGATCGGGCTCACATACATCTTTCTCGGCATTGAGGCGATCGACGAGGATGGCCTGCAAAAGTTTCGCAAGCGCATCCCGCTCGGGCGCAATTTCGAGGCGCTGGAGTTCGCCCGCTCGCTTGGGCATCGAGGTGGCGATCAACATCATTGCCGACCCGGACTGGGACGAGGATCGGTTCCGCGTCGTGCGCGATTGGTGCATGAACGTGCCGGAGGTGGTGAATATCAGCATCAATACGCCCTATCCGGGCACCGAGACCTGGCTGACCGAGCAACGCCGATTGCAGACACGAGACTATCGCCTGTTCGATATCCAGCATGCCGTGCTGCCGACGAAGTTGCCGCTCGCGACGTTCTATCGCGAGCTCCTGCATACCCAGCGGGTGCTCTACAGCAAGCATATGAACTGGTGGACTGCGCCGGCGTTTGCCGGTGTGCTCGCGCGCAATCTGGTCCGCGGGCAGACCAATTTCATGCGTGGGATCATGAATTACAGCAAGGTCTACAATGCCGGGAAGATGCTGGCGGATCATGGGAGGCCGGTGCATTACGAATTGCCGTTGCAGCCAGCGCCGGCGACGAACGGTCAGGCAGCGAAAGCCTCGCAACTCTATATCCATGCGCCACGAGGCCGAGCCGGCCGCAGCATCGATGATTCGACCGAGCGCTTCGTCGAGGCGACGCGCATGGGCGGTTCGGCCTGAGCGAGCCTCTTGGCGCAAAGAGTGTAACCAGCGTAACGTCCATGACCCGGCCCCGACCCGGGAAGCGCTGAATGGCCAGGAGATCAGCGATGAGATGGGCTGAAACCTATGCATCCTGGCAGCCGCGCGTGTTGAGCGTGCTGCGCATCATGACCGGCCTGCTGTTTCTGCAGTACGGAATGGCGAAGTTGCTGAAATTTCCAGCGGTTCCGATGTTCAAGGATGTGACGCTATTTTCGCTTTACGGCCTTGCCGGAACGCTCGAACTCGTTGGTGGTGTTCTGGTGACGTTGGGCCTATTCACCCGTCCCGTTGCATTCATTCTCGCGGGCGAGATGGCATTTGCCTATTTTATCGGACACGCTCCCAGGGGTTTCTTTCCAATCCTCAATCGCGGCGATCTCGCGATCTTGTTCTGCTTTGTGTTCTTTTACCTGTCCTTCGCGGGCGCCGGCCCCTGGAGTCTCGATGCCTTGCGGAACAAAGCCGACGTGTGATCTCGTCACGCGACCCCCACCGTCGATCACGGTCACCGCGCGCCGTGATTCTAGTTCTGCATATTGCCGCGTTTGGCAACGCACTCCTTGAAATATTCCCGTTGAGCCTGTCCGGAGGCGGTGCTGCTCCCCGCAACCTGCGTAGCGTGCGCCTTGATCGCCAGCGCACGGCAGGTCTTGGCGAGTTCCGCGCTGACCGGAGCGGTCGCGTTTGAACGCCCTGTCGGTGCCGTTTCAGCGAGCAAAGCCGTTCCAGCAAGGGCCAGCGCAATGAGCGTTCCGAGAGTTCGGATGACTGCGTTCATAACCTTCCAGCCTCGATCACCGCGGAGCCGACCGGGTGACCGAATTCTAATGCAGCATCGGCAGCTCCGGCCGATCGGCCCGATTGAAGCAATCAGGTTGTCCTCAATCTCGGTCTTGATGATCTGCAGCCACCCTTCCGCGCGAGCGGCGCGACTTTCGAGACGTTCGACCTCGCCCTCGAGTTCCTTGATGCGATCTTCGGCGGCTCGCAGCTGGATCGAGAGCTTGTGCGCCAGGGTCATCGCCCGATCGACGTTCTCCTTGGAGATCGTGGCAGCCTCCTGCAGCAAGGCAACAAGGGCATGCCCCGCCTGATCGATCGGGTCGCTTTCCTCGCGTCGCTTCTGCCGAGGGGCAAACCGGAGTACTTCGGACGTCTCGGGTGGGTTCTGATGAGACGCCCATAGCGCGGTCCGCCCGGGCCGAAAGCGTAATACTCGCCCGCCTGCGCCTCGCACGCCGCAAGACTGACGATGCAGGCCGCAAGGGTGAGCGAAACCGTCTTCATCGGGCATTCCTCCGCGCATCGTATAGCGTGCCGGCGCTGAAGCGGCGATGAACGAACGGTTTAGCAGGGCGTTGGCAGCCGCTGACGGCGTTGATGGATTTCAGCGTGCGATTTTACGAGAACTTTTCTTGCTGTTCCGCCTGACCTCTCAGCGAAATGAGCTCTCCCATAGCAAGGAGCACTCCAATGAAAGCCCTGGCAATCGCAACGTTTATCTTGGGCATATTGGTCACGCCGCTCTATGCCCAACAGAACTCCGTGCAGTTTAACGGCATGGTTTTCGACACGCCGCCGACAGCGGGCTCGGAGACCCCGCAAGCCCCGGCCAAACCGAAAACGTCTCATCACGCCAAGAAGCGCACCCACCACAAAGGCTCAGCATCGTAAAGCTGTCTCAAGTTTGACGCCGCGGTTATGGGAGCGAGCCCGCCGCCGCGGGGCGGGCGGGGCGGCGGCTGCGCTCCCTGCTTCATTGAGGTGTGACCGGGCCGCAAATCCGCGCCCGCGAACTTAGCGCCGCGGTCACTTGGTCAGAATGGATCGAGCGCAGCCGAATTGATCGCACATGTGGTGGGTTTCAACTTCTTCCGCTGATGAAAGAACGTGTAGCCTCGCCCCCTTGACGCCGCACCGCTCCAAGGTGTTCGAGCCCGTCACGCTCGGACACATCCGCGCACGCGGCTGCCGCGACCTCCTGGTCTATTGCGATTTCATTGCGTGCAATCACGGCGCCAGGTTCAGCGCCGACTGGTGGCCCGGACGACACCGTGGTGTGCTCGTTGCGTCCCCGCATGGTCTGCACCAGGCGCGGGCTCATTGGGGCCGAGATGCGGCCGGACTGGTCGCCGCACACGAATTGGCGGCGGCCTTTTAGTTCGCGCGTGGCTGCCCGCGCCGGCGCATCGAGGCCGGGCGTGAAGCGGCGGGGCGGTCGTGACGGTGTCACGGCTACCCCTCTAAAAGGAGTTGGCTGGCCACGCCATCGGAGCCGGGTGCAGCCGGCCTGTCACCGCGGGCAAAGTGGTGCCAACGAGGAGGGCGGACAAATGAGCGACATCACAATCGGAGCGACAATGGATGTGACCGCTGTTCGCACGGCGGATCACACCACTCTTACCTATGTCTTCGGCAACAGCTCAAAAGGAAGGGAGTTCCTGCAGAAGTGGGTCAATCCCGAAGCCCCACCGAAGCCCGATGACCGCGGACGCATATGCGTCAAGGTGTTCCCGGAAGACCTTGCCGACATCCAGGATGACGCCGCGCGGGCGGGGCTTTCGATTGACAGCGACGAGGATGAGGTTCCGGCATAACAGATGAAACTGGGCAATGCGCGGCATCGCGGTGTGTGCATGCCCGCGAACCGATCGCGGAACGCCTCGGGCGCCTTCACAACAGACCTTCGGCCTTTGCCCAAGCCTGAAACGCCCTGGCGGCCGCGCGTTCCTGCTCCTTGCCGGACGCGGCTTCGAGGTCGCGCAGAACGCCATCGCGCCTGCGGGGCGACCGCGAGCCCACGTAGTTGCGCGCAAAGTCCGAAGCTTCATCGCGTGTGCGCACCTTGACGCCGCGCAGGTCAAGGGGCGGATCGAAAACGGACCTGGCCATGTGCGGCTTCAACTCGGCGCACAGGACCAAGGTTCCAGCGCGTCGGGATAGCTGCCGCGCTAGAGCGGCTTCTCCCCTCCGT
>CAWHCK010000030.1:0-23732 GCA_963827585.1 uncultured Alphaproteobacteria bacterium
CTACATGTCGGCCTTTACCGGCACGAACTGGGTCGTGAACACGACCTTGTCGTCGGGCTCTTCCTTCAGCAGTCCCATCTCGATGAACGACTGCTTGAGCACCGTAACCGCCTTCGGGTCGAAGCTGCCATCCACGCCGAAGATCCGATCTGCTCGTCGTAGGCGCGGCTGACACCGCCGGCTGCAGGCTGATCACCTTGGAGGTGATCTCGACGGTCTTGTCCTTGTTGGCCTTCATGAAGGCGATGGTCTCGGACCAGCCCTTAGGAAGCTACGCACCGCCTCGCGGACGCTCCGTGATCATGTTCTCGCGCACGAAGAAGACGTGGGTGATGAAGTCGTCGACGAACGGCGTCGCCGTCGTGATGACGCGCCATTCCTTGGCCTCCTCCAGCGAGTAGCCGGTTTCGAGCGCGCCGATATAGCCGTCGATCTGGCCGGTCTTGATCGCCGCGCGCGCGGGCGGCATGCCGCCAATCGGGACCGTGGTGATGCCGTCCGCGCCCCAGCCCTTGAGCATGTTGATGCGTTTGCCGATCCAGTCGGTCAAGGAGCCCACGGTGGTGACGCCGAGCTTCCGACCCTTGAGATCGTCGACGGTTTTGGCCGGCGAATTGTAGCCGACCATGACCGCCATGTTGCGCGGCACGCCCGCCATCGCCGCGACCGCCTTCGCCGGCACGCCCTTCGCCATGAACGCCATGCCGGGGCCGCTGCCGATGCCGACGTCGAGGCTGTCGGCCGTCAACGCCTGCTGCATCTTGGCGTCGCCGGCCGCGGCCGAGGCTTCGATCTCCAGGCCGTGCCTGGCGAAGATGCCGGTCTGCATACCGACATCCAGCGGGGTGAAGGTCCAGGCGAAGGCCACCGCCTTGCCGACACGAAGCTTTTCCGCGGCGTTGCCGGCGCGGCCAGCAGCACGACCAGCAAGCAAAGCAACGCACGCGAAACCTTGGGCATGGCATCCTCCTTGGCCGACCTGCGCGGCCTTGCCGGGAATCATTACAGAATTCGACAGTTTTCGCCATGGCACCGCGAGTGCGGCGCGTTGACCGGGAATGAGCCTCGCAGCAGACGAGCTTCATCCCCCGCCGGTTCCATTTGACCGGGATAGCGCACCGACCTAGACTTGTCAGGTCGGCAGACTGGCAGAACTCCCGCAGGTCGGCAGGCAACAGGACGGCTTTCCATGCGCATCATCGACTCGCATTTTCACTGGTGGCCCCGCCCGATCTTCGAAAAGCTCTGCAAGCGCGGAAGTTTTCCCAAGGCCCGCGTCAATGCGCAGGGCGGTTACGACTACATGCGCCGCGCCGGCAGCGGTCAGCATCTCAACAGCTGGGCGGAGTGGTTCGATCTCGACAAGCAGCTCGAGTATCTGGACGGTCTCGGCCACCAGTTCGACGTCATCCTTTCGATCGGCCCGTTTTCGGTCGCCTTCTCCGACATGCCGCTGGAGGAGGGCCGCGACTACGCCCTGATGTGGAACGAGGCGATGGCGGACGCGCAGAAGAGATATCCCGGGCGGGTCTGGGCCAGCGCGGCGGTGCCGCTGCAGGACACGCGCGCGGCGATCGAAACGGTCGACGATGCGGTCAACCGGCTCGGTCTGATGGGCGTGAACCTGCCCGGCAGCGTCGGCGCGGATGCGCGCATCGACGCGGAGCGGCTCGAGCCGTTCTACGCGCACGTGGAGAAGCTCGGCCTGCCGCTGTTCCTGCATCCGACCGACGTGATCTTCCAGGACATGCTCGACGGCTATGACGGCGCACTGCATCTCAGCCTTGGCCGCGTCATCGAGGTGAGCGTCGCGGCCATGCGGCTCATCCTCTCCGGCGTGATGGAGCGCCATCCCGGGCTCAAGGTCGTGATGTCGCACACCGGCGGATCGCTGCCCTACCAGGCCGGCCGCATGGACAAGAATTCCAAGGCCGCCAAGCTGCCGCGTCCGGTCCAGGACTACATGAAGCGCATGTTTACGGACACGGTGTCTCCGCACTCCGCCGGCATGCGGTTCGCGATCGACTATTACGGCATCGACCACGTCATGTACGGCACCGACTATCCGTGCTGGGATCCGGCGGCGTGCCTCAAGCTGCTCGAGGACGTCACGCTGACGGCTGCCGAAAAGCAGAAGCTGTTCTACGACAACGCCCGCCGCATCTTCGGCCTCAAGGACCTGCCGACGGCAAAAACGCGCGAGCCGGCGTTGGTGTGATCCGCGGACGCGCGAGGGATCGGGGTCGCATCAGCGCGAGCAACAAACTCGGTGTGCTCCCCTCCCCCTTGTGGGGAGGGGTTGGGGGTGGGGGTCGTAGTTGGCGGACGCGACTCGGAATCACAACTACTACCCCCTCCCCACCCCTCCCCCACAAGGGGGGAGGGAGCAGACCGAGCAAGCGGCGAGCGCGCACACCCTAGAACAAACACGTGCGACAAGCGCAGGCACGAGAGCAGCGCCGTTACTGCCGCGGCGCAAAGCGGTCGTCCACGCCCTCCCATCGGTCGTAGCCGACGAGGCGCTTGTAGTCTTCGAAGTCCATGCCGTCGTTGCGACGCGCGAATTTGCCCGACTTCATGTCGAGCAGCACGGCCTCGATCGCCTTGGCGGCGTGCATCAGCGTGTCGAGGCCGAGCACGGCGCAGTTGAAACCGATCTCGCCGAGCTCGCGCATCGTCAGAATTGGCGTGTGGCCGCCCATCAGCGGGTTGCAAACCTGCGGCACGTCGAAGGCGCGGCCGATCCGCTCCAGCTCCTGCACGCTGCGCGGCGCCTCGATGAAGATGCCGTCGGCCCCGGCCCGGATGTAGCGCTCGGCGCGGCGCATGGCCTCATCGAGATCGTAGACCTGGCGCGCGTCGGTGCGCGCCAGGATCCATGTCTCCGCGCTGAGCCGCTCGGCGCAGGCGGCACGGAGCTTTGCCTCCGCCAGTTCCACCGGTACCACCTTCTTGCCGGCCATGTGGCCGCAGCGCTTGGGCCATTGCTGATCCTCGATCAGGATCGCGCTCACGCCCATGCGCTCGTAGCTTTGCACCGTGTGCACCACGTTCTTGACATCGCCATAGCCGTCGTCGCCGTCCACGAACACCGGAAGGTCGCACGCCGCCATGATGTCGCGCACGGCGGCGGAGATCTCGCCAAAGCCCTTCAAGCCGATGTCGGGCACGCCGTAGCGCGCGCCGACCGCCGGGAAGCCGCCGATGAAATAGGTCTCGAACCCGATGTTCTGGATCAGCCGCGCGCTCAGCGCATCGTGCGCGCCCGGGACGACCAGAAGCCGCCGTTCTTTCACGGCCTTGTCGATGATCTGCCGAAAACTGGACTGCATTGAGCGGCTCCGGAATTGTCGATATGTTCGGCGGGGCAATCCCACCTCGCCGAATTCAAGCGCAGTTCGACCGTCAACACTAGCGCCAGGAGTTTGTTGCGTGATCTTTCTGGCGGTTGATATCGGCGGCACGTTCACCGATCTGATCGGCTTCGACGACGAGGCGGGCGCGTTCCTCCAGGCCAAGAGCCTGACCACGCCGGCCGAGCTGGGGCAAGGCGTCATCGACTGCATCCGGCAGAGCGGCGTGCGGCCGGCCGCGGTCAGCGAGCTGATCCACGGCTCCACCATCGCCATCAACACGCTGATCGAGCGCAAGGGCGCCAGGACCGGACTGGTGGTCACGCGCGGCACGCGCGACGTCTACATCATCGGCCGCGGCAATCGCCCGGAATCCTACAATCTGTTCTTCCATCGCCACCGCCCGCTGGTGTCGCGACAGCTCACGCGCGAGGTGGCGGAGCGCCTGCTCAGCTCCGGCGAGGTGGAAGAGCCGCTGCAGACGGCGAGCGTCGTCGAAGCCTGCAAGGCGCTCAAGGCGGCCGGGGTCGAGGCGGTCGCGGTCTGCTTCCTGCACTCCTACGCCAATCCGGAGCACGAACGCATCGCCGGCGCGATGATCCGCAAGGCGATGCCGGACGTCTACCTTTCGCTGTCGCACGACATCCTGCGCGAGTACCGCGAGTTCGAGCGCATGTCCACGACGGTGGTGAACGCCTATATCGGGCCGAAGGTCGGCGGCTATGTGAAGAGCCTGAAATCGAGCCTCGGCGGCATCGGCTTTGCGGGCGATCTCTCGATCATGCGCTCGAACGGCGGCGTGATGACGCCCGACGTCGCGACCGAGCGCCCGGTCGCCATGATGAAGTCCGGGCCGGTCGGCGGCATCATCGCCTCGGCGCGCGTCGGGCAGCAGCTTGGCTTCCCCAACGTCATCTCCTTCGACATGGGCGGCACCACCGCCAAGGCGAGCCTCATTCGCGCCGGCGAGCCGATGCTCGCGCCGGGCTACTACGTCGGCGGCTATGCCAGCGGCCATCCGGTCATGCTGCCCATGATCGACGTGGTCGAGGTCGGCGCCGGCGGCGGCAGCATCGCCTGGCTCGACGACATCGGCGCGCTCAAAGTCGGGCCGCAAAGCGCCGGCGCCGATCCCGGACCGATCTGCTACCGCGGCGGCGGCGCCCAACCCACCGTGACCGACGCCAATGTGGTGCTCGGCCGGATCGATCCGGACAATTTTCTCGGCGGCACGATGAAGCTCGATGCCGAGGGTGCGCGGCGCGGCATCAAGGAAAAGATCGCCGATCCCCTCAAGCTCGATACCGTCGCGGCGGCGCAAGCCATCGTCGATATCTCGATCCACAAGATGTCGCTCGCGGTGCGCGAAGTGTCCGTCGCCAAAGGCTACGACCCGCGTGACTTCGCATTGGTCGCCTCCGGCGGGGCCGGGCCGCTGCATGTCTGCGCGATCGCGCGCGAGCTTTTCATCCCGAGCGTGATCGTACCGTTGTTTCCCTCGCACTTCTCGGCGCTCGGCATGCTGCTCGCCGACGAACGGCACGATTTCATCCGCACGGTCTATTCGGACCTTGCCAGCGTCGATTTCACCAGGCTCGTGTCGGTGCATGACGAGATGGTCGCCGAGGCCAAGGCCAGCCTGCGTCACGGCAAAGAGGCGCAATATCAGAATTCATCTGGACATAAGATATGTCGGACAGGAGTTCACCCTGTCGGTGCCGGTCGGTCTTGCGCAGCTCAAGCGCGGCGATCGCGGCGCCATCCGGACCGCCTTCGACCGGCTTTACGAACAGCGCTACGCGCATTACTCGCCCGAGGAGCCGGTGGAGATGGTCAATATCCGGCTTGCCGCCATCGGCAAGCGGCCGAAGCTCGCGTTCCCGGGCCTCGCGGCGGCCGGCGCGGCGGCGCCGTCGGGGGAGCGGTCAGCGTATTTCAGCAGCGCCGGCAAGCCGGTCACCGCCAAGGTCTATCAGCGTGACCATCTGGGCGCCGGCGTGCACATCGCCGGGCCCGCGCTTGTGCAGGAGCACGGCACGACCACCGTGCTGTTCGAGCACGATGCCTGCAAGGTTGCCGCGTCCGGCGAGCTGATCATCGGGGTCGGAGGCAGGCGATGAAGCTCGATGCCGTCACGCTCGAGGTGCTCCGCAACGCGTTGCCGGCCGTCGCCAACGAGATGGCGGCCGACCTGCAGCGGACCTCCTACAACATGATGATCTACGAGGTCCGCGACTATTGCACCGCGCTGCTCGACACCAACGGCGAGCTGATTTCGCAGAATGTCGGCGGCGTCTCCCACTTCGTCGCCGATCTCGGCGTCCTCGTCGTCGACGGCATGAAGCGCTACGGCCGTGACGGATTCAAACCGGGCGACGTCGTCATCACCAATCATCAGGCGGTGGCCGGACAGCACCTCAACAACGTCGTCATCTACATGCCCTATTTCTACCAGGGCGAGCTCCTGATGTTCTGCATGGTGCGGGCGCACTGGATCGACGTCGGCGGACAGAGCACCGGATTTGGCGCCGGGGCGACGGTGGCGGATCCCTGGTTCGAAGGGCTCCAGCTCGACCAGCTCAAGATCTACGAGCAAGGCAAGCTCAACGACACGCTCTACCGCGTGATCAAGGACAACATCCGGTTTCCGGAATCTTCGCTCGGCGACATGAAATCACAAATGGCCGCCTGTCGCCTCGCTGCGCGCCGCATGGACGAGCTGTTCGACAAGTACGGCAAGGACACGATCCTCGCCGCCATTGCGCAAATCTTCGACGAGACCGAGCAGAAGTGCCGCAACGTGGTGGCGCAGCTTCCCGACGGCATCTACGAGGCCGAGGCTTCGATCGATGACGACGGCCTGATCCGCGACGAGGAAGTCCCGATCCGGGTCAAGATCACGATCGAGGGCAGCGACATGACAATCGACCTGTCCGGCTGCTCGGCCGAGCGCAAGGCCGCCATCAATTCGCGCACCTATGCCGGCGCGCGCGTCGCCTACAAGGCGCTCACGGGCCCGCTCGATCCGGTCAACGAGGGCTCGTTCCGCGCGCTCAAGGTCATCATTCCCGAAGGCAACATCATGATGGCCAGGTTTCCGGCGCCGATGTCGGGCTGGAGCGCCATCGTGCCGACGGTGGTGGACACGATCGTGGTGGCGCTCGCCAAGGCGATGCCGGACCGGGTTCCGGCCGGCCATCACGGCCTGCTCGGCGGATCCGTCGTGTTCTTCGGGCTGCACCCCAAGACCAAGCGCCGCTTCATCGTGCAGAGCATCGAAGGCGGCGGCTGGGGCGGACGGCCGTTCGAGGACGGCGAGTCCGCGACGGTCTCGGTGTGCCAGGGCGACGTGCGCAACGGCTCGATCGAGGGTATCGAGCTCAAGTGCCCGGTGCTGGTGGAAAGCCGGGCGTTGCGGCCGGATTCCTGCGGCGCCGGGAGGTACCGGGGCGGGCTCGGGCTCGACATGAAGGTGCGCAACCTGGTCGAGGGCAAGTGGAATTTCGAGCGCACCAGGCGCAGCAAGCGCCCGCCCTGGGGCATCGCGGGCGGCACGGCGGGCGAGCCGGGCGGCAATCTGCTCAAGCTGCCGGGCGAAAAGGCGTTCAAGTGGATTACGGGCGCCAATATCCCGGTGCCGCTCAACTCCCAGGCGATCGTGCGCACCGGCGGCGGCGGCGGCTGGGGCGATCCGCTCGCGCGCCCCGCCGCGCTGGTCGCCGCCGATGCCGCCGAGGGGCTGATTTCCCGACAGGCGGCGCGCGAACTCTACGGCGTCGTGCTCCGCGCCAACATGTCGCTCGACGAAAGCGCAACCCGGCGGCTGCGAGACCGGCTAAGGTCGCGGCGCAAGAGGAAGCCGGCGAAGCGAGCCAAGCAGCAAAAGCGGCCGAGCCCGGCCAACGGGACGAAGCGGCGGTGATCCGGACATTGGCGTTGACGCTTGCCGCCTGGGCGCCGGTCGCGGCGCGGAGCAACGAATCGTTCCGGCCGACATGACAGCGCGCGACGTCGCGATCAGGATCAAGGGCGTCTCGCACGAGTTCGGCGAGCCCGGCGAGCCATTTCACGTGCGCGCGCTGCTCGACACCTCTCTCGACATCAGGCGCGGAGAGCTGCTGTGCCTGATCGGGCCGAGCGGCTGCGGCAAGAGCACGCTGCTCAACATGATCGGGGGATTGCTGCTGCCGACCACCGGTACGGTCGAGGTCGGCGGCAAGCCCGTGCGCGCGCCGCTGCCGCGCGAGATCGCCTTCGTGTTCCAGGAGAACGCATTGTTCCCTTGGTGCTCGGTGATCGAGAACGTCAAGCTCGGCATGCTGTTTCAGGGCGTAGCCAAGGCCGAGCAGGAGCAGCGCGCGCGCAAATCGCTGGAGGCGGTCGGACTCAAGGACTTTATGAGCCACTACCCGGCGCAGCTCTCCGGCGGCATGCGCCAGCGCGCGGCGCTCGCCCGCGCCTTGAGTCTCGAGACCGACATCCTGCTGATGGACGAGCCGTTCGGCGCGCTCGACGAGCAGACCCGGATGATCCTCGGCGAGGACCTCTCCGCGCTGCTGGCGCGCGCGGGCAAGACCATCGTGTTCGTTACCCACTCGCTGGGCGAGGCGGTGTTCCTGGCCGACCGCGTGGCGGTGTTCTCGGCGCGGCCGGGCGCGATCAAGGCGGTGATCGACATCGACGAGCCGTACCCGCGCAAGCCGAGCTTCGTCACCACGGAGAAATTCAGCCAGCTCCGCAACACGCTCTATGAGCTGCTGCACGACGAGATCCGCAAGGCCGTGGAACAGTCCGCGGTCGCGGGGCCGGCATCATGAGCGCGCGGCGGGAGCGGCGGGACAAGTGGCTCAGCCGTGGCGTGCAGATCGGCTTCCTGCTCGGGATCGTCCTGCTTTGGTACCTCGCAACCATGTACTGGGGCGTCAGCCATCTGCTGCTGCCCAATCCGGTGAAGGTGTGGGACGAGCTCAAGGATATTCTGGGCAGCGGCGAGTATCTGCCCGATCTGCGGGTGACGCTGACCGAGCTTGCGATCGCGTTTGCGATTTCCTCCACGTCCGGCATCATGCTCGGATATCTGGTCAGTCGCTCGTCCTACATGATCCGGGTGTTCGAGCCGCTGCTCGCCGGCGTCTATTCGGTGCCGATCATCCTGTTCCTGCCGCTCTACGTTCTGTTCTTCGGTCTCGGCATCTGGTCGAAAATCACGCTCGGCGCCACCATCAGCTTCTTCCCGATCGTGCTCAGCACGATTGCCGGCTTCGGCTATGTGGATCGCATCTTCATCAGGGCGGCGTACGCGATGGGCGCCTCCGACCTGCAGATGTTTCGCTATGTGCTGCTCCCGGCCGCGCTGCCGGTGATCCTGACCGGCCTTCGCATCGGTTTCACCATTTCGCTCCTTGCCATCCTCGGCAGCGAAACCATCGCGTCGCTTGCGGGGCTCGGCCACAGGATCGTGCATCTCGCCGAGGCGATGGAGACGGCGCGGATGTTCGCCTACATCGCCTTCGTGGTGGCGATCGCCGCGGCGCTCAACACGATCACGACGTCGCTCGAGTCGCGGGCGAAGCGGCCATGAACGCAACGAGCCCGATTCGCGCCGTGCAGCGCACCCTGATCCGCCGTCTCTGGCTGACGCGGCTCCTGATCGTCGCTGCCGCGCTCCTGCTGTGGGAGATCGCGGCACGCTGGTGGATCGATCCGCTGTTCCTGAGCCCGCCGTCGCGGGTGCTGCTCTCGCTCGATAGCGTGTTCGAGACGGACGGCGTGCCGGCGGCGCTGCGCATTACATTCTGGGAACTGGCGATTGCCTTTGCGCTTTCGGTCGCGATCGGCCTCGTCGTCGGGCTCGCGGTCGGCCTGTCGCGCTTTTCGCAGCTCAGCTTCATGCCGATCATTCTCCTGCTCTATGGAACGCCGCAAGTGACCATCCTGCCGCTGTTCATCCTTTATTTCGGCATCGGTCCGGCGTCCAAGATCGCCTTCGGCGTCAGCCACGGCATGTTCCCGATCATCGTGACCGTCGCCGCGGGCGTTCAGGGCATCAAGCCGATCCTGATGGTCGGCGGCACGCTCCATGGGCGCGAGCCGCTGGCAGATGTTTCGCTGGGTTATCTTCCCGCACATGGTGCCCAGCTTCTTTGCCGGCATGCGGCTCGGCATGACGGCGGTGTTGCTCGGCGTTCTGCTCGCCGAGCTCTACGTTTCCGCTGCCGGGATCGGCCATTTCACGCAGATGTTCACCCAGGATTTCGATCCGACCAAACTGCTCGGCCTCATTTCGGTGCTGGCGGCGATGGCCATCGTGCTCAACGAGATCGTGCGGCGCGCGGAGGTGCATTTCGCGCGCTGGCGCATGGATTAGAGAGCGGCGCCCGGCACCATGACCGCATTGCAGACGATGGGTGCATTCGTGGCGGAGGGCGTGCGCGGCCGGGTATCGGCGGCGACACGCGCCACGGCGACGTTGCACGTGATCGATACGGTCGGCGCCTGGATCGCCGGGGCGCATACGGCGGAAGGCCGGGCGCTGATCAAGCGGCTGGCGCCCGCCGCAACATCCGCCGCTGCGCCGAATGACGGCGAGCCGGCGCGTGAGCTCGGCATACACTGCGCGCTCGCTCGGCTGAGCGAGGTTGACAATATCCATCTCGCGTCGACGACGACCCCGGGCGGCATCGTCATCCCGGCGGCGCTGACCATCGCCGCGGCACGTCCCGATACCAGCCCCGAAGCGCTGCTCGAGGCGATCGTCGGCGGCATCGAAGCGATGGTCCGGCTCGGCGCTGCGATCGGCGGGCCGACCGTGCTCTACCGCGGCATCTGGCCGACCTATTTTGCGGCGCCGTTCGGGGTGGCCGCGGTGGCGTCGCGCCTTTACGGCCTCGACGCCGAGCGTACCGCCCACGCGCTGGCGCTGGCGCTGACGTTCGCGTCGCCGGGCGTCGGTCACCACAATGCCGGGACCACGTCGCGCTGGTTCGCCGTCGGTCAAGCCGCGCGCAACGGTTTGGTGGCCGCGCAAGCGGCGCAGGCCGGCTTCACCTCGGACCTGAACCTGCTCGACGGCAGTTTCCTCGATGGCGTCTACGGCATCACGCCGAGCATCGGCGCCTTCACCGACAACCTCGGCCAGCGCTGCGCGCTCGATGACACCTCATTCAAACCCTGGTGCGCCGCGCGCCAGACGATCGCTGCGACGCAGGGTCTGCTCGAGGCGATCGAGGACGGCGTTGCGCCCGAGACGATCCAATCGGTCGAGGTCCATGTCCGCCGCCCACTCTCAAGATGATCGATCACGGGGTGACCGCGGGCGATCGCGCCTCGCATCTCACCAGCGTTCACTATCACCTCGCGCTGGCCGCCTGCGACAGGTCCGGGCTGTACGACGTGGGACATTCGCCCACGCGAATTGCCGGCGACGTCCAGGCCTTCATGCAAAAAATCACGGTTGCCGGCGACCCGACGCTGCTCGGGTCCTATCCGAAGGCGTGGGCGGCGCGCACGATCGTTCATACGACCAGTGGACCAAAGGAACGACTGGTGATCCATGTGCCGGGCGATCCGCAGAAGCCATTCGACGACCGGCAGGTGGAAAACAAGTTCCGCCGGATATTGACGCCGGTCGTTGCGGTCGACGTGGACCGGATTGCTTGCACGCTGCCGTTCGGTCTTCGACACGAGTCGGATCTGCCGCCACGCTGGTGCAGGATGTCGCCCGCGTCGCGCTTGGCGCGGGATCGGCGGCTCATTCATGAGAGCAGGGGTGTGCAATGACATGAGCACGTTGGTGAAGGCGAAATCCGCAAAGCGCTGCCGCATTTCGATCCGGTGCGTGGCCACACTCAAACCGCCGCCGTTCGTGGTCGCGCCGCCGTGAAACCGCTCGCGATTCTTACTCCATGGCGGGCGATCAGGTATGCTGATCGGGGGCACGCGATGGTAAGGAGTTGGGGCTTCCCGAGGAGGAGAGATCGCATGCGCAAAGCTCTCGCGTTGAGCATGGCCACGGCGGTGTGCGTGGCCGCTGCGGGATGGTCGGTCCCGGCGGCCGCGAAGTCCAAGGTCAAATTCAGCGACATCTCCATCACGAAGAAAGTGGACAAGTCATCGCCGGCGCTGATGAAGTCAGCATCGCCCCAGGGGACTGCTCCCCAGAAGAGCCGACGGTGAGGGCCCGCGCCTCTACCTGACTTTCAGCGGCTTGTGCGTGCGCTTCCCCGTCGCCTGTCCGCTGGCGGGGTCGCGAGGGCTCGTCACCGCGCCGGTCACCGAACTGGTCACCGACCCGCTCTTGGCGCCAGAGCTTGCAGCGCCGGAACGCGCGCCGGAGCGGTCGAGCGGAAGCACCACCAGCGCGAGCAGCGCTGCCAAAAACAGAGCCGAGTGCGATAGCGATGGCCGCATCGTGACCTCCCTTGCTGCGATCCGACCTGCCGCGACGGATCGAGTTTTTCGACCAGGAGTGGACACTGGCCGCCTCCTCAGTCTATTTGCGCGCCAGACGCTTTGATGATCGGCGCCCATTTCGCCAGCTCCGCCTTGATGAATTCGGCAGCCTGCGTCGGCGTACTGCCGGGCGTTGGATCGATGCCGGCCTCTTGCAGGCGACTGAACACCACAGGATCGGCAAGCGCCTTGTTGACGGCCTCGCTGAGCCGATCAACGATCGGCTGCGGCGTGCTTGCCGGCGCGAGGATTGCGTTCCAGGTATAGCACTCGAAACCCTTCAGGCCCTGCTCCTGCAACGTCGGCAGCTCCGGCATTGCCCGCATGCGCGTCGCCATGCCCGCACCGATCGCGCGGATCGCGCCCGACTGCGCCTGCGGCAGCGCGGTCGGCGTCGCGTCAAAAGCCATCGAAATCTGGCCGCCGACCAGGTCCGACATCATCGGCGCAGAGCCGCGATAGGGCACATGCATGATGTTGAGCCCGCCTGCCAGTGCTTTGAATTGCTCGCCGCACAGATGAAGGATTGAGCCCAGGCCGGAGGAGCCATAGCTGAGTTTTCCCGGGTTTGCCTTGACCAGGGCGGCGAAACTCTTGGCGTCAGTCGCAGGAACGGAAGGGTGCACCCCGAGCAGCGTCGGCGTCACCCCCACTTGTCCGATCGGCGCGAAATCGCGAACCGGATCATACGGCATCCGCTTGTACAGTCCCGGATTGATGGCGTGGGTCGACACGGTCGCCATCAGCAGCGTGTAACCGTCAGGCGAGGCCTTTGCGACCAGGTCGGCGCCGATGTTGCCGCCCGCGCCCGCCTTGTTCTCCACCAGGAACTGCTGCCCCAGCAGCTCTCCCATCCTCGCGCCCATGACGCGCGCGACGGTGTCGGTCGGGCCGCCAGCGGAGAAGGACACCACGATGCGGACCGGCTTCGATGGATACCGGTCCTGTGCTTTCGCGACCGTGCCGGCGAGCACGGCCGCAAGGACAACGCCTGCGAGAGCATGAAGCGCCATCGGCCTCAGCCATCGAGCGCGAGACGTGAAGACCTTTCCGATCCGAGCCAAGCCGCTCCGTCGTGCCGCTGAATGGTTCGGCGCGACCACCGCGTATGCCGTGCCACCTTTCGCCATCGTGCGGTCCCCCATCACTGGCCGCGGCGCACCGGCCGCTCGATCACTCCCGGTCATCCAGTCCGATGGGTTTCGCTGGCGCTCAACCCATCCTGCGAGCGAACTGCCTGCTCGCAGCCTTGCTAGGCGCGCCCGGCGCGCACGAGGCGACCCGGCATCGCGCCGGTATGCTTGCCCTGCTCGAAGGTCGGCGTTCCGGCGAGAAGCGTGGCGACGTAGCCGTCGACGCGCTGCACGAAGCGACGCCCGCCGGCAGGAAGATCGTTGACGAGCTCCGGCTGATAAAGTCGCAAGCGGTCGAAGTCGATCAAGTTCACATCGGCGCGCAGACCCGGCGCGAGTCGACCGCGGTCCCGCAAGCCGAAGAAATCGGCCGTCTCGCTGGTCTGGCGCTTGACCAACAGTTCGAGCGGCAGTCGAGGCCCCCGCCGTCGGTCGCGGCCCCAATGCAACAGCATGTAGGTCGGCACTCCCGCATCCACGATCGAGGCGCAGTGCGCGCCGCCGTCGCTCAACCCCAGGAGCGTCGCCGGATCGGTCAGCATCTCGCGAATTGGCTCATGATCGCCGCAGACGTAGTTCACCACCGGGAAAAACAGGGAATCGGTTTTCAGCCTCGGTCAAGTAGTCATAAGCGACTTCGTCCGGCGTACGTCCCTCGCGGGCGGCGATCGAGGCCATGCTCAGCTCATCACCCGGCTCGTAATCCGGCGGGTCCCCCATGATGAAAAACCTGTCCCAACGGGTCGTAATGAGTTGGCGGAACTGCGCCAGTCTGCTCACGTCCTGCTCGGAAGGCTTCTCGTCCAGGATCCTGCGCCGGAGCGCCGGGTCGCGCAAACGCTGGAGTTGCTGAGCGATGCTCAGGCCGTCGAGCTGGCGGTAGCTCGGCCTGACCGAGAACGGGTTGAGCGCGGTACCGATGCCGAGCATGACTCCGATCGGCCGGCCGGCGATCTGCGCCGTCAGCTGTAGGCCCTCGGCCCGCGCTGCATGCACCGCAGCCAACAGCCGCCGCCAGCGCGCCGGATCCTCGTAACGGTCGGTCAGCAGGAACCAGACCGGACGGCCAGTCTCCTTCGCGAGTCGCGTCAGCCAGTCGAGTTCCGCGGCTTCGTCGTCGAAATCGCTGTTCATGCCGAACGCGCCCGTGCCGGCGTCGCCGAGCGCGGAGCCGATGCCCAACAGCTCCTCGCTTGCCGCATAGCGCGACGGAACCATCTCGCCGATGGGCGTCTTGTGGGAGTCCGTGCGCGTGGTGGTGAAGCCGAAGGCCCCGACGCGCAATGCTTCGACCGTCAAACGGCGCATCTCCGCGATGTCATCGGCCGTGGCCGCTTCGAGCCGAATGGCGCGGTCGCCCATGACATAGACGCGCAACGGGAGATGGGCGATCTGGGCGGCGATATCGATCGCGTGCGGCCGGCGCTCCAGCGCATCGAGGAAATCGGGAAAACTCTCCCACTCCCAAGTCAATCCGTCGGTCAGGACGACGCCCGGGATCTCCTCGACGCCTTCCATCAAGTCCATCAGCGCGGCGCGGTGCTGCGACCGTACCGGCGCGAAGCCGACGCCGCAATTGCCGAACATCGCAGTCGTGACGCCATGCCAACACGAAGGTCCCAGCAAGGGGTCCCACATCGCCTGCCCGTCGTAATGCGTATGCACGTCGACCCAACCCGGCGTAACCAACAGGCCCGTTGCGTCGATCTCGCGCCGACCGGGACCCTGCCTGCCTCCGACTTCCGCAATACGCTCACCCGCGATTGCGACGTCACCGGTAAAGGCCGCCTTGCCGGTGCCATCGATAATGGTACCGCCGCGAATGACGATGTCGTGCATCGGGCGCTCCTCCCGGTTGCGATCAAACGATGGTGCACCTTCCTCATGAGCGATGCAATGCATCCAGCCGCGAGGCGCGGCGCATCGATAGGCTACGGCTGCGGGCCCGAAAGGTGCACTTCACGCTCGGCACGAAATACGTTGCTGTAGAGGCCCGCAATCCACCGGCGCCCGCTCGAGGTCACATTGAGGTAGCGGATCGCGGGCTGGATGTGCGGAGAGACCCTGTTCCAATAGAATTGCGGATACTTATCGACCAGGTCCGCCGGCGATCCATAGCCGAGCTGCCTGTTCAAACCGGTCTCTTCAAATTCGTGGTAAAGCGCGTTGGCTTTTCTCAAATAGTGAGGATCGCCAAGCTGACCGATCAGATCCGCGGCTCGCAAGAGTGACCCTTCTTCGTCGATTTCCTTCTCGTCCGTCGGCGATGAATATGGAAATCGCGTGAAGCCGATGGCTCGCGCGATCCTTTCGCCGTCGAGCTCCTCGATTGCCGCAACCCGATCCAGCACGAACAGCTTCGACCGCTCGACGTGATACGGCGCAAGCGCAGCGTCCGAGGATCCGCGCGGCAATGAAACCTTGCGGCCGGTCCCATCAACGACGTAGCCATCATCCTCGTCGCCTTTGACGATGCCGCGGACGTAACCGATATCATGGGTCAGGCAGGCGACGATGAAGTTCGCATAGTCGGCAGGTGTCGACGGCATCAACAGCGCACGGCCCTTGAAGATGTCGTGACCGGCCAGCGTGACGAGCATGGTATGCTCGACGTTGTGGTAGAGGGCATCGCTATTGCCGATGCATTCGAGCGCCAGCCGGGCGGCAAAGGGGATGAGCTCGGCCAGGCGCGCATGCGAAGACCCGAACCGATCCTTCATGTCGGAGGCCAGGAACGAGCCCAGGGCTTCTGCAGCAAGCTCAGGTAGCGTAACCATGCAGCGCGGCCTGAATGCGTGTTGGCTGCGCAATCATCGTGGATCGGTGATCTTGGGTCAATTCCCGCGACCTGGAGCGAAAGCGCTTCAGATTGAACCGATTGCGGCAGGCGATGATCGGCCGCGGGCTTCACGTGTGGCGCAGGGGCAAACCTTCGGGCACAATACCATCGGGGGGACGAAGCTCGTTTGGAGAGGCATCAATGGCTGAGCTGTCGCACGACGAGGTCGCCGAAATCATCGGTCGGACGAGTGACGTGATCGTTGCGGAGATCATCGGCACCGGAATTACCAAGGATGAACTGGCGGCGGCGTATGCGCGGGTCGTCAGCGACCGCAAAGCCCACCATCCCGGCGCCGCGCTGGAGCCCGGCCCTCTTGCCGAGGTCGTCGATATCCTGGAGCGGGCGCGCGGCCGCGGGATCCTCCTGGGCGAGGCCGGCTCCACGCTCGAATAATCCGGGGCGGTTCGGAACGGCAGCCGTCCCTTTCCCGGCGCACGGAAATGAAAACCCGCCGAGGATTTCTCCCGGCGGGCCTGCATTCCTCTCGCGCCATCTTCGCTTCCGGTACATCCGCGGTAAACGAATTGTCGCGAGCGACAACATCTATATAGGCGCCAATCGTGACTATTCAATGGCCGGCCGGCGGGGCCCGTGCGCTCGAGCGAGCCATGCCTCTGCTCCAGTCCGGCGATTACTGGATCGTCCGCTTTCGCGGACGATGACAACCGCAAATCTCAGTCTTGGCGGCGCTTGACCATGCGCAAGGCGGCATGGACGTTGGTCGGCGGGCGATGATAATCTTGCGGCCCAACGTGCGTTCGCGAGGCGAGCGCGGTGTTTCGACGAGCGAAATTCCGCGCGTTCCGCCGGGGGTGCCATCGATGAAGTCCGATGCGATGACCGCACCCGAAGCGGTGGGCGGCCCGCGTGTCGTCGCGCAGCCGGTCGCGGCGCCGCTCACCAGCGCCGCGATCTTCCTGAACGTGACGCTAAACCCCGGCCCGGACAGTCGCGCGACGGTGCGGTCGTTCTGCGGCGACCTCGGCGCGCTGTTGCGCGCGGTGGAATTTCGCGACCTCGAAGCCGGCCTGTCCTGCGTGATGGGGTTCTCCTCCGAGGCGTGGGACCGCCTGTTCGGGCCGCCGCGGCCGGCGGAGCTGCATCCGTTCCGGGAGATCCGCGCCGGAGCGCGCCATGCGGTCGCCACGCCCGGCGACCTGCTTTTCCACATTCGTGCCAAGCGCATGGATCTGTGCTTCGAGGTTGCGACGCAGATCATGGCGCGGATCGGGGACGCGGTCTCGCCGGTCGACGAGGTGCACGGCTTCCGCTACTTCGACGATCGCGATCTCCTGGGTTTCGTCGACGGGACGGAAAATCCGCGGGGCGAAGAGGTGATCGACGCCGTGCTCATCGGCGCCGAGGACGCGGCGTTCGCCGGCGGCAGCTACGTCATCACGCAGAAATATCTCCACGATCTCGCCGGCTGGAATGCGCTGACCGCGGAGGCGCAGGAGCGCATCATCGGCCGCACCAAGTTGTCCGACATCGAACTGGACGATGCGATCAAGCCGAGCTCGGCACACAACGAGCTCACTACCATCGTCGAGGACGGGAAAGAGATCAAAATCCTGCGCGACAACATGCCCTTCGGCCGCGCCGCGGAGGGTGAGTTCGGCACCTATTTCATCGGCTACAGCCGCTCGCCGCGGACCATCGAGCAGATGCTCGAGAACATGTTCGTCGGCCGCCCGCCCGGCAACTACGACCGGCTGCTCGACTTCAGCCGCGCCGTCACCGGAAACCTGTTCTTCGCGCCGTCCGCGACGTTCCTGGAGAACGTGCAGGACGACGAGCCGGCGGTCGCGACGCCTGCGCCCGTAGCGGCGACGGCGGCGCCCGAACCGGCACAATCCATACCGCGGGCGCGCGACGGTTCGCTCGGCATCGGGTCGCTCAAAGGAGACATCCGGCATGAATAACCTGCATCGCGAGCTTGCCCCCATTTCCGATGCGGCATGGGCACAGATCGAGGAAGAGACCTCGCGCACGCTCAAGCGCTACCTCGCCGGACGGCGCGTGGTCGACGTCAGCGGGCCGGGCGGCACCGGCGTTTCCGCCGTCGGCACCGGCCACCTGCGGACGATCGCGGCGCCGGCGGACGGCATCCTCGCGCGGCAGCGCGAGGTGAAAGCCATGGTCGAGCTGCGGGTTCCGTTCGAGCTCGATCGCCAGGCGATCGACGACGTGGAGCGCGGCGCCAACGATTCCGACTGGCAGCCGGCGAAGGACGCCGCGCGACGGATCGCCTTCGCCGAGGACGGTGCCATCTTCGAGGGCTATGACGCCGCCGGCATCGGCGGCATCCGGCAGGGGACCAGCAATCCGATCATGACGCTCCCGGCCGACGTGCGCGACTATCCCGAAGCGATCGCCCAGGCCCTGAGCCAGTTGCGTCTCGTCGGCGTCAACGGCCCCTATTCGGTGCTGTTCGGCGCCGACGCCTATACCGCGTTGGCCGAGACCAGCGATCACGGCTACCCGGTGCTGCAGCACGTCAAGCGGCTCGTCAACGACGAGATCATCTGGGCACCCGCCATCGCCGGCGGCTTCGTGCTGACCACCCGCGGCGGCGATTTCGACCTGCATATCGGCCAGGACGTCTCCATCGGCTATTTGAGCCACACGGAGACCGCCGTCCGCCTCTACCTGCAGGAGACGCTCACCTTCCTTCTGCTCACCAGCGAGGCCGCCGTGGCGCTGGGGCCGCCGGCGACGGCGCCGAAGCGCTGACGCGCGGGGACGGCCCCGGACCCGCGGCAAACTGCGGGCCGTCACCCTTCGAGGGCGTCGCCTCGCTCGGCCACCTCAGGGTGACGGTCAGAGTGAGTCATTCTCAGCACGTGGTTCTTGAACAACGGGCGCGCCAAGAGGCTTTCAGGATTTCGTGCCGGAAATTCAATCGGATCAAATATTTACGCCGGACGTCATCCGATTTAAATCAGCCGGCGGCAACATCGCGCCGGTCCGAGTCGGGCCAAGGGTTGCAATTTTCGTAGCTCTGTAGGGACACAATAGCGGAGCGCATGGCGCCGATCTCATGCAAATTGACGTAAGACGCTTCGCCATTCCGGCCCGATCCGAGCCGGTGGCGAAAATGGGAATTCTCTCGCACTTTTGTCCCAATTTCAGGATGAGAGTGTCCGGGCTGGGACGGAACCCTGGGTTGGACATGCTGAGCTTTTTCAGAGCGGCGGTGTTATGCGCGGCGTGCCTCGTGGGCCTGGCCGAGGCGGCTCCGCTCGCAGCCGAGCCGACCGGCGAGCAGCCCGGCCAGGGCAGCGCCGGCGTCTATTACCTGGACACCAAGGAACGCGTCGCCGGCATCGTGGTCATCGGCCCGATCGACAAGGGCGTCGCCAGCCACGCCAAGCACCTCCTCAACGTGCTGCGTCCCGACGTCGACGAGCTGACGGTCTTTCTCGATTCTCCGGGCGGCGACGTGCTCGCGGCCATGGAGCTCGGCGAGGAAGTCAGGAACCAATGGGCCTTCACCGCCATGGACGAGCATGGCGAATGCCTGGGCGCCTGCGTCCTGGTTCTGGCGGCGGGCGCGCGGCGAGCGCCGGCGCCGGACAGGGTGGGGCTTCACCGCCCGTCCCTCGACCCAAAAGCATCCCGCGATGCAACCGGTCAAAAAAATGCAGCACTGGCCAGGAAAGTTCAGACCTACCTCACTCGCATGGGAATGCCGAAAAAGCTTTTCCAGGACATGATGCAGCAGCCGTCGGACAAAACGCTCCTGCTCAATGCCGCCCGCCTCAAGACGCTCGGACTGGAGGGCGTCGACCCCGCGTTCGAAGAGTGGGCGCGCGCAAACAACGCGCAGCGTCCGCCGTCGTCGGACTGAGCAGTTGGCGCCATAACAAAAGCCTTGGGGGAGCCGTGGCCACATTCGTTCTCGTGCACGGCGCCTGGCACGGAGCGTGGTGCTGGCGACGTGTCGCGCCGTTGCTCGCCGCAAAGAACCATGACGTATACACCCCGACACTGACCGGGGTTGCCGAGCGTTCGCATCTGCTCAGTCCCGACATCGATCTCGCCACGCACATCACGGATGTCGTCAACGAGATGAAATGGCAGGAGCTGAAGGATGTGGTGCTTGTCGGCCACTCTTACGGCGGGATGGTGGTGTCCGGGGTCGCGGAAAAGATGGAAAAGGCGATCGCATCCGTTGCCATGCTCGATGCGTTTTTTCCGGAGAACGGGCAAAGCCTGGTAATCTGCAGCCGCAGCCGATGCGAGACGCATTTCTGGCTGCCGAGCGCTCCGGCGCGTCGGTCATGCCGCCGCGGCCGGCGGCCATGTTCAATGTCAACGAGAAGGACCGCGCCTGGGTCGACGCGCAATGCACGCCGCATCCGATCAAATGCTTCACGCAGAAACTGGAGCTGACGGGCGCGCGCGAGCGGATTGCGAAAAAGGCCTATATTCGCGCGGCGAATTACCCGAGCCAACCGTTCGATCACGGGATGGCCACCGCGCGCGCCAAGGGCTGGCGCATCCATGAGGTCGCCGCCGGCCACGACGTGATGCTCGACATGCCGGAGCGGCTGGCGGAGATTTTGGAAGAGCTGGCGTAGCGCGCTGGCGTGTGGGCTGCTGCACCGTTCGGCTCAGGCCCGCTCCACCCGCGCGGCGTAGCAGCCGGGGGCCGCAAAGTGGACGTGCAGGTAGGCAGCCCTTGCGTTCGCCAACAGGCGCTCGATCGCGTCCTCGAGCTTGCGGCCGTCGACCAGCTCCCATCCCACCATCATGGCGTCGGCATCGAAGGCGCGGACCGCAAGCTGGCGCGTGCGCAGCTGCGCGGGCACCTCGTCGATCGCGTCGTACCTTGTTTCGCCCTTGCGGACATAGATCGCAAAGCGCATGCGATAGGGCAAGTCCACGCCGTGGTGCTCGTAGTTCACGAGCAGGAGCTCGTCGCCCGCCTGCAAATCCGTGAGGCTGACGCGGCAGGGATAGCCGGGCATGCGCCCGTCGGCGATCTTGCGCACGGCGCCGTGGGCGGCGAGTTCCGCGTCCGAGAGATCGAACAGCGGGGCGAAAGTCTCGGCCGGCAGGCCGGTGATACGGAAGCTCATGGTCATTCCTCCTCTACCAACGTGCCGCCATTCAAGCGCGATCCGCGGCATCCGTCGTTCCGGTTCTTGCTCTCAAATCAGGAATGGCCGAACTCTCTGAAATTGCGGGGTTTTGCTGCACATCGCCGCCTTCCGGGTAGACCTTTCCCGGATCGCTGGCATAGATTCGGCTACGGGGAGCCTACTCGCGTCCGACATTGGAGATACGCCATGAAGGAGCTCACGCCCGCAGCCTTGATCGCCGGCGCCGTGCTTGCGCTCGCCGCAGCATCCGCCCATGCGGGGCCCTGCACCGAGGAAATCGCGAAGTTCGAGGACGCCGTCAGCAGTCGTGCTGCAACGAACCCGGGTGCCGGACCGACGGCGCGGCAATCGGTCGGCGCGCAGCTCAGCCGGCAACCGACGCCGAGCTCGGTGGCGCAGGCGGAGCAGCAGGCGCAGACGTCGTTCGTCGCCATGCTGGAACGCGCCAAGGCGCTCGACGCGCAAGGCAACGCCGAGTGCATGCAGGCCCTCGACGAGGCCAAGCTGCAATTCAACGTGCCGTGATCGTGTCCCGGACGAGCGAGCGCACCGATCTCGGGTTTACCCGAGATCGGCACATCATGTGCGGACGTCGGGTAAACCCGACTTCCGTGCGAGCGATGATCCGGGATCCAGGGGTTCGACGCGCCGCGTTGCGCCAAAGCGGGTGTCCGCAGCCTTGATGCCTCGCAATTTCATTCCATGACCAAACTGCTCGAGCAGGCCATTGCGAAGGTGCGCGAATTGCCGGAGGACGAGCAAGACACGCTTGCCACGGTCATTCTCTCGATGGCTGACGCGGACGCATCGGGGCTTCCGCTCGATCAAGCGACGGAAGCCGCGATCCGCGAAGGTCTGGCACAGGCCGAGCGGGGCGAGTTCGTCCCCGACAGCGTCGTGGCGGAGTCGAACAAACGCCACGGCATATGAGGATGCGCTACACCCCGCGCGCATTCGCCGATCGCGAGGCCATCTTTGAATACGTAGCCCGCATGAAGCGAAGCGGAATGCGGGGCGGTCTCGATGCGGGGAAGAACCCGGATTTCGCTTCGCTCCATCCGGGCTACGCGCTGCTACGCACGCCGCGCGGTGACCTCGATCTCGATGCGCATGCGCGGATCCGATAAGCCGGCCTGGATCATGGTCGCGGCTGGCCGCACCGCGGCGAAATACCGTCTCAGCACCGGCCAGCACGGCTCGAAATCCTCGCGCCGCGGCAGGATGTAGCGCACCCGGACCACATCGGCCATGGCGGCGCCGGCCTCCTTCAGCGCGACGTCGATGTTTCGCATCGCCTGCTCGCACTGCGCGACGACATCGTCGGCGATCGTCATGGTTGCGTAGTCGAAGCCGGTCGTTCCCGAGACGAAAACCCATTCGCCGTCGACGACGGCACGCGAATAGCCGATCTCCATCTCGAAGCGCGAGCCCGAAGAAACGAGCCGTCTTGCCATGTTCATACCCCTCAACGATGTCCGGCGCGCAGGTTCACCCGTCGAGCGGCCGGGCGAATCCCACGCCACAGCGCGGCAAGCCGGCGCACCCCCGCGCCAAATGCTCGGTTGAATTCAAGCGCGTAAAGCGTCTAGCATTTGCATCGTTCAAGCACGGGAGATCTCAACATGGCATGTCAACGCGTCCACTCCGCCACGCGCCGGCAGCTCGGGCGGGCACTGGTCGCAACGCTCGCGGTCGTGGGCGGCGCGATGCTCCCGGCGGAGCCGTCGCGGGCGCAGGACGTCACGATGAAATTCGCGACGCTGACGATGAACGACATCCAGCACGAATTCATCAAGATGTACAAGGCGGAGCTTGAGAAGACGACGAACAACCGCATCAAGGTCGAGATCTATCCGGCCGGCCAGCTCGGCTCGGCGCAGCGGCAAGCCGAGGGTTTGCGGCTCGGCACGATCGAGGCAGCATCCGGACCGGCGGAGCTGTTCGTCGGCGCCGATCCGCGCTTCCAGGGCGTGGCCATGGCCGGCCTGTTCAAGGACCTGGCCCACGCCCGGCGCGCGATCCTGGTGCCGCAATTCCGCCAGGCCGTGAGCGAGGTCGCCAATTCGCGCGGCCTCGTGCTGCTCGGCATGATGGTCTACGACACCCAATCGTTCCTGTTCCGGACGCCGGTGACCAAGCTCGCCGATTTTGCCGGCAAGCGCGTTCGCGTGCTGGCGAGCGAGGGCGAACGCGCGCAGGTCAATGCGCTCGGCGCCGCGGCGGTGCCAATGTCGCTCGGCGAGGTGCTGCCCGCGCTGCACCAGGGCACGATCGACGGCGTCAACTCCGGCATCCCGGTGTTCGTCGCGTTCAAGTACTACGACGGCGCCACCAACCTGCTCGACACCCATCTGTGGGCGATCGTAGCGGTCAACCTCGTCAGCAAGATCTGGTACGACCAGCTTCCCGCCGAACTCAAGAAGGCGGTGACGGACGCCGCCGCCAAGGTCGAGCCCGACAATCACAAATGGGGGGTCGCTCGCCTGGCGGAAGACACCAATATCTGGAAGCAGAACGGCGGCAAGATCGTCACCCTGTCGCCCGACGAGCAGCAGGAAGCCGAGCGACGGGTGTCCGCGGCCATCCTGCCGGTGCTCGACAAGAGCGCCCCGCTGAAGGAGTTCTACAACAAGATCAAGGCCGCCGCCGCGACCGCGCAGTAGTCGTAGGTTGGGTTAGCGCGGCCCGCGACCCAACAATTCCTGCCGAGGTCTCAGACCGCGCGTAACCCAACATAACAAGGGGAAATGTTGGGTTACGCGCGGATCAATGGTCACGTCAAATCAGAGACCCGGGCCGCGCTAACCCAACCTACAAGCTACAAGCCCTTCGGGAGGCGCAGGGT
>CAWHCK010000031.1:0-18868 GCA_963827585.1 uncultured Alphaproteobacteria bacterium
ACCGCTTGCAACACGACCAAACATTGGGATGATGTTGCAACGAGATCGCAACCGCCAGCGAGCAACCTATGAGCGCATCCCCTCGGCGCATTCGCGTTGTCAATCCAAATTCAAACGAGGCCGTCACCCGGGGTCTCGATGCGGCATTGGAACCGCTGCGATTTGCAAACGGTCCCGAGATCGTGTGTACCACGCTTGCAGAAGGTCCATTTGGAATTGAGACCCAAGCCGACGTCGAAAGCGTCGTGATACCGCTGCGCCGGCTGGTGGAGGTGGACAATTCCTCCGACGCCTTTGTGATTGCCTGCTACAGCGATCCGGGGTTGCATGTCTGCCGCGAGGGCACTACGCGGCCGGTGTTTGGCATCGCCGAATGCGGCGTCCTGACCGCGCTGGCCCACGCCGGACGCTTCGGCGTTATTGCCATCAGCCAGCGCTCGATGGCCAGGCATCAGCGTTATCTGCTCCAAATGGGGCTGACGGACCGCCTCGCCGGTGAGCGCCCGCTTGAAATGTCGGTCGCCGAGACGGCGAGCGGCGAAAAGACGCTCGAGCGCATGGTTGATATCGGGCGCCAATTGAAGGAGGAAGACGGCGCCGAGGCGCTGGTGATGGGCTGTGCCGGGATGGCGCGCCATCGCGACCCGCTGGAAAGAGCACTCGGCATCCCGGTGATCGACCCGACCCAGGCCGCGGTCACGATGGCGCTCGGAGCAGTGCAGTTCAGCCGCTCTTGATCCCGCTCGAGACGAGCCACTCGGCATAGGTTTGCCGCACCAGCGTGAAGGGCTTGCCGAGCGGGGCATAGAGATTGGCGAACAAGCGCGCTACCGGCCTGTAGACATCCAGGTTCACATACATGCGCGCTGGATCGACAATGCCGGCCCGCGCATGCAGGTAAACAACCTCGCCGAGACACAGGCGACGCTCAGGGCTGACCTGCAGCGTCTGATAGTGGCGACACTCCAGCGAAGCCGCCGCTTCTGAGATCCGCGGCACCGGGATCGAAACGCCGGGCAGCGCCGTGAGACCGGCTGCATTGAGCTCGCTCGTGCCGGGCGGGAAATCGACCGCGCAAACATTCATGCGCTCGGCCAACCCCTCGTCGACCAGGTTGACCGTGAACGAGCCGATGTCTCGGATATGCGCGGATGTATCCTTCAGCGAACCGTCGGGCCGGGACTGCAACCCGAGAACGATAAGCGGCGGGGCCTCCGCGAATACATTGAAGAACGAGAATGGCGCCGCATTAACGACCCCGCCGGGACCGAGCGTCGTGACCAGCGCGATCGGCCGTGGCACCACCAGCGCGCATAGGAGCTTGTAGCGGTCCTGCGCCGGCAGAACCGTGAAATCCGCCTGAAACGGCGTGGCCATGGTCATGTCTCCGGCGGCAGCACGACACCGGTCTGGCTGGTGATGCGGCCGTAATGCTCGGTCCGGCGGTGGCGCTTAAAGTCGAAAATCGTCTCCTTGCCGAAAATGGTGGCGTCAAGATCGCAATCGGCCACGATCAGCTCGTCGTCCTCGGTCTTGGCCTCGGCGACGATCTCGCCGTCCGGATTGACGATGATGCTGCCGGCGATCATCGGGTAGCCGTCCTCGGCGCCGCCCTTCGCCACTGCCACCACCCAGGTCGAGTTCTGATAGGCGCCGGCCTGCAGCGTCAGGCGGTGATGGAACATGCGCTTTTCCGGCCCCTCGTCCGCTTTCAACGAATTGACCGATGGCGTGTTGTAGCCAAGCATGATCAATTCCACACCTTGCAGCCCCATCACGCGGTAGGTTTCTGGCCAGCGCCGATCGTTGCAGATGCACATTCCAAGGATGCCGCCCATGGTGCGCCAGACCGGAAAGCCGAGATCGCCCGGCTCGAAGTAGCGCTTCTCTAGGTGCTGGAATGCGCGCCGCGGATCAAATTCGGCGTGGCCGGGCAGATGCACCTTGCGGTACCGGCCGATGATTTTTCCATTTTTATCGACCAGGATCGACGTGTTGAAGTGATGGCCATCGGCCGTGAGCTCAGCGTAACCGAAGGACAGTCCGATGCGGTACTCGGCAGCCTTCTCGAACAGCGGACGCGTCGCCGCATTGGGTATCTCGCGCTCGAACCAGGCATCGACTTCCGCCTGATCGGTCACGTACCAGCGCGGGAAGAAGGTGGTGAGCGCGAGCTCCGGATAGACCACGAGGTCACACGCTTGCGCCTTGGCCCGATCGAGCAGATCGAGCATACGCCGCACCACCGCCTGGCGGCTGTCCGCCTTGTGGATTGGACCCATCTGGGCGCCCCCAATCCGAAGCACTCTGCTCACCTCGACCTCCCGCAATTCACGTAGCGATCCGCCGCTCCAGCCGGCTGATCAGGCGCACGATCGGCCACAGCATAACAAGGTAGATCGCGGCAGCCAGCACGATCGGCGAGGAATTGAATGTCACCGAGCGCGCCATGTCGGCGGAATAGAGCAGCTCCGGCAACGCGACCACGCTGGCAATCGAGGTGAGCTTCACCACCTCTACAGTGTTGGAAACGAGATCGGGAAGGACATTGCGCACCGCCTGCGGCAACACGACATAGGCCAGCGTCTGGTAGCCCCGCAGGCCGGTCGAGCGCGCGGCGTCCCATTGGCCCCGGCCCACGCTTTCGATGCCGGCGCGGTAGATCTCGCCGTAATAGCTCGACGTGTTGAGGAAAAAGGCGATGGCGACCGCCATTATGGGCGACGGCCGAAAGCCCGCGAACGGCAGCCCGGAATAGACGAAAATCAAAAGCACCAGCGGCGGAATGGCGCGGAAGAAGTCAATTCCCGCAATTGCCGGCCAGCGCAGCACGCGCGAGCGCGACAGCGAGATGAGCGCGAACGCAAGCCCCCCTGCAAGCCCCAACGGAATGACGATGAGGCAAAGAATGATCGTCTGCTGGAGGCCTGCGAGAACGAGCGGGAACGCTCGCTCCATGATGGCCAGGTTGAAGAACTGCTGGGCGATCAAGTCCATCAGACTCTCCGCCAGGCGAACCAACTCTCGAGGAAACGGCCGAGCACGACCACCGGAATGAACAGGACCACATAGGCTATCGCCCCCATCATCAGCGGTGTGGCATTGCCGGAGAACGATTGCGCGGTGGTCGCCTGATTGAGGATTTCGCCGACCCCGATCACCGTGCCGAGCGCCGTGTTCTTGGTGATTGCGATCGTGCGGTTGGTGAGCGGCGGAACGGTCAGGCGGATCGCCTGTGGCAGCACGATGTAGGTGAGTGTGCCCAAGAAGCTCAGGCCCGTGGAGCGCGCCGCCTCCCACTGGCCCTTCGGGATCGACAGGATGCCGGCCCAGAAGATCTCCTCGGCGAAGGCCGCAAGGACGAGGGAGAGGACGAGCCAGAGCACGGCGAAGGACGGCAGATTGATGCCGGTGTTCGGCAGGCCGAAATAGAGTAGAAGAACGAGCACAAGCGGCGGCAGCGCCCGGAACATGTCGACGAAGATCACGATCAGCGCATTGATGGCGAGCACGCGAAACGAGCGCACGACCGCGAGCGCAAGCCCGAGCAGGATACCCGTAACCACGACCGCCACGGCGATCTCGATCGTCACCGCCACGCCCTTCATGATGGCGGGGAAATAGCGCTCGATCACCTCCCACTTGAAGAACGTGTCGAGAAAGCGCGACCAAGCCTCCATGGCGCTCTCAGCGCGCGACCTCGGCGATGAACGCGCGGGTGCGCGGCTCGTTGGGTGCCGAAAACATCTGCTGCGGCGGCCCTTCCTCCACAATCACCCCGTGATCCATGAAGATCACGCGGTCGGCGGCGTCGCGCGCAAAGCGCATCTCGTGGCTCACTACCAGCATGGTCATGCCGCCGCGCTTGAGCTCGCGCATGACATTGAGCACGCTGCCGACGAGCTCCGGGTCGAGCGCGGAGGTAGGCTCATCGAACAGCATCACCTTGGGTTCGAGCGCGAGCGCGCGTGCAATCGCGACTCGCTGCTGCTGGCCGCCTGAGAGCTCGCCGGGATAGGAGCGAGCCTTGCCGGCAAGGCCCACGCGATCGAGCGCCGCCATCCCGATACGCTCCGCTTCGGCCCGCGGCTTGCCCAGCACCTTGGCGAGGGCGAGCGTGACATTGCGCAACGCCGTCATGTGCGGATAGAGGTTGAACGATTGGAACACCATTCCGATCCGCCGCCGCATGGCGTTGATATCGGTCGAGCGCGCCATGATGTCGATGCCGTCAACGCGAATCGAGCCGGCGGACGCCTCCTCCAGGCGGTTACAGCAGCGCAGCAACGTGCTCTTGCCCGATCCGGACGGTCCGATGACGAAGACAAGCTCCTGCGGCAGCACGGCGAGATCGATCCCGCGCAGCACCTCCACGTCCTTGAATGTCTTGCGCAGGCCGCGGATGTCGAGGCTGGGCGGGGCGCCGATCGTCATCGACAATCGCCGCGTCCGGGGCGCCCGCCGCCAGACATCATGCCACCCCCGTTCAGCTGCACGACGGTGTATGCGTGGTCGGATCGTAGCCCGGCATGTCGGGAACGCCGTAGCCCGCGAACACGGTCACGGCGGCGGAACCCGCCGCCGGCGCGACGCCGAACCATTTCTCGTGCATCTTCGCAATGCTGCGATCGAGCTTCATGCATTCGATGGCAATGTCGAGCTGCTTGCGCAGCTCGCCGGAATCCTTGCGCAGCGGCGCCGCCCATACCAGGCCGGTGGAATGGAGATACGACAATTCCAGCTGCGGGTTGTTCTTGGCCGCCCATGCGATCACGGTGTTGCCGGCGACATTGGCATCAGCACGGCCGACCAGCACCGCCTGCGCGGCGTCGGTCTGCGTGCCGAACAACTCCACCTTCCAGCCGATCTTGCCCTCGAGGTCCCGCGCCCATGAATCGTAGGCCGATCCCTTGTTGACGGAAACGGTCTTGCCCTTGAGGTCTTCAAGCTTCGCGATCTTCGGCGATCCTTTCTTGATCAGGAACTGAAAGTCGGTGTTGAGATAGCCCTCGGTGAACAGCATGTTCTCGGCGCGCTCCTTGGTCACGGTCGTGGGAGCCGCGAGAAAGTCATAGGTTCCGGCCTGCAGCGCCGGGACTAGGCCGGAAAACTGCGCCGCGTCGATGACGATCTTGCGCTTGAGCCGGGCAGCGATCTCGTTGGCGAGATCGATGTTGAAGCCCTGATAACCGCCGGAGAGATTTGGAAAGGCATGCGGCGCGAACGTGCCGTCGACCGCCGCACGCAGGGGTGGCGGCTCTTGAGCATACACCGACGTGGCGAGGAGCAGCACGGCACCGGCAGCCGAAAGCGCAAATCGGGTCATGGGATTCCCCTTGAGCGGCACAGCGAGCGTCCGTGGACTATAGCAACCGGGCCAAGCCGGACAAGGCGAATGCGCAGGCGGCAGGTCGGGATGCCTGCTCATTTGCGCTGCACAGGACGGGCCGCGGATCGGTTGCCCTTCGCATATGCGGGGCATACATTTGTTTTCGACTGCAATCTCGCCGAACTGATAAATTGCGAGCTGCGAGGAAAGTCAGGACATGAGCCATCTGCTCGATGCGTCCGCAAGAGGCGTCTACACGATCTCGGCAACGCCGTTCACCGATTCGGGCGACATCGATTGGCCGAGCGTCGACAGCCTGGTCGAATTCTATCTGCAATGCGGTGTCCAGGGATTGACCGTGCTCGGCATGATGGGCGAGGCCCAGAAACTCAGCGACCACGAATCGGCCGAGTTCACGCGCCATTTCCTGCGCCGCGTCAACGACCGCGTGCCAGTGATCGTCGGCGTGTCGAACCCGGGCACCGCGAACCTCGTCAAGCTCAGCAAGATCGCGATGGACTCCGGCGCCTGCGGCGTCATGGTCGCGCCGCTGACCGGCCTCAAGACAGAAAACCAGATCGTCACCTACTTCGCCGATGTCATCGCAGCGCTGGGCGAAAAAATTCCGGTGGTCTACCAGGATTACCCGCAATCGACGCAGGCGGACATCTCTGCCCAAGGTTTTCTCCAGATCGTCGACGCGCATCCGAGCGTCGTGATGTTCAAGCATGAAGACTGTCCCGGCTTGAAGAAGCTCACCCAAATCCGCAAGGCCTGCGATGGTACCGGGCGGCGCTACATCAGCATCCTAGTCGGCAACGGCGGATTGTACGTGCCGCAGGAGCTCGCCCGTGGCGCGGACGGCGTCATGACGGGCTTTGCCTATCCCGAAATGCTGGTGTCTGTGTGCGCGCTGTTTGCGACCGGCCGCAGCGGCGAGGCGGAAGATCTGTTCGACGTCTATTTGCCGCTTGTTCGTCACGAGCAGCAGCCGGGCTTCGGGCTTGCCGTGCGCAAGGAGATTCTGCGCCGGCGGGGCGCCATCCGGTCGGCCGCGGTGCGCTCACCGGGCCCGAAGCTCGACGCCCATGACGTCACCGAGGTCGACCACCTGCTCTCCCGCCTCGAGGCGCGCTTGAGGGAGGGCGTCAAGGGCCAACGAGCCGTTGCCTAGCAATGACGGGAAGCTTGCTGCACGTCGACTGGCGCTATATCCGTTCGATCTAGTATCGACGGGGAGGCAGGCACCATGGCCGATTACGATCTGGTCATACGCAACGGAACGCTGGCGACGGCGTCAGACGTCTTCCGAGCCGACATCGGCGTCATCGACGGCCGCATCGCGACGATCGGCGCAAAACTTGGGTCCGGCCACCGCGAGATCAATGCCGAGGGCCGTATCGTCGCACCGGGCGGCGTCGACAGCCACTGCCACATCGAGCAGCGCTCCTCCATGGGCGTCATGACGGCGGACGATTTCTTCACCGCCACGCGCTCTGCGGCCTGCGGCGGAACGACGACTGTCATTCCCTTCGCCGCACAATATCGTGGCATGTCGCTCCGGCAAGTGGTGAAGGACTATCATGCCTGCGCCGAGCCCAAGGCCGCGGTCGACTATGCCTTCCACCTGATCATTTCCGACCCGACCGAGCAGGTCACCGGCCAGGAGCTGCCGGCGCTGATCAAGGACGGCTACACGTCGTTCAAAATCTACACGACCTACGATGCGCTCAAGCTTGACGACCGGCAGATTCTCGACGTGCTGTCGGTAGCGCGGCGCGAGCGAGCGCTGGTCATGGTCCATGCCGAGAACCATGACGTGATCGCGTGGCTGAGTGAAAAACTGCTCGCGGCGGGGCACACCGCTCCGCGCTTTCATGGCATGGCGCATGCTCCCATCGCAGAGCGGGAGGCGACGTCGCGTGCGATTTCGTTGGCCGAACTCCTCGACGTGCCGATCCTGATCGTGCATGTGTCCGCGCGTGAGGCGATGGAGCAAATCCGCCTGGCCAAGGCGCGCGGGCTCAAGGTCTACGGCGAGACGTGCCCTCAATACCTGTTCCTCACCGCAGACGATCTCAACCGGCCGGGTTTTGAGGGCGCGAAATACATGTGCAGCCCCCCGCCCCGCGACGAGGCGAACCAGGAGGCGGTCTGGCAAGGACTTGCCACCGGGGTGTTCGACGTCTTCTCATCCGATCACGCCGGCTACCGCTACGACGATCCGGAAGGAAAGATGAAGCACGGCCGCAATGCGCCGTTCAAAAAGGTGGCGAATGGCGTTCCGGGCCTCGAGGTGCGGACCGCACTCCTGTTTTCGGAAGGCGTCGGCAAGGGGCGTATCGATCTGCCAAAATTCGTTGCGCTGACCGCGACCAACGCCGCCAAACTGTACGGGCTTCATCCCCGCAAGGGCACAATCGCGGTGGGCGCCGACGCCGATCTCGCGATCTGGGATCCCGGGAAGGAAGTGACCATCCGACAGTCAATGATTCACGACGCCATGGATTACACGCCCTACGAGGGCAAGACGATCACGGGCTGGCCGATCACCACGCTGGTACGCGGAGAGGTCGTTGCTGAGGCGGGCGAGTTCGTCGGCGCCGCCGGCAAGGGCCGGTTCTTGAAGTGCGATATTTCGCCCGCCACGGCGCCGCTGGGGCGGCGCACCATCCCGTTCGATCCGGCCACGGGATCAGTTGAGCCGGGAAATCAGGCCGATCACTTGCATTGAAGGCCGGCAGCTAGCCGCGCAACAAGCGTGCAAGTTTGGCTAGCTAAACTCCAACGAAAGTAATCGACCTCAACGGAGAACCAAATTTATAGACGGCTTGCAGCCGGTCGCGTGGTAAGCGCGTTTCGTTCGTCAACGGTTCAGCGCCTTGTGCGCTTTGAGCGCGGCGAGCCGCCGGTCTCGTGCGCGCATCTGCAGTGCGATTTGCTCTTGTGTCGGAGCCTCTCCCCATTCGGCGAGAACATGATCGAGGCCCTTGCCGCAATAGATCGCGGGATCCGCCGCGCTCAGCCGGCTCAGAACCGCGCCATAGCGCCGGCAGTAATCCGGGATGCCGCCGGGGGCGTTGAGCTCGATGGTCTCGAACGGCCCCATGAACGACCAGCGCAAGCCGAGCCCCTCTTTGACCGTCTGGTCGAGATCCTGCGGCGAGACATAACCTTCGCCGACGAGGCGGAACGCCTCCGACAGCAGTACCGCCTGTAGGCGATTAAGAATGAAACCGTCGATCTCGCGGCGAACTACGATCGGCACTTGGTCGACCGCCTGGTAGATCGCCTTTGCGCTGGCAACGACGTTGGGTGAAGTCCACGGCGCGCCGACCAGCTCGACGACCGGCACGAGATGCGGGGGGTTCACCGGATGAGCAACCAAACATCGATGCCGGCCTACTAGACTCTCGGTGAAGGAGCTCGCCACGATGGTCGATGTCGACGAGGCGAGGATCGCATCTTGCTCCGCCAGTTGGTCAAGGTCCGCGAATATCGCGCGCTTGACTTCGAGCTGCTCCGGCAGGTTTTCCTGCACGAAATCGGCACCAGCGAGCGCATCGGCCAAGTCCTTCGCGACGCGCACGCGCCGTGCCGCCGCCGTAGCATCATGCAGGAGGCCATGGCGGACCAGATCCTTGAGCCCGTCTGCCACGGCTCCGCGTGCCGTCTCGGCAACGCCAGCGTTGCTATCATAGAGCGCGACGTCGAACCCGCCGCGCGCAAACACGATAGCCCAGGAGCGGCCTATCAGACCCGACCCAACGATGGCGACGCGCGGCATGGTTGAACTCCTCCCAATACCCTCCAACTCGTTTCCAGTTCCTCTTCAGTCTCTGTTCATGAACCTATCATAGCCACAGCACCGTTCTTCGAAGGGCGAGAATCCTCACGCAACGTCTTTGAGGCGCCGGTCCAGGTCACGGCACCGCGTTCCAGCACCACGGTTCGGTCGGCCAGCGCGAGGGCGAGGTCGAGGTGGTGGTCGACGATGACCAGTGCGATGTCGCGGCGCAGTCGGTCGAAGGCCTCGAATAGTTCCTCGGTGACCGCAGGCGAAAGCCCCTCGAACGGCTCATCGAGTAGGAGCACGCGCACGTCTCCACTCAGTGCGCGCGCGATCGCCACCATCTGTTGCTCGCCACCGGACAAATAATCGGCCGGCGTTCGCCATCGCTCCCTCAACCGGGGAAAAAAGTTCAGCACGCGCTCGTCGTCCCAATGGATCCCGGCGCCGGTCCGGCGCTTAAGACGGCCCAGCGCGAGGTTGTCGGCAACGCTCATGCCGGTGAAAAGGCCGCGCCCTTGGGGTACATAGCCTATGCCACGTCGCGCGATTTCGGCGGATGACAGGCCCGCCGTGCCCTCGCCCGCCAGCATGATCGAGCCGACATCGGGCGGGGTGATGCCGATCAGTGTCTTCAACAGGGTTGACTTGCCAGCGCCGTTGCGGCCGAGCAGTGCCACGACCTCGCGCTCGCGCACGTCGAGCGAAACGCCGTGGAGGATGTGGCTCTTGCCGTAGAACGTGTCGACCTCGTCGACGACGAGGAGTGGCATCGCGGCAGCAGAGGACGCGCGCGGCTTGGCCACGATCTCTGCTACCCCTGACCCGATATAGATCGCGCGGACCTTTTCATTGCTGCGCGCATCCTCGACGCTGCCATCGACCAGCATCTGGCCCTCGTTCATCACCGTCACATGGTCGGCGATCTGAAAGACCCGGTCGATGTCGTGCTCGACGAATAGAATTGGGATCTCGGCAGAGATAGTCTTGACCAAAGCGGCGACGCGCTGGCGCTCGGCGGCCGCGAGCCCTGCGAGCGGCTCATCGAGCAAGAGAATGTGCGGGCGGGTCGCAAGCGCGAGGCCCATGTCGAGCAGTCGCTGGCCGCCATAGGAAAGGGACGCCGCCTCCGCGCGCTCGAGTCCAGCGAGGCCGAGATATGCAATGAGCTCGGCGGTCTCGGCGTTTACCTCGGCGGCGGTCGTGATCCACACCGCGAACCGCGTGCGGTGGCGAGCCTGAACCGCAAGCCGAATGTTCTCCTCGACGTTCAGGCCACCGAACAGATTGGTGATCTGGAACGAGCGTCCAACGCCTGCGACCGTGATGTCTTCCGGCTTGAGCCCGGCAATCGAACGTCCGTGGAGCTCAATCGTGCCTTGGTCAGGGGCAAACAGGCCGGAAACCAGATTGAAGGCGGTGGTCTTGCCCGCCCCATTCGGGCCGATGAGAGCGTGCAGCGTGCGGTCGCGAACGTCGAGGTCCATGCCATGGACGGCGCGGATGCCGCCGAAGCTCTTGCTGAGCCCGCGTGCGACGAGCACGGGTCCGTTGGCGGGACGAGATCGGCGCAACGATAGCGGCAACGGCATCGCCTCGGCTGACTGGCGACCAGCCATCGCCGCCGCCTCGATGACGCGCGGGCGCAACGGGGCCATAAGGCGCCCAGCGACGCCGACCAGCCCGGTCGGGGAAAGCACAATGAAACCGACGAACAGGAGACCGAACCAGAACAGCCAGTGCGCCGTCCAGATCGACAAGAACTCGCGGAATAGGATGAAGAACAGCGCGCCCAGCGCGGGCCCGAGAAAGCTGCGCATTCCGCCGATCACTACCATTGCGATGAGCTCACCAGAAAAAGCAACCGCAAGTGGCTCGGCCGACGCGAAGCGGTGATTGAAGACGGTCAGGATCCCAGCGACCGCAACAACCGTCGCCGAGAGCACAAAGCCGATGAGTTTGTAGCGATTTGTTGGATATCCGATGAAGCGCGCGCGCTGCTCGTTCTCGCGGATCGCCACCAGCACAGTCCCGACCGGCGAGCGATGAAACCGCCAGAGCAGATAACATATCGCCGCAGCGATCGCGGCGGCCACCCAATAGTAAATCGCGTCCGACTCGAGGTCGACCCCGAGCACCGTCGCGCGCGTCACACCGCCGAGCCCGCTCTCACCGCCGGTGAACTCGGTCCAGCGATAGCAGATCGCGAACAAAAGCGCGGTGAGCGCCAACGTGAGCAACGAAAAATAGACGCCGCGCCGCCGCAGGATTAGCGCGCCTGACAGAAAGGATACGATGGCGACGAAGACTATCGAACAGAGCGTGGGCAAAACGATCTCGCCGGGAAACCAGTGCCGCTGGCGTCAGCGCCGCCGCGTAGGCACCAAGCCCGAACCAGGCGCCGTGGCCAAACGAAACAAGGCCGGTATACCCGACCAGGATGTTCAATCCCATGCAGGCGATGGCGAGGGCGACGACGTCGACCGAGGACCGCAGCGGCAGCCCGATGAGATCAAGCGCGAAAGGTAAGATGGCGAGCGTAAACGCGGCAACGATGAGTGGAACGCGATCCTTGCGCATCGCCGTCTACTCGAACTTCTCGATGCGCTCGCCGAACAGTCCGCGCGGGCGTGTGAGCAACACCAGCGCCATTAGCAAGTACATGGAGGCCTCGCCCCAGGAGGGGTTGAAGTAGATGGTGATACCGCGCACCACGCCGACCAGCAGGGCCGCCGCGATCACGCCCCAGAACGACCCCAGGCCGCCGATCACGACGACAACGAATGACGCAGTGAGGATTTCCGCGCCCATGGCCGGATGCACGCCCGAAATCGGCGCCAGAAGCACGCCAGCGAGCCCTGCGAGACCGACGCCGAGCGCGGCAATAGCCGTCATATAGGGTGCAAGCGAGATGCCGAGGGCGCCGACCACGTCGGGATTCTGCACGCCCGCTCGCACCACCCGGCCGAACGCGGTGCGGTACACAATGAACCAAGTCGCGATCACGGCGGCGACCGCTACGGCTAAGATCAAAAGTCGATAGCGCGAATAGATGAAATCTCCAACCAGGATCTGGCCGCGCAGCTCGAACGGGATCGAAAAGGGAAGCGGCGCCGCGCCGAAGACGATGCGGAGACCCTGCTCGATCACCATGGCGAGACCGAAAGTGAGGAGCAGGCTCAGGATGGGGTCCGAGCGATAAAAGCGGCGAAACAACAGTCGCTCGATCGCAACGCCGATCAGACCAACCAGAACGGGCGAGACAATGAATGCGCCAGCGAAGCCGATGCGGTTGGTCAGGATCACCGAAAGATAAGCGCCTATGGCGTAGAATCCGCCATGGGCCAGATTGACGATGCCGCCCAACGCGAAGATAAGCGAAAGGCCGAGCGCGATGAGCAGGTAATAGGCGCCGACCAGGAGGCCGTTGAGAACCTGCTCGAGAATGAAAACAAGCTGCACGCAATTAGGACTTTAGATCTTGCACGTGCCATCCTTCGGCGGCGCCAGGACCTCCATGTCCTCGTCTCGCGCAGGGACCGTGCCGAGCGGATCGTATATGTCCCATTGGTCCTTCATCTTAGCCGACTCCTTGGCTCTGATCGCGTACATCTCCATGACCATCTGATTGTCATAAGCGCGAAAGTAGGCTTCCCGCGCCTTCATCACGTCGAACTTCGCACCCTTGCGAAGATGTTCGGCGAGCTTCTGCGGATCAGGCGATTTAATCTCCGTCATCGATTGGGCGACGATCTTGAGTGAGTTGTAGTCGCCCCACGACTGGTTGTCGGGCGGCTTGCCATATTTCTTTTGGAAGGCCTCGGTATATTTCTTCGAGCTGGGCGTATCGACGAGATGGTGCCAGACCAACGGCCAGATGCCGGAGAAATTGCCCTTACCGGCGCCCCAAGCGACGACCGTATCGAATCCGAAACCGGCAATCGGAAACGGCAGGCCGAATTCCGAATATTGCTTGACGAGGTTGGTGATCTGGTTGCCCGCAAGGTTAGAGACGACGAGATCCGGCCGCGCCTGACGGATCTTCAGAAGATAAGGGCTGAAGTCAGTTGCATCGGTCGGCACTAGCTCATCGGCGGCGAACTGACCGCCATTCGCTTCCATGAATCGCTTGGCGACGCGCAAGAGGTCGTGACCGAAGGCGTAATCCGCCGTGAGCGAGTACCACTTTTTGCCTTTGACTAGGTTCTCTCGCAGCAAATACCGCCCGGCCGCCTGCACATACATCGAGTTCGCCGCCTCGATGTGGAACATGTATTGATTGCAGCTCGCTCCGCGCATGGCATCGGAATTACAGCCGGTATTGATGAACACAGTTTTCAGACGGTTCGCCACCTGACCGATGGCGAGACCCGAGGCCGACGAGATCTCGCCGATGATCATGGCGACCTTGTCCCGCTCGATTAGGCGCTCGGCCTTGGCCGATGCGGTCTGCGGGTTGACCAAATCTTCCATGACCAACTCGATCCTGCGACCCAGCACGCCACCACCTGCATTGATCTCCTCGGCTGCGAGCCGCACCCCCATGACCGCATATTCGCCGAGTGGCCCGAGAAAACCGGTCAAAGGCGTCAAGTGGCCGATGCGGATGGCGTCGGCCTGGGCGCGGATGACCGCCGGCATGGCGACGCCAGTGACAAGCACGGAACCGGCCGCGCCGGTGAGGAGCGTGCGGCGTGACAAATTAGAGCTCATGGCGATTCCTCCGTTTTTGCCGATCATTCGTGGATCGGTCCGTTGTCGCAACGGCACACTTGCTGCCATTTCCGCGCGTAAGTACGGTCACCCGATGCGGCGTTGAAGTCCAGCGAATTTTTCCCGCCAATTCAAGGCGGAAACGCCGCTACCGTCCCAGCGCTTCCGCCCCGTTGATGTCAACGAGATGGGTTGGCCGCGTCAATCTGAACCCCATGATGGGCGCAAGGCTCTGGCCACCTGTCAAGATACGTCCATCTTTACCGAGAGGTCGGCCACTTCAGCACTGATCGCATCAAGGAGCACTTCAACCCAACGCTGCGGGATGCAGCGCGTGATGAAAACAATCCGGCTGCGATGATCATTGGATGGCCATCGCTTGAGCCAAACCGGCGCGTGGAAGACATGCTGGACGCCGTGGATCACGGCCGGCTGATCGGGGCTCTCCGCAATGTTCACAATGCCTTTGAGGCGCAGGAGATCCGCGCCGCAGTGCTCGGCGAGCGTTTCGAGCAATAGTGTCAGAGCGACAGCGCGGATCGGTTGCGTGCGCACGACCGCATAGGTCTGAATGTCGGCGTGATGCTGGGCATGCGAATGGCCGTGCGCTTCCTCCGCCATCCAGGAGCCCACGTCGAGCGACCGGGCTTGTGGAACAGAGAGACCGTCGCCGAAGAGGCTTGACGAATCAATCCGGCCATGATTCGCACACAGCACTGGCGCCGCCGCATTGAGCTCCGCAAGACGACGGATCAGCGCGTGCTGTGCGCCGTCGACTAGATCCAGTTTGGTGAGCACGATCCTGTCGGCGATCGCGACCTGCTTTTGTGAAATTCTTTCGCTTGTAAGTGTGCCCGCCCCAGTTACAGCATCCACTGTCGTGACCACGCCGCCCAGTACGAGACGGCCGGCGATGCTCGTGTCAGTCATCAGCGTTTGCAAGATTGGCGCCGGATCGGCAAGGCCGCTCGTTTCGATCACAACGCGATTGAACGACGGGCAGTTGCCCTCATCACGTCGCTGCAGCAGGTCTTGGAGGGTTTGCTCCAAGTCGGTGCGGACCTTACAGCACAGGCAGCCCGTCTGCAGTTCGATGAAGCTGTCCTCGCTCGCCTCGACGAGTTGGTGGTCGAGCCCGATCTCGCCGAACTCGTTGATGATGACGGCCGTCCTCGAGAATTCCGGCTGGCGCAGGAGATGACTAAGGATCGTCGTCTTGCCGCTGCCGAGGAAGCCAGTGAGAACCGAAACCGGGATCACGTCTGCAGGCATCACGATAGCACCAGTGGAGAAACGGCGACGCGCACGCGGGTTGACGCATAACCTGGATCGAGCGCCTCCCTCATCTGACGAAGAACGCTTACGAACGAGATCGCACCGCGCTTGCGGTTGTCAATCGTGATCATCCACCGAAACATCAGACCCCGCGGGGCCGGATCGATCCGAATGTCTTTGGGAGTTCCGAGGATCACGATCGCCCCGTCAATCGAGCGCTGGACAACCCCGACTAGGCGCCATGCGGCGAGGCTCTGCGTTAACAATTCACAGGCAAGATCAATGGGAATCCCGCTCATGGGCCTGCCCCGTTGAGCATTTCTGACGAAATCTTGCGCTTGAGATAGCGGCCATCTTTCGGGTCACCGAGGTATTGGCCCTTCTCCACCACCGCCTTGCCACGCAGAATGGTCACCACCGGCCAGGCAAAGATGTCATGACCCTCCCAGGGTGTGTAGTCGGTCTCGTGCAGATCGGCGGCACGGACCTTGCCCCGCCGGGTGGGATCGAGAATCGTGATATCAGCGTCGCTGCCGGCCGCTATCGCTCCTTTCCTGGGGTAAAGTCCCATGATCTTGGCGGCATTGGACGAAACCAGATCAACATAGTGCGAAAGCGAATAGCCGCGGCGCGCGACCATCTCAGTGTACATCACGCCGAGGCGCGGCTCGACGCCTGAGTTGCCGCCGGTGGTGTCGTCGATACGGCTTCCCACGGTCTTGTCTTTCAGCGTACAGCAAAGCTCATCGGTGGCGATGCAGTGGATCGTGTCGTTGGCGGTGCCGCGCCACAGCGCCTTTTGATCCTCCTCCGACTTCAGCGACGGATAGGTGTGATAGATTTGGCCGTTCGGGCGTTTGTAGTCGTTCGCCGAATAAAGCAGATATTGGTGCAGCGTTTCGCCATAGATGGGCAGACCTTTGCGCCGCGCCTCGGCGATAGCAGCGACACCCGTACCGGCCGAGACGTGCATCATATAGAGCGCGGTGCCCGGCACGCTTTCGGCGAGCCGCAAGATGCGGCGAAAGCTCAAATCTTCCGAGAGCTGATTGTGCACTTCGGCAAGATGCTCAAAGCCGACACGGCCCTCACGGATGAGCTTGGCATACATGTGCATGACGAGGTCGTTGTCTTCGGCATGGATGACGCCAAGCCCACCCTCCTTCGCCAGCACCTGAAACGCCTCCCAGATATCGCCGAAGTCGATCATGCGACCCCTGCGCGACGGCAGGATGTTGGTCGTGAATATCTTGAGCGTCGGATAACCGGCCTGGATCGCCTCGGCGAGCTGGCCTGAAAACTCGGGCGGCGGCTCGGAGTGCAGCATGATGTGATAGGCCCAATCACATGGGCTCTTTCCGACAAAATCCTTGTCTCTCGCTTCAATCGCTTGCCATGCCGAGGCGCCATCGCGCCAATAGGCAAAATCGATGAATGTGGTCGTTCCGCCGAAGAGCGCCGCGCGCCCGACCTGCTCGGGTCCGGCCGTGACGAGCGGCGTGCCGTCGGGCTTGATCCATACGTGATGGAGGTGCACGTGCGGGTCGATGCCGCCCGGCATGACGATGTGTCCCGTCGCGTCGATCACGCGCTTAGCGGTGTCAGTCGACAGGGCGCCACCAGCCGCGATCGCGGCGATTGTCTCGCCCGCCACGGCGACATCACAGCGGACGACACCCTGAGGTGTCACCACATCGCCGCCCCGAATGATGAGATCAAACATCCCGCCTCCTGACGTCGAGAAACTTCCCGTTCAGCACAGGCTTTGATCCACGCAGTCCTCGTATGTGTGCATGCGGGAAATGAACCCACCGGACTTGAGGCTGTCGGCCAGCCGAATAAACCCCTGCCGCGAGACTTCAGGCGTGCGCGCCCAAAGCCCGGCATCACGATAGCGCCGAAGCGAGCTTGCGAGAATATCGCTTCGAACGTCGGGGTAGAATGGCGCTACCGCATCCGCAATTTCCTCCGCGCTGTGCTCCGCGACCCAGGCAAGCGTCCGGCGCGTGGCGCGAACCATGGCGTCAAACGCAGCGCGGTTGCGGCGGATGCTGTCACGCGAAGCAAGGAACGTTGTATAGACGGTCGGCCCACGCGTGCTAGCCGCGTAGAGGATATCGCCTGCCCCTGCTTGCAATGCGATTGAGACGTATGGCTCGAACATCTGCGCGACGTCGATCTCTCCCTGGCGTAGCGCCTCCAGGTTGTCCGCCATCGTCCGATGGGTCACGCGATTGAGCACGGCCGGATCGACGCCTTGCTCGCGCAAGTCGTGCTGCAGGCACAGCCAGGGTGTGGGCACCTCCGACACGGTCGCGACCTTCAACCCCGGCAGGTGAGCCAACCGGAATTCGGCGCGATCGCCCTTGCCGACCAGAAAGAATGGGTCGCGCGCAGCAACCTCGCAAAAACACACCAGCGGCGAACGGGAGTCGAGGTCGCGGGCTTTCATCACGCGCATCGGTCCGCCCCACGAGATATCGATCGTACCATCTAGGAGACCCTCGGCGGCGGCAGCCGGAGCCGGCGAGTTGAGCAGTACAACCTCGACACCCTCGCTGGTATAGAATCCAAGTGCATGGGTGGCGTAGAATGGCGCGTAGAACACCGCGCGAAAATTCTCGGAGAGCTTGATCTGAACGGACACTTCGGGCGTGCCGGTACGAATGGTGGAATTGGCGCCAGGGAACAGTCGATGAGACGCTTGCAAAGCCTTTTACTCGTTGTCGCGACGCTTGTCTTCGCTCATGCGAGTATCGCGTGCGCTCAAACCAGCTATCCAAACCGTCCCATACAGCTCGTCGTCACCGTTCCGCCCGGCGGCGCGGCCGATTTCATAGCCCGGCTTATCGGGGCCAAGCTAGCCGACGCGCTTGGACAAACGGTCGTCATCAGCAATCGCGGCGGCGCCGGCGGCACAACCGCGGCCGCAGCCGTCGCCAAATCCGAGGCGGATGGCTACACACTGCTGTTGAATACGATTGCGACCCATGGCATCGGCCCGCACATCTACGCAAACCTGCCCTACGACCCGGTGAAGGATTTTTCGCCGGTCATCCTGATCGCCAAGCTACCCCTGATCCTGGCGGTCAACGCGGATGTGCCCGCCCGATCCGTCAAGGACGTGATCACTCTGGCGAAGGCGAAGCCGGGCGAACTCACCTTCTGCTCCGCCGGCAGCGGCGGCGCTCCGCATCTTGCCGGCGAACTGTTCAAGAGCCTCACCGGCACCGAGCTGCTGCATGTGCCCTATCGCGGCAGCGGCCCGGCGGTCGTGGATCTCGTGGCCGGGCGCATCACGATGATGTTCGATGCCACGCCGTCGCTACTGCCCTTCATCACGGCGGGGAAACTTCGCCCGCTGGCTGCGGCAAGCCCGCAGCGCCATCGGCTGCTGCCCGATGTGCCGTCGTTCGTTGAGCTGGGCTATCCGGGAATGGACATCGCGCTATGGTACGGCGTGGTTGCTCCCGCGGGGACGCCGCAGCGGATCGTGCAACGGCTCAATGCCGAACTCGTCAAAACCCTGGATATGCCCGACATCCGCAAGAGTTTGACAGACCAGGGAGCGGACGTTCAAGGCGGGACTAGTGAAGATTTTGGCGCATTCATGCGAAAGGAGTCCGATCGCTGGGGCGCGGTGGTGAAGCAAGCCCGGATCAAGCCAGAGTGAGGGCTCGCAATATGGGGTATGTCAATTTGTTCCGTGGGGGGCCCACCCGCTCGCCATACGGCTCTCGACAACGAGACACCAAGACCGG